>CAVVGY010000009.1:0-419969 GCA_963747935.1 uncultured Thermoleophilia bacterium | reverse complement strand
GCTCGAGCTCCGGACGCGGCAGGCGGTAGGCCGGGATGGCCTGGACCAGCATGCCGCCGGCCTTGGGCTCGGCCTCGAACACGACCGGCTTGTAGCCCAGCCGGCGCCAGGAAGTAGGCGGAGGAGAGGCCGGCAGGGCCGGCGCCGACCACGGCGACCTTGCGCGCGGCGTTCTCGGCGTTCTCGCGGATCTCCGGGCAGCTGGATGCTCCTCTTCCTGCTCCACCATGAAGCGCTTGACGTGGCGGATCGACACGGGCGCCGTCGAGGCTGGAGCGCATGCACTTGCTCTCGCACGGGTGGAAGCAGACGCGGGCGCAGATGCTGGCAAGCGGGTTGCGCTCGCGGTGCAGCTTGAGCGCCTCGTTGTAGCGCTGCTCGCCCACGAGGCTCACGAAGCCGGGGATGTTGACGCTGGCCGGGCACGCGTTGGAGCAGCGCGCCATGAACATCGTCGAGCAGACGCCGGCCTCGCAGTACTTGTCCTGGATGTGGGCCTCGTACTCGTGGCGGAAGTGGCGGATGGTGCGAGAGCACCGGGTTCGGCGCCGTCTGGCCGAGGCCGCAGAGCGCGGTCTCGCTTGATGGTCTCGCCGAGGTCGATCAGGCGCTCGATGTCGCCCTCTTCGCCCTCGCCCTGGCAGATGCGCGTCGACGATCTCGAGCATGCGCTTGGTGCCGACGCGGCACGGCGGGCACTTGCCGCAGGTCTCTTCCTGGACGAACTCGAGGAAGAACCGGGCGATGTCCACCATGCAGGTGTCCTCGTCCATGACGATGAGGCCGCCGGAGCCCATGATCGCGCCGAGCTCCTGCAGGGACTCGTAGTCCACGGGCACGTTGAGGTGCTCCTTGGGGATGCAGCCGCCCGAGGGACCGCCGATCTGGGCGGCCTTGAACTCCTTGCCGTTGGGGATGCCGCCGCCGATCTCGTAGATGATCTCGCCGAGCGGCATGCCGATCGGGACCTCGACCAGGCCGGTGTTGCTGCACGTCGCCGGCCGAGGGCGAACACCTTGGTGCCCTTGCTCTTCTCGGTGCCGATGCTGGCGTACCAGGCCGCGCCCTTGAGGATGATCGGCGGCGATGTTGGCGAAGGTCTCGACGTTGTTGAGCACGCTGGGCTTGCCCCAGAGGCCCTGACGGCCGGGAACGGCGGGCGCGGCCGCGGCTCGCCGCGGTTGCCCTCGATGGAGGTCATCAGCGCGGTCTCCTCGCCGCAGACGAAGGCGCCGGAGCCCATGCGGATCTCGAGGTCGAAGTCGAAGCCCGATGCCCATGATGTTCTTGCCGAGCAGGCCGTACTCGCGCGCCTGCCCGAGCGCGTGCTCGAGGCGCTCGACGGCGAGCGGATACTCGGCGCGCACGTACACGAAGCCCTCGTGCGCGCCGATGGCGAAGGCGCCGATGACCATGCCCTCGATGAGCGAGTGCGGGTCGCCCTCGAGCACGGAGCGGTCCATGAACGCGCCGGGGTCGCCCTCGTCCGCGTTGCAGAGGATGTACTTGGTGTCGTTGTCCTGCGCCTGGGCGAACTTCCACTTCATGCCGGTGGGGAAGCCGGCGCCGCCGCGGCCGCGGAGGCCGGAGGCGAGGACCTCTTCGACGACCTGCTCGGGGGTCATCGAGGTGAGCACCTTGGCGAGGGCCTGGTAGCCGTCGCGGGCGATGTACTCGTCGATGTTGAGCGGGTCGATGATGCCGGAGTTGCGCAGCACGATCTTGACCTGGCGGTTGAAGAACGGGATGTCGTCCATCTCCGCCTGCGTCCGGTCGGTACCGGGCGCGTGACTCACGAGACGCTCGACGATGCGGCCCTTGAGGAGGTGCTCCTCGACGATCTCGGGCACGTCGTCGACCTTGATGTTCTGGTAGAACACGCCGTCCGGGTAGACGAGCGCCACGGGGCCCTGCACGCAGGGGCCGAGGCAGCCGGTCTCGACGACGTCGACCTCGCCGGCGAGCTCGCGAGCCTTCAGTTCTTCGCGTACCGCGTTGCTCACCTCGAGGGCGCCGGAGGCGATGCAGCCGCCGCCGGTGCAGATGAGGAAGTGACTTCTCACGTCAGCCATAGCAGATCCACTCGCTCTCAGGTCTTGATGAGGTAGGCCTCGACGGGGGTCCCGCCGACGAGGTGGTTGACGACGATGGTGTGGACCTTGTCCTTGTCCAGCAGCCCGTAGCGGTACGTGGTGCCGTCGGAGAGGGTCACGGTCGCCATCGGCTCCTGTTCGCAGAGGCCCGCGCAGCCCGACTGGTGCAGGCTTGCGGAGGTGACTCCGTTGGCCGAGAGCTCGGTCATGAACGCGGCGACGATCTCACGCGCGCCGGCGGCGATGCCGCAGGTGCCCATGTGCACGGTCACCTGCGTCTCCTTGCGGCCGGAGCGGAGGTCGATGTCGGCCTTCGCCTTCTCGGCCAGCGCCCTGAGCTGGTCGGGGCTGGTGATCTTGTCGGCCATCAGGCGCTCCTCTCCGCGAGTACGGGCTCCTCGGCGTACTGGGCGAGGATCTCGTTGACGCGCTTGGGCTTGACGCGGTGGTGCACGTCGTCGTCGATCATGATCACGGGTGCGAGACCGCAGGCGCCGAAGCAGCGGCCGATCTCCAGCGAGAACAGGCGGTCCTCGGTGGTGCCGCCGATGTCGATGTCGAGCTGCTTCTTGAACGCGTCCATGACGGCCACGCCGCCGCGCACGTAGCAGGCCGTGCCGAGGCAGATGCGGATGAGGTGCTTGCCGCGCGGGACGGTGGTGAAGAACGAGTAGAACCCGACCACGCCGGCCACTTCGCTGTACGGCTTCCGCAGCTCGCGGGCGATGTGCTTGAGGGCGACCTCCGGCAGGTAGCCGAAGATGCCCTGGGCGAGCTGCAGCACGGGGATCAGGGCCCCGGGCTTGCCCCTGTACTCGGCGATGACCGCGTCGAGGCGCTCGAGGAGTTCCTCCTCAGTCGGCTCCTCGGCGCAGCATGCGCACTGCTTCACTGCTTCAGCCATTCCCCTCTCCTTCGCTTGGTTCTGCTGCGATCGCTTCGCAGATGATTTCCATGGCTCAGGCCAGCGCTTCCTGGAACAGGGTGAGTTCCGAGAAGCGGGCCGGTATCTCCGGGCCGCGTAGCGATGTGCGCGCCCCGGCGTCTTCGAGGTCGACCCGGAACTCGATCTCCGGGTTGGTGGCGAACATGGTGGCGATGGAGGCGGCGACGTCGCCCAGCGGCGGGCGGTCGACGTTGGCGAGGCTCATGTGCGCCTCCACGCACACCCCTCCGAGCTCGCCGGACCGCCCGACGGTGAGACCGCCGCCGGCGGCCTCGGCCGCCTGCCGGAAGAGGCTGAGGCCGAGGCCCGTCTTCTTGTTGCTCTTGGTGGTGAAGAACGGGTCGAGGGCCTGCTCCGGTTCTACCGGCAGGCCCGGCCCGTCGTCCTCGACCCGCAGGGTGAGCTCGGTCCGCGGCGCGGTCGGCGACGATGGTGGTGGAGATCACCGTCGCCCCGGCGCGCACCGAGTTCTCCAGGATGTCGAGGAGGTAGAGCGAGAGGTCATGCATCGCCGATGCGCCTGCCTTCGCGGCCTCTGATGGCGAGCGCCAGCTCGTCGAAGCTGGGGCGCTCGCAGGTGACGGCGGTGCGCGCCGCGCCCACGTCTCCCGGGTAGTGGGCATCGGACGAGTGCAGCACCGGCAGGCCGTGGACCTGGAACTCCGCCTCCCGCTCCGAGCCGGCCGGGACGTGGCGGGAGAGCTCCACCGCGTCGAACCCGGCCTCGTCGGGGAAGAAGCCGAGCTGGCCGATGACGCCGAAGCTGGGGCGGTCGATGTGCGCCGCCACGGCGATGCCGCCGTGCCGGTGCACCAGCGCGACCGCCGCGTCCACGCTCAGCGGCGTGGCCGTGGCGAGCGCCAGCGTCTCGCGGCCGGTCTCCAGCCCGGCCGCGTCCAGCAGGTGCTGCTCGCCGAAGAACGTCTCGTAGCCCTCGTCCGCCGCGTCCAGCGTGGCCCCGACCTCAGCGCCGGCCGCCTCAGCGGCCGCGGCGTCGGGGAAGAGGCCCACCACGTGGCACTCCTCAGCCGTGGTGATCTCCATGCCGGCGAGCACGCAGAGGTGGTCGCCGGCCGCCTCCTGGACGGCGGCGACGTTGCGCGCGCTGTTGTGGTCGCAGACGGCGATCATCCCCAGGCCCTCAGTGAGCGCCGATCCGACGATCACCGGTGGGGTCATCGCGCCGTCCGCACACGGCGAGAGGGCGGTGTGCACGTGCAGGTCTGCGAAGCAGACGTTCACGCATGGGTCCCCTTGACGCCGAGGGCGTACAGGCGGCCGACCACGTCGAACGTGTCGGCCGGGGAGGAGTACAACGCGAGGCCCTCGGCCGCCGCCTTGGCGAGCACGTCGTCCTCAGGCTTGCGGCTGCCGGCGAACACCACGGCGGCGAGCTCGGCGTGGCTGGCCACGGCGATCACGTTGAGGTGGACCTGCAGGGTGACCAGGAGCCCGCCCTCCGGGGCGTGCGCCAGGACGTCACTGAGCAGGTCGGACGCGTATCCTCGTTCGATGTCCGCATCTTTCGCGCCGGAGACCTCCGGCGTGAGCTCGGCGAACCCGAGCTCCCGGGCGATGTCCTCGAGTCTCATGTCGCGCTCTCCTCCTCCACACGGGCGGTGTATGGACAGAGCGCGCGCGAGGCGCGCTCCATGACGACATCTTCGGCGAGCGCGGCGCACGTGGGTGCGCCGCAGACGCCGCAGTCGCGACCGGGCAGCGCCCGGGTCTCTTCGTCCAGCTGGGCGAGCTTGCGGATGGCGATCGCCATGTCGGCGTCCAGGCGGATGCCGGGACGGGCGCGGAACGGTCGCGTGCGGGCGTGGCTGCCGCCGCCGCCCGGGGCGCCGCCGCCGCCGGCGGCCCAGCGCCAGGCGGCCACTGACGAGTCCTCGGCGAGAAGCGGGGTGCCGAAGCAGCCGCCGTCGCAGATGTACGGCTCCACAGCCGAGACGCCGGGCAGCCGGCCGTCCTCGATCGCCTCGAGCACCGCGAGCACGTGGACGACGCCGGTGACCACGAGCAGGTCGTCGGCCCCGGTCGCCGCCGGCGGTGAGGCGTCGAGGCCGGGCGCGCGGTGTGCGCGCGCGGAGAGCCGCGGCAGCACCGCTTCGCGGACGGCCGCGGCCGTCACCGTGTCGCGCTGCGCCGTGGGGCGCTGCGTGAGCAGCGCCGTGCGCTGGCTCGGGCAGGACACGGCATACGTGGCGCGGCGCCCGTCGAGCTCCAGCTGCGCCGCCTCCCAGGGCGACGCCAGCGGCGCGAGGTGGTCGAGCAGTGAGGGGAACTTGACCTCCACGAGGTTGACGACCGCCGGGCACACCGGCGAGATCAGCGGCGCGGGGCCGTCGCCGGTGGCGGCGAGGTCGACGAGCTCGCGGCGCAGGTCGTCCTCGTAGCGGTGCACCGAGACGACCTCGTCGTAGCCGAGCCCGCGGAGCTCCTCGACCACGGCGGGCACGGGGTGTTCGCCGAAGCCGGCGAGCAGCGCCGGCGGGACCACGAGCACGTCGCCGCCGGCGAGCGCGCCGGGCGCGTCCTTCATCGTGAGCGCGCGCGGCGCGCAGGCGCCGATGCAGGCGGTGCAGTCGATGCAGAGGTGGTCGAGCACGTCCGGGCGTGCTTCGCGCACGCGGATGGCGGCCGTCGGGCAGGCGACCAGGCAGTGGCGGCACTCCTTGCAGAGCTCGGCGTCCACGCCGAGGGAGGAGGGCCGCGCCCCCTGGTCGGTCGCCTCCGGCCGCAGCGACACCGTGAAGCTGACACGCGTGCCGGCGCCCGGCACGGAGGTGACGCTCAGCCGGTCGCTGTTGCGCAGGATGTTGGGCAGGCCCATGCCGGCGCCGAACCCGAGCGCGCGCGCCTCGGACGAGGCCGTCGACCAGCCCTCACGCATGGCCGAGTCCACGTCGGGGATGCCCGGACCCTCGTCGACGACGTCCACGTCGAGCTGGCCGTCGCTCACGGCCGCCTCAAGGTGGCCGCCGCCCTCGGCGTGGATGACGACGTTCATCTCGGCCTCGTAGGCGGCGATCATCGCGCGCCGTACGGCGTCGCTCTCGGCGCCGATGCGCTTGAGGTGTTGCTTGAGGTCGCGCGACGCTGCGCCGGCGCTCGTGAAGTCCCTGCAGCGGATGTCGTAGGTCAGGTGCTCCATGCGTCAGGAATCTCGCTCCCCGTCGAGCGCCGCGTAGATGAGGCCGCAGGTCTCGAACACGCCCTGCGGCGAGACCATGAGCAGGGTGTCGTTGGTCTGGGCGAGCTCCACCATCTCGGCGTCGGGCTCCACGCCGTTGACGAAGCAGATGCCCGGCACGTCCATGAGCTCGGCGACGCGCAGCATCTGTACGCTGGCCAGGTTGCTGACCAGCAGGGTCTTGTCCGACGCCTCGTTGAGCAGGTCGCTCACCCGGTCGCCGGCGTAGACCTTGGCGACGCTGGTGCCGCCCGGCTTGCCCGGCGTCACCACGCGGGCCCCGATATTGGTGGCCAGTTCTTCGAGCTTCATGTCCGACCTCGCGAGCAGGGATTCCAGTTGTCTGACCATCGGTCCGATGTCGCCGCCGCCGTTGGGCTGCGGCTCGTCGCGGCCGCTGAGCCGCGCGAAGTAGGCGGCCGACTCGAGTGCCGCCGTGATGTCCATGTACTCGACGAAGATCTCGTTGGGCAGGGCAAGGGGAGTGGGGGCGAAGCTGATCATGCTCTTGACGCCTGCGCGCACGAGCACGTCGGCGACCTCCTGGGCCGCCGTGCCCGGCACGGTGAGCACGGCGATCTGGATGCCGAGGTCGCGTACCAGGGCCTCCATGCGCGCGACTCCGAAGCAGCGCACGCCGTGCACCAGGGTGTCGTCGAGCGCGGGGTCGCTGTCGAACGCCGCCACGATGGCGACCGACGGGCTCTTGTCGGCGAAGTGCGAGAGGACCGCGTGCCCCAGGTTGCCGGCGCCCACCAGCACGACTTCCTGGCGCACGGGGCCGTCCAGGAAGTGCGTGATGCTCTCGATGCAGGCGGCCACGTCGTAGCCCTTGTTGGGGCTGCCCGAGTAGCCGATCTCCATGAGGTCGCGGCGTACCTGGGCGGCGCTGACCACGGCGTGGCGCGCGAGCTGGTGCGAGTAGATGCTCTCGACGCCGTCCGCCTGAAGAGACTGAAGCAGCCGCCGGTAGCGGCTCATGCGCGATACGGTCTTCCTCGATACCACAAGGGCTCCCGGGCGGTGGGTGGCCTCGTCGCCATGCCGTTAGTTCGTTACAGAACGAACGCTGTGAAATCTGTCACGATTCTCTTCCTCAGGGAGCCGGGTGTCAACACTCCCGCTCAAAAGGAAACACACCCGCGCACTTGTCCAAGTTGGCCAACTGGAGCCGCTCTGTCGTGTCGCGCGTACGTTGACCCGGCGCAATTTCGACGAAGTGCTCTGCTAGAGTGCGGGCACAGCGAGCCATGGGGGAACCTCTCGCTTCGGCGGGCCACGAGGCTCGCCGACCGTGCCTCGGCAGACCGTTCGACTTGGAGGTCCATTGATGACGGTGACGACGGACAGACCCGCCCACATGCAGCACATGCCGCACTTCGTGGCCCCGCTTGCGCCCTTCACGGCGGAGAGCGCCCAGGGCAGCTGGGTCACGGACACCGACGGCAACAAGTGGCTCGACTTCGTCATGGGTATCGCCGTGATGAACACCGGGTACTCGCATCCCAAGGTCGTCAAGGCCGTCCAGGACCAGGCCGCCAAGGTCTCGCACGCGCAGATGGGCGTGTGGCGGCATCAGCCCATGCTCGACCTCGCCGCCAAGATGCAGGAGATCCTGCCCGCGGGCATGGATCAGGTCCTGTTCCAGAACTCGGGCGCCGAGGCCGTGGAGAACGCGGTCAAGCTGGCCAAGCAGTCCACACGGCGCCCCGGCGTCATCGCCTTCCAGGGCGCGTTCCACGGCCGCACGCACCTCACCATGGCGCTCACCTGCTCGGCCGTGCACTACCGCGGCCACATGGAGCCCCTCATGGGCGGCATCCACCACGCCCGCTACTGCTACCCGTACCGCACGCCCGCGAGTGAGGACCCCACCGCTTACGCGCTGGAGGACGTCCGCCGGGTGCTGCGCGCCGAGATCGTCGGCGACGACGTGGCCTGCATCATCGTCGAGCCCATCCAGGGCGAGGGCGGCTTCGTCGTGCCGACCGCCGAGTTCATGCACGGACTGCGCGCCATCGCCGACGAGATCGGCGCCAAGCTGATCATCGACGAGATCCAGGCCGGCATGGGCCGCACCGGCACGTGGTACTGCCACGAGCACTACGGCGTGAAGCCGGACATCCTGACCACCGCCAAGGGCCTCGGCTCCGGCTACCCGATCGCCGCCATCGCGGCCAACGGTGAGCTCTGGGACAAGTGCATGCCCGGGTCCATGGGCGGCACCTACGGCGGCAACGCCGTCGGCTGCGCCGCCGCCGTCGCCACCATCGACGCGATGAAGGAAGACGGCATGCTCGAGAACGCCACGCGTCAGGGTGACAAGCTCAAGGCGTACTTCGAGAAGCTGCAGCAGACGTACCCCGCCATCGGCGAGGTGCGCGGCAAGGGCCTCATGATGGCCATCGAGCTCGTCATGCCGGGCACCAAGGATCCCAACGCCCCGGCCGCCAAGACCTTCATCACCGAGTGCCTCAAGCGGCACCTGATCGTCATGGGCGCCGGCGCGTTCGGCAACTGTGTGCGCATGCTTCCGGCCCTCAACGTCACCGACGAGGACCTCGACGCTGCCATCGCCATCTTCGACGAGGTCGCGCCCATCGCGTTCGCCTGACCGCGAAGCCGCACACCAGCTCGTCCGGGAGGGCGGGGCGCCGCGGCGCCCCGCCCTCCTCGCATCTGGGCACGGGCGCCTCCCGTCCGCCCGGGGGCGGGCGCACCCGGCGCCGTGCTATCCTCGCCACCGTGAGCACGCCGCCGACGTCACAACCCAGCTTCCAGACGCGCGTGCGCGTGCGCTACGCCGACACCGACGCCGACCAGGTCTGCTACTACGCCAACTACCTCACGTACTTCGAGGTGGTCCGGGTGGAGTGGCTCCGGGCGCTCGGCTATCCCATCGGCAGGATCCTCGAGCAGGGCATCATCCTGCCCGTGGTGGAGGCGCGCGTGCGCTATCTGCGTCCCGCGCGTGTGGACGATCTCCTCACGGTGCGCGCCACGCTCGCGTCCCTCGGCCCCGCCTCGTTCGCGTTCGACTACGAGATCGAGCGTGAGGACGGGCTGCTGCTGGTCACCGGCTGGACGCGCCTCGCGGTGTGCGAGCGCGAGACCGCGCGCGCCTGCGCCATGCCCCCGTGGTTGCGTGGTCTGTTTGCGCAACTGCCCCGCTCGGTAGAGGAAGTCTGATGGGCAACGTGTACCGGTTCCCGGGTGGCGACATGCCACCCGACTTCGAGACCAGGATGCCTGACGACATCCAGGTCAAGCACTGCTACCGCCACCCCGACCGCGAGACCGGCGTCTCGTGCTCCAACTGCGGGCGGCCGATCTGCCACGAGTGCATGATCCCGGCGCCGGTGGGGTTCCGCTGCCCCGAGTGCGTCAAGCAGCAGAACAGCGGTGGGTCGCGGGCCAAGGTCGTCACCCGCGGGCAGATGCGCTCGCGCTGGGACGGAGCGCTCGCCGGCTACGGCGGCGGCCTCTCCGTCACCAAGGTGCTCGTCATCATCAACGTCGCGATCTTCCTGCTCGGCTACCTGCCGGGCATCGGCGACTGGCTCTACAACTGGGGATCGCTGTACGTCCCGGCCGTGCTCCTGCAGAACGAGTACTGGCGCATGGTCACCTCGATGTTCCTGCACAGCGGCATCTTCCACATCCTCTTCAACATGTGGGCGCTGTGGGTCATCGGCGGGTTCATGGAGGCTGCGCTGGGGCGCGGCAAGTTCCTCCTCCTGTACTTCATGTCCGGCATCGCCGGCTCGGTGCTGGTGCTGGTGGCGGCGCCCATCAACTCCGCCGTGGTCGGCGCCTCCGGCGCCATCTTCGGCGTGTTCGGCGCTCTCGCCGTGCACGCGTTCCTCAACCGGGGGCGCGACTTCCAGTCGCGGTCGCTGCTCGGCAACGTCCTCTTCCTGCTGGTCATCAACCTCGTCTTCACCTTCACCGCCGGGGCGGTCTCCTGGCAGGCGCACATCGGCGGCCTCATCGGCGGCGCCGTGACCATGTTCGCGATGATGCTCGGCGGGCGTAAGGATCCTCGCCGGCCGTTCGAGCTGGCCGATGGTCTCGCCGTGGGCGGCGTGGCGCTGGCGCTGGTGCTCATCACCGCGTGGCGGGTGCTCACCGTCTCGGTGATGTGAGCGTGGGGGAGGACCGGGCAGAGCGGCTGGTCGAGCCGCGCGCGGTCCTCACGCCGGCCGCGGAGCTCGCGGACCGCCTCTCCGGCCTGCAGGCGTCGCTGTCCGGTCTCGGCCTCGACGGGGCCTTGCTGCAGCAGAACGCCGACCTCTACTACTACGCCGGCACCATCCAGCAGTCGTACCTCTACGTGCCGGCGGAGGGCGAGGCGACGCTGTTCGTGCGCAAGGTCGCCGAGCGCGCCCGCCTGGAGTCGGCGCTCGGCGCGATCGAGCAACTGGCGTCGCCCAAAGACCTTCCGCGACTCATCGCCGAGCGCTACGGCCGTCTGCCGGCGCGGCTCGGGCTGGAGCTCGACGTGCTGCCGGTGGCGCAGTTCCGCCGCCTCGAGAAGCTCTTCCCGGAGGCGGCGTTCGAGGACGTCGGGCGCGCCGTCGTGCGGCAACGCGCGGTCAAGTCGCCCTGGGAGGTCGAGCGGGTGCGCGCCTCCGCAGCCGTCGCCGACGAGGTGAGCAGTCTCATCCCCGGCCTCCTCGAGGAGGGTCTCACCGAGGTCGAGTTCGCCGGCCGGGTGGAGGCGGAGGCCCGCCGCCTGGGGCACGAGGGGTACATCCGCATGCGCGGGTTCAACCAGGAGATGTTCTACGGCCAGCTGCTCACCGGCGTGAGCGGCACGGTGCCGAGCTACCTCGACACGCCGCTCGCCGGCACCGGGCTGAGCGCCTCCGTGGCCCAGGGGGCCAGCTTCCGGAGGATCGGCCGCGGCGAGCCCATCGTGTTCGACTTCGTGCCGGTGCGCGACGGCTACATGGCCGACTTCACGCGCGCGTTCAGCCTCGGGCCGCTGCCCGAGCAACTCACGCGCGCCTACGACGCCGCCCTGCGGGTGCAGGCGGCGGCGACCGCCGCCGCCCGGCCCGGGGCGCCCTGCCGCGCCGTGTGGGACGCTGCCCGTGGCGCGGCCGGGGCAGCCGGCCTGGCCGGGAACTTCATGGGGTACGGAGCCGGCCAGGTGCCCTACGTGGGTCACGGCATCGGCATCGAGCTCGACGAGCTGCCGGTGCTCACCGGCAGCAGCCTCGAGCTCGAGCCGGGCATGGTGTTCGCGCTCGAGCCGAAGTTCGTGCTGCCGGGAGTGGGGGCCATCGGCATCGAGAACACCTGGGTCGTCACCGAAGACGGTGTGGAGCGGCTCACGCTCGCGCCGGAGGAGCTCGTGATCGTCTAGCCGGGCCGGATCAGGCGCGGCGGGGAAGAGTGAGTCTGCCGTTTGACTGAGGAGGAGGGGAGTGACGATGCAGCAGCTGGCGCCGTCCGTGTGGATGCACGTCATCGAGGCCGAGGGGTTCCCGACCGTCGCGACCGTGGTGCTCACGCCGCGCCGCGCGCTCGTCGTCGACACGCTCACCGGGCCCGAGCACATGACGCCGGTCCTCGAGTTCCTCGCGGCGGAGGCCGGCGACCGCTCCCGGCTCGTCGTCAACACGCATCACCACTGGGACCACGTGTTCGGCAACGCCGCATTCCCGGGCGTGGACATCGTGGCGCAGCGCGCCTGCCCGCGGCTGATCCAGGCCCAGCTCGACGGAGGCGACGAATCGCTGCGCCTGCCGCCGGAGGAGGGGGTACCGCTGCCGACCATCACCTTCGGCGACCGCCTCAGCTTCCTCGACGAAGACGAGGCCGTGCACCTCATCCACACGCCGGGCCACAGCGAGGACTCGCTGGTGGTGTTCCTCGCCGGGAGCCGGTTGCTCCTTGGCGGCGACACGGTGGAGTGGCCGCTGCCCAACTTCGGGCAGCGCGACTGCCGCGAGGAGTGGGTGCGCACCCTGCGCCAGCTCAAGCAGCTGCCCGTGGACCTCGTCGTCCCTGCGCACGGGCCGGCCATGGACAAGCACATCATCGACGCCAACGAGCGGTACGTGGAGGGCGTGTACGAGGCGGTCACGGCGGCCAAGGCCGCCGGAGCCGCCCGAGGGGAGCTTGACCTGCCGGCGGAGCAGTTCCTCGCCGCCGGTGTCGTCGTGGACGACGTGTACCGGCAGGCGCACCTCGACAACCTCCTCTGGGCCTGGGACGAGGTCTAGTCCTGAGCGACTAATTGGACATTGTCTTCCAATTAGTGTACAAAGGCTCCATGAAGCTCTCCACTCAAGCGGACTACGCGGTGCGCGCGGTCTACGAGCTCTCCCGGCACGAGCCCGGTGTCGTGCTGCACACGGGCGACATCGCCGCGGCGCAGCACATCCCGGTGCCGCGGCTCGCCAAGGTCATCCACGACCTGGCGCGCGCCGACCTGGTGCGCACGCAGCGCGGCCACCAGGGCGGCGTCATGCTGGCGCGTCCGGCGGCCGACATCACCGTCAAGGACGTGTACGAGGCCGTGGAGGGTCCCATCCTGCTGTGCCGCTGTCGTCAGCGCGTTGAACCGTGCGTCGACGACGGCTGCGACACCCACGAGTTCTGGCGCGGTGTCGAGACGCTCCTCACGGAGGAGCTCCAGACCATGACCTTCGCGGCCCTGACCGACGCGCGGCGACGCGCGTGCGTGTCCAGCGGCCGCCCGCTGGCGACGGGGAGGTGACAACTTACATGGCAGTGATCATCAAGGAGCAGGTCGAGAAGGCCCTGGGCGACATCCGCCCGGCTCTGCAGGCAGACGGTGGCGACATCGAGCTGGTCGACGTGCAGGACGACGGTGTCGTCCAGGTACGCCTCCAGGGCGCCTGCGCGGGGTGCCCGATGTCTCAGCTCACGCTCACCAACGGTGTGGAGCGCCACCTCAAGAACGTGGTGCCCGGCGTCGAGCGGGTCGAGAACATCGGCTTCTAGGACCCACGTGTGCGGCGGCGGCCGGCCGGGTCACCTTCGGGTGACTCAGCCGGCCGCCGCCGTTCTGTCGTACGCACCGTACGTCCGCGAATGCGGGCGTACGCGCCTGCCGGGGGCATATACTGTCAAGTCCGGACGGTAGGGCCGGGGTCTGCAGATCTGACCGGGGCGCAGTGTGGCGCCCCGAACGCTGAGGAGGTTGTCGTGAGGGGCCCACAAGACCGCAGCCGTGCCGACGAGTACCAGGGGCGCGAGGCCGTCAAGGCCACGACCAGGGCGGCGCAGGAGGAGTTCACCGGCGAGCTGGAGGCCAAGGCCGAGCTCACCGACGCCGACCTGCGCGATCCCGCCCTCTACATCAACCGCGAGCTCAGCATGCTCGACTTCTTCGAGCGCGTGCTGGATGAGGCCCGCGACACCAACAACCCCCTCATCGAACGCGTCAAGTTCGTCGGCATCGTCGGGTCGATCCTCGGCGAGTTCTTCATGGTCCGTATCGCCGGCCTTCGGCAGCAGGTCGAGGCCGGCGTCACCGAAGCCTCGGCGGACGGCTACACGCCGCAGCAGTTGCTCCCACTGGCGCAGGAGCGCGCCTGGGGCGTCATGAAGGCGGCGCGCCAGTGCTTCAGCGAGCTCAGGCCCGAGCTGGAGGCCGCCGGCATCCACATCGTCGACTACGCCGATCTCGACGCGGCGCAGAAGGCGACGCTCGGCCGCTACTACGATGACAAGGTGTTCCCGGTGCTGACGCCGCTGGCGTTCGACCCCGGGCGGCCCTTCCCGCACATCTCCAACATGAGCCACAACCTCGGCGTGCTCCTGCGCGACGCCAACGGCGACGAGCGGTTCGCGCGCGTCAAGGTCCCGGACTCGCTGCCACGGCTCGTCCCGGTCAAGCAGCCGGCCGGCGCGGACGTCCCTGAGGACGGCGTGGAGCACCAGTGGTTCACCTGGCTGGAGCAGGTCATCGCCGCCAACCTCGCGACGCTGTTCCCCGGCATGGACGTGCTCGAGTCGCACGCGTTCCGGGTGACGCGCGACGCCGAGCTCGCCATCCAGGAGCTGGAGGCGGACGACCTCCTCGAGACCATCGAGCAGTTCGTCCGCAGGCGCCGGTTCGGGTCGGTGATCCGCGTCACCATCGACGACAAGATGCCGCCTCGCGTGCGCGACATCCTCGCCGAGAACCTCGAGCTGGGCGAGTCCGACATCTACGAGGTGCGCTCGCCGCTCGGCCTCAGCAGCCTCTGGGGCGCCGGCTCCATCGACCGGCCGGAGCTCAAGTACGCGCCGCTGGTGCAGTCGGTGCCGCCGTCCATCGCCGGTCTGGAGGGCTCCGAGCTCTTCGCCGCCATCCGTCACCGCGACGTGCTGCTCCATCACCCCTACGACTCGTTCGACCCCGTGGTGGAGTTCCTGCGCGCGGCCGCCAACGACCCCGACGTGCTCGCGATCAAGCAGACGCTGTATCGCTGTGGCCGCAACGCCCCGGCCGTCGAGCAGCTCATGGAGGCGGCCGCCAACGGCAAGGACGTCGCCGTGCTGGTCGAGCTCAAGGCGCGCTTCGACGAGGAGAGCAACATCGGCTGGGCCAAGGCGCTGGAGCGTGAGGGCGCGCACGTCGTCTACGGCCTCATCGGGCTCAAGACGCACTGCAAGGCGCTGCAGGTGGTGCGCCGCGAAGGGGACCGGATCCGGCGTTACACGCACCTCGGCACCGGCAACTACAACAGTGTGACCACCAAGCAGTACACCGACCTCGGGTACCTCACCGCCGACGACGACATCGGCGCGGACGCCAACCTCGTCTTCAACCACCTCACGGGAGGCGGGCAGGCCACGGAGTACCGCAAGCTCCTGGTCGCCCCGGTCAACATCCGCCAGGGCATCGCCGACCGCATCGACCGCGAGATCGCCCACGCCGAAGCAGGACGCGACGCGCACCTCATCTTCAAGATGAACTCCCTGGTCGACAAACCGATGATCCGCAAGCTGTACCGGGCCTCACAGGCGGGCGTGAAGATCGAGCTCATGGTGCGCGGCATGTGCTGCCTGCGGCCGGGTGTGCCCGGGGTGAGCGAGAACATCACGGAGCAGAGCGTGGTGGGCCGGTTCCTCGAGCACAGCCGCGTCTACTGGTTCCGCAACGGCGGCGACGACGAGGTCATCCTCGGCAGCGCCGACCTCATGCCGCGCAACCTCAACCGTCGCGTCGAGATCCTGTTCCCGGTGCAGGACAAGGGCATCCTGCGCCGCATCCGTGATGAGATCCTGCCGATGTACATGAACGACAACATGAAGACCCGCGTGCTCGGCTCGGACGGCAACTGGACGCACGTCTGGCCTGTGGAGGGTGGGGAGTCGGTCAACGCGCAGGAGTGGTTCGTGGCGCGGGCGCGCGAGCAGGCCGTGGACGAGAGCGAGCACGTGTGATGAAGGTCTACTTCCTGCGGCACGGCAAGGCTGAGAGCCGGTCGGAGTGGCAGGGCCGCGACGCCGACCGGCCGCTCACGGCCGCGGGCGAGGGGGAGCTACGGCGTGAGGCCAAGGTGCTGCGCGACATGGACCTCGCGATCGACGTCGTCGTGACGAGTCCGCTGGCGCGGGCACGGCGGACGGCGGAGATCGTGGCCGAGGACCTCGGGCTGCAGGACAGGCTCGTCGAAGACGAGCGGCTGGCGCCGGGGTTCGACGTGCGCCGCCTGGAGCAGGTGCTGGCGGCGCACGGACCGGCTGAGTCGGTCATGGTGGTCGGGCACGAGCCCGACTTCAGCGCCACCGTGGCCGAGCTCATCGGCGGCGGCGAGATCGTGATGAAGAAGGGCGGGCTGGCACGCGTCGACGTCACCGCGCCCGTGGCCGGCGGCGGTGAGCTCGTGTGGCTGCTCACGCCGCCTCTCCTGGGGAGCAGATGACGATGGAGGTCGAAGCCAAGTTCCTGGTGCCGGACGACGAGACGCTGGTGCGCCTCGTCGAGACCGCGGCGCTGGGCGGCTACAGCGTAGAGCCCGGCGCCGAGCGCCACGACGCGGACACGTTCTTGGACACGCCCGGACGGCGCCTGCTGGCGGCGGGGTACTACTTCCGCCGCCGCGAGACCGACGACGGCGTGCGGCTCACGCTCAAACAGCTGGTCGCGCCGACGGACGGCGTCATGCGGCGCGAGGAGATCGAGGCGCTCGTGGCCGCCGACGTGCCCGTGTCCGAGTGGCCGGACGGCGAGCTGCGTTCGCGCGTCGAGGGGCTCACCGGCGGCGAGCCGCTGGAGCCCATGCTCACGCTCTCGCAGGTGCGCGTGGCCCGCGTGGTGCGCAAGGGCAGGCGCGAGGTCGCCGAGCTCAGCTGCGACCGCGTCACCGCGAGCGCGCAGGACGGCGAGCGCGGCTGGCTGGAGTGCGAGGTGGAGGCGCGCGGCAAGGGCGGCGACGCCGACGTAGCCGCGCTGGCCGCCGTGCTCCGCGACGAGTGGGGCCTCACGCCCGAGGGCCGCGCCAAGTTCACGCGCGCGCTCGAGCTGGCCGGTGACGAAGACGACGGCATGCTCATGACCGCCGCCGAGCGCGCCGTGCACGAGGCGTACGCCTCCGGCGACGGCGCGCCCGCCCGGCGCGCGCAGGCGCTGCTCGCGCTCGACCGCGGCCTCTCGCAGGTCGAGGCCGGCCGGGTGGCCGGCCTCTCGGACCGTCGCGTCCGCTACTGGCTCGCGCGCTACCGCGTCGAGGGCACGAGCATCTACGACGAAGAGGCGGTCGACCCCGGTACGGGCGCGACCGCCGAGGCCGCTCCCGCGGCGGAGCCGAAGAAGCGGCCCGACATCTTCCCGGCCGACACCATGACCGAGGCGGCCGTCAAGACGCTCAAGTTCCACCTCGCCAAGATGCTCGAGCACGAAGAGGGCACGCGGCTGGGCGAGGACCCGGAGGAACTGCACGACATGCGCGTCTCCACGCGCCGCATGCGCATGGCTCTGCGCGTGTTCGCCGACTACCTGGATCCGGAGGTGATGCGGCCGGTGCTCAAGGGGCTCCGCCGCACCGGCCGCACGCTCGGCAACGTCCGCGACCTGGACGTCTTCAACGAGAAGACGCAGGTGTACCTGGACGGCCTGCCCGACGAGCGCGCCGGCGACCTCGACGGCCTGCTGGAGGCCTGGAAGGCCGAGCGGGACAAGCAGCGCGAGGTCCTCGTCGAGTACCTCGACGGCAAGCGCTACCGCCGGTTCGTCGCAGACCGCGCAGGACCTGCTCGACGGGCCGGTCGAGGCGCTGGCGCCGAAGGACATCATCGCGCCGCGCCCGCAGCGTGTGGCCCAGGTGCTGCCCGGCGTGCTCTACAAGGACATGGCCGTCGTGTGGGCGTTCGAGGGGCAGCTCGGCGGGCTCGAGACCCCGCTGCCGCGCTTCCACGCGCTGCGCAAGGCGTGCAAGGGTCTGCGCTACACGCTCGAGTTCTTCGAGGGCGTGCTCGGCCCGGGCGCGCGGCCGCTCATCAAGCGGGTCAAGGGCCTGCAGGACCACCTCGGCGACCTGCAGGACGCGGTGGTGACCTGCGGCGTGCTGCGCGACTACCTCACCTGGGGGACGTGGCGCCATGCAGGCCACGACCTGCCGGGACCGCTCGAGGTCATCGTCGCCCCGGGCGCGGCCCGGTACTTCGCCGCGCGCCAGGAGGAGATGGAGCGCCTCGTGCTCACGTTCCCCGACGCCTGGCCGACGGTCGCCGGCAGCGAGTTCAGCCGCGACCTCGCGAATGTGATCGCGGAGATCTGAGAGCGGGTCTTACGGGGGCCGGCGCCGGGCGGACGAGCCGTCGGGCGCCGGCCTCCGCCGCGTACGCGGCCGGCAGCGTCAGGCGCCGTCCTCCGGCTCGTCCACGGACGGCACGGCGATCACGCCGATAGGGTGACCGAACGCCTTCTCGAGGCTCTCGCGGCGGCGCTCCAGCGACCACTCCTCCAGGCTCCAGTCGCCGGCCGGACGGAGCTCGAGCATCAGGCTGTCCGCCTCGCGCCGCAGCCGAGCGTGCCGGATGACGCCGGTGTGCCCGCGGTCCAGGTACTCCGCGAGGCGCAGGAACGCGCCGAGCCTGCGGACCACCTTGCGCGAACGCCCGTCCAGCCCCGCGAACGCCTCGAACCGGGGGGCGGGGAGGGCCTTGCGGTGGAAGTACGCGGTGGCGGCCATGACCGCCACCTCCTCCTGGTCGAACCCCACGAGGTCGGCGTTGCGGATGAGGTAGTAGGTGTGCTGGTGGTGGCGCGTGTAGCTCAGGAACGTGCCGATGTCGTGCAGGAGCGCGGCGTACTCCAGCAGCTCGCGCTCCTTGGGGCCGAGGCGGTGGAGGCGCGCGGCGCGCGCCGAGTCGAAGAGCTCGAGCGCGAGCCGCGCCACCTGGCGCGCGTGCGGCTCGTCGAACGCGGTGGAGCGCGCGAGCTGCAGCACGCTCCGCTCGCGCACCCCGGCGCCGTACCTGAGCTCGTGCTGGCCGGCGCGCGCGAGGTCGTCGAGCAGCAGGCCCTCGCGCAGGCCGCACTCGTCGAGCGCCGTGATGGTCTCCACGCCCAGATCCTCCATGAGCGTCTCCAGGATCGCCGCGCCGGCGACGATGATGTCGGCGCGGGCAGGGGAGAGGCCGGCCACCGCGCGCCGCTCGGCGGCGGTCATCGCGCGGAGCTGCTTCGCCACCGCGCGCAGGTCCTTGCGCGTGAGAGGCTCGTCCCTGCCGGGCGTGCGGCCGTGCAGGCTCCGTGCCGCGACGGCGGCGAGGTTCACGGCGGTGCCCGACGTCGCGTAGGCGGCGGCTTCCGGCCGCCCCACGTCGCGGAGCGTGTGCTGCGACGTGAGCCGCACGCGGTGCTTGAGGGTCTCCCAGTCGTCGGCGGTGTACCGCCCCTCGGCGTCCGGCCGCGGACCTTCCGTGTACAGGCGGATGGCGCCGAGCGACACCGACTCGACCAGGTCGGCGCCGGTCGCGTCGCCCACGGCGACCTCGGTGCTGCCGCCGCCGATGTCGATGACGAGGGCGCGGTCCTCGACGTGCACGCGGCTGAGCAGCCCGAGGTAGATCAGCCGCGCCTCCTCCTTGCCGGAGACCACGTGCGCGCCGAGCCCGGCCGTCTCGCGCAGGAGGCGCACGAACTCGTCCCCGTTGCGCGCCTCGCGCGTGGCCGCCGTCGCCACCGTGACGAAGCGGGTGGCGCCGTGCGCGCGCGCAAGCTCGGCGAAGCGCGCGCACACCGTGGCCGCCCGTTCCATGGCCGCCGGCTGCAACTGTCGGACCTCGCCGAACTCGCCCTCCCCGAGCCGGACGGTCTCCTTCTGCATGGTCAGGACCGTCCACGAGTGGTCGGAGGCGAAGCGCACGACCATGAGCCGCACCGAGTTGGTGCCGATGTCGATGTAGGCGACCGTCTCGGCTGAGAACGGCGCGTCCGTGGCCGGCCGCTGCGCGGCCGACGCTCCCGCGGTCACGTCAGGCCTTCGCCTTCTTCTTCGCCTTGCTCTTCTTGCTGCCGCGCGTCTTGCCGCCCTTCTTGCCCGCCTTCTTCACGGCGTCGCGGTCGGCGTTCAGCTTCTCGAGACCGACCTTGCGGTCGCCGTACTTCTCGATGTAGGCCTGCGCGATCTCGCACTTCTTGCAGCCCTTGCCGCAGCAGCCCTTCCACTCCTTACGCGTGAACTCGTCCTTCAGCTTGGTCAAGGGTAGCTCCCTTCGAGGTTCTCGGTGCTGCTTGGATACCGCGCGGGAGAGGTGGGAAAACGCGGACGGCCGGGGAGCCTGCCTCGAGGCTCCCCGGCCGTCCGGTCCGCGCGATGCGGCGTGGCTCTACGCCTCGCCGCCGAACGCGTCCATCTTGACGTCGTCCGCGACCGTGTACGCGAGGTCGGTGCAGGCGGCGATGTCGCCCAGCGTGTAGCCCACCGCGACCTCCTCCAGCACCCAGCCCTTGTCCGGGTAGCGGCGGAACAGCGCCCGCTCGGTGATGATCACGTCCGCCTCTTCGGCGCCGGTGAGCGGGAACGTGCACTGCCTTCATGAGCTTGGAGGCGCCGTCCTTGCTGCAGTGCTCGGTGACGATGTTGACGACCTTGGCGCCGGTGATGAGGTCCATGGCGCCGCCCATGCCGGCGAGCATCTTGCCGGGCACGATCCAGTTGGCGATGTTGCCCTTCTCGTCCACCTGCAGCGTGCCGAGGAACGTGGCGTCCACGTGGCCGCCACGGATCATCGCGAACGAGGTGGCGCGAGTCGAAGTAGCTGCCGCCCGGGATGAGCGAGATCGGCTGGTTGCCGGCGTTGGCGCGGTCGCGGTCCTCGCAGCCGGGCTCCGGCGCGGGGCCGACGCCGATGGCGCCGTTCTCGGTCTGGATGACGACGTCGACGCCCTCGGGCACGTAGTTGGCGACGAGCGTCGGGAGGCCGATGCCGAGGTTGATGATCTGCCCGTCCTTGAGCTCCTGGCCGGCGCGGGCGGCGATGACGAGTTTCGCGTCACTGGCCATTGAACGTCTCCTCCCGGATCGTGCAGTACTCGACGTTGGCGCGCACGACCGCGTCCACGAAGATGCCGCGGTGTGGATGCCGTTGGGGTCGAGCTCGCCCATGGTGTAGAGGTTCTCGACCTCGGCGATGACGTACTCGGCGCACATGGCGGCCGGCACGTTGAAGTTGCGCGACGTGCCGCGGTAGATGAGGTTGCCCCAGGTGTCGCCGCGGTGCGCGCGGACGATGGCGACGTCGCACTTGAGCGACGGCACGAGGATGAACTTGCGGCCGTCCAGCTCGATGATCTGCTTGCCCTCTTCGGCGACGGTGCCGATGCCGGTGGGCGTGAGGAACCCGCCGAGTCCGGCGCCGCCGCAGCGCATCATCTCGGCGAGCGTGCCCTGCGGCGTGGGCTCGACCTCGAGCCGGCCCTCGTTCATCGCCTTGCCGATCTCGGGCGTGGTGCCGATGTGGCTGGCGACGACCTTCTTGATCTTGCCCTGCTTGACCAGCTCGACGACGCCGCGGTCGCGGTAGCCGGCGTCGTTCTCGTAGATGGTGAGGTCGCCGACGTCCATCGTCTTCAGGTAGTCGATCAGCGTGAGCGGATCTCCCTGGCCGATGAAGCCTCCGACGGCGATGCTCATCCCACTCCTGATGTGGGACATCGCCTCCTCGATGGGGACCACCTTGTTCTTCGGCACCGTTGCTCCTTTGCACGGAAGAGGCCGGCGGCGGGCACGGGGGATGCACGCGCAGGCCGGGCAGCTGCAGTGTGTCTGGAAGACTATCACCTGGCGAGCGACAGGCTCGCGGGGCGCGGCTGGCCGTTCTGGACAGCCTCGCGGACTCTACCCGCCGTTTCGCCATACGGTCAATACGTCCGCATGGCGGATGGTCAGAGTCGGCCCTTTGTGTGCGCCGCGCGCCCCTGTATACTTCGCGCGGCTACCATCGGAAGGGAGGCGCCCGTGGCCGCAGTCACCGAGTCTGCAAGCGTCGGCGTCATCGGCGGGTCCGGCTTCTACGAGCTCCTCGAGAACGCTCGCGAAGTCGTCATCGAGACCCCGTTCGGTCAGCCGTCGGACTCGTACTTCCTGGGCGAGATCGACGGCGTGAGCGTGGCGTTCCTGCCGCGGCACGCCCGGGGACATCGCATCCTGCCGGGCGAGGTCAACTACCGCGCCAACATCTGGGGCATGAAGGCGCTGGGGGTGCACTACGTGCTCTCCGCCAGCGCCGTCGGCAGCCTCCGCGAGGAGCTCAAGCCGCTCGACGTCGTCGTGCCGGACCAGTTGTTCGACCGCACCAAGGCGCGGCCGAGCACGTTCTTCGGTGACGGCGTCGTGGTGCACATGGGCTTCGCCGACCCGTTCTGCCCGTACACGAGCAAGCTCATCGTGGAGGCGGGCAGGGAGGTCGGCGCCACCGTGCACGAGGGCGGTACGTACGTCTGCATGGAGGGTCCGCAGTTCAGCACCCGCGCCGAGAGCAACGTCTATCGTCAGCTGGGGTTCGACATCATCGGCATGACGAACCTGCAGGAGGCCAAGCTGGCGCGCGAGGCAGAGCTCTGTTACGCCACCATGGCGATGGTCACCGACTACGACGTGTGGTACGAAGGCGAAGAAGACGTCACGCTGGAGCAGGTCCTGGGCAACGTCCAGCGCAACGTCGCCACCGCGCAGGCCATCGTCCGCCGCGCCGTGGGCGCGCTCGACCTCAGCCGTGACTGCGAGCTGTGCAACCACGCTGTCGAGCACGCCATCAACACCCCGGCGGATCTCATCCCGCCGGCCACCAAGCAGAAGCTCGACCTCCTCATCGGCAGGTACCTGGGCTGAGAGGGAGCCAGCAAGAACGACGGGCGTCGTCCCCCCGCGCCCGCGTAGGAGGGGTCAAGAAAGGAGTTCCGGGTGTCTGAGTTCGTATCGAACAACGCCATACTCGTGGCGGTCATCTGTGGGCTGATCGCCGTGATCTACGGCATCCTGCTCATCAGGTGGCTGCTCAAGCTGCCGGCCGGCGACGAGGTCATGCAGCGCATCGCCGGCGCCGTGCAGGAGGGCGCCAAGGCGTACCTCGCGCGGCAGTACCGCACCATCGCCATGGTCGGCGTGGTCGTCTTCGTCGTCCTTCTCGTCGCCCTCGGCGTCGGCAAGGACTGGACCTACGGCTGGCACGCCGCCGTCGGCTTCGTCGTCGGCGCCTGCCTCTCGGCCGCCGCCGGCTACATCGGCATGATGGTCAGCGTGCGCGTCAACGTGCGCACCGCGGAGGCCGCGCGTCACGGTCTCGGCCGTGCGCTCACCGTCGCGTTCCGCGGCGGCGCGGTCACCGGCCTCCTGGTCGTCGGCCTCGCACTGCTCGGTGTCAGCGTCTACTTCTGGATCACCGGCGACGTCGCGGCCCTCGTGGGCCTCGGCTTCGGCGGCAGCCTCATCAGCGTGTTCGCGCGCGTCGGCGGCGGCATCTTCACCAAGGCCGCCGATGTGGGCGCCGACCTGGTCGGCAAGGTCGAAGCGGGCATCCCCGAGGACGACCCGCGCAACCCGGCCGTCATCGCCGACAACGTCGGCGACAACGTCGGCGACTGCGCCGGCATGGCCGCCGACCTCTTCGAGACCTACGCCGTCACGGCCGTGGCCGCGATGCTCCTCGCGTTCCTCACGTTCCGCGGTCAGGTGGACGTCACCGGCGTCGCCAAGGGTCTCCTCATGCACGTCGACGCCGACGTGGTGTACAAGCCGGCCGTGCTCTATCCGCTGGTCATCGGCGGCGTGAGCATCATCGCCAGCATCATCGGCACCTTCTTCGTGCGGCTCGGCAAGAGCAACAACATCATGAACGCCCTCTACAAGGGCCTCTCCGTGTCCGCCGTCATCGCCATCGTCCTCTTCTATCCGATCACCAACTGGATGCTGGGCAACCCGGCCGCCAAGGCGTTCGGCGTTCCCTCGGTCACGCGGCTCTTCCTGGCGGCGGTCACCGGCGTGGTCGTCACGGCGCTCATCGTGGTCATCACCGAGTACTACACGGCCGCGCGCTACAACCCGGTCAAGAGCATCGCCAAGGCGAGCCTCACCGGCCACGCGACCAACATCATCCAGGGCCTCGCGGTCTCGATGCAGTCCACCGCTCTGCCGGTGCTCGTCATCGCCGGCGGCATCCTGGTCAGCTACACCGCCGCGGGCGGCGGGCAGGCCGGCCTCTACGGCATCGCCGTCGCCGTCATGGCCATGCTCTCCATGACCGGCATCATCGTCGCCATCGACGCCTACGGCCCCATCACTGACAACGCCGGCGGCATCGCCGAGATGGCGAACATGCCGGAGTCCGTGCGACAGACCACCGACCCGCTCGACGCGGTCGGCAACACCACCAAGGCCATCACCAAGGGCTACGCGATCGGCTCCGCCGGCTTCGCCGCCCTCATCCTGTTCGTGTCGTACACGCTCGACCTGCAGGAGCACTTCCTCCAGAAGTACGACTTCAAGGGCGCCATCTCGTTCATGATCGACAACCCGTGGGTGCTCGCCGGCCTGTTCATCGGCGGCATGCTCCCGTACCTCTTCGCCTCGCTCTGCATGACCGCCGTCGGCAAGGCCGGCGGGCAGGTCGTGGAAGAGGTCCGGCGTCAGTTCCGCGAGATGCCGGGCATCATGGACGGCAGCCAGAAGCCGGACTACGCCACGGCCGTCGACATCGTGACCAAGTCGGCCATCAACAAGATGCTGCTGCCTGCGGCCATCCCGGTGCTCGCGCCGATCATCATCGGCATCGCGTTCCGGCAGCACGGGTTCGAGGTGCTGGGCGGCGTGCTCATGGGCTGCATCATCACCGGCATCTTCCTGGCGATCAGCATGACCTCGGGCGGCGGCGCCTGGGACAACGCCAAGAAGCTCATCGAGGACGGCGAGTACGGCGGCAAGGGCTCCGACGCCCACGCTGCGGCCGTCACCGGCGACACGGTCGGCGATCCCTACAAGGACACCGCCGGCCCGGCCATCAACCCGATGATCAAGGTCATCAACATCGTGGCCCTGCTCGTCATCCCGTTCCTGGTCAAGTAGGAGCGCCGACGGGCGGTCGCGGCAAGTCCGCGCCACCAGAGCGACGCCGGCGGGCGGCCTTCGGGCCGCCCGCCGGCGTTCTGCCCTCCGCGGCCCTCCCCCAGATGCCCGATTCGACGGCTCCGGCATTTGTAGGATGTAACGCCCGGTGGTACATTCGGATTCCAGAAGCCGGCTCGCCTACGGCGAGGCCGGCTCTTTGCTGAGATGAACAGAACAAAACAGGTCATCACGGTCATCATGGGGGCGCTCGGGGTACTCCTCATCGTGCGTGGGGTGTGGGGAGGGGTGTGGCCCATCTCCATCCAGCTCATCGCCGGGGTGCTGCTCCTGGTCTATGCCGTCCTGCGCTGGCGCTACAAGATGTGACCCGAGGCTGACGACACATGGCACGCAGAAAACATCGCGAGGGCGAGAGCCTCCAGAAGGTCCTGGGAGTCCCGGCGCTCTTCAGCACCGCGTACGGTAACGTCGGCTCGTCCATCTACTACGCGCTGGGTCTCGTCGCGCTTTGGGCCCTGGGCGTCACACCCGTCGTGTTCCTGCTGACCGGCCTGCTGTTCGTCACCACCGCCTGGTCCTATGCAGAGGCCACCGCGATGGTGCCCGAGGCCGGCGGTTCCTCCAGCTTCGGCCGCCGGGCCTTCAACGAGTTCGTCAGCTTCGGCGCCGGGTGGGCGCTGATGCTGGACTACATCGTCACCGTGGCCATCAGCGCCTACTTCGTGCCCAACTACCTGGCCGTCTTCTGGCCTGCCCTGAAGACGCAGCCATACAACTCCATCGGTGGCATCGTCACCATCATCGCCCTGGTGGGGATCAACGTCATCGGCATCAAGGAAGCGGCCCGCCTCAACATCGTCCTCGCGCTACTGGACCTCGGCACGCAGGTGCTCCTCATGGTCATGGGATTGGTGCTCCTCCTCGAGCCCAAGATGCTCATCGATCAGGTCCACCTTGGCGTCGCACCCACGTGGTCCCACCTCATCTACGGCATCTCGATCGGCACCATCGCCTACACCGGCATCGAGACGGTGTCGAACATGTCGGAGGAGGCCGCCAACCCGGACCGCGACGTGCCGCGAGCCATCAACCTCGTGCTCGTCGCCGTCCTGGTGGTCTACCTCGGCATCTCGATGACGGCGCTCTCCGCGATGCCGGTCAAGCCGAACGTCCTCGCCGTCGACGCCAAGACGGGCCAGACGGTGCCGGTCGAGGTCGTGGCCAAGAGCGCGAACGAGCCCAATGGGCCGTTCGTGTTCAAGAGCACGCCTCCGCCGGGCAACACCGGCAACGACGTGTACGTCCCGGCGGAGGAGCAGGCGAACCACACGTGGATCATCCCGGCTCAGAAGCCGGCGACGGAGACCTTCACGCAGGACGGCCGGACGTACACCAAGCTGTATGGGTCGCTGCTCGGCAGCGTCTACAAGGAAGACCCTGTCGTGGGCATCGTGCGGTTCCTGCCGGCCGACCTCGGCTGGCTCAAGACCATCCTCATGCCTTGGGTCGGCATCCTGGCCGCGACGATCCTGCTCATCGCCACGAACGCCGGCCTGATCGGCGTGTCGCGCCTCGCCTACTCGCTCGGTCAGCACCGCCAGGTGCCGCCCATCCTCGGGCGCGTGCACCCCAAGCGGCTCACGCCCTACGTGGCGATCATCGCCTTCGGCGGGGTCGCCTGCTTCCTGCTGCTCTTACCGGGCAACACCATCAACCTGCTCGCCGACCTGTACGCGTTCGGCGCCATGATCTCGTTCACCGTCGCGCACGTGTCGGTCGTCTGGCTGCGGCACACCGAGCCGGACACCCGGCGGCCCTTCCGCTCGCCGATCAACATCACGGTGGGCAGGATGTCCGTGCCGGTGCTCGCCGTCATCGGCGGCCTCGGTACCTTCACGGTCTGGTGTGTCGTGGTCGCCACGCACCCCTTCGGCCGCACCATCGGCTTCATCTGGATGGGCGTCGGCCTGGCCATGTACGTGGCCTACCGCAAGGCCAAGGGCTACTCGCTCACACGGACGCTCGACAAGGTAGTCGTGCCCATCAGCATGCAGGCGGACATCGACTACAACCAGATCCTCGTGCCCATCAACGGCACGCGCATCAGCGACGAGATGATGGTCCTCGCCTGCCAGCTCGCCACGGAGAAGAAGTCTTCCATCAACGGCCTCTACGTCATCGAGGTGCCGCTCAACCTGCCGCTCGACGCCAGCCTAGTCAGCGAGCGCGCCAAGGCGGACAAGGTGCTCAAGGCCGCCGCGCTCATCGCGTCGCAGTTCAAGGTCAAGTTCACGCCGAGCGTGGTCACCGCCCGTCAGGCCGGTCGCGCGATCGTGGAGGAGGCCGGGCGCATGAGGAGCGAGGTCATCATGCTGGGGACCTCGCGCAAGCGGCGCATCGGCAACCTCATCTTCGGGCGGACGACGGACTACGTCCTCGACAACGCACCGTGTGAGGTGCTCCTCAATCTCGTTCCGAGGGACTATCCTACGGAAGGCTCCAGCAGTTCGGACCCGGTGGCGTGGCAAGGGGCGAAGGTCCCTCCGCCCGACGACGGATCCGGCGCGACACGCGTGAAAGACTAGGAGAACAGCATGCATGTGGTCATCGCCGGGTGCGGCCGTGTAGGGTCCGGCCTCGCCCGTGATCTGGTGACGCAGGGCTTCGACGTCGCCATCATCGACGAGAGCGCGGACGCGTTCCATCTGCTGGGTGACGACTTCCCCGGCGAGTTCGTCGTGGGGAGGGCGCTGGACTGGGACATCCTGCGCGAGGCGGGCATCGAGGACGCCATCGCGTTCGTCGCCTGCACCGACGGCGACAACACCAACATCGTCATCGCTCAGGTGGCGCAGAAGAAGTACGGCATCAAGTGCGTGGTCGCGCGGGTGTACGACCCGCTGCGCGCGGAGCTGTTCGCCCAGGCGGGCATCCGCACCGTGTGCCCCACCCGCGACGTGCGCATCGCGCTCTTCGACGCCGTCCGCTCCTGTCAACTTCCCATCGCGGAGGGCTGAGCCATGTTCGTGCTCATCGTCGGCGGTGGCAAGGTCGGCCTCAACACCGCGCGCCAGCTCATGCGGCTCGGTCACGAGATCGTGCTCGTGGAGCAGCGGTCCTCACGCTTCAACATCCTCGCCGAGGAGCTCGGCGACGAGTCGCTGGTGTTCGGCGACGGCACTGAGGTGTGGGTGCTCGAGAAGGCCGGCATCGGCCGCTGCGACATGATCGTGGCCGTCACCGGCGACGACGAAGACAACATCATCATCTCGCAGGTCGCCAAGCTGAAGTTCGGCGTGCCCAAGATCGTGGCCCGGGTCAACAACCCCTTCAACCAGCCCACGTTCGACCTGCTGGGCGTGGAGGCCACCATCTGCGCCACCACGTCCCTGCTCAACCTCATCATGCACGAGTTGCCGGTGCACAAGTTCGTGCACCTTCTTTCGTTGCGCAAGCAGAACCTCGAACTCGTGGAGCTCGAGGTGGGCGACAACTCCCCGTTCGCCAACACCTACGTGCAGGACATCGACCTGCCGGAGGGCGCGCTGCTCGCAGCCATCGTGCGCGCCGGCAAGGCGCTCGTCGCTCGCGGATCCACCGAGATCCTCCCCGGCGACAACGTGCTCTGCCTGCTGCCCCCGGGCAAGGAGCGCGACCTCATCAAGGTGTTCCTGCCCGACGAGGACATCGAGAACGTGCTGCTGCAGTCCGAGCTGGACACGTCCGAGGGCTGACGCTCCATCCCTTCACCGGCGGGCCCGGGCTGCCTTGCGGCGGCCCGGGCCCGCCGTCGTTCTGCGACCGATGGCCCGCCCGGCGCCGTCGCTCAGGGCGCCCTTTGGCTGGGCCGTCAGGTTGACCCGCCGCAGCCTCGTAGGTAGCATCGTCGAGGCCCTTCCGGGCGCTCGTTTTCGTCCGGCGGCGAGGTAGCTCAGTTGGTAGAGCACACGACTGAAAATCGTGGTGTCGTCAGTTCAATTCTGACCCTCGCCACCAGCCTCTCTCCCTCTGCGTCGCTCTCAACGCCCAGTTCGCGCATCCTTCCGCTCTCCCTGTACGGCTCTTCACTGTGTCTGTCTGACGCGCGTGGTCCGCGCAACCGTGGGGGGTCTCTGGGAGGAGGCCATGAGGGCACGTTCCTGGCAGGCCACGACTGCGTGATCGTGCGCTGGTGGGGATCGTCTACTCCGAAGCCGGCAGCAGGCCTTGCAGGGCGCCCCAAATGTGCGTAGAAGATAGTAAGCGCCGTCGGCATTCAGGTCTACGCCTTGACGGCCGATAAAGGGAGCGTCCGTCACGACCACGGAGACGCGCGTTTGCTGTCCAGGAGATTACTCAAGCTCAAGCACGACCGCTCTGAGATGGGGTTCCTCGCTGCGTCCATCAGCGAGGAGGAGATGGGGCGGGAGCCGTTCTGGACGCTGCGTGTGGAGTCGCCGGCCAGCACCGAGGACTTCCGCGTCCACCTCACCGACGGCTCCAGCATGTCGCTCAGCATGATCACCCGGGACGGGTCTCATCTTCGCGGAGAGGCCTACGTCTCGAACATCAGCGACGGCGCAGAAACCGCCACCGTCGTCACCCTGGCGGGCACGGGACCGCTCAACCGGAGCTGAACGAGAACGGGCCCGCGCGCGGGGCCCGTCTGCCGATCAGGGGAGGCGGCGCCGGCCGCCGGGTCGCTCAGTCCGGGAACACCTCGTCGCCGACCAGCTCGCGCACGCGCAGCATGTCGAACACGCCGCGCACGGCAGGGGAGAGGTTGCGCGCCACGAGCGGCGTGCCCTGGCTCTTCAGGTCGAGGGCGAGCCGCACGAAGATCCCGGTACCGGACGAGTCGATGAACTCCACGTTGGCGAAATCCAGGGCGACCATCTGTGCTCCGCGCGCGGCCTCGGTGACCGCTTCGCGCAAGGTGTCGGCGCAGTCGAGGTCCATCTCCCCGGCGAGGTAGACGGTGGGCGCCGGGCCCTGGGCGATCGAAGTACGCAGCATGTGGTCTCCTGCCTCAGTTGGTCGTGCGGTCCAATAGTAACGTAGTACCCGCCGGTCCGGTATGCAGCGCGACGGCGTCGAGGTAGTCGAGGATGATCTTGTAGCCGTAGCCCATGGAGGCCTGGCCGCCCGTCGACGGCGGTTCGATCCAGTTGAGGAACCGCAGCCCGGGTCCCTGGTCGGCGACGACGAAGCGCAGGCGGTCCGGGAGGCGGCGGACGGTCATCACGCCGTGTCCGCCGCCGTGCAGCAGCATGTTGGTCACCGCCTCGGACATGCACAGGATGGTGCGTTGCCGGTGGATGTCGTCGATGCCGGCCTGCTGGAGCACATCGTCGACCGCCTCGCGCGCGCGTTGCAGCTCCGCGGTGTCGGCGATCTCGAACTCCGCCAGGAGGCGGCCCTGCTTGCGCTCGGTGGCGAGCTCGTCGACGTCGAGGATGCGCAGCTTGTTGCAGGCCACTGCGGCGGCGAAGTTGTTGAGGATCTCCACGAGGCTGCGGCGGTGGTCGCCGTGGTGCCGCTGCCAGCCGTTGGTGCGGATGCTCAGGATCTCGCAGCGGTCGCCCTGCGGCACGAAGCAGAGCTCGTCGGCGACGAAGTCGTCGGGCTGGGAGACCGCGTAGCACATGAAGGTGTCGCGCTTGAGCGCCTCGTCGGCGTGCGCGACCAGGTCCTCCTGCGGCAGCTCCGGCTCGAGCTCGCCGATGACCGCCACGACGTGGTCCGCGCCGGCTCGGTAGCGGTACACCTGCAGCGATGCGGGCATCGCGCTGGTCTGATCGGCCATGGCCCCCTCAACCCCGTCGGTCGTCGTTGCCGCCACGTCGCCTCAGGTGAGACGCGCCAGCAGGAGCGTCGCGTCGTCGGTGGGGTTCCTGTCGTCGCGGAAGTCCGCTATGTCTCCCCACACGCGCTCAAGTGTGTCACGGATGGACTCGTTCTGACACCCTTCGAGCGAGTGCTCGAGCCGCTCGAGGCCGAACAGCGCGCCGGCCGGGTCGCGGGCTTCCGTCAGGCCGTCGGTGTAGAGGGCGATCGTGGCCCCCGGGGGGAGGGTGAGCTCGTCCTCGGGGAACTCCAGCCCCGTGCGCACGCCAAGCGCGGCGCCGCGCGAGGGCACCTGGATGATGCTCTCGCCGCCGGCCACGAGCACCGGGTTGTGGCCGCCGCCGGCGATCGCGAGGCTGCGGGTGGCCGGGTCGTACACGGCGAGGGCCAGCGTGAGGAAGTACGGCAGCCGCTGGCCCTCCAGGTCGCGGGTGAGGCCGTCGTTGACCTCGGCCATGACGTCCGAGGCGCGCTTGCCCGGGGCGATGGCGTCGTGCAGCAGGACTGCGCGCCATCGCCATGATGAGCGCCGCGGCGAGCCCCTTGCCCATGACGTCGCCGCAGACGATGCCCAGCCGGCCGTCGCCGAAGGGGATGTAGTCGTAGTAGTCGCCGCCCATCTCGCCCAGGAACTCGATGCGCTGGTCGAGCGCGAGTCCCTCGATCTGCGGGATGGACGTGGGGAGGAGGTCGGTCTGGATGCGCCGGGCGCGCTCGATCTCGGCCGCGACCTTGAGCTGTGCGGCGCGGAGCTCGTCGTGCAGCGCCACGGACTCTGCGAGTTCCTGGTGGAAGCTGTCGCGCTCCGCGTCGAACGAGACCTTCTCCTTCGCCCTCTTCACGTAGATGTCGTAGGAGTAGTAGATGAGGTACAGGGGCGGGATGCCGAGGAGCATGCCGGCGATGCCGAGCCACAGATAGAGCGCCGCGACCAGCAGAGCGAGGGTCGAGCCCGCGAGGTACCCCGGCAGCGCCCACTGGTAGTTCTTCCGCCACACGCGCACGGCGCCGCCCTCCTGGGTGGAGAGCGCGATCACGCCGGCGAGGAGTGCCGTGTGCACGATGAAGTCGACCACCGTCGCGCCGAACGTCGGCAGCACCTTGGTCATGAAGGCGCCGTCCGGCGGCGCCCACGCCAGGTACAGCAGCCCCGCGAGGTAGGTGGAGATGACGTAGTTGCCCACGTTGAACGCGATCTTGAGCGGGTCGCGCGTGACCCAGGCCGCCGTGACGCCGCTCACCGCGGCCACGGCCATGGCCGGCCAGAGCCCGAGGGCGATGAGGCAGGCGAGCACCGGCACGAACGAGAGCGTGACGTCCCCGACCCACGGGAGCTTGATCTCGCGCAGGTCGGTCAGCGTGGCGAGGATCATGAACGCGACGACGTTCAGCGTGAAGGGAGCGGGGTCATCCAGGCCGGCGGCCACGGACACACCGGCCGCTCCCAAGCAGACGAGCGCCACATAGAGCGAGACGGCCGTGCGTCTCCGCACGGCCGTCTCGTCGTGGTCGAGTATCTGGGGTGACTCTGCGGTGCTCACTGACCTTCGGTCAGAATGGTCCACCGGAACTTGGCCCACTCGTAGTCCGTCCACCGGAACTTGGTCCACCGGAACTTGGTCCAGGCGGTCTCGGTCCACCGGAACTTGGTCCACCGGAACTTGGTCCAACCTGTCTCGGTCCACCGGAACTTGGTCCACCGGAACTTGGTCCAGCGGAACTTCGTCCAGCGGAACTTGGTCCAGCGGAACTTCGTCCATCCGTACTTGCTCCAAGCCACCTTGTCCCAGTTGGCGTAATCGCCTTCTGTAAGGATTGTCGTTCCATCCCCGACATCCTCCGAAAGCGCATACCCGTCCGCCTGCCGGTCACTCGCCAGCGCACCGGCGGCGTCGATCAGGCCGGCGCCCTGCTGGAAGCGGCTGACGCCCTTGATCGGGTCGGCCGCGCCCATCATGCGGACCTTGACGTCGTCGGGTGAGAGGGCCGGGTCCTGGCCGATCATGAGGGCGGCCACGCCGGCGCCCACGGGGGCGGAGGTGCTCGTACCGGACAGCATGAGGTAGTCAGGATCCTGGTCCGGGTCTGTCGGCGCGTAGGTGGTCACCGGGATCAGGTTGGTCGGGAAGGTCTGGTCGATGTAGGAGTCGCGAACGCGCACGGAGTACAGGCGGTTGCCCGGCGCCAGCAGGTCCGGCTTCGCGAACTCGTCCCAGAGGGTCGGGCCCACAGAGCTGTAGTACGTCGTCGTGTCGTCGGATGTGTCGCCCGTCTCCTGGGTGTCGCTGGCGCCGACGGTGATGACGTAGGGGCTGTTGCCCGGGGAGAGGATGCCGCCGGGGCCGAACTCGCCCTCGTTGCCGGCGGCGCACACGACGGTGATGCCGGCCTTCCAGGCGGACTCCACAGCCAGAGCGAGCGGGTCGAACTCGGTCGGGGCGACCGGGTTGCCGCCCACGGACAGGTTCATGACGCGGATGTTGTACTCGTCCTTGTGCTTGATGGCCCACGAGACGGCGGAGAGGATGCTGGACGCGCGGCCCTGGCCGGTCGCGTCGAGGACCTTGAGACCGATGATGTCGGCGGCCGGCGCCACGCCGCGGATCTGCACCTCGGCGTATCCCCCGTCTTCGAGCGGAAGCGAGGCCGTGCCGTCGCCGGCGATCAGTCCGGCGACGAAGGTGCCGTGGCCGGCGTCGTCATACGGCGCCTTCTTCTTGTTGACGAAGTCCTTCCAGCCGGTGACGCGGCTGGCGTCCAGGTCGGTAGTGGTCGCCACGCCGCTGTCGATCACGGCCACGCCGACGCCGTCGCCGTCGGGGCCGCCGGAGGCGGGGGAGGCGACCTTGTCGAGACCGATGGACAGGTTGGTGACGTCCAGCGAAGTCGCGTAGTCGAACCCGAAGACCGGGTTGTCGGCCACGATCAGGTCGACCGCGTCGCTCGCGGCGAGCGCGTCGATCTCCCCCGCCGTCAGATACGCGGCGACGGCGTCGAAGCCAGGAAGGTCCGTGGTCTCGACGCCGGTGGGGGCGACAGCGTCGACGACGCCCTCGGCGCCCGCGGCGGTGTACACGATGACCGGGACGGCCTCGTCGGCGCCGGTGGCGTCGAGGACCGTCAGCACGCTGTCGTCGATCTTCGCCCCGCTGCTCTCATCTGCGGCCAGTGCCGTAGTCGGCAAGGCCAGGAGGCAGAGCAGGGCGACGGCGAAGATCCAGTACTTGGGTCGCATCTTCATCGCCTCCACACCAGTGCTCCTTGGGCCTGCCGACTTGCTCAAGGCCGGCGGACGGTCAGCTGCGTCGGTGTCTCGAGGCGGGACTGGCGAGAGGCGCTCGTCGCTGTGTTCGAGATCTGCCACTGCGATACGCGGTTTCGGCAACCGAGCTATCTTGATCATTTCAAGACCTCTGGCTTTGCGTCCCTGCCTCACGACAGGTTTGCTTTTATCGTTCGAGGTCGGTATCGGCCGGTCGCGCGCGGAAGTTGAGCACTTCGTAGACACATTGGCAAACGAAGTGTCGCCAGCCTGGCAACACTCGGGGGGCAGGCCGGTGAAGAAGCGACCGCCCGCGCCGGTGTGGAGCGACCCGGCACGGGCGGTCAGCCGGCCAGCCTGGCAGCTGGAGGCGGTCAGCGGGAGATGGCCCGCGTCACCCCTATAACGATGGCGCGCGCAGAACCTTTCGCGCGCCCCCCGTTGGGGCGTGTTGTAGACTTTGGTTCACAACACGTTCTGACCGTCGGAGGGTGCCGACGCGTCCGGGCGGCCGCTCTCGGTGTCGATGCCGCACGGCCCTCTCTTCCGGTCCACACGAATCCAGGGTTCGTGCGCGCCCTGACGCAGGGTGCGCGACGACAGAAGGGAGGAGATGGATGAGCCGTACAGGCGGCCTCTACACGGCCGCACAACGGCAGGTGATCAACCAGATGCTCAGACTGGCGTCCAGCGACGACAAGACCAAGATCGTCAGGGCCTTCAACCTCGCTGAGAAGATCACCCCCGACCAGTACAAGGGCTCAGTGCGTTTCGTCGCCGACAAGATCGAGGACGACCATCCGGCGCTCCTGATCGCCAAGCATGTGACCTCGAAGCTCAGCCCGCGCTGCCGCGATGCATTTATCGAATGTCTTATTGTGAACACACTCCTTCGCGGCGTGGACAAGCGGAAGAAGCTCATCGAGAACACCGGCAACAGCGCGCCGACGACGATCCTCATGAGCCCCACCATGCGCTGCAACCTCACCTGTGAGGGCTGCTACGCGTCCGAGTACAACATCAAGCAGGACCTCGACCGCAGTCTCATGCAGAAGATCGTGGACGAGGGCAACGACATGGGCGTCTACCTGTTCACCCTGCTCGGCGGCGAGCCGTTCATGTGGGACGAACTGCTCGACTTCGCGCGGGAGAACAAGGACGCCTACTTCCAGGTGTTCACCAACGGCACGCTCCTCGACCACGACACCATCGACGAGCTGGCAAAGGTGGGCAACATCGCCCCGATGCTGAGCCTGGAGGGCTCTCCCGAGCTCACCGACCAGCGCCGCGGCGACGGCGTGCACGACCAGGTCATGGAGATCATGGACCGCCTCGGTGAGGCGGGCGTGCTCTTCGGCTACTCGTGTACGGTCACGCGCAACAACTGGCAGGCGGTCGTCAGCGACGAGTTCGTCGACCCGCTGATCGCCAAGGGCGCGTTGCTTGCCTGGCACTTCCTCTACATGCCGGTGGGGCGCGACCCCGACACGAGCCTCATGCTCACGGCCGAGGAGCGCAACCAGTTCCGCATCGACATCCACCGCATCCGCGACACCAAGGCGCTCTTCCCCGTGGACTTCTGGGGCGACGCTCCGTGGGTCAACGGGTGCATCGCCGGCAAGCACTACATGCACATCAACAGCGGCGGCTGGGTGGAGCCGTGCATCTTCACGCACTTCGCCACCGACAACATCCGCGACGTGAGCCTCATGGAGGCGTTCAACTCCGACTTCTTCCGTGAGATCCGCTCCCGGCAGCCGTTCAACCACAACCTCCTCATGCCGTGCATGTGGATCGACAATCCCACGCAGGCGCGCGAGATCATGGAGGCCACCGGGGCGCAGCCAACGCACCCCGGCGGCGACGTCATGATCACCGACCTGCAGGACGAGCTGGACCAGTACGCCAGCGCGGTCGACCACCTCTACAGCCCCATCTGGAGCTGCATCAGCGCCGAGAAGGAAGACGAGGTCGCCAAGCACATCCAGACGGCGAGGATCGTCGAGGCGGCGCAGCGCTGACGGCCGCGCCGCGGTCGCGCTGAGTACGGCGCGGCGCTCGGCACAGGGACGGGCGGCGAGGCCCAGGCGGCCCCGCCGCCCGTCCCGCGTACGGGGAGGTCGCCTGAGGGATTCGTGCTAGGCTGTCGAAACCCCAAGTCAGCCGATAGGGCCCTATGGCGACATCTCACTCCCACAAGCGTGCCGCGCATCTCGCGGCTGTCTGCACCCTGTGTCTGCTGGGCGCTCTGGCCGCCGTGTGGGCCGCTCCGCGCGTCAGCGCAGCCGCGCGCGCGTGGATCAGCACGCCGCCGGTGGAGCTGCGCTCCGCAGTGCTCCCGGCGGCTCTGCCGGTGCAGGCGACGGGCGCGACCGCCAGGGCCGCGGACGGCGCCGCACAGACCGGCGCCGTCGCCGCAGCGGTCACCGTGGACCCCGGCATGCGCTTCACCCTCGCCGCGGTCACGTGCAGGCCCCCCGCGCGGCAGGGCCCCGTCCTCGTGCTGATGCGCACCAGCCTGGACGGTCGGTCGTGGAGCCGCTGGTATGAGGTCGCACTCGAGCGCGCCGCCGAGAACGGCGGCGAGGAGAAGGCCTTCACGGAGCCCGTCTGGACCGGAGACGGCCGCTACCTGCAGGTCGCGGCGCGACCGGCGGGCGGCGAGGCCGCAGCGGCGCTCCTCCGCGACGTGCGCGTCGTCGCCATCAACAGCACCGAGGACGCCGACACGGCCTCCGCTCTCGTGGGCGTGGCGCGTCGTGCGGCGGCCACCGTGGCCGGCATCGACCTGACGGCGTCGGCGGCCGCGATGACCACCAAGCCGACCATCGTCACTCGTGAGCAGTGGGGCGCCAACGAGTCCTGGCGCTCGGGCTCTCCCGACTACGCCCCGGTCAAGATGGCGTTCGTCCACCACACCGACAGCGGCAACGACTACAAGGCCTCGGAGGCCCCCGCCATCATGCGGGCCATCTACGCCTACCACACCAAGTCGCTCCACTGGAGCGACATCGGCTACAACTTCCTCATCGACCGGTACGGCACCATCTACGAGGGGCACTACGGCGGGGTCTCGCGCGGGGTCATCGGCGCCCAGGTGCTCGGCTTCAACACCGGCAGCACCGGCGTCTCCGTCATCGGCACCTTCACCGACTCCACGCCCCCGTCTCGCGCCGTCACCGCGCTCGAGCGATTGCTCGAGTGGAAGCTGGACATCCACCACATCGATCCCCTGGGGACGGGCACCCTGGTGTGCGGGTACGGCCAGAAGTACGCGACCGGTCAGCACGTCAAGTTCCCGGCCATCGCCGGGCACAGGGACGCCAACTACACCGACTGCCCCGGCGGTCGCCTGTACTCCCAGCTGCCCAACATCCGCAAGGTCGTCGCACGCACGGGGCAACCCAAGATCTACGGCTTCATCGCCGGCGACCCGAGCATCAGCCCCAACGGCGACGGCGTGAACGACAAGGTCACGATCGGATTCACCGTCTCACAGCAGGCGACCTGGACCGTGGAGATCCGCGACGACGCGGGCAAGCCCGTCCGCCAAATCGGCGGAGAGGGCACGGTCGTGGAGCTGACGTGGGGTGGCAGGGACGACAACGGGGACGCGCTCCCCGACGGCGTGTACTCGCTGCAGGCCGACGCGACCAGCGCCGCCGGTGAGGCTCGTTCGGCGACGGCCAACGTGCGGCTCGACACCGTCCCGCCCAAGGTCGAGGGCTCCGGCGCCGATCCCGACCCGTTCAGCCCCAACGGCGACGGGCAGGACGACACCACATCGATCACCTACACCCCGTCGGAGGCCGTGCAGGCGCGCCTCTCGGTCGTCGATGCGGACGGCGCCGTGCTGCGCCGCGTCACCGGCTGGAAGAGCGTCACCGCCGGCGCGAACAACGTGGAGTGGGACGGCCGCGTCGGCGCGGGCGCAGACGTGGCGCCGGCGCCCGAGGGCACGGCCACGTTGTTCCTGGAGGCGCGCGATCCGGCGGGTAACACCGGCACCCTCCGGCGCAAGGTGGTCGTGGACCGCACGCTCAAGCTCAGCGGGGTGTCGCGAGAGACGTTCTCGCCCAACGGCGACGGCGTGAAGGACGACGTCACGCTCTCCTTCAAGCTGACTCGCGCGGCCGACGTGGTGGCCACCGTGAGTCACAGTGGGTCCACCGTCCGGACCTTCAAGTTGGGGCGTCTCGCTCTCGGCGCGCAGTCGGTGACGTGGGACGGCAAGCTCGGCGGTGGCGGGACGGCCACCAGCGGCGCGTACACCATCAAGGTCACGGCCGACGGAGCTCTTGGGGTCACGTCGGCCGCTCAGGTGGTCAACGTGGACCTCGCGGCCCCGCGCATCACCGCGCCGCTCACCGTGCGCGTCGCGTATCGCAAGACGGCGAAGATCGCCTACACCGTGAAGGATGCGTTCAGCCCGACGGTCAAGATGGGCGCGACGGTGACCAGCGCTACCGGCAGAGTCGTCGCGACGCTCGCGCTTGGCTGGGTCAAGCAGGGCGCGGCCCAGACGTGCGTCTGGAAGCCCAGGCGGCGCGGCGCCTACGCGGTCACGTTCCGCGCGATGGATCTCGGGGGGAACAAGCTCGCGGCGCCGGTGGTGACCACGGTGAAGGTGCGCTGACGCGAGATCGAGATGCAACGGATCGGGAGTATGCCATGGCCCCGGTCCCTGCGAAGGCGACCGGGGTAGTGGAAGCAGCTCGCGTTACCTCCGCCCAGGGACGCCGGCGTGCCGCACTGGGGCCTTCGCCCCGTGCAGCGTGCGGACGATCAGCACGACCGCCGCGACGATGCCTACCACCAGCGCGATGCGGAACACATAGAGCAGCACCACTGCCGTCCAGCCCAGGATCTCCCAGAACATCTCGACCCCTTCCTCTCGCGCAGGCCCGATCGATGGAGGCCCTCGTGCATACTCTTCCCCCAGGGGGACCACCCTGGTATAGGGGTTTACCCCTAGTTACCTAGGGGGCGGCGAGGGTAGATGCGGCGACGGCGCAAGCCGGTGGACTCGCGCCGTCGCCGCTCTCTCGTCTGGTCAGGCCTCCGCGTGCTCCCGGCGCCAGCGGCAGTGAGGCATCGGGCACGACGCCATGCGAGCGGCGTCGCACACCTCGCAGCGCTGCTCGGCCATGCTGATCGGCAGGTCGAAGCAGCCCTCAGGTGATTCCCCGAGGCGCAGGACGGCGTGCAGCGCCCTGGAGACCGCCTTCATGTCGGCGAACGTGTCGGCCTTCTCGGGCAGGTCGACGAGCCCCATGCGGACGGCGCGCTTGCGGACTCTGCCGTCCGGGACGCAGGCGTAGCGGTCCAGCGCCTCGTCGTCCCACAGGCCGTACCGGCGCATCTCGCGGACGGCCCAGAAGGCGCGGGACTTGAGCGCGCCGCCCGACGCTGCGTGCAGGACGTCGACGGTCACGTCCGGGTCGGGCGGCTGTGGGAGCAGACGCCCCCAGGTCTCGCGCGTCTCGGCGAGGCGCACGAAGTCGATGATCTTGCCCTTGCTGTCGTTGCGCGACACGGGCGGGTCGAGTGCGTACCGCTTGAGGTCGAAGTCGCCCTCGAACAAGGCGCCGACGACCCCTGCGTCGGTGAGACGGCGCCAGTCGGCGTCGACGACGGACTCGGGCGCGGGCTGGGCGGCCAGCGCGCCGTAGCAGAGCAGGGTGTAGAACAGCTGACCCTGCTCCGACTCGTCCTGCAGGAACACGTCGCGCTGCTCGGCGTCGAGGATCTCCGCCGGCAGTCTCTGGGCGGCGAGGAACGCCTGTCCGAGGAACGCGACGTTCTCCCGGCGTTCGCGGTTGGTGAGCGTGGTCGATTCGTTCACGGTTGCCCCCACGGGTGGTGTGATGTGACGAGGACGGCCGGCCGGCGCGCCGCAGGAGCATGCTAGGGGCGCGCCGGTCGGCCGCACAGGCTCACAGAGGCCGGCCGGCGGTGACGTTGAGGGCGCGGAGCGGGTCACGTTCCCGGAGAGCGGTCGGCGCTGCCCCGAGGAGCGTCGAAGCCGCCGCGTTGACGGCTAAACCGGACTCCTATAGTCTTGTTTCACGCGGTTTGCTCCGCGCGTGCGCGAACGGTAGTCTTTGCAGTCGGCGGGCGGTCCCGGCCCGTCAAAGGAGGACCCGCAATCCACCCATGACCACGCTCGGAATCGACATCGGCTGCATCAGCCTCAAGGCCGCTCTCGTCGGCCAGGCTGAAGACCAAGACCTTTTCTCAGACCTTCTCCAGCGCCACCCGGATCTCTTCCAGACCCCGCGTGACGGCCTCACGCTCGTCGAAGGCCGTCCCGTGCTCGTCGCTCTGTACCGGCGCATCAAGGGCAGTCCGGCCGAGGCCGCGGAGGCTCTGCTCGGCGAGCTGCTCGCCGTGCTGCCGGAGGGCTCCGTGCACGGCGCCCGCGTCACCGGCTCGGGTGGCCGTCTCGTCGGCCCCGCGCTCGACGCCACGTTCGAGAACGAGTTCAAGGCCATCACGCGCGGCATCGGCGCCTTGAACCCGGAGACACTGACCATCTTCGAGATGGGCGGCGAGACCTCCAAGTTCATCCGTCTGGAGGCCGGCGACGGCGGCTGTGCCGGCATCGTCGACTACCAGACCAACGGCGACTGCGCCGCCGGCACCGGCTCCTTCATGGACCAGCAGGCGAGCCGGCTCCTCTACGACATCGAGGACGTCGGCGGCATCGTGCTCGAGGCCGCCAAGCCCGCCAGCATCGCCGGCCGCTGCAGCGTGTTCGCCAAGAGCGACATGATCCACGCGCAGCAGAAGGGCTATGAGCCTCCTGAGGTACTGCGCGGCCTCTGCGACGCCGTCATGCGCAACTTCAAGGGTACGATCGCCAAGGGCAAGGTCATCGACCCGCCCGTGGCGTTCATCGGCGGCGTGGCCGCCAACGAAGGCGCCGTGCGCTCGTTGCGCGAGGCGTTCGGGCTCGACGACGGTCAGCTCTTCATCCCCGAGTACCACGCGAGCATGGGCGCCATCGGCGCGGCCCTCATCGAGGCCGACGTCGAGGCCGCGCGTGAGCGCGCGATCCTGGGCCTCGACGTCGACAGACTGCCGGCCGCTGAGTTCCCCACCACAGAGCCTCTCTCCATGGAGCGCGTGGTGCTGCTGCGCGACATGGCCAGGCCCTACGAGTTCGACGGCGACGAGGTCATCGACGTCTACATGGGCATCGACATCGGGTCCGTGTCCACCAACCTCGTGGTCATCAACGACGCCGGCGAGGTCGTCAAGGAGATCTACACCAAGACCGACGCCCGGCCGGTGGAGGTCGTGACCAAGGGCCTCGCCGACATCCGCGACGAGATCGGCCACCGCATCAACCTGCTCGGCGTGGGCACCACCGGCTCCGGCCGCGAGCTCATCGGCGAGCTCACCGGGGCCGACATCATCACCGACGAGATCACCGCCCACAAGACGGGCGCGGACTTCATCGGCCGCAAGATCGGCAAGCAGTGCGACACGATCTTCGAGATCGGCGGCCAGGACAGCAAGTTCATCAGCCTGCAGGACGGCATCGTCGTCGACTTCGCCATGAACGAGGCCTGCGCCGCCGGCACCGGCTCGTTCCTCGAGGAGCAGGCCGAGAAGCTCGGCATCAGCATCATCGGCGAGTTCGCCGATCTCGCGCTCGGTTCGGACACGCCGGTGCGCCTCGGCGAGCGCTGCACCGTGTTCATGGAGCGCGACGTCATGGCCTACCAGCAGCGCGGCGCGCGCCGCGACGACCTGGTCGCCGGCCTCGCCTTCAGCATCGCCACCAACTACCTGAACCGCCTGGTCCGCGAGCGCCACGTCGGCGACGTGATCTTCTTCCAGGGCGGCACCGCCTACAACGACGCGGTCGCCGCGGCGTTCAGCCAGATCCTCGAGAAGGAAGTCATCGTGCCGCCGCACAACGGCGTCATGGGCGCGCTCGGCATGGCCCTGCTCGCGCGCGAGCGCGTCCAGCGCACGGGCGAGCCCACGTCGTTCCGCGGCTGGGACCTGCAGCAGGTCGACTACACGGTGCTCGACTTCGTCTGCAAGGCGTGCTCCAACGAGTGCGACGTGCGCCAGTTCACCATCGAGGGCGAGAAGACGTACTGGGGCGACAAGTGCTCCGACCGCTACCGCAAGCCGGCCAAGGTCGACAAGGAGCCCGTCATCGCCGACCTGGTCGCCTACCGCGAGGAGCAGTTGCTGGCGCCGTATGAGGCGGCACGCTCACGCGTGCCGGAGTCGGCGCCCACCGTCGGCTTCGCGCGCGCCATGTACACCTACGACCGCCTGCCGTTCTGGTCCACGTTCTTCGCCGAGCTGGGCATACGCCCGGTGCTCTCGCCGGAGAGCGACAAGGCCATCCGCGAGGCGGGCGTGGCGCTCACCGTCGCCGAGCCGTGCTTCCCCATCCGGGTCGCGCACGGCCACGTGCAGTGGCTGTTCAACGAGGGCGTCGACTGGGTCTTCGTGCCCAACCAGGTCAACGAAGAGACCGAGTTCATGCAGTACAACTCGCACGCCTGCCCCTGGGGCCAGACCCTGCCGTTCGTGGTCAAGCACGCACCGGGGCTCGAGGCCCACCGGGACAAGATCCTCGACCCGCGCGTGCGCTTCCGCGACGGGCGCGAGGGCCTCATCCGCGACTTCGCCGGGATGATGCAGACGCTCGGCGTGAACAAGACGCAGGTGCGCAGCGCGCTGGACGCCGCCTACAAGGCGCAGGACGTGTTCCGCGGCAAGCTGCTGGCGGCCGGCGCCGAGGCGCTCGAGCGCCTGGACCTCGCCGGCGAGCTCGGCGTGGTCCTCGTCGGGCGCCCGTACAACATGTACGACAAGGGCATCAACATGGACATCCCGCGCAAGCTGCGCAAGTTCTACGGGGTGAACGTGATCCCGCTCGACTTCCTGCCCATCCGCGGCATCGACATCGACCCCGTGGTGCCCAACATGTTCTGGAACTACGGGCGCAAGATCCTGCAGACCGCGACGTTCGTGCGCGACCGCGACAACCTGCACCTCATCTACATGACCAACTTCAAGTGCGGGCCCGACTCGTACATCAAGCACTACGTGCGCGAGGCGTCGGGCAAGCCGTATCTGACCCTTCAGTTCGACGAGCACCAGAACGACGCCGGCGCCATGACGCGCTGCGAGGCGTACCTGGACAGCAAGGGCTTCCTTCGCTGGTGGTCGCAGGACGCGGCCGACGAGGCTCGTGAGTGTCGCGAGGAGGTGGCCGGTGGCGTCCAAGGGTGATCACGTGCAGGACGCGCAGATCCAGGAGGCGATCGCCGACTTCGGGCTGCAGGGCCGCAAGCTGTACCTGCCGCAGATGCCGTACGGCGGCTCCTACCTGCTCGCCGCCGCCATCCGCTCCATCGGCTTCGACGCGTGGCAGACCACCGACTCGGACGAGCGCACGCTCGACCTCGGCGGTCGCATGACCTCCGGCGACGAGTGCTACCCGCAGAAGATCGTGCTCGGCGACCTCCTCCGCATCATCGAGGACGAAGGGCGCGAGAACGTCGCCTACCTCATGCCGTCCGCCAACGGACCGTGCCGGTTCGGCCAGTACCTGCACCTCATCAGGACCAAGCTCGACGAGCTCGGCTACGACGACGTGCCCGTCATCAGCATCACCTCCAACGACGGCTACTCGTCGATCGGCAACTACTCGCAGGACCTCGTGCGCACCGCGTGGCGCGCCGTGCTGGCGCAGGACATCCTCATGAAGCTCCTGCTCAAGACGCGGCCCTACGAGCGCGAAAAGGGCTCCACGGACGCGGTGTACTACGAGAGCCTCGAGGACGTGGGCAAGGCCGTGAGCATGGAGCACGTCTCGCACAAGGACCGCATGGAGGCCATCGTCGCCGCCATGCTGCGCGCCCGCGAGAAGTTCCGCGCAGTGCCCGCCGACTACAGCGTCTCGCGCCCGCTCATCGGCGTGGTCGGCGAGATCTTCTGCCGCCAGAACACCTTCTCCAACTTCGACCTCATCCGTGTGGTCGAGGAGCAGGGCGGGGAGTGCTGGCTCTCGGACATCGGCGAGTGGGTCTGGTACACCGACGACGAGCAGCGCCGCCGGCTCACGGAGGACGGCAAGCGGTTCGGCAAGGACAACGCCGTCCGCTTCATCAAGAGCAAGGTCATGCGCATGGACGAGCACAAGCTCTTCGGGCCGTTCGCCGATGACTTCGTGGGTTACGAGGAGCCGCACGACGTGCGCGACGTGCTCGAGATGAGCAAGCCGTACCTGCCGTACACCGGCGCGCTCGGCGAGATGGTGCTGAGCAGCGGCAAGTCCATCTACATGTACGAGAAGGGCGCCGACGGCATCATCGACATCAGCCCGTTCACCTGCATGAACGGCATCGTCACGGAGGCCGTGTACCCGAGCCTCTCGCACGACCTCGACGACATGCCGATCCGGGTGTTCTACTTCGACGGCACCCAGGGCGACCTGGAGCGCGACGTCGGCATCTTCATCGAGCTCGCGCGCACCTACCAGCGGCGCAAGCACAAGACCCGGCGCTACCCGGCCTACTTCGGCGCCTGAGTCTGCGCGCGGTCCGCGTCGGCGGACGCGGCGCATCGCGCAAGAGTCCTCGCGAGGGGTCCTCTCCTTAAACGGGGAGGGCCCCTCGCCTGTTTCCCTGTGGTTCGGGGCCGGAACCAGGGGGCGAGGGGCCCTTGTGTCTCGACTTACGCGACGGGGGGAGCGTCGCGCGCGGGACGGAGGAACTGGTACGAGCGGGACTGCGTCAGCGACCGTAGATGTGCTTGCTGTCGCCGACGTCGAACATGGTGTCGATCGGCACGTTGACGTGACCGCGGGCGTCGCCCGAGGGAGTGCTCAGCACCGAACCGGTGCCCTCGAAAAACCGGTGGATCGACCGAAGAATACGATTCTGCATGGTGCTCACCCCTCCAGGGTCAATGTCCGTCGCTGTCTGCGCCGGACGTGAGATCGTCGAGCATGAAATCCTTACCGCGGAGCGGACCGCGGACGCCCTGAGCGCGCCCGGTCACCGTCGTCACGGCGACCTCGAACACGTGCTTCAGGCTGGTGACTGCATCTGCCATGGCGACCCTCCTCGGGTTAAAAAACCTTCATATTGTGTCTCTTGGCACAAAGTATATTGCCTGAAGTCATTTGTGTCAAACGTGTCAATTGCTTTCATTCCTCCGATTGCGGCCCTGACGAAGGTCAAGGGCGCGACGGGCCGCCGGTGGGTACGTTGGAGGCACGACACAGCACCGATCCGGGAGGACCGCATGGACACCGACAAGCCCGTCGTGGCCGATCTCGAGGCGATGGTAGACGTCGCCGACCAGGGCATCGTGAGCAAGGCGATCGTGGAGAATGAGCACCACAAACTCATCCACTTCACGCTCGCGGCCGGCCAGGAGCTGAGCGAGCACACGGCGAGCGTGCCGGCCGTCATCCAGATCCTTAGCGGGCGCGGGACGGTGACCCTGGGCGGGGAGGAGCACGAGGGCCGGCCGGGCATGCTGTACTACATGCCGGCCGACTTGAAGCACGCCGTGGTCGCGGACGAGGACCTGGTGTTCCTGCTCACCATGTTCAGGACGTGAGCGGCGGGCTCTGAGCCGCCCGGCCGCGGAGCAGGTGCGTCAGGCGACCGTCCAGACGCCGTCCGCTTCCGTCACCAGCCCGTCGCGGCCGAGCCGCGCCAGGACGTCGGACACTTCGTCCTGAGGTAGCTCCACGGCGGCGGCGAGCGCCGCCGGCGACTGAGGCCCGTGGTCCAGGAGCCGACGCAGCAGGCGTGCCCGCTTCTGCCGCCGGGATCCCTCGAACGCCCCCTGCCGGGAGAGCGAGGCGATGCCGGTGCTCCGCGCCGTGAGCACCAGCGACCCGTAGTCCATGAGCGCGTTGTGCCAGTCGCGGCTGCGGCCGGGCGGGAGGGCGGCGTCGGCGACCGCCTGCAGGTTCTTCTCTCCGAGGTCCTCCGGCAGACGCAGCTCGTGGGTGAGGACGCGGCGGACGTTGGCGTCCACCGCGGCCAGGTCGGCGTTGTGGGCGAAGACGAGGACGGCGCGCGCCGTGTACGGGCCGATGCCCGGGAGCGCGCGCAGACCCTCGGGCGTGCGCGGGAGCTCGGCGGGGCGGCCGTCCGGCGCGGCGGCGACGGCCGCCCGAGCACACTCCTGCAGGCGTCGCGCCCGGTTGTTGTAGCCGAGACCCTGCCAGCGCTGCAGCACCTCGGCGAGCGGCGCCGCGGCGAGACTCTCGAGGTCCGGCCAGGCCTGGAGCCAGTCGGAGAAGCGCGGCACGACGCGCGGCACCTGCGTCTGCTGCAGCATGATCTCGCTGACGAGGACTGCGTAGGGGTCCGTGGTGTGGCGCCACGGGAGGTCGCGGCGGTTCTCCGCGTACCAGCCGAGGAGTCGCGCCTGGAGGTCGCGGACGCGGCGCGGCGAGGGGAGTGCGTAGTCCGCGCCGCTCATCAGTGTGCCCCCGGGGTGACCATGCGCGAGAGCGTAGCAGACGGCGGGCGGGGCGGGCCGTCCGGCGCGCGGCGCCGGCGGTCAGGACTGAGCCCGGGCGTCCTCGTCGACGAGTTCTTCCCACGCCTTGTACTCGCGCTGCAGTCGCTTCTCGACGACGCCGCGCTCGTCGAGGAGCCGGTTGAGCACGTCACGGTCGGCGTAGGTGTCGGGCTCGGCGAGCTCGGCGTCGATCTCGCCGAGCCGCTTCTCCTCCTTGAGGATCGCCGCCTCGGCGGCGCGCAGGCGCGCCCGGCGGCGGCGCGCCTCCTCGGCGGTCTCCTTGGTGCGGGTGACGGCCGCGCCGGCCGGCGCAGCTCTGCCGGCGCCCTTGCCCCCGCGGCCGGCGGGTTCGGCCGGCTCCGGGACGAGGCCCAGCCGGGCCGCCCTGGCCTCCCAGTAGCGGCCGGCCGAGAGGTGGTTGAGCAGGCGGCCGTCGTGGATCTCCAGCACGCGCGAGGCGACGCGGTCGATGAGGTGCCGGTCGTGCGTGACCAGCAGGATCGTGCCCGTGTAGTCGTCGAGGGCGTCGGCCAGAGCCTCGACCGAGCCCATGTCCAGGTGGTTGGTGGGCTCGTCGAGCAGGAGGAAGTTGGCGTCGCCGACGAGGAGGGTGAGCAGACGGAGGCGGCTGCGCTCGCCGCCGGACAGCATGCCGACCTTCTTCTCGACCTCGTCGGGGCCGAACTGGAAGCGACCGAGCAGGCCGCGGGCGAACTGCTCGTCCTGCCCGGTGAGCGGGAGCACCGACTGCAGCACGGTGTCCTCCTCGCGCAGCTCGCGGCCCTGCTGCGAGTAGTAGGCGGGGCGCACGTTGTGGCCGAGCTGGGCGACGCCGGCCGCCAGGCTGCGCAGGCCGGCGACCGTCTCGATGATCGTCGTCTTACCGGATCCGTTCGCGCCGAGCAGGGCGACCTTCTCGCCGCGCTCGAGCACGACGTCGACGTCGCGCACGAGGGTGTGGACGCCGGCGCCGTCGTCGGCGGAGCCGACGCTGACGGCCGGCGCCTTCAGCTCCAGCACGACGCGGGCGGACGGCTTGGGTTGCGGGAGCCCCAGCTTGAAGCTCCGCTTCTGCTTGGGGGGCTCCCGCAGCCCGGCCTTGATGCGCTCGATCTGCGTGAGCTTGGCCTTGGCCTGCTTGGCCTTGTCCTTCTTGGCGTGGAAACGGTCGTAGAACCGCTGGAGCTGCTCGATCTTCTCGAGGTCCTGCTCGTACTCGCGGCGCATGAGGTCCAGCCGCGCCTCGCTCTCCTTGAGGTAGGTCGCGAAGTCGCCGCCCTGCGTCTCGACGTGCTCGTGCTCCACCGCGAACACCCGCCGCCCGACCTTCTCCAGCAGGCGACGGTCGTGGGTGACCAGCAGGAAGGCGCGTTCGTAGTCGGAGAGGAACCCCTCCAGCCACTCCACCGAGTCGATGTCGAGGTGGTTGGTGGGCTCGTCCAGCAGCAGGAGGTCGGCGTCGGCGAGCAGCGCGCGTGCCAGCGTGACGCGCGTGAGCTCGCCGCCGGAAAGAGAGAGCAGGCCGCGCTCGAGCATGTCCTCGGGCAGACCGAGCCCTTCGACCACGCTGCCCAGGCGGTCGCGGTAGCCGTAGCCACCGGCGGCCTCGAAGCGCCGCTGGAGTTGCTGGTAGGACTTCATCGTGTCCCGCAGCTCCGGGCTGTGCTCGGCGAGGCCGGACAGCCGCTCCTCGGTCGCGCGCAGCGCGGCCTCGAGCTCGACGGCCTCCCCGAACGCCTCGACCAGGTACTCGCGGACGGGGCGGTCGCGCTCCAGCTCCGGTGTCTGCTCGTGGAGCCAGATCCGGCGCCCTCGCGCCCGCGCGATCGCGCCGGAGTCGGCGTGCTCGTCGCCGGAGATGAGTCGCAGCAGGGTGGTCTTGCCGGTGCCGTTGCGCCCGACCAGGACCGCGTGGTCGTGACCGTCCACGGAGAACGTGACGGTGGTGAAGAGCCGCTGTCCGGCGAACGACTTCTCGACGTTGTTGAAGGTGATGATGCTCATGGCGTGGCCCGCCGGGGACGGGGGAGAGGGCGGGAGCGGCAGGATACCACCGTGAGCGGCGGGCCGACAACGTCGCGAACGCGAACGACACTTGCCCCGGCCGCTCTCTCGCGAGAGGATGCACGGCCGTGAGCCGCACACAGGACATCCTCATCGGGCCGCGGACGACGGTGTACGCGCTGCTGGTCGCCTACCCGCTCCTCGAGAACTTCCTGCTCGCCCGCGTGCGCGGGTTCGAGCGTCTCTCGGACGAGCGCGCGCGCACCCGTTGGGCCCGCGTCATGACCCTGGACGACGTGGCCCTGAGCCTCAACGTCAGCTGGCTGCAGCTGGGACGCGAGATCGCGGCCGAGGTGGAGCTCGAGACGGGCCGGCCGCCGCGGGTGGCGGACGCGCCGAAGCGGATCGTCGGTGACGGACGCCGCCTGGGTGAGCTCCGCGACATCGTCGCGGAGCTGGAGGGCGGCGCGTCGCTGCAGCAGATGGCCGCGCGCTGGCGCGAGGCCACCGCCGACCTGGAGGGCGCGGAGGAGGCGGCTCTGGAGGCGGCGCTCTCCGGAGAGGCGGTCGCCGGCAAGGAGGCCGGGGCGCGCGCCGTACGCGCCGCCGTCGAACCTGCCGACGGCCTCGCGGCGCCGCCGCCCGGGCACCCACTCGAGCTGTTGCGCCGCGAGGCCGAACTGCTGCGCCAGCTCTGCTGGGGGCTCCAGGCCGAACTCGACCGGCTGGGCGGCTCGCCGTCGAAGCGGCGCTGGCAGCAGGAGAAGCCGCTCGTGGCGCGGCTCGTCGAGCGCATCTCGGGCATCGAGTTGCGCTTCCGTCGCGAGCAGCAGGCGTGGTTCCCGGCGCTCGCCGTGCACGGCGTGGAAGGTCCGCGGTCTTTGCTGGCGGGGCGCCAGCGGGAGGCGCTGGAGACGCTGCGCCGCCTGCGCCTCGCGGTGGAGCACGACGACGCGTCCTCCGCGGCGGAGGCGGCGGCGCGGCTCCTCGCCGAGGTCGACGACCTCCTGGCGCAGGACGAGCGCCTGCTGGAGCCGCTCGCGCAGCGTCACCTCTCGGCCGGCGACTGGATCGCCGTGCGCGAGCTCGAAGACGGCGTGGGGTGGGCGCTGCTGCAGGCGCCGCCCCGCTGGCCGGAGGCCTGAGCGGCGGTCAGCCGGCGGCGCGTCCGGCCTTGGTGCGCACGGCTACGCTCGCCTCCTCCTTGCGCCCGCCGAACTGCTCCTCCACCTCCGAGTACCAGCGCACGCGCTTGCCGATGCGCGCCCGCACGCGCCAGCGCAGCGTCTTGGCCTGCTCGGTCATCATGTCCTGCGCCAGCTCGAGGGTGCGCCGCACCCGCGCTGCGTCGCGAGGGCTGAGGTCGTAGTCGGCGACGTGCTCGACGACGGCGTCGATGTTGTTCATCACGTCGATGTAGAGCCCCCAGTCGGCCGCGCACACCTCGGCCACGTGGTGCAGGTCCAGCACGCCCGGGTGGGGCTGGAAGTCCACGTACACGTCCTTGACGAGCGTGATCACGTCGTGGACGTCCTTCTCGTTGAGGTTGACGATCTGCAGCTTGCTGAGGAAGAGGTCGGCCGGGTCGATGGCGTAGGTGTTGATCTCGAGCCGGTCGCGGAAGTCGACCTGGTGGTCCATGCGCATGGAGTCGAGGAACACGTCGATGTGGTCGCTGGGCGGGACCTCGGCGAAGACGGGGAGGGCGCCGTCCACGACGGCCGCGGCGTCCCCCTCCGGCACGAAGAACTGCAGCTGCCCGTTGCCCGTGGCGACGGCGACGTGCTTGTTCTCCACGTAGCCGAGGTCGCGGAAGACCTCACCGACCTCCGCGACTTGCCGCTTGAGCCCGATGAGGTCGATGTCGCTGTACTCGCGCTCGGCGAACTCGAGGTCGATGGCGTAGTGCCGCACGGCGAGCCCGCCGGTGAGGCGCAGCACCACGCCGCGCGCGTTGCCGAGGTCGATGATCGCGCGCGCCTCGACCATGAGGTCGCTGTGCAGGCGCAGTGCGGCGTCGAGCGCGGCGCCGCGGAGGCGGGACGTGGCGGGGAAGTCCATGAGGGGATTCTATCGGCCGCGCTCCGGCGGAGCCTCGCGGCGCGGCCTCAGACCTTGACGGTCCGCACCCGGACCTTGTCGAGGTCCATCTCGCCCAGCCCCATGTCGTACGCGGCCTGCACGTAGGGGATGTCCGCGCCGGTGAGGTCGAACAGCGTGGCGGCATAGGCGTCCGCGGCGACGATGTCCGTGCTCGCGATCACCGTGTCGAGCCGCTCGACGTCGTTCAGGTCGCCGCCGGTAGGGCCGTTGGCGGTGAGCACGCGCACGGCGTCCACGACGGTGAGGGTGGGCCGGCACACGCTGACGAGGTCGGCGGTGCGCTGGCCGATGTTGGTGTGGATCTGACCGGCGTCGAGGATGACGCCGAGGAGGTTCTTGCCGGCGAGGCTGAGGCGCGTGGAGCCGTGGTCCTTGGCGATGGGCACGTCGATGAGCACGTCACACGCGAGCACGTCCGCGTAGATGGGCCAGGACTTGAGATCGCGGCCGTCGGGGATGCGGTACTCGCGGAAGCCGGCGGGGGCCATGAGCTGCATCTCACCGCCGGCCTTCTCCACCGCGTCCCGGATGCCGCTCACGCGGTAGGCCTCCTCCGCGGGTCCGCCGAACGGCAGGTCCATGACGCGCACCCGCCCGGCACCGGCCCGGCGGCACAGGCTCACCAGCGTCCCGACCACGTCGGGATTGGTGGTGGCCGCGTACTCCGGGCCGTGGTAGCCGGTGCAGATGTTGGGCTTGACCACCACGTCGGCGCCCTTGCGCACGAACCGTTCCATGCCGCCGAGCGCCGCGACCGCGGCGGCGGTGATGTCCGAGGGGCTGGCCCCTCTGGCGACGGCCAGCTCCGGCCGCCCGGGCGTGCTACCGGCGGCCGGCGAGGCCAGCCTGCCGCCGGAAGGCGGGTCCGCGGCCTGCTGCGTGCCACAGCCGGCGGCGGCCAGCGTGGCGCCGGCGGTCGCGAGGCCGGCCAGTCTCAGGAACTCCTTGCGCGTCCACTGGTGCATCGTGCAGCAAGGGTAGCAGGCCCCGAAGGCGAACTCACGGTCAGCCGCCGTCGCGCACGGGCGGCCACGCACGGCGAGGTGCGTCCACGAAAGCGAAGCAGGAGGAGAGAGTGGGTATCGGCGACGTGTTCGCCAGGGCGTGGGACCTCTGGCGCAGGGACGTGGGGTGGCTCATCCTCGGCGGCCTCGTGGTCGGCGTGATCATGGTGGTCCTGTTCGCCGTCGTCGGCGGCATCTTCGCGGCGCTCATCGCTGGCGCCGGCACGGCGATCGGCGTCGACGCGGCCGACAACTCCACCGGTGGGCTGACCGGCCTCGGCGCCGGCATCGGCATCCTCGGCATCATCGTCTACCTGGTGGCGATGTTCCTCATCCAGGTGCTGATGATGACGTTCTACGGCGGCATGTTCGAGATGGTGATCGGGGCGTACCGCCAGCAGCGCAATGTGCAGTTCGGTGACCTGTTCAGCGGGTTCCGGAAGTTCTGGTCCTATGCGGTGTTCGCCCTCGTGATGTTCGGCATCTCGATCGGGCTGACGCTCCTCAACGTCCTGCCGTTCATCGGCGGGATCATCGCCTTGGTCGTCTCCATCTGGATCTCGATCGTCTGGCTCTACGTGCTGCCCCTGATCGCCGACCAGAGCCTGGGCTTCACGGATGCGGCCGGCAAGAGCAACCAGATGGTCAAGAGCGCCGGCTGGTGGTGGACCTTCGGCATGGTCATTCTGCTCGGGCTGGCGGCGGTGGTCGCCGTCGCCCTCATCGTGGTGATCGCGATGGGCTTCTACAAGGCGAGCGACACGGGGGGCATCATCGTCGGACTGCTGCTGTTCCTCGTGTTCGCGGTGCTGTTCCCGCCGTACTCGATCTGCTACTTGAGCGTTCTCTACGTGGCCTCCGGCGGGGACGTCGCAGTGGTGCCCGCCGGCGGCGGAATGGGGACGCTCCCGCCGGCGCCGCCCGCTCCGCCGGCCTACGGCGGACAGAGCTTCGGCACACCGCCCGCCTACAGCATGCCGCCCGAGACGCCGGCGGGCGCCGACGCCTGGAAGGCGGCGGCCGACCCGCTGGCCGCGGCACCACCACCCCCGCCGCTCACTCCGGCGCCCGCCACAGGCTCCGCGACGGCGGTCACCGACGTCGCGCCGGCGGGCGAGCCCGCGGCGCCCGAGCCTCCGGCTCCGCCGCCGCCCCCCGCGCCGCCGCCCCCCGGCGGCAGCGTCTGACGGCGGCCTGACGACGGCCTGAGGGCGCCGCTACCAGAGCACGATACGAGAGGCCGGGGGCGGACGCCCCCGGCCTCTCGCGTCTCCACGATCGAGCGCCAGGGGGCACGCCGGCCCGTGTCGCGACCCCCCTCTGTCGCGACACCCTCTGTCGCGTGACTACCTTTCCCGGCGCGGATGTGACCACAAGCAGGGTGACGTTACGGCCGATGTGGTCACGGGCCACAAATCGCTCACGACGCGGGCGATCGTGACCACATCCGGCCCGCCGCTTGCGACCACCGACAGAGCGACTCCCCGGCGCGACCGACCGGGCGCCGTGGGCCTGCGGGGCCTCCCGCTCAACATCCAGGGACTCCGTCCACAGTCCTGACGAAAGAATCGGCTCATGCGTCGCCCAGGGACGGCGATAGCAGTCATGTCGAGTGAAGTCGCGGGGCAGTCGTGCAAGCTCTGACTCCACCCACGGGCGCGGGCTCACCGCGGCCGGCGAGAGGCCTCCCGGCTCGACCGGGGGGTGGTGGCGGGCGGCCGGCGGGCACAAGTCGCCTGCCGGCCGCCACCGTCTGGGTGGGAGGAGGGCCGCGGCCGGCAGGGCGGCCCGGCCGGTCGGACGCAGGGCGCCCCGTCAGTCGCGAGAACGGGTGTGGAGCGCGCGCGCCAGCTCGCGCCACGCGCGCGGGTCCTCCTGTCCCATCTGCCAGGCGTAGACGCCGCGCACGTGCGGGTGGTCCGCGAGGAGCATCTCCAGCTTGGCGCGCACGGCCTTGGCGTCCGGGAAGAACGCCTCGTGGCGCTTGCCGTCCCTCTCGTAGGCGAGGTAGAGCTCGCGCGACGCCGTGCGCGTCTCCTCGGGATGCAGGTCTTCGCGGATCGCGACGACGTCGTCCCAGATGAGGTCGGCGGTGGAGGACCCCTGCCACTCGCGACCGTAGAAGCCGAGGCCCATGACGATGCGCCGCGGCGCCACCCGGGTCTCGGCGAAGCTGATCACCCGGTCCATCCACTCGGGCGGGGAGAGGGGGCCGGGGCCGGACCACGACCCCGAGAAGTTGTACGTCATCACACGGAACTGGTCCACGGCGCGGCCGAGCCGCTTCCAGTCCTGCGCCCGGGGGCCGTCCCAGCCGCCGGGCTCCGTGGTCTTGGGGTAGACGTCCACCGCGATGAGCCGGCCGTCGTCGTGCAGCCTGCGGGCGAGCTGCTCGACGAAGGCCGAGAACTCGTCGCGGTTGGATCCTTTGACGGCCTCCCAGTCCACGTCCACACCGGCGACGTCGTAGGCCTGCACCCAGTCGGCGACCGCGGCGGCGTGCCGCCGCCGGGTCTGCGGTGTGGCGAGGATCGCCTTCGAGATCGCCGGGTCGAAGGTGTGCACGGTCTCGTTGTAGTCGGTGAGCGTGACGAACACACGGCAGTCCTGGCGCTTGGCCTCGGAGATGAAGCCGGTGTCCAGGCGCGGCGCGACGACGGCGCCGTCGGCGCGCGACTGCAGCCAGTCGGCGCTCACCTCGTCGAGCGCGCCGGCCTTGACCGCCGCGTCCAGCGAGTCGCGGTCGCCGAACGTCCAGGCGCCGATGAGATAGGGACCGTGTGGCCGGTCGTCGTCGAGCGCGCTCGCGAGGGCGAAGGCCGCGACCACGGCGAGCAACCCCACGACGACGATCACCAGGAGGGTGGGGAGGCGCCGCCGCCGGGGCCGGCGCGCGCGGCGGCGCGGGCTGCTCTCGGCGGGCCTGTCGGCGTCCGTGGACATGCCGCCATGATGACGGGTGGGCGGTCCGGGCGCGACCGCGGCTCGGGACCCGGGCGCGACCGAGGGCTTTGGGCCCGGGCCGCCGTGGGTAGAGAGCGGTCACGAACACACACACCCACCGCGACCTGCGAGGTCACCGTGAAGGAGAAGCTCGGCGCCACCAACGCGCTCTACCCGCTCGTCACCGCCATCGTCGGGGCTACCGTGGACGGTACGCCCGACTTCGCGACCATCGCCCACGTGGGCATCGCCCACCTCAAGGGCATCACGCTCGGCATGGGCAACGTCCACCTCACCAACAAGGGCATCATCGAGAACGGGACGTTCAGCGTGAACCTGCCCTCGGAGGACATGGTCGCCGTCACCGACCATATCGGCATGGTGAGCGGCAAGAAGGAAGACAAGAGCCAGCTGTTCGAGCTGTTCTACGGCGAGCTCGACACCGCGCCCATGATCCAGGAGTGCAAGGTGACGATGGAGTGCAAGCTCATCGACCACGTCAAGCTGGCCACCCACGACCTCTTCGTGGGCGAGGTGGTGGGCACCTACGCGGACGTGGACGTGCTCACCAACGGCGTGGTGGACATCGCCAAGCTCAGGCCGCTGCTCTTCGACATGGCGAGCAAGAAGTACTGGGGGCTGGGCGAGCCGGTCGCCAAGTGCTGGAGCGTGGGCGCGACCTTCGCCGCCAAGGTCTAGCGACGCCGCGGCGGGTCGAGCAGGTCGCGGGGGATCGGGCGGAGCGGGAGCGGGCTGGAGCTAGTTGCTCCCGCCGAGCTCCCGCTCGAGCTCTTCTTTGGCGTCCAGCATCTGCGTCTTGAACTCGGCCGGATGCCGGATCTGCTTCAGGTTGTTGATGCCGGCGTTGGCCGCGGCTGTGAGCACCACCACGTCGCCGTAGTGCAGCATCCGCCCGAGGACGGACTGCTTGAGCACGATGTCGGTGAGCTTCTCGAGCGAGGAGTCGGCGACGCGCTTGCTCAGCACGCCCGTCGACTCGATCACGCGGCGGTTGGTGAGCACGTACACGTTCATCCGCCAGGAGAGGAAGCCCCACGCGATGCGCGCCGCCGGCACGAGGAAGATGAGCAGGAGCCACCACACCCAGCTCGCGTCCGGCAGCCACCACACGCGGAGCAGGATGACGAGGGCGAGGACGACGGCCGCGAACAGGATCCACTTGATCATCTCGGCCACGAAGAAGACCCAGTGGTGGCGCTCGGTGTAGCGGATCTTCTCGGCGGCGCCGAGCTGCTGCCGGACGTACTCGATGCTCACGTGCCCTCCTCGCGGCCGGTGTCCGGTGCACCCTACCATGGCTATACTGGGGCACGTAGTTCCAGCCACCGTGGGGGTGTGCTCGTGGTCTTCCGTCCTTCCAATCTCCTCGTCGCCCTGCTCGCCGTCGTCGTGTGTCTCACGGCGCTGGGGGCGGCCGCGGCGCTGCCGCAGGCGGCCGACGCGGCCTCCGCGCCCATCTTCTGCTACCGCGGACTGGGCACGTGGGTCGACATGTACGACGCTCACGCCTGGGACAATCCCACCGCTGCCGTCAAGGACATGAAGGCGCACGGCGTGCGCACGCTCTATCTGGAGACGGCGAACTATCACAACCCTTCCGGCTCGGCGACGATGTTCCGCCCGGCCGACGCCGGGAGGCTCATCGAGGCGGCGCACGCGCAAGGGATCAAGGTCGTGGCCTGGTACCTGCCGGGCTTCAGCGACCCGACCAAGGACTGGAGGCGCACCAAGGCGGCGCTCGACTTCAGGTCCGCGGCCGGGCAGAAGTTCGACTCGTTCACGCTCGACATCGAGGCGAGCATCGTCAAGAACGTCGACACGCGCAACGCGCGGCTGCACAAGCTCAGCGACCGCATCCGCGCCTACGTCGGCCGCCGGTACCCGCTGGGGGCGTGCACCCCGTCGCCGGCGGGGATGGCGAAGAACGCCACCTACTGGCCGCGGTTCCCCTTCAAGATGCTCGCGGGCATCTACGACGTGTTCGTGCCCATGGGCTACTACACCTATCACGGTGACGGCTACGCCAACGCCTATGCCGACACGCGCGACAACATCCGCATCATCCGCGAGCAGACCGGCAGGTCCACGGTGCCTATCCACGTGATCGCCGGCGACGCGGCCAAGTCCTCCGCCACCGAGACTACGGCCTACGTGCGCGCCCTCCGTGAGTACGGCGCGCTCGGCGGCAGCATGTACGACTGGGCAACCACCAGCGACGCGAGCTGGAAGGCCTTGCAGAACGTGCGCCTCAACCCGCGGCAGTCCATAGCGCTGCCGGTCAGCCTGCCGTTCGCCACTCCGATGGGGTACTGCAGCGCCGACCGCACCCACCCCAAGGAGGTCTTCTACCAGACCGCCGGTCAGGGAGGGGACAGGGTGCTGAGGTTCAAGCTGTTCGACGTGCAGGCCGACGAGGTGCGCCTGCTCGTGAACTGGGAGGACCTGGGGCCGCTGGCGGCCGGTCCGGCCAGGAACTGGAGCGATCTGCGCTCGGTCACCATTCCCGCCTCGGCGCTCAAGCCCAAGGGGCACAACGTGATCGGCTTCGTGGCCCGCGGCGAGTACCCTGCGTGGCAGCGCTGGGGCGTGCGGGACGTGAGCATCGTCGCTCCCTGAGCTGAGGCCCTGTCGCGGAGCCGCACGCCTCTGCTAGGCTGCGGCCATGGAACCGGGCCCGGTGGTCGTCGGTGTGGACATCGCCGCGAGCAGGCCGTGTGTGGCCGTCGCGGTGCGCTGCGGGCGCACGCTCGAGGTCGTCTCGTGGCGCGAGGCCGACGACCGGGAGCCCGGCGACAGGGCGCGGCTGTTCGAGTGGCTCGATGAGCTCGGTCCGGTGGCCGTCGGCGTCGACGCGCCGCAGCGGCCGCGGCGGGCGCGCGGCGACGCCGCCAAACGGCCGCGCGCCTGCGACAGCGAGCTGGCCCACAGGCGCATCTCCATCTACCAGGTGCCCACGCGGGCCGTCGCCGAGGAGGCGGACGGCCTGTACACGTGGATGGAGACCGGCTGGGAGTACTTCCGCGAGTTGGGCCGGCGTGGCTACGAGCCGCCGGCCCCCGGAGCCATGCCCGGTCTGCTCGGCCAGGAACCCGCGGCGCTCGAGGTGTATCCGCACGGCACGTTCGCCTCGCTGCTCGGCGGCACGCCGCCGCCCAAGAGCAGCCGCGCCGGGCTGCGCGTGCGCGTCGCCACCCTGCGAGCCGCCGGGGTGGTGTGGGACGAGTACTACGACCACGACTCGCTGGACGCCCTCGCGGCGGCGCTCACGGCGTGGCGCTTCGCGCAGGGCCGCGCGGCTCCGCTCGGGGACGACCGCGACGGCTACATCTGGCTGCCGGTGCCGCCCGGCGAGGTGCTGCCCTCCTACGGGCGACTGAACGAGCGGGAGGCGCTCACGGCCGCCCGCCGCCTCGGCGGCTGACGGCGGGCGCCGTCGGCCGATCCCGAGCCCGCGGACCCGGCTCCGGGCGCCCACGCACGAGCGCGCGTCACATCACGATCTTGTTGAGCGGGAACTCCACGATGCCTTCGCCGCCGGCCTCCTTGAGGCGCGGGATGATCCGCCGCACCACGCTCTCCTCGAGGATGGTGTTGACGGCGACCCAGCCGGCGTCGCTCAGGTGCGAGATGGTGGGGTTGCGCAGCGCCGGCAGCACCGCCAGGACCGCGTCCAGGTCGCCGGTGCGCACGTTGAGCATGAGACCGACCTTGTCGAGCGCCGCCATGGCGCCCTGCAGCAGCATCGAGATGTCCTCGATCTTGCGCCGCCTCTCCGGGTCCTGCCAGACGTCCACGTTGGCGATGAACTGCGTGGTGCTCTCGAGTACGGTCTCGACGATGCGCAGCTTGTTGGCGCGCAGCGAGCTCCCGGTCTCGGTGACCTCGACGATCGCGTCGGCAAGCTCCGGCAGCTTGGCCTCGGTGGCGCCCCAGCTGAACTCCACCTTGGCGGTGACGCCGCGCTCGGCGAGCCACCGCTTCGTGACGCCGACCAGCTCGGTGGCGACGATCTTGCCCTCGAGGTCGGCGGCCGACTGCACCGGGGAGTCCTGCGGCACGGCCAGCACCCAGCGCACCTTGCCGAAGCTCTGCTTGGCGTAGACGAGCTCGCTGACGGTGTGCACCGTGGCCTCGTTCTCCACGACCCAGTCGTGGCCGGTGAGGCCGCAGTCCAGGGCCCCGTCCTCGATGTAGCGCGCCATCTCCTGGGCGCGCACCATCATGCACTCGATCTCCGGGTCGTCGATGGCGGGGAAGTACGACCGCTGGGCGACCGTGATGAGGAACCCCGCGCGGCGGAAGAGGTCGATGGTCGCGTGCTCCAGGCTCCCCTTCGGCAGTCCGAGCTTGAGTGTCATGTCGCCCTCCTTCCGTCGGTCCGCACGGGCGCGCCGGTGCGCCCCCGTCCTTTGGGCGAGGGCGAGTGTACCCCACAGCTCAGGGGCGCGCCCCTGCATGAGCCTGCATGCGCGCCCCTTGCGCCCGCGGCCCCCGATTGCATAGCCTGTCAGGTGCGGCGCCCGGAGAGGCTCCGCGGCGGCCGCCCGGGGCGGGCTCGGCCGCCCAGCTCTGCCGGCGCCGAAAGGAACACCATGGCTTCGCGTGCGCGTGTCTCGTCTCGTTGGTTCGTCCTCGTCATCGTCCTCGTACTGGCCGCAGGCCTCGTCTGGGGGCTCGCGGGGGCGTTCGCCAGTTCCTCGAGCCCATCCGCGGCCGGCACGGTCACGCTCAAGGTGGGCTGGACCACCGATCCCGACAACCTCAACCCGTTCGTCGGTATCGAACAGTCCAGCTACGAGCTCTTCCACGTCAGCTACGACTTCCTCAACGACTTCGACGACCAGTACCTCGCGCCCACCAAGGGCCTGGCCGAGAGCTGGAGCCCCAGCGATGACGGGCTCACCTGGACGTTCAAGATCCGCCAGGGGGTCATGTGGTCGGACGGTCGAGCCGCTCACGGCCAGGGACGTGGCGTTCAGTTTCAACTACCAGAAGGAACTGGAGCTCACCGCCTTCCTCGCCGCGCTGGACGGCATCAAGAGGGTCACTGCCCCCGACGACACCACTGTGGTGATCGAGTGTGACCGGCCCAAGGCCGACATCCTGGCCATGTGGGTGCCCATCGTCCCCGAGCACATCTGGAGCAAGTTCAAGACCTACGACGAAGCCACCAAGTACCTGAACGACCCGCCGATCGTGGGCTCCGGTCCCTTCCAGGTGGTCGAGTGGCAGAAGGGCAAGTTCGTCCGCGCCGTGGCCAACAAGGACTACTGGGGCGGCAAGCCCAAGGTCGACGAGATCATCTTCTCGGCCTACAAGAACCAGGACACCCTGGCCCAGGACCTCAAGCTCGGCGCCATCGACCTCGCCATCAACATCCCGCCGGCTCAGGTCAAGCCTCTGCAGGGCGTGCAGTCGCTCGACTCCCAGGCGTGCTCGCAGAAGGCGTTCGACTACCTCTCGTTCAACTGCTACGACGGCCCGTCGCTCGGTAACCCGGTGCTCAAGGACGTCAAGTTCCGCCAGGCGCTCAACTGGGCCGTGGACAAGGACAAGCTGGTGGCGCTGGCCTACCAGTCCTACGCCGACCCGGCGACATCGATCTTCGAGGTCAACTTCTACGACCCCAACCTCGACTGGCACTGGGAGCCTCCGGCGGACCTCAAGTTCACGTTCGACCTCGCGAAGGCCAAGCAGGCGCTCGCGGACGCCGGCTACAAGGACACCGACGGCGACGGCATCCTCAACGACCCCAAGAACGGGGGCAAGAACATCAAGCTGCGCCTCTGGTCGCGGCAGGAGTCGGCGCAGAGCCAGGTCATGGGCAAGCTCATCACCGGCTGGTGGCAGAGCCTCGGCCTCGACATCGTGTACACGGTCGAGGACAACGGCACACTCATCGACGGCGGCTACAACTACGCCGGAGACACGTACAAGCCGGACTACGACATGTACATCTGGGCGTGGCAGCCGAGCGGCTCCGATCCTGGGCGGCGGCTGGGCTACTTCCGCACCGCGCAGATCGAGAACCAGAACGACGCCTGCTGGTCCAACAAGACCTACGACGACCTCTGGCAGCAGCAGTCCGAGGAGCTCGACACGCAGAAGCGCAAGGAGATCACGTACCAGATGCAGCAGATGCTGTACGAGCAGAGCCCGTACATCATCCTCACCTATCCGAAGCTGCTCGAGGCGTGGAACACGGAGAAGTGGGAGGGCTGGACGCGCATCCCGCAGCCCAACGGCGCCGTGGCCTACATGAGCGACAACGTCAGCAACTACTTCAAGGTCGGGCCCAAGGCGGCGGAGACGACGACGTCGTCGTCATCCGGCGGCTCGAGCACGACCCTCATCATCGTCATCGTGGCCGCGGTCGCGGTGATCGTGGTCGTCGTCCTGCTGCTCCTGCGGCGCAAGCCGCGGGCAGAGGAGGGCTGAGCGGGGGGACCGCCTCGCGGCGGCGCTCGGCCGAGACGCGGAGGGGCGGGGCGCCTGCGGCGACCCGCCCCTCCGCACGTACGGGCAGTGGTGGACGGCCGCGGCGGTTGCAGCGGGGAAGCGCCTCCGCGGCTCTACTCGGGGACGACCGCCAGCAGCTCGCCGACCACGTCGCCGGCGTCGTTCTTGATGGGCGGGCGCGCCAGGCGCCGGAGCTCGTCGGTCATGACGTCCGCGCCGACGACGGCCTCGAACGCCGCCAGGCCGGCCGGCTCGTGGGCGCGGTTGGCGCCGTCGACGACCTTGACGGCGAGGCCGCGCCCGTCCGGCAGCGAGAAGCAGCTGAGGCCCTCGGCGCCGCACTTGCTCGTGGCGCCCGGCAGCGCGCGCATGATCTCTGTGTCGATCTCGCCCGGACCCTCGACGAGTTCGGGGTGCGCGCGCATGGCCGCCGAGATCTCCGGCAGCAGCTCGGGGAGCAGGGCGAAGGTGGCGGCGGCCACCGTGACCGGCGTGGCGTAGCACACGATTCCGCAGCCGTCGACGCCGGTCGCCAGCGCCGCCTCGTCCGCGCCGGTGAGGGCCGCGAACGCTCTGAGCGCCGCTCGCTGAGCCGGGTGGTCCGGCCGCTGGTAGGACGGTACGTCCCAGCCGTGGCGCACGCACGCGGCGAGGAAGCCGGTGTGGTTGCCGGAGCAGTTGTGGCGTGCCTTGAGCTTCTCGTCGCAGCGCAGGTCCTGCTCGGTGAGGCCGAGGTCGGCCAGCATACGGCGCACGAGGTCCGCCTGGAAGTCGAGCCCGTCGTGCGAGGCGCTCATGATCGCCAGCTCTTCCGAGCCCCAGCCGAAGTGCCCGACGGTGCCGTCGGCGAGCCAGGCCTGGGCCTGCAGGGGCTTTGCCGACGAGCGCCAGAACGTCACCATGCCCGGGTCGCCCCAACGCTCGACGATCTCGCCGTCGGGCCCTGCGAGCGCCGCGCAGGCCCTGTGCAGGCTCTCGACGGTGCCGCCTCTGCGCGCCTGGACGAGGATCTCGGGATGCTGGATGGTCTTGGCCATGGTGCGGGTCCTCCGGTACGACTGGCGCGAGTCTATCGGGTACCATGACGCCATGCAGTACCGCGACTTCGGCCGGCTCGACTTCCGGCCCTCAGCCCTCGGGTTCGGCGCCATGCGCCTGCCGGTGCTCCCCGACGAGCACGGCAAGCCCGACTTCAAGCGCATCGACTACGACCTGGCGGACGCCATGCTGTACCGCGCCATCGAGGGCGGCGTGAACTACGTGGACACCGCCTGGATGTACCACGAGGACAACTGCGAGGTGTGGCTCGGTCAGGCGCTCCAGGGCGGCTGGCGCGAGCGCGTGCAGCTCGCCACCAAGATGCCGGTGTGGAACGTCAAGAAGCCGTCGGACTTCGACCGCATCCTCGGCATCCAGCTCGAGCGGCTGCAGACCGATCACATCGACTTCTACCTGCTGCACTCGCTCGACGACGCGCACTGGAAGTGCGTGGTCGAGCAGGGCCAGCTGGCGTCGGCCGAACGCGCGCTCGCCGACGGCCGCATCCGCCATCTCGGCTTCAGCTTCCACGGCCTGTACGAGGAATTCGAGAGGATCCTCGCCGCCACAGACGCGTGGGAGTTCGTCCAGATCCAGTACAACTACATGGACGAGGACTACCAGGCCGGCCGCAAGGGGCTGGAGCTGGCGGCCGGCAAGGGCCTCGGCGTCATCGTCATGGAGCCTGTGCGCGGCGGTGCGCTGGCCAGCAACGTTCCGCCACAGGTGCGGGCCGTCTGGGACGAGGCGCCGGTCAAGCGGTCGCCGGCCGAGTGGGCTCTGCAGTGGGTCTGGAGCCACCCGGAAGTGTCGTTCCTGCTCAGCGGCATGAGCACCATGGCCCACGTGGAGGAGAACCTCAGGCTGGCGGGGGAGAGCGGGCCCGGTCTGCTTTCGTCGGAGGAGCTCGCGCTCGTGGCGCGCGTCCGCGATCTGTACCGGGAGCTCAGCCCCATCCCGTGCACCGCCTGCCGCTACTGCATGCCGTGTCCGCAGGGCGTCGCGATCCCCGAAGTGTTCGGCCTCTACAACGACACCCACATGTACCAGAACCTCCAGCGGGCGCAGTTCGTCTACGACGCCTTCTGGAGCCCCGACGAGCGCGCCGACAACTGCACCGCCTGCGGCGAGTGCGTCGAGAAGTGCCCTCAGGGCATCGACATCCCCGCCTGGATGGAGAAGACCCAGGCGTTTCTCACCGCCTGCTGAGGCGGTCCTCTGCGTCCTTCGTACCTGCGCACGGTACGCCGCGTTCCGACATGCACCGCCTGCGGCCGGATCCGTCGCGGATGTCCTCCGGCGCTCCGTCCCTCCCCAGCGCAGCCCGGTACTGCCGGTGCGAAGACATCGCCTCCACCACGTCGGCGACCGCGAGGATGCGCGTCTGACGCGCTACGATCCCTTCCCGGCTCAGAGCGCCGCCGGCAGCAGGAGCGAGAGCCCCGTGCCGAGCGCGAGAGCAAGAGCCACGAGGATCACCGCCAGCAGCAGCCACACCGCCGGGTCTGGTCCCGGTGCTTCATGTGCGCGCGCCTCGGCGCGGCGGACGTGTGTGCGTCGTTCCACTTGACCGACCCTCGGTCGAGCTTCCTCCTACGCCCTGTATCGACCGGAGCCGGGCCGGCAAAACCGCCGCGCCGTTGGAGGCCACGCGCGGCTACTCGACGCGCGCCCCGAAGATGTGGATGTGGGTGAGCACACGCTTGGCCGGTCCTGCCTCCCACACCACGCGGTGACCGCTGATGGCGGGGAAGAGGTTCGTCTGCCTGGCCACCCCGAACGCGACCGGGTCGGTGTTGTGGACGATGTTCTTCACGAAGATCTTGGCCCCGGCGACGTAGGAGATGACGAACTCCCCGCCGTGGCCGCCGCCGTCCCAGACGACCAGCTCGCCGTCGATGCGGGGGCGGGAACCGCTGTGCACGAACCCGTGCCGCTTGGTCTTGAGGTCACGCTGCATGACGCGTCCGCCCGTCTCCCACCACACCACGCGGTTGTGGCTGATGTCGGGCATCCACTCGAAGCTGTCCTTCTGCGAGATGATGAACGGGTCGCCGCCGGGCAGGTTGCGGGCGCTGATGTTGCCCGGCCCGGAGGTGTAGACCGCCGTGTACACGACCTTGCCGGACGCGAGCTTGCGCCAGTCGACGCTCACGGGGCTCAGGACCTTGCTGGTGGCGATGAGGTAGGTCTTGCCGGCGTCGAGGTCGCGCGCCTTGATCTCGTAGGGACCGGCGACGTCGTCGGCCTCGACCCAGACGACCCAGTTGTCCGAGATGTCCGGGAACCACTTGACCCTCGCGTTCTTGGCCACCAGGAAGTTGCGGCGGGCGGTGATGTCGCGTCCGTAGATGTCCGCGGCGTCTCCGGAGGGGTGGTTGCGCTTGTCCACCCACACGGCCACGTAGTGGACCTTGCCGGACGTGAGGACCCAGCGGGTGACCGAAGGGTTGTCCTGCTGCGCCTCGTTGGTGCACACGGCGTAGTCCTTGCCGGTGCCGAGGTCCCTGCCGTAGACGTCCAGGTTGCCGCTGCGGTTGTCGGTCCACACCGCCATGGCGCCGGCGATGTCGGGGCCGGCCTGGCCGCCGAACTGGTTGCAGACGACGAAGGGTACCGGAGCGGCGGCGGCCACCGCCGGCAGCGCCGCCGCCGCGGCCACCACCACCAAGGCGGCAAGCACCAATCGCATACGTGTGATCGTTCGTGACGTGCCCCTGGCCATGAGCGCCCCCTCCTCGTCCTCCGACACTGCACCAATAGTACCCCGGAGGTCCAAGGAACAGCCGTCCGGATCCGCATCGTGAGGCGCCGGCTGCCTCTTCAGCCTCGCTCTCGCCTCGTCAACGGGCATCGTACCCAGTCCGGCCGGGAAGGGTCCCCAGGCGAAGGGGGACAGGGGCCCGCGAGGTCGGGAAGAGGTGCTCATCCCGGCTTCCGCCGCACCGCCGATGCCATGAGTGCAGGCAAGGCGGACCTTCAAGGAGGTCATCATGAACGGCGTGCGGACGACCAAGGCGACGGCTCTGCTGGTGCTGCTCGCCGGCGCGCTACTCGTCGTCGCCCTCACCCCCGCGAGCGCTCTCGCCGCATGGCAGGACGCGCAGGCGGGCATCGCCGATCCCCTCGGTACCGGAGTGGTCCCGTTCCTCAACGTGAGCGTGAGCAACCATGCGAGCAACGACACCTCGCACGTCACCACCGTCCAGTTCTCCGACGACGGCGAGTCCTGGTACGCCGAGCCGTACACCGGTCAGCCCTGCGACTGGGTGCTGGGCGGCGAATCCGGGCACAAGCGGCTGTTCGTGCGCTTCGGCGCCGCGGACGGCAGCGTGAGCCCGGTCGTGGAGGCCGCCATCGACGTCGACACGGCCGGTCCGGTCACGCGGGCCCGGTCCGCCAGGCCCGCCTCCGGCGGCCGCACCGCGGTGAGCTACACCGTGCGGGACGCCGGATCGTCTCGCGTGGACGCCACGCTCGTGGTGAAGGGCAAGGGCGTCACCAAGAGGTACGAGCTCGGCCGCGTCGCCACCGGAGTTCGGCACGCGCTGGTCAGGCTGGGACTCCGCAAGGGCACCTACACCTGGCGCGTGCAGGCGACCGATCTCGCCGGCCGGGATCAGGTGAGGCAGGTCGCAGGCACACTCGTGCTCCGCTGACGATGCCGCGCGGTGCGGGAGCGCCGCGCTCAGAAGGACCCCTGTGATGGACGGCGATTCCCCCCGCCGTCCATCACTACGTCACGGGGACGGCGACTCCGCCCGGGCCACCGCGAGGAACGCCGCGTGGACCGCGTCGTCATCGGTGGCCGCGAAGTACGGCTCGAGCTCTATCAAGAGATGGGTGAGGTCGGGCTGACCGGCGGCGGCCTGCTCGGGCGACTGCCCGGCCGCCGCCGCGGCGGCCAGGAACGCCGACCGCGCGTCCTTGAGCGTGGCGACGGCGTCGGTGAGCGTGAACCAGGCGCTCACGTAGCCCTCCGAGTAGCCGCCGGCCTGGCCTCCTCCGTCTCCGGCGAGCTCGCGCTCCGAGAACCTGAGGTAGCTGAGGTGCGCGCCGCGCGCGGCCAGGGCCGCCGTCTTCAAGCGGGCGAGCGCCGCGTCGACCGCCGGCGGCTCCGTCGCCGGCGGATCCGCGGGCGGAGCCCAGGCCGCCGCCGGCGTGGCGGGTGGCGGCGGGACCGGCGTCCCGTACGGCGTAGGCGGCGCCGCGGGAGGCCTGCGGGAACCGCGGCGGCTGCCCCGGCGCCCCGTACACCACCGGTGCGCGGGTGGAGCGACGGCGCACGACCGCCGTCCGGGCCGCGCGATCGCCCAGACGCTGCCGGAGGGGGCTGTACATGCACGAGACGCCGGCGGGCACGTAGAGGCACAGCGCCTCCGGGATGCGCACCAGGTTGCGCAGCACCACGGCGCTGCCTGTGGCTCGGGAGCCGTCCACCATGACCACGCGCATGCCGAGCAGCAGCTTGCCGACCGTGGCGCCGGCGACGGCCTCCAGCAGCAGGTAGTAGATGAAGAGGCTGGCGAAGAAGACGAGGTAGAAGGTCCCGCTGGACGCCTGGACCTCCTCTATGAGCTTCTGCATCGCGGCAGGATCCTGCGGGTCGACGGGCTGGCGCATCATGAGCACTGCGGCCCAGACCGTGGCAGCCAGCATGTAGACGAGCACCGAGTCGATCAGGACGGCTGCGAACCGCATGCCGACGCTCGCGTACTCGACCTGGGTCTGGGGTTGTCCCTGTTGGGGTGCCTGCTGCATGGCTGGCCGATTGTACACGGGCGGGGCGGTGCGAGCGGGGCTGAGGCCGCGAAGTCCAAGAACCGAGCCTTCGGCCCCGTCGCTCTGCGGGCGCGGCAGCGCCCGTCAGGACTCGAGGACCGTCTCGAGCAGGGGGACCAGCGGCGGCAGGTCGCCGCACACGGTCTGCCACAAGATGCGGTCGTCGACGCCGAAGTACTCGTGCACCACGACGTTCCGCACACCCCGCATGGTGCGCCACGGCACCGCGGGATGCCGGCTGAGGATCACGTCGGGGATCCAGCGGACCGACTCACCCATGGTCATCAGGTTGCGCACCACGGCGTCGCGGGTGCGCGCGTCGGCGACGAACTCCTCGTAGGTCATCCCCTCGGTGTACGACGCCACGGCGTCGACGGCGGCGAGGATGTCGCGTACGCGAAAGCGCCAGTCGCGGAAGCGCAGCTTGGCCTGGCGCTCGTCGTAGGCCGGGTCGCTGCGCCGGCGGTCAGAAGGCACGGACGGCCTCCCCGACGATCTCCTCGCGCATCTCCGGGCGCAGCGCGCCCGGGGTGGCGAGGTCGATGCGCGTGTCCATGACGTCCGAGAGGAAGTCGAGGAGCCTGACGAAGGCGAAGAGCCCGACGGGCGCGTCCGGCTCGAACTCGACCAGGAGGTCGACGTCGCTGTGCGGGCCGGCCTGGTCGCGGGCGGTGGAACCGAACACGGCGATGTGACGCACGTGGTGGGTGCGCAGCTTCTCGCGGTTACGGTTCAGGCGGTGGAGCGCCTCGCGGGACGTCATGGCGCAATGGTACCGGACGGTCGGTGGCGGCGGCTACGGCCGGTAGCGGACGAAGGCCGCGGCCGTGCCGCCGGCGCTGCGGGCGGCGGAGCCGGCGACGTACAGATACTCGGAGCCGGCTGCCTGCGCCGCTGCCGTCCGGAAGTCGTCGTAGCCCTCGGGGGTGAGAGCGCGGAGCCAGAGCGGGGCTCCGGCGAGGGACAGGCGGTCCGCCAAGCCCGCCTCGATCCACCGGCGGCGAGACGTCCGCCGGCGCACAGACCGCCGATACCTACGGAGACATCGCTGACGCGCTCCCACGCACTGCCCGACCGCGTGGAACCGGACCGCGGCTCTGGGGGCCGCATGGTCCTGGGCCCACTGACGCACGCCGGGGGCGACCGCGACGAGGGCCCGAATCCGCCATCCGTGGCGGCGGCGGACTCGACAGCATCTTCCACAACGGCGTGCCGGCGGCGTCGTAGTGTACGATGAAGCCGTGGGTCGCGCCGCCCGCCGGTCCTCCAAAGCCCGAGACGACAGGGCCGCCAGCGAACGCGCCGGTGCGGACGGGGCGGAGGAGCGGCTGCGCGAGTTCGTCGCGCGCATCCGCGAGAGCGGGGTGGGCGGCTACGTGTGCCCGAGCGAGCTCGTCCAGGTGAGGCTCGAGCCGCTCGCACGCGAGCTGGGGCTCCGGCCGCTGCCGCCGACCCCGCTCTTGGCGCGCGGTGTGGAGGATCCCGGAGCGGCCGCGGGGGACGGCGCGGCCGCGTCCGCCGGCGAGCGGCCAGCGCACCGACCCGCCGCCGCGTTCGTCCGATCGAGCACATCGATGGGCGCTCACCAGGACGACAGCCTGGCGCCGACTTCCCCGCGCCCTGCGGGGAGACGGCGTTCGACCTGTCTGCGTCGGCCCCTCCGGCCACGCGCTGGCGACGTCGGAGCCGCGCGTGACTCCGCGCCGAGCGTCGACCTCGGCCGCCGCGACCAGGGCGCTCCCGTCAGTGCGCAGCGTGTGCGCGATGGGCGAGGACGCGCCTCGCCGGGCATCTCGTGGCGATGGCTGGACGCCTGCGTCGGACCTTCAGTAGCCGCCGGGGCGATCCCGGCAGGCCGTGCGTGCATGGGTACGCAGCGTCCGATCGCGCATCGGCACCTCGTGACGATGACACACGCCTTCCGACCGTCGACGGCTCGACCGAGGCCTGGGCCGCAGGTCGGCGGTTCTGCGTTGCACCGCGCGGGGCACGGCTTCATCACGCTGGACGCCGCGACGGCGTGGGTGGTGCCGCCGCCGGGCGCCTGACCTCGCGCCGTCAGCCGAGCGAGCCGCCGCGTGCCTTGCGCAGCCGCGCGAGGAACCCCTTGGCTGAAGAAGCTGTCGTCGCCGAATTCGCACAGCTGCGCGTACATCGGCAGGGTGACGGTGAAGGCCAGCACGCCGCGCGGCAGCCCGTCGCGCATGGCGATGTCGGTGCCGCCGACCATGGCGTGCGGCGCGTCCAGGTCGGGGAACTGGATGAGCTCCGAGCAGCCCGACCCGAACGGCACGCTCACCGGGTCGGGCTCCCCCCACGCGTGGTGGTGGTAGGCGCCGTGCTGCAGCACGCAGAGCTGGTCGGCGTTGACCCAGAACGTGATGGACTTGAGGTACTCGGCGAGCTCCGGCTTGAGCGGCCCGACCATGACGTTGGGGTACTCGGGGTGGTACGTCGGGGCGTGGTCCACCCAGCCGGCCATGAGCTCGCGGTTGGCGCGCAGGCCCTCGTCCTTCCACAGGAAGTCGATGAAGTCGTCGCGCTCGCGGACCTGGACGCCGAACAGCGAGCGCCCGCAGCCGCCGCAGCCGAAGGCCTCGGCGGTCAGGTGCAGGGTCTCGCCCTTCTCCCAGCGCTTGTAGTAGTTGAACAGGCACGGACCGCGGCCGGGACCCTTGGGCGGAGCGACCAGCGGGGCGAACGCCGCCGGGTCGGGGGCGTCGTAGAGGCCGATGACGGGCGTGTGCAGGTCGAGCTCGCGCAGCAGGCGCGAGGAGTCGGGCAAGCGGTGGTCGGCGGGCATGGGACCTCCAGAGCCGTTGGTGCGACGGTAGGGATTCTACGGCGTGACAGACGGCGGCACCAAGGGCGACGCGACCTGGCACATCCAGTTCAAGCCGCCGAGGTGAGGGCGACGCGCAGGCCGCTCAGAAGAGGCTGAGGATCAGCGACGCCGGCTGGCCGAAATCCCGTGGCGGCGCGCTGGCGCCGCCCCAGTCGATGCAGAGGACAAACCCGAGTGCGAACAGGACGACCGCCGCGAGGGCGACGATGGTGAGCACGAGAGCCATGTGACGACGATACGCGTACATGGCTTGAGTGTACTCCGCGCCGCCTTGCGGCCGCTCAGGAGACGCGGAAGGCGGCGCGGCTGCCGGTCTTGCCGGCCGTGATCTCGAGGCGCGCGTCGATGCGCTCCCGGAGCTCGCTCACGTGCGAGATGATGCCGACGAGGCGCCCGTCCTCGCCGAGGCCCATGAGGGCCGAGACGGCGAGGTCGAGCGCCTCGTCGTCCAGTGAGCCGAAGCCTTCGTCGACGAACACCGTCTCGAGGTACTTGCCGCCGGCGTGCGCCTGCACCACCTCGGCGAGGCCGAGCGCCAGCGCAAGGGCGGCCTGGAACGACTCGCCGCCGGAGAGCGTGGACACCGGCCGGGCAACGCCGGTCCAGGCGTCGTAGACCTCGAGGTTGAGGCCGGCGGCGGCCTTGCCGCCGAACCGCCGCTCCGTGCGCTCGAGGCGGTAGCGGCTCTTGGTCATGAGGTGCAGCCGCTGGGAGGCGGCCACCAGCACGTCGTCGAGGAACGCGCCGAGCACGTAGCGCTGGAACGAGAGGTGACGCGGGTTGTCGCCGTTGGCCACGTCGGCGAGGCGGCCGATGACCTCGTAGCGCTCGTGTACCGCGGCCGCATCCCGCTCGAGCTCCTCGAGGCGCTCGAGCTGGCGGCCTGCCGTCTCGGCGGCCTGCGCCAGCTCCACCGCCGCTGTGCGCGCGTCGACGGCCGTGGCGCCGGCCGCGAGCGCCGCGGCCTCCAGGGCTTCGAGATCCGGGGCGGCGACGCCCTCGGCGCGCTCGCGCGCCAGCCGCAGGCGCTCGGCGGCGCGCGCGGCCTGCTCCGCGTGGTCGGCGACGAGCGCGCGCAGGCGGTCGACCTCGTCCGGCCGGCGGCAGGCGAGCAGCCAGGCGTCCTCGTCGCCGAAGCCCGCCTCGCCGAGCCTGCCGGCCAGCTGCTCGCAGGCGACGCGGACTTCTTCGTCCGCCTTGATGAGCTCGTCGGCCGCCGTGCCGGCCGCCGCGGCCGCCGTGGCGGCCGCGGTGCCGGCCTGGTGTGCCGCCGAGACCGCGGCCCGGTGCGCGAGCACCAGCTGAGTCGAGCACTCCTCGGCCGCGGCGATCGCGGCCTGCAGGGCGGCGGGGTCGTCGAACTCGGCCGGCGCCGCCTTGCCGCGCTCCTCGAGGAGCGCGGCCGCCGCGGCCGCCGTGCTCTCGGCGGCGCGGAGCTTCTCCGCGGCCTCGTCGCGGCCGGCCGACGCGCCGTCTGCCGCCGCGCGCAGGGCTTGAACCTCGTCCTGCGCCGGGCACTCCGGCGGCAGTTCGGCCGGGGCGGGGTGCTCGGTGGAGCCGCACACCGGACAGGGAGCGCCGTCCCTCAGCTCGCCGGCCAGCCAGCCCGCCTGGGCTTCGAGCCAGCGATCCTCGGCCTCGGCGGCGAGGTCGCGGGCCGCAGTCCACCGCTCCTGGGCGACGGCCGCCGAGGCGCGTGCCCGCGCGGCGGCCGCTTCGGTCTTCTCTGCCGCGGTCCGCGCCGTGGCCAGGTCGGCTGTGGCGCCGACGAGCGCCTTGAGCCGCCGGACCTCGTCGGCGGCCGCCTCGCGCTGGGAAGCGGCCGCTTCGAGTTCGTCGAGGTGCGCCTTGGCGGTCGCGGCCGCGCCGGACGCGGCCGCCGCACGTGCGTCGCAGGTCGTGACGGCCGCGCGCCGCTCCTCAGCCGCGGCGCGCGCGGCGGCCACCCGTGCGTGGGCGGCCGCGACCGTGGAGGCCTGCTCGGCCGCCTGGAGCTCCGTGCGAGAGGCGGCGATGTGCTTCGCGCGCTCCGCGACCGCCGCGACGGCCGCCTCCGCGACCGCCAGCTCCGTGAGCCGTGCCTGCGCGTCCGTGCCGGCCTGCAGGCGCGCCTGCGCGGCGTCGCGCGCCTGCTCGGCCTCGGCCGCGTGCCCGCCCGCCTCCGCGGCCTCCAGCGCCTGCCGGGCCCGACGCTCGGAGAGGTCGTCGAGGCCCTCGGCCTCGGCCTGCCGCAGGGCCTCGTCGCGCCGGTCGCGCAGCGAGCGCGCCTGGTCGCTGAGTCCCTTGGCGGCGCGCTTGAGCTCTGCCTCCAGAGCCGAGTAGTGGCCCGTGTCGAACAGCGCTCGGAGGATCTGCTCGCGCTCCTTGGAGTCGGCCTCCAGAAGCTTCTGGAACCGTCCCTGGGGCAGCATCACGACCTGGCGGAACTGCTCGGAGCGGAAGCCCAGCAGCTCCTCGGCCTTGCCGCTGACCTTGGTCCAGCCTGTCTCGATGGGCGCGCCGTCCTCTTCGAGCTCCTCAGCGCCCCGGCGCAGCCGCCAGATGCGCGCCGTCTGGCCGTGGGGCGTGGTGCCCTCGCCTCTGAGCTTGGGCCGCTCCTGGTCCGGCTCCCGCACGACACGGTAGAGCTTCTGCCCGAGGGCGAAATCGAACTCGACCCGCGTGAGCAGTTCGGGATCGGCGTGGTCGCTGCGCATGGACGCGCCGGAGCGACCGCCCTCGTTCTCCGGCCCCCCGCTGGTGACGCCGTACAGGGCGAAGGACATGGCGTCGAGGACCGTGGTCTTGCCCGACCCGGTGGGGCCGGTGATGAGGAAGAAGCTCTTGCCGCGCAGCTCGGCGAAGTCGATGGTCTGCGCGCCGGCGTAGGGGCCGAACGCCTGCATGACGACGCGCAGGGGCCTCATGCGGGAGCCTCCCGCCGGCGCCGCTCGAGCTCGTCGATGACGGTGGCGAGCGCGCCGCGCCGCGCCTCGCCCAGATCGCCGTCGGTGACGTAGGAGAAGAAGGCCTCGAACAGCTCGACGTCGGTGACGGACCCGGGGCGCGGGCGCTCGGCGCCCTCGGCGCCCGCGTGCACGTAGGCCGGCCGCTCGACGGCGAGGACGTTGGGGTACGCGGCGCGCAGGCGGCCGATGGGGTCGAACAGCGCGCCGTCGTCGAGGAGCACACCGAGCACGTAGTCGTCGCGGTGCGGGTCGCGCGGCCCGCGCTCGAGCAGCTCCGCGAGCGTGCCCTCCACGCGGCGCACGTCGCGCAGGGGCGAGAGCGCGACCTCCTCCACGCTGACGGCCGCTCCGCCGGCGTGGCCGGCCGCGCCGGGCGCGCTGCCGCGCGGGCCGATCTCGACGACGCTGACCGACTTGGCGTGCTCGCTCTCGGCGAACGAGTACTTGAGCAGCGAGCCGGCGTAGCGGACGGCGTCCGAGCCGCAGCGCTGCGGGCGGTGCAGGTGGCCGAGCGCGACGTAGTCGAGGCCGTCGAACACCGAGACCGGCACCTGCTGGGTGCCGCCGACGGTGAGCGGCCGCTCGCTCTCGCTCTCGAGGCCGCCGGCGACGAAGGCGTGCGCCACCAGCACGTGTCGCTCACGCGGCTCCGCGGCGGCGAGCGCGCGCCGCACTCCGGCGGCGGTGACGCCCTGCTGGTCGTGGACGTCCGGCTCGCCGTAGGCGTCGCGCGCCACTGCCGGATCGGCGAACGGCAGGGCCGTGATACGCACGGGGCCGTGCTCGTCGCGGAGGACGATGGGCGAGGCCGCCTGCGGCAGCTCGCCCACCACGTGCAGCCCGCGCTCGCCGAGCAGTCGCCCCGCGAAGCCCACGCGGGCGGCGCTGTCGTGGTTGCCGGCGATGGCGATGACGGGCACGCCGAGGCCGTCGACCAGCCGCGTGAACACGTCGTCCAGCAGGCTGACCGCCTCGGTGGGCGGCACGGCGCGGTCGTACAGGTCGCCGGCGACGATGACGGCGGCCGGCTTGACCTCCCGTGCGAGCTCGACCAGCTGATCCAGCACATGCGCCTGGTCCTCGGTGAGGTGCTGGTTGTGGAACAGGCGCCCGAGGTGCCAGTCGGCGGTGTGGATGAGCCTCATGGCGCGGACCCTACCACAGGGTCCGGACGAGCCCGGGCGGCCCTTCCGGCGGCCGGGAGATACAATGAGCGCCAGTGCGCACCTTCCGTCTTTCCAAGTCACGCATGAACGCCGGGCTGCAGTGCGGCAAGCGCCTGTGGCTCGCCGTGCATCGCCCGGAGCTCGAGTCGTACAGCGCCGACACCCAGCGCCGCTTCGCGGCGGGCCACGGTGTCGGCGAGGTCGCGCGCGGGCTGTATCCCGGCGGCGTGCTCATCGGAGAGGGCGTGCCGCTCAGCCACGCGCTGCGCGAGACCGAAGAGGCGCTCGCGCGGCCCGGCGACGTCACGCTCTACGAGGCCACGTTCCGCCACAAGGGCGTGCTGATACGCGCCGACGTGCTCGAGCGGCGCGGCGGCCGCTACCGCATGGTCGAGGTCAAGTCGGCCACGCGGCTCAAGGAGTACCACCTGCAGGACATCGCCATCCAGGGCTGGGTGGCCGAGGGCGCCGGCGTCCGGCTGGACGGGCTGAGCGTGGCGGTCATCGACACTGGCTTCGTGTACCCGGGCGACGGCGACTACCGGGGTCTGCTGCGCGAGATCCCCGTCGCCGACCAGGCGCGCCCGCTCATGGCGCACATCCCCGGCTGGGTGCGCGGCTTCAACGAGTTGCTGGGCGGCCCTCTGCCGGCCACGCGCACCGGCCCGCAGTGCCGGCGCCCGTTCGAGTGCCCCTTCGTCGGGTTCTGCGAGGGGCAGGAGGGCAAGACGCGCTGCGCGCCCGGCGAGGAGCGCGACCCCGACGGCGCCTGCGCGCTCCCACCCGATCCCTCTCTGGGGCGGCTCGACCCGGCGGCCACCGCCTTCCTCGAGACGCTGCAGTACCCGCGCTACTACCTCGACTTCGAGACCGTGCAGTTCGCCGTGCCGGTGTGGGCCGGCACGAGCCCCTTCCAGCAGGTCGTGTTCCAGTGGTCCTGCCACCGGGAGGAGCGTCCCGGCGAGGTGACGCACCGCGCGTTCCTCGACACCAGCGGGGACATGCCGGTCCGCGCCGCCGCGGAGGCCCTGCTGGAGGCCCTCGGCGACCAGGGCCCGATCTTCGTCTACCACGACTTCGAGAAGTGGCGCCTCATGGAGATGGCGCAGATGCTGCCCGACCTCGCGCCGGCGATCGAGGCCGTCACGGGGCGGCTCATCGACCTCCTCCGGCTCACACGTGACCACTACGAGCACCCGGCGCTGGGCGGGTCCTACTCGCTCAAGACGGTGCTGCCCACGGTGGACGCCGAGCTGGACCACGCCCTGCTGACGGACGTGCAGGACGGCCTCTCGGCGCAGGCCGCCTACCACGAGGCGTGCGACCCGCTCACGGAGCCGGAACGCCGGGAGGCGATCCGGCACGCACTCCTCGAGTACTGCGGCCTGGACACGCTGGCGCTCGTGCGCGTCGCCCACCGCTTCGCGACGGCCGACGCGCGATGACCCCCGTTCGTACCGACGTCCCGGCCCGGCAGAACGCCGCCGCCGGTGGAAGGAGACTGACCCCATGAAGGTGGTGGCGTTCAACGGCAGCGCGCGCAAGGACGGCAACACGGCCCACCTGGTGCGCCGCGCGTTCGTGGAGCTCGAGGCCGAGGGCATCGAGACCGAACTCGTGCAGCTCTACAACAAGCGGTTCCGCGGCTGCATCGCCTGCCTCAAGTGCGCGGAGACGCAGGACAACACCTGTCCGGGCCAGCCCGACGACGGCATGAACGACTGCATCGCCAGGATGGTCGAGGCCGACGGCATCATCATCGCCTCGCCGACCTACTACGCGAACTGCACCGCCGCCACCCAGGCCCTGATCGAGCGGTCCGGCTACGCGACGCGCAAGAGCGGCAACCCGCTGGCGCGCAAGGTGGGCGCCGCCGTGGTCGCCGCCAGGCGCGGCGGCGCCATCCACGCGTTCGACAGCATCAACCACTGGTTCCAGATCAACGAGATGCTCATCGTGGGCTCGAGCTACTGGAACCTGGGCATCGGCCTCGGCAAGGGCGACGTCGAAGGTGACGAAGAGGGCATGGAGACCATGGCCACGCTCGGCAGGCACATGGCCTGGGCGCTCAAGAAGCTCAACGCCTGAACTGAGGGGTCGCCACTCTGCTTCGCCGCTCGCCTCCCGGGGAAGCATAGTCCGGACAGGTTCTGAGCATCCGGGCCGCCTAAAGGAGGCGCGCGTGAAGGTCGTGGCGTTCGACGGGAGCAAGGAGCCGCGGGGCCCGGTCGGCAGGCGTGTCGCGCTCGTGGTGGAACGGCTCCAGGCGGCAGGGGTCGACGCCGAGGTCGTGCGCATCGAGCGGGTGAAGGGCACCGGCTGCTACATGTGCGGCCGCTGCGGTCACCGGCTTGGTGACATCTCCTGCTCCAGCCCTCCCGAAGACGGCCTGCGTCGCTGCGCCCGCAAGATCAAGGCCGCGGACGCCGTCCTGATCGGGACGCCCGTCTACGGCACCCACAGCAGTCCCACCACCCAGGAACTCCTGATCCGTCTGGAGCACGACCGCCGCGAACGCGGCGACACGCGCCTGGCCGGCACGCCGGTGGCCGTCGTGGTCGGTCCGCCCGGCAGCGGCGTCGGTGTCGTGACCGCGGAGGTGCGGCGCCACCTCGAGGCGCACGGGGCGTCCGTGGTCGCCGTCGCGGAGGCGGGAGCGCCGGACCAGGACGCCGGCGAGGCCGCGGACGCGCTCGTCCGCGCGCTGGTGGCCGCGCTCTCCGCGCAGGTCGCCTGACCCCGTACGTACCCGGGCCCGGAAGCCTGCTTCGGCCTCCGGGCCCTGAACACGCCACCCTCGTCGGCGAACGACTGCCGCGATAGCCGGTGCACCTGCGGCGCACCGTCAGTTGATTCGGCAGCGCCGGTCAATCACGACTTCCCGTGTTTGATCTCGCCGATCCGGGTCGCGGGGTGGTGCATGGTCTTGTTCGTCCACGAACGCGTGGATCGCGCGCCGTGCGGGTCCTGCCGGCGCTCGTGCGGGTGGCGTCCCTTCTTGCTGGAGCCGCTGCGGCTCTGGTCGTCCGGCCTCATTTCACGACCTCCCCTGACGACGTGTGTACTTGGGTACTACCCGCCGCGCCGTGTTCTCAGTTACCGCTCTTGGGCATGTACGGGATGATCCAGTTGATGAACGCCTGCTCGCTGCGGGTCTGCGTGAAGAACGTCCCCGGGCCGGTCAGCGTGACCACGAACCCCTCGCCGGAGAAGAACAGCGACTTCATGCCGCCGACCTTGTGCACGTCGATCGGCATCGCCTCGTGCCAGGCCACCAGGTGGCCGCTGTCCACGGTGTACTGCTGGCCGGCCTGCAGGTCCACGCGGCGCAGCGCGCCGTAGGTGGCGAAGATCACCTTTCCCCGGCCCGCGCACTTGACCACGAAGAACGAGGATGACCCGAACGCGCCCTTGAGGCCGCCCCAGCTCGTGTCGAGGTCGATGCCCATCTCCGAAGCGACGAAGCCGTCGCGGTGGTAGAGCCAGGTGTCGCCCTGCTGGTCGATGTACGACATGTCGCCCGGCAGGGAGTGGGCGAGGACGATCTCGCCGCCGCTCGCCGGCGCGGTGAACGTGTTCATGAAGAACGACTCGCCGGAGAGCGAGCGCTTGAGGCCCTTGAGGATGCCGCCCTGCGTGGACGTCTCGATCTGCGTGCCGGTGGTCATGCTGAGCATCGCGCCGCCCTCGCAGCGGATCTGCTCGCCCGCGGCCATCTTGGCCACGGCGACGGTGAAGGCAGGACCGTTCTGGAACTCGACTTCCATGTGCTCTCCTCCTCGGTGTTCTGCCGCGGCTCCCGGTGGCCGTGGCGAGGTGCGGGGCGGCCGCACCGCAGTTCATCGGCCACCGTACCCCCGCGGCTCGAGCGACACACACGTTCGGGCGCGCCGGCCCGAGCCCTGCCGGCGCCTCCGGCGGTTGCGAGCGTGTGGCCGCGCTTTCTCCTCGTGCGCGAGAGTGGCATACTCACACGCGGACGCCCGTGCGCGGGCGTGGACCCGGATCACTCGACGACGGAGGCACTCGTGGGCGCGTTCCTCAAAGGTCTCTTCCAGACCCTGGCGTTCATGGTCGTGGTCATCGCCGTCCTCTTCGGCATCTTCACACTGGTCAGCTACCTGGCCGGGCCCGTCGGCGGCTGACGCCGGCGCCGCGCCCACCCGTCGCACCAGTACGAAAGGAATCGCGTGGCTCGCTTCGTCGAACGCAGCCAGCACGACTGGTTCAGCAGCATCTGGAAGCTCGCCATCTTCGTCGCCGTCATCCTGCTGGCGATCTTTGTGGTGTATCCGTGGAAGGGCTTCGTGCCCATGTTCATCCTCATCATCGCCGGCCTGTGGATGTACATCAGCCTCGTCTCGCGCAGTTCGGGCTACCTGTGCGGCAAGTGCGGCAAGGCGTTCCAGGTGCCCACGACGGTGAACTTCTTCACCACGTCGGCAGTCGGCAAGAATCCCGACGGCACCTACTACAGCTACAAGAACCTCACCTGCCCCCACTGCGGCAAGCAGAGTAAGGCTCGCGTCGTGAAGCGCGTCGGCGCCCGCGAGGCCAGGGGGACCGGGCGGCTGCTGAAGTAGGCTGCTGAAGCAGGTCAGGCGCCCGCGGGCACCACGGGCTCGGGCGCCTGGGCGGTGAGGCGTCGCAGATACAGTCCCACGGCGGCGGCCACGTCTGCCGGCGCCGCCTCCACCACTTCCATCTCCGGCAGGCTGGCCAGGAAGTCCTTGCGATACCCCTTCTGCGTGAGCCGGTGGTCCAGCACGACGACCACGCCGGCGTCCGTCTCGGTGCGGATGAGCCGGCCGAACCCCTGCCGGAACTTGAGCACCGCCTCCGGCAGGTAGAAGCGCTCGAACCAGCGCTCGCCCGCCTCCTCGCAGGCGCGCCGGCGGGCGCGGAACAGCGGGTCCAGCCGCGGGAACGGCAGCTTGGCGATCACCAGGCACGTGAGGGCATCGCCGGGGAAGTCCTGGCCGGTCCACAGGGTGTCCACGCCGAGCAGGATGGTCTCCGGGTGCAGGCGGAACTCCTCGGCGAGGCTCGCCGCGCTGCCGTGCAGGCCCTGGGCGAGCACGAGCACGCCGTCGTCCTCCACATGCTCGCCCACGGCGGCCGCCACCCGGTGCATGTCGCGCTTGTTGGTGAACAGGGCGAGCGTGCGGCCGCCCGTGACCTCGGCGATGCGCTTGAGGCGCTCTCCCTGGCGCGTGGCCAGCTCGTCCGGGCGCCAGGCGCCGCCGGGGTCGTGCTCGAGCACGAGCACCGCCTGGCGGCGGTAGTCGAACGGCGACGGGAACACGCGCTCGCGCGCGTCGACGTCGCCGGTGAGCCCCGTCATGTCGCGGAAGTAGGCGAACGAGCCGGCCACCGTGAGCGTGGCGCTCGTGAGCACGGCGCTGCGCAGCCGGTCCCAGAGGATCTCGCGGATGCCGCCGGCCGGAGTGACCGGCGCACGCGTGAGCGCCCAGCGCGGCGGACCGGCGAAGCTCCGCGCCGCGCCCTCCAGCTCCGCCCAGGCCACCGTGTCGGGACCGCCGCCGTCGGGTACGTCGCCGAGCAGCTCGGCCGCCACGGCCGCGTCGTCCGAGAGCGCGATGAGGGCCGCGTGGTCGCGGTGGTCCTCGGGCAGCACCTCGGCTCCGGTCGCCGCGGCGGTCGCCAGCTTGGCGAGGCACTCGGAGAGCAGGCCGGCGTCCACCAGGAACCGGTCGTACTCCGGCAGGTCGCGCAAGCCGGCGGTGAGCCAGACGGTGGTGGTGTACTCCTCGGGCTGACTGCCGCCTTCGCCGTCCTCCCCGGCGCGCGCCGCTCCCGCGGCCAGCGCCGCGACGGCGTCGCCGAGCGCGCGGCTGAGCGCGGGCGCCTCGGACGCCGCGCGCTCGCAGGCGTCCGCGGAGGCGTCCAGTCTGCGGCCGTCGTCGGGCGGGAGCTTGCGGGTCGCCGCGCGCAGGCGTTGCGTGAGCGGTCGCTGGCGGTGCCGGCCGCGCAGGTCGCCGAGCAGCTGCTCCACGCCCTGGGCGTCGACCCGGTCGCTGAAGGCCTCGGTGGCCTCGTGGTAGAGCAGGTGCGCCTCGTCGATCACCACGTCGTCGAACGCCGGCAGCGTGTCGCGGCCCGAGAGCAGCAGCGCGTGGTTGATGCAGACCAGGTGCGCGGCCTCGGCGCGGCTGCGGGCGAGCCGCCAGTGGCAGCCGCGCCGCGCGGGGCAGTAGCGCCCCAGGCACGTGGCGCGCGAGGAACGCACCTCGTGACCCAGGTCGGCCAGCGCAGGGAGTACGTGTGTGGCCCGATACGGCAGGGCGGAGAGGTCCACGTCGCCGCGGCGGGCGCGGCCGACGAGGTAGGCGAGCGCCAGGGTGCGGTCGGGATCGGGCAGGCTCTCGCCCTCGGCGGCGACCGCCTCGTCCAGACGACGCCGGCACAGATAGTTCTCGCGGCCCATGAGGAGCGCCCAGCGCCAGCCCGGCGGCAGCGACTCGGCGACGAGCGGCAGTTCGGAGCGCGCCAGCTGCCGCTGCAGCGCCTTGGTCTTGGTGCTGACCAGGATGCGGCGGCCGGCGGCCGCGCCGGCATACGCCGCCGGCAGCAGGTAGCCGAGGCTCTTGCCCATGCCGGTGCCGGCCTCGAACACACCGATGCCGCCGCGTTTGAAGATGTGCGCGGCGGCGTCGGCGTACTCGACCTGCCCGGCGCGGCGGCGGAAGCCGGGCAGCCGCTCCGCCAGGCCCGGATCGTGGGTCTCGTCGCCGTCGAGCTCCGCGCGCCAGGCGTCCGATGCGACGGGCAGCACGGCGAGCGGGCCGGGTCCCTCGGGGGGATCGTCGGCGACCACCGGCGGCGGGGCCTCGTCCGGCGTCGCCGCGCAGGCGTCGAGCACCGCCAGCGGCGCCCAGTTGACGCTCTCGAGCAGGCGCCGCTCCACGTCGGCCAGCCCGGCGGCCCGGCGCGCGAGCCGCGCCAGCACGGCCGCCGTGGCCTCCGCATCCGGCAGTGCCCGGTGCGCCGGCCAGTCCAGGCCGAGTTCTTCGACGAGCACCGGCAGCGCGTGCCGATCGAGTTCAGGGAACAGCAGGAGCGCCGCGTCGAGCGTGTCGAACCACGCGGCTTCGGGCGGCCGCGAGCCGCCGCGCCGCGCGGCCGCCGCCAGCATCTCCCTGTCAAAGGCCGCGTTATGGCCGACCAGCGTCGCGTCGCCGGCGAACTCCCAGAGCGCCGTCAGCGCCTCGGCGGCCTGCGGCGCCCCGTCGAGGTCCTCCTGCTCGATGCCGGTGAGTCGCGAGACGAACAGCGGCAGCGGCATGCCGGGGTCGACCAGCGTGGTGAACCTCGTCGACCACCTGCAGGTCCTCGTCCAGCCGCACGGCGCCGATGTCGATGATGCGGTCGGCGCGCGGGTCGAGGCCGGTGGTCTCCGTGTCGACGACGACGAAGTGGGGGCGCGGGCGGGGCATGACCCGAGGATAACAGAGCGGGCGGCGGCGCCCTGAGCGACGGCGCCGGGGAGGGGATGACGGTCGCGGCTGAGTGGGTGGTCGGCCGCGCCCGTGCGTGCCCGACCGCGCGGCGTCAGGCGGCCGCGATGGCGCCGGCGGCCATGGTGGCCACGAGCCCCAGCAGCTCCGCCTGGCCGTCGCCGGCGTCACCGGAGAGCGTGAGCGTGAGAGAGACGGTGTCGGCGCCGCACGGCGCCGAGGACACGATGACGTGCGCGGCGCCGCTCTGGGCGGCGGCCTGGTCGCCGGCGCTCAGGCCGGAGGCGCCGGCGCTCTCGCCGCCGCAACTCGCGACGCAGGAGATGGCGCCGAGCGCCCGCGCCGCGACGTCGGCGGCCGCCTGCAGCACGCCCGTCCGGTCGCGCTGTGCGTGCAGTCGCTCGTACCCGCCGGAGATGGTGTCGATGGCGTGGCGCAGCTTGAGCGCGTCCCGGTCGCTGCGCTTGAGCTGGGCGAACACCGTGGCGTTGTGCAGCGCCACGGCCGCCTGGGCCGCCACTGCGTTGGCGAGGCGCATCTCCTGGCGGCTGAACTTGCGCTCGCGCTGGTGGTCGAGCACCTCGATGAGGCCGATGCTCTCGCCCTGGTGGACCATGGGGAGGATGAGCAGGCACTTGTCGCCGTCGCGGCGCATGATCGCGACCTCGGCCGGGTCGGCGTGCGGGTCGCTCACGTTGACGGTGATGCTCTCGTGGTCCTCGATGGCTCGCCGCGCCATGGGAAACTGGCTCAGCGTGTACTTCATGGTGTCCTGCTGGCGGTTGCCGCGGTCGTCGTACTCGGCGCGCACGCTGACCGTGCGCGTGGCCGGGTCGTAGTCGGAGATGACGCAGAGATGGGCGTCGAGCAGGGTGGTCATCTGCTTGGCGATCTCGCGCAGCAGAGCGGTGGCGTCGAGCTGGCTGGAGACCGCGACGGCGGTGGCCACCAGTGTCTCGAGCTCGCGCTCTCGCGCGAGCCGGGCGGCGAGGTGGTTGCGCCCCCCGATGAGGTGGGCGAGCTCGTCGATGTCCTCCTGCTTGATGCGCCGGTGGCCGCCGGCCGTGCGCGTGCACGGCAGGAACCCGGACGCCGTCCAGCGGCGGATGGTGTGGGGCGACACGCCGAGCCGGCGCGCCGCCAGTTGCACGCTCAGATACATGCGCAAACCGTATCGTCGCTCGCGGGGTGCGTCAACTCTGCGAACTTCTAGCTCGTCCTCGCTTCGAAGTTCCAGCCAGCCTGAGTATGCACAAAAGACCAGTAAACGAGCATCTTTTGGACGAGAGAGACGGCGCGGAGCGTGACGGTTTTCCGGGCCCTGCCTCGATGCGGGGTGGAGGAACGCCGCTCAGTCGGCGGCCATGGCGGCCGTGACGGCGGCGACGAAGTCGAGCAGTTCGACCTGTCCCTCGCCGGGGGCGTGCGGCAGGGTGACGGCGAGCGTGAGGTCGGTGCGACCGGACGGGTCGCGGGCGACCACGAGGTTGGCGGCCGCGCCGCGCCGGTGGCTGTCCGAGGCGGCGGCGGCCTGGCCGTCGCCGAACGCGCCGGCGCTCTCGCCGCCCAGACTCGCCACGCAGGAGATGGCGCCGAGCGCCTCGCACAACCCCTGGGCGACGGCGGACAGGGCATCGCCGCGGCGCTTGCCCTCGCCCAGTTGCGGCACGCGGGCGGTGAGGCTCACGAGCGCCTCGCGCAGGCGGCTGACGTCTTCGTCGCTGCGCGTGCGCTCGGCGAACAGCTTGGCGTTCTGTATGGCGACGGCCGCCTGGCCGGCGATCGCCTCGGCGAGGCGCAGTTCCTGTCGCGAATAGTCGCGGGAGCGCTTCTGGTCCACCACTTCGAGCAGGCCGAGGCTGCGGCCCTGCACCACCAGCGGCACCATGAGCAGGCTGCGGTCGCCCTCGCGGCGCAGCTCGGCGACCTCCGCCGGGTCGGCGTGCGGGTCGTCCACGTTGACCACCGCGGTGGTCTGCTCGCTGAGCACGCGCCGCGTGAGCGGGAAGTCCCGCAGGCGGTAGGGGTTCGCGTCGGGGAGGCGCTGGCCGGCGTGGTCGTACTCCGCCAGCGCCCGCACCGCGTCGCTCTCCACGTCGTACTCGGAGATGGCGCAGAAGTGGCAGTCGAGCAGGCTGGTCATGCGCATGGCGATCTCGAGCAGGAGCTCGGTGAGGTCGAGCTTGACCGCCAGCGCCGTCGCCGTGTTGATGAGCACGTCGACCTCGCGCTCGCGGGCCAGCTGGGCGGCGAGGTGGTTGCTGCCGCCGATGGCCTTGGCGAGGTCGTCGATGTCGTGCTCGTCGATGCGCCGGTGGCCGCCGGCCGTGCGCGTGCACGGCAGGAACCCGGTGGCCGTCCACCGGCGGATGGTGACCGGCGAGACGCCGAGTCGCAGCGCGGCTTGTTGCACGCTCAGGTACATGAGTCTGAACCTAGCCGCGCGACCGGGCGAAGTCAACGCGCAGTTCTCGCGGAGTGGTCGCGAAGATTCGCGAGTGTGGGAGGGGGCTCCGACGTCGGTTTCTGCGGTTGGTTGTGATCGTTTCACCACACCCAACGCAGCCAGCATACACGCTCGGATAGCATTGAAGCATGTTCTCCCGGTTCAAAGCGTACCTGCGCGACCTGCTGGTCTTCCCGCGCCAGTTCTGGGTGCTCACCGCCGGCATCTTCATCTACGTCGGGGCAGCGGCCCTCGCGTTCCCGTTCGAGGCCATCTACCTGCGCCAGAACCTGGGCACGTCGATGACCATGATCGGCATCGTGTTCGGTCTCGTGCCCTTCGCGGTGATGCCCGTGCAGTTCTGGGGCGGGCAGCTCACCGACAAGCTGGGGCGCCGTGTGGTCATCATGCTCTCCGTGCTCGTCGGCGTGGTGTGGTTCGTCGGCTTCGCCTACGTCACCGAGGTGTGGCAGGTGGCCCTGCTGGTGGCGTTCGAGAGCGCCTTCGGCTGGCCGCTCTTCCAGACGGCGAGCAACGCGATGATCGCCGACCTGCTCCCGGCGGACCGGCGGCAGACGGGCTTCGGCGTGAGCCGTGCGGCGATGAACTTCGGCGTCGTGGTGGGGCCGGTGGCCGCCGGGCAAGCCCTGCGGCTCGGCGTGAGCTACCGCTCGCTGTTCCTCGCCGCCGCGGCCGGCTGTGTCCTGATGGTGGTCATGATGGCCATCTGGATCCGGGAGAGCCGGCCGCCCGGCGTGGGGCAGCGGGCCGCGCGCCACGTGGACCACAAGGGGCGCAGCGGGTACCGCATCGTGTTCCACGACAAGGTGTTCGTCGTGTTCTGCCTGGCGGCGGTGCTGCCGGTGTTCTGCATCGGCAACTTCGGCTCCATCTACGCCGTGTACATCACCGACTTCCTCGGCGTGTCGAGCAGCACGTGGGCGTACCTGCTCACCCTCAACGCGCTGATCGTGGTCGCCATCCAGATCCCTCTGGTCAACGCGCTACGGCACCGCAACCGGATGGTCCTGCTCGCGGTCTCCAGCGCGTTCCTCGCGGTGGGCATCGGCGGCTCGGCGTTCGCCGGGCCGGTGTGGTCCCTGGTGGCCTTCATCGCGATCCTGAGCCTGGGGGAGACACTGCTCTCGCCGGTGGCCTCAGCGGAGGTGGCCGACCTCGCGCCGGAGTTGCTGCGCGGGCGCTACATGGGCGTGTGGACGGTGGTGTGGAACGGCGGCGCGGCGCTCGGCCCGGCGTTCGGCGGCTGGGCCATGGACAGCTTCGGCGGCCGCGAGGCGTTCGTGGTGCTGCTCGTGGTGGGGCTCGCCGGCGCCGGCTGGTTCCTGGCGCTGGCGCCGGGGTGGCGCCGGCGGCGCGAGGCGAGGACGGCGGAGGCCCGGGCGAGCGCGTAGCGTCGTCGCCCGGGCCTCCGCCCTCAGCCGTCTTCGCGACTCAGAGGTCGAGCGCGTCCTGCAGGTCGCGCGCGTGCTCCTCTTCGGTGATGAGGATGTCCTCGAGCGCGCGGCGCAGTCCGTACTCCTGCAGCATCTCGGCCTGGGCGATGCGCTCGCGGTACCGGCCGATCGCGTCGAGTTCACCCTCGAGGTCCTGCTCCAGCATCACCTTGGAGTCGGGGGAGATGCGCGCCTCGGCGACGTCCACGCCCGGCACCCCGCCGAGGAAGTCGATCTGGTCGGCCAGCGAGATGGCGTGCGCGTGCTCCTCGTTGGAGTGCACGATGAGCTCCGCCTTGATGGCGTCGTACTGCGGGCCGGTCATGGCGGCGGCGTGCTGCACGTACTGGACCAGCGCCTGGAACTCCTTGGCGAGGTCGTCGTTCAGCAGGTCGATGAGCTCCTCGCGGGTGACCTCGCGCGGAACACGGCGCTCGAGGTCGGCGGCGGTGCGAGTCTTGAAGGGCTTGGCCTTCGCTGGGCTCGCGGACTTCTTGGCGATTGGCTTGGCCACGGGCTCTCCTCTCCTGGTGCGGGTCCGGGAGCCGCGCCGCTCTTCGTGGCGCGGCGGCCGCCCAAGGGTATCGCAGGGCAACGGCGCGGCGGCGCAAACGCGGACGGCGGCCGGGTCGTCGCCGACCCGGCCGCCGTCAGAGAGGTCACTCGTCGCGCGCCTCCACGTCGGCCGTCATTCCGCCGGCGCGAGCTCCGCTCCGGCGGGGGAGGTGTAGTCCTCGTCGTCCGGCGCATAGGCGCCCTTGGGGCGCAGCCGGTCGAACGCGAGGTACAGCACCGGCACCAGGATCAGCGTCAGGAAGGTGGAGGTGAACAGGCCGCCGATCACGACCACGGCGAGCGGCGTGGAGAGGAACCCTCCCTTGCCGCCGATGCCGAGCGCCATCGGGACCAGCGCCAGAATGGTGGCGATCGCGGTCATGAGGATCGGCCGCAGGCGCCTGCGGCCCGCCCTCGATCACGGCGGTGCGGGCGTCCATGCCCTTGCGCCGGAACTGCTCGACGAGGTCGAGCAGCACGATGGCGTTGGTCACCACGATGCCGATCAGCATCAGCAGGCCGACGAGGCTCGGCATGCCGAGGCTGGTGCCGGTGATGACCAGCGCGAGCACCGCGCCGACGGCCGCGAACGGGATGCTGACCAGCAGGATCAGCGGGTTCAGCAGGCTGCGGAACGTCGCCACCATGATGATGTAGACGAGCAGGATGGCGATGAGCATCGCGATGCCCAGCGAGCGGAACACGTCGTTGGTCGCCTGCGTGGCGCCGCCGAGCTCCCAGGTCGCGCCCTCGGGCAGCTTGACGTCCGTCGAGGGCCTTGTTGACCGCCGAGGACGCGGCGCCGATGTTGTTGTCGATGGAGGCCGCCGTCACGCTGGCGGTGCGGGCGCCGTCCACGTGCGTCACCTGGACCGGCGCCTTGATCTCGACGACCTTGGCGATGTCGCCGAGTGGCACCATGCCGCTGGTGCCGGCGACGGGCAGCCGCATGAGCACCTGGCTGACGGCGCCCGGGAGCGGCGGCACCGTGATGTTGCCGACCATGAGCTGGGCGGGCAGCGTGCCGGCGGCGGTCGGCACCGTGCCGAGCGGGTAGCCGTTGAGGACGAGCGTCGTGTACTGGGCTCAGCGTGGTCGGCGTGACGCCGGCCGCGGCGGCCTTGGCCTGGTCGACGACGATGGTCGCGGACGGCCGGCCCTCGCTCAGGTTGGAGGTGACGTCGGCGAGCCCCTCCACGGTCTTCATCTCGGCGAGCACCTTGTCGTTGGCCTCCTTGAGCACCGCGGGGTCGGCGGCCGAGACGCGCACCTCGAGCTGCGACATGCCGCCGCCCATGGAGGAGTCCTCGCCGGTGACCGTGATGGTGCCCGGCGTTGGACAGCTTGGCCACCTGGGCGCGCACGTCTTCGATGATCGCGTTCTTGTCCGCGTCCGGGTCGGTGGTGATGGCGAACGTGGCCTGGCTCGACGACGCGCTCGTGCCGCCGCCGGCGCCGAACAGGCTGCCGGTGCTGCCCGCCGTGTACTGGTAGATCTCCACGCCGGGCGTGTCCTTGAGGATCGCCTCGACCTTGCCGGCGGCGACCTGGGTCGCGTCGAGGCTCGAGCCCGGCGGCAGGCTCTGCGTGATGCTCATCGTGTTCTGCTCGGAGCTGTCGAAGAGGTTGGTCTTGAGCATCGGGCCGAGCGACATGGTGGCGAGGAAGATCGCGACCGCCGCCACGATGGTGACGATCTTGTGGTCGACGGCCCAGCGGAGCGCGGGCAGGTAGGCGTTCTGCAGGTGCGTCAGTTCCTTCTCGTCGCGGTGGCCGACCTGGCGCTTGGAGAGCAGCCAGGTCGCCACGACCGGGACCACCATCAGCGCGACCGGAGGCTGCAGAGCAGAGCGAAGGTCACGGTGAGGGCGAACGGCCGGAAGAACTCGGACGCGAGCCCGTGGACGAAGCCCAGCGGGAGGAAGACGGCGACCGTCGTCAGGGTGCTCGCGGTGATGGCGCCGGCGACCTCGCGGGTGCCCGTGTACGCCGCGCGCCGGATGGTGTCGCCCTCCTGCAGGTGCCGGTAGATGTTCTCGATGACGACGATGGAGTCGTCGATCACGCGTCCGATGGCGATGGTGAGACCGCCGAGCGTGAGCATGTTCAGGGAGTCGCCCTGGCTCCAGAGGAGGATGAGCGCGCCGATCACGCTGAGCGGGATCGAGAGCCCGGCGATGATCGTGGAGCGCCAGCTGCGCAGGAACACCCAGATGACGATGATGGCGAAGATGGCGCCGATGATGCCCTCGCGCACCAGCGTCTTGATGCTGTCCTTGATGAAGATCGACTGGTCGATGACCGGGGTGACCGTGGTCTGCCCGCCGAGCTCCTTCTCGATCGCGGGCAGCTCGGCGGCGATGGCGTTGGCGATGTCGACCGTGTTGCCGGTGCTCGACTTGCTCACCGAGATGCCGATGGACGCCTTGCCGTTGGTGCGCGTGACCGCGGTCAGCGGCGCCGGGGCGATCTTGACGCTCGCGACGTCGCCCAGACGCACGGGCTCCGCGGCCGCGGTGGCGCCGCCGGCCGCGGCCGCGGCCATGGCGTCGGCGGTGGCCGCCGAGGCGGCCGACGCGGACGCCCCCGCGGCGCCGGCGGACGCGGCCGCCGCGGCGCTCGACGACGGCAGCACCAGCTGCTCGAGCGCCCGTTCGGTCTGGGCCGTGGCGCTCACCGTGATCGGGTAGACGATGCTGCCGGACGTGACGCTCCCGGCGCCGGTCGTCACGTTGGCCTGCGTGACCGCCGTCATGATCTGCGTGGGCGTGACGCCGAGTGCGGCGACCTGCTCCGGCTTCAGCTGGATGTTCAGCTGCATCTGCTGCACGCCCGAGAGGGTGACCGCCTGTACGCCGTCGATGGCCTGCAGCTTGGGCACCACCCGGGTGCCGAGCAGTCCTGCGAGCTGCTCGGGCGGCAGCGACGACGACACGGCCAGCTGCACCACCGGCATGCGTGTTGAAGTTGAGCGCCGCGACCTCAGGCGCCATCGCGGTGGCGGGGAGCATCTGCTGCACGCCCGAGATCGCCTGCTGGATCTCGGCTTCCTTGGCCTTCATGTCGGTGCCGAACTCGTACTCCACCATGATGATGCTCATGCCGTCGTTGGAGAACGAGTCGAACTCCTTGATGCCGCTCGAGGTCTTGAGCGCCTGCTCGATCGGCGTCGTGATGCTGCGTTCCACGTCCTTCGCGGACGCACCCTGGTCCACCGTGAACACCGTGAGGTACGGGAACGTGAGGTCGGGGATCAGCTCCTGCTTGAGGGAGGTGATCGCGTAGGCTCCGACCAGGATGACCGCAAGGACGGCCAGGCCGACGATGGATCGGTTGCGAAGCGAGAATCTTCGTCAGCCAGCTCAAAGGGTGCCTCCGGAGTGGTGCGATGGGTCGGCACGGTCGGTGCCGGCGGCGGTGCGCCGCCAGCGGGTCAGCAGCTCGGGCAACTCGGCCTCGATGAACGCGGCGAACTCGCAGCAGATCGTGCATGAGCGCGTAGTTGGACTGTGACTGGTCGCGGTCGGCGACGGTCTGCAGGCTGCGCGCGATCAGCCGGTGCAGCGTGCGGATGTGGTCGATGGGGAGGATCTCGTCGGGGTCGGCCGGGCAGCGCGCGGTAGAAGTCGCCGCGCTGCCCGGGCTCGCCGACGCGCTCGATGAACCGGCTCTGCAGCAGCAGACGGGCGGCGCCGCTCACGGCGGCCTTGCTCACGCCCAGCCCCTCGGCGATCTCGGTCAGCGACTGGACGGGAGGGTCGGCCAGCAGCAGCCAGCCGGACACACGGCCGGTCATCCGCGTGCCCCCCATCTGTTCCTGCAGCAGCCCGAACTCTTCGATGAGCTCGCGCTGCTCCGTGGTCATCTCGGCGCGCATCGGCGACCCCCCTCCTTGGACCTCGACAGCAAGAACGTAAACTACAAAGTGAACGGACTGAACGCAACCGTGGCGGCGGTGCGCTCGAGGGGCCGCTCGGGCGTGGGTCAGGCGACGCCGGCGAGCGTGGCGAGCCGGTCGGCGACCGCGGTGACCTCGTCGCGCACCGTGAGGCTCTCGAGCCAGCGCGCGGGGATGCCGCTCTCGCCGTACACCGCGCCGGCGAGCGCGCCGGTGACGGCGCCGGCGGCGGTAGCGTCGTTGCCCAGGTTCACGGCGATGGTGACCGCGTGCTCGAAGTCGGCCCCGTGCAGCACGGTCCAGAGCGCCGTCTGCAGCGTGTCGAGCACGAACGACGAGCTGACGATCTCTTCGGCCTCGGCGGCCAGCGTCTCGCGCAGCACGCCGGCCACGCGCTTGTCCTCGTCGTCGAACGTGCGCGTGATGGCCGGGAGGTCCTCGAGCAGTCCGCCGTGGAGCGCCGCCGAGACCAGGTCGTTGAAGGCGGCGCACGACCAGCCGGCGAGGCGGTCGAAGTGGGTGAGCGTGGACTCGCGCAGCGAGATCTCGTGGCGCGTCGCCGCGTCCTCCCAGTACAGCAGGCCCACCGGGGCGCAACGGATGAGGCTCCCGTTGCCGGCGGTGGGCCCGCCCAGGATCTCGAACGCGCGCCGCGAGGCCACGTCCCAGTGCGTGCCCGAGCGGTAGCTGATGAGCGCGGCGCGCACCGTGAGGCTCACGTGGTGCGGCTGGCTGTCCAGCCACGCGGCGAAGCGCTCCATGATGTCCTCTGGCTCGAACGCCCCGTTGTCGGCGAGGCTGCCGGCGACGCAGAGCATCATCTCGGTGGCGTCGGTGATCTCGCCGGGCGCCACGTCGTACACGCCGCCGCCGATCATCTCGGTGATGACGCCGTGTCTCTCCACGATCTGCTCGGCGGTGAGGAACTCGGCGGGCGCGCCCAGCGCTTCGCCCACGGCGAGGCCGAGCAGGGTGCCGCGGAAGCGGTCGCGGACGACGGCGGGATCCGGGCTCACGTGAGCAGGTCCCGGGCCAGGCGTTCGAAGAACAGCGCCTGGTAGACGACGTCCTCGACCAGGATGCGCTCGTCGGGCTCGTGGTCGCGGCCGCCGTCCATGGCGTGGAAGCTCTCGACAGGGAACGGCGCGAACCCGTAGGCCACGCAGTCCGGGAACGCCTCGCGGATCCAGCGCGAGTCGGTGAAGCTGCCGGACGTCATGGGAGCCAGCACCGCGCCGGGCACGTCGCGTCGCAGCACCCGCTCGATGCTCTCGCGGAACGGTGAGTCCGGCCGGGAGGCGTTGGGCGTGGTGACGTCGACCCACTCGAACTCCCACTCGATGCCGAGCGGGTCGAGCACGGTGGCCACGTAGTCCCGGACGTCGCCGTGCGTCATCTCGGGGAGGATGCGGCAGTCGATGCAGGCCTCGGCCCGGGTCGGGATGACGTTGACCGCCTTGCCGGCGTCGAGCACGGTGGGGGTGAGGGTGGCGCCGAACAGGGGCTCCACGAGGCCGGCGACCACGGGGTCGGCGGCGCGCAGCTCGGCGCCGGCGGCGCGCGCGGTGGCCGGGTCCTTGAGCCGCGCGGCGAGCCCGGCGTCGGGCACGAGCACGTCGATGAACGCGGCCGTCGTGCCCGAGACGATCGCCGGCGGGTCGGCGAGGCCCAGCGCGATGACGGCTCGGGCGAGGTCGATGACGGCGCTGCGCTCCTTCTCGGGCACGGACCCGTGGCCGCCGCGGCCGCGGGTCCGGATGCGGAACTGGGCGAACGCCTTCTCGCCGACGGCGAGCAGGAACACCTTGTCGTCGCCGACCGGCAGCCAGAGGCCGCCCATGCCCTCGTTGAGGCAGTAGTCGGCGCGCAGGGCGTCCGGCCGGTGCTCGCAGAGCCACTTGACGCCGCAGAACTCGCCGACCTCCTCGTCGGCCGTCGCCGCGTACTTGACGGCTCCGGCGAACGCGGCGCCCGAGCGCTTGAGCCGGGCGAGGGCGACCGCCTCGGCGGCCACCTGGTTCTTCATGTCGGTGGCGCCGACGCCCCACACGTAGCCGTCGCGCACGGCGCCGGAGAACGGCGGGACGCTCCACTCACCGGCGTCGGCGGGCACCACGTCGAGGTGGCCCATCATCGTGAGGGTCTTGCCCGGCCGGCTGCCGTCCAGCCGGGCCACCAGGCTCTGTCGGTCGGTGCGCTCGCCGTCGAGCTCGCTCGCGATGCCCTGCTCGGCGAAGTAGGCCTGCACCACGCGCGCGGCCTCGGTCTCGTTGGCGTTGGTGGTGTCGACGCGGAGCAGCGCGGTGAACAGCTCGAGGACCTCGTCCTCGAGCGCCTGCCACTCGTGAGCGTCCAGACCGTAGTGGTCCACGGTCTCCTTCCAAAGAGGGGATGGAGCGACGTACCTCCGCCGCCATGATAGCCGTCTGTACTTCGCGCGGCGAGTTTCGTAGGCTCGGGAGCAGGCAGGCACACAGCCGAGCGTGCAGGAGGGGACGATGAAGATCGCCGTCGTGGGTGCGGGCGCAATGGGTCGCTGGGCCGTCAAGGAGCTGGGGCTGAGTCCCGACGTGGAGCAGATCGTCGTCGGCGACTACAACGAGGAGCAGGCCCGCGAGGTGGCCGCCGCGTTCGGCGGCGGCAAGGCCACGGGCCGCTTCGTCGACGCCCGCGAACAGGCGAGCGTGCAGGAGGCCATCGCCGGGTGTGACGCCATGGTCAACGCGACGCAACACTTCTGGAACATCACCGTCATGCACGCCGCGGCGGCCGCCCACGTGCACTACACGGACATGGGCGGCCTCTTCCACGTCACCAAGCAGCAGGTCGAGCTGCACGAGGAGTTCCGCAAGGCCGGCGTGACCGCGGTCGTCGCCATGGGCGGCGCCCCAGGCGTGACCAACATCCTCGCCAAGTACGGCGCCGAGCGCCTGGACGTCGTCGAGGAGGCGCACGCGCTGTGCGGCAACGTGGACGACACCGACTGGAGCGGCTACGACGGCTGGGTCGTCCCGTACTCGCTCGAGACGCTCTGCGACGAGTTCAGCGTGGTCGCGCCCGAGTTCATCGACGGACGCTGGGTCATGGACATCACCGGTGGGGAGGGGTGCGAGGACCTCGACTTCGGCGTGCCGGCCGGCATGCTCGAGGCGCACTTCACCATCCACTCGGAGCCGTTCACGTTCTGGCACACCTGGAAGGACCAGGGCCTGAGGAGCGCGACGTTCAAGCTCTCGCTGCCGGCCGAGTTCACCGACCAGATGCGGTTCCTCAACACCATCGGCATGACGCGCACCGACGAGGTCGAGGTCAAGGGCGTGCACGTGCGGCCGCGCGACGTGCTCCTCAAGGTCGTGAGCGAGATCCCGCGGCCCACCGACGTGGTGCTCGACGACGTGGACTACCTGCTCGGCGTCGTCCGCGGGCTCAAGGACGGGCGCCGGGTGGAGTGGCGCGTGCGCGCCGTGGTCCCGGCGCACAAGGAGTACGGCGCCGGCGGCGGGGACGTGGACACCGGCATCCCGCCGGCGATCGTGGCGCGCATGCTGGCGCGCGGAGACATCGCCGGCCCCGGCGTGTTCGTCCCCGAGCAGGCGGTGCCGTGCGAGGCGTTCTTCGCGGAGTTCTCGCGCTGGGGCGTCACCGTCGACGCGCAGATGCGCGAGTCGCTGGCCGCGCCGGGCTGATCGGGCCGGCCGCGCCGCCGGCGCCCGGCTTCAGCCCAGTTCGAGCCGGGTCTGCGGGGGCTGCCGCTCCACGCCCAGAAGGTGCGCCATGCGGCGCGCGTTCTGCATGCCCCAGTCCTCGTAGTTGTTGTTGAAGAGCACGTGGACGCCGGCGGCCTGCGCGGCGAGCTCCCGCACCTTGGGCGCCCACTCCTCGAGCTCCTCGTCGCTGTAGAGGTACTTGAAGCGGTCGGACGCGGCGCCGGTCCTGCTCTCCCACGTGCCGGCGTTGCGGCCGTGCAGGCGGACGATGCCGAGGGGCGCCGTCGCTGCGCTCAGCGGCGGCGTGCTGTTGGGGAACCCTTGCGGCTCGTCGACGGCGACGTAGGTGAGGCCGGCCTCCTCGAGCAGGGAGAGCGTCCTGGCGGCGGAGTCGTCCTCGAGCCAGCCGCCGCCGCGGAACTCCACCGCCAGCGGCCAGCCGGGCAGCCGCTCCGGCAGGGACCTCAGGTAGTCGCGGTTCTCGTGCGAGCGGACGAACCACGGCGGGAACTGGAACAGCACGGCGCCGAGCTTGCCGGCGTCGGCGAGCGGGGCCAGCGCCTCGCGGTGCAGCTGCCAGACGAGCTCCATCTCGCGCTCGCCGATGTCCCTCGGGTACACCGAGCGCTTGCCGCGCACCTCGTCCGGCAGCCGGTTGCGCAGCCAGTCGGGCAGCCGGTCGGGGGCCGCGGCGTGGTGGGTGAGCCACGCGAACGCCTTGACGTTGAAGACGAAGTCGTCCGGGGTGCGCGCCGCCCAGAGTTCGCTGTTGCGCGGGGTGGGCGGCGCGTAGTACGTCGCGTCCACTTCGACGATGTCGAACTGTTCGGCGTAGTACCGCAGGCGCGCCTCGGCGCTGGTCACGCCGGCCGGGTAGAAACGGCCGCACGAGATCAGCGTCGGGTCGGTCCAGGAGCAGCTGCCGACCCTGATGCGTCCGGTCACGGCGTGCCTCCTTCGGATACTTGCGCGGTGCAAGAACGTTGTACCACCGCCCGGGGCGGGCCTATACTCCGGGCGAGGATTCAGTCGGCGCCACGGTCTCTGCAGACCAAAGCCTCGGGCACACCGAGGCAGCTGAAGGGGGCGCCGCGGATGGGCGGGCTCTTCCTGCGAAGGCCCGCCCATCGTCATGAGTGTGGCCGGTTCAGGCTCGATTGACCGGCCCGCCCGAGTCGGCCTATACTCTCAATCCCTCGTGTCGGAATGGCGGAATTGGTAGACGCGCTAGGTTGAGGGCCTAGTGAGGGTATAACCTCATGGGGGTTCAAGTCCCCCTTCCGACACCACCTTTTCCCTTCGCTCAGAGGTCCCGCCAGAGTCCCAAGCCGGTGACTTCGTCGAACGCGCGCTCCAGCGGCTCTCCCACCAGCTCCTGCAGGATGAGCTCGCAGGCGAAGATCAGACACCCCGGCGCCACGTGACCGCCCAGGCAGGCGCCGTCGTGCCCCGCCAGCGTCGCGTGCGCGTGCACGAACGTCGCGCCGTCCTTGCGGCTGACGTTGCCGAGCAGGCCGACGAGCTCCACCGGCTCGTCCACGGCGAACTCCCCGTACTCGTGCGTGCTTTGGTCGTAGAAGGCGAGGCGGGCGGTGGTGAGCGCGCCGATGGCGCGCAGCTCGGCCGCCTGCATGTCGTGCGCGTCGGCCACGGCGGCGATCTCCTCCAGCAGGTCGCCGCCGTGCTGCAACCTGGCCACCACGCGCCTGCCGCGCGCGTACTCCCGTGCTCCCATGATCGCCTCCTCAGCGTCGCGCTCGCCGGCGAGCGCCGGCCTCGCCCGAGTGTACATCCGGGCCCGTGCGACGCCTGCCGCAGCCGTCGTCCGGCGACCGCCGCCTTCACGCTCGCGCAGGCGCGCCTGGCGCTCGTGTACTGCGCGCGTGCGGAGGGTATGAGCGTTACGGACCTGAGGAAGGCCGTAGGAGACCGCGGAGGCACACGATGAGCGACACACGCAAACCCGGGCGTCCGGCCACGGGCGACGCGCGACAGTGGCAAGCCCAGTTCGACGAACTCGAGCTGCGCATGGACGCCCTGCGCACGGCGTTCCTGGAGGGAGTCCGGTCCTTCGAGATGACCGAAGAGACCGTGGAGCGCATCCACGCGCGCTTCGACGACGTGGGCGAGCAGGTGCACGCCATGCACTGCACGTACCCGTTCGGCGGCTGGCCCGGGCAGGAGGACTGCCGGTTCGAGCCGCCGGTCCCGTACGAGAGCGAAGCGCGGCGGACCCAGGGCTGACGGTCCGTGGGTTCCGACAGAGGAGTCAGGACCGAGCTGCGCGGCGAGGTCTGCGTGTTCCGCTGCGGCGGTGTGGACGGCAGCCGCCTGGCCGAGGACCTGCCCGCCGAGGTCGGCCGCTGTCTGGACTCGGGGGTCTCCGCCGCCGTCCTCGACCTCGACCCGTGGGCGCCGCTGGACGCGAGCAGCATGGCGGCGCTGCGCGGCGCCGCGCAGGAGTTCGCGCAGGCCGGCGCCGCCCTGGTGGTCGCCGTCGAGGAGCCCGAGGCCCGGGCGGAGCTGGCCGGAGCCGGCCTGATGCGCGCCGTGCCTGCAGTCCCGGGGCCGCCCGGCGGTGACGCCGCAGAGGCGCCTCTGAGCCTTTCCGGCCGGGCGCGCTGGGAGCACGAGTTCACCTTTCCAGCGACCACCCGCCAACTGCGCGCCGCACGCCGGCGCGTGGCCGCGTTCGCCGAGGTCGCCGGCCTGGACGGCGACGGCCTGTTCGAGCTCAACGTCGCCGTCGCCGAGGCGCTGGCGAACGCGGTGGTGCACGGCTCGCCGCACGGCGAGGACGACGATGTGCACGTGCGCTTCTTCTGCTACGAGGACGAGGTGGCCGTCGAGGTGGTGGACGGCGGCGACGGCATGGAGGCCACGCCCATCTGCGCGCCCCCGGCAGCCGCTACGAGCGGCCGGGGCATCCACTTCATGCGCGCGCTCACGGACGCGGTCCAGTACACCTGCGGACCGCTGGGCACGCGTGTGCTCCTGGTCAAGCAGCGATCGTGACGGACCGCGACGGAGCCGGCACGCAGACTGCCGCGCACGGCCCGGGCAGGGCTCGCGACCGTCCAGCGCATCGTGCGCCGGCATGGGGGGCGTGTATGGGCCCAGGGTGCAGCGGGTAAAGGAGCGACCGGGTGGTTCACGCTCGGTCCCCTGGGGGAGGGTGCATGAAGGAGCAGCGGATGATCCTGCTCGTCGAAGACAACGACGACGACGTCGAACTGACGCTTCGTGCCCTGCGCCGCAACCGCGTCGCCAACCGGGTCGACGTGGTGCGCGACGGCGCCGAAGCACTCGAGTACCTGTTCGCGACCGGCAGCTACGCCAGTCGCGACGTCCGCGACACACCCAACCTCGTGCTCCTCGACCTCAAGCTCCCCAAGGTCGGCGGCCTTGAGGTGCTGGAGCGCCTGCGCTCCGACGCGCGCACACGGCGGCTGCCGGTGGTCATCCTCACCTCGTCCAACGTCGAGAGCGGCCTGGCGCGCAGCTACGACCTCGGCGCCAACAGCTACATCCGCAAGCCTGTCGACTTCACGCAGTTCATGGAGGCGGTCAACCAGCTGGGGCTCTACTGGCTGGTGCTCAACGAGGCCCCTCCCTACGGCGAGGCCTGACCGCGCCCTGAACGCGACCGCCGCGTGACGTAGAATCGCGGCATGGCCGACCCGCTACTCTACGACCGCCTCTTCCTGCTCGACGGCAGCAGCCTCGCGTTCCGCGCGTTCTTCGCGCTGCCCGAATCCATCTCCACCGAGGCGGGGCAGCCCACCAACGCGCTGTTCGGCCTCAGCCAGATGCTGCTCAAGCTCGTCTCCGAGTACCGGCCCGGCTGCATCGTCTGCGCCTGGGACGCCCGCGAGAAGACCTTCCGCGACGAGCTCTACGACCAGTACAAGGCGCAGCGGCCCTCCATGCCGGACGCGCTCTCCGCTCAGTGGGCGCTGCTGCCGGACCTCATGGAGGCCTTCGGCGTCGTCAATCTCGTCAAGCCCGGGTACGAGGCCGACGACATCCTCGGCACGCTCGCGGAGGAGGCCAAGCGCCAGGGCATCGGGTCCATCGTCGTCACCGGCGACCGGGACGCCATGCAGATCGTCGACGACGACATCTGGGTGATGAGCACCGGCCGCGGCGTGACCGACGTCAAGATCTACACGCCGGCCGCGGTGCTCGAGCGCTTCGGGGTCACGCCGGCGCAGATCCCCGACTACATCGGCCTCAAGGGCGACACCTCGGACAACATCCCCGGCGTGCCCGGCATCGGCGAGAAGACGGCGGCGCAGCTGCTGCAGCAGTTCGGCTCCATCGACGAGATGTACCGGCGTCTGGACGAGGTCAAGTCAGACAAGCGGCGCGCGCTGCTCACGGAGCACGAGGCCGCCGCGCGCCTCTCGCTGCAGCTGGCGACCATGGTCTGTGACGTGCCGCTCGAGCACGACCTGGTCGAGATCGTCACGGCCTGCGGCTACACGCTGCCGGTCGAGTCGGTCGGCGCCGTCTTCGAGCGCTTCGAGTTCCGCAACCTCCGCCGCCGCCTGCAGGAGATCGCCGGTGACGCGCCGCCGCCCACTGCGGCTCCGGCGGCCGTGAGCGGCGCGCTCGTGCGTCTCGCGGCCGAGCCCGACGTCGGACCGGTCGCGGCGCTGCTCGAGAAGGGGGAGGCCGCGGTCGCGTTCGAGCCCCGCGGCGACGGCGGGGACGGCCTCGCCGTGGCGGCGCACGCCGGCGGCGACGCCTGCCTGGTGGCGCCGGCCGACGCAGTCAGGGCCGGCTCGCTCTGGCTCCTCTCGGCGCACGCCGTGGTGCACGACGCCAAGGCGCAGCCCGGGTTCGTGCACGCGCCCGGCGGGTCCCGCGTTCGACACGGCGGTGGCCGCCTACCTGCTCGCACCGGAGCGGCCGGAGAAGGAGCGCGCGCTGTTCGCGCTCGCCGGCGCCGAGGACGGCGCCCAGCTGGTGGAGGGTCCGGCGGCCGAGGCCGCCGCGGCCACGCGCGCCACCCTCACGTGGCGCGTGGCCGAGGCCCAGCGGCCGCGCCTCGTCGAGCTGGGCCTCGAGCGGCTCTTCCGCGAGGTCGAGCTGCCGCTCGTGCGCGTGCTCGCCCAGATGGAGGCCGTCGGCGTCAAGCTGGACCCGTACCGCCTCGGCGAGATCACGGCGCGCGTGCGCGACCGCATCGACGAGGTCACCGACGAGATCTTCAGGCTCGCCGGGGGGCCGTTCACCATCGGCTCACCGCAACAGCTCGCGGACGTCCTCTTCGTGCGCCTCGAGCTCGAGGCGACCAGGAAGGGCAAGACGGGGTTCTCGACCGACGCCAAGGTGCTCCGCGGCCTGCGCGACAAGCACCCCATCGTGCCGACTGGTCGAGGAGTGGCGGGAGCTCACCAAGCTGCTCAACACCTACCTCGAGCCGCTCCCGGCGCGCCTCGACCCGGTCACCGGCCGCCTGCACACCACCTTCAACCAGCTGGTGGCGGCCACCGGCCGTCTCTCGAGCTCCAACCCGAACATGCAGAACATCCCCGTGCGCACCGAGCTCGGATCGGAGATCCGCGCCTGCTTCGTCGCCGAGGAGGGCTGCAAGCTGCTCGTCGCCGACTACTCGCAGATCGAGCTCCGGCTCATGGCGTCGCTCTCGCGCGAGCCGGCGCTGCTCGACGCCTACCACCGCGGCGAGGACGTGCACCGCGTCACCGCCGCGGCCGTCGCCGGCATCGCCGTCGAGGAGGTCACCAAGAAGCAGCGCGAGCGCGCCAAGGCGACCAACTTCGGCATCATGTACGGGCTCTCGGCGTTCGGCCTCTCCGAGCAGGTCGACATCCCCGTCGAGGAGGCCAAGGCGTTCATCGAGGCGTACTTCGCCAAGTACCCCAAGGTCAAGGAGTTCCGCGAGCGCGTCATCGCGCAGGCGACCCAGGACGGGTACGTGACCACGCTGTTCGGGCGCCGGCGGGCGGTGCCGGAGCTGCGCTCGTCCAACTTCCGCAACCGCTCTCTGGGCGAACGGCTCGCGGTCAACACGATCCTGCAGGGCACGGCGGCCGACATCATCAAGGTCGCGATGGTCACGGTGAGCCGGGAGCTGGAGCGCCGCGGGCTGGCGTCGCGGCTGGTGCTGCAGGTGCACGACGAGCTCGTCCTGGAGTGCCCGGAGGACGAGCTCGACGCGTGCAGGCCGCTGCTCCGCGACGCCATGTGCGGCGCACTCGACCTCGACCCTCCGCTCGAAGTCGACATCGGCGCCGGCGACGACTGGGTGGCGGCGAAGGCCTGACGGCCGCGCCGCCCGCCGCCCACCCCCGGCGCGGCTCCTCCTCTGTCCCCACCCACGGCGCTCGATTCCGAGGCGGTGGAATGCTATACTCCGCTGGTTTCGGCCCGCCGCGGTCCGCGGGCCTTTCCTATCTGTAAACGACGGATCGCACAGTGACCGGGAGGCAACGACACCACATGGCAGACAAAGCGATCGACACACAGCTCGAGGCAGCGAACGACCCCAGGATCGTAGAAGGCAGCGAAGGCTACCTCATCGAGGTGGACGGCGAGATCGTCCCCAACTACGACATGACGCTGACCAACTTCGGTGAAGGGGACATCGTCACCGGCAAGGTCGTGCGTATCGACAAGGACGAGGTCCTGGTCGACATCGGCTACAAGTCCGAAGGCGTCATCCCGGTCAACGAGCTCAGCATCCGCAAGAACGTCAACACCTCCGAGGAGGTCGCTCTCGACGAAGAGATCGACGCCCTCGTCATGACCAAAGAGGACGCCGACGGGCGCCTGATCCTCAGCAAGAAGCGCGCCAAGTTCGAGAAGGCCTGGAAGCGCATCGAGGCCGCCTTCGAGAGCGGCGAGCCCGTCACCGGCACCGTCATCGAGGTCGTCAAGGGCGGTCTCATCCTCGACCTCGGCGTGCGCGGGTTCCTCCCGGCCTCGCTGGTCGACATCCGCCGCGTGCAGGACCTCCAGGAGTACGTGGGCCAGGAGCTCAACTGCCGCGTCATCGAGATGAACCGCAACCGCAACAACGTGGTCCTCAGCCGCCGCGCCGTCCTCGAGGAGGAGCGCAAGGAGGTCCGCCAGCAGATCATCGACGACCTCAACGTGGGCGACGTCGTCGAGGGCACCATCAGCAACATCGTCGACTTCGGCGCGTTCGTCGACCTCGACGGCATCGACGGCCTCATCCACATCAGCGAGCTCAGCTGGACGCACATCAACCACCCGTCCGAGGTGCTGCAGGTCAACCAGAAGGTCAAGGTCAAGGTGCTCGACATCGACCGCGACCGCCAGCGCATCAGCCTCGGCCTCAAGCAGACCCAGGAAGACCCGTGGCAGAAGATCGTCGCCCGCCACAAGGTCGGCGACGTGGTCGACGGCCGCGTCACCAAGATCGTCGCCTTCGGCGCCTTCGTCGAGATCTACGAGGGCATCGAGGGTCTCGTGCACATCAGCGAGCTGGCCAACCGCCACGTCGAGCGTCCGGACGAGGTCGTCTCCGTGGGCCAGGAGGTCAGCGTCAAGATCATCGAGGTCGACTCCGAGCGTCGCCGCCTCAGCCTCAGCATCAAGCGCGTGGACGGCGACAACGTCAAGCCGCTGCGTCCGCTCGAGCCTGAGGTCGACGAGGATGCCGAGGAGGCCGAGGAGATCGAGGAGATCGCCGAGGTCATCGAGGCCGCCATCGAGGTCGAGATCGACGCCGAGATCGTCGAGGCCGCCGCTGAGGTCGCCGAGACCCCCGAGGAGATCGAGGCCGTGGCCGAGGCCGCCGCGGTGGTCGAGATCGAGGCCGAGATCGTCGCGGCCGCGGCTGAGGCCATCATCGAAGAGCACGAGCCCGAGCTCGGCCTGAGCGACGACGTCTTCCCGGCCGGTGCGGCCGCGGATGACGACGCCGCCGAGGAGAGCACCGAGGCCTGACGCGTGAGGACGGGGGCGGCGAGGACGCTGAGTCGTCTTCGCCGCCCCCGACCTGCGTCTTCACCACGATGAGCACACCCACCGCCCCCATACCGGTGCTCGGCCTCACCGGAGGCATCGGCTCCGGTAAGTCCACCGCGCTCGCCTACCTCCACGAGCTCGGCGCCGCCACCATCTCGAGCGACGACATCGTCCACGGCCTGTACTCCACCGCGGAGGTCATCGACCTCATCCGTGAGCACTTCGGGGACGTGGTGGTGGACGGCGCCGGCGGCATCAGCCGTCCCGCGCTGGCCGGCATCGTCTTCTCGGACGAGGCCGAGTTGCGCTGGCTCGAGGACCTCCTGCACCCGTTCGTGCGCGACGCGGTCGCCAAGTGGGTCGACGGCCAGCGGCGCGCGCGCCCGCGGCCGGCGCTCATCGTCGTGGAGGTGCCGCTGCTGTTCGAGACGGGGTTCGACCAGCGGTTCGACCACATCATGCTCATCACCGCGCCCGACGAGGTGCGTCGCAAGCGCGTGACGGCCAAGCTCACGGACAGTGAGTTCCGCCGCCGCCGCGCCCAGCAGATGCCGGAGGACGAGAAGGTCGCGCGCAGCGACTTCGTGTTCGACAACTCGGGGTCGCGCAAGGAGCTCAGGGAGTTCGTGGGGCAGGTCGTGGCGAGGATCCTCGCCGGAGACGTCCAGGCCGTGGGGGACGGCGCCCAAGAGACGGTCTCGTGAGGCGCCTCTTCATCGGCCTCGTCCTCGTGGCGGCCGGGCTGGCGGCCGTGTTCGCGGCTGCGCACTGGGTGGCGCCGCTGTTCGCCAGCGCGAGCGGCCCCTCCTGGTACACCAAGACGGTCTACCCGCTCGAGCACACCGCCGCCCTCCGCGCCGGCGCGGCTCGGTACCACCTCGATCCGGCGCTCGTGGCGGCGGTCGTCTACGCGGAGAGCAAGTTCGACGAGCACGCGCTCTCCTCCGCGGGCGCCGTGGGGCTCATGCAGATCCTGCCCGAGACGGCCCACCAGATCGCCGACGAGTCCGGCGGCGTCGAGTTCACCACCGGGGACCTGGAGGACCCGCGCATCAACGTGCGCTACGGGTCCTACTACCTGCGCCAGGCGCTCGACGCTTACGACGGTGACCTGCGCGCGGCCGTGGCCTCGTACAACGCCGGCATGGGCGCGGTGAACGAGTGGGTCGCGGCGGCGCACGCCGACGGCCACAAGCTAAGGCTCAAGGACATCCCGTATCCGGAGACGCGCGCCTACGTGGAGAAGGTCCTCGAGGCTCGCCGGGTATACCGGGAAGAGTACGGCGAGCGCCTCGGGACGAAGTAAGCGCGCCGAGCGGGGCGCCGGCCGTGCGAGCGCGTCCGCCGTCTGCGACGGCCTTCCACCCCTTGCGAACGTGTGTTCGTATTGGTAGCATCGAGGGTGCATGACGGAGTTCACGATCAAGGCCAACTACAGCCTCACCGGCGACCAGCCGGAGGCCGTCGACGCCCTCAGTGAGGGCGTCGCCCGGGGCGACCGCTTCCAGACGCTCCTCGGCGTCACCGGCTCGGGCAAGACGTTCACCATGGCCAACGTCATTCAGAAGGTCAAGAAGCCCACGCTGGTCATCGCCCACAACAAGACGCTGGCCGCGCAGCTGTGCAACGAGTTCCGCGAGTTCCTGCCGGACAACGCCGTGGAGTACTTCGTCAGCTACTACGACTACTACCAGCCCGAGGCGTACGTCGCGGCGCAGGATCTGTACATCGAGAAGGACTCGTCGATCAACGACGAGATCGACCGCCTGCGCCACGCGGCCACCACCTCGCTGTTCCTCCGCAGGGACGTGGTCATCGTCGCCAGCGTGAGCTGCATCTACGGTCTGGGCTCGCCCGAGGACTACCTCGGGAGGATGGTGCTCCTGCAGGTCGGCCAGACCGTCGAGCGTGACGACATGCTCCGGCGGCTCGTCGACATCCAGTACGCGCGCAACGACCTCGAGCCCGCGCGCGGCAAGTTCCGCGTCCGCGGCGACTCCGTGGAGATCTGGCCCGCCGCCCAGGACACGGCCATCCGCGTGCAGCTGTGGGGCGACGAGGTCGAGCAGATCGTCAGCTTCGACCCGGTCAGCGGCGAGGTCATCGAGAAGCCCGACCACGCCGCCATCTATCCGGCGACGCACTTCGTCACCAACGACCCGGCCGTGGAGCGTGCGCTCGTCGAGATCCGCCGCGAGATGGAGGAGCGCTGCGCCTGGTTCGAGGAGAACGGCAAGGTCCTCGAGGCTCACCGCCTGCGCCAGCGCACCCAGTACGACATGGAGATGCTGCGCGAGATGGGCTACTGCAGCGGCATCGAGAACTACTCGCGCATCCTGCTCGGCAAGCAGCCGGGCGCCACGCCCAACTGCCTGCTCGACTACTTCCCGGACGACTTCATGTGCTTCGTCGACGAGTCGCACATGTCGCTGCCGCAGATCCGCGCCATGTCCGAGGGCGACAAGTCGCGCAAGCAGCAGTTGGTGGACTACGGCTTCCGCCTGCCGAGCGCCCTCGACAACCGGCCGCTGCGCTTCGACGAGTTCCTCGAGAAGGTGCCGCAGCTCATCTTCGTCAGCGCCACGCCCGGCGCCTTCGAGCTGGCCAACAGCGTCAACGTCGCCGAGCAGATCATCCGGCCCACCGGCCTCATCGACCCCGTCGTCGAGATCCGGCCCACCGACGGCCAGATCGACGACCTCATGAACGAGATCCGCCGGCGGGTCGACAAGGACCAGCGCGTCCTGGTCACCACGCTCACCAAGCGGATGTCCGAGGACCTCACCGACTACCTCATCGAGAACGGCTTCAAGGTGCGCTACCTGCACAGCGAGGTCGACACGCTCGAGCGCATCCAGATCGTCCGCGACCTGCGCCTGGGCGAGTTCGACGTCCTCGTGGGCATCAACCTCCTGCGCGAGGGCCTCGATCTGCCCGAGGTCACGCTGGTGGCGATCCTCGACGCCGACAAGGAGGGCTTCCTGCGCGGGCAGACGGCGCTCGTCCAGACCATCGGCCGGGCCGCGCGCAACATCGACGGCACCGTGGTCATGTACGCCGACAGGGTCACCGCGGCCATGGAGTACGCCATCAGCGAGACCAACCGTCGCCGCGCACGGCAGACGACGTACAACGAAGAGCACGGCATCACGCCGGTCAGCGTGGTGAAGGGGGTCAGCGACATCTCCACGATGCTGAGCGACGCGGCGGCGGTACCCACCAAGGGCCGCCGCGCGGCCAAGGCCGTGGCCAAGAAGGTCGCCATGCCGCGCGCCGACCTCGAGAAGCTCCTTGCGAGCCTCGAGGCCGAGATGTTCGAGGCGGCGGACCAGCTCAAATTCGAGTACGCAGCCAAGCTGCGCGACGAGATCAAGGAGCTCAGCAAGGAGCTCGCCCGGAGAGGAGAAGCAGTTGGCTGACGCCATGCACCTGCAGCGGCTCATCGCCGACGCGGAGGGTTTCGGAGCGTCACGTGCGGCGCCGCTGCCGGCGGCCGCCGTGGTCGTGGACGACCGCGTCAACCTCAAGTGCCGCGTACCGCTGTGCTCGGGGTACGGCCACAACCTCATGTGCCCGCCGAACGTCCTGCCCGCCAACGAGACACGCGACGTCCTGCGCAAGTACGACGACGCCCTCGTCGTGCAGCTCGACATCCCGCTCACGCAGGACTGCGTGGACGAGCAGCTGGACGGCAAGACGCACGCCGAGGCCAGCTCGGACGGCGCCCAGCTCGACGGGCTGCGCGAGAGCCAGAACGCGTTCGCGCACCTCATGACCGACCTCGAGCGCGCCGCGTTCAAGCTGGGCTACCGGTACGCGGCCGCGTTCTCCGGCGGCGAGTGCGTGCTCTGCGACGAGTGCGTGGGCCAGGCGTCCGGCGAGCAGTGCAGGCGGCCGTTCGAGGCTCGCCCGTCCATGGAGGCCGTGGGCATCGACGTCGTCGCCACGGCCGAGGCGGCCGGCCTCAGCGTCGAGCTGCCGGCCGACGAGCACCCGGCCTGGACCGGCCTCCTGCTCATCGATTGACCAGCGTAGCCAAATCAACGTGCGGGGCGCCGCAGGTGCACCGCACACTGAGCCCCGTCTTGCCACATCTGCCAGACTGAGAGTATGACCAGCGACCTCATCATCACCGGCGCGCGCCAGCACAACCTCAAGGACATCAGTCTGAGACTGCCGCGCGACCGCTTCATCGTCATCACCGGCCTGTCCGGCTCCGGCAAATCGTCGCTTGCCTTCGACACCATCTACGCCGAGGGCCAGCGTCGCTACGTCGAGAGCCTCTCCGCGTATGCGCGCCAGTTCCTCGGCCAGATGGACAAGCCCGACGTGGACAGCATCGAGGGCCTCTCCCCGGCCATCTCCATCGACCAGAAGACCACCTCGCGCAACCCGCGGTCCACGGTCGGCACCGTCACCGAGATCTACGACTACCTGCGCCTGCTGTTCGCGCGCGTCGGTCATCCGCACTGCCCCAACTGCGGGCGGCCCATCTCGGGTCAGAGCATCCAGCAGATCGTCGACCACGTCTGCGAGCTCGAGCCCGACACCCGCTTCAGCGTCATCGCCCCGGTGGTGCGCGGGCGCAAGGGCGAGTACGGCAAGCTGTTCGATCAGCTGCGCGCCGACGGGTTCACGCGGGTCAAGGTCGACGGCGACGTGCGCGAGCTCGAGGAGGACATCGACCTCGACAAGAAGTTCAAGCACGACATCGCCGTCATCGTCGACCGGCTGGTGATGAAGGAAGGCCTCCGCCGCCGGCTCACGGACTCCATCGAGACCGCCGCGTCGCTGGCCGACGGGCTCGTGGACGTGGAGCTCGCCGGCGACGACCCGCGCACGCTCACCTTCAGCGAGAAGTTCGCCTGCATCCACTGCGGCATCTCGCTGCCCGAGATCGAGCCGCGCATCTTCAGCTTCAACAACCCGCACGGCGCCTGCCCGGCCTGCCACGGCCTCGGCTTCACGCAGGAGATCGACCCGGACCTCGTGGTCCCCGACGGCTCCATCAGCATCGACCAGGGCGCGCTGCTGCCGTACGGCCAGCTCTCGTTCGGCTGGCTCGAGCAGGTGTTCGAGAGCGTCTCCAAGACGTTCGGCGTGGACACGAGCGTGCCGTGGGACGAGATGCCGGAGGACGACAGGAACCTGTTCCTGTACGGCACCGGCAAGGAGCGCATCCCGCTCAGCTACCGCAACTACCAGGGGCGCATGCGCCACTACAACTCGAGCTTCCCCGGCATCGTCAAGCACCTCCAGCGGCGGTACACCGAGACCGAGTCGGAGCAGGTGCGCGAGAAGATCGAGGAGTACATGGCCAACGTGCCGTGCCCGGAGTGCAAGGGGGCACGGCTCAAGCCCACGAGCCTCGCCGTCACCGTGGGGGAGCGCAACATCCACGAGTTCACGCTGCTGAGCGTGCGCGAGTCGCTCGAGTTCCTCGACAGTCTCACGCTCACCGAGACCGAACGCCTGATCGGCGGCCGCGTCATCAAGGAGATCGGCGAGCGACTCCGCTTTCTCAACGACGTCGGCGTCGGCTACCTCAGCCTGCAGCGCGCCTCGGCCACGCTCTCGGGCGGAGAGGCGCAGCGCATCCGCCTGGCCACGCAGATCGGCTCGGCGCTCGTCGGCGTGCTCTACATCCTCGACGAGCCCAGCATCGGCCTGCACCAGCGCGACAACCGGCGCCTCATCGACACGCTGTTCCGCCTGCGCGACCTCGGCAACACCGTGCTCGTCGTCGAGCACGACGAGGAGACCATGCGCTCGGCCGACTACGTCGTCGACATGGGCCCCGGGGCCGGCGAGCACGGCGGCCGCGTGGTCGCGCAGGGCACTCCCGCCGAGGTCATGGCCGACCCGGATTCGCTCACCGGCGACTTCCTGGCCGGGCGCCGGCGCATCGCGCTTCCCGGCCAGCGGCGCATGCCTCTGGAGTGGTTCACCGTGCGCGGCGCGCGCATGCACAACCTCAAGGACATCGACGTCTCGTTCCCGGTGGGTGCGTTCAGCTGCGTCACGGGGGTCTCCGGCTCGGGCAAGTCCACGCTCGTCAACGAGATCCTGCACAAGGGCATGGCGGCGCGCCTCAACCGCGGCACCAAGCTGCGCGCCGGCGCGCACGACGCCATCGACGGCGCTCAGCACCTGGACAAGGTCATCGACATCGACCAGTCGCCCATCGGCCGCACGCCGCGCAGCAACCCGGCCACGTACACGGGCGTGTTCGACCACATCCGCCAGCTGTTCGCGATGACCCCCGAGAGCAAGCTCCGCGGCTACAAGCCCGGCCGCTTCAGCTTCAACGTCAAAGGCGGCCGCTGCGAGACCTGCAAGGGCGACGGCCAGCTCAAGATCGAGATGCACTTCCTGCCCGACGTGTACGTGCCCTGCGAGGTCTGCCACGGCAAGCGCTACAACCGGGACACGCTCGAGGTCAGGTACAAGGGCAAGAACATCGCCGAGGTGCTCGAGATGAGCGTGGAGGAGTCGGTCGACTTCTTCGCCAACGTCACGCGTATCGCGCGGCGGCTCAAGGCGCTGGACGAGGTCGGCCTCGGCTACGTCAAGCTCGGCCAGCCGGCGACGACACTCTCCGGCGGCGAGGCCCAGCGGGTCAAGCTCGCCAGCGAGCTGAGCAAGGTCGCCACCGGCAAGACGCTCTACATCCTCGACGAGCCCACCACGGGCCTGCACTTCCAGGACATCGACAAGCTGCTCGAGATGCTCCAGCGGCTGGTCGACCAGGGCAACACGGTGGTGGTCATCGAGCACAACCTCGACGTCATCAAGAGCGCCGACTGGGTCGTCGACCTCGGCCCGGAGGGCGGGGAAGAGGGCGGCCGGGTGATCGCGGCCGGCACGCCGGAGGAGCTTGCCGGCCTCGCCGAGCTGTCGCACACCGGCGAGTTCCTCGCGCGGGCGCTCGCGGCCGAGGCCGCGCGCGGCGCGCCCGCCGCGCGGCCGCGGGACGAGGCGTCCGTCTCGTAGTCACCGCGCGGCCGGTCGTGCCGGAGGGTCCGGCCGGTCATGGGTTGTCCCTCCCGAGTCGCGGGAAACGGTACAGGCAAGACCCGTGTACCGATCCGCGATCCTCGGGAGCGTCTTCCATGAGTCCCACCAGACAAGCCGTCATCGAGGTCAGTGACCTCGTCAAGGTCTACGGCGAGACGCGCGCGGTCGACGACGTGAGCTTCGAGGTCGACCGCGGCGAGCTGTTCGGCTTCCTCGGCCCCAACGGGGCGGGGAAGACCACCACCATCCGCATCCTGTCCACGCTGCTCAAACCGACGTCCGGCGTCGTCCGCGTGGCGGGCTTCGACGTGACGGCCGAGCCGGGTGAGGTACGCAAGCGCCTCGGCCTCGCCATGCAGACCGCGACGCTCGACGCGTTCTCCACGGGCCGCGAGACCCTGGAGCTCGCCGGCCGTCTGCACCGCATGCCGCCCCGGGAGGTCCGCGCCCGCACCGACCATCTGCTCCAGCTGATGGGGCTCGAGGGCGCCGCGAAGAAGCTCACCGGCAAGTACTCGGGCGGCATGAAGCGCCGGCTCGACCTGGCCGCGGCTCTGATGCACCGGCCCGAGGTGCTCATCCTGGACGAACCGACCGAGGGCCTCGACCCACAGAGTCGCACCGCGCTCTGGGAGGAGCTCGAGCGCATCAACGCCGAGGGCACCAGCATGCTCCTCACCACGCACTACATGGAGGAGGCCGACCGCCTCTGCTCGCGGCTCGCGATCATCGACTCCGGCCGCGTCGTGGTCGACGGGCGCCCCGACCAGCTCAAGGCGGCGATCGGCGCCGACACGGTGGTCCTCCACGTGGGTGGGCGCCCGGAGGCGCCGGGAGGCGACGGCTCAGGCGAGGACGCACGCAAGGCGCAGTTCTGCAGCCTGCTCGACGGACTGGTGCCTTGTGAGGCGGTGGCGACCCACGACGGGAGCGTGACTCTCTCCGTCGCGGACGCCGGCGCCGCCATCCCGAGCCTCCTGCGGCGCCTCGACGGCCACGGGCTCGACGTCACCGGCCTGCAGATGAGCCAGCCGAGCCTCGACGACGTGTTCCTGCAGTACACCGGCCGCCACATCCGTGAAGAGGCGGCCGACCAGCCGATCATCATGGGGTTCTGATCATGACTGAGCTCACCGCATTCGCCTACGACACGTACTGGCTCGGCCTGCGCACCACGCGGAGGTTCTTCCGCGTGCCGGCCAACGTGGTCAGCATCATCTTCTTCCCGCTGATCCAGCTGCTCGTCTTCAGCCAGCTCTACAAGGACATCGTCCAGCTGCCCGCGTTCTCCGGGGGCAGCTACCTCGCCTACCTGGCGCCGGGGCAGGTCGTGTTCGCCTCGTTCCTCGCCGTGGGCTGGGCCGGCTACGGCATGCTCGTGGAGTACCGGACCGGCTACCTCGACAAGCTGCGCGCCACGCCCATCGCCCGCTTCTCCATCCTCTCGGGAGAGATGGTGCCGCTGTTCTTCGAGGCGGCGATCATGGCCGCGGTGCTGCTCGGCGTGAGCGTGCTCCTCGGCGCGACGCTGGCCACCGGGCTCGGCGGGCTGCTGGTCATCCTGCTGCTCTCCGGCCTGTTCGGCATCGCCTTCTCCGGCATCAGCTTCATCGCCGCGCTGCTCACCAAGAGCGAGCAGGCCGCGAGTGCGCTGTCGCTGCTGATGTTCCCCGTGGTCTTCATCTCGACAGCCTTCGTGCCGGCCGAGCTGATGCCGGGCTGGATGCAGGCGGTCAACGACTGGAACCCGGTGACGTACCAGATCGAGGCCATCCGCGGCCTGATGACGGTGGGCTACGACTGGACGGCCATCGGGCAGGCGGTGCTCGCGGACGTCATCGTCGGGGTCGTGCTGATCGCGGGGACGCTGCTGGCGTTCCGGCGGCTGGCGGACTGACGCTCCGACCGGCGGGACGTAGACTGGCCGCGGGCGCCGCACGGTGGCGCCGCGGCCAGTCCCGCACACCCGAAAGGACCACGATGGAAGTCCTGTCAGCAGTGCCCAGCGTGACCGTCACGGAACAGCTCACCGTCCAGCCGCTTGCCGACCTTGCGGGAGCGCGCAGCCTGCGTGCGAACGTCTGGACGCTGGCGCCCGGCGACTGGTCGTGGGGCAGGCACGTGCACCGCGAGCAGGAGGAGCTGTACCTGGTGCTCGAGGGCCGGCTGCGGGTCGAGGCCGGCGGCGAGACCCTTGAGCTCGGCCCGCGCGAGGCGCTCGTCGTGCCCGCCGGCGTGCCGCACCAGCTCTGGAACGGCGGCTCGGGACGACGTGACCTACCTCGCCGTCGCCGCTCCGCCGGCGCAGGGAGACTCCGCGCCGGCCTGAGCCTTGCATCAGGCAGGCGCCGGCGCGGGCTTCCCGCCGAACGCGCTCAACCGGACTGCTCGAGGGCGACCCGTACGGCGTGGGCGATCCCGGTGCGGGTCCGTGCTCCCACCTTCGTCGAGATGCTCTGCATGTGTTTCTTGACGGTGCACTCGGCGACGAACAAGGCGGCGGCGATCTCCCGGTTGGTGGCGCCGCCCATCATCGCGTCCAACACCTGGAGCTCACGGTCAGTCAGGGCGAAGCGGTGATTGAGGATCTCCGCTCGATGGGGGAGGAGGCCAGGTGCATCCAGTGTGACCAGGGTACCGAGGCGGTCGGCTCCTAGAGGCACGGTCTGCAGATTGGTGGTGACCTCCCGACCTTCTGCCAGCCTGGACGGATCCTGCAGCACATGGCCGACGAAGCCTGGGGCCTCGTTCGCGTCCCGGACCAGCGACGACACGGCATCCAGCGGCATCCCGTCGCCGAGCAGCACGCGAGCGGCGTCGTTGCAGTAGAGGACGCGTCCCTGGTCATCGCAGAGGACGACACCACCGGCCGCCTTCTCAGGGAGCGCCGCGAGAACGGTGGTCCCGATCATGCGCTGCAGGTGGTTGCCCACGAAGGGAGCCAGCACGTCCATCGCCGTCAGGTCTTCCGGTGAGAAATGCGCGCGCTCTTGTGAGCGATGCAGGCAGGCGACGACGCGGCTTCGCGCCGCGGACGTACAGACCGCGACGAGCGCGTGCTCAATATCGCTTGGTCGCAGGAAGTCAGTGTAGAACTCGGTGCCGTGCAGCCACCGGTAGTCGACCAGACCATCCAGGTCAGCGACCCGTGCCGCGCTGGAGGGCGCTTGTGGAGCGGACTCGGTGAGCCACGTCTTCACCCCGGACGGATCGAGGTCTGCGTAGTACTCCGCGTAGCTGCGGGAGCGCTCCGCGGGCTGGCGGGAGATCACGAACTCCAGCTGCATCGTCAGCGGGTTGGACAGCACGAGCACGCCTTGTTCGGCGTCGAGGGCATCGGTGACCGCATCGAGGACCTCACCGCACCCGTCCATGTCCGGCTCTGCTTGTCCTATGCGCTGCAGCGTCTCGAACAGGCGGGCACGCCGCGAAGGGGAGAGGGCGACCCTGGGCGTCTCGTGTTGCCACGTCACCGCGAGCGGGTGCCCGCCCGGCATGTCGCGACCGGCGCCCTGCGGGCGCCTGGCGCTGCCCGCCTGTGCGGATCTCATGTGGCCCGGCATCTGCGCCCCCTGGCTGCGTGCGAAGCCTTGATTGGCGCACTGTATAGAGTGCGCGGCAGCGAACGCAATGGCCGCGCCGCATTTTCTACTTTCGTCGACTTGTCATCCCGGACCCGGGGCCTATGCTTGCTCACCATCCGCAATACGGATGGCGGTTCAGAGCCAGGGGGAGGTCGGCCATGGGCGTGCTCGCACCGGACACGGTGCTCGTCAACGGAGTAGTGGTGACCGTCGACGGCCGTGACAGCGTGGAGACGGCTGTCGCCGTGAAGGGAGACTCGATCGTCGCCGTAGGAGGCGACGCGGAGATCCTGGCGCTGGCGGACTCCGACACGGAGCGCATCGATCTCCGCGGCAGGGCCCTGCTCCCCGGCATCAACGACTGTCACATGCACTCGGTGACGCGGGGAGTGACCCGTCCGCCTCTCACGATCGACTGTACGCCGGCCGCGGTGAGCACCATCGCCGACATCAAAGCCGCGGTCGCGGCGAAGGTGCGTGTGTCGGCTCCCGGCGAGTGGGTGCGCGGCGCCGGATGGGACGAGAGCTACCTCAAGGAGTGCCTGGCCGATCCGTCCCGCCATCTCACGCGTCGCGACCTCGACGAGGTGGCGCCGGAGAACCCGGTCTGCCTCGTCTCGGGGACGGTGCACGAGCTGGTGACCAACACCCGCGCCCTCGAGATCGCCGGCGTCACGCCGGAGACCGTCGCGCCGCAGGGGTCCGAGATCGTGCGTGATCCGGACACCGGCGAGCTCACCGGTCTGTTCCGCGAGCTGCCGGCGCAGGCGTTCATCATGCAGGTGCTGCCGCGCTGGACCACGGAGCAGAAGCACGCGGCGATCCTGAGCGTCATGGAGGACCTGAACCGCCGCGGCATCACGAGCTTCACGGACGCCGCGCTCGGCCCGGGCGGCGTCGAGTTCCAGTCTGGAGCGGGCGCTCCCGACTGCATCAGCCTGTTCAACGACCTCGCCAACGAGGGTGCGTTGACGACCAGGGTCTCCATCCTCCTCCTGTTCGGTGAGTACGGCGCGATCTCACTCAAGGACTTCGAGGACTTCGTGCCCAAGCTCGGCATCCACAGCGGCTTCGGCAGTGACTGGCTCCAGATCGCCGGCATCAAGATGTTCGCCGACGGGGTGCCGCAGGCGAAGACCGCCTGGATGCGCGACGACTACCCGGACGGCGGCAACGGCAGTCTGGTCATGCCCGGCGCGACCGACGCCGAGCGGTGCGCGGAGTTGCGGCAGCTCATCGCCTTCGCCCATGAGTTCGGTTTCCAGTGCGGCATCCACGCCATCGGAGGCAGGGCGATCGAGGCGTGCATCGACGGGTTCCTCGCGGCTCAGGCGTGCGACGGGCGCACCGATCTGCGCCACTACCTCATCCACAGCGACTTCATCTCGCCTGCCGACATCGAGCGATGCGCACGGAACGGCATCGGGCTCGCCGCGCAGCCGGTGCTCAAGGCCCAGTTCTCCGACGCCATGGATGCGATGTTCGGCGTCGAGCTCTCGTCGTGGCAGTGGCCGCTGCGGAGCCTGCTCGACGCAGGGGTGCACGTCAGCGCCTCGTCGGACACGCCGGTCGCCGAGCCCGACTGGCTGGCCGGCGTCGAGGCGGCGGTCACGCGCAGATCCAAGGCGACCGGTACGGTGCGCGGGCCCGAGCAGCGCATCAGCCGGTTCGAGGCCATCCGGCTCTACACGATGGGGGGCGCCTGGCAGGACCACAAGGAGCACCGCAAGGGCTCCATCGAGGTCGGCAAGCTGGCCGACCTCTGCATCCTCGACGGGGACATCCTCACCGTCCCCGAGAGCGAGATCCACGCGCTCACCAACGTGGCCACCGTCGTCGGCGGCCGGGTGGTGTTCGAGGACGGACTCCGGTGACGACTCCTCAGGTCACCTCAGGGGACCGAGGGCCTGATCCGACGCAGCGCGCACTACTACAGGGGAACGACCAAGACGCTAGGGGGAACGCATGAAGACACGCAGTCTCAAGATGTTCGCGCTCATGGTGCTGGTGCTCGCCGTGGCCGCCTTCGCGGTTTCCGGCTGCGGGCAGTCGAGCTCCAACACGAGTTCGGCCGAGACCGCCGCGACGGGTGGGACGCAAGAGGTCACCGTCGGGTCGATCCTGCCGATGTCCGGCCCGATCAGCACCGTGGGTCTCGCGTGGAGCCGCGGGTACGAGCTGTACTTCAACAAGGTGAACGACGAGGGCGGCGTCAAGATCGGCGACACCACGTACACCTTCAAGTACATCAAGGAGGACGGCAAGGGCGACGCCCAGGCGTCCGGTGAGTCGGCTCAGAAGCTCATCTCGCAGGACAAGGCCGCCGTGGTCTTCGGCGAGATCATGGACGGCGCGAGCGCCGCGATCTACACGATCGCCGACCAGAACAAGACGCTGCAGGTCATGCCGTCGATCAACGTGCCGGCGAGCCCCGCCGACATCTCTCCCGACAAGCCGCTGCTGGCGCGGCTGACGCGCGCGTTCGACGCGGCGCACACGCTCGACCTCGACTACCTCAAGGAGCACTACCCCGAGGTCAAGACCATCACCATCTCGCAGCCGGACATCGGCTACGAGGGCATGGTGAAGGACTTCACGGAGGCGGCCCAGTCGCGCGGCTACACCGTGAAGGCGGTCAAGTGGACGTTCGGCGTGACCGACTTCGTGCCGACCTACACCAAGATCCTCGCCACGGATCCCGACGCGGTCTTCATCATGGTCAGCGCCCAGAGCCCGTACCAGCTCAAGGCTGCGCGGCAACTCGGGTTCAAGGGCCCCATCTTCGCCAACTCGCCCATGGGGGCCGAGGTGCACGTGCGGGTGGCGGGCGCGAAGGCCGCCACGGACTTCTTCTGCAACTCGATCAACCCCGACGACCCGACGCCTGAGATGGCCGACATCATGGCGGCGTGGAAGGCGACCTACGGTGACGAGTGGGTGTCCGACGCGGTGCTCGCCTACGACGAGGCCTGGGCGTGGACGCAGGCGGCCCAGAAGGCCGGCTCGATCGATTCCACCAAGGTCATGGCCGCCCTCGAGTCGATGACGAACGAGGGGGACATCCAGTCCGCCTACGGCGACGCCATGATGGGCGGCGCGGACCGCTACGGCGTCAACCGCGAGCTCGTCACGCCGATCCCGATCACGTTGATCATGGACGGCAAGATGACGCTCGAGGGCTACTTCCTCGACAGCTCCAACAAGTGACTCACGGCCCCGCCGGCGGCTCCGACGCCGCCGGCGGGGATGAGGACGAGAGAGGAGCGGCCATCGCGGCCGCTCCTCTCTCCTACCGCGAGAAAGGGGGCGCGATGGGTCTGCCGCTCGAGACGTGGCTCCAAGCCATCGCCGACGGCATCGCGCTGGGCTGGCTGTACATCCTCATGGCGCTGGGGCTCACGCTGATCCTCAGCATCATGGGCATCCTCCAACTGGCGCACGGCGAGATCTACATGATCGGCGCCTACGTCGTGTACTACGTGACCACCAGTTGGGGCGTGAACATCTACGTCGGGATCCTGATCAGCATGGTGCTGATGGCCGGCGTGGGCATCCTGCTGCAGAGAGTGCTGTTCAGGCCGCGCCGGAACGCTGATCCGGTCCTTCCGTCGATCGTCATCTCCACCGGCCTGACGCTCATCCTGAGCAGCCTCGCCGTGATCGGGTTCGGCCTGTACGAGAAGGCGCTCCCGCCGCTGGCGACGGGTTCCGTGAGCCTCCTCGGCGGGACCATCCCCAAGGACAGGGTCGTGGCCATCGGCTTCTCGGTCGCCGCGCTCGTGGCGCTCTACGTGTTCCTCAAGCGCACGCGCTGGGGGCAGGCGATGGTCGCCAGCGCGCAGGACCGGGAGGCGGCCCTGCTGCGTGGCATCAACCCCAACCACATGGCGCGGATGGCTTTCGCGATCGCCTGTGCTCTGGCTGCTCTTGCCGGGGCGCTCGCGGGATCGATCCTCCAGCTGAACCCCTACATGGGGTCGCTGCCGCTGGTGAAGGGCCTCGTCATCATCGTGCTCGGCGGACTGGGGAGCATCTCCGGCGCAGCCATCGGCGGCATGGTCCTCGGGCTCATCGACGGGATCGTGCCGGTGGCGTTCGGAGCCGTGCCCGCCGCCTTCATCCCGCTGATCGTCGTCATCCTGATCATCCTGATCCGGCCCAAGGGGCTGTTCGGCCATGACTGAGCCTCGTCCCACGCCCGCCGGCTCCGGCGCCTCCGGCAAGGGAGCGAAGCTCTCGCGCTGGGCGGCCCTCGCGGTGGGCCTCGTGCTGGTCTTCGCCCTGCCGGAACTGCTCGCCTACAACGACTACTGGCTGTCGGTCATCATCGTGGCGGCGGTGTCCATCCTCACCGTCGCCGGCGTGCGCCTGATCCTGCTGGTCGACCAGATCAGTCTGGGTCAGGTCGCCTTCTCGCTGATCGGCGCCTACGGGTCGGCGCTGCTCATGATGAAGGCGCACCTCCCCTTCATCCTTGCGGTGCCGCTCGCAGGGATCGTGGCCGCCGTGGTGGCGACCATCCTCGCCTACCCCTTCCTCAAGGTGAAGGGCATCTACTTCTCGATCCTGACCCTGCTCACCGCGGAGACCTTCCGGCTCGTGGCCTTCTACTGGCAGAGCTTCACCGGCGGGTCGTTCGGGCTCGTCGGCGTCCCGGGGCTCGAGTCCGTCACGCTGCCCCTGGTCGGGACGATCGACTTCACGTACATCAGCAACTACTACTACGTGGTCGTCGGGGTCATCATCGTCTGCATGACCGTGCTGTACCTGCTCGAGCGCTCGCGCGTCAGCTTCCGCTGGCAGGCCATCCGCGACTCGGAAGAGCTCGCGCGCTCCGTCGGCATCAACGTGATGCGCTACAAGGCCGCGACCTTCGTCGTCGCCTGCTTCTTCGCCGGCATCGCCGGCGCGCTGTACGCGCACTTCCAGCGCAACCTGAGCGCGGACGCCACCTCGCGGTTCGGAGTGTGGATGTCGCTCTACATGCTGGTGTACCTGGTCGTCGGCGGCCGCAAGAGCTTCTGGGGCCCGGTGGTGGGGACCATCGTCCTCACCATCGTCGCGCAGTTCACGCGCTCGATGAACGAGTACCAGCCTCTCGTGACGGGCGTGATCGCGATCCTCGTCATGCTCTTCCTCCCGGGGGGGCTGCTCGACCTGCCGCGCGTCGTGCGTGACTGGCGGAGCAAGGACAGGGGAGATGGCGTGGCGGCTCCTGCCGTCCCTGAGCCTCAGGCCGCCATCGACGACCCGGTAGCGGAGGTGTGACGTGGCGCTGCTCGAGATAGAGGGCCTGTCGCGCCACTTCGGCGGCCTGCAGGCGGTCTCAGGACTCGACATGGTCGTGGAGGAGGGAGAGATCTGCGCGCTCATCGGGCCGAACGGCGCGGGCAAGAGCACGGCGCTCAACATGATCGGAGGGACGCTGATGCCCTCCGGGGGGACGATCCGGTTCAGGGGCGAGGAGGTCACCCGGCTCCCGGCCAACGCGCGGGCGCGCCGCGGCATCGCCCGCGTGTTCCAGCGCAACGCCCTGTTCTTCAGTATGAGCGTGCTCGAGAACGTGCTGGCCGGTTCCTACCTCTACGACCAGCACAGCTTCTGGGAGGTGTTCCGGCGGAGCTCGGCCGCCCGTACCCGTCAGGAGGAACTCGAGCAGAGGGCGCACGACCTCCTGGCCTTCGTCGGCCTGGACCACATGGCGGCGCTGCCGGCTGCCAGCCTGCCGCACGGCCGGCAGCGCGCACTCTGCGTCGCGGTCGCGCTTGCCTGCGATCCCTTCACTCCTGCTGCTCGACGAGCCTCTCACAGGGATGAACGCCGAGGAGATGACGGCTATCACGGGGATCGTTCGGTCGTTGCGCGCCGACAAGGGCGTCACGATCCTCGTCGTGGAGCACAACGTCGACGAGGTCCTCGGCATGTGCGAGCACGCGGTCGTCCTGGACTACGGCAAGAAGCTCATGGAGGGGACGCCGCAGGAGTGCGTGGCCGACCCGGACGTCATCGAGGCCTACCTTGGAGCTGACATCGATGTTGCTTGAGGTCAAGGACCTGAGGGTCAAGTACGGAGCGGCCGAGGTCGTCAAGGGCATCTCCCTGGAGGTCGGCGAGGGTCAGGTGGTGACGCTCATCGGCAGCAACGGCGCCGGCAAGACGACGACGCTGCGCGCCGTCTCGGGGCTGACTCCGGCGACCGCGGGCGAGCTGTGGTTCGACGGCCAGCGCGTGGACCGGCGTTCGCCTCAGGACATCGTCAAGATGGGCGTGGTGCAGGTCCCGCAGGGAAGAGGGCTGTTCCCGTTCATGACGGTGGCGGAGAACCTCAAGCTCGGCGCGTACCTGCGCAAGGACAAGGCGGCCGTCGGCGAGGACCTCGCCCGGCAACTCGACCACTTCCCGCGGCTCAAGGAGCGCAGCCGCCAGAAGGCCGGGACCATGAGCGGCGGGGAGCAGCAGATGCTCGCCATCGCGTGTGCGCTGATGGGCAGACCGAAGCTCCTCCTCCTCGATGAGCCGTCCTCCGGGCTGTCGCCACGGATGGTGAAGGAGATCGGGAAGGCGATCGCCGAGATCAACCAGGACGGCACGAGCATCCTGCTCGTGGAGCAGAACGCGCGACTCGCGCTCAAGCTCGCCGACAGAGGCTACGTCCTGGAGACGGGCAGGATGGTCGTCAGCGGCGACGCCGCGGACCTGCTGCACAGCGAGCATGTGCGGCGCGCGTACCTCGGAGAGAGTGCGTAAAGCCCCCCTGGGCGCCGGCCGACCCGCTGCATCGTAGGTCGGCCGGCGCCGCGTCTCGGCGACCAGTCCGACGCGCCGGCCCTCAGGCGGGCTCCGGCGCGCGTTCCTCGCCGAGCGCGGCGGCGACGGCGCGCTCGAACACCTCTTCTTCCGGCGTCACGCCGGTCCACGCCTCGAACAGCTGCATCGCGAGCTGGACCAGCATCTCGACGCCGTCCACCACCGCGCAGCCCCGCTCGCGCGCGGTCCGCAGGAACGGCGTGACGCGCGGGTTGGTGATGACGTCCACGGCGGTGGCCGAGGGGTCGAGACTCTCCCACACCAGAGGCACGGGCTCGAGCTCCGGGGCGGCGCCCAGGGTGGTGGCGTTCATGAGGATCTCCGTGCCCTCCGGCACGACGACGTCGCCGTCCCAGTGCTGCCACGCCGTGGGGATGCCGGCCGCGTGGCGCACGAGCTCGGCGACCTCGCGGCCCTGCTCCTCGCGGCGCGTGACCACCGTGAGGCGCGAGGCGCCGGCCCAGCCGAGCTCCACCGCCATCGCCCGGCCTGCGCCGCCGGCGCCCAGCATCGCCACGCGCTTGCCGGCGACCGGCGTCACCTTGTCGATGGCCTTCACCACGCCCTTGCCGTCGTTGTTGTGGCCGATCAGGCGCCCGTCCTCGTTGGTCACCCAGTTGGCCGCGCCGATGGTGCGTGCGTCGCCGTCGATGTCGTCGAGGAACGGGATGGCGGCGATCTTGTACGGCACGGTGATGCCGTAGCCGCGGAACCCGAGAGCCCTGGTGCCGGCGATGGCCGCGCCCAGGTCCTCCGCGGCCACGTCGCACTTCCAGAACGTCCACGGCAGTCCGTAGTGGGCGTAGACGGCGTCGAACATCAGGTCGATGGGGTTCTCCGCGACCGGGCGTCCGAGCATGCCGCTCATCTGCTTCTGGGGAGGGATGGACGCGGCTGACATGGCGGCTCCTCGGTCGTGCGGGTGTCCGGGAGTCATCGTACCCACCAGCCGCACCTGCGTCTCCGTCCGCCGCGGGCCTCTTCGGGGCGCGGCGGTACAATCAGGGTGATGACCGAGCAGTCCCAGCGTCGCGATCACCTCGACGAACTCCGCAAGACCCTCAAGCGCATCCCCAACGAGCCCGGCGTGTACCGCTTCCTGGGCGCCGACGGGGCGGTGCTGTACGTGGGCAAGGCGAAGGCGCTGCGCAAGCGCGTGGCGAACTACCTGCGCCCGGCGGCGCAGCCTCACGGGCGCACCGGCGAGATGCTCTCGCAGGCCCGGGACATCGACTGGGTGGCGACCGCCTCGGAGTCGGAGGCGCTCCTCCTCGAGGACAACTTCATCAAGGAGGAGCGTCCGCCCTACAACCTCCGCCTGCGCGACGACAAGAGCTACCCGTCCATCGAGATCACGCTGAACGACGAGTGGCCGCGCGTGCGCTTCTTCCGCGGCCGCCGCGTGCCGGGCAACCTGTACTTCGGCCCGTTCTCGAGCGCCAGGAAGGTCCGCGAGACGCTGGAGCTCATCGGCCGCATCTTCCCGTACCGCAAGTGCAGGGGAGGCGAGCCTGGCCGCCCGAGCGGCTCGCCCTGTCTGCAGTACTTCATCAAGCGCTCGCTGGGCCCGTGCGACGACCGCTGCACGCACGAGGAGTACATGGCCACCGTGAACCAGGCGGTCGCCTTCCTGCGCGGGCGCCTGGGCGAGGTGGAGAAGGACATCGAGCGCGAGATGAAGGAAGCCGCTCGCGCGCAGGAGTTCGAGAAGGCGGCGCTGCTGCGCGACAGGCTCGCCGCGGTGCGCCACGTGCACGAGCGGCAGTCCATCCACGTTGACGAGCGCGACGCGTTCGACGTGGTCGGACTCTCGCAGGCCGACCCGGGCGCCAACATCCAGGTGTTCCTGGTGCGCGACGGCGCCGTGGTGGACAGGCAGTCGTTCTACCTGGAGAACGCGGTGGGGCGCGAGGCCGCCGACGTGCTCGAGGAGTTCCTGCTCGAGTACTACTGGGAGGGCTCGTCGATCCCGCCGGAGGTGGTGGCGCCGCTCGAGGACGGCGCCGTGCTCGGCGCCGTGCTGGGCGAGCGGCGCGGCTCCAGGGTCGCGGTCAGGGCCGCCAAGCGCGGTCCCAAGCGCCGCCTGCTGGAACTGGCGCAGCACAACGCCGAACTGGCGGCGCAGACCGAGGTGGACCGCATCGCGCGCAAGTCGGCCAAGCGCATCGAGGCGCTCGAGAGCCTGCGCGAAGGCCTGGCGCTCGACCGTCTGCCGCTGCGCATCGAGTGCTACGACATCTCCAACCTGGGCGAGAAGCACCCGGTCGGGTCGATGGTCGTGTTCGAGGGCGGCCTGCCCAAGAAGGCGCACTACCGCAAGTTCTCGGTGCGGGACGCGACCGGACAGGACGACTTCGCGATGATGAACCAGGTGCTGCGGCGGCGCTTCGAGCGCCGCTCGGCGGAGGCGGGCGCCTACGACGAGAGCTTCGCCGCGCTGCCGGACCTGGTCGTGGTGGACGGCGGCAAGGGGCAGCTCTCGGCCGCCGTGTCCGCCTTGGCGGACGCCGGCGCCGACGTGGACATCGTCAGCCTCGCCAAGCAGCGTGAGGAGGTGTTCGTGCCTGGCCGCCGCGACCCGTTGCCGCTGCCAGCCGACGACCCCGGATCGCTGCTGCTGCAGCGCGTCCGCGACGAGGCACACCGGTTCGCGGTGACGTACCATAGGCAGCGGCGCGACGCCGACCTGCGCCGCTCGTCCGTGTTCGACGAGCTCCCGCAGGTCGGCCCCGTACGCCGGCGGCGCATCCTGGAGCACTTCGGCAGCCCCGAGCGGTTCCTCAGCGCCAGCCGGGAAGAGATCGAGCGCGTGCCCGGGCTGCCGCGCAGAGTGGCGAGGGAGATCTATGCGCACCTCCATAAGGCCGGATGAGCTCGCCCGCCTGGGCCGACTGACGGAGGAGGCCTTCGTCTGCGAGCTGGGCGTCGGCTACCTGCTGCTGGCCGACGGCCTGCCGATAGCTCTCGAGCTCCCGGCGACGGTGCGGTCCATGCGCCAGGCGCACCGCGGCGAGAGCCAGTGGACGCTGGACCTCGAGCGGTACTTCGCCGGCGAGCCGGTCACCTTCAAGCTCGACGTGGACGCCTACGCCAAGGTGCACGGGTTCACCGGCTTCGAGCTCGCCGTGTACACGGCGCTCGCCCAGGTGCCCTACGGCCAGGCGGTGAGCTACCGCGACCTGGCCGTGGCCGCCGGCCGGCCCAACGCGTACCGCGCGGTCGGCTCAGCTATGGCGCGCAACGCGCTCCCCGTGATCCTGCCGTGCCACCGGGTCATCAAGAACGACGGCCGGCTCGGCTCCTACGGCGACGACCCGGCCTGGAAGGAGCGCCTGCTGGCGCTCGAGGGCGTGAACGTGGTCGATGGGAGGGTGAGGTGACGGAGGCGCTGCAGTTCGTGATCATCACGGGCCTGTCCGGGGCCGGCAAGTCGCAGGCCATGGACTCGTTCGAGGACGCCGGCTGGTTCTGCGTCGACAACCTGCCGCCGGAGCTGGTGCCCACGCTGGTCGACCTGTTCCGCCGCGAGGGCAGCAAGGTCGACCGGGTGGCCGTCGTCAGCGACGTGCGCGGCGGCGAGTACTTCGGCCGCCTCGAGCAGCTGCTCGACGAACTGCACGAGCGCGGCGTGGAATACACGCTCGTGTTCCTCGAGGCGTCCACCGAGGCGCTGGTCCGCCGCTTCAAGGAGACGCGCCGCCGTCACCCGCTGGCCGGCGGCGGCACGGTCGTCGACGGCATCCGCGAGGAGCGGCGGCTGCTCGCCGGCCTGCGCGAGCGCGCCACGCTCATCATCGACACCAGCGACATCTCCATCCACCAGCTCAAGGCGCGCCTCAACGAGGACCTCATCCAGCACACGCGCCGCACCAACATCGTCTTCGCCGTGGTGTCGTTCGGCTACAAGTACGGCATCCCCATCGACGCCGACCTGCTGTTCGACGTCCGCTTCCTGCCCAACCCGCACTACGACCTGCGCCTGCGGCCCTTGACCGGGCTCGACGACGAGGTGAGCGGCTTCGTCATGGAGTCGCCGGGCACCAGCGAGTACCTCGAGCGCCTGTTCCCGCTGCTCGACTTCCTGTTCCCGCGGTACGCGGCGGAGGGCAAGGCGCACCTCACCATCGGCGTGGGGTGCACCGGCGGTCGCCACCGCTCAGTGGCCATCGCGGAGCTCATCGGCAAGCGGTACGAGATGCAGGGCTACTACACGGTGGTCCGCCACCGGGACCTCACCAGGGACTAGGTCCTGACACAACCATGAAGCGGTCGCTGGAGTGGCTCGCCCCCGGACTGGGGCTCAAACGCTGGATCCTCCTCGCGTTCGCCGGCGGCGTGCTGCTGGTGTACTCGGTGTTGTTCGGCATCGGGGTGCTGTGGTCGCCCCAGCTCATGCGAGGCCTCGGCATGGGCTGGCTCGAGAACCGGCACTGGGCGGCGCTCCTGCTGTCCGTGGACGGGTTCGCCGTCGGCCTGTTCGCGCTGCTGTACGGCGCTCGTCGCGTGTGGCTGTTCCAGCGCACGACGCCCGAGTCGGCGAGCGAGATCCGCGCGGCCAGCCGGCTCTCGCGGGGGCCGCGCGTGGTGGCGGTCGGCGGCGGCAACGGCCTCGCCGCGCTGCTCCGCGGGCTCAAGACGCACACGAGCAACCTCACCGCCGTGGTGACCATGGCGGACGACGGCGGCAGCTCCGGGATGCTGCGCCGGGACATGGGCATGCCTCCTCCCGGCGACCTGCGCAACTGCCTGGTCGCCCTGGCCGACGACGAGTCGATGATGAGCCAGCTGTTCAAGTACCGGTTCCCCGCGGACGGCGGCTTGCAGGGGCACAGCTTCGGCAACCTGTTCATCACCGCGCTGGCCGAGGTCACAGGCGACTTCGACCACGCCGTGCGAGAGGCTACGCACGTGCTCAAGGTGCGCGGCCGCGTGTTGCCGTCCACGCTCGACGACGTGGTGCTGCACGCCCAGCTCGAGGGCGGCGACCGGGTGAGCGGCGAGAGCAGCATCACCGCGGCCGAGCGCCTGCCGCGCCGTGTGTGGCTCACACCGGAGGCTCCGCGCGGCGTGCCGCAGGCGGTCGCCGCCATCGCCCGGGCCGACCTCGTCGTCCTCGGCCCGGGCAGCCTCTACACCAGCGTCCTCCCCAACGCGCTGGTGCCCGAGGTGCGCGAGGCACTGGCCGAGACGCGCGCCTGGGTGGTCTACGTGTGCAACGTCATGACCCAGAGCGGGGAGACGGACGGCTACACCGCCGGCGACCACCTCGACGCGCTACACCGCCACGGGCTGGCCGGCACCATCGACGCGATCCTCGTGAACGACCGGCCGGTGTCCGACGCCATGCGGCGCAGCTACGAGCGCTTCGGCGCGGCGCCCGTGCTGGTCGACGACGACCGGCTCAAAGCGCTCGGCGTCAGGATCGTCCGCGCCCCGATCGCCGCGGAGAGCGACGTGGTGCGCCACGACTCCGAGCGCCTGGCGCAGGCGCTCCTGCGCCTCGTGAGGTAGCCGTGCACTTCACGCGCGAAGTCAAGCTCGAGCTCGTCACCGTCCCGCCCGGCGCCGACCACTGCCGCCGGGCGCAGCTCTCCGGCCTGCTGTTCGGCGCCGGCACGTTCGAGCTCAGCTCCGGCGGCCACTTCGGGGTGCGCATCTCCGTGGCGCACCCGGCGCTGGCCCGCCACGTGCTGGCGCTGCTCAAGCCCCTGCAGGTCGAGGCCCAGCTCCGCACCGTGGAGAGCGCGCCTCACGGGCTGCGCTACGAGGTCCTGCTGGGTGACGAGGGCCGCAGCCTGCAGGTGCTGAACGAGGTCGGCGTGCTCTCCGACGAGCTCGCCGTCCAGATGAGGGTCCCGCGGCGGCTCGTCGAGCGGCACTGCTGCCTCGTGGCGTTCCTCCGCGGCCTGTTCATCGGCTGCGGTTCCACGTCCGCGCCGGGCGCGCCGGTCCACGTGGAGTTCACGGTGGAGGACGAGGACTTCGCCGAGCAGGTCCAGCGGCTGCTCGCGCGACTGGAGCTGCCGTTCTCGCTCACGTCGCGCGAGCGCAACGTGGCCTGCTACACGAAGCGCGGCCAGACGGCCGCCGACCTCCTGGCGATCCTCGGCGCCCACGACTCGCGCCTGCGCTGGGAGGAGCACGCGGTGCTCGGCACGGTGCGGGAGAGCGCCAACCGGCTCGCCAACTGCGACGCCGCCAACGCGCGCAGGGCGGCTTCGGCCGGCGCGCGCCAGGCGGTACTGCTCAGCGAGCTCATGGAGTCGCCGGAGTGGAACGACCTGCCGGCGCAGCTCCGCGACGTCGCGGAGCTGCGCGTGGAGTATCCCTACCTGAGCCTCGCGGAGCTGGCGGAGCTGACCGACCCTCCACTCGGCCGGTCGGCCCTCAACCACCGCCTGCGCCGGCTCGTCGCCCTGGCGGGCGAGGCGGCCACCTGAGCCGCGTCACATGCTGCGCGCGGCCCTGATCGTCAGCTCGCCCAGCCGGTACGTGTAGCTGCCCATCTCGTTGTCGTACCAGCCGAACACCTTGACGTGGGTGAGCGGCACGCGCACCACGTCCGGCGCCACCTGACCGGCGGCCGGCTCGCACGGCGGCACCTTGAGGTTCATGAACCCGGTGCGCGTGTGCGTCTCGGCGCCTTCGATGACCACCGCCGCGTCCTCGCCGAGCATGTCGGCGGAGACGTTCTGCTCGTCGGTGTACTTGAGCAGGCCCCTGGCTTCGCCCGTAGCCGCGTCCTCGTAGATGGCGTTGATCGCGTCGCGCTCCACCGACACCGACCCGTCGGGCAGCGTCTCGCTCTGGAACGTCACGTTCAGGATGATGAGGCTGACGCTCTGCGTCGGCACGCGCACCGAGTCGCCCATGAACCCGATGGTGCCGATCTCGGGCATGACCTGCTCCAGCGCCGCGGCGGCGTTGGTCGACGTGAGCACCAGATTGCCGATCGCGCCGCGAGTCTTGCGCAGGTCGGTGGCGCCCGCCTTGGGCACCGAGTCGAGCACGGGCTGCGAGTTGGTCACCGCGTGGATGGTGCTCATGCCGGCGGTGATCATGTCCTTGGTGAGGTCGCGGTCGAGCAGCGGGCGGATCATGTGCGCCAGCGCGGTCGTCGTGCAGGACGCGGCCGACACCAGCGTGTGCCGCGCCGGGTCGAACTCGTAGTCGTTGATGCCGTGGACGAGGATCGCCGCGTCGTGGGGCAGCGGCTGTCCCTTGTTCTTGCTCTTGAACGGCGAGCTCTGGACGACCACGACGGCGCCGGCGGCCAGGTGGCCGCGGAGAGCGCCGCGCGGCGAGTCGGCGTCGGCGTGCGGGTCGCGGAACGTGCCCGTTGCGTCCACCACGAGGGCTACGCCGTGCTCGCGCCACGGGATGTCCTTGGGGTTGCGCGCCTCACGCAGGATCACGATCTCCTTGCCGTAGGCGCTGATGATGCCCTTCTCCTCGTCGACGACGCTCATGTCGCGCGTGCCCGACCTGCCGAAGAGGAACCGGTGCAGCGGTCCGTAGGTGGAATCCTTGGAGAGGTACTGGACGACCGAGTCGAGCGAGGTGCCGACCTGCCGGCCGGTGTTGACGACGAACCTGTCGAAGTCGTCGCGGCCCAGGTGGTGCCACAGGGTGAGCTTGCCGATCCTGCCGATGCCGTTGATGCCGAGGGTGCGCTGTGCGGCCATGTGAGCCGTACCTCCTGTCGCGGCGCGGACCTCCCCGTCGTACGGGCCCCTCCGCGCCGCTCGCCTGTCCGGGTGCCGCCGGTTCTCCGGACCGGCACCCGCTCAATTCCTCTTCGTCGATTGTCCGGGCGCCGGGCTCCGCCGCGAATCTCTCGCGAGTCCGGACGCAGATCCTACCCGGCGAGGCCGGATCGGGGGAGGGGGCGGCGTCGGGTATCATCGGGGACGTGAAGACCAGGCCCATACCGTTCGACTCCGAGGCGCTCCGCGCCAACCTCGCGAACACGGCGCAAGAGGTCGTCATCCCCGACCGGTACCTGCCCCTGCTCGAGGCGGTCGACGGCCTGCACGGCGTGCGCTCCGCACTCGCGGACACCATGGGGGAGTACTTCCACACGTTCCGCAACGCCGAGGCGCTGGTCGACGGGTTCCAGACCACACTGCTGCGCAACTGGTCGTACTTCGAGCGCTCGGAGCGCAGGGCGGAGCTGTTCGGCCTGCTCGCCGAGCTCGCCGTGGGGCTCCTCGAGTCCGGCATCACCGCCGACCAGTTCTCGCTGCTGCTGCGGGCGCTGCTCACGTGGTCGTCGGACGTGCTGGCCGGCCACCACCCGGAAGAGTACGACGAGGCGCTCGAGGGCCTGGCCGGCGCGCTCGGCCGGCTCCTGGCGGAGCGCGCGCCGGCGTTCCTCGAGCGCGACACGCTCGTGCGCAACCTCGTAGAGCGAGCCGCCGCCCGTCCGGCGCTGGCGGCGGCCTATCTCGAGCTGTACCGGGCGATGCTCGCCGCGGGCTACGAGCGCGTGCGCGACCACCTGGACGTGCCCGCGTGGTCACTCTCGCAGGGCGAGCACCTCACCGACCCCGGCGCCGTGGCCGGTCACTTCGCGTTCCTCACCGGGGCGCGCCTCTCGACCCTGTTCCAGGCGCTGAAGCAGGCGCCGGACGACAAGCTGCTCACGCCCTCGTTCCCGCTGTTCTCCACGGTGGTCGGCGAGGCCACGGACGCGCTGTTCCGCGTCGACGACGTCGAGGACCGGTTCGCCGTCTGCCTCTTCTTCCTCAAGGACGAGACGCTCGGCTACCGCCAGAAGGAGGTCATGCAGGACCTCCTCGGCGTGGTCAAGCAGATGATGCGGCCGGACCGGCACACCGACGCCATCAAGATCCTCTCGCGGCTCACGGCGTTCTTCCGCGGCCGCGACAACGAGTTCCTGCTCACTCGCTTCGCCTGCTACGAGGCCATCGGGGTCGCCATCGGTGAGGCCGGCAACGTCAAGGCCGCCGACCACCTCATCGAGGACATCCTCTACTGGAAGTTCCAGTACCCCGACATCCACGGCGCTACCGACGAGTGGGAGACGGTGGTCAACCCGTACCACCTGCCCAAGATCCGCTGCTGGATGCACATCATCGAGTCCAACCCGGCGCTGTTCGAGCGGCTGGCGGCGGCGCTCAACGTGCAGCTCAAGCTGGGCGGGGTCTTCATCGCCGACACCGACCTGTTCCAGCGCGACGTCACGCGGTTCCTCGAGGCCGACATCAAGCCCATCTACTTCGTCGCCAAACAGCTGCTGCGCACGCTTCCGGTGTACTTCAACGAGGTGGGGGCCGAGGGCGAACTGCGAGCCGTGTCGACGCGCATCGACGAGATCTGCGGCCGGCGCGACACGCTCATGCACTTCCTGCGCAAGCAGGTGCACGCGGAGTCGTCCAACCGGCTCATCGCGTTCAGCCGGGCGGTGCTCGACTACTGGCTCACCCTGGATGCGTCCGGCCTCGAGCCTTTCGTCTCGGCAAACACGCTCGCCGCGGTGCGCGCCGAGCGCAGCTGGGCGGAGGGCCCGCACGAGGCGCTCGTGGCGCTGGCGAGTGAAGCGCGTCCCACCGCCCGCGGCGGCGTGCTCGACGAGCTCATCGCGCTGTCGCCGGAGCGGCTGGCGGAGCGCCTCGGCCTGTCGCGGGACGGGGACGACGCGCGATCCGCCGTCGCCGTGGCGCGCCGGCGCGTGGCCCTGCTCGTCCGCACGCACCAGCTGCTCGCGCGCAAGTACTCACTGGCCGCCGACGACGTCGGCACGGCCGTCGCGCGCCACCTCGGGCTGGACGGCCGCACCCGTCACCGGTTCGAGCAGGCGCTGGCCCGCTGGCAGGCCCGGCCGGCGCAGCGCACCCGCGACGCGCTGCTCGACGCCGCCCTCACCGTGCTCGAGCAGCTCAAGGCCGTCATCCTCAGCCGCGGCGCGTCCGCGGCCACGGAGAACATCTACCAGAAGCGCCACATCGCGGCCGGCATCCCCTCCATCTACGGCAACTACAGCGAGCCCCGGTTCGACGCCTTGGGGCTGAGCTTCCGGGTGGAGAACCTCGTCGCGCGGCTGCTCGACGACCTGGTCGCCGAGGGCATCGAGCTGTACGTCACGCGTGCGTCCCTGCGCCGCATGGCCAACGCCCTGCGGCGCTTCGAGCGCGCGCTCGCCGTCGACGGCGTCGACTCGCGCGCGCTCGGCGCGAACCTCGCCATGCTGGAGGCGAGCTTCGCGCTCCGCAACTTCACCTTCCGCCAGTACCAGAACGTCTTCCAGTTCCTCATGAACAGCGTCACCGAGCTCTCGTCGACCTCGGTGCTCAGCCACGAGCAGGTGCTGCACGCGGTGCTCGTCAACGACCCGCGCCAGTGCGAGGCGCGCGGGCTCTCCGTGGACGCCGTCGCCGAGCTGGTGCTCCGCGAGGTGCTCGTCTCCGGCCTGGGCCTGCAGGAACTGGATCGCTACGTGGCCGCCGCGCTCCGTCAGCTGTCCATGCTGCACGGGCGCCTGGACAGCCGGGGGCTCACGCGCATGATGAACTACGACCCGGAGCGCCTCGTCTCGCCCATCCACAAGCACAAGCCCGGCACCGACGACCAGACCACGCTCGGCTTCAAGGGCCTGGGGCTCAAGCAGATGACCGCCTACGGGCACCGGGTGCCGGAGGGCTTCGTCCTCAGCACCGAGCTCTTCGGCGCCATGCCGGCCATGTCGTACCCGCCACTCTACGACGACACCATCAGCCGCCTCCGCGAAGCTGTCGCGGCGCTCGAGCGCCAGATCGGCCTGCGCCTCGGCGACCCGCGCCGGCTGCTGCTGCTCTCCATCCGTTCCGGCGCGGCGATCTCGATGCCGGGCCTCATGACCACGTTCGTCAACGTCGGCCTCAACGACCAGCTTGTCGAGGCGTTCGCCAGTCGCCCGGAGACCTCGTGGGCCGCATGGGACAGCTACCGCCGCTTCCTGCAGTCGTGGGCCATGTCCTACGGCATCGACCGCGACTTCTTCGACACCATCATGACCGAGTACAAGTCGCGCTACGGGGTAGGGCAGAAGCTCGACTTCACGGGCGATCAGATGCGCGAGATCGCCTTCGCCTACAAGGCTCGCGCCCGCGACCACGGTGTGGTGTTCGTCGACGAGCCGTTCGCGCAGGTGGTCGCGTGCATGCGCAAGGTGCTCGAGTCGTGGGACTCCGCGCCGGCGCGCGTCTACCGCCAGTACCTCGGCGTGGCCGAGGAGTGGGGCACGGCGGTGGTGGTGCAGCGCATGGTCTACGGCAACCTCAGCCGTGAGTCCGGCTCCGGCGTCACGTTCACCAACAACCCGCTGGAGCCGCACAGCCGCCAGGTGCGCCTGTTCGGCGACTTCGCCGTGCGCAGCCAGGGCGAGGACCTCGTGGGCGGCCTCGTGTTCCCCTGGCCGATCTCCGAGGCCCAGCGGCTCGGCAGCCTCACGTACCGGGGCACCGAGCACTCGCTCGAGCGCGACTTCCCGGAGATCTACGACAAGCTGCTGGAGGTCGCGCGCGACCTGGTGAGCGAGCGCGAGTTCGACCCGCAGGAGATCGAGTTCACGTTCGAGTCGCCGAGGGCGTCGGACCTCTACATCCTCCAGAAGCGCTCGGCGGTGCAGGAGCAGACGCGCGACGCCGCCTACTTCGACACCACGTCGCCCAACTACGGGCCGCCGGTCGCGGTGGGCATGGGCGTGGCCGGCGGGGCCTACTCCGGGCGCGCCGCCGTCAACGCCGAGCAGATCGACCGGCTGCTGGCCGAGGCGCCGGAGGAGAACATCGTGCTCCTGCGCCCGGACACGGTGCCCGAGGACATCGCCATGATCACCCGGGTCAGCGGCATCCTCACCGCCCGCGGCGGCACCACGTCGCACGCCGCCGTCACCGCCAAGCGCCTCGGCAAGACGGCGGTGGTGGAGTGCGTCGACCTCGAGGTGTCGGAGAAGACCGGCACCGTGCGGCTCGGCGGCCACGAGGTCGCCGTCGGCGACTGGGTGTCCATCGACGGCCGGACGGGCAATATCTTCGTCGGGCGCATTCCCACGACATCGCAGCCGCCGCTCCGGCCCGCCCCCTGAGAGCCGGCTCCGGAGCAGCCTCCGCGAGGCTGTGCGGTGCGTCTCATCGGCTTCGGCATCCACTTGTCGCGAGTCGCGCAAAAGTGAACAATATTCTTCTGTATCGGACACCCCCCTCTGGTAAGCTGTCCGTCAAAACGATCGGGAGGACGCAATGACCGTGCGCGTTGGAATCAACGGCTTCGGCCGCATCGGCCGCCTCGTCATCCGTGCCGCTCAGCGGCAGGGCGCAGACGTAGAGTTCGTCGGCATCAACGACTTGACCGACTCGAAGACCCTCGGTCACCTGTTCAAGTACGACTCGGTGCACGGTCTGTACCAGGGCACCGTCGAGGTCGAGGAGGACGCGCTGGTCATCGACGGCAAGCGCGTCCGCGTCACCGCCGAGTCCGACCCCGCCAAGCTCCCCTGGCGCGACCTCGGCGCCGACGTCGTCATCGAGTCCACCGGCCGCTTCACCGAGCGCGCCAAGGCCGCCCTGCACCTCGAGGCCGGCGCCCAGAAGGTCATCATCTCCGCGCCGGCCAAGGGCGCCGACGCGACCATCGTGATCGGCGTCAACGACGAGACCTACGACAAGGCCGCCCACGACGTCATCAGCAACGCGAGCTGCACCACCAACTGCCTGGCGCCGATGGCCAAGGTCCTGGTCGACAACTTCGGTGTGGAGAAGGGCTTCATGACCACCATCCACGCCTACACGGGCGACCAGAAGGTCCTCGACTTCCCGCACAAGGACCTGCGCCGCGCCCGCGCCGCCGCGCTCAGCATCATCCCGACGACCACCGGCGCCGCCCGCGCCGTCGCGCTCGTCATCCCCGAGCTCGAGGGCAAGCTGGATGGCTTCGCCCTGCGCGTGCCGACGCCGGACGGCTCGGCCACCGACCTCGTCGCCGAGCTCAAGACGGAAGTCACGCCCGAAGAGGTCAACGCGGCGATGAAGGCGGCGTCCGAGAGCGGTCCGATGAAGGGCATCCTGCAGTATCAGGAAGACCCCATCGTCAGCATCGACATCGTCGGCAACAGCCACTCCTCGATCTTCGACCCTGCGCTCACCATGGCCAAAGGCAAGCTCGTCAAGGTCGTGAGCTGGTACGACAACGAGTGGGGCTACTCGTGCCGCCTGGTCGACCTCGTCCAGAGGGTCCTCTGACACCTACCCTCTCCGGGAGGCTGACTCCATGAAGCGCTCGCTCACCGACACTCCGCTGGCGGGCAAGCGCGTGCTCGTGCGCGTCGACTTCAACGTGCCGCTCGAGAGCGGCCGCGTGGTCGACGACACGCGCGTTCGCGCCGCCCTGCCCACCATCCAGTACCTGCTCGACCAGGGCTGCTCGGTCGTGCTCATGTCCCACCTCGGCCGCCCCAAGGGGCAGGTGGTGGACGAATTGCGCATGGCTCCTGTGGCCGTGCGCCTCGCCGAGCTGCTCGGCCGCCCGGTGGCCACCGCGGACGACTGTGTCGGCCCCGCGGCCGTGCAGGCGGCGTCCGCGCTCGAGCCGGGCGACGTGCTCCTGCTCGAGAACCTCCGCTTCCACGCGGAGGAGACCGGCAACGACGACGCGTTCGCGCGCAAGCTCGCCGAGCTCGGCGACGTGTACGTCAACGACGCGTTCGGCACGGCGCACCGCGCGCACGCGTCCACGGAGGGCGTCACGCACTACCTGCCCTCCGTCTCCGGCCTGCTGATGACCAAGGAGCTCGAGGTGCTCGGGCGCCTCCTCAAGGACCCCGCGCGGCCGTTCGTCGTGGTGCTGGGCGGCCTCAAGGTCTCGGACAAGATCGGCGTCATCCGCCACATGCTCACCGTCGCCGACACGGTGCTCATCGGCGGCGCCATGGCCAACGCGTTCCTCGCCGCCAAGGGCTACGAGGTCGGCGCGTCCAAGGGCGCCGGCGACGAGGTGGGCGTGGCGCGCGACATCCTCGCCGAGGCCGGCACGGCTCGCGGCCGCCTCATCGTCCCGACCGACGTGGTCGCGGCCAGGGAGGCCGTCGCGGGCGCGCCGGCGCGTGTCGCGCCGGCCGACGGCATCGCCGCGGACGAGATGGCGCTCGACATCGGGCCGCAGACCACGGCCGAGTTCGTGCACCAGCTCCGCGGCGCCGGCACCATCTACTGGAACGGCCCCATGGGCCTGTTCGAGATCGCCGAGTTCGCCGCCGGCACCAAGGCCGTCGGCGAGGCCATCGCCGCCGCGGCCGCCGTCACGGTGGCCGGCGGTGGAGACACCGTCTCGGCGGTGCGCACGTTCGGCCTGGAGGGCCGCCTCACCCACGTGTCCACGGGCGGCGGGGCCTCCATGGAATTCCTGGAGGGCCGGGCCCTGCCCGGCGTGGAGGCGCTCATGGACAAGACCCCGTGCTGCCACCCCGGCGGGACGCCGGCCGCTCATGGCCGGCAACTGGAAGATGTACAAGACCCCCACCCAGACCAAGGACTTCTTCACCGCCTTCCGGACGCTGGTGGCCGGGGTGGAGGACCGCGACGTCCTCATCTGCCCGCCGACCGTCGACCTGCCCACCGCGCTGGGGTGCGTGGTCGATACCCAGATCAAGGTCGGCGCCCAGACCATGCACTACGCGGCCGAAGGCGCCTTCACCGGTGAGACCGCGCCGGCCATGCTGGCCGAGCTCGGCGTGCCCTACGTGATCCTCGGCCACTCCGAGCGGCGTCAGTACTACAACGAGAACGACGCCGACCTGGCCAAGAAGGTCCGCGCGGCGCTCGACGCCGGCCTGCGGCCCATCCTGTGCTGCGGCGAGACGCTCGAGGAGCGTGAGGGCGGCAAGACGGAGAGCAAGGTCGGCGGCCAGCTCGACGCCGACCTCGCCGAGATCGACGTCGCCGAGCTGGCCAACGTCGCGGTCGCCTACGAGCCCATCTGGGCCATCGGCACCGGCGTCACGGCCACCCCGGAGCAGGCGCAGGAGACGGTGGCGTTCTGCCGCGCCCGCATCCGCGAGCGCTTCGGCGACGCCGCCGACGGCGTGCGCATCCTGTACGGCGGCAGCGTCAAGCCCGACAACATCGACACGCTCATGTCGCAGCCGGACATCGACGGCGTCCTGGTCGGCGGCGCCAGTCTGGACCCGCAGGGCTTCAGCCGCATCGTCAAGTTCACGGAAGCATCGTGACCCATCCGGGCCGGGATGGGGCGACGTACCGTCCGGTCGTCCTCATCGTGATGGACGGCTGGGGCGTCGCCCCGCCCGGCCCGGACAACGCCGTGAGCCTCGCGGAGACGCCGGTCTTCGACCGGCTCTTCGCCGACTACCCGCACGGCGTGCTCGACGCATCCGGCCCGGCTGTGGGACTGCCGCCGGGCCAGATGGGCAACTCCGAGGTCGGCCACCTCAACATCGGCGCCGGCCGCGTGGTGTACCAGGACCTCACGCGCATCAACCTGGCCATCGAGGACGGCAGCTTCTTCGAGAACCAGGTGCTCAAGCAGGCCTGCGACAAGGCCGCCGGGCGCCAGACCAAGCTCCATCTGATGGGTCTGATCTCCGAAGGAGGCGTGCACAGCGACATGGGCCACCTCGCCGCCTGCCTCGATCTGGCCGCGCGGCAGAAGGTCACGGACGTGGTCGTCCACGCGTTCCTCGACGGCCGCGACACGCTGCCGCAGAGCGCCAAGGGGTACCTGGCCACCGTGCAGGAGGCCATGGACCGCCTCGGCGTCGGCCGCTTCGGTGTCGTGAGCGGCCGCTACTACGCCATGGACCGCGATACCCGTTGGGACCGGGTCAAGCTCGCCTACGACGCGCTCGCGTACGGGGAGGGCTTCTTCGCGGCCACCGCCCCAGCGGCCGTCGACGCGGCCTACGCGCGCGGAGAGACCGACGAGTTCGTACGGCCCACCATCGTCGCCCCCGAGTTCGACTCCCGCGTGCGGAACGGCGACGTCTGCATCTTCTTCAACTTCCGCCCGGACAGGGCGCGCGAACTGACGCGCGCCTTCACCGAGCACGAGTTCACCGGCTTCGATCGCGGCGCCCACCCGCCGGCCGTCGACTTCGTCACCATGACGCAGTACAAGAAGGAGTTCCCGCTGCCGGTCGCGTTCCCGCCGGACCACCCGCGGCACGTGCTGTCCGACGTGCTGGCCGAGCACGGGCTCACGCAGCTGCACATCGCGGAGACGGAGAAGTACGCGCACGTCACGTTCTTCTTCAACGGCGGCGTCGAGAAGGAGGTCGAGGGGGAGGAGCGCGTGCTCGTCCCCAGCCCGCGCGACGTGCCCACCTACGACCACAAGCCTGAGATGAGCGCCGTGGGCGTCACCGACGAGCTCGTGGCGCGCGTCGAGGCGGACCGGTTCGACTTCGTGGTGGTCAACTACGCGAACGCCGACATGGTCGGCCACACCGGCGTGATCCCCGCGGCCGTCCGGGCCGTCGAGACCGTCGACGCGTGCCTCGGCAGGGTCGTCGACGCCGTGCTGGCCAGGGGCGGGGTCTGCCTCGTCACCGCCGACCACGGCAACTCCGACCACATGCTCGAGCCGGACGGCAGCCCCAACACCGCGCACAGCACCAACCTGGTGCCCTTCGTGGCCACCGTGCCCGGCGAGCGCGTGCGCGAGGGCGGCAGGCTCTGCGACCTCGCGCCCACCATCCTCCGCCTGCTGGGCGTGGAGCAGCCGCCGGAGATGACCGGCCGGGACCTGCTCGAACCCGCCTCCTGAGCGCGTCGCCGGCGGTGCCGGGCGTCCTGCGGGTGCGCCGCGCCGCGCCTCCGGCGTTTGGCACGGGCTCGGGCGGGTGCAAGAATGAACACCGTGGCCGCTCATCGTCGGGCGCGCCGCAGAGGCGCACGACAGTGATATGCTCGCTCGCGTCCACGTCCGCCTTCAGTGGGGAGAACAGACTTGCTCAACGCCATCCTCGTCGCCATCCAGCTCGTGCTCGCCATCCTCGTCATCGTGCTCATCCTGCTGCACTCGGGCAAGGACGCCGGCATGGCCAGCGTCACCGGCTTCTCGTTCGCTTCGTCCGCAAGCGTCATGGAGAAGAACCTCACGCGGTACACCATCATCGCCGGCGTGCTGTTCTTCCTGAACACGTTCGTCCTCATCTGGAGACTGGGCTGACGCCAGCCAAGAGCAGCGTTCCGAAGCTCTTCGCGTTCTTCCTGATCGCCGCCCTCCTCCTCGCGGGGGCGGCGTCCCTCGCCGCCTGCGGTGGCGGTGGCGGCGGCGACGCCACGCCGGCCGCCGACAAGGGCACCCCCAAGCCGGGCGGCACGTTCGTCTACCCGCTTCCCGGTGAGCCCGTCTCCATCGAGCCGCTCGACGCCCAGGACTCCTCCGGCCTCCAGGTGGCGCACCAGGTGTTCGAGGGCCTCACGCGCTGGCAACTCGACGACGGCGTGCTCACCACCGCACCCGGCATCGCCGAGTCGTGGGAGTCCAAGGACGCGCAGACGTGGATCTTCCACCTGCGCCCGGGCGTCACGTTCCAGGCGCCGGTCAGCCGGCCGGTCACGGCGCAGGACTTCGTCGACTCCTGGACGCGGGTCACCGACCCCGACAACCAATCCTACGTCGCCTACATCCTGGCGCCGGTCGAGGGCTGCGACGACCGGGGCTACCAGACCGATCCGGCGCAGGGGCTCACCGGCGTCGAGGCGCTCGACGACCAGACGCTGCAGGTCACCCTGCGCTACCCGTTCGCCGACTTCCCGGCCACGCTCGGCCACCCGGTGGCCGCGGTCACGCCGGTCGACTACATCGACGAGGTGGGGGACAAGGCCTACGCCAAGAAGCCCGTCGGCACCGGCCCGTTCTCGGTCGCGCTCTGGAAGCACGACAAGGAGATCGTGCTCACTCGCAACTCCGCCTACTGGGACAAGGAGCGCGCCGGCTACGTGGACGGTGTCGAGCTGCCCATCTACGAGGACGTCGAGGCCATGTGGGCCGACTTCCAGGAGGGCGGGCTGGACTGCTCGCAGGTCCCGTCCTCCGAACTGGCGGCCGCCACCGCGAGCCCTGGACCCGTCCGCCTCCGCGAGCGGTTCGCCGGCGGCGACGCAGTGGACCACCGGCTCGTGGCCGGCGGCGGCGCTGTACTTCGTCGGCATCAACATGACCGACCCCACCCTCGGGTCGACCCTGGAGCTGCGCAAGGCGCTCAGCCAGTCGGCCGACGCGCAGGCCGTGGTCGACGACGTGGGCGCGGCCGTGGCCGCGCCGGTCGCCGCCTACGTGCCGCCCGGCATCCCCGGCCACAAGGACGCCCAGAACCCCTATCCCTTCGACGCGGCTGCCGCCGCCACCGGGGTCACGGCGCTGGGCTCCATCCCCACGCTCAACTACTGGTACGACGTCAACGAGGACCACCGCACCATCGCCGAGGCGCTCGTGACCGGCTGGGGCCAGGCGGGCATCACGGTCGCGCCGAGCGAGTACGAGTGGGGCACCTACGTCGACAAGCTGTCGCGCGGCAACCACGGGAGCGGCAGCCAGCTCTTCCGTGTGGCCTGGATCGCGGACTACCCCGCCATGGACGCGTTCCTCTACCCGCTGTTCCAGTCGGACCAGTCGCGCACGGGCAGCTACACCTTCTACTCCAACAAGGGCGTGGACGACCTGCTGCAGAAGGCGCGGGCCACCACGGACGCCCAGCAGCGCCAGAACCTGTACGCGCAGGCGGAGAAGCTCATCCTCACGGACATGCCGGCGATCCCGCTGTACTCGTATCGCTACTTCCGCGCGATGGGCGAGCGGTTGCACGGGTTCCAGGTCGATCCCATGGGCCTCACGGAGATGTCTGCGCTGTGGCTGGAGTGAGGCGTCGACTGCGCCACGTTGCATAGTGGAGTAAAGTTGACAAGCTGGCGCTGGGGACGGCACAGTGCCACGAAGGTAGGGGGAGGTGCGTCGAAGAGGTGTTGCCGGCCGCCGTTTTCGCAGAGGGCGAGGCGGCCAGAGAAAGAGGACTCCGGGGGGAGTCTGGCATGTCAGTCATCAAGGAGGTCACCGTGAAGAACCCTGTGAGGAGGTGGCGCGGCCTGCTTATCGTGGCCGCGATCCTCATCGTCGCCGCGATGCTGCTGGCCGCATGCGGCAGTAGCAGTTCGTCCAGCAGCAGCAGCCCGAGTGCTGCGCGGCGAGCCCAAAGCGGGCGGCACGTACAACTTCCCGCTCGGTGCGGAGCCCATCAGCATCGAGCCGCTCAACACGCAGGAGTCCGAGGGCGCCAACGTGGAGCACCAGGTGTTCCAGGGCCTCTACGTGCTCCAGCTGCAGCCCGACGGCACCACGGCCGCCGTGCCGGACCTCGCCGAGAAGACCGAGGTCAACGCGGACGGCACCGTCTTCACCTTCACGATCAAGCAGGGCGTCATGTTCCAGGCGCCCGTCAGCCGTGAAGTGACGGCGCAGGACTTCGTCGACTCCTGGAACTACAACGCCCAGGCCAAGAACGAGTCTGCGACCACCTACATCATCGCGCCCATCAAGGGCATGGACCCCAACACCGGGTACGCTGGCGGCCAGACCATCAGCGGGGTCAAGGCGCTCGACAAGTACACCCTCGAGGTCACGCTGCAGTACCCGTTCGCCGACTTCCCGGCGACGCTGGTGCACCCCATCACGCACGTGTTCCCCGTCGACTACGCCGAGAAGATCGGCCGCAAGGCGTTCTTCGACAAGCCGGTCGGCACGGGCCCGTACATGGTCCAGGAGTGGAAGCACAACCAGAGCATCACCCTGGTCAAGGACCCGAACTACTGGAACACCAGGACTCCTCGGGTAACTCCTCCGCGCCCGGCTGGGTCGACACCATCAACATGCCGATCTTCGTCGACGTCGACACTGAGTATCTCGCCTTCCAGAAGGGCGACATCGACTATTCCAACATCCCAACGCGGCAACTTCCGCGCGGCGCAGAACAACCCGAGCACCAAGGACGGTACCTGGACGGTCAAGGCCTACCCTGCGACTACGGTGTACTTCCTCAGCATCGCGATGAACAAGCCGCTCCTCGGCGGCGACGCCAACCTCCCGATCCGTGCGGCCCTCAACCTGGCCGCCGACCGCGAGGCCGTCAGCAACGTCGTGAACGAGGGCATCTCCATCCCGTCCGACTCCATCGTGCCGGTCACCATCCCGGGCTACAAGGCGGGCCTCAACCCGTACGCCACGGACCCGACCAAGGCGCAGGCCGAGCTCGACAAGATGGGCGGCAAGGTGCCGTCGGAGATCCCGTACTGGTTCAACTCGGGCGCCGGTCACGACAAGATCGCCCAGGCGCTGGTCGCCGGCTGGCAGAAGGCCATGCCCTCGCTCAACTTCAAGCTCAACGGCATCGAGACCAACAGCTACTGGACGCAGTGTCGGCGAGAACAAGCCGCCGGCCATCCTTCGCATGGGCTGGATCGCCGACTACCCGTCGATCGACAACTTCATCTACCTGTTCACGACCGAGGGTGGCAAGTACGGGAGCTACAGCTTCTACAGCAACCCCGAGGTCGACAAGCTCTTCCAGGAAGCCCGGAGCACGACGGACCAGACGCAGCGCTTCAACCTCTACAACGAGGCCGAGAAGCTCATCTACGCCGACGCCCCGGTCGTCCCGGTCTACACGTACCGTTACGCCTCGCGCCCCAACAATCGCATCGGTGGGTTCACGTATAACTCCTTCCAGCTCATCAACATGAACGAGATCTGGGTCAAGTAGCTTCACCGCGTGGTTGCCCCCCACGGGGCAGGTGAGTAAACTCGACCCAGCGATACACACGGGACGGTCCGCGGCTCCGGCTGCGGACCGTCCCGTATCCTGAACACGTTTGCGCCTTGTCGGGCGCAAGGGGTTCCATCCTGTGAGAGCAGTCAGTTGATCGCGTATATCATCCGACGCCTGTTCCAGCTCGTCATCGTGCTGTTCGGCGTCACCCTGATCACCTTCGGAATGCTGAAGCTGGTGCCGGGCGATCCGGCCGTCGCGCTGGCGGGCAAGGGCGCGACGCCGGAGCGGATCGCCTTCGTTCGCCACGAGCGCGGCCTCGACCGGCCCTTCTATGTCCAGTACGCCAAGTACGTCCAGGCCCTCCTCAAGGGCGACCTTGGCGAGTCGCTGTACACCGCTCGTCCGGTCGCGGACATGATCAAAGAAGCCGCGCCGGTCACCATCCAGCTGGCCGTCGCCGCCGTCCTCATCGAACTGCTGGGCATCCCGCTGGGCGTGTACTCGGCGCTGCGCCAGTACTCGTTCTGGGACACGGCGCTCACCACGGGAGCGCTGATCCTGTGGGGCATCCCGGTGTTCGTGCTTAGGCTACTTCGCCATGTACATCTTCGGCCTCAAGCTGAACTGGTTACCCATCGGCGGCTTCGGCGACACGGTGCTGGGCATCATCCCGTCCAGCTGGTCGAGCTTCGAGACGCTCATCCTGCCGGCGCTCACCCTCGGGCTCATCGAGGTGGCCTACATCTCGTACATGCAGCGCGCCTCCATGCTCGAGGTGTCCCGGTCCGACTTCGTGAGGACGGCCCGGGCAAAGGGCCTCAGCGAGCGCAGGGTCATCTGGGGCCACGGGTTCAAGAACGCCGTCATCCCCGTCATGACCATCGCGGGCATCGACCTCGGCGCCCTCATCGGCGGCGCCATCATCACCGAGACGGTGTTCAACCGGCCGGGCATCGGCCTCATGATCTACCACGCCATCGGCCAGCGTGACACCGCCGTTATCGCCGGCGGCGTCCTGTTCGCCACGTTCTTCTTCGTCTTCGCCAACCTGCTCGTGGACCTCGGCTACGCCTGGGTCGACCCGCGCGTCCGCCTTGAGGACTGAATGCCTGACTGGGACGAGCACAAGCAGGAGGACAGGGAGTCCTACGGGTCGGCGTGGGTCACGTCGCCCGAAGGCATCGACGCACGCCGCACCGACGAGGTTGCCGAGGAGGTTCTCGAGGAGCAGACCAAGCCGCTCGGCCTTTGGGCCGACACGTGGCGGCGCCTCAGGCGCAACCGTCTCGCGCTCGTCGGCATGACCATCATCATCGTGTTCCTCACCGTCGGCGTGGTGGAGTCGGTCTTCTACCAGGCGCATTGGCACGTGCGCGCCGGCGAGACCACCCCGCCCGACTCCGCCGGCTACCTGGCGCCCTACGACCCCAACGAGGTCAACTACGACCTGAGCCCGCAGGGCCTCGGCTCGCCGCCGTCGTGGTCACACCCGTTCGGCACCGACTTCCTCGGCCGCGACGTGCTCTCGCGCACGCTGGTCGCGACCCGTGTCGCTATGCTGGTCGGCATCATCGCCGTCGCCATCGCGCTCACCATCGGCTTGCTCCTCGGGCCCGTCTCGGGGTACTACGGAGGCGCGGTCGACTCGGTCATCATGCGCATCGCCGACATCTTCTTCGCGTTCCCGTACATCCTGTTCGTGCTGCTCATCATGAGCGTGCTCGGCCAGGGGTTCCAGAACGTCTTCATCGCCATCGGCGTGCTCGGCTGGGCCACGTTCGCGCGTGTCGTGCGCGGCCAGATCCTCAGCGTCAAGTCCATGGAATACGTCGAGGCCGCGCGCGCCCAGGGCGCGGGCGACCTGCGCATCATCTTCCGCCACGTGCTCCCCAACAGCATGGCGCCGGTCTACGTGGCCGTCGCCATGGCCATCGGCGGCGCCATCGCCACCGAGGCGGCCCTGAGCTTCCTCGGCATCGGCATCCAGCCGCCGAACTCGTCGTGGGGCCTCATGATCTCGGACTCCGTCCAGTACCTTGCCGCCGGCAACTGGTGGTGGCTGCTGTTCCCGAGCATCGCGCTGGTCACCACAGTCTTCGGTTTCATCTCGTTCGGCAACGGCCTGCGTGACGCCACCGACCCCAAGCTCAAGGAATAGGCATGGCTGATCGCCTTCTCACGATCAAGGACCTGTCCACGCACTTCTTCACCCACGCGGGTGTCGTGAAGGCCGTGAACGGAGTGAGTTTCACGCTGGACCGTGGCGAGACCATCGGTATCGTCGGCGAGTCTGGATCGGGCAAGACCGTCGCCGCGATGTCGCTCATGCGGCTGATCCCGGACCCGCCGGGCAAGGTCGTCGACGGCTCGCTCATGCTCGGCGACAGGGACCTGCGCACACTGTCGGACGCCGACATGCGCCGGGTGCGCGGCAACGACATCGCGATGATCTTCCAGGACCCCATGACCAGTCTCAATCCGGTCATGAAGGTCGGCAAGCAGATCGCCGAGGCGATCATGCTGCACCAGGACAAGGGCAAGAACGAGGCTTGGCAGATGGCCGCGGCTCTGCTCGCGAGGGTCGGCATCCCCGATGCGGACAAGAGGGTCAACCAGTACCCGTTCGAGTTCTCAGGCGGCATGCGCCAGCGGGCCATGATCGCCATGGCGATCAGCTGCAACCCCGACGTCCTCATCGCCGACGAGCCCACCACGGCCCTGGACGTGACCATCCAGGCGCAGATCATCGACGTGGTGCGCGAGATGCAGGCCCAGTTCGACTCCGGGGTCATCCTCATCACCCACGACCTCGGGGTCATCGCCGAGATCTCGGACAAGGTGATGGTCATGTACGGCGGCCGCACCGTGGAGTACGGCCCCGTGGACGAGATCTTCTACAACGCTCACCACCCGTACACGTGGGGCCTGCTGGCGTCGCTGCCACGGCTCGACGAGACGGAGAAGATGCGGCTCACACCGATCAAGGGCCAGCCGCCGAACCTCATCACGTTGCCGCCGGGCTGCCCATTCACAGCGCGCTGCCCGTACCGTCGTCAGCAGTGCCGCGACAATTGGCCCGCCCACGAGTCCGTAGGCCCGGACCACGGCGTGCACTGCTGGATCCCCGTGGAGGAGCGCGTCCAGATCCGCGCCGAGCTCCCGGTCTTCAAGGAGTCGGCGGCATGAGCGGTCTACCTCCGGCGGCCCGCTCGTGTACGACGGAAGACGAGGCGTCATGAGCCTGCTCGAAGTCCACGACCTCAAGAAGCACTTCCCCATCCGCACGGGTGTGTTCAAGCGCACCACCGGTCACGTCTACGCGGTCGACGGCGTCAGCTTCGCCGTCGAGAAGGGCGAGACGATGGGCCTGGTGGGGGAGAGCGGCGGCGGCAAGTCCACGGTCGGGCGCACCGTGCTGCGCCTCACGGAGGCCACCGGCGGCGGAGTCACGTTCGAGGGCATCGACGTCATGAGGGCCTCGCGCAGCGAGATGAACGTCCTGCGCAAGAACATGCAGATCGTCTTCCAGGACCCGTACGCCTCGCTCAACCCGCGCATGCGCATCCGCGACATCGTCGGTGAGGGGCTCAAGATCCACAACGTGGGCACGGAGGCCGAGCGCAAGAAGCGCGTCGCCGACCTCATGGACACCGTCGGCCTCAACGCGGAGCACGCGGAGCGCTACCCGCATGAGTTCTCCGGCGGGCAGCGCCAGCGCATCGGCATCGCCCGCGCACTGGCGCTCAACCCCAAGCTCATCGTCCTCGACGAGCCGGTGAGCGCGCTCGACGTCTCCATTCGCGCCCAGGTGCTCAACCTGCTTGAGGACCTGCAGGACGAGTTCGGGCTCACCTACCTGTTCGTCTCGCACGACCTCTCCGTGGTCAAGCACATCTCCGACCGCGTCGCGGTCATGTACCTCGGCAAGATCGTCGAGATCAGCGACAGCGCGGTGCTCTACACCATGCCGCAGCACCCCTACACGGAGGCGCTGCTCTCGGCCGTGCCGATCCCCGACCCGCACACCGAGCGCGCACGGCGTCGCATCGTCCTCGAGGGCGACGTGCCCAGCCCGGCGAACCCGCCGAGCGGGTGTGTGTTCCATCCGCGCTGCCCGCGGGCACAGGAGGTCTGTACGACCGCCATGCCGAGGCTGGTCTCCAGCGGCGACGCCGGCCCGCGTCACGAGGTGGCGTGCTACTTCCCGGCACGCTTCCCCGACGGGAAGCGGCAGGTCGCCGAAGAGCCCTGGACCGAGGCAGCGCCGGAACCCAAGTCCTGAACGCGCGCCTCGCGGCGCGCGTCACGAGAGTGTCACCATGAACCGCCTCCAGAGCCTCGTCCTCATCTCCCTGCTGGCGCTGTGCGCCGCGTCCGCAGCGGCCCTTGCGGCCTGCGGCGGCGACGCGTCCGCTCCGGCTGCATCCGCATCCGCATCGGCGGACCCCGTCTTGCTTCTCGTCGACGGCCGGCCGGTCCACGAGAGCGACGTCGAGGCGGTGCGCGCCGAATTCCGCCTCGGAGGCAACCCTGCGTCGCAGGCAGGCGCCGAGAAGGAGGCCGTCCGGCGCGAGTTGCTGCGCCGCGAGGCGGAGCAGCTCGGTCTGGAGGCCGACCCCGCGGCGGTCGAGTCGCGTCGCGCGGCGATGGTCGACCAGGCCGGTGGGGAGCAGGCGCTCGCCAGGGCTCTCAAAGGCGTGCCGATCACCGACGACCAGCTGCGCAGCGGGTTGAGGGACGGGGTATTGCACGACGCCGTGCAGAACGCCAAGTTCCAGGATGTGAACGCCACCGCGGCGGATGCGCGCGCCTACTACGACCGTCACCGCGCCGCGTTCCGGCAGGAGGGGTCGCTGCACCTGTACGCCATCCAGGTGGCGGCCGAGCCTATCGCGAAGAACGCGATGAAGCGCCTCAGCGACGGCCGCCCGTTCAGCGAAGTGGCGCACCAGTTCACCACCGACGCCGAAGCCAAGGCCAACGGCGGCGACCTGGGTGTCGTCGACCTGTCGTCGGTGCCGGCGTCCTTCACCGACGTCCTCAAGGGAGCCAAGCCCGGCGAAGTGGTCGGTCCCGTGCAGGGTCCCGGCGGCTGGTACGTGCTCAAGGCCACGGACATGAAGCAGGCCGGGATCACTCCGTTCTCCGAGGTGCGCGACGAGCTGGTGGGTGAGTTGACACGTCGCGACCGGTTCCGCGCCCTGGAGAAGTGGCTGGACGCCGAACGCGGACGCACGTCGGTCACCCGTCCCTGACGCCGCCGCTCCCGGGCGGCGGTCCTTGCTATACTCGCGCGACAGAGACTCCCGGAGGTCCTCGTGCGTAAAGCCCTCATCCTGCTCGCGGTCATCGCCCTGGTCATCATCGTCGCGGGCGCGTTCAACAACGGCGTCGTCTTCGACATCGACTACGTGGCCGGTACGGCGTCGTCGGTCTCCCTCTTCTGGGTGTCGCTGGTCATCGCCGCCATCGTGTTCGTCGCCGGGCTGGCTGCCGCCTGGTTTGCCCTGGCCGGTGCCAAAGGAGGGCGGCGCAAGCTCGAGGCCGAGCTGCAGTCCACCTACGAGCGGCTGCGCGAGACGGAGCGTGACGCGGAGGAGGCCCGGTCTGCGGCGGCCGCAGCCAGCGCCGCCGCCGCGGCGGCGACGCCGGCCGCTCCGCCCGAGGCGACCGTGGTCGCCGAGCGCGAGGAGGCCACCGTCGTCGCGGCAGACGCGCCGACCGTCGTGGACGACGAGGCGCAGACGGTCCTCGTCGATGAGGCGCCCACCGTCGTGGACGAGGCGCCCGCCGTGATCGATGAGGCGCCGGCTGTCTGGGACGAGACGCCCACCATGGTCGCCGGCGAGGCCGCGGCGGAAGAGGCTGCGGCCGAGTCCTCACCCGACGAGCCCGTGGGCGAGCAGACTGCGATCACCATGGTCGAGAAGGCCGACGACGGCGCCGATCAGGCGTGGGAAGAGGCCCCGACCGACGAAGTCGCCACCGGAGAGACCGCTGCGGACGAGGCGCCGTCGCAGGAGGCGGACGCCGGCGACGCGCCAGGCGCCAAGGAGTGAGCCGCGGCGGCGGCATCCGTCGCCACCTGCCGCTACACTCGCCTGCGTGATGCTCCTGTGACTGACCCCGGCACCTGGCGGATCGCGCCGGCTCCCTACTCCGATGTCCGGCGGCTGGCCGCCGACCTCGGCGTCAGCGAGGTGCTGGCCCAGGTGCTGGTGCGCCGCGGTCTCGGCGATCCCGCCGCGGCACGGTCGTTCCTGTACCCCGAGTTCCGCGTCCACGACCCGTACCTCATGGCCGGCATGGCCGAGGCGCGCGAGCGCATCGACCGGGCGCTGCGTCGCAGCGAGCCCATCGCGGTGCACGGCGACTACGACGCCGACGGCATCACGGCCACGTTCCTGCTCGTCGGCGTGCTCAGCGAGCTCGGCGCCGACGTGCGCTGGCGCCTCCCCAACCGCTTCAGCGAGGGCTATGGAGTGTCGTCGGCCGCCGTCGAGGAGCTTGCCGCCGCCGGGGTCAAGCTCCTCATCACGGTGGACTGCGGCATCAACGCGCGCGAAGAGGTCGCGCAGGCTCAGGCGCTGGGCATGGACGTCATCGTCACCGATCACCACGAGCTCGAGGGCGGACTGCCGCCGTGCGTGGTCGTCTCTCCCAAGCTCGGGGGTTACCCGTGCGCTCACCTTGCCGGCGTGGGAGTGGCGTTCAAGCTCGCGCACGCGCTGCTCGAGGAGCGCGGAGAGGCGCTGGTCGACCTGCCGCTCGCTCTGCGCCCGTACACCGACCTCGTCGCCGTCGGCACCATCGCCGACGTGGTGCCGATCACCGGCGAGAACCGGGTGCTCACCGCCATCGGGCTCGGGCGCCTGCGCAGCTCGCCCCGACCGGGGCTCGCCGCTCTGCTCGAGGTGGCCGGCGGCCGGCCGGAGTCGGTCGACGCCGGCGCTGTGGGCTTCCGCCTCGGCCCTCGCCTCAACGCCGCCGGCCGGCTCGAAGACGCGTCCATCGCCCTGGAACTGCTCGGTGCGCCGGACCGGGACACCGCGCTGCCGCTCGCCCTGCGGCTCAACGAGCTCAACCGCGAGCGGCAGACCATCGAGGCGGCCATGCTCGAGTCGGCGGTCGCCCTGGTGCCGGATCCGCTGCCCCCGGCGCTCGTGCTCTCCTCTCCGGACTGGCACGAGGGCGTGGTGGGCATCGTCGCGTCGCGCGTGGCCGAGCGCTTCCACCGACCGGCCATCCTGCTCAGCGAGAGCGACGACATGGCCAAGGGATCCGGACGCAGCATCCCCGCGTTCGACCTGCTCGGAGCCGTCGAGCGCTCGTCGGAGCACCTCATCACCTTCGGCGGCCACCGCGCCGCCTGCGGGCTGCGCCTGCGGCGCGACGCCATCCCCGCGTTCCGCGAGGCGTTCGTGGCGCAGGCCGCGGCGGCGCTCGGCCCCGACGACCTGCAGCGCGTGCGGCAGGTCGACGCCATCGTCGGCGGCGACGAGCTCACGCTCGGCCTGGCCGACGAGCTGGAGCTCCTGGCGCCGCACGGCTTCGGCAACCGCCAGGTCACGCTGCTGCTGCACGCCGCCGAGGTGGTGGCGCCGCGGCTCACCCGCGACAAGCGGCACGCCCAGTACCGGGTGCGCTGCGACGGCGCCACCTGCCAGGCCATCCACTTCAACTTCGACGGGCTCGACGAGCTGCTCCCGCCCGGGACGGCACGACGTCGCGCTGGCGCTGTCCAAGAACGAGTACAACGGCGCGGTGAGCGCGCAGGTGCAGGTGCGCAGCCTGCACCGCATGGAGGCCCCGTCGCGCGACCTGTGCGCCACGGCGTGCGACTTCGAGTGCCCGGAGCGCCTGCGCGGCGACGCGCTCTGGCAGGCGCTGCTCGCAAGCGACGGCGGCGTGGATCCTGACTCCGGCCGGCAGGCCGAGTCCGCGGCGGGCTCGGCCGGCGACGCGGCCGCCGCGGCCGCCCTGCACGCTGCCCGCGCCGAGGGCCGGCTCGTGGACCGCCGCGGCCGTCCGCCGCTGTCGCAGCTCGCGGCGCTGCTGGCCGCCGGCGAGCGCACGCTCGTGCTCGCCGCCGACGTGGGGCGTCGCCGGCCGCTGCTCAGCAGCGACGTGCTCGTTCCCGGTCTGGGCCTCGGGGGCGCGTACCTGCAGCCCGCGTGCGCGCAGAGGCTGGAGCAGGTCTCCGCCGCCGACGTCGTCATGACCACGCGCCGAGGTCGCGCTCGACCACCCGGCGTTCACCAGTTCGTTCGCGCACGTGGTGCTGCTCGACCCGCCCTGCACCACTTCAGCCTGGGCGGGTCTGGCCGCCGCGGCGCCGCAGGCGCACCTCCACGCGCTCTGGGGCGCCGCCGAGGCCGAGTTCGCCGGGCGCGTGCGCGAGAGCCAGCTCGACCTCGACGCGACCATGCGCCGCGTCTGGAAGACGCTCTCCGCGGCACAGGGCCGGTTTGACGATGGGCTCGAGCAGGAACTCCTTGGACGAGGAGCCGTGCTCGCGCCGGTCGCCGCGCTGGCCGGCGCGTTCGCCGCCCTTCAAGAAGCCGGGCTGCTCGTCGCCGGGGACGGGGGCGGCTATCATCTCGAACGACCGCAGCACAAGGTCGACGTCACCAGGACGGACGCGCACAAGCGATGGCACAACAGGTATCAGACACCAGACTTCCTGCGGACCTGCCTGACAGCGCAGCTCTGAGGCAGGTCCCGGACGAGTACGGGCCGCTGCTCGACGACCTCTTCTCGGCCATCGAGCGGTACAACCCCGACCCGGACCGGGACCTCATCACGCGCGCGTTCGTCGCCGCCTGCATCCTCCACGGCCAGCAGAGCCGCAAGAGCGGTGAGGCCTACATCCACCACCCGGTGGGCACAGCGCTCAACGCCGCCGAGCTCAAGCTCGACTCCGTCACGATCGCCGGCGCCCTGCTGCACGACGTCGTCGAAGACACCGGCACCCCGCTGTCCTGGATCCAGGACGAGTTCGGCGAGGAGATCGCCATGCTCGTCGACGGCGTCACCAAGCTCACCAAGATGCACTTCAACTCCCAGGAGGAGGAGCAGGCCGAGAACTACCGCAAGATGATCATCGCGATGGCCACCGACATCCGGGTCATCCTGATCAAGCTCTGCGACCGCCTGCACAACATGCACACGCTCTGCTACCTGAGCAAGCAGAAGCAGATCCAGAAGGCCAAGGAGACCCTCGAGGTGTACGCGCCGCTCGCGCACCGCCTCGGTATCCACAACCTCAAGTGGCAGCTCGAAGACCTGGCGTTCGCCTCCCTGCACCCGCGCAAGTACCAGGAGATCCAGAAGTGGGTCGCGCAGCGGCGCGCCGACCGCGAGGACTACGTGGACACGGCCGCGGGGTTCCTGCGCGACGAGCTGGAGACGGCGGGCATCGAGTCCGACATCAACGGCCGCGCCAAGCACTTCTACAGCATCTACATGAAGATGAGCCGCGGCGGCAAGGAGTTCAACGAGATCTTCGACCTCACCGGCCTCCGCGTGCTGGTCGACACCATCAAGGACTGCTACGGCGCGGTGGGCATCATCCACTCGGTCTGGAAGCCCATCCCGGGGCGCTTCAAGGACTACATCGCGATGCCCAAGTTCAACCTGTACCAGTCGCTGCACACCACGGTGATCGGTCCGGGCGGCAAGCCGCTGGAGATCCAGATCCGCACCTTCGACATGCACCAGACGGCGGAGTTCGGGGTGGCCGCGCACTGGCTGTACAAGGAGCGCGGCGACCGCGACCAGGACAGGCCGGCCTGGCTGCACCAGATGATGGAGTGGCAGTCGGAGACGGGCGACCCGCGCGAGTTCATGGACACCCTGCGGGTCGACCTCTTCGAGGACGAGGTGTTCGTCTTCACGCCCAAGGGCGACGTCAAGAGCCTGCCCATGGGGAGCACGCCCATCGACTTCGCCTTCGCCGTGCACACCGACGTCGGCAACCACACCGTGGGCGCCAAGGTCAACGGCCGCATCGTGCCGCTGCACACCAAGCTCACCAGCGGCGACATCGTCGAGGTCATCACCAGCAAGTCCAGCCACGGGCCGTCGCGCGACTGGCTCGACATCGTCAACTCGCCGCGGGCGCGGCAGAAGATCCGCCAGCACTTCCGCCGTGAGCAGCGCGAGGACTCGGAGCACTCTGGCCGCGACCTGTTGCAGGAGGCGCTGCGCCGCGAGGGCCTGCCGGCGCAGAAGATCCTGAGCTCCAAGGTGTTCGCCCAGATCTGCAAGGACGTCGGCTACAGCAAGCCCGACGACCTCTTCGTGGCGCTCGGCTCCGGCCGCCTGCCGGTCAAGACCGTCGCCCACAAGGTCATGCAGCGCGCCGGCACCATGAAGGAGGCTACGCCGCCTCCCGAGATGCTGCCGTCGCGGCCGGTGCAGGACGTCGAGGAGCCGCAGGCGCTCAGCGGCGAGTTCGGCATCGCCGTCGAAGGCATGAGCGACATCATGGTCCGCATGGCCAAGTGCTGTAAGCCCATCCCCGGCGACGACATCGTCGGCTACATCTCGCTGGGCAAGGGCATCACCATCCACCGCAAGGACTGCAAGAACGCGCGCGCCCTCATGAAGAACCCGGAGCGCTTCACCAAGGTCGGCTGGCAGGGCCTCGGCGGCATGGCGTTCCGCGTCGAGATCATGGTCGAGGCGCTCGACCGCAACCACCTGCTCGAGGACCTCGCCCGCACCCTGTCGGACTCGGGGGTGAACATCATCGGCGGCTCCATGCAGACGCTGCCCGATGGAGTAGTACGCGACCGGTTCACGCTCGAGGTCGGCGACGTCCGCCAGCTCGACAACATCATCGCCAACATCCGCAGCATCCACACGGTCTACGACGCCTACCGCATCGTCGGCGGCTGAGAGGCTGCGGCGGTCGACCCTGTTCGACGCCGTCTGATACGCTAGCTGGCCGATTGATCTACGCAGTGGAATCAACGAGCGGGGCGCCGACGAGCTGGGGAACCGGCTCGGATGTCGAGACCAGGCACACCGCCTCCCGACCACTCGAGGTACCCGATGCCTGATCCCGTCGAAGTCTTCGCCGTGCCCCTCGGCCCGCTCCAGGCCAACTGCTTCATCGTCGTCCAGGGGGAGAACGGGCTCGTCATCGACCCCGGCGACGAGGCCAACGTCGTCATCGAGGCGTTCACCGAGTTCGGGTTCGCCCCGGCCGCGGTGCTGGTGACCCACGGGCACTTCGACCACTTCGGCGGCGTCACGCCCGTCGCCCGGCACTTCGACGTGCCCGTGTTCGTGGGCCAGGAGGACGCGGGGCAGATGGCCGACGGTGGGCTCGGCTCCATGGCCGGCTTCGACATCGAGCCCGTGGAGACCGCGGTCACCATCGAGGGCGAGCAGACGCTCGACCTGCCGATCCCGGTACTTGCCATCCCCACGCCCGGGCACTCGCGCGGCTCGTACACGTTCGCCATCGGCGAGGATCAACTGTTCGTCGGCGATCTGCTGTTCCAGAGCAGCGTCGGCCGCACCGACCTCCCCGGCGGCAACATGGACCAGCTCCTCAACTCAGTCGCCTCGCTCATCCGGCGCTTTCCGCCGGATGCCACGGTGCACTGCGGCCACGGCCCCGACACCTCGCTGGGTCGTGAGCTGGCGCTCAACCCGTTCCTCTCGCCGATCCGGTACGACCCGGAGCACCGCTGGTGAGCGGCCCGCGAGCCCCCAAGGGCACCTACGACCTGCTGCCGGACCAGGCTGCGGAGCGCGACGCGGTGGTCGCGGCCGCAGCCCGCGTGTTCACCGCCTACGGCTACCGCCACGTCGTCACCCCCGAGTTCGAGGAGACGGGGTTGTTCGAGCGCGGCGTCGGCGAGGCCACGGACATCGTGCGCAAGGAGATGTACACCTTCCAGGACAAGGGCGACCGCTCGCTCACGCTGCGGCCGGAGGGCACCGCGCCCATCTGCCGCCTGTACGTGGAGCACGGCATGCACAAGCTGCCGCAGCCGGTGAAGCTCTGGTACTACTGCCCGATGTTCCGTTACGAGAAGCCGCAGGCCGGCCGGTACCGCGAGCACTACCAGATCGGCGCCGAGGCCATCGGCTCGGAGGAGCCGGCGGTCGACGCCGAGGTCATCCTCATGCTGTCCGCGATCTTCGAGGAGCTCGGCGTGGAGGGCGTCACCCTCAACATGAACAGCATGGGCGACAAGCAGTGCCGCCCGGCCTACGTCGAGAAGTTGCGCGAGTACCTGCGCGGCCGCGAGGGCGAGCTCTGCGGGGACTGCCTCGAGCGCGTCGACATCAACCCGCTGCGCACGTTCGACTGCAAGGTCGAGACGTGCCGCGCGGTGCTCGACGAGGCTCCGCGCATCAGCGATCACCTGTGCCCGGACTGCCGCGAGCACTTCGACGAGGTGCTCGCGCTGATCCGGGCCGCCGGCCTGGAGCCCAACCTCGACTTCCGGCTGGTGCGCGGCCTGGACTACTACACGCGCACCACGTTCGAGTTCAACTCCGACCGCCTCGGCGCCCAGAGCGGCGTGGGCGGCGGGGGCCGCTACGACGGCCTCGTCGAGCAGATCGGCGGGCCGTCCACGCCGGGCGTGGGCTGGGGCAGCGGCCTCGAGCGCATCGCCCTGGCGATGCGCGAGCCGCTCGCTGTGCCCGCGACCACCGGCGTCTACGTGGCCGCCTTCAGCGACGACGCGCGCGCGGCGGCGTTCGCCTGCGCGCAGCGGCTGCGCCGCGCCGGCGTGCCGGCCGAGCTGGACCTCGCCGGGCGCAGCCCCAAGGGACAGCTCAAGCAGGCCGGGCGCAGCGGCGCCCGCTTCGCCGTGCTGCTCGGGCTCGAGGAGCTCGGCGACGGCATGGTGCGGCTCAAGGACCTGTCCGGCGGCGGGGAAGAGGACGTCGCCGCCGCCGACCTCCCGGCGCTCGTCGCCGGCCGTATCGAGAGTGAGGCCTCATGACCCTGCGTGACACGTACCCCGGCGAGCTACGCGCCGCCGATGTGGGCCGCGAGGTGCGCCTCGCCGGCTGGGTGGCGCGCCGCCGCGACCACGGCGGGCTCATCTTCATCGACCTGCGCGACCGCACGGGGGTCGTGCAGCTGGTCATCGACCCCTCGCGCGCCCCCGGCCCCCATGCGCTCGCCGAGCAGGTGCGCTCCGAGTTCGTGCTCGCGGTCACCGGCACCGTGGTCGCGCGCTCGCCCGAGACGGTCAACCCGAACCTGCCGACCGGCGAGGTCGAGGTGCAGATCGTCGCGCTCGAGGTGCTCAACCGCGCCAAGACGCCGCCGTTCGAGGTGGAGTCGGCGGAGCAGGTGGACGTGGACGAGACACTCCGCCTCAAGTACCGCTACCTGGACCTGCGACGCGCGCCCATGCTCGCCAACCTCGAGCTGCGCAATGCCGCGACGCAGGCGGCCAGGACGTACCTCAACGCCAACCGCTTCATCGAGGTCGAGACGCCGGATCTCACGAAGTCGTCGCCGGAGGGCGCGAGGGACTTTCTCGTCCCCTCGCGCCTGCAGCCGCACCACTTCTACGCGCTGCCGCAGAGCCCGCAGATGTTCAAGCAGATCCTCATGGTGGCCGGCATGGACCGGTACTACCAGTTCGCGCGCTGCTTCCGCGACGAGGACCTGCGCGCCGACCGCCAGCCGGAGCACACGCAGATCGACATCGAGACGTCGTTCCTCTCGGTGCCCGAGATCCGCGAGCTGCTCGAGGGCCTGATGACGGCCATCTTCGAGGGCGTGGGGGAGACCGCGCCGGCGACGCCGCTGCCGCGTCTCTCCTACGACGAGGCGATGCTGCGGTACGGCTCGGACAAGCCGGACCTTCGGTACGGCTTCGAGATCGTCGAGCTCAGCGAGACCTTCGCCGCCAGCGAGTTCAAGGTGTTCCGCGGCGCCGTCGACGGTGGCGGCGTGGTGCGGGGCATCCGGGCGCCCGGCGGCGGTTCCCTCAGCCGGGCCCAGATCGACAAGCTCACCGAGCTCGCCAAGGAGCACGGCGCCAAGGGCATGGCCTACGTGTACGTGGAGGAGGGCCGCGCCCTGCGCGGCCCCATCGTCAAGTTCCTCGCCGAGGCCGAGCAGAAGGCGCTCGTGGAGAAGGCCGGCGGCGAACCCGGCGACCTCGTGGTCTTCGCCGCCGACGAGGCGCCCGTCGCCGCCGAGGTTCTCGGCGCGCTGCGCCTCGCCCTCATCCGCCTGCTCGCGCCCGAGCCGTCCGCTCGCTGGTCGCTGCTCTGGGTCGAGGAGTTCCCGCTCTTCGAGATCGACAAGGAGTCGGGCACGCTCACCTACGGCCACAACCCCTTCAGTCTGCCGACCGAGGCCACCACCCCGCTCATGGAGAGCGACCCGCTGGCCGTCCGCGGCGCCCAGTACGACCTGGTGCTCAACGGCGTCGAGCTCGGCTCCGGTTCCCTGCGCAACCACGACGCCGCCGTCCAGCGCGCCATCCTGCGCGCCCTCGGCATGAGCGACGAGCGCATCGACGAGGCGTTCGGCTGGTTCCTCGAGGCGCTCGAGTACGGGGCTCCGCCGCATGGCGGCATCGGTCTCGGCTTCGACCGCATCATCATGCTGCTCGCCGGCGCCGACTCGATCCGCGACGTCATCGCGTTCCCCAAGACGTCGTCGGGCGGCGACCCGATGACCGGCGCGCCGGGCACGGTGACTCCCGAGCAGCTCAAGGAGCTGCGCGTCCGGCTCGAGCTGACCTGCCGGCGGCGCCTCAAGCTTTTTGCAGGGCTGCCGACTAGATTGTTGAATCAGTTGACGTTTGCTACGATGGCGCGGCTCGACCTTGTTTGTGACCTCGCCACATTCTCGAGCCAACACGAACACATCGGGAGCTCGTTCGCCGGACCGTCCGTGGACTGTCTGGGAGGGCACCCACCTGCGAGAGCAGGTTCGAGAATAAAGCGAGCACGGCAAGGTGGAGCGCCTTTATCTCCTGGAGGGGGGCCGGCATGGGGATCTTCAAACGCAACCGCACCTTCCTGATCGGTGCGGTCTTGATCCTGGTGGTCGGCGCGCTGCTGTTCGGCGGCGTGGTGGCTGTGCGGGTCTTGGCGGAATCCGGTGCGACGCCTGCTCCTGCGGCGACGCAGCCCGCCTCGTACAACTCGGTGAGCAGTTACGGCATGACGGGATACGCCCCGCTCACCATCCAGCCCACCGCCGACACCCCTGAGTTCATCACCAAGCGGCTCGACGAGAAGCGTGGCATCGTCCTGCTGGTCTACGTCAAGGGCGCCAGCGACGACATGGAGATGCTGTCGTACTTCGACGACATCAAGGCCAACTACGCTGCGGACAGCTCGTTCTTCTCCTTCGAGGCGCGTGAGTCCAAGCAGCTCGGTGACCTGCTCGCGCAGCTGCGCGTCAGCGATCCGCCGCTCCTCGCCATCATCCGCGGCGACGGCACCGTCGCCCAGCTGTACACCGGCTGGATCGGCTTCAAGGTGATGGAGCAGGAGGTCGCCGACGCGGTGCGCGGCCTCTGAGTCGCACGGCCATACGAGTCTTCTGAGCGGCGCCCCTCGGGGCGCCGCTTCTGTTTGCGGGATCCTGTTTGACCGTCCCCGCGCCTGTGGTAGCATAATGCCGACTCTATTGGTTGGGATTCAGTTCCACACGACGGGAGCCTCATGCGCATCTCTTCGCGCTGCGAATACGGCCTGAGGGCGATGGTCTACCTGGCCGGCCACGACGACGGCCGGCCTGTTCCGCTGCCGGAGATCGCGGCAGGGGAGAGCATCCCGGCCCCCTTCCTCGAGCGCATCCTCGCGAGGCTCCGCGAAGGCGGCCTGGTCAAGGCGACGCGCGGCGTGAGCGGCGGGTACCAGCTCGCGCGGCCCGCCTCGGACGTCGCCGTGGGCGACGTGGTGACCGTGCTTGAAGGCCCGCTCTCCCTCGTCGGCTGCGTGCCGGACGACGGGGCCTGCGACAGGGCGGAGTCCTGCGCGTCCAGAGTCGTGTGGCGCCGCCTGGACAGCGCCATCAGCGGCGCCCTCAACAGCATCACACTCGACGATCTGACACGGGAGGCAGTCTCGCCATGAAGACCATCTACTTCGACCACGCGGCCACGACGCCGGTCGACCCGCAGGTGCTCGAGGCGATGCTGCCCTACTTCACCGAGCGCTACGGCAACCCGTCCGAGCTGCACAGGCTGGGGCGAGAGGCGCGCGCGGCCGTCGAGCAGGCGCGCGCCCAGGTGGCCGCGGCGCTCGGCGCCGGTGAGAAGGAGATCGTCTTCACCGGCGGAGGCACCGAGTCCGACAACCTCGCGCTGTTCGGCTATCTCGCACGCTATCCAGCCTGGGCACCTCATCGTGAGCGCGATCGAGCACCCGGCGGTCATGGAGGCCGCTCGCGCCCTCAACCGCCTGGGATGGGCGGTCGACTTCGTGCCCGTGGACGGCGACGGCGTGGTGGACGTGGACGCCTACGAGCAGGCGTTCCGCGACGACACCCGGCTCGCCTCCATCATGTTCGCCAACAACGTGGTGGGCACCGTGCAGCCGGTCGCCGAGCTCGCGCGGATCGCTCACGAGAAGGGCGCGGCGTTCCACACGGACGCGGTGCAGGCCGTCGGCTCGCTGCCCGTCGACGTCGCCGAGCTGGGCGTCGACATGCTCAGCCTCTCCGGCCACAAGCTGTACGGTCCCAAGGGCATCGGCGCGCTGTACGTCAAGCGCGGCACACGCCTGCAGCCCATCTTGCACGGCGGCGGCCACGAGCGCCGGCTGCGCTCGGGTACCGAGAACGTACCGGGCATCGTCGGGCTCGGCGTAGCCATCAGCCTCGCGACCGGCCAGCTGCAGGAGGTACGCCCGCGGCTGGAGTCGCTGCGCGACCGGCTCGCCGCGGGCGTGCAGGAGCGCATCCCCGAGGTCACGTACCTCGGTCACCCCACGGACCGCCTGCCCGGCAACGTCTCCTTCAGCGTGCGCTACGTGGAGGGCGAGTCCATGCTGCTGCAGCTCGACGCCCACGGGTTCATGGTCTCGAGCGGCTCGGCCTGCGCATCAGGTTCTCTCGAGCCGTCGCACGTGGTGCTTGCGCTGGGCCTGCGCGCCGAGGATGCGCACGGCAGCATGCGCGTCAGCCTGGGGAGGGAGAACACGGAGGAGGAGGTAGACGCCTTCCTGGATGCCTTCCCGCCGATCGTCGACAAGCTGCGGCAGATGAGTCCGCTGTACGTGAAAGGTTGAGCAGATGTACACCGACCTGGTGATGGACCACTTCACCAACCCGCGCAACGTGGGGGAGATCGAGGACGCCGACGGCGTCGGGCAGATCGGCAACCCGGTCTGCGGCGACGTGATGCGCATCAGTATCGCCGTCGACGACGCCGACCACATCGCGGACGTCAAGTTCAAGACGTTCGGCTGCGGCGCCGCGGTGGCCACCTCGAGCATGGTCACGGAGATGGTCATGGGCAAGAGCCTCACGGAGGCGGCCGACATCTCCAACAAGGCCGTGGCCGAGGCGCTCGGCGGCCTTCCGCCCAACAAGATGCACTGTTCCAACCTCGCCGCCGACGCGCTGCACCTCGCCATCCAGGACTACCTGGTCAAGAGCGGCCGCGAGGCCGAGGTCGAGCAGATCCTCAAGGCACTCCCAAAAGACCACGAGCACTCGTCGCACTGAGCGGCGGGGTGGATAGCGCCGTCGCGGCGCTCAGGCTGATCGACGAGGGTCGCAGCCTGGAGACGGCGACTGCGCGGCTGTGGCCGGGCACGGACCGGCGCAGCTGCTGCTCACCCGGCTCCCTGCAGCGCGCGGCACGCACCGCCGCGCACCTCGGGCTTCCGCACCACGTCGTCGATCTCGAGGCTGAGTTCGAGGCAGCGGTCGTCGAGCCGTTCGAGCGTGGCTATCTTGAGGGTGAGACCCCGAACCCGTGCGTGGACTGCAACCCGATGCGCCTCGCCGCGCTCGTGGCGCTCGCCCGGGAGCTGGGTCTGGCGCGCGTGGCCACCGGACACTACGCGCGACTCGTCTGGCGTGACGGAGAGCCGTTCGTGGCGCGCGCCGCGGACCGGAGCAAGGACCAGTCGTACATGCTCTGGGCGGTCCCGCCGGAGGTGCTGGGCCGTCTCGAGTTCCCTCTGGGAGAGCTGACCAAGACGCAGGCGCGGCAGGCGGCAGCCGACGCCGGGCTCGAGGTGGCGGACCAGCCCGAGAGCCAGGAGGTCTGCTTCGCCGTCGACGGCTACGTGCGCTTCCTCGAGGCGCGCGGCGTCGAGCCGGCGGAGGGCGACGTGGTCGACGCCGAGGGCCACGCGATCGGCCGGCACGACGGTCACTGGCGGTTCACGGTCGGCCAGCGCCGAGGCATCGGCGTGAGCGGCCCGGAGCCGCTGTACGTGCTCGAGCGGCGGGCCGCCGAGAACGAAGTCGTCGTCGGCGGCCGCGAGCTCCTCGACGTCCGCACCGTGCGTCTTCGCGACGTCGTCGACCGGGCGCTCGGGGACGGCGAGGACCTCGAAGTCCAGCTGCGCTACCGCTCGGCGGCCGTCCCCGTGGCTGCAGCTGCGGCGCCGCGACGACGGCCTCGAAGTCGAACTGCGCGAGCCGTTCGCAGGGCTCGCCCCCGGGCAGGCCGCCGTCTTCTACCGTGACGGGGTGGTCGTCGGCGGCGGACGCATCGCCGGGCCGTCGACGAGCTGGCGATCCTGACCGGAGCCTGGAGGCCTGAGCCGGCCGTCCGTGCGGTGCTATCATTCGCGCCATGACGGCCGAGGAGACCGCGAGCTGCACCTGCCTGGCATCGCCCGGCTCCTGCCGTTCTCCCGTGTCACGCACCGTCCTCGCGATCGTCCTCCTGGTCGTCGCGCTCTCGGCCTTCGTCCGGCTCTGGGACCTCGACCGGTTCCCCGCGACCGTGTTCGACGAGCACTACTACGTGCACGACGCCAAAGCGCTGCTGAACGGCGGCCTCGAGGGCACGCCGGACGCGACCTGGAAGCCCGCCGGCGTGCGCTCGGACGCCCACCCCGATCTGGCCAAGCTCGCCATCGCCGCCGGGATGGCGGTCCTGGGCGATGGCCCCTGGGGGTGGAGAGTCCCCGCCGCGCTGGCCGGCATCGCGCTGGTGGCGCTGGTGTTTCCCCTTGCCCGCCGCCTCGGGCTGAGCGACGAGTGGGCCCTCGCGGCGCTCGTGCTGGTCGCCGCGGACCCCATGCTCATGCTCGAGTCCCGTCTGGCCGTGCTGGACATGTTCGTCAGCTCTCGGAACGGCCCTCGGCGTGTACCTCGCACTGCGGTACGTGCAGTCGAGGTTCGTCATCTGGTGGCTGGTCGGGTGCGCCGCCGCAGTCGGGGCGGCGGTCGCCTGCAAGTGGTCGGGGCTGCTGGCCGTGCCGGCGGTGCTGCTCGTCCTGCTGCCGCCCCTGGTCCGCTCCGGGCGCGGTCGGGTGCGGCCGCTCAGCAGTGGCCGCCGTGCTCGTCCTCGTGCCGGCGGCCGTGTATCTGCTGAGTTCCGTGCCCTACTTCGCGGCCGGTCACGGGGTCGGGGACTGGCTGCGCCTGCAGCGCCACATGGCCACGTTCGGCTGGGGCGTGCAGGGGAATCGCACGTTCGCTTCGCGGCCGATCACGTGGCCGTTCGACGCGTCCCCCATCTGGTACGTCTGGTCGGCTGACCGATCGGGGCACGGCCGGTCTGCTCGCCATCGGCAACTTCCTATTGTGGTGGGCTGGCATCGCCGTGTGGGTGGTGCTCGGCCTGCTCGCAGTGCTGCGCCGCGACTGGCGTCTCGGCGTGACGCCGGCGCTCGTCGGCGTGCTCTATCTGCCGTGGCTCCTGACGACGCGGCAGACGTACATCTACTACATGGTGCCTGTAGTGCCGTTCATCGCAGTGCTCGTGGCCACTGGTCTCGCGCGATTCGCCGGCGCGCCGTGGGCGGAGCCGCCCGGCGCTGCTCCGGCGTCAGACGCAGCGGCCGCCCCGCTCGAGCCCGGTGAAGAGGGCGGCGGGCGCCGCGGTCGGCGGATCGTCGCATGGGCGTTCTGCGCCGCTTGCGTCGTGGTCGGTGTGCTGTACGTCCCGTTCGTCCTTGGCACGCCGGTGCCGTTCGAGTACTACCGGCTGCTGACGCCGTTCACGACCTGGAAGTAGACGCCGCAGACCCGGCGGGACTCTCCGCGGCCTCGGGGGTGTCCGCGGCAGTATCCCCGACGGCAGCCGTACTCGCAGCGGCCTCCGGCCGCAGCGTCGCCAGCGCCGCTACGGCAAGGACTGCCCCGACGACGAGCGTGAGGTTGCGGATCACGAGCAGCGCCAGAGGCGCCGGATCGAGAGCCACGAGGCGCCAGTACCGGGCCGGGAACTCGACCTGGGTCAGCAGCACGGACACGCCGGCGGCGAGCGCCGCGAGTCTCGGCAGCCACCGCTGCTGCGCGACGCAGAGCGCCACCACGGGGAACGTCCAGATCAGGAATTGCGGAGAAAGCACCTTGCTCGTGCAGATCGCGGTCAGGAGGACGGCGAGCGCCGCGACGGGCACAAGCTGGGGCGCGGCCCGGAGCGCGTGGCGGCGTCGCCAGACGAGGGCGTACACGGCGCCTACGGCCAGGACCATCAGCCACGGCGACAGCGCGGCGACGGCATCCGGACCGCCGCCCGCATAGTTCTGCGACCCGAAGGCGTGGACGATCGTCGGGTGGGCGGAGCCGGCCAGGGCGCTCGCCGCCCACGGTGTGCCGAGCACGCTCTCAAGCTGGAGCGGCCGCTGGGCGTGGTACGTGAACGGCTGTGCGGCGGTGCCCGGGTCCTTGAGCAGGAAGGGTACCCACGGCAGGACGGCGGCCAGCGCGAACGCCGCCAGCACGGTGAGCAGGCGCCGCCGAGACTCCTGGAGTACGAGCACCAGAGGGAGGAGGAGCGCCGGCGTCAATTTCAGCGCGAAGCCGAGTCCGACGCTCACACTCGGCCGCGAGTGGGCGCCGAAGGGTGAGGAGCAGCAGCGCCGCGGCGACGGTCAGCGCGACGAGGGCATCGTACCGATTCAACGCCAGGGCCCCGCAGAGAAGCGTCAGAACGGCGTAGGCCGCCGCGACCACGAGGCCGCGCGACAGCGAGCGCCAGGCGAGCGCGGCCGCTGCCGTGGTCAGTACGGCGGCCGCCAGCGTGGCGGCGATCATCGCCGCGCCGAACCAGGCCTCGTAGGTCGCGACGCTGGCTCTCGCCGGGCCGAAGAGGAACACCAGGTTGGCGAGCGGCGGGTACTCCACCGGGACGCCGGAGTACGGCCAGCGGCCGAAAGAGAACGCCACTGCGTACTCCTGGTAGAGAAGCGTGTCCGCCAGCTGGTGCAGTCCGTAACCCATCCGTCCGACCTGAAACAGGGCGAGGAGCACGGCCCAGGCGATCGCCTGCAGGCACGCTGCCGCGACGAGGAGCACCACGAGGTCGCGGCGCGCGAGAAGCGGCGTCTGGCGGCGAAGCTGCGGGTGTTTGCGGGGATGGCTCATGGTGTGTCCTACGCGAGGCGCGTCCGTGGGGCGCCGCACGCGGTATGATACGCTTCGGACGGTATAGAGGCGGCTCGTGAACTCAGGAAAGGGGCGCTGAATGGTCTCCTCCTTCGCCACGCTCGCGATGAGCACTCCCACCATAGTGCTGAGCTACGCGGCGGCGTTCTTCTTCGTCGTCGTGGCCATCGCCGCTGCCTACGCGCTGTTCAAGGCCGGCGGCACGCTGCAGCGGGTGGACGTGGTGCTGGCCGACGTGGATCGCGAGGCCGTTCCGCTCCTGCAGAAGGCCGGCACGACGCTCGACGGCGTCAACGCCAACCTCGGCAACGTCGACCAGATCACCAAGGACGTCGCCGACATCACCGACAAGATCGACGGCCTCGCCACAGCGGTCGAGGGCGCCGTCAGCACGCCGGCGCGCAAGGCGGCTTCGTTCAGCGCCGGCGTCCAGGGCGCCGTCACCAGCTTCATGCGCCGCGACAAGACGACCCCGGGCACGGCGGCGGGAGCCGCTTCGTCCGCGGGCGCCTGGTCGGCGCCGCCGGCATCGGCGCCCGCGTCGGACGCCGAGGCAGCCGCCGCCGACCCGGTCGTCGCGGACGCGGCCGAACAGGCCGCCGCCGAGGCTGCGGACGTCACTGACGCCGCCGCAGCGCGCCGCGGCTCCGGAGACCGACACGAAAGTCTGAGGATGGGACTCTCCACCAAGCTGATCGTGAGCGGCGCCGTCGCAGGCGTCGCACTCTCGTACTACGTGCGCACGCAGCACCAGCGCACGGGCCAAAGCTATCTCTCCATCGTGCGGCAACTGCCGGGCGCCGCCCTGCGCTGGGTCGACGACACCAGGGATCAGGCGTTCAAGGCTCTCCAGGAGGGCAAGGTCGCCGCTCGCGAGCGAGACGAGGAGTTCACCCGGCAGCTCAACGCCGCCGGCGCGCCCCCCGGCGCCTGAGGTCGCCATGGCCGAGACGATCTCGCTCGAGGTGCCGGCGACGCTGAGTGCCATCTCAACCGTGCGCATCGTGCTCGGTGGGCTCGGTGCGCGTCTCGACTTCTCTCTGGACGACCTGGACGACCTGTTCCTCGCAACAGACAGGTTGCTCGAAGCAGCACTGGACGCGGAGGAACTCACGAGCATCCGCGTCCTCGTCGTGGTCGACGACGGCGCGCTGCGCGTCAGCGCGGGAGCGTTCCGCTCGACTGAGCTGCGCCAGCAGGTAGCCGTCACTCCCGGCAACTGCATCGACCTCTGCATGCTGCTCAACCGGCTCGTCGACGATGTCTCGGTGCACGAAGACGGCGACTGCTTCAGCGTCGTCATCACCAAGCACAGCACGGGGTCACCGGCATGAGCGGCCGAGACGAACGAAGGGTCAACGACCCACTCGACCTGGAGTCCTTGCCGGGCCAGGCACGGCGCGTGCCTGACGACGAGGAGGAGGCCGAGGGCGCGGAGTCCTCGCACGAGGGACCCTCCGCGGATCCGGAGGGTCGCGGCAAGGCCGACTCCGAGAAACTCGACCAGTACCTGCTCAGGGTCTACCACGGCTGGAAGGACAGCGACGATCCTCAGGTCGTCGACGACCCTGTCAGGCGCAAGCGCGCCATGGAAGCGCGGCAGCAGCTCATCACCATGTACCTGCCGCTGGTGCGCTCGCTGGCGCGCCGGTACGCGTCGCGCGGCGAGCACTTCGACGACCTCGTGCAGGTCGGAGCCATCGGCCTCATCAAAGCCATCGACCGCTTCGACCTCGAGCGCGGAGTGGAGCTCACCACCTACGCCACGCCCAACATCGTCGGCGAGATCAAGCGCTACTTCCGCGACAAGGGCTGGTCGGTCCGCGTGCCGCGCGGCCTCCAGGAGCTCAACATCCGCCTCAACAAGGTCATCGATGAGCTGGTGCCCAAGCTGCAGCGCTCTCCCACCATCAAAGAGCTCGCCGAGGCGGCCAACGCCACCCCGGAAGAAGTGCTCGAGGCGCTCGAGACGAGCCAGGCCTACAACTCCGTCTCCCTGCAGGCGTCGCCCAACGGCGAGTCCGGGGAGGAGGACGCCGGCCTCATCGATTACCTGGGCGGCGAAGAAGAGGCCTACGACACCATGGAGGATCGCACCACGCTGGCGCCGGGCTTCGCGAAGCTGGACAAGCGCGAGCGGTACATCCTCCACCTGCGCTTCTTCGAGGGACTGACGCAGAGTCAGATCGCCGAGCGCGTGGGTATATCGCAAATGCACGTCTCGCGCCTCATCAGGCGCTCTCTCGAAAAGCTGCGGGAGGAGATCGGCGATCTCGACAACCCGCTGCCGCCGCGTTCGTCGGACGACGAACGCTGACGGCCGTACACCCACCCATCTTCACCAAGAGGCCCTCCTGTGAACGCTGCCGACATCCGTGACCTGTATCGAGAGTTCTTCGTGGCCCGTGGGCACCTGGCGGGCGAGCCCGCCGGGCTCGTCCCCGCGGGAGACACCAGCGTCCTGTTCACCACCGCCGGGATGCAGCAGTACAAGCCGTACTTCCTCGGCGTCGAGACGCCGCCGTCCACACGCATCACCACCTGCCAGCGCTCCTTCCGTACGTCGGATGTGGAGAACGTCGGCAAGACGGCCCGGCATCTCACGTTCTTCGAGATGCTCGGCAACTTCTCGTTCGGCGACTACTTCAAGACCGAGGCCATCCAGTGGTCGCTCGAACTCTCCGACCAGCTCGGCATCCCGCGCGACAAGATCTGGGTGAGCGTGTTCGGCGGCGACGACCAGGTGCCGGCCGACGAAGAGGCGGTCGCGATGTGGAAGGCGCACGGCTTCACCGACGACCGGATCGTCCGCCTCGGGCGCAGCGACAACTTCTGGGGCCCGGCCGGGCCTACCGGCCCCTGCGGGCCCTGCTCCGAGCTCTATTACGACTTCGGTCCCGAGATGGGCTGCGATGACCCCGAGTGCAAGCCGGGTTGTGACTGCGACCGGTACCTCGAGTACTGGAACCTCGTCTTCGTGCAGTACGACATGGACGAGGCCGGCAACCTCACCCCGCTGCCCAAGGGCAGCATCGACACCGGCATGGGGCTCGAGCGCATCGCCAGCATCAGCCAGGGCGTCACCAACGTGTTCGAGACCGACCTCTTCAAGCCGCTGGTCGCGCGCGGTGCCGAGCTGGCCGGGGTCACCGTTGGTTCGTCGCCGGCCGTCACCCGCGCCCTGCGCACCATGGCGGAGCACGCCCGGGGGGCGTCGTTCCTCATCATGGACGGTGTGCTGCCCGGCAACGACGGCCGCGACTATGTGCTGCGGCGCATCATCCGTCGCGCGGTACAGCAGGCGGTGTCCATCGGCGTCGACACACCGTTCCTGGCGACGCTCACGGACGCCGTCGTCGACCAGATGAAGAGCGCCTATCCCTCGCTCGTCGCCGCGCAGCCGGAGATCCGCCGCGTCGTCGATGAAGAGGAGGTGCGTTTCCGCCGCACCCTCGAGCAGGGCATGGGCATCCTCGAGGAGGCGCTCCGCCGTGCCCGCGACGCCGGGACGGAGCTCCCGGCCGAGGTCGCCTTCGAGCTGCACGACACCTACGGCTTCCCCTTCGACCTGACCCGGGAGATCGCCGCCGAGCAGGACATGACCGTGGACGAGGAGCGCTTCGGCCGTCTCATGGACGAGCAGCGCGAACGCGCGCGTTCCGCCCAGAAGGAGGGCACGTTCGCCTCCGGCCCCGGCGAGGTGGAGGACTTCCAGCGGCGCTACGCAGAGAGCGCGTCCGAGTTCGTCGGTTACGAGCGGCTCGAAGTGTTCACCGTGGTGCGCGCCGTCGGCGAGCTCAGCGACGGGCGCCTGGCCGTCAAGCTCGCCGAGTCGCCGTTCTACGCCGAGGGCGGCGGGCAGATCGCCGACTCCGGCTGGATCCACACCGACTCCGGCAAGCTCGAGGTCGAGAGCGTGGTCAAGTTCGTCGACGACCAGGTCATCGTGGCGCGCCCCGTCGAGGGCAAGGTCGTCGAGGGCGAGCGCGCAAAGGCCATGGTCAACGCCGTGCGGCGTCACCAGACGGCCTGCAACCACACGGCGACGCACCTGCTGCACAACGCCCTGCGCATCGTGCTCGGCGAACCGGTGCGCCAGGCCGGGTCTCTGGTGAGCCCCGAGCGCCTGCGCTTCGACGTCTCCGTGCGCGAGGCCCCCACGGCTGAGCAACTGCGTCAGGTCGAGGACCTCGTGAACCGGCGCATCACCGAGAACCACCCCGTGCGGCCGTTCGTGACGACGCGCGAGTACGCCGCCGAGATCGGCGCCATCGGCCAGTTCGAGGAGAAGTACGGCGAGTTCGTCCGCGTGCTCGAGATCGACGACTTCAGCCGTGAGCTCTGCGGCGGCACGCACGTCTCGTCCACCTCACAGATCGGCCTGTTCAAGATCACCGCCAGTCAGTCGGTCGGCGCCAACACACGCCGCATCGAGGCCATCACCTCCGCCGCGGCCATCGAGCACTACCGCGGCCTGGAACACGAGTGGGATGGGCTGGCGGCCGAGCTCAAGGTCCGGCCGGAGCGCGTGGGCGCGACGGTCGAGAGACTCTCCGCGCAGGTGCACGACCTCGAGAAGAAGCTCAAGGCTGCGGAGAGCGGCGAACGCAGGGATCTGGCGGCCGACCTGCTCGCCGCCGCCGTGGAGGTCGGCGAGGTCTCGCTGGTGGCAGGCTCGCCGGAGGTACAGACGGCGGATGAGCTTCTCACGCTCGTCGACGAGGTCCGTGCCGCGCGGCCCGATGCGGTCGTGCTCCTCGCGTCCGTCGTCGATGGCCGCGTGGCCGCTGTGGTCGCGGCCGGCGACGCCGCGGTCGGCCGCGGCGTCAAGGCCGGCGACGTCATCAGGGCCATGCTGCCGGCCATCGGCGGCAAGGGCGGGGGCAAGCCCACGCTGGCGCGTGGCGGAGGCCCCGAGGTCGCCGGCGTCGCCGCGGCCCTCGACGCCGGTGCCGCTGCCGTCAAGGGCATCCTCGGCAGCTGATCCATGACGTCCGCGTGAGGGTCGTCGCTCTCGACCACGGAACGGTCCGCACCGGCGTCGCAGTCTGTGACGAGACGGGCACGCTCGCGCGTCCGCTGACCGTCGTGGACCGCGTCGGCACCGACGCCGGGTTCGCCGCTCTGCTCGCCCTGCTCGAAGCCGAGAAGCCGGCCCGTGTCGTGGTAGGCTTGCCGCTGTCGCTCGACGGCCGTGAGCACGGCCAGGCGCGCGCTGCGAGAGCCTTCGCCGCGCGCCTCCGCGCCGCCGTCGACGTCCCGGTCGAGTTGTTCGACGAGCGCTTCACCACCAAGCTTGCCGACCAGCGCGGAGGGACCGCGGCGCGCGATGCGCGCGCCGCCGCGACGCTGCTCGAGGACTACCTCAGGACGGTGCATGGCAAGACGACCTGACGAAGGACCGGAGACGCCGGTGAGCATCGGGCAGCGCCCGCCCGGACAGGGCTGGCAGCGCTACCAGCCCGGCGTGCGACCCGGCGGCGATGAGCTCGGCATCGAGCGGCGCCGAGGCACGCGCCACGAGCGTGGCGGCCGCCGGCGCGGGCGAGGTCGCCTCGTCGGCTACCTGCTCGTGGCCGTGTTCGCGCTCGTCATCGGCGCCGGCGTCGGCTACGCGCGAGCCTACTTCTCGGACGGCCAGGTGGGCTCCACCGTCACGGTCGTCGTCAAGGAGGGCTCGAGCCTCCGTTCCATCGCCGCCCAACTCGAGGAGAAGGGCATCGTCAAACACGCCCGCGCCTTCGAGATCCGTGCCGACGCCGACGGCTACGCGACGCGATTCATGCCGGGCACGTACACGTTCCACATCAACGAGCCGTACGAGGTCCTGGTCGGGAAGCTGCTCAAGGGCACCAAGGCGCCGACGGTCAAGGTGTCGATCCCCGAGGGCTCGACGCTGAAGCAGGCGGGCAAGATCGTCTCCGGCGAGGTCGCTGCGATCTCCGAGAAGGAGTACGTCGGCGTGGCGCGAGACGATCCGCCGCCGTTCAAGCTGGAGGGCTACAAGAAGGGCAGCACGCTCGAGGGCATGCTGTTCCCGGCCACCTACGACGTGTTTCCCAAGAAGGCCTCCGCGTACGGGTTCGTCAAGACGCAGCTGGAGACGTTCGACGCGTACTTCGCCAAGGTCGACATGAGCCGCGCCCGCGCCGCCAATCTCACCGAGTACGACGTGGTCATCATCGCCTCCATGATCGACCGCGAGGCGCTCGTGGCGGCGGAGAGGCCTATCGTCGCCGCCGTCATCTGGAACCGGCTGCGCAAGGACATGCTGCTGCAGATCGACGCCACCATCCAGTACGCCCTCGGCAAGACCAAGCCGGTGCTCACCTACGACGACCTCAAGATCGACTCGCCGTACAACACGTACAAGCACGCGGGACTGCCGCCCACGCCCATCTCCAACCCGGGCCTGGCCGCACTCAAGGCCGCCGCGAATCCGACTGACGACAAGTACCTCTACTACGTCGCGCGCAACGACGGGACCGGGCGGCACTACTTCTCCACCACGTACGAGCAGTTCCTCGTGGACGAGGCCAAAGCCCAGGCCAACGGCCAGTAGGAGAGCGGGCGTACGACGGCGCCACGGGCAGGAGGTCCGGCGCCGGCGGCCAATGTAGGGGTACATCCGCAGGGCCACGATCGGAGGGGGCAGCGCTGGTCAGCGGGACCACACATGTCATCGGGATCATCGGCGATCCCGTGGCGCACTCACTTTCGCCGCGGCTGCACAACGCGGCGTTCGCCGCTCTCGGGCTCGACTACGTCTACGTCCCGCTCCCGGTGCGAGCGGAGGACGTCGGCGCCGCGGTCAAGGGCCTGGCGGCCCTCGGGTTCCGCGGCGCCAACGTCACCATCCCGCACAAGGGCGCGGTCATCCCGTTCCTCGACGAGGTGGCGCAGGACGCGCGCCTGGCCGAGGCCGTGAACACCATCACAGTGGACGGGGGACTCACCCGTGGCTACAACACGGACGTGGAAGGGGTTCGCGGAGCGCTGGTCGCCGCCGCCGGCGACACGCTCGCCGGCGAGCCGGCTCTCATCCTGGGCGCCGGTGGCGCGGCGCGCGCCGCGGCTCTCGCGCTGGCGCGGCTGGGGTGTCCGCTCACGATCGTCAACAGGACGCCGGCCGCGGCCGAGCGCCTGGCGGCGCTCATGACGGCCGGCGTGCCGGGCGCCTCGTGCGGCTGGCTCGCGTTGTCCGATCTGACGGAGCGCGAAGTCCGGCGGCAGCGGGTGGTGGTCAACGCGACCTCACTGGGCATGGCCGGCGAGGGTAAAGTCCCTGCGCTCCTCGCCGATAACGTCTCTGCGGGGCAAGTCGTCTTCGACGCGGTATACGCCGCTGAACCTACCGGCTTCCTCGTGACGGCGCAGGCGGGTGGAGCCACCGTCGTCGATGGATTGACGATGCTGCTGGGGCAGGCGGCCGCGGCTTTCGAGCTGTGGACCGGTGTGCCGGCGCCGCTGAAGGTGATGAGAGATGCCGTCCGACGATGACAGCGCCACCCGTCATACGCTGGTGACAGGTAGAGAAGGAGAGACTCTGGAACCGTTCGTCGACCCTGCGGAAAGCTTCGGGCAGCACCCGGCGCAGCCTGCGCCGCAGAGCGCGGCCGACGCCGTGGACGACCTGCTCACCGACGACATCGTCGTGCTCGCAGGAACCCAGGTGACGGGCATGCCCTTCGCCGAGTCGGGGCGCGCCGACGGTGCGGGGGGCGAAGCCTTCGCGGGCGCGCCCGGCGGCGCAGCGCCTCCCGGCCCCGCGGACGCATCACCGGCAGAGGTCGAGGAGGACGCCGGCGAGTTCATCGTGCGCAGCCAGCGCACCAGCAAGCTCCGCCTCGGTGACATCCTCAAGGAGATGGGCCTGGTCACCGACGAGCAGGTCGAGAGCGCGCTGGGCCGGCAGAAGGAGACGCGCAAGCGCCTCGGCCAGCTGCTCCTCGACGACGGCTTCGTCACGCAACTGGACCTCACGAAGGCGCTGGCGCGGAAGTTCGGTGTCAGCTTCCTCGACCTGACGTCGACCCGGTTCGACGGCGCCGCCACCGCCTACATCGACGAGAAGCTCGCCCGCCGCTACGGCGCCGTCCCTGTGCGCTTCCTCGAGGACAACACGCTGCTCGTCGCGATGATCGACCCCCAGAACCTGCCGGCGCAGGAGGACCTCGCCATCATCACCGGCTTCGCGATCCAGCCGGCCATCGCCAGCGAGGAGGACGTCTTCGGGGCGATCGCCAAGCTCTACCGCGAGAAGGCCGACGTGGGGGAGAGCGCCGACGAGGTCGCCGAGCGCCGAGGAGTCGATCACCGACATCCGCGACGCCACCGAAGAGGCGCCGATCGTCAAGCTCGTCAACTCGGTGATCGCGCAGTCGGTCGACGACGCCGCCAGCGACATCCATTTCGAGCCGCAGGCCAAGGAACTCGTGGTCAGGTTCCGCATCGACGGCGTGCTGCACGAGATCATGTCCATCCCGCGGCGCATGCAGTCGGGCGTGCTGAGCCGCCTCAAGATCATGGCCGACCTCGACATCGCCGAGCGCCGCGTGCCGCAGGACGGACGCATCGGCCTCATGGTCGGCGGCAAGCCCATCGACATGCGCGTGGCGACCCTGCCGACGGTGTACGGCGAGAAGGTCGTCATGCGCCTCCTCGACAAGTCCAACGTGATGCTCAACCTGGAGGATCTCGGGTTTGCCGAGAAGGCGCTCAAGCGGTTCCAGAAGTCGTTCTCAAAGCCCTACGGCGCCATCCTCGTCACCGGACCGACCGGCTCGGGCAAGTCGACGACCCTGTACGCGGCGCTGAACATCCTGAACAGCGCCGAGAAGAACATCATCACCGTCGAAGACCCGGTGGAGTACCGTCTCACCGGCATCAACCAGGTGCAGGTGAACACGCGGGCCGGCATGACGTTCGCCGCGGCCCTGCGCTCGATCCTCCGCTGCGACCCGGACATCGTGATGATCGGCGAGATCCGCGACCGGGAGACGGCGATGATCGCCGTCGAGTCGGCGCTCACCGGCCACCTCGTGCTCAGCACGCTGCACACCAACGACGCTCCCGGCGCGCTGTCCCGCCTCACCGAGATGGGTATCGAGCCGTTCCTCACCTCCTCCGCGGTCGACGCCGTGCTGGCGCAGCGCCTCGCACGGCGTTTGTGCTCGAGCTGCAAGGAGCCGTTCACGCCGACGCGCGAGATGCTGCGCAAGAACGACTTCCCGCCCGAGGTTTGTGACCGGGATGACGTTGTCCTGTACCGTGCGAAAGGCTGCTCGAGGTGCAACAATACGGGCTATAAGGGGCGTCTGGGGCTGTACGAGGTGATGGTCGTGAGCGAGGCCATCCGCCGTCTCACCGTCGAGCGCAAGAGCGCGGACGAGATCGGCCGCGTCGCCGCGGCCGAGGGCATGAAGTCCCTGCGCGAGGACGGCATCGACAAAGTGTTGCTGGGCATGACCTCCGTGGAGGAGATCGCCCGCGTGATCATCTGATCTGACAATCTTGGCGAGGAAGTGAACATGGATCTGGTCGACGTCCTTCTCGAAGTGCTTGAGCGAGACGCGAGCGACCTTCACCTCACGGTGGGGTCGCCGCCGATCGTCCGCATCAACGGTCAGCTCGAACGGCTCGACTACCCCCGGCTCAGCGCCAACGACACGCGCGAGCTCATCTACTCCATCCTCTCCCAGGACCAGCGGCAGCGGCTGGAGAACGAGTGGGAGATCGACTTCTCGTACTCGGTCCCGGGGCGCGCCCGGTTCCGCGTCAACGCGTACTTCCAGCGCAACAGCCTGGGCGCGGCGTTCCGGCTGATCCCGATCAACATCAAGAAGCTCGAGGACCTGGGCCTGCCGCAGGCGCTGCACGACCTCACGCGCAAGCCGCGGGGCTTCTGCGTCATCACCGGGCCCACGGGCTCCGGCAAGTCCACCACGCTCGCGGCGATGATCGACGAGATCAACGAGACCCGCGACGAGCACATCATGACCATCGAGGACCCCATCGAGTTCCTCCACCGTCACAAGAAGTGCATGGTCAACCAGCGCGAGGTGGGCGCGGACACCAAGAGCTTCAACCGCGCCCTCAAGAGCGTGCTGCGCCAGGACCCGGACATCATCCTCGTGGGCGAGATGCGCGACACCGAGACGATGGGCACGGCCCTGACGGCCGCCGAGACCGGCCACCTCGTCTTCGCCACGCTGCACACGCAGGACGCGCCGCAGACCATCGACCGCATCATCGACGTGTTCCCGCCGCACCAGCAGGAGCAGATCCGCGTGCAGCTCAGCACCACGCTCATGGGCGTCTGCACGCAGCAGCTGCTGCCCACGCGCGACGGTCGCGGCCGGTGCGTCGCCTGCGAGATCCTCATCCCGACGCCGGCCGTGCGCAACCTCATCCGCGAGGGCAAGACCCACCAGATCGCTTCCGCCATGCAGACGGGCAGCCAGTACGGCATGCAGACCATGGACGCGTCGCTGGCCGACCTCGTGCGACGCGGCATCATCACCCGTGAGCTGGCCAAGAACCGCTCGAGCACCCCTGCCGAGTTCGAGCGCCTGCTGGGCCAGCCCGTCGCCGCGGCCGCCGGCCGGTGAGGGCTGCAGGATTCACGGCACGGGCCGATAAGAACAGAGAGGCAACGCCAGTCGTCGAGGGGCGCACCGCGCGAGCGGGCGCCGAGGGGGCGTAGGAGAGGCAATGACGAACTTCGCGTATAAGGCGCTCGACGCGCGCGGCGCCCAGGCCGCAGGCGAGATCGAAGGCGAGAGCAAGGCCGCCGTCGCAGCCGCCCTGCGCAGCCGCGGCCTCACGGTGCTCGACCTCAACGAGGTCAAGCAGGGCTGGGGCCAGATCCAGATCGGCGGGCGCGTCAAGCCCAAGGACCTCACCGTCTTCTCCCGGCAGTTCGCCACCATGGTCAACTCCGGCCTGTCGATGCTGCGCTGCCTCTACGTGCTGGAGGAGCAGACGCCCAACAAGAAGCTGGCCAAGGTCGTCAGCGAGGTGCGCGCCGACGTCGAGGCCGGCATCAGCCTGTCCGACGCGCTGGAGAAGCACCCCAAGATATTCAGCCGGCTCTACGTGAGCATGGTCCGCGCCGGCGAGCTCGGCGGTATCCTCGACGAGGTCCTCAACCGCCTCGCCACCCAGCTCGAGAAGGAAGACAGCATCCGCCGCGCCGTCAAGTCGGCGATGGTCTACCCGATCCTCATCGGCAGCTTCGCCATCATCGTGCTGATCGGCATGGTGCTGTTCCTCATCCCGATCTTCGCCGGCATGTACAAGGACCTCGGCAACGCCAAGCTGCCGATGCTCACGCGCATCATGATGGGCATCTCGAACGCGGCGCTCAACTTCCCGCATGAACGTCCTCATCCTGGCCGTCATCGTCGGCGCCATCTACGGACTCCTGCGCTTCAAGCGCACGGACCGCGGCACGCACATCTGGGACCGGTTCAAGCTGCACATCCCCATGGGCATCGGCGAGATCATCCGCAAGCTCGCCGTGGCACGGTTCTCGCGCACGCTCGGCACGCTCATCACTTCCGGCGTGCCGATCCTGCAGGCCATCGAGATCACCGGCCAGGCGGCCGGCAACGTGGTCATCGAGGACGCCATGGTCGACGTGCAGCAGAGCGTCAAGGAGGGCCAGTCCATCACCGCAGCCGCTGGCAGAAGATCTCCGTGTTCCCGCCCATGGTCACGCAGATGATCTCGGTCGGCGAGGAGACGGGCTCCCTCGACGCCATGCTCGGCAAGATCGCCGACTTCTACGAGGACGAGGTGAACGCGGCGGTCAAGTCGCTGACGTCCATCCTCGAGCCGATCCTCATGCTGTTCGTCGGCGCGCTGGTGGGTACGGTCGTCATCTCCATGTACCTGCCGATCTTCAACATGATGAACATCGTCAAGTAGCTCGGAGGCCTGGGCGTGGAGAACGAGCAACTCCTCGCCGTCTATGCCGAGACGCGCTCGCCCGCGACGCTCGACGAGATCGTGCGCCGCAACCAGAACCTGCTGCACCACATCCTCAAGCGGTTCGCGTACGCCGAGCGAGCCCTACGAGGACCTGCTGCAGGTGGCCAACCTGGGGCTCATCAAGGCGGCGCAGCGGTTCGACGGCGGCCGGGGCGTGCGCTTCAGCACCTACGCCACGGCCATCGTCGACGGCGAGCTGCGGCACCACCTGCGCGACTCGCTGCTCATGCGCCAGCCGCGCTGGGTCAAGAAGGTCTACCAGCAGATCCAGGACAAGTCGAACGAGCTCATGCACAAGCTCGGCCGCCCGCCCGAGGTGGCCGAGCTCGCCAAGGCGCTCAACATCAACGAGGACGGCATCCTCGAGGTCATGAACCTCTACTCGCGCATCGAACTGCACAGCCACGACGAGCCGTTCACGCCGGCCAGCTGCAGGCCGAGGCCGACCCGAGCCTCGTCCACTCGATCCGGCAGCAGTCGTTCGCGCTGCCGATCGAGGACAAGATCGCGCTGTACGCGGCGCTGGACAGGCTGTCGGCCTTCCAGAAGCGCCTCATCTACCTGCTGTTCTTCAAGGACCTCACGCAGAGCGAAGTCGCAGAGGAGATGGGGCTCACGCAGAAGAAGGTATCGCGTGAGTCGATCAAGGCGCTCGGGCCGCCTCAAAGAGGTCATGGGCAAGAAGGTGTTCTGAGGCGCTGCACTAGACATTTGTTCTAGTCCGGCGTCGACGGATCGGGGCAGAGCTGTTGTCAGAGTGGTAAAGAGTTCTGGCATGCTGCCGAAATAGGTGTCTAGGAACCGACGAAGGAGGCAGTATAGGGGCAGAGGCGCAAAGGGCAAACCACTTGCGAAGGTGGGGCGCAAAGCCACAGGACTCACGGAGTCGGCTGGGCTGCCGCCAGAGAGAGTCACACCTCGCAGCCTGTGGCGCCCGCAGAAGCGAGCACTCGCAGGCTTTGTGTGCAGGTGCCGCGGGGAGGAGGAGTCGCCACGGACAGTGCAAGACAGTCAGCAAGTCAGGCAAGTGCCAGCAAGAAGAGAGGAGATAGGCACATGAAGAGGTTCCGCAAGGGGCAGAGGGCTTCACCCTCATCGAGCTGCTGATCGTGATCATCATCATCGGCATCCTCGCCGCGATCGCGATCCCGATGTTCCTCAACCAGCGCGACAAGGCCAAGGACGCCGGCGTCAAGGAAGGCATGCACGCGATCCAGATCGGCGTGCAGACCTACGCCGTCGACAACAACGACGTCTATCCCGCACCGGCGAAGTCGGCGACGCCGTCGCCTGCGACGTGACCGCAGACCGTCGAGCGATAGCGTGACGCCGTGGCCGAACGACCCGTTCGGCGGCAGGCGACCTGATGCAGCACGGCCGACTAGCACGGTGCAGCGTCGCAGGGCAACTACGACTACTGACGCAGCGAGACCGTCGACTGCGACGCGGCGATTCGTACCGCTCCGATGGGTACGGCGCTGGCGACGAGCGTCACGATCAGCGCTGCCCTGACCGCTGCGTCCAGCGTCGAGCGTCAAGTGAGGGGGCGGGGCAAACCGCTCCGACGCCGCCTAGTGCTCTGGAGCCGGCTGGACTGCCGCGCACGCGGCCGTGGTCGCAGCCAGCGGCCGCGGGCTGATACGTGTGCGAGCGGGCAGACGGAGAGGTGAGCGGCGATGAGCACGAGCGAGGGGCTTCACCCTCATCGAGCTGCTGATCGTGATCATCATCATCGGCATCCTCGCCGCGATCGCGATCCCGATGTTCCTCAACCAGCGGGAGAAGGCCAAGGACGCCGCGGTCAAGGAGGGCGTGCACGCCATCGCAGATCGGCATCGAGAGCTAGGCGCGTGGACAACAACGCCGACTACCCCGACACCGGCAACGTCGGCGAGCGGCGTGGTCGACGGCAGACGGCGTCGGCACGCCATCGTCGCACCTTGGCCGACGGACCCCTACGACGCCGAGGCTCCGATGTCGATGGCGGCCGGCGGGTCGACTACGACTGCGTACGTGGCGAGCGTCAACGACGTACACGTCGCACGGCTCGGTGCGGCGAGCGTGATCATCGGCTTCCCTGAGCGCTCGTCGGTCGCCGCGGCACGTGGCAGACAGCGATCTGGCCTCCGCTGTGAACAGAGTCGCGCGTGAACTCGCGACTCGACCTCGTGCTCCGCGATGCTGCGCCTCGACGGTCTGCACAAGACCGTCCACGTCGGCTTCCTGCGGCAGCAGGTCGACATCCTCATGGGCGTCGACCTCGAGCGTCGGCCACAACGAGGTCGTTCGGGCTGCTCGGGCCCGAACGGCGCCGGCAAGACGACCACGGTCAAGGTCGCGCTCGGGCTCATGCGCCCGACCTCCGGCACCGTCGAGCTCGGCGTCGCCGGGCTCGGCGCAGGTCGGCTACCTGCCCGAGAACCCGTACTTCTACGACTACCTCTCCGGGCGCGAGTTCCTGGGCTTCTGCGCCCGGCTGCTTCGGCCTGGACGGCGAGTCGCGGGCGCGAGCGCGTCGAGCGCCTGCTCGGCGACGTCGGCCTGGACCGACGCCGCCGACACGCACCTGCGCAAGTACTCCAAGGGCATGCTGCAGCGCATCGGCATCGCCCAGGCGCTCATCAACGACCCCGAGCTGGTGCTGCTCGACGAGCCGATGACCGGGCTCGACCCCGTCGGCCGCGTCGAGGTCAAGCGCATCATCCAGAGGCTCCACGAGCGCGGCAAGACGGTCTGTTCAACTCGCACATCCTGGCCGACGTCGACGAGCTCTGCTCGCACATCGCGATCATGCGCGAGGGCGCGTCGTCTGGACGGGCACCGTGCCGGAGGCGCTCGCGGAGGCCGCCGACGCTCGAGGACTTCTTCATGCAGGTGGTCGACTGCGTGAACCAGGTGGTCGCCATCGCCGTCAACACGTTCAAGGAGACCATCCGCGACCGCGTGCTCGCCGTCATCGTCGTGTTCGCGCTGATCATGATCGTCGCGCGGCCTGTGGCTGGGCAGCATCAGCCTCGGCCAGCAGGGCCGCATGATGAAGGACTTCGGCCTGGTCGCCGTGACGGGCTTCGGGCTCATCGTGGCCGTGTTCGTCGCCGCGGGCCTGGTGCACAAGGAGGTCGAGAAGCGCACGGTGTTCGTGCTCTTCTCCAAGCCGGTGAGCCGCGCCGCGTTCATCGCCGGCAAGTTCCTCGGGCTGTGCGGCGACGATGGCGGTGGTGCTGGCCGGGATGGGCGCTCTTCCTGTTCCTGCTGGTGTGGGTCGGTCGCCGGCGAGGCGTCCGGCATGGTGCTGCTCGCCGTCGCTCATGATCTACGTGCAGCTGCTCGCCGTCATGGCCGTGACCATCTTCTTCTCGACGCTCGGGCTCGGCGATCCTCGCCAGCGTGCTCGGCATCTGCGTGTTCGTCGCCGGCCAGCTCAGCCACAACGTGCTGTCAGCTGACGCGCCTCGGCAAGAACCCCGTCACCGAGGCGCTGTCCTGGGTCGTGTACGTGATCATCCCGAACCTCTCGGCGGTCGACGTCAAGGCCGGCGTGGTCGGCGAGCAGACGCTCGCCTGGGGCGCAGATCGCGCTCTGGGCGGTGTACCTGCTCGCCTACATGGTCGTCGTGCTGGCGCTCGCCACGCCTGGTCTTCCGCCGCAAGGAGTTCTGAGCGTGCTGCAGGCGGGTCGTCGTCGTCGCTCGTCGTGCTCGCTCTGCGCCGCCGGCGTCGTCGCCTACCAGGCGACGCGCCCGGCGAAGGCGTCCGGCAACCCGCGCGTCTTCGTGCCGTCGCCGACGCTTCTTCCTGGACTTCTCGCCCAGCTTCCGCACGTCCATCGCCGACGCCTACTACCTCAACATGGTGCAGTACTACGGCGAGCACGTGCAAGGCGACGGACGCCTCGATTCGCTGCCGGCGATGGTCGATCTGGTGACCACCCTCAGCCCGCACTTCACGCGCGCCTATCTCTTCGGCGCCTTCGCCCTGGTCGACGCCGGCCAGCCCGACGCTGGCCTACGAGCTGCTCCAGAGGGGTTCGAGGAGAACCCGGACGACTGGCAGCTTCCCGGCGTACCTCGGCTTCTTCGCCTACCAGCTACGGCTCGGGACAAGGACAAGGACGCTGGTCGCCGCCGAGTGGTACGAGAAGGCGGCCGCGATCCCCGGCAGCCCCGACTACCTGCCCCGGCTGGCCGCGGTCCTCTCGGCAAGGGCGGCGAGACGCGAGAAGGCGATCCTGCATGTGGGGTCAGGTGTACGGCACGGCGACAAGTACGCGCGGCAGAAGGCCGTCGACGGGCTCGACCAGATCCTGCCCAAGGAGAAGGAGGCGCGCATGAAGGCCGTGGCTCCGCTCTACGAGACCATGCCCAAGGCCGAGTTCGAGGCGCTCATCGCCGAGCTCTTCACAGGGGTACGCAGTGACCGGCGGCGGCGAGCGTGACCGGCTGCTGCTCGTCGTCATCGCGGCCGTCTACGGCCTGCTCATCGGCAGCTTCCTCAACGCCTGGGCGTGGCGGCTCGCGCACCACGAGAGCATCACGCAAGGGCCGCTCGCACTGCCCGGCACTGCGGCCACCAGATCCGCGCCTACGACAACATCCCGGTGCGTCAGCTGGCTGCTGCTGCGCGGGCGCTGCCGGGACTGCGGCGCCCCGATCAGCTGGCGCTACCCGCTCGGCGAGGCGCTCACCGCCGCCCTGTTCGTCGGCGTCGTGCTCCTCGACGGGCTCGACTGGGTCCTCGTCCCGCACCTGCTCTTCGTCTCGGCGCTCGTCCTCGTGAGCCAGGTCGACCTCGAGGTGCGCCTCATCCCCGACGTCATCATCCTGCCGGTCGCCGCCATCGGCGTGCCGCTCATGATCCTGTTCGGCGACGGGCCCTGGTGGGAGTGGCTCGTCGCCGGCCTCGGGGCGGCGGGCTTCCTGTTCCTCATCAGCGAGGTGTACTACCGCGTGCGGCACGTCGAGGGCATGGGGTTCGGCGACGTCAAGCTCGCGCTGTGCATGGGCGTCTACCTGGGCGCCGCGGTGGTGCCGGCGCTGTTCATCGGCTTCCTGAGCGGCGCGGTCATCGGCGTCGATCCTGATGGCCGCGACCAAGGCCGGCGGCAAGACGGCCATCCCGTTCGGGCCGTTCCTCGCCGCCGGCGCGGTCGTGGCGCTGTTCGTCGGCACACCGCTCATCGACGCCTACCTGCATCTCGCGCTCGGCGGCTGACCGCTCCTTCGCGCTGCTTCTCTCGGCGCCATCCCGGTCGACGTTCGCCAATGTCATCCAGCGGCGGACTCCGTCATCCTCGTCACTGACCTCTGCCGTCCTACTCTGTTCTCGTGGACCCTGGTGCGGCGACGAGGAGGTGAGGCGAGTGCGCGGGGAGCGAGGGACGACGATGCTCGAGCTCATCACCGTGCTCGCTGTCGTGGCGATCTTCGCCGCCATCTCCGTGCCCAGCGCTCGAAGGCGCGAGCGGCGGTCTGCGACGCGCAGGGCGCGCGCCGCCTGGCGCTGGTCCTGCGCAGCGCACAAGCGCGAGCGCAGAGCTCGGGGCTGCCCGTGCGGGTCGAGGTCCGGCCGGACGGGGAGTACGTGGTGCAGGACGATTCCGGGCGCCGAGGTCGATGAGCGGCGAGCCTCCGCGCAGGCGTCTCGGCCACGTATCCGGACGGGGTCCTGGAGTTCAGCTCGCGCGGGCTGGGCGGCCCTCCCAGGCGCCACCAGCCCACGAGCCGGCCACTTCGACGTGGGATCGCGCACCGTCATCATCCAGCTCTCGGGCTGTGTGCGATGCGTGTGAGTCTCTTCAGCCTGAGTGCGCGTGGGCGCAGCCGCGGCTTCTCGCTGCTCGAGGCGGTCATCGCGTCGGCGCTGCTGCTCCTCACGGTCAGCGCCGTGACCTTGTCCGTCGACGAACGCCTCTCGAGCTGGGCAGCGACTCGAGACCACCAGGCAAGCGGAGCGTGGAGTACGGCGGGTGATCGGAAGGCTCTCGGCTCTTCCGTTCTGCCCCGAGACCCTTCCTCGGCGCCCGGCTCGCCGCGGTATCGGCGACGGACCTGGTCTCGGCCGTGTTCCCGCATGCCCGGACCGAGCTGAACGACGCGGAGGCGCGATACGTGGCGGCCGATGAGGAAGGGGTGCACGCCGGCTCGTTCGTCACGCCGCCTGCACGAGGCGGGTCGCCGTCGTGGTCTGCGTCGCGCGTTTCCGCGGCAGTCCCGGCGGGGGCATTTCTGGGCCTGACGACCTGGGTGGATGGGACGTCGGCCGATCGATGCGGTTACCAGGCGCCGTGCTCGAGATCGAGGTCACGGCGCCTACTCCGGGCGGCTTCCATACTCGCCGGCTGGTACGCGTGGCCGCTTCCGGCGCCGTCCTCGGCGCGGCCACGGGAGCCGCTGCCGTGAGGGTCCCGCGAAGCGCCCGTGGCCCCGCTCTGGACAGCGGCGGACTTCACACTTGTCGAACTCCTGGTCGCGGCGGTGATCGTCAGCGTGGTGCTCTCAGCGGCCTACGGCTGGCTGTGGAGCGTCTGCGTCCCTGGCGCGGAGTCAGGACGATCGCGCCCAGGCCGCGCACGCTCGCCGCGGCCGCGGCGCGGATCCTCGCTGAGGACGTCCGCGCCGCCGTCGCCGTGGCTCCGGTCCCGCCGGGCCGCGATCCCTCGCGGTCCCTCCCGCTCGTCCACGACCACGTCGACGTTGCGCCGGAGCAGGTACTCCTCGTCTGGGATCCGGCTCGCAGAGTGCTCTGGCGGAATGCCTCCGGCACCTATGTGGCCGACCACATCAGCAGTCTCCGCTTTGAGTTGATTCTCGCGGACGGCCGGCTCGTCGAGCCGTCCGCGATGGGGGCCAGTGACTGGACCGCCGTCGTCGCGGTGCGCGTGCGAGCTTTCTGGTGCCGTCGGCTCAGCGACCGTCGCGAGGAGCACAACGGCGTCGCTGGGGTCCCGATGAAGCGTCGCTCGCGGGCATCGGGCTACGCGCTGCTTGCCGCCCTGCTGGTGGGCGTGCTCGCCGCAACGTTCGCGCTGGTGGTCGTCGGCGCGGTGCACGCGCTTCACCTCGTCGAGGCCGCTGACGCAGCAGGGTGGCGTTGCGCGCAGGCCGAGGCCGCCGCTCTGCGCGCCCTCGCAGAGCGGATGCGATGGGACCCGGCTCCGGAAGGCCTGGTGACCGGGGGCACACCCGACCTCCGGGAACACTGGTCTGCCAGCTGGATCGATGCCACGACGTCGAGTTCGGAGTGGGCGACGCAGGCGCTCGCGGATCGTGTCCGTGGCAGGTTCCGCCCGGCGGCATGAGGAGGTCACGCTCGAGTTGCTCGCCGAGGGATGGGCAACGGGGGTGTCGTGTCTGGGCGATGCCGATATTGGCAGCGCCGTTCGTCATCGGCGGCAGTGGACTGTACGTGGGCGGGTGCGTTCGGGGACGCGAGAACGTCGAGTTCGTCTCCGGCGCGGCGGGCCTGACCGCCGGCGGCAGTCCCGTCGACGACTCCGTGGGGGCGGACTGCTCCCTGCGGCTGTCCACGCCGGCGCCGGCATCTTCGCCCACGGTGTCGGAGATCCACGACGGGGACCCTGTCGCGCTTTGCGGAGGACGAGGACCTGCATGCGGGTGCTCCGGTCCCGGCTGAATGGGTCGAAGGGCCGACGCCGGAGTTCCTCGCGGCTGCCGAGGCGCAGGCCGAAGGCCGGGTGATGCGTTCGCTGGCGGCGTGCTCGGTCTGGCAGCGGTCAGCCCGGCTACCGGCGAAGAGTTGCTGTCCGGCCGCTGCCTCCTGCTTCCGTTCGGCGCAGGCGAGGTGACGGTCGACGGGGTCGGCATCTGCGGACGTCGGACGTCTGCTCATCCTCGTCCCGGGCGACGCGGTGGTGGGGCAGCCAGGAGAACGGGTCGTGCTGGACGGTGCACTGGTCGTGTGCGGACGCCTGTCGCGTGCGAGGAGACCTGGAATTGAGAGGGTCCTTGCATGCGGGCAGCCTGGAAATCCGCGAGCAGGCACGCGTGTCCGTGCCGGCCGGCTGGCGCAACCGGCCTCTCGCCGGCGCCACAGTGCCGTCGATCGTGGAATCGGGTGCCTGAAGAAGCAGGATGAGAGGCCTCCTGCTAGAAAGTTCTGTGCGGTACGGGGTTCATGAGATATGGTTCCTACTGCCAGGGGCAGGGGCACCGCGGCCGACCCGTCGAAACGAGTGCCTAAAGGTATCCCGCAAGGGTGCCGACACTGGCGCTAGGGCAAGGCAAGCTTAGGGGCGACAATGGCCATGAACGCTGTGCGCGTCGGCATCGACATCGAGCAGGCCTCGATGGTCGGTGCGCAAGTCAGGACGGGTCGTCAGGGACACACGCTGGCGGCGGTGTCTGCTCGGGCGCTTCCCGGACGGCCTCATGTTCGAGGGAGAGGTCGTCGACGTCGACGGCCTTGCGGCCGAACTCAAGACCTTCTGGAAGGAAGGCGGGTTCACCGGCAAGCGCTTCTCGGTGGGCATCGCGAACCAGAAGATCGTGGTGCGCACCATGGAGTTCCCCATCATCGACCCCAAGGAACTGCGCGCGGCCATCGAGTTCCAGGCGCAGGAGGCCATCCCGATCCCGCTGGACGAGGCCATCCTCGACTTCCAGGTCCTTTCCACGACACCCGGTGAGGCCGACGGGGGCGGGCGTCAGCAGGTCCTCATCGTGGCCGCGCAGCGCGACATGATCGCCCAGTTCATGGCCGTCGCCAAGAAGGCCGGCCTCTCGATCGACGGCATCGACCTGCAGGCGTTCGCGCTGATGCGCTCCGTCGCGCCTCCCGTCGCGTTCGTCGACCAGGGCGCCCCACAGGCGGACGGGGCGAGCGCCCTGATCAACATCGGCGCCGGCATCAGCAACATCGTGGTGGCGTCGGGCGGCACGCCTCAGTTCACGCGCGTGGTCAACCTCGGCTACGAGTCTCTCGTGCAGGCGCTCATGCAGAACCGCGGCGTGACGCACCAGGAGGCCGACCTCATGCGTCTCACGGTCGGCCTCACCGGCAGCGCCGCTGCCGCCGCGGACCTCGAGGCCGTCACGGTGACGGAGATCCATGAGGTGCTCGACTCCACCTGTGAGTCCTTCGCGGACGAGATCAGGCGCTCCGTCGACTACTACCATTCACTCCAGCAGGACGCGCCTATCGCGCGCATCCTGCTGAGCGGGGAGGGCTCCCTGACGCGCAACATGTGCGACTACCTCGCGGGCGCGCTGCACCTGCCGGTCGCCCTCGGCAACCCGCTGCAGTTCATCGCCGAGAACAAGTCGAAGCTCCCTCAGCAGGAGCTCGAGCTGATCGCCCCTCGTCTGGCGATCGCCCTCGGCCTGGCATTCGATGACGAGGAGTAGCCTATGAAGCGCATCAACCTGCTCCCGCAGGAAGAACGCGTCAAGGCGTCGAGGGAGCGTGGCCTCATCTGGGCGATCCTCATCCTCGTCGCGATCGTCGTCGTACTGGGCTTGGTGTACGTCAAGTATCGCAGCGACGTGAGCTCCAAGCAGAACGAGCTCACCAGCATCCAGAACGAGACCACAGTCGTCCAGGCCAAGATCGCCGAACTGAGCCCGTACGCGGCCCTGCAGACGCAGCGCACCGCCATGACGCAGGCGGCGAAGGGCATCTACGAGTCCAGCGTCCCGTTCTCGATCCTTCTGCAGGAACTGAGCCTCGTCATCCCCGAGAACGTGCGGCTGCAGTCGCTCACGGCGACCGTTCCGCCGGCCATGCTGCCGGGCGCGGCCGCCGCTGCGGGCGGCGCTGCCGCTCCTGCCGCCACCGCCGACGTCGTCTTCACCGGCCAGACGGAGAAGCACAGGGACGTGGCCGAGTTCATGACGCGTCTCGGCCTCATCCCGCAGCTCATGGGCATCACCCTGACCAGTTCTACTGACGCGACGACGGGCACAGAGACCTCGACCGCCAGCTACAAGCAATTCAGCGTCACGGCTGGACTGCGGCCGTACACCACGGCGCCACCCGCCACGCAGTTGTCGGGGGTGCCGCAATGAGGACCCGGGGCAGAGAGATCTACATCATCACCGCCGTGGTCGCGGTCGTCCTCATCGTCGCGTGGTACTTCCTGCTCTTCAGTCCCACGCAGCGCAAGCTGAGCGACCTCGACACGCAGATCCAGTCGGCGCAGAGCGCTTTGGACATGGCCAATCAGGAGGTCGTCAAGCTCGAGTCGTACAAGAAGACCGCTCCCCAGTCGCGCGCGGAGATCGTCCGCCTCGGCAAGATGCTGCCTGTGAGTGAGGGCATCCCGGGGCTCATCATCGAGCTCACCAAGACGGCTGAGGCCTCAGGCGTGGCGATCACGAGCATCGCCCGCGGCACCACCACGCCCGGCGTACCCTTCGGCATCCAGACGGTCACCATCCAGGTCTCCGGACGGTACTTCGACGTCGAGGACTTCCTGTACCGCCTGGAGGAGTACGTCGCCTTCCGCAACGCGAGCTTCCGGGTCACCGGCCGCCTGCTGCAGGTCACCCAGCTCACGATGCAGGCGGCGACCAGCAGTACGACGACCAGCGGCTCGCCGCCGCTCGCGGTCACCATCGGACTCAATGCCTACCTCTGGGGCGGCACAGGTCAGCCTGCGGCTGCGGGAGGTGCGCAATGAACCGTCGCATGCTCACGTATGTGGTCATCGCGCTCATCGTCGGCGCGGCCCTCGCCCTCGCCGTCGCACTCGCGAGCACGCGCTCGGACGCGACGGGCGCTCCCGGGGTCGTCAGTGAGGTGAGCGTGACCGGGATCAGTTCGGACGCCGGTACGGAAGCGCTCGCGGCGGCCGACCCGGCCAAGGAGCAGCCGCTCCTCGACAAGTTCACGAGCAAGGATCCGTTCATCCCGCTGGTGACGGTCAGCAGCGGCGGAGGGAGTACGGCAAGTCCCAGCGCCGAGCCCGACCAGCACGTCCACACCGTCCAGCAACCTGTCGGCCAAGGTCAAGGTCGACGGCACCACCTACAACGTCATGGAGGGCGACAAGGTGCCCGGCGGTTCCGCCGCCGAGTTCAGCATCACCAGTGTCACTTCCAGTGATGTGACCTTCAAGGTCATCGACGGCGACGCTCGAGAACGGCGACAAGTCATTCTCCGTGAACCTCGGCGAGGCCGTGCGAGTGACGCTCGAGTCCGGCGTCTCCTACGACATCTCCGTGATCGCCATCGGCGCCAGTAGCGGCGGCGGAGGCAGCGGTGGAAGCAGCAGCACCAGCCACAGCATCAGCGTGCTGAGCGTCACCAGCCAGAACGGCACGGCACTCGTGACCATCGAGGTGGACGGCAAGACGTACAGCTGACCTCAAGCAGGGCGAGACCGTCAGCACCTCCTGGGGCGAGATCCAGATCGTGTCCATCAACGTGAAGGGGCAGACCGTGACCATCCTGCACGGCGACCAGACGTTGACGTTGCACGCAGGACAGGTGATCGTGAAGTGAGCCTCGCTCGACGAGGCGTGTGAGCGACGGGGCGGCCGCAGGCCGCCCCGTCCGCGTACGGAGCCGTGCCGCGTGGTGTACGTCCGCGCGGCACGCGGATAAGGTAGGAACATGAGCAGACTGCGCTATCTGACTGCGGGAGAGTCGCACGGGCCGGGACTTACGGCCGTCCTCGACGGCTGTCCGGCCGGGCTCGGTGTCGACGTCGCGGCCATCGACGCCGAACTCGGACGGCGTCAGAGCGGCTACGGCCGCGGCGAGCGGCAGAGCATCGAACAGGACCGCGTCCGCGTCCTCGGCGGCGTGCGTCACGGGCGGACCACGGGGGCGCCACTCGCGCTGTTCGTGCCGAACCGCGACGCCGCGAACTGGGGTGACGCACTGGCCGTCGAGGCTCCGCCTGAAGGAGGCGAGCCCACCGAGCGCGTCGTGATCCCCAGGCCTGGGCACGCCGACCTCGGGGGCGCGCTGCTGTACGAGCTGGACGACATCCGCGACGTCATCGAGCGCGCGAGCGCTCGCGAGACCGCGGCCAAGGTCGCCTGCGGCGCCGTGGCCAAGGCTCTGCTCGGCGCCGTCGGGTGCACGGTCGCGAGTCATGTGGTGGCGCTCGGCGGGGTCGAGGCCGGGCTCGGCATGGAACCCGGCGACGTCGTGCGTGTGGAGGCGAGTCCCGTGCGCTGCCTGGACGCAGACGCCGGGCAGCGGATGATCGCCGCCATCGACGCGGCCTCCGCCGCGGGCGACACCCTCGGCGGTGTGGTCGAGGTGCTCGCGTTCGGATATCCGCCGGGCGTCGGCACGTACGTGCAGGGAGACCGGCGGCTGCAGTCCCGTCTGGCAGCGGCGTTGCTGTCGGTGCCGGCGATCCGTGGCATGGAGTTCGGGCTCGGGTTCGCGGCGGCCGGCCGCCCCGGCAGCACGGTCCACGATCCGATCGCGCACGAGGACGGACGCGGGTACGTTCGGGCAAGCAACCATGCGGGCGGCATCGAAGGCGGGATCTCCACCGGCGAGACCATCGTGCTGCGAGCGGCGATGAAGCCCATCTCGACGCTGAGGGAGCCGCTCGACAGCGTCACGATCGGCTCGCACGAGCCGGTCAAGTCGCGGTTCGAGCGCTCGGACGTGTGCGCGGTACCCGCCGTCGGCATCGTGCTCGAGGCCGTCGTTGCGCTCACCTTGGCGGACGCGGCGCTGGAGCGGTTCGGCGGCGCCACCGTGGGCGACCTGGTCGCCGCCGTCGACGCCTTCAAGCGGCGCATCCGGGAGCGCTGAGCCGAAGGTGGCCGCGCCGCAGCGACCGCCGGCCGTCGTGCTCGTCGGCTTCATGGGCGCGGGCAAGAGCGCCGTGGGGCGAGAGCTCGCGGACAGGCTCGATCTGCCGTTCCTGGACTCCGACGACGTGATCGCGGCCGCGGAGGGTCCCGTCGACCAGATCTTCGAGACACGCGGGGAACGCGGCTTCCGAGCCCTCGAGAGCCAGACGGTCCTGCGTGAGGTGAAGGCCCTGGAGGACTCGCCCAAGGTGCTGGCGCTGGGCGGGGGAGCTGTGCTGGCGGACGCGGTGCGCGACGCGTTGCGCCTGCTCGCGCACGTCGTCTGGCTGACGGCGCCGGCCCGGGAACTCTGGCGCCGGGTGACCGCCGACGGAGACGCCGTGCGCCCGCTGGCGCGGGACCGCGAGGCCTTCGACGCGTTGCTGGCTGCCCGCGCCGCCCTTTACGGCGAAGTCGCGACGCTGACGGTGGACACGGCGGAGCGCGATCCTGCCGAGGTGGCCTCGTACATCGTCCGGCTCCTCGGTGAGGTGGCCGCGGGTGACCGTCGGGACGTCCGGGGCGCGCGGGAGGGCGCCGCGTGAAGCGCCTCACCGTCAAGGCGGCGTCACGGTCGTACCCCGTGTTCGTGGGCCGTGACCTGCTCGGCAGACTCGGCCGGGAGGTGAGGCGGCTGCGCGGCGACGGCCAGGTCGTGGTCGTCTGCGACGAGAACGTCGCGCCGCTCTACCTCGAGGCAGCCCGCAGAAGTCTGCGGGATGCGGGCCTGAGCGTGTCGCACGTCATCTCTGCCGGCCGGGGAGCGCGAGAAGAGCCTGGCGCGCGCGGAGGAGTTGTACGGCGTGCTGTACGACCGCGGGATGCGTCGCACGGACACGTTGCTCGCGCTCGGCGGCGGCGTCGTCGGCGACCTTGGCGGGTTCGTGGCGTCGACGTACCAGCGCGGCTGCGGGTTCGTGCAGGTGCCCACCACGCTCCTCGCCCAGGTGGACGCGTCGGTCGGGGGCAAGGTCGCGGTGGACTTCCGCGCCGGCAAGAACTACGTGGGGACGTTCTACCAGCCGAGTCTGGTGATGGCCGACCTGGACACGCTGCGCACGCTGCCGGCGCGAGAACTGCGTTGCGGCGCCGCGGAGGCCGCGAAGCACGGGCTGCTCGCCGGCGGCGCCGTGCTCCGGCGCGCCCAGCGCCTGGCGGGAGGCGCGCTCACGGCCGACGCCGTGACCCAGGAGCTGGTGGCGGACTCGATCGCCTACAAGGCCGGCGTCGTCGAGCGGGACGAGCGTGAGGCCGGGCTGCGCGCCGTGCTCAACTTCGGACACACCATCGCGCACGCCATCGAGGCCGCGACCGCGTTCCGGCGCTGGTCTCACGGCGAGGCGGTGGCGCTCGGCCTGCACGGCGCCTTGCGCCTCTCGGCCGAGCTGACGGGTCTCGGCGAGGCCGACGAGCGTGTCGGACACGCGCTGCTGGACGGGCTCGGCCTGCCGGCTCGACTCACCGGATCACGGGCTCAGGACGTGTGCGAGCTGATCGCCCGGGACAAGAAGGCCGGTCCGGAGGGCGTCGGCTACGTACTGCTGCGCCGGCTCGGCGAACCGCTGCTCGGCGTGCGCGTGCCGCCGGAGCTCGAACTGGAGGTCGTGGAGTGGCTGCGAAAGCGCTGAAGACCCTCTGGCTGCTGCACGGCGTGAACCTCGACATGCTCGGGCGCCGCGACCCCGCCGTGTACGGCACCATGACGCTCACAGAGCTCGAGTCGTACGTGGCCCGGCACGGTGAGGCGCTCGGGTTCACCGTGCACAGCTTCCAGACGAACTTCGAGGGAGAGCTGGTCGAGAAGGTCCACCGGCTCGTGCTCGACGCCGCCGACGCGGCGATCATCAACCCCGGCGCCTGGACGCACTACAGCTACGCGCTGCACGACGCGCTCGAGCTCGTCTCGGCGCCGGTCGCCGAGGTGCACCTCTCGGACATCGAGAGCCGGGAGGAGTGGCGCCGCGTCTCGGTGATCGCCGACGTGGTCGACGTGCGTGTGGCCGGCAAGGGCGCGGCCGGGTACGTCGACGCTCTCGAGGCATTGGCGGACATCCTTGCGGGCAGGACGACTGCATGAACGACCGCCTCAGCCGCTGCCGCGCGCTGTTCGCCGGACTCCGGGTCGACGGCGTCCTCGTGACCGATGCGGAGGACGTTCGGTATCTCTCCGGGTTCCGTGGGGACGACGCCACACTGCTGGTGAGCCCGGAGGTGGCGCTCCTGTGCACCGACGCGCGGTACTGGGAGCAGGTGCACGAGGAGGTCACTGAGGCCGAACTGAGCAGAGTGACCGACAAGCCGTTGCTGCAGCACAGCGCGGCGGAGGCCGCTAGTGTGCTGGCCGCGGGCGCTGTGCTGGGCTACCAGGGCGGTCGGCTGAGCCACGCGTCGTTCCGCCGTCTGCGACGCGCCTACGGCGGTGGTCTCCGGGACGTGAAGGACAGCGTCACCCTGTTGCGCGCGGTCAAGGACGACGCGGAGATCGCGAGCATGAGGCGGGCGGGCGCGGTGACTGACGAGGCCCTGGGTCTCGTCGTGGCCCGCGGCCTCGTGGGCCGGAGTGAGCGCGATGTGGCGTGGGATCTGCAGGCCGAGTACCACCGCCTGGGGGCCGAGGGCGAGGCGTTCCCGGCGATCGTCGCCGCCGGCGATCACGGAGCCCAGGCGCACGCGCTGCCGGGGGAGAGGGTGATCCGCGCCGGTGAACTGGTGGTGATCGACACCGGCGCGCGCGTGGACGGCTACTGCAGCGACATCACGCGCACCTATGCGGCCGGCGAGCCGTCCGCCGAGCTCAGGCACATCTACGAGGTGGTGCTCGAGGCCCAGCTCGCCGGCCTCGCGGCCGTGCGCGCCGGCGGCCCACGGGCAGCGGGACGTGGACGCTGCCGCACGCGCCGTCATCGTCGCGGCCGGCTACGGAGAGCGGTTCGGGCACGGCACCGGGCACGGCGTGGGCCGCGAAGTCCATGAGGCCCCCGGTCTCGGGCGCACTCGCGGCGACCGGCTGGAAGCCGGCATGGTGTGCACGGTCGAGCCCGGCATCTACATCGAGGGGCTGGCCGGCGTGCGCATCGAGGACACCGTCCTCGTCACGCCCGAGGGCCATGAGCGTCTGACGACCTCGCCCAAGGAGCTCCTGGTCCTCTCGTGATCCGTCGCGCGGGCCGTGGGGCGGGCGCTCCGCGCCTCCGTCCTCGCGTCGCCTGCGCCCCCGGCCTTGCTGTATCATGACGGACTACTGTGCAGACTCGCCCCTCGACCCCTGAGTAGGACCACATGGCAGACGTCGTCAACACCAATCAATTCAAGACCGGCATGGCCATCGAGATCGACGGGCAGCCGTTCACCATCGTCGAATTCCAGCACGTCAAGCCCGGCAAGGGCGGGGCGTTCGTGCGTACCAAGGTCCGCAACATCGCCACCGGCGCGGTGCTCGACAAGACCTTCCGTGCCGGCGAGAAGTTCGACCGCATGCACACCCAGTCACGCAAGGTCGCGTACCTCTACTCGACCGACGACGAAGTCGTGCTCATGGACAACGACACCTACGAGCAGGTCTCGGTGACGCCGGCGATGGCGGAGGACGCCCTCAAGTGGGTCGTCGAGAACATGGAAGTCGAGCTGATGTACCTCAACGGTCAACCCTTCGAGGTCGCAGCCCCCAATTTCGTGGAGCTCACGATCACGCAGTCAGACCCCGGCGTGCAGGGCAATACCGCGCAGGGAGCCACCAAGCCTGCCACTCTCGAGTCCGGCGCCACCATCCAGGTGCCGCTGTTCATCGAGGAGGGCGAGAAGGTCAAAGTGGACACCCGCAGCGGGGAGTACCTCGGCCGCGCCTGAGCGCGCTGAGGGAGGAGAGCCATGCGAGCGCGCCCGGTAGGCATCACCGACACCACCCTTCGTGACGGGCACCAGTCGCTGTGGGCGACGCGGATGCACACGTCCGAGATGATCCCCATCCTGGAGCTGATGGATTCCATCGGCTTCCACTCGCTGGAGTGCTGGGGCGGAGCTACGTTCGACGCGTCGCTGCGGTTCCTCGACGAGGACCCGTGGGAGCGCCTGCGACTGATCAAGAAGCACGTCGCGCGCACGCCGCTGCAGATGCTGCTGCGCGGCCAGAACCTCGTGGGCTACCGCCACTACGGCGACGACATCGTGCGCCGGTTCGTCTACAAGGCGGCGGAGAACGGCATGGACATCTTCCGTGTGTTCGACGCCCTCAACGACATCCGCAACTACGAGGCCGCGGCCGCCGCCATCAAGGAGACGGGCAAACACTTCCAGGGCGCCGTCGTCTACACGATCTCGCCGGTGCACTCGCTCGACCACTACGTGGACGCCGCCCACCGGCTCGTCGACATGGGCGCCGACTCCATCTGCGTCAAGGACATGGCGGCGCTGCTCTCACCGTTCTACGCCGAGCAGCTCGTCGGCCGCCTGAAGGCCGAGCTCAAGGTGCCCATCCAGCTGCATTGTCACTACATCGGCGGTCTTGCCCCCATGACGTATCTCAAGGCCATCGAGGCCGGAGTGGACGTCATCGACACGGCAACGGTGCCGCTCGCGTTCGGCAATTCGCAGCCGGCCACGGAGATGGTCGTCTCGGCGCTCACCGGCACGCCCTACGACAGCGGCCTCGACCTCGAGAAGCTGTTCGAGATGGCCAAGTACTTCGAGAAGGTGCGCCTGGAAGGCGGCTGGGACCGCGGCGTCACCTCGCTCACGCACATGCAGGTGTACTCGCACCAGGTGCCGGGCGGCATGATCAGCAACCTGGAGAGCCAGCTCAAGGAGCAGGGTGCGCTGGACCGCCTGCCCGAGGTGCTCGAGGAGATCCCGATCGTGCGCGCCGAGGTCGGGTTCCCGCCGCTCGTCACGCCGATGAGCCAGATCGTCGGCACCCAGGCGGTGCTCAACGTGCTCTCCGGTCGTCGCTGGCACATCGTGCCCGACGAGATGAAGCAGTACCTGCGCGGCAAGTACGGCGCCGCCCCGGGCCCGGTCTCGCAGGAGGTCCTTACGCGCGTGCTGGAGGGTGAAGAGCCCATTGGCGTGCGCCCGGCCGACCTCGTCGACGAGACTCTGGAGGACTACCGCGAGGAGATCGGCGAGCTGGTGCGGTCCGAGGAGGACCTGCTGAGTTACGCGCTGTTCCCGCAGACCGCGCGCGTCTACCTGGAGCGGCACCACGTCGGCCCCGAGTCGGACGTGTTCCAGGTGCACCGCTACCTGCACGCGCAGCCGGGCAACGCCCTGCTGGAGGAGAGCGCCGACCGCGTCAAGGACATCCTCGGCATGATCGAGGAGAGCGAAGTGGACGAGGTGGTGATCGAGGAGGGCGACCTCAAGATCACCGTGCGCAAGTCGGGGGTGGAGCCGGCGGCCGTGGCCGCTCCGGCTCCGGCGCCTCAAGCCGCCGCTGCCGCCACCGCCGCGGGCGACGACGGCGCCGACGGGTTCCACCTGGTCAAGTCCAAGTGGGTGGCGACGTTCTACCGCTCGCCGTCGCCGCAGTCGCCATCCTTCGTCGAGGTCGGCGACTCCGTTGAGGCCGGCCAGACGCTCTGCATCCTCGAGATGATGAAGATGATGAACGAGCTCACGGCGGACGTGGCCGGTGTGGTGCGAGAGATCCTGGTCGAGAACGGCGAGACCGTCCAGTACGGGCAGCCGCTGTTCGCCATCGAGCCGCTCTGAGACTGGGAAGCAGGCGTCCCGCGTGAGTCCGGCCGGCCCGAGCCGCAAACAGGCGCGCCGCGACGCGGTCTTCCTGCTGTATCAGACCGAGGTCACCGATCTGCCGATGGCCGATCTGGTCAAGGGGCAGAAGTTGCGCGAGGGGTATGCCCCCGACGAGTTCACCATCAAGGCCGTCGCCGGCGTGCTCCGCGACAAGGAGGCGCTCGACGCGGAGCTCGAGGCGCACTCCAGAGGGTGGCCGCTCGACCGTGTCGCCCCCCTCGAGCGCAGCATCCTGCGCCTGGCGCTCTGGGAGATCCGCGACGAGGTCTCGCCGCCGGAGGTCGCCATCGACGAGGCGGTGCGCCTGGCGAAGCGGTACTCGACCGACGACGCCGGTTCGTTCGTCAACGGCGTGCTGGGCGGGGTCCTGCGAGGTGACGCGGCCGGGAGCGAGGTCGAAGCCCCGCCGGAGGACGCGGCGTCGCAGGATGCACCACCCGGCGACGCGGCGGATGCGGATGGGGAGGAGGCCGAGGATGGCTGACGAGCAGGTCGCCGGACTGGCGCTCACGCGCGAGCAGGCGCTCAAGCGGCTCGAGGACATCCTCGGGCAGCTCGGCGAGCTGGAGCCGCGCCTCGCGGCATCGTCGTCCGCGGAGGTCGAGATGACGCTGCTCGAGCGCGCGACCGAGCAGGTCGAAGAGGCCGGCAGGCTGCTGGAGCAGCTGGGCCGCGTCGCAGGGTGAGGCCGCGGCCGTGAGCGGGGCCGGCTCGGCCTATCCCGCCGACCTGCTCGCCCTCGTGGAGGCCTACCTGGAGCGCCTCGACTTCGGCGTCGACCCCCGGGCCGTGCGTCTGGTCGAGGCCATGAGGTACTCCCTGCTCGCCGGCGGCAAGCGCATCCGTCCAGTGCTCACGCTGGCCACCGCGCGCGGTCGCGGCGCCGACCCGGCGTCCGTGCTGCCCACCGCGGCGGCGCTCGAGCTCATCCACACGTACTCACTCATCCACGACGACCTGCCGGCCATCGACGACGACACCTTGCGGCGTGGGCGGCCGACCTGCCACGTGGCCTTCGGCGAGGACGTGGCGATCCTGGCCGGCGACGGCCTCTTCGCGGAGGCGTTCAATCTCGTCCTGAAGCGCCAGGGCGGCGGGTCCGCGCCGGTGCTCGCCGCGCTTGGGGAGATCGCCGAGGCGACGGGTGTGCAGGGCATGGTCGGCGGCCAGTACATGGACGTCGCCGGCGACGCAGCCGCCGACGACGACCTGCGGACACTCCACGCGCTCAAGACCGGCCGGCTGATCCAGGCCTCCGTGGTGTGCGGGGCGCTGCTGAGCGGCGCGGAGGACGTGCAGCCGTACCGCGCCTTCGCCGCAGAGCTCGGGCTTCTGTTCCAGATCGTCGACGACATCCTCGACGAGACAGGCGCCGAGGACGAGTTGGGCAAGAGCGTGGGCAAGGACCGCGCGCTCGACAAGGTCACGTACGTCTCGCGCTTCGGCATGGAACGGGCCGGCGCGCTCGCCGACGAGGCCCAGGAGCGCGCCCTCGCCTTTCTCGCCGAGCTGCCCGACGACACCGGCGACCTCGCGGCGGTCACGCGATTCATCCACGACCGGCGTCGCTGAGACCCGCCGGCCGCGGGCTGGCGGCGAGGGCGTCCGAGTGCGCGCCGCGGAGCGTGGTGAGGGCGTCGGCGGCGCGCACGGGCGGCCGCAGGCCCGGTGCTATACTCCGTTGACGATGCGGTATCTGGACAAGATCTCCGATCCCGCCGACCTCCAACAGTTCTCAGAGCGCGAATTGACGCTGCTCGCCGACGAGGTCCGCGAGACCATCCTCAGCTGCGTGAGTGAGACCGGGGGGCACCTCGCCCCCAGCCTCGGCACCGTCGAGCTCACCGTGGCGCTGCACAGCGTGCTGCAGAGCCCCAAGGACAAGATCGTCTGGGACGTCGGCCACCAGTGCTACGCGCACAAGCTGCTCACCGGCCGCCGCGACCGGTTCGGGACGATCCGCCAGTACGGCGGCCTCTCCGGATTCCCGAACCGTGCGGAGTCGCCGCACGACATCATCGGCACCGGCCACGCCTCCACCTCCATCAGCTACGGGCTGGGCCTGGTCGAGGCGGAGCGCATCGCCCGTGAGGACGGCGGCAACGTGGTCTGCGTGCTCGGCGACGGGGCCCTCACGGGCGGGGTCGCGTTCGAGGCCCTCAACCAGGCTGGGCACCTGCGCACGCCGCTCGTGGTAGTGCTCAACGACAACGAGATGTCCATCCGCGCCAACGTCGGCGCCCTGCAGCTCTACCTCAACCGCATCCGCCTCGACCCGACGCTCACGCGCCTGCGCGAGGACCTGGAGCACGGGGTCGCGAAGATCCCCGCCATCGGGAACAAGGCGTACCGGCTCGGCAAGGACGTCAAGGAGTCGATGAAGGCGTTCCTGGTCCCGGGCATGCTGTTCGAGGAGCTCGGGTTCGCGTACATCGGCGTGGTCGACGGCCACGACATGCACGCCCTGCGCCAGAGCATCCGCCAAGCCATCGACACGCGCCGGCCGGTGGTCGTGCACGTCAAGACGATCAAGGGCAAGGGCTACGAGCCGGCCGAGGCGCGGCCCGACGCCTACCACGGCACCGGACCGTTCCACATCGGCAACGGGGCGAGCAAGGCCGCGGCTGTAGGCACGACCTACACGCAGGCGTTCGGAGAGGCGCTCGTGCGCCTCGCCGAACGCGACGAGCGGATCGTCGCCATCACCGCGGCCATGACGCAGGGCACCGGCCTCGAGGCCTTCGAGCGCCGGTTCCCCGACCGCTTCTACGACGTCGGGATCGCCGAGGAGCACGCGGCCGTGTTCGCGGCCGGGCTCGCCATCGGCGGCATGCGGCCGGTGGTCGCGTTGTACTCGACGTTCCTGCAGCGCGCCTTCGACATGCTCGTGCAGGACATCGGCCTGCAGCACCTGCCCGTGGTGTTCGCCGTGGACAGGGCCGGCCTCGTCGGCGACGACGGCCCCACGCACCACGGCGCGTTCGACCTCTCGTTCCTGCGCATCGTGCCCGGCATGACCGTGATGGCGCCGTCGAGCCAGGAGGAGCTGCAGCGACTGCTCGCGACGGCGCTCACGCTCGACGGTCCGGCCGCGATCCGCTACCCGCGTGGTCTCGCCGCGCCGTTCTCCCCGCTCGAGCAGATCGAGCCGGTGGAGGTGGGGCGCGGCGTCGTCCTGCAGGAGGGCGGCGACGTCGCGCTCGTCGGCGCCGGCACCGGCGTCGGCATCGCCCGCGAGGCGGCGCAACTGCTGGCCGCGGAGGGGGTCACGCCGACGGTCGTGGACGCCCGGTTCGTCAAGCCGCTGGACACGGAGTTGCTGCAGCGGCTGGCCGCCACCCATCGGCGCCTGGTCACGGTGGAAGAGAACACCCTGGCCGGCGGCTTCGGCAGCGCCGTGCTCGAGACGGTCGGCTCTTCCGTCGAGGTCGTCCGCTTCGGCCTCCCGGACGCCTTCATCCCGCACGGCGAGCGCGCGCGCATCCTCGCCGAGATCGGGCTCACGCCGCAGGCGGTGGCGCTCGCCGCCCGCGACAAGAGCCCGGCGCTGACGCGCGTCAAGTAGGCGTCGTGCGCGAGCGGCTCGATGCGCTGCTCGTGGAGCGCGGTCTGTTCGCCACACGGGCGCAGGCCCGCGCGGCCGTCCTCGCAGGTGAGGTCACGGTGGCCGGCCGCCTGGTGGACAAACCCGGCACCCAGATCGACGGCGAAGCGATCCTCGAGGTCGCCGAGCGCCGCCGCTACGTCTCACGCGGCGGCGACAAGCTCGACACGGCCCTCACGCGCCTCCAGGTGGACGTGACCGGCGAGGACGTGCTCGACCTCGGCAGCTCCACCGGCGGGTTCGTCGACCGCCTGCTCCAGGGGGGCGCCGCCCGCGTGATCGCCGTCGACGTGGGGTACGGGCAGCTCGACTGGAAGCTGCGCGAGGACCCGCGTGTCGCGGTGCTCGAGCGCACCAACGCCCGGCAGCTCACCCCCGAACGTCTCCCGTTCGTGCCTTCATTCGTCACCGCCGACCTCTCGTTCATCTCCCTGACGGTGGTCCTCGACCCGGTGCTAGAATGCCTGCGCGCGGGCTTCCGCGGCCTCGTGCTGGTCAAGCCGCAGTTCGAGGCGGGGCGCGAGCGCGTCGGCAAGGGCGGCGTGGTCAGGGATCCGGCGGTCCACGCCGATGTGCTGCACCGCGTGGCGCACTGGCTGGAGGACAAGGGCGCCGTGGTGGAGGGCGTGTGCGACTCCGGGCATCCCGGACCGAAAGGCAACGTGGAGTACTTCATCCTCTTCAGGGACGCGACGACGGCCGAACCTCCGGCTCCGGCGGACCAACTCGTGCGTGCGGCCGTGGATGCTGTCCATGGGTGAGCCTCTGCGCCGCATCGTGGTGCTCACGCACCTGTTCACCGACGCGACGGCGGCCGCGCTGGCGCAGCTGGCCGCGGCCGCGGACCGCCTTGGGCTCGAGCTCCTCATGCCGGAGGAGGAGGCCGCCAAGCACCCCGACGCCGCCGCGCTGGGCTACCGCACAGTCGGCGAGGACGGATTGCGAAGCGCCGACCTCTGCCTCGTCTTCGGCGGCGACGGCACCATCCTGCGCGGCCTCTCCCGTCTGCTGGGGAGCGGCGTGCCGACTCTCGGCGTCAACTACGGCAACGTGGGCTTTCTCGCCTCGCTGCCGCGCGACGACTGGGAGGACGGGCTCACCAAGATCCTCGGCGGCGACTACCAGGTGGTCGACCTGCTCACCGTCGACGTGCGACTGGCCGGCAAGCACTACAGCGCGGTCAATGACGTCATCCTGAGCCGCGTTGCGCCGCGCCACGTGCTCCAGCTGGAGTACGAGGTGGCCGGCGTCACGGTGGGCAGCATGTTCTGCGACGGCCTCATCATCGCGTCGCCCACCGGGTCCACCGCCTACAACCTCTCGTGCAACGGCCCCATCGTGGAGTGGAACGCCGGAGTGCTCGTGCTCAACTTCATCGCGCCGCACTCGCTGGGGTTCCGCCCGGTGATCCTGCGCCCCGACCACGTCATCACGGCGCGCAACGTCTCGCCGCTGCAGGAGTGCGAGGTGGTGGCGGACGGCGACGTGGTCGGCACGCTCTGCTGTGGCGATGAGGTGCGGGTCACCGCGGGCCGGGAGGTGGCGCGGCTCCTGATGCAAAGCGAGGGGTCGTTCTACCAGAACGTCGAGGAGAAACTGTTCGACCGTCGTGATGCTCGCTGAGCTGAGCATCGATGACCTGGTCCTGATCGCGGCCGCCCGGCTGGAGTTCTCACCCGGGCTCAACGTCATCACCGGGGAGACCGGGGCCGGCAAGAGCCTGCTGGCGCAGGCCATCGGCCTGCTGCTCGGGCAGAAGGGCGGCGACGAGCTCGTGCGGCCCGGCGCCGACCGCGCCCTCGTGCAGGCGCTCTTCGAGAGCGGGGAAGAGGAGCTGGCGGTGGCGCGCGAGATCCCCCGCGGCGGGCGCTCGCGGGCCCGCATGGACGGGCTGCTGAGCAGCGCCGCCGCCGTGGAGGACGCCCTGCGGCGGCGCCTCGCCTTCTACGGCCAGCTCGAGCACACGCGTCTGCTGCAGCTCGAGCGGCAACTCGACCTGCTCGACGGCGCCGTGGCCGACGAGGTCGAGCCGCTCAAGAGCGCCTACACCGAGGCCTACCAGCGCGCGCGGGCGCTCACGCGCGAGCTCGACGACCTGCGTGGCGCCGGACGCGACCGCGAGCGGGAGCTCGACATGCTGCGCTACCAGGTGGACGAGATCGAGGCGGCCGGCGTGGAGCCGGGTGAGGACGAGCGCCTCGCCGTCGACCGCGAGCGGGCGAGGCACGCCGGCAAGCTCCTCGAGCGCACCGGAGGCGCGCTCGCCCTGCTCGCCGGCGAGTCGGAGTCCGCCGCGCTCGACGGCGTGCGCGTGGCGCAGCGCCTGGTCGACGAGGCGGCGCTGCTCGACGAGAGCCTGGCGCCGCTCGCGCAGCGGCTCGGCGCCCTCACGGCGGAGCTCGACGACCTCGCCGCCGCGCTGCGCGACTACATCGACACGCTCGACGTCGACGCGGCTCACCGCGACTCGCTCGAACTGCGCTACGACAAGCTCAAGGCGCTCATGCGCAAGTACGGCGGCTCCGCTGACGAGGTCCTGGCGTATCACGAGGAGGCCAGGGCCCGGCTGTCGGCGCTCGAGGAGTTCGCCGCCGACGAGGATTCGCTGGTGGCCAGAGTCACGGCGGCGCAGGCACGCCGCGGTCACGGCCGCCGCTCGCCTGAGCGAGACGCGGCGGCGGCTCGCCCCCGACGTGTCCGCGCGCATCGAAGAAGAGCTGCGCGGCCTCGCCATGCCGCACGCCACGGTTCGTCGTCGAGGTCACGCCGCGCGGTGAGGGTTGGGAAGGCCTGGCGCCTTCGGGCGCCGACGACGTGGAGTTCATCTTCGGCGCCAACCCCGGCGTGCCGCCGCGGCCGCTGCGCGAGACCGCCTCCGGCGGCGAGCTCTCGCGCGCCATGCTGGCCATCCGCGGTCTCGTCACGCTCGGCGACGACGTCGAGACGCTCATCTTCGACGAGGTCGACACCGGCATCGGCGGCGTGACGGCGGCGGCGCTCGGAGAGCGGCTCCGCCGCCTGGCAGAGCGCCGTCAGGTGCTCTGCATCACCCACCTGCCGCAGGTGGCGGCTTACGGGGACCGCCAGTTCGCGATCGCCAAGGAGAGCGATCCCGGCGAAGGAGTCACCGAGACCGTGGTGCGCAGGGTGGAGGGCGAGGAGCGCCTCGCCGAGCTCTGCCGCATGCTCGGCGCTTCGCCGGACGACGAGGCCGCCCGCAGCCACGCGGAGAGCCTGCTCACGCGCGCTTCCGCGAGTGCTTGAGCAGCGGTGCGGGCCCGCCTCGCGGCCGCCCGCGCCGTGACGCCGGCGCTCCTTGTGGCGGTCCGGCCCGATGGTATACTTGCGCTCGTGATCCGTGGGCTCGCCGGGCATATCATTGTGCCGGCCCGTCGTCTTCGAACGGGCATGGCTCCGGCCCCACAAAATCCCTCGCTCGTCTTGTGCAGGTCCGCCGTGCCCCGGGTGCGTCTTCTGGTGGGTGCGACCGGAGCGTTCGACGACGGCTGCGTGCGGGCCGGCGAGGCTGACACCAGGAGGGTCCAAGGGGAATGACCAAGCACATCTTCGTCACCGGCGGCGTCGTGAGCGGGCTCGGCAAGGGCATCACCGCCGCCTCGGTCGGCCGGCTGCTCAAGCAGCGCGGCCTCAAGGTAGCGAGCCAGAAGTTCGACCCCTACATCAACGTCGACCCCGGCACCATGAGCCCGTTCCAGCACGGCGAGGTGTTCGTCACCGAGGACGGCGCCGAGACCGACCTCGACCTGGGCCACTACGAGCGGTTCCTGGACGAGTTCGTCCAGCGCGACTCCAACGTCACCACCGGCGGCATCTACAACGCCGTGATCACCAAGGAGCGCCGCGGCGACTACCTCGGCGGCACCGTGCAGGTCATCCCGCACATCACCAACGAGATCAAGAGCCGCGTCCACCGCCTCGCCAAGCTCACCGGGGCCGACGTGCTCATCACCGAGGTCGGCGGCACCGTCGGCGACATCGAGAGCCTGCCGTTCCTCGAGGCCATCCGCCAGTTCCGCAAGGATGTCGGCCGCGCCAACGTGCTCTACATCCACGTCACCCTCGTGCCCATGATCGGCGTCGTCGGGGAGCTCAAGACCAAACCGACGCAGCACTCGGTCGCCGAGTTGCGCGAGATCGGTATCCAGCCCGACATCATCGTCGCCCGCTCGGAGGAGCTTCTCTCCCAGGGCATCCGCGAGAAGATCGCCCTGTTCTGCGACGTCGATCCCGAGGCCGTGGTCTCGGCCGCCGACGCCGACGACATCTACCGCGTGGTGCTCAAGATGCACGAGGAGAAGCTGGACGACCTCGTGGTCAAGATGCTCGGCCTCGAGGTCGGCCCGCCGGACCTCGCCGAGTGGGAGGCGCTCATCGACCGCATCGACGCCTGCGACAAGCCGGTGACCATCGCGCTGGTCGGCAAGTACATCCAGCTGCACGAGGCGTATCTCTCCGTCTGGGAGGCGCTCAAGCACTCGGCCATCCACCACGGGCGCAAGCTCGACCTGCAGTGGGTCGACTCCGAGGAGCTCACGACCAAGACCGTGGCCGAGCGGCTCTGCAACGTCGACGGGGTCATCGTGCCCGGCGGGTTCGGCCAGCGCGGCATCGAAGGCAAGATCGAGGCCATCCGCTACTGCCGCGAGAACAAGGTGCCGTTCCTCGGCGTCTGCCTCGGCATGCAGTGCGCCGTGGCCGAGTTCGCGCGCGGCGTGTGCGACATGACCGGCGCCAACTCCACCGAGTTCGACCCGGACACCGAGTACCCGGTCATCGACCTGCTGCCGGAGCAGAAGGACGTGGAGGACATGGGCGGCACCATGCGGCTCGGCGCCTCGCACGTCAAGCTCGTGCCCGGCACCAAAGCGCGGGTGGCCTACGACGCCGACGAGGTCTGGGAGCGCCACCGCCACCGCTATGAGGTCAACAACGACCTGCGCCCGGAGCTGGAGGCCGCAGGCCTCGTCATCAGCGGCACCACGCCGGACGGGCGCCTGGTCGAGATCTGCGAGCTGCCCGACCACCCCTGGTTCGTCGCGTCCCAGTTCCACCCCGAGTTCAAGTCGCGGCCCACGCGGCCGGCGCCGCTGTTCCGCGACTTCGTGGGCGCCGCCGCTCGTCTGCGCAGCGAGCGCGACGACGAGCTGGAGGACGTGTGCGCCCCGGCATAGACGGCGAGGACGCACCCGCGGACACCCTGCTCGCCCTCTTCGTCCGGCTGGCCGGCATCGCCTCGCCGACCGGGTCGGAGCGGGCGATCGCCGACGTCGTCGCCGGGTATCTCGGCGATCTCGGCCTCGCGGTCCGCGAGGACGACAGCGCCGTCGTCACGGGTTGTGGCTGCGGCAACCTGATCGCGCTCGTCAAGGGACGCGGCGAGGCCGAGACCATCGGCCTCTGCGCGCACCTGGACACCGTGCCCATGGACCGGGCGCCCAGCGTCACCGTCACCGGCGGCTACGTGCGCACCGACGGCGCCACGCCGCTCGGCGCCGACGACAAGGCCGCCGTCGCCGTGCTGCTGGAGCTGGCGCGCGCGCTGGTCGCGGAGCCGCCGGCCGGCGACGTGGAACTCATCTTCACCGCCGGCGAAGAGGCCGGGCTGCTCGGCGCCAAGGCGCTCGACATCCCGGCCCTCGCCGCGACGCGTGTGTTCGTGCTCGACAGCGACGGAGCGCCGGGCACGCTCATCACCGGCGCTCCCACGCAGAAGCGTGTGGACGCTGAGTTCAAGGGTCACGCGGCGCACGCGGGCATCGCTCCCGAGCTCGGCCGCAGCGCCGTGGTCGCCGCCGCACGGGCCATCGCCGCCATGCGCCTCGGCCGCCTCGACGACGAGACCACGGCCAACATCGGCGTCATCGAGGGCGGCACCGCGCGCAACGTGGTCGCCGCAGCGGTGCCTCATCTCCGGTGAGGCGCGCAGCCGTGACGAGGCCAAGGTGGCCGCGCAGACGGAGCACATGGTGCAGGTCATCGCCGCCGAGGCCGCGGCGGCAGGCATCGACGTCGAGATCGACGTGCAGGAGGCGTTCCGCGGCTACCGGCACGCGCCGGACAGCCCGCTGGTCGCCGTCGGCACGCAGGCGGCCCTCAATGCCGGGCTGGAGCCGCGCCTCAAGGAGGGCGGCGGCGGCTCGGACGCCAACGTCTTCAACGCGCACGGACTGCCGGCGCTCACGCTCGGGGTGGGGTTCGAGCACGCCCACTCGCCCCTCGAGTCCATGAGCGTGCAGCGGTTGCACGAGCTGTACGCCATGGCCGCGGGTCTGGTGGACGCCGCGGGACCGGCCGCGTAGCGGCCGCGGGCGGCGCGGTGGACGGCCGGCGAAGCCCCGGGGAGCGGGTCCACGACCCGCTGGTCCAGGAGTTCCTCGAGTACATCAAGTACGAGCGCGGCCTCAGCCAGAACACGGTGAGCGCGTACGGCCGCGACCTCACGGCGTTCGCGGCCTTCCTCTCAGGCCGGGACACGACGCCCGGAGCCGCGACGCAGGACGACGTCCGCGCCTGGTACGCCGGGTCCGGGGGGGACGGCGCGGCGTCCAGCGTCGCGCGGCGCGCGGCGGCGGTGCGCTCGTTCTACGCCTATCTGGTGCGTGAGGGCGTGCGCGAGGACGATCCGGCGGCGCGGCTGCGCAGTCCGAAGCGCCCGCAGGACCTGCCGCGCGTGCTCACCGTCGAGGAAGTCGAGGCCATCCTCGCGACCGTGGTGCCCACGGGGCCGCTGGGCCAGCGGGACCTGGCCGCGCTCGAGCTGCTCTATGGGTGCGGCCTGCGGGTGAGCGAGCTGCTGGGCCTGCGCGACGGCGACGTCGACCTCGAGGGCGGCTTGGTGCGCTGCGTGGGCAAGGGTGACAAGGAGCGGGTGGTGCCGATGGGCTCGGCCGCGGCCAAGGCGGTGAACCGGTACGTTGCCGACGGGCGGCGGACCCTGCTCCGCGGACGCCGCCGCCCGGAGCTCATCCTCAACGCGCGCGGTGGCCCGCTGACGCGACAGGGGTTCGACTACATCCTGAGGCGCGTACTCGCGCGCGCCGACATGCTCGGCGCGGCCAGCGCGCACACGTTCCGTCACTCGTTCGCCACGCACCTGCTGGCGGCCGGAGCGGACCTGCGGAGCGTCCAGGAGATGCTGGGGCACGCCAACGTCGCGACCACCCAGTTGTACACTCACGTCACCGTCGACCATCTTCGCGAGGTGTTCCTCGAGACGCACCCGCGGGCGCGGCGGCGCAAAGGCGGAGAGGACTGACCTATGACACGAGTGTTCGTGTGCGTGCTGGACGGGTGCGGCGCCGGGGCGCTTCCGGACGCCGCCAGGTACGGCGACGAGGGATCGGACACGCTGCGGCACGTGCTCGAACGTGTCGATGTGCCGCTGCCCAATCTCGCCGCTCTCGGGCTCGGCGAGGTGGTGGGCATGGAGCTCGGAACGCCGCGTGCCGAGGCGACCTACGGCCGCCTCGCGGAGCGCGGCGCCGGCAAGGACACCACCACGGGCCACTGGGAGATGATGGGCGTGGTGCTCGAGCACCCGTTCCCGACGTATCCCGACGGGTTCCCGCCCGAGGTGATCGAGCCGTTCGAGGCGCTGGTCGGCCGCCGCGTGCTGTGCAACAGGCCGGCCTCCGGGACGGCGGTCATCGAGGAGCTCGGCGACGAGCACGTGGCCACCGGCCGTCCCATCGTCTACACCTCGGCGGACTCTGTGTTCCAGATCGCCTGCCACGAGGACGTCGTGCCCGTGGCGCAGCTCTACGCGTGGTGTGAGGCTGCGCGTGAGATGCTGCAGGGCGAGCACGGGGTCGGCCGCGTCATCGCGCGGCCGTTCGACGGCGCCTCCGGGCACTACGAGCGCACGCCGCGCCGCCGCGACTTCTCGCTGGAGCCGTCCGGCCCCACGTACCTCGACCTGCTGCAGGAGCGCGGGGTGCCCGTCGTGGGCGTCGGCAAGATCGGCGAGATCTTCGTGCAGCGCGGCGTCGACGTGGACGACCACACCACCGACAACACGGCCGGCATCGCCGCCTGCTCGCGGCACCTCCGCGAGATGGAGGACGGGCTGCTGTTCGCCAACCTCGTGGACTTCGACTCCGTCTGGGGTCACCGCAACGACGTGGAGGGGTTCGCCCACGGCCTGGCGGCCGTCGATGCGGCGCTGCCCGGGTGGGAAGCGCAACTGAGGGACGAGGACGTCATGATCCTCTGCGCCGACCACGGCGTGGACCCCACCACCGCGAGCACCGACCACTCGCGAGAGTACTCGCCGCTGCTGGCGCTCGGCCTCACGCCGGGCCGCTACGACGGCGTGCAGGAGGACGTCGGCGCCACCGCCTTCGCGCACCTCACCGGCGAGCAGCCGCCGCTCGCCGGTCGGCCGATCGGGTGATGGACGACGCCGCAGAGGTCGCGGCCTGGCGTCCCCACGCCGCCGTCATCTACGGGTCCGGGCTGTGGGCGCTCCCAGACGGTTCGCGGGTCCAGGCCGAGATCCCATATCACGCGCTCGGCTGGCCGGCGGGCGCGGTGCCCGGCCACCAGAACGTGCTGCGGCTCGCGGCCGTGCCCGCCGCCGGCGGCCGCGAGCTCCGTCTTGCTCTCGCCTGCGGCCGGCCTCACCTCTACGAAGGATGGACGGACGCGGACCTCGAGACGCCGGTGCGTGCTCTGGCAGCCGCCGGCGTCACCCGGCTCCTGCTCACCAACTCGTGTGGCGCGTTGCGTCCCGCGGCCGACCCCGGTCACGTGCTGGTCTGTTCGAGCATCGTGGACCTGCAGCGACCTCCCGCCGGCGAGGAACCCGAGCTCCTGAGGCTCTGTGACGACGAGGTCGCCGTGCGCGTCGCAGCCGCTCTTGCGGGCGCGGCCGTCCCCGGCGCGGGGACCTACGTCTCCGTCTGCGGCCCGCAGTTCGAGACCCCGGCGGAGGTGGCGTGGCTCTCGCGCTACGCGGACGTGGTCGGGATGTCCGCCGCGCCGGAGGCTCGCGCGGCCGCCGCGACCGGCGTAGAGTGCTGTCTCCTGGCGCTGGTGGCCAACGTCGCGGCTGCTGTGGACTCGCACGACGACGTGCTCGCCGCCGGCGGCCACCTGGCGCGGCTGCTCGCCGCCGGACTGGCGACCGCCGTCCTGGCGCGGTGGCCCGAGCTTACCGAAGCTCGCTGAGGGGAGGGACGTGGACTTCGTACACGACGTGATCGCGCGCAAGCGCGACGGCCACGAGCTCGACGAGGAGCGCATCCGTGCGTTCGTCGACGGCGTGGTCAGCGGCGCCGTCCCCTCGTACCAGGCGAGCGCGCTGCTCATGGCCATGGTCGTCCGAGGGCTCAGCGACGACGAGACGCTGGCGCTCGCGCGGGCGATGGTCGACAGCGGCAAGGTGCTCGACCTCGGCGTGCTGCGCCGCCCGGTGCTCGACAAGCACTCGAGCGGCGGCGTGGGGGACAAGGTCACCCTGGTCCTGGCTCCCCTGGTGGCGGCCTGCGGCGCGATCTTCGGCAAGATGTCGGGGCGCGGACTCGGACACACCGGCGGCACGCTCGACAAGCTCGAGTCCATCCCCGGCTTCCGCGTGCAGTTGCCTCAGGGCGACTTCCTCCGCCAGTTGGAGCGGATCGGCGTGGCGGTGGTGAGCCAGAGCGAGCGTATCGTGCCCGCCGACCGCCTGCTGTACGCGCTGCGCGACGTGACCGCGACGGTGGAGTGCGACGGTCTGATCGCCGCCAGCATCATGGCGAAGAAGGTGGCGAGCGGGACTTCGGCCGTGGTTCTCGACCTCAAGGTGGGGCGGGGAGCGTTTGCGCCCGACCTCGACCATGCTCGCGAGATCGGCCGCCTGTGCCGCGTGATCGGGCGCGCCTACGAACGCCCGACCACCTGTCTCTACACCTCGATGGACGCACCTCTCGGCCGCACGGTGGGCAACCGGCTCGAGGTCGAGGAGGCGTGGCAGGTACTGAACGGCGAGGGGCCGGCGGACGTGCGTGAGGTGACGCTCGCACTCGCCGAGGAGCTGCTGCCCCTGGCCGATCTCGGCCTTGACGGCCCTGAGGCGCGGGCGCGCGCGGAGGCGGCGCTCGCCGACGGCCGCGCCGCCGAGCACTTCGAGCGCTGGTGCTACGTGCAGGGCGGCCGCTGGCGCCCGGGCGAGTTCCACCGGCTGGCGGGCCACGAGGTCACCGCGCCCCGCTCCGGGTACGTGACGGCCGTGGACGCGCTCGCCGTGGGCCGCGCCTCCCAGGTGGCCGGCGCGGGGAGGAGGACGGTGGACGACACGGTCGACGCGTCCGCGGGTGTGCTCATGGAGCACACCGCCGGCGACCACGTGGAGGCTGGAGAGCCACTGGCGGCCGTGTTCTCGCGGGACCCTGCGCGGCGACGTGAGGCGAGCCAGGTGCTGGAGGCCGCGTTCACCGTCGGCGACGCGGCGCCTGCGCCGCACCCGGTGGTGCTCGGCCGCGAGGACGATCCGGCGGCATGAGCGGGGCGCATTCCTCGGCCGCGATGAGGGCCGCCACGTGAGAGTCGTGGGCGGCGCCTGGCGCGGCCGGCCCCTGCAAGCGCCGCCCGGGCGGGGCACGCGGCCCACGTCCGACAAGGTGCGGGAGGCTGTGTTCGACGTGCTGGGGGCGCTGCCCGAGGCGCGGCGGGAGGTGGTCGGCGCGGGCCCGCTGGCCGGCCACCACGCCCTGGACGTGTTCGCGGGCAGCGGTGCTCTGGGCATCGAAGCGCTCTCCCGCGGCGCCGCCAGTTGCACGTTCGTGGAGTCTGCGTCGCCCGCCCTCCGCGCGCTGCGCGCCAATCTTGGGCGCGTCGGCGTGCCGGTCTCACGCCCCGGCGCGACCGCAGGGGAGCCCCCCGCGACCGCCGTCGAGCCGCACGCCGTCGTCCTCGGCGGAGACGTCCGCCGGGTGATCGCGGCTGACGCCCGCAGAGGGGCACGATATACTCTCGTGTTTGCGGACCCGCCGTACGACCTGTACGAGCAGATCCGCCCCGCCCTGGTCAGACTGCTGGGGCGGGTGCTCGTGCCCGGCGCGGTGCTGGTCGTCGAGTCCGCCGCCGGCACGGCGGCCGGGCTGCCCTGGACCGTCGTGCGGGAGAAACGCTACGGCGACACGCGCGTCACGTTCCTCGTGGCGGAGGCCGCACCGCCGGCAGAAGGAGTAGCTGCAAGCTGATGCCCAGCAACATCACCGCCATCTGTCCGGGCACGTTCGACCCCGTCACCGTCGGCCACCTCGACATCATCACCCGCGGCGCCAGCAAGTTCGGCCGCGTCATCGTCGGCCTCATCGACCACCCGCAGCGCAAGTCGCCGCTGTTCGGCCCCGACGAGCGCGAGCAGTTCCTCAGGGACGCGCTCGCCGGGCACGACAACATCGTCGTCGACCGCTTCAACGAACTCGTCGTGGAGTTCGCCCGCAAGTGGGACGCGCACGTGATCCTCAAGGGATTGCGCGCCATCTCCGACTTCGAGTACGAGTTCGCTATGGCGCAGCTCAATAGGAAGCTCGCGCCCGACATCGAAACAGTGTTCATGATGGCTTCGCCCGAGCACAGCTTCCTGAGCTCGAGCGGCGTCAGAGAGATCGCCGCGTTCGGAGGTTCCGTCGTGGACCTGGTGCCTCCGGCCGTCGCCCGCCGCCTGGCGGAGGTGTATCCGCCTCGCGCTGCGCAGAAGCTACCCAAGGAGGGTTGCTGAGTATGGACGTGCTCGTTCTCATCGACAAGCTGGATGACATCATCCACAACGCCCGGTCGGTGCCGCTCACCGACAGCGTCATGATCGACCGCGAGGAGATCTACGACATCCTCGACCAGATGCGCTCCACGATCCCTGAAGAGATCAAGCAGGCGCGCTGGATCGTCAAGGAGCGTCAGGAGATGCTCTCCGAGGCCAAGCAGGAGGCGGACCGCGTGCTCGCCGACGCGCAGGACCGTGCGGACAAGCTGGCGTCGGAGACCGAGGTCGTGCGGCTGGCCGAGAAGAACGCCCACCAGATCATGGAGGACGCCCGCGAGCGCGAGCGCGAGGTGCGGCTCGGCGCGGAGGACTACGCCGACGAGGTGCTGGGGAACCTCGAGATGAACCTCGAGAAGTTCATCGCCGCGGTGCGCCGCGGCCGCGAGCGGCTCCAGGGCCGCGGCGTCAGCGACGACCTCCAGCCGTAACACCTGACGATCCGCCCGCGCGAGCAGCGGGGCAGCATATGAAGAAGTTCGATCTCCACTCACTGCGGTTCCACGACGCCAGCGAGCTTTGGCGCGCGTTCCCCGTCGAGGTCGCCCCGTTCCTGTACGGCGGCCTCGAGTACCACGTGCCCGACGACGTCGTGGAGGCCGAGCTCACGGCGGCCCGCGTGGGCGACAACCTCACGTTGACCCTCGATGTGCCCACGCGCGTCCTGGGTCCCTGCCAGCGCTGCCTCAACGACGCCGAGATCGAGGTCGAGGCGCGCGGCGTCGAGTACGCGCGCCACGGGGAGTCGGGCGCCACCGGAGAGGACGAGGACGAAGAGGCCTACGTCGTCGCCCATCAGATCGATCTCGAACGCTGGGTGCGCGACCTCATCGCTGAGGCGATGCCGGTCAAACTGCTCTGCCGCGAGGATTGTCTGGGCCTGTGCGCCGTCTGCGGAGCCGACCTGAACGCCGATCCGGGGCACCACCACGAGGAGGCGTAGGCCCGTGATCCTGTGGTACAGTCCCTTGTCTGGTTGACCCTAGGAGAAGAAGTCATGCCCGTACCCAAGAAAAAGACCTCTCAGCGGCGCCGCGACCAGCGTCGGTCGCAGCAGAAGCTCAGCGTCGAGACCGCCAGCGTCTGTCCGCAGTGCAAGAGCCCCAAGCTCCCGCACCGCGCCTGCCCCAAGTGCGGCACCTACAAGGGCCGCGAGGTCATCGTCCTCGACAAAGACTGACGTCTGAGCCTGACTCCGGCAGGGGGTGAGCGGTGACGCGGTCGCTCTACATCGCCTCCACTCAAGGCAGCGGCGGCAAGACCACTATCGCCGTGGGCCTCTGCATGGCCCTGCGCGAGCGCGGCCTGAACGCCGGTTACTTCAAGCCGGTGGGCACGCTCGCAGCGCACGCCGGCGAGGTACTGCTGGACGAGGACGCCGAGTTCGTCGCCGACCTCCTGCAGCTCGAGGACGACCTCACCGACATCTGCCCGGTCGTCCTCGACGAGGACGCGCTGCACGACGTCCTCAGCGGTACCGAGGTCGACGCGATGGCGCGCGTCAAGGCTGCCTACGAGCGCATCCGCAAGGGCAAGGACATCGTGGTCTGCGAGGGTCTCGGCGAGATCTGGCAGGGCCGGTTCCTGCGCACCAGCGGCACAGAGGTGGTCAAAGAGCTGGATCTCGGCGCCGTGCTGGTGGCCAAGTTCGCCGGGGCCCGTCTGCTGGACGACATCATCTACGTCAAGGACGCCCTCAAGCGGCACCTCCTGGGCGTCCTCTTCAACATGGTCCCCGAGTCGCGCCTGCAGCTCGTCCGCGACGAGTACACGCGGTTCCTCGAGCGCAACGGTGTGGAGAGCTACGGAGCCCTCGTCTCGAGCGCCATGCTCTCCGCCGTGTCGGTCACCGAGATCGTCGAGGCGCTGGAGGGCACCTACGTCACCGGCGAACGCTACGGCGAGCGCCTGGCCGAGACCTACATGATCGGCGCCATGAGCCCGGAGCACGCGCTGCGCTACTTCCAGCTCACGCCCAACAAGGTGGTCATCGTCGGCGGCGACCGCGCCGAGATCGTGCTCGCGGCGCTCGACACGCCCACCGTGGCCGTGGTGCTCACCGGCAACTACGTGCCCAGCCCTGCCGTGCTGGAGCGTGCGGAGGAGCGCGGCGTGCCGCTCGTCTCGGTCGAGACCGACACCGTCTCCGCCGCGGACGGCATGCGCCGCCTCTTCGGCCGTCTCCGCGTCAAGGACCGCACCAAGATCGAGCTCATCGCCAGGCTCATCGACGAGCAGGTCGACCTGGACCGCCTGGTGCGCGACCTGCAGGCATGAGGGGCCGAGTCAAGGGAAAGCCGTACGTTTCGCCCCACTGGGTGACCGACGCGTGGAGTGCGATCACCGACGACCGCGTCGTGCGCGTCGTGGTCGACGCGGCCGGCGGGGACAACGCGCCCGACGAGATCGTCAAGGGCGCGCTCGACGCGGCGGGGCCGCAGCTCCAGGTCGTCTTCGTCGGCGACGAGCCGCGCATCCGCGCGCTGCTGCCCGAGGGCGTGCAGAACGTCCGTGTGGTACACGCCCCCGAGGTGATCGGTTACAACGAGGAGCCGGCGACGGCCGCCCGCGCCAAGACCGGCTCGAGCATCGTCATCGGCCTCAAGCTCGTCCACGACGGTGAGGCCGATGCGTTCGTGAGCGCCGGCAACACCGGCGCCGTGGTGGCCGCCAGCGTGCTCTACGTGCGTCGCATCCCCGGCGTCAAGAGGCCGGCCATCTGCACCATCATGCCGGCCATGCCCGCACCGGTCGCGTTCCTCGACGTGGGCGCCAACGCCGAGTGCCGTGCCGAGTTCCTGCGCCAGTTCGCCGTCATGGGCCAGGCGTTCGCGCGCGAGGTCATGAGCATCCCCGAGCCCACCATCGGCTTGCTCAGCATCGGCGAGGAGCCTACCAAGGGCACGCCCGAGGTCATCGAGGCTCACCAGCTCATCGCCGCGGACGAGCGCATCTCCCACTTCTACGGCAACATCGAAGGCCGGGACATCATGAACCGTCTGGTCGACGTCATCGTCACCGACGGCTTCACCGGCAACGTCGGCCTCAAGACCATCGAAGGCTCGGCCAGGGCCATCATGGGCGCCCTCAAGGCCGTGATCCTGGACAGTGTGAGGACCAAGATGGGCGGCCTGCTGCTGCAGAAGGACCTGCAGATCCTCAGGGACGCACTCAATCCGGAGGAGTTCGGCGGGGCGCTGCTCGTCGGCATGAACGCACCGGTGGTCATCGCTCACGGCAATTCCAAGGCGCGCGGCATCGCGCAAGCCGTCCGCATGGGCCGTCGCGGCGTGGTCACGGACCTGCTCCCGACCATCGCAAGGGAGCTTGGGACGCAGACGCCCTCGGTGTAGACTCTCCCAAACTCGCCCGGAGGTTCACTGCATGACCCGTGAAGAGGTGTTCGAACACGTCAAGGGGATCCTCGTAGAGACCCTCAGCGTCGATGAAGACAAGGTCACCATGGACGCGCGTTTCCAGGAGGACCTCGAGACCGACTCTCTCGACCTGGTCGAGCTCGTGATGACCATGGAAGAGAAGTTCGGCATCAAGATCTCCGACGAAGAGGCTGCCGACATCAAGACGGTCGGCGACGCTGTCGACTTCGTCATGACGCGGGTCGACGCCTGACCGACCCCTTCCCGTGAGGGGCGACGAGGGGGTGTCTCCTGCAGGCAGGAGGCGTCCCCTCGTCGTCTGTGTGGCACCGTGACGCAACGACTTCTGACGCTCGCACAACAACTCGACCCGGCGACCATGCGCCAGGTGTTCACGCACACCTCGTGGGCGCCGGACCGTGTGCACTCGTACGAGCGCCTCGAGTTCCTCGGCGACAGCGTCCTCAGTCTCTGCATCACCACCGAGCTGTACCGCCGGTTCCCCGACTTCGCGGAGGGGCACCTGGCGCGGCTGCGGGCGTACATCGTCAGCCGCGCCACCTGCTCCCGCGTGGCCGCCAAGCTCGGCCTCGGCAAGCTGCTGCGCCAGTACGCGGGGGCCGGGGGAGAGGGCAACGACGCGGCCCAGCTCCAGAGCAACCAGAACGTGCTCGCCGACCTCACCGAGTCGCTCATCGGCGCCGTCTACCTCACGTTCGGGTACGAGGCGGTGCGGCCGGCCGTGATCGAGGTGTTCGAGGAGCACATCACCTACGCCGAGAACAGCTACATCGACCACAAGACCGAACTGCAGGAGCATCTGGCCCGCAGCGGGCAGTCGGTGGCGTACAAGGTGCTCGGCTTCAGCGGCCCACCGCACAACCGCGAGTTCGAGATCGACGCCGTCGTCGAGGGCGAGTCGCTCGGCCACGGGTTCGGCACCAGCAAGAAGCGCGCCGAGCAGGAGGCCGCCGCCGAGGCGCTGCACGAGCTGCAGTCGAGGGCCCGGCGCACCGCCCGCAGGGCGCGGCTCCGGGGCAGCCGCTCACGCAGACCACAGGCTGAAGCCGGCCGCGGTGAAGCCCCGCAGGCCGGCGCGGAGGGCACGGGCCCGGACGAGGGCGCCGCGCCGGGCCCCGAGGCCACCGAGGTCGGCTGAGGTGTACCTCAAGGCGCTGCGCCTCAAAGGCTTCAAGTCGTTCCCCAGGCAGACCGAGCTCCTCTTCGAGCCCGGCGTCGGCGTGATCATCGGCCCCAACGGGAGCGGCAAGAGCAACCTCGCCGACGCCGTCATCTGGGCGCTCGGCGAGCAGAGTCCGACCACCGTGCGCGGCTCGTCCATGCAGGACGTCATCTTCGCGGGCAGCGACGGGCGCCGCGCCAGCGGCTCAGCCGAGGTCGAGCTCACCTTCGACAACAGCGACGGCACGTTGCCTCTGCCCACCTCCGAGGTGAGCGTGATGCGGCGCGTGCAGCGCGACGGCTCCTCGCACTACTACATCAACCAGTCGACCTGCCGGCTCACGGACGTCGTGGAACTGCTCGCGCAGGTGGGCCTGGGCAAGGAACTCCACTCCATCATCGGCCAGGGCAAGGTCGAGTCGTTCCTCGCCGGCAAGCCGGAGGACCGCCGCAGCCAGATCGAGGAGGCTGCGGGTCTCGGAGCCTACAAGCGCCGCCGCGAACGCGCGGAGCTCAAGCTCCGCGAGGTGCGGCGCAACCTGGAGCGTGCTCTGCTGCTGGAGCGTGAGGTCGGCTCGCAGCTCGCGCCGCTCCGGAGGCAGGCCACGGCGGCGGAGCAGCTGCGCACCGTAGAGACCGAGATCGCGGAGACACGGGGTCGCATCCTCACCGGCGAGGTCACGGCGCTGGACGCCGAACTGCAAGGGCGCCGGGACGAGCTCGCGGAGGTCGACGCGGCGAGGGCCGGGCACGAGGACGGTCTGGCGCGCGTGGCCGCGGCGCGTGCGCGCGAGGAAGAGACGTTCGCCAGGAAGATCGCCGAGCGCGAACGCAGCGCGCGACGTCTGCTGCGTGCCCGGGTGCTCGACGGCCGGCTGGAGAGCGTGCGCCGCCTCGCCGAGCAGCGCCAGCACCTGCTCGACGAGGTGGAGCGCGCAGCCACGGCTGAGCGCGAGCGTCTGGTGGCCGAGCTCGCCGGTCGGCCCGAGGAGCGGGACGACGACACCTGGCCACAGGAGGAGGCACGGCTCGCGGCCGAGCTGGACGCCGCCGAGGCCGAGCACGCCCGCGTCTCGGGCGAGCTGGAGGCGGCGCGCTCCGGCGTGAGCGAGCGCCGCGCCGCCCTCGACCGGCTCTCGGTGGAGCGGGAGACGGCGCTGGCGACCTCGGCGCGCCTCGAGCGGCGCCGGGAGGCGCTGAGCGGCGAGCAGGAGCGCCTCACGGCGCAGCACGAGGCGATGAACGCCGAGGTGGCCGGCAAGGCGGACGAGGAGCGCGACGCAGCCGTCGCCGAGGCCTCGGCCCGCGAAGCTCTGCGTGCCGCCGAGGGCGCAGGATCGGCAGCGCAGGCGGCCGTGGTCGAAGCGCAACGCGAAGTCACCGAGGCGGAAGATGCGCACCGCGCCACGGTCGTCGAACGGCGCGGGCTCGAGGCGGAGGCAGACCATCTGGAGGCCGCGCTCCGCGACATGGAGGACGTCGGCGGCGAGGTGCTCGAGGTGGCTGGGGACTTCCCCGGCACCGTGTCCCTCGCCGGGAGCATCTCGTGCGAGGCCGGCTACGAGCGCGCGCTCGCGGCGGCGCTGGCGCAGCTGTCGGGCGCCCTGGCCGTCCCCGAAGGCGTGGACCACTGGTCGCTGCTGGACGCGCTCAAGCGCGCCGGTGTGGGCCTGGTGCGTCTGGTGGTGCCCGCCCGGCGCCGGCCGTCGGTGGCGTTCCCCGGCGCCGCTCCGCTCGCCGACAAGGTGAGCTTCGGCGATCACGAGGGGTTGGAAGGCGCGCTGGCCGATGTCGTGATCGTCGACGACCTGCGCGCCGTGCCCGCCGAGTTCACCGGGCTGGCCGTCACCCGCGAGGGCGAGTACTACCGTCCGGCGGATGGGCAGATCGGCCTCGCGAGCGGTGTGCCGGCTGCGCTGCTCCTGGAGCGGCGGGCCACCCTGGAGCGACTGGGCGAGAAGCTGGCGGCGGTCAGGGCGCGAGAGGCGCGCGAAGAGGCCGCGCTCACGCTCGCGATGCAGCGGCACGCGGCGGCACGGGACGCCGCCGGCGCGGCCGCGGCGGCGGAGCGCGAGGCGCGCATCGCCGCCGAGACGGCCGAGCGCGGACTCGCCCAGGTGCGCGGCCGCCGTCGTGACCTGGAGGATCACCTGCAGCGCGACCGGCGCAGCGTGGAGGCCATCGCGGCCGAGCTCGCCGAGGCGGCCGCTGCCAAAGAGGGCGCAGACGAGCAGGCGGCCGCGGCACTGCTACGAGCCGAGCAGCTCAGGCCGGCCGCCGGCGACGCCGAGACGGCGCTGCATGAAGCGGAGTCGAGTCACTCGGCCTCGCTGGCGCTCGTCACCCGGCGCCGCGTGGAGCTCGAGGAGCGGCGCGCCTCGGCGGCGCGGGCCGCGGAGCGGCGCGAGGCGGCACGCAAGCGCGCCGTGGCCGACCGTGAGCGCCTCGGCGAGCTTGACCGCCGTCTGGCGGACATCCCCGCCGTGCGTGAGGCGTGCACGGCGGTGGAGGCGCGTACCGGCGCCCTGCGGTCGCACTCCACGCGCCTGATCGCCCAGCTCGACGTGGGCGACGACGAGGGCGCCGGTCTGGAGCGTGGTGAGCTGCGCAAGCTGGCCGACGAAGAGGCGCAGCTCCGCCGGCAGCTGGAGCAGGCCGGCGAGCGGCGCACGGACGTCCAGGTCGCGCTCGCACGGCTCGACGACCGGAGGACGGAGCTGGCCGGGCAGCTGGACCAGGTGAGCGAGCAGCTCGACCAGGCGGGGTTCGCGCCGCCGGCCGACGAGGCCGAGGAGGCGCAACTGCGCGAGCGCGTGGAGCGGCTCTCCCGCCGGCGCGAGCGCATCGGCCCGGTGAACCCTCTCGCGGAAGCGGAGTGCGCGGAGCTCGCCGAGCGCGCCGGGTTCCTCCGCGAGCAGCGGCGTGACCTCGAGAAGTCCATGGAGGACCTCGACGCGCTCATCAAGGAACTCACGGCCCAGGTGGACGAGGAGTTCGCCTCGACGTTCGCGGCGGTGCAGGAGCAGTTCAGTCACATGGTGACGGTGCTCTTCCCGGGCGGCCGCGGGAACCTGAAGCTCGTGGAGCCGGACGAGGAGCACCCGCAGGGCGGCGTCGCCGTCGAGGTCAAGCCGGCCAAGAAGCTCGGCAAGCGGCTTCAGTTGCTGTCGGGCGGTGAGCGCGCGCTGGTGGCGATCGCCTTCCTCATGGCGCTCGTGCTCTCGCGTCCGTCGGCGTTCTACATCCTGGACGAGATCGAGGCGGCTCTGGACGACGTCAACATCGGCCGCCTCGTGCAGTTGCTCCGCGACTACAAGGAGCGCACCCAGTTCGTCATCATCACCCACCAGAAGCGCACCATGGAGGCCGCCGACGTGCTCTACGGCGTGACGATGGGTCCCGACGGGGCATCTCAGGTGGTGAGCGCGAGGATGGCGGAAGAGGAGATCGAGCGCGAGGAGCGCGCCAAGGCCGGCGAGCCTGGCGCGTCCGCGCGGACGGGAGACTGACGGCGTGGAGTGGCACGAAGTGTTCAAGGGCATCGACGCGGGCCAGGTGCCCGCGGAGGTGCTGGAAGAAGAAGCGCAGGAGCGCAGGGGCCTCTTCGGACGCCTGCGCCGCAACCTCGGCAAGGCTCGCGGCGCCGTCTCCGACGCCCTCAAGGCCGCCGTGTACGTGGGCGTCGACCGGCGCCTGTACGAGAAGACCGAGGAGATGCTCATCGCCGCCGACGTCGGCGTGGACGGCACCATCAAGATCGTCGACGAGCTCGAGCAGCGCTGCACCGAGAAGAAGATCGAGACCCAGGAGCCGTTCCAGGACGAGCTCGCCGACGTGGTGTCCGAACTGCTCAGGCCTGACGACCCGGAGCGGCAGCGCATCGACGTCTCGCACGACCCGACCGTCATCCTCATGGTGGGGGTGAACGGCACCGGCAAGACGACCACGATCGGCAAGATCGCCTGGCGGCTCAAGGAGATGGGCAAGACGCCGCTCATGGTGGCCGGCGACACGTTCCGCGCCGCGGCAGTGGAGCAGCTCAACCAGTGGGCCCAGCGCGTGGGCTGCGACATCATCAAGCAAGGGCCGGACGCCGACCCCGCAGCCGTGGTGTTCGACGGCGTGGCCGCCGCGCGCTCGCGCGGCGCCGACGTCGTCCTCGTCGACACGGCCGGCCGCCTGCACACCCAGGTCAACCTGATGCGTGAGCTCGAGAAGGTGCGCCGGGTCATCGAGAAGCAGCTGCCCGGCGCCCCGCACGAGACGCTGCTCGTGCTGGACGCGACCACGGGTCAGAACGGCCTGCGCCAGGCGCAGGAGTTCAAGCAGGCGGTGGACATCAGCGGCGTCGTCCTCACCAAGCTCGATGGGACCGCCAAGGGCGGCATCGTCGTCGCCATCCACGAGTCCCTGGGCATCCCGATCAAGCTCATCGGCGTCGGTGAACAGCTCGAGGACCTGCGGCCGTTCGAGCCGGACATCTTCGCGCGCGCCATCTTCGGCTCCGCGGAGGGCTACGAGTCAGCCGGCGACATCGTCGAGTGAGCCTGCCGCTCCAGACGGAGCGCCTCGTCGTACGCGAGTTCACGGACGGTGACGCGCCGGAGCTGGCGCGGGCCTTCGGTGACCCGGAGGTCCTCTGGTGGCTCAAGGATCCGTTCACACCCGACCAGGCTCGCGCGTGGGTCGCACGGGCACGGGACGGGTACGCGTGCTCCGGCATGGGGCTCTACGCGGTGTGCCTGCGTGACGGCGGGCGCCTGATCGGCGACTGCGGGCTCGTGGTCCAGAGGGTGGACGGACACGCGCTCGTGGAGATCGGCTGGCACCTCGAGCGCGGCGCCTGGGGGCGCGGGTACGCCACGGAGGCCGCTCGCGCTGTGCTCACGCACGCTGAGGAGCTCGGCGTGCGCCGCGCGCACTCTCTCATCGCGCCGGACAACGTGCGCTCCCGGCGCGTGGCCGAGAAGCTGGGGATGAGCGTCGAGCGCCGGGTCGTGCATGCAGGCATGCCTCACGACCTCTGGGCGCTCGACCTCGCGCGGCGCGGATGCTCCGTGACGCTGCCTTTCCGGACGCCCCGCCTCGAGATCCGCGACTACGTGCCGGAGGACGCGGACGACGTCGCCCGCGTGCTCGGCGACCCGCGCGTGGGCCTGCGTGGGGGCCAGGGGCCGATGACCCGCGCCGAGGCCCTCGCCTGGCTCGAGGAAGAGATCGAGTACCGGCGCCGAGACGGCACCGGGCAGGTACGCCGTGGTGCTGCGCGAGACGGGCGAGGTGGTGGGCGGCTGCGGCCTGGTGCGCCGGGAGCTCCCCGAAGGGGTCGAGATCGAGCTCGGCTACCACCTGCGCAGCGACCTGTGGGGGAGAGGCCTCGCCACCGAGGCCGCACGCGCGTGCCTGGACGAAGCGCGCGAGCGAGGCCTCGACAGAGTGATCGCTTTCATCGTCCCGGGCAACATCCGCTCGGAGCGGGTGGCGCTCAAGATAGGCATGCGCCCGGAGCGCGAGCTGGAGTGGTTCGGTCACCCGCACGTGCGATGGGTCGCGGACCTGCGTGCTACCATCGACGTTCCAGACCACGACCAGGGAAGCTGATGTTCGACTCACTCACCGAGCGCCTCCAGGGCGTGATGCAGAGCCTCAAGGGGCACGGCAAGCTCACCGCCGAGGACATCGACGCGGCCATGCGCGAGATCCGTCTCGCCTTGCTCGAAGCAGACGTGAACTTCAAGGTCGTGCGCGAGTTCGTGGCGCACGTCAAGGAGCGCGCGCTCGGCTCCGAGGTCATGGAGAGCCTCACGCCGGCGCAGCAGGTCGTGAAGATCGTCAACGAGGAGCTCGTCGCGCTCATGGGCAGCGGCGACTCCAAGCTGGCGTTCAGCGGCCATCCTCCGACGATCGTCCTCATGGCCGGCCTGCAGGGCTCGGGCAAGACGACCACCGCGGCCAAGCTCGCCAAGCTGCTCAAGAAGGACGGCAAGCAGCCGGTGCTCATCGCCGCCGACGTCTACCGCCCGGCGGCCATCGACCAGCTGCAGACGCTGGCCGAGCGGGTGGGCGTGCCCTGCTACGCGCCCGGCAACCAGGTCGACCCCGTGGACATCGCGCGCGACGGCGTAGCCTACGCGCGCGCTCACGGCGACGTGGCCATCATCGACACCGCCGGCCGCCTGCACGTGGACGAGGAGCTCATGGCCGAGCTCGTCAACATCCGCGACGCCGTCAAGCCGCACAACGTGCTCCTCGTCGTCGACGCCATGACCGGCCAGGACGCCGTCAACGCGGCCGACGCGTTCAAGGGTCACGTCGACCTCGACGGCGTGGTGCTCACCAAGCTCGACGGCGACGCCCGCGGCGGCGCCGCGCTCAGCGTCCGCGCCGTCACCGGCAAGCCGATCAAGTTCGCCAGCACCGGCGAGAAGCTCGACGACTTCGACGTCTTCCACCCCGACCGCATGGCCAGCCGCATCCTCGGCATGGGCGACGTGCTCAGTCTCATCGAGAAGGCGGAGGAGAACCTCGACGCCAAGCAGGCGGCGGAGATGGAGGCCAAGCTCCGCCGCGCCGAGTTCACGTTCGAGGACTTCCTCGACCAGCTCAAGCAGGTGCGCAAGATGGGCTCGCTCTCGAGCATCCTCGGCATGCTACCCGGCGTGCCCGGCATGAAGGACCTCAAGAACGTCCAGGTCGACGACCGGCAGCTCGACCGCATCGAGGCGATGATCTTCAGCATGACGCGGCAGGAGCGCCGGCACCCCGACGTCATCGACGGCAGCCGCCGGCGCCGCATCGCCGCCGGCAGCGGGACGAGCGTCCAGGACGTCAACAACCTGCTCAAGCAGTACCGCGAGATGCAGAAGATGCTCAAGATGTTCTCGAGCGGCAAGATGAAGGGGTTTCGCCTGCCCGGCATGAGCGGGTAAACTAGCGATTCTTGCGGCCCGACACCGGGTCGCGTAAGGTTCACACACCGCTGCGACCCAACGTGGGTCGCAGCGCGCCGTTCTACTACCCTGAGGGGGTGACACAAGTTGGCAGTGCGAATTAGATTGACCCGGGTAGGGAGCACCAAGAACCCGATCTACCGGATCGTCGTCGTGGATTCCCGCGCTCGTCGTGACGGTCGCGCCATCGAGACCATCGGCCAGTACAACCCGCAGATGAACCCGTCGCTCATCGAGATCGATGCAGACAAGGCCAAGAAGTGGCTGGGTGAGGGCGCGCAGCCCTCGCGGACGGTCAAGAAGCTGCTCTCCATCAAGGGCATCGACAAGTAAGAGGTCCTCGCGGAGACGACGGAGGGAGTAGTGGGATGTTGAAGGACCTGCTCGAGTATCTGGCCAAGTCGCTGGTCGACAATCCAGACGAGGTCCACGTGGAGGCTACGGAAACCGACACCACCGTCGTGTTGGAGCTCTCAGTGGCGAAGGACGACGTCGGCAAGGTCATCGGCAAGCAGGGGCGCATCGCGAGAGCGTTGCGCACCATCGTCAAAGCCTCGGCCGTGCGCGACGGCAAGCGCGCCATCGTGGAGATCGTTGATTGAGCTGCCTGAGGCGGCCTGAGTAACGCGCGCGAAGCGCGCCTGGCTCAGGCCGCCGAAGCCGGCTCAACGTCGGGTGCGCCGGAGGCTCACCCGACACTGATTCCGTCAAGATACCCATGACCGATTCTGTCCTCTGGTCCTGCGGCACGCTCGGCAAGGTCCACGGCCTCAAGGGCCAGTTCTACCTCAACCTCGGCCCCGGCGGCCTCGAGCGGCTGGAGTTGGGCGAGAGGTTCTACCTTTCCGGTGAGGGCGCTGGTGAGCCCCGCCCTTGCGCGGTCACGCGCGTCGGCGGGACGGACCAGCGCCCTCTCGTCGTCCTGGACCTCGCCACGACGCGCGAACAAGCCATCGCCCTGCAGGGGCGCGAGCTGCTCGCGGCCGGCGACGAGCTCGACGCGCTGCCTCACTACCGCGTCGGCGACCTCCTGGGGTTGCCCGTGAAGACCGCCTCCGGCCGCGCGGTCGGCGAGGTACGCGACGTGCTCGAGGCGCCCGCCCACGAGATCGTGGCGGTGCGGGCGCCGGACGGCTCCGACCTGCTCATCCCTCTCGTCGACGCGCTGCTGAGCGTGCGGGACGGCGTGCTCGTCGTGGTCGACGGCCTCCTCGAGGAGCCCGGGGACCCCGGCGCGGAGTCCTGAGGTGCGCTTCGACGTCTTCACGCTGTTCCCTGAGGCCTTCGAGTGGTATCTGACGCAGGTGCACATCCGCGCCGCTCAGGCGCTCGGCCACGAGTTCGCGCTCACCAACTACCGCGACCACACGCCGCTGAGCCACCTCCAGGTGGACGACACGCCCTATGGCGGCGGCGCCGGCATGGTGCTGCGCATCGACGTCGTGTGCGCCGCGTTCGAGGCCGCCTTCGGTACGGACGCGGAGCGCGTCAAGGACACGCGGCGCGTCGTCGAGCTCACGCCCAAGGGGCGGCAGCTTGACGACGCCCTCGCCGACGAGCTCGCCGCCGGTCCCGACCTCGTCCTGCTCTGCGGCCGGTACGAAGGCATCGACGAGCGCGTGACGCACCTCATCACCGACCGGGTGTCCATCGGTCCCTACGTGCTCTCGGGCGGCGAGATCGCCGCCATGGCCACGCTCGACGCCGTCACGCGCAAGCTCCCGGGCGCCATCAGCAACCCGGAGAGCATCGTCAGCGAGTCGCACGCGGAGGTTCTCGAGGGCGGCGCGGAGTACCCGCACTACACGAGGCCGGCCGAGTTCCGCGGCTGGGACGTGCCCGAGGTGCTGCGCAGCGGGCACCACGCCGAGATCGAGCGCTGGCGGGCGGAGCAGGTCAGAAAGCGGTAAGATATCTCTTCGTGGCCGGAGGCCGGCGGGGAGTTTTGCGCGGTCCGGCCCGCCCTGCTAGACTAGCCGCCGCTTTTCTGACGAAAGACGAGGGTCCGTGAACATCATCGAGAACATCGAGCGCGAGCAGCTGCGCGACGACATCCCGCAGTTCAAAGCCGGCGACACCGTGAAGGTCCACTTCAAGGTCGTCGAGGGTACGCGTCACCGCATCCAGGTCTTCCAGGGCATCGTGATCAAGCGCCAGGGTCAGGGCGTCCGCGAGACCTTCACCGTCCGCAAGCAGTCCTTCGGCGTCGGCGTCGAGCGCACGTTCCCCGTGCACTCGCCGAAGATCGACCACATCGAGGTCATGGCCATCGGCGACGTCCGTCGCGCGAAGCTGTACTACCTGCGCCAGAAGGTCGGCAAGCAGGCGCGGGTCCGCGAGAAGCAGCGCTGACCGGACACGGCCGTCCCGGCCGTTCCTGCTGTGAAGCGCGTCCTCGAGTATGCCGTCGTCGTGGCGGCCGCCGTGCTGGTGGCGTTCGCCGTCCAGGCGTGGCTGGTCAAGCCGTACCGCATCCCCTCGGAGTCGATGCTGAGCACGCTGCGGCCCGGTGACCGCGTGCTGGTCAACCGGGCCGTCTACCATCTGCGCGAGCCGTCGCGCGGCGACGTCATCGTGTTCCAGTACCCCAGGGACCCCGACGTGGTGTTCATCAAGCGCGTCGTCGGGGTGCCCGGCGACGTGCTCGAGGTGGTGGACGGGCGCCTGTACGTGAACGGTCGCAAGCTGCCTGAGCCTTACGTCCACCGTACCGCCGGCCGGACCGACCCCACCGTGGCGCAGGCGGCCGTCGCCGGCAGCACGCTGCACGATCCGTGGTCGCTGGCCGAGCCCTACACAGTGCCCGACGGCGAGTACTTCGTGATGGGCGACAATCGCACCGACAGCGACGACAGCCGAGACTGGGGCACGGTGCCGCGTGCCGCCATCGTAGGCGAAGGGCTGGCCACGTACTGGCCGCTCTCCCGCCTGCGAGGGCTCTGATACACTCGCGCGGGTCGACTTCCGGGAGAGAGATGAGCAACGAGGACGCCACCGGCCAGAGTGCCAAGAAGACCACCACAAGCCGCACCATCATCGAGTACGTGGTGCTCGCCGTGGTCGCCATCGCGGTGGCCCTCCTCATCCAGGCGTTCCTGGTCAAGCCGTACCGCATCCCCTCCGAGTCGATGGAGAACACGCTGCTCATCGGCGACCGCGTGCTCGTGGACCGCGTCTCGTGGCGGTTCAGCGAGCCGGAGCGCCAGCAGATCGTGGTGTTCCACCCGCCGTTCGCCGGGCCGGTGCTGATCAAGCGCATCATCGGCATGCCGGGCGACACCGTCTCGCTCAAGGACGGGGCCGTGTACGTCAACGGCAAGAAGCTGGACGAGCCCTACGTGCGCGAGGTCAACGGCCAGGCGGTGCCGTCAGAACCGTTCGACAATGGGCTTCCTTGGTCGTTGCAGCAGCCCGTACAAGGTGCCTGCCGGCAACTACTTCGTGATGGGCGACAACCGCATCGACAGCGGCGACAGCCGCGAGTTCGGGCCGGTGCCGCGCGGCCAGCTGGTCGGCAAGGCGTTCGCCAGGTACTGGCCGCCCGGCCGCATCGGCGGGGTGGACTAATGGACGCAGTGCTATTGAGCGCCGAGCGAGCCGCCAGGCTCTGCGCGAGAGCGGACTAATGGCCGGAAGAGCTATTGAGCACCGCGCCGCCCGTAGGGACCCGGGCGCGGTGGACTGAGGGTCGACGGTGGCAAGGGGGGAGGCGCCGGCGAGAAGTTCGCCTTTGACCTTGCCGCGGCGGGACGGGACGGCGCCGCGGTCGCGGGGGCCGACGAGGCCGGCCGCGGGTGCCTGGCCGGCCCACTTGCCGCCGCAGCCGTCTGCCTTGACTACGCCTCTCTCGGAGATGCCGGCCGCGAAGCCCTCTCCGGCCTCGACGACTCCAAGCGCCTCACTCGCGAGAAGCGTGAGGTGCTCTACGACAGGATCCTGCACTTCGCGCGCCAGGTCGTGGTCGTGATGTGCTCTCCGGCGACCATCGACCGCGTGGGCCTTCACCGCTGCAACCTCCGCACGCTGGCGCGCTGCGTGGAGCGACTCGATCCGGTCCCCGACGTCACGCTCGTGGACGGCTTCCGGCTGCCCGACTGCCGACGGGAGCACCGGGCCGTGGTCGGCGGCGACGGCCTCTCCGCGGCCGTCGGCGCCGCCTCGATCGTCGCCAAGGTGACTCGCGACCGCGTGATGTGCGGGCTCCACGAGGACTACCCGCTCTACGGGTTCGACAGGCACGTCGGCTACGCGACCGTCGCACACCAGGCGGCCATCTGCGAGCACGGCGTGTGCGAGCTCCACCGCCTCTCGTTCGCCAGTGCGGCATACCAGCAGCTCGGTCTGAGCCTCGAGGCGGACGCGGACGCCTGCTGACGCAGGTCCGCGTCCGCCACCTTGACATCCGGCGATCCCCGGGACCTGCGCCCGCCGCTTCAGCGCGCTGCAATCGGCCCGGTTCCCAACTGGCGAACGTCACCCGTCCGCGCCTATCGGCACCCTCCGCACGGGCTTCGCGGGGCTCTACGCTGCTCGGCGTGAACGCGCGCCAACAGTTCGGACGCGCCGCCGAGGCGGCCGCGGTGGAGTACCTGGTCGGGAGCGGCTGGATGCTGCTCGGGCGGAACGTGCGCATCGGTCGCGGCGAGCTCGACCTCATCATGCGCCGCGGCGGGGTGCTGGCGTTCGTCGAGGTGAAGGCGCGCCGGTCGACCGCCTGCGGCGCGCCCGAGGACGCTGTGGACGGGCGCAAGCGCCGTCAGGTCTGCCGCCTCGCGGAGCTGTGGCTCGCCGCGCGGCCGTGGGCGTTGCGCGGCGTGAGCGACGTGCGCTTCGACGTCGTCGCCGTGGACGCCACGGTGCGACCGCCCGAAGTGCGCCACCTGCCCGCCGCGTTCACGCTGGACGGATGACAGCGGAGTCCCGGCCGCTCGCGCGTGGCCGGGAGGGAGGAGGGGCCGTGCTTGCTCGGGTCGCCAGCGAGGCGCTCAGTGGGCTGCAGGGGCACCCGGTGTGGGTCGAGGCGGATGTGGTCGCGGCGGCGCCGGCCTTCAGCGTCGTCGGCCTGCCCGACGCGGCCGTGCAGGAGAGCCGGGAGCGCGTGCGCGCCGCCATCGTCAACTCGTCGTTCGAGTTCCCCTCCCGGCGCATCACCGTCAATCTGGCTCCCGCCGACCTGCGCAAGGAGGGGCCGTCGTTCGACCTGCCGATCGCGCTCGCCTTCCTGCTCGCTACGGGGCAGGCGCGGGACGGGTCAGACGGTCGCGGACCGCTCGCCGCCGTCGGCGAGCTCGGGCTCGACGGGAGCCTGCGCCCCGTGGCCGGCGCGCTCGCCGTCGCGCAGAGCCTGCGGGCGCGCGGCGTCCGCGGGCTGGTGCTGCCGGCGGCCAACGCCGGCGAGGCGTCACTGGTGCCCGGTCTGGAGGTCTACCCTGCGGAGTCGCTCGCAGAGGCGGTGAGGCGGATCGAGGCCGGCGGCGGCGAAGCCGCCCCGCCGGCCGACCTCACGGCGCTGCTCTCCACCTCGCCGCCGGCGGACGTGGACTTCGCCGACATCGCCGGGCAGGGGATCGCGAAGCGGGCGCTGGAGGTCGCCGTGGCCGGCGCGCACAACGTCCTCATGGAGGGACCGCCGGGCGCCGGCAAGACCATGCTGGCCCGCCGCTTGTCCGGGATCATGCCGCCGCTCACGCCCGGCGAAGCCGTCGAGATCACGCGCATCCACAGCGTCGCCGGCCTGCTTCCGCCGGGTGAGCCTCTGGTGGCGCGGCGCCCCTTCCGGGCTCCGCACCACACCATCTCGCTGCCCGGCCTGGTCGGCGGCGGCGGCACGCCGCGCCCGGGCGAGGTGAGCCTCGCCCACCTCGGCGTGCTCTTCCTCGACGAGTTCCCGGAGTACCGGCTGTCGGCGCTCGAGGGCCTGCGGCAGCCGCTCGAGGACGGCGAGGTCACCATCAGCCGCCGGCTTCAGTCGGTCACGTATCCCGCGCGCCTCATGCTCGTGGCCGCCATGAACCCCTGTCCGTGCGGCTTCCTCGGCGACCCACGGCGCGAGTGCCAGTGTGACGCGCACCGGTTGCGGCAGTACCGCACCAGGCTGAGCGGGCCGCTGCTGGACCGCATCGACCTGCGCCTGGACGTGGCGCGTGTCCCTCCTCGCGAGCGCCGGGAGGCGGGCAGGGGAGAGCCGTCCAGCGCCATCCGCGAGCGGGTCACCGCCGCCCGCCGGCGCCAGCAGGAGCGCTTCAGGGGAACCGGCGTTCACGCCAACGGTCACATGACCCCCCGTCACCTGCGCCGGTTCTGCAGGCTCGACGCCAGGTCCATCGCCAAGCTGGACCAGGCGTACGAGACCCTGCACCTCAGCGCTCGTGGGGCCGATCGGGTGGTGAAGGTGGCCCGCACCATCGCGGACCTCGAGGGCGCACCTGGGATCACTCTGGAGCACGTCACCGAGAGCCTCGGCTACCGTGGGCCTCAGGGACAGTGCGATGGGTGAGGCCGGCGCGAGCGCCAGGGCCATGTGCGTGTGGCTCGGGACCCTTGCGTCGTACCGGCCCGGGCTCATCGGCCAGCTCGTGCTGCGGTACCGGACGACGTCGCAGGTGCTGGCCCGCCCGCCACTGGACATCGTGGAGTTCGCGGCGCGTGAGCGGCGCGGCGCGAGGAGGCGCGCGGAGGGCCGGGCTGTCTCTCGCGCCGAGGAGGACGCGACGGACGCGGCGCGCTTTGCGGCCGTCTTGCGCGAAGGGCCCGTCGCGTGTCTGCGCCGGGCCGAACGCCGCCCGCCCGGCGACCTCGTGGTCGCGTGGAGCGACGCGCTCTACCCCGACCAGCTTCGCGACCTGGGGGACCCGCCGCTGTGCCTGTTCGTGCGCGGCGGCGCGGACGGCGCCACCGTGCGCGCGAGGGTGTCGGCGATCGTGGACGCGCCGGTCGTCTCGGTGGTCGGCACGAGAAACCCGTCGTCCTACGGCGAGGAGATGGCCCGCAGCATCGCCGGCGGCCTGACTCGTGCGGGCGTCATCGTCGCCAGCGGCATGGCGATGGGTATCGACGCCGTCGCCCAGAAGGCCGCGGTGGAGGCCGAGGTGCCGCTGAGTCCGGCGACCGTCGCCGTGCTGGGGTGCGGCGCCGACGTGGTCTACCCGCGCCGCAACGCCCGCCTCTACGCACGCGTCGCCGGCAGCGGGCTGATCGTCAGTGAGTTCGCGTGGGGCTGCCCTGCCAGGGCCTGGAGGTTCCCCGCCCGGAACCGGATCATCGCCGCGCTGGCTCGGGCCGTGGTGCTGGTGGAGGGCACCGACCGCAGCGGCGCGAAGATCACGGCCGGCCACGGGCTCGACGTCGGCCGGGAGGTGCTCTGCGTGCCCGGCGAGGCGGGCCGGCGCCTGAGCCACGCTCCGAACCGGCTGCTCGGTAGCGGGGCCAGCGTGTGCGAGGGCGCCATGGACGTGCTGCACGCCATCGGCCACCCCGCCGCCGGCGGCGCCGCGGGCAACGGTGGCGGTCCCGTTCCGGTCTTCGTTCTCGACCACGGGGGCGCGGCGATCCGGGACGTGCTGGGCGCGCTGGCGGAGTCCTCGTTCACCATCGACCAGCTGGCCGTGCGCTGCGGTCTCAGCGTCGCCAAAGCCGCCTCGGCGGTGAGTGATCTGGAGGTCGAGGGACTCGCGCGCCGCGTGGAAGGGGGCAGGTACCGTCTGATGCGGCGCTGAAGGGCACGGGGCGGAGGCAGGAACGCGTGCGGGGGACGTTGAAGCCTAGGTCGCCTCAGGGGGTGCCTGGTGACAACTCCGCGCAACGCGCGTTCCGAACAATCTGAATCGAACCAGACCGACGCCGGCCTCGCCGACCTCGCCGGACACCACGTCGCGTTCCTCCGCGACCTCGAGGTGCGCGGGCGCGTCCGCGGCGACGCGCCGCTCGTACGCCTCCGACCTCCAGCAACTGCTCGAGTGGCTCGCCGGTGGCGATCTCACGGTCGCGGACCTCGGGCGCCGACAGGTGCGCGCATTCTCCGCGGACCTCGGGCGGCGCGGGTACGCGCCGGCGACGCTCGCGCGGAAGCTCTCGACCTTGCGCGGGTTCACGCGGTTCCTGACCGAGTCGGGCGTGCTGCCGGCCGATCCCGCCCAGAGCCTGCCGGGACCTCGGCGGCGCAGGCGCCTGCCGCGTGTGCTGAGCGTCCACGACGTGGACCTGCTGGTGGAGGCCACGGAGGGCACCGATCCTCTGGCGTTGCGCGACAGGCTCATTCTGGAACTGCTTTACGGCTGTGGGCTGCGCAGCATGGAGCTCGTCGCCTTGCGCCTGGGCGACGTCCAGTCGGCCCAGGCGCAGCTGATCGTCCGCGGCAAGGGCGGCAAGATGCGGATGGTGCCGCTCGGAGACGAGGCGGCGGGGGCGCTGCGCCGGTATCTCGAGCGCGGCCGCGGCGAGCTGGAGCGCCAGCGCGGCCGCGTGCCTGAAACGTCGCCTGAGACGGGATCGGGTGCCCGCCGCGACCTTCCTTTGCTCCTGTCGAGGAGCGGCCGCGCCCTCCTCACGTCCGACGTGAGGCGGCTCGTAGTAAAATACAGTCGGCTTGCGGGAATCGACCCGGCGTCGCCTCACATGTTGCGGCACGCCTACGCGACGCACATGCTCGAGAGGGGAGCGGATCTTCGTGCCATCCAGGAACTGTTGGGGCACGCCTCTGTCTCGACCACGCAGGTGTACACCCATGTCAGCGGGGCACACCTCCGGCGTACCTACGACCTCCACCACCCGCGGGCCTGAGGACCACTGCTGAGATGACGCGGCTCGACGAGGACAAGGTCAGAGAGCTCTGGGGACTCTACAAGTTCCAGGGCGACAAGGCGGCGCGCGACCGCCTCATCCTGGCGTACTCGCCGCTGGTCAAGTACGTGGCCGGCCGCATGAGCAACGGGCTCCCGTCCCACATCGAGGAGTCCGACCTCATCAGCTACGGACTCCTGGGCCTCATCGGTGCGCTGGAGCGGTTCGACCCGGACCGCGAGATCAAGTTCGAGACCTACGCGATCTCGCGCATCAAGGGCTCCATCATCGACGAACTGCGCTCGCTCGACTGGGTGCCGCGCTCGGTGCGCAGCAAGGCGCGGGAGATCGAGAAGTCCTGCGCGGTCCTCGAGAACCGGCTGCAGCGCGCCCCGACCGACCAGGAGATCGCCGACGAGTTGCACATCTCGGTGCCGGAGTTCCAGCAGTCGCTCACGCAGATCGCCAACACCAGCATCGTCGCGCTCGACGAGTTGTGGTCCATCTCGGGGTCGGACGGAGACCAGGCCTCGCTGATCGACACGCTCGAGGATCCCAAGGCCAAGGATCCCTCGCGGGCGCTCGACCTCAGCGAGATGAAGGCGCGGCTCGCGGCGGCCATCGACGCGCTGCCCAAGCGCGAGAAGATCGTCATCGCGCTGTACTACTACGAGAACCTGACGCTGCGCGAGATCGGCGAGGTGCTCGGAGTCACCGAGTCCCGCGTCTCGCAGTTGCACACCAAGGCCATCCTGAGGCTCAAGGGCCGGCTGCGCGACGAGATCGAGCCGGCCGCGATCGGCTGACGCCGGCGCGGCCGCCACGTGGACGGGCTGCCGCGAGGCTCGCGGGCGGCGGCTCTCTGGCCTCGAGCCTCGCTTTCTGGTATCATTTCCGGCCGTTGTGTCCATGCCGACCCGGCGGATCCTCAGGTCCGTGGCGGTGTCGGGCGGAGCGCCTGCGGGCGTTGCGCTCGATTCCACTGACCCTTCTGCCGGCAACAGAGGCGGCGCATGCCGCCGGCGCTCCCGCGCCGGGCCCTGCGCCGCGATAACCGTTCTCAGAAGGAGTCACCTTGCCTGCAATGCCTCAGCACACGGTGAGCATGAAGGACCTGCTCACGAGCGGCGTCCACTTCGGCCATCAGACCCGGCGCTGGAACCCCAAGATGAAGCAGTTCATCTTCGGCGAGCGTGGCGGCATCTACATCATCGACCTGCAGAAGACGACGGTCCTCATCGACGAGGCCTGCGACTTCCTCAAGAAGACCGCCGAGCGCGGCGGCAACGTCCTCTTCGTCGGCACCAAGAAGCAGTGCCAGGAGGCCGTCAAGGAGCAGGCCGAGCGCGTCGGCATGCCCTACGTCTCCAACCGCTGGCTGGGCGGGCTCCTGACCAACTACAGCACGCTGAGCAAGCGCATCAAGCGCATGCACGAGCTCAAGGAGCTCTCCGAGAACGGCTCTCTCGACCTGCTGCCGACCCGCGAGGCCATGCAGCTCCGCGGCGACCTGCGCAAGCTCGAGCAGAACCTCGGCGGCGTGGGCAACATGGACCGCCTGCCGGCGGCCGTGTTCGTGGTCGACCCCCGCAAGGAGGCGATCGTCGTCAAGGAGGCCCGCAAGCTCAAGATCCCGATCATCGGCCTCGTCGACACCAACTGCGACCCGGACGAGATCGACTACATCATCCCCGGCAACGACGACGCCATCCGCAGCTGCCTGCTGATCATCCGCACCATGGCCGACGCCGTGGCGCAGGGCCGCCAGCTGCTCACCGAGGCCGAGATGAAGGCCGAGGCCGAGCGCAAGGCCGCCGAGGAGGCCGCCGTGGCGGCCGCCGTGGCCGCCGCCGAGGCTGAGGCCGCCGAGCAGGCTGCCGCCGCCAAGGCCGACGCCGAGGCCGCCAAGGCTCAGGCCGAGGCTCCGGTCGTCAAGAAGCCCGCGGCTGAGAAGCCTGCCGCTGAGAAGCCTGCCGCTGAGAAGCCTGCCGCTGAGAAGCCTGCCGCGAAGGCCGAGGCCAAGCCGGCCGCCAAGAAGGCCGAGCCCAAGTCCGAGGAGCCCAAGGCCGCCAAGGCTGAGAAGCCGCAAAGCCGCGCTGAGAAGCCGGCCGCTGAGAAGCCCGCGGCTGAGAAGCCTGCCGCGAAGGCGGAGGCCAAGCCGGCCGCCAAGAAGGCCGAGCCCAAGGCCGAGGAGCCCAAGGCGGACGAGCCGAAGGCCGATGAGCCCAAGGCCGAGGCCGAGAAGGCCGCCGAGTAACACCCCTCACAGAGACGAACAACGCCGACCCTACGAAAGGATCGTGCTGTGGCTGAGATCACCGCTGCACTGGTAAAGGAGCTCCGCGAGAAGAGCGGGGCCGGGATGATGGACTGCAAGAAGGCGCTGAGCGCGACCGCCGGCGACCTCGAGAAGGCCATGGACGAGCTGCGCAAGCAGGGCCTCGCCACCGCCCAGAAGAAGAGCGCCCGGGCGACCAAGGACGGCGCCGTGGACTCGTACATCCACGCCGGCGGCAAGATCGGCGTGCTCGTCGAGGTCGGCGTCGAGACCGACTTCGTCTCGCGCAGCGAGCCGTTCAAGGAGTTCACCCACGACCTCGCCATGCAGGTCGCCGCGTCGGCTCCGATCTGGGTCACTCGCGAAGAGGTGCCCGAGGACGTCATCGCGCGCGAGAAGGCCATCTACGCCGAGTCTGACCAGATCAAGGGCAAGCCGGAGAACGTGGTCGAGAAGATCGTCACCGGCAAGCTCGAGAAGTTCTTCGGCCAGACCTGTCTCATGGAGCAGGCGTTCGTCAAGGACCCGGACCGCACCATCGAGCAGGTCCGGACCGACCTCGTCGGTGTCATCGGCGAGAACGTCGAGGTGCGCCGCTTCGTGCGCTTCCAGCTCGGCGAGACGACGGTAGCGGGCTGAGCCCCATGGAAGGCGAGCCCGGCACTCACGCCTTCCACCGCGTCCTTCTCAAGCTCAGCGGCCAGGCCCTGGGCAGCGAGGCGCGGGCGATCGACCCGGCGACGACGAAGTCGATCGCCGGCACGCTCAAGATCGCCCGTGCGCTCGACGTGGACATCGCCATCGTCGTCGGCGGCGGCAACATCTTTCGCGGGATGGCTGCCGCCGCCGGCGGGATGGACCGCACGACCGGCGACCACATCGGCATGATGGCCACCGTGCAGAACGCCCTCGCTCTCCAGGACGCCCTGGAGGACGAGGGCGTCGACACGAGGGTCATGAGCGCCATCGAGATCCGCGCCGTGTGCGAGCCGTACATCCGCAGGCGCGCCATCCGGCACCTGGAGAAGGGGCGCGTCGTCATCTGCGCCGCCGGCACGGGCAACCCGTACTTCAGCACCGACTCCGCGGCGGCGCTGCGCGCCCTCGAGCTCGAGTGCGAGGCCATCCTCATGGCCAAGCGCGAGTTCGACGGCGTCTACACCGCGGACCCCGAGCTGGACGCCTCCGCGGAGTTCATCCCTGCACTCACCCACCTGCAGGCGATCGAGCGCGGCCTCAAAGTGATGGACACGACCGCGCTCAGCCTCTGCATGGACAACCGTATGCCGATCCACGTGTTCAAGATGACCGGCGACAACATCGTGCGCGTGCTGTCCGGCGAGCGCGTGGGCACCATCGTGCACACGCCCGCCGGGATCTGACCCCGGCAAAGGGAGGACCGGTGGAGAAAGAGCTGCTCGCTGATGCCAGGCATCGCATGGACAAGGCGGTGGACGCCGTCAAGACCGAGTTCAACAGCGTTCGCAGTGGTCGGGCCAGCGTGGGGCTGCTGGACCGCATCCACGTCGACTACTACGGCACCTCCACGCCGCTCAAGCAGATGGCGAACATCGCCACGCCCGAGCCGCGGCTGCTGACCATCCAGCCGTTCGACACGACGGCGATGAAGAGCATCGAGAAGGCCATCATGGAGAGCGACCTGGGCCTCAACCCCAGCAGCGACGGCAAGGTCATCCGGCTGCCGATCCCCGCGCTCACGGAGGAGCGCCGCCGGGACCTCGTCAAGCTGGTGCACAGGCTCGCTGAAGACGGCCGGGTCGCGGTGCGCAACGTGCGCCGCGACTGCATGAAGGACCTCAAGGAACTCGTTCACGAGGGCGAAGTCGGCGAGGACGCCGAAGCGCGCGCCGAGAAGGAGCTCCAGAAGTACACGGACGAGCACGTCCACCTGATCGACGAGGTCCTCAAGCACAAGGAAGCCGAGATCCTCGAGGTCTGAGCCGGCTGGAGCCGGCGTCCTCCTCGAGCATCCACCCCCATGGCTTCGCTGCGTACGTGGCTGGCGGGCTGGCGCCTGCGCAAGTCGGGCGCCGCCGCTGAGCCTGCGGCCGGCGGCGCCACCTGCCGCTACCTCGCCATCATCATGGACGGCAACGGCCGCTGGGCGCAGGGGAGAGGCCTGCCCGTGGCCGCCGGGCACCGGGCGGGCGCCAAGGCGCTGCGCGCCGTGCTGGAGCACGCGCTCGACCTCGGGATCGAGGAGGTCACGGTCTACTCCTTCAGCACCGAGAACTGGCAGCGGCCGAAGGAAGAGGTCGAGGCGCTCATGCAGCTGTTCATAGAGATGATAGATTCGCAGGTGCCCGACATGCACGAGCGCGGGGCGCGCGTGCGCTTCGTCGGGCGTCGTGAGGGGGCACCCGCCGAGCTCGTGCGGCGCATCGAGGAGGCTGAGGCGCTGACAGCTGCGAACACCAGGATGACGCTCTACATCGCCTTCAGCTACGGCGGCCGCCGCGAGCTGCTCGACGCGGCGCAGGGCCTTGCGGCCGAGTACGCGGCGTCGGCGCTCGAGGGCGACGTCGCCGCGCCGCGCGGGAGCGCCGGAGTTCACCGACGACGACCTCCGGCGCCACCTGTACGCTCCCGAGATGCGCGACCCGGAGCTGCTCATCCGCACGTCCGGGGAGCTCCGCATCAGCAACTTCCTGCTCTGGCAGTGCGCGTACTCGGAGCTGTACTTCAGCGACCGGCTCTGGCCCGACTTCGGACCCGACGACCTGGACGCGGCGCTGGCCGACTACGCCGGACGCCAGCGCCGGTTCGGCGGTCGCCGGACCGCAGCGGCAGCCGCCGGTCCGGCCGACGTGCCCCCGGCCGACGCTGCCCGCGGGAGCGCCTCGTGACGACGCGCATCATCACCGGCGTCGTCCTCGCCGTGCTGGCCGTCGTCGTCGTGCTGCACGGCGGCCTCATCTTCTTCTTCCTCATGCTCGCGCTCGCGCTGCTCGGCCTCAACGAGTTCTACCGCCTCACCAAGATGTACCGGCCGCTCCCGCTGGCGGGGTTCCTGGGTGTGGCGCTCATGTGCTCCATGGCGTGGTTCTACAGCCCCGTCGCCGTGTTCGGCGCCGTCTGCGCCGGCGTGCTGTTCACCGCCCTGCTCGGCCTCCTGGCCGGCCCCAAGCCGGGCGTGACGGTGCGCATGGCGGTCACGCTGCTCGGCATGCTGTACGTCGGCCTCGGGTTCAGCGCCGTGATGCTCATGCGGCAGCTCGAGGTGGGCGACGCCGCCGTCCTCACCGTGGTGTTCGGCACGTGGGCCGGCGACACCATGGCGTACTTCACCGGCAAGTTCTTCGGCAGCACGCCGATGGCGCCGGTGCTCTCCCCCAAGAAGACCTGGGAGGGGTTCGCCGGCGGCGCCATCAGCACCGTCCTCCTGGTGGTGTTCATCGGCCTGTATACGCCGCTGGGCGCCGCCGACTCGGTCATCCTCGGCGCCGTGATCGCCGTCTCCGGCCCGCTCGGCGACCTCTTCGAGAGCCTGGTCAAGCGCGACGTGCAGATCAAGGACTCCGGCCGCGGCATCCCCGGCCACGGCGGCGTGCTCGACCGGTTCGACGCGCTGATCTTCGCCTCGGTCGCTTCGTACTTCGTGCTGACGCTCGTGCTGGGGTTCTAGCTCTCGGTGATGTCCAGCAACCAGCTTCGTTGGCTTCATGCCGGCCTTCATGGTGAGCGGTGTCTTTCTCGCGTGACGAAGCCGGCAGCGCTGGTGAACGCGGTCATGGCGCCGGCGAACAGTGCAGGGGCCCCTGCAGCGAAAGCGGCCCGATGAGAGCACGGCGGAGATCCTCGCCCGGCTGCCGCGGTAAGGTGCCGCGGGACCTGTGGACCGGCCGACGGCCCGACTCGCGTCAACTGTCCGGCGCCCCTTGGCCGGCCGCGCCGCCACGTTACCCTTGCGCCCGTGACTGAAGCCGCCTCCACACGCCACCTGCTCATCCTGGGCTCCACCGGGTCGATCGGCCGCCAGGCGCTCGAGGTGCTGCCGGCTGTGCCGGGGCTGCGCCTCGTGGGGCTGGCGGCGGGACGCGGAGCCGCCGGGGTCGTCGAGCAGGCTCGCGCGCACGGTGTGCGCGAGGTGTGCCTGCATGACGCGGACGCGGCGGCCGAGGCGGCGGCGCTCGCGCCCGAGCTCGCCGTGCACGCCGGCGAAGCCGGGATCGGCGAGCTCATCGCGGGCGCGGCGGAGCGCGCGGCCGCCGAGGGCGCGCCGCTGGTCGTGCTCAACGGCGTCGTCGGCGCGGCCGGACTGCGCGCCACCGTGGCCACGCTCGAGGCCGGCGCGACGCTCGCGCTGGCCAACAAGGAGAGCATGGTGGCCGGCGGGCCGTTCGTGCTCGACCTGGCCCGCCGCAGCGGCGCGCTCATCCTGCCGGTGGACAGCGAGCACAGCGCGCTGTTCCAGTGCATCTCCGCCGGCGCGCCGGCGGGGAGCGGGGCAGGAGGCCGGCGCCGACGTGGTGAGCGCCGGCCCGCCGCGCGCGCTCGAAGAGTTGCTGCTGACCGGCTCCGGGCGGCCCCTTCCGCGGCCGCAGCGCTGCTGAACTTGACGCCGTCACCCCCGACGAAGCGCTCGCGCACCCCAACTGGTCGATGGGCCCCAAGATCACCATCGACTCCGCCAGCCTGATGAACAAGGGGCTCGAGCTCATCGAGGCCCACTACCTGTTCGGCGTGCCCTACGAGCGCATCACCGTCGTCCTGGACCCCAAGAGCACGGTGCACAGCATGGCGCGGTTCACCGACGGCGCGATCCTCGCGCACCTGGGCGTGCCCGACATGCGCACGCCCATCGGATGGGCGCTCGCGTACCCGGAGCAGACCGGCGCTGCCGCAGGTGCGCCGGCTGGACCTGTTCGCGACGGCGATCGCCTTCAAGGAGCCGGACGTCGAGACGTTCCGCTGTCTGGCGCTCGCTCGCGAGGCCGGCACGCAGGCCATGCTGGCCGAGCGCGCCGCCGCGGAGGCCGGCGAGGGACCGCGCACCGTCGCCGGCCCCATCGTGCTCAACGCCGCCAACGAGGTCGCCGTGGCGGCGTTCCTCGAGCGCCGTCTCGCGTTCCTGGGGATCGCCGAGGTCGTCGAGGCGAGCCTCGACCGGCTCGGCGCCGCCGCGGTCACGTCGCTGGACGACGTGCACGCCTGCGACGCCGAGGCGCGGCTCGTGGCGGCCGAGGCCGTCGCCGCCCGCGCCTGACGGCCCGGCGGCGCAGCCCCTCCGGCCGCGGCTCCGCACCGCGTCGGCGAACCCGGGCCCGTCCACCGGCGTTAATCTGAGCGTAACCTCCAGCGGGTAAGGTAGATGCACATGAGCGACGATCCCTCCAGGCAGAACCTCGATGACCCGGCCGCCGACGCGCGGCCGGATGACGCTGCGGCACAGCCGCGCAAAGAGCCGCGCACCATCAGCCCGTGGTCGCTGCTGCTCGGCGGCGCCGTGCTCGCGGCCATCGTCCTCGGCCAGTGGACGTGGCTCATCCCGATCCTCGGTCTCGCGCTGCTCATCACCGTCCACGAGTTCGGCCACTTCATCGCCGCCAAGTCGTTCGGCATGCGCGTGGAGAAGTTCTACGTGGGCTTCCCCCCGGCCGCGCTGAGGCGCACGTGGGGCGAGACGGAGTACGGCATCGGCATCATCCCGCTGGGCGGGTTCTGCAAGATCAGCGGCATGACTCCCGAGGAGCCGGTGGGCGACGGCGTCGCGGTCGAGATCGTCCTCGACGCCGAAGACGGCCGGCTGGAGCGCACGTACACCGTCGCCGAGGTGGACGAGGGGCTCAAGGAGCTCGACGCCCGCATCCGCGGCGAGCACATCGACGGCGCGACGGACGCGGATGCCGCGATCGTCCGCCTCAACGACCTCAAGCGCGTGCTCGAGGAGTACCGCGCCGGGCGTCTGGCCCCAGACGGCCCCGGCGACCCCGTCTACTACAAACAGGCGGTCTGGAAGCGCAACATCACCATCGCCGCCGGCCCGTTCATGAACTTCCTTGCCGCGGCCGTCATCATGGTCCTGTTCGTCGGCATCGGCGGCATTCCGAAGGCGACGCTCACGCTGGACGAGGTCGTCAAGGGGACGCCGGCGTACAAGGCGGGCCTCGTGGCCGGCGACACGCTCGTGGGCGCGGACGGCGCCACGTGGAAGACCTGGGACCAGGCGTCCGCCTACTTCCGCGCACACCCGGGCGACACGATCACGCTCACCTACGAACCCAAGGCCGGCGGCGCCCAGCGCACCGTGGACGTCACGCTCGTGCCCAACCCGCAGGACCCCAAGAGCGGCTACCTGGGCGTGAGGGCCGGCGTCGAGCGCCAGAGGCCCGGCCCCATCAAGGCCCTCACGCTCGGCGCGAGCGGGTTCAAGGACGTCGTGGTCGGCACGTTCACCGGCTTCTGGTGGCTGTTCAGCGGCAAGGTCAGCGCGACCGGGCCCGACGGCGCGGCCGGCCCGGTCGGCATCATCAACGTCAGCCACCAGGCGGTGGAGCAGGACTGGTACCCGATCCTGCTCGCGTTCCTCAGCTTCAACCTGGGCCTGATCAACCTGCTGCCGATCCTGCCGTTCGACGGCGGGCACATCGCCATGAACCTGGTGGAGCGCGTGCGCGGGCGGCGCATCGACTCGCGGGTGTTCGAGAAGATGGTCGCGTTCGGCACCGTGGTGCTGGTGCTGTTGTTCATCTTCCTGACGTTCAACGACGTCAAGCGCCTCTTCGGCGGGTGACCGCGCGGAGCGCAGTGCCCTGCGCCCCAACTCTCGCTCGCGTGCCGTAGGATTGACGTATGGACGCACTCACCCTCGTCACCGGCGGAGCCGGGTTCATCGGGTCGCACGTGGTCGACGCGCTGCTCACCAGCGGCCGCGACGTCCGCGTGATCGACGACTTCAGCACCGGCAAGGACGAGAATCTCGACGCCGCCTGGGCGCTCGCCGCGCAGGGCGGCGCCGGTCTGCAGGTGATCGAGGGCGACGTGCGCGACGAGGTGCGGATGCGCGACGCGGTGGACGGCTGCGACACGGTGATCCACCTGGCGGCCGTCCCCTCCGTCGCGCAGTCGGTGGAGGACCCCGTGGGCTGCGACAGCGTCACCCACGGGGGCACCGTCAACGCCGTGCGGCAGGCCGTGGAGGCCGGCATCGAGCGGTTCGTGCTCGCCTCGAGTTGCGCGGTGTACGGCGATGCGGCGGAGCTGCCCATCGCCGAGGCCACGCCGCCGCGGCCGCTGAGCCCGTACGCCGGCGCCAAGCTGGCGTCGGAGGGGGTCTGCGCCGACGCCGCCGATGCCGGCCAGCTCGCCGCCGTCTGCCTGCGGTTCTTCAACGTGTACGGCCCCCGACAGGACCCGGGCTCGGCGTATTCCGGCGTGATCAGCCGCTTCTTCTCGGCCGCGGCGGCCAACGAGCCGGTCACGATCTACGGCGACGGCCGTCAGTCTCGCGACTTCGTCTACGTCGGGGACGTGGTGGCTGCGATCCTCGCCGCCGCGGACCGGCCGCTGGTGGGTACCTCGGTGCTCAACGTGGGCACCGGGCGGCAGACCGACCTGCTGCAGATCCTCGAGGTCGTGGAGGAGCGCGCGGGGAAGAGGCTGGAACGCAGGATGGAGCCGGCGCGCGAGGGTGACATCCGTCACTCGCGCGCCGACGCGGGGCGCGCGCGATGGGTGCTCGGGTGGGAGGCCAGGACGTCGCTGCCCGCCGGCCTCGCCCATACCTGGGCGTGGTTCTCCGGCGGATACAGAGCCGAGGTGGCGACCTGGCAGTTCCCGCCGGGAGGCCGCGATGGGGAGTGAGCGCCGCATCCAGGTGGGCGCCGTTCCGGTAGGCGGCGGCGCCCCGGTCGCGGTGCAGTCCATGACGTGTACGCGCACCGGCGACGCGGACGCCACGCTGGCGCAGGTGCGCGCCCTCGTGGACGCCGGCTGCGAGATCGTGCGTGTGAGCCTGCCGACCGCCGAGGAGGCGCCGGCGTTCGCGCGCGTCGTGCGCGAGGCTCCGGCGCTCGACCCGGCGCACGCCGGCGGGCCGCGGGTGCCGGTCATCGCCGACATCCACTACGACTGGCGGCTGGCGCTGGCGGCGATCGAGGCCGGGGCGGCGGGCGTGCGTATCAACCCCGGCACGATGGCCGAAAAGCACGTGCGGGAGATCGTGGAGGCCGCCGCGGCTGCGCAGGTGCCCGCGGCGGCCGGGGAGCCGGCCGTGCCGGTCGCGATCCGCATCGGTGTCAACGCCGGGTCGCTGCCGCGTGACCTGCGCGAGCGCGCCGAGACCGACGCGCCCGGCGCGCTCGTCGAGGCGGCGCTGCGCTGGGCGGAGCGGTTCGAGGAGTGGGACTTCACGAGCTACAAGCTCAGCGTGAAGTCCTCGTCGGTGCCCGACACCATCGCCGCCTATCGGCTGCTGGCGCAGGAGACGGACGCGCCGCTGCACGTGGGCGTCACCGAGGCCGGCACCGTGTGGAGCGGGACGATCAAGAGCGCCGTCGGCATCGGTGCGCTGCTGGCCGACGGCGTCGGCGACACCGTCCGCGTGAGCCTGACGGGCGACCCGGTGGAAGAGGTCAGGGTCGCCTGGAAGATCCTGGCCGCGCTGGACCTGCGTCGGCGCGGCCCGGACGTGATCTCGTGCCCCACCTGCGGCCGCACGGAGGTCGACATCGTCGGTCTCGCCGAGGAGGTGGAGCGCCGGCTCGGAGCGGACCCGAAGCTCGCCGGCGAGGTCATCAGCGTGGCCGTCATGGGCTGCCGGGTCAACGGCCCCGAGGAGGCCCGCCACGCCGACTTCGGCATCGCGGCGGGCGCCGGCGAGGGCGTGCTCTTCGACCACGGCGAGCGCGTCGAGGCGCTGCCCGAGGGGCAGCTGGTCGACGCGCTCCTCGGTCTCATCCGCTCCGCACGCTGATCCGGCGTTCTTGTGCCGGCGCGCGGACCGCGTCCCCGGCCGCGAGAGGTGTCGTCGCCAGGCCTCTCTCCAGACGCAGCGACGCGTGGCGGCTGGGCAACCGTCGTCCTTGCGCACGTGTCCCAGGCCGTCTGGGAACGACTCCCTAGACACTCGTTCTCTCGTGCCCGAGAAGGCGCCGGACGATATGTCTAGTGGAGCACGAGCGGGACCACGACCACACGGAGCAAGGGGCACGGAAGATGGGCACGAGGGAGCATTTGGCAGCGGGCGATCCCTACAGCGAGGCGACTGCGCTCGAGCTGTGGGCCGCGGGCGAGCTTCACGACCAGGCCGGGGCCGGCAGCGCCGCCCTGGCGGCCGGCGCGATGACGGGGCTTCTCGTCGCGCTGGCGGCGTTCTTCGTGGCGTTCGCGCCGGGCGTCTGAGGGGTCGGACGCGGCGATGTGGTCCGGCGCGGGTCGCGCCGGACAGGAGACGGGGCCGGACGGGCCGGGTGGGGCTGAGAAGCTGCTCCCGGCCCGTTCTCATTCGCGTGGACCTAGGAAGACGAACCAAGGTGGAGGACGGGCGGCGGCGCGTCGGCAGGCCGAGCCAGAGGCGTCGGGCGGAGGATTAGGCGCCGGTGACCTGAGCGAGAGCAGCAAGCGCCGTTTCGAGAGTTACGGGGCCGGCGACCAGGCGCGCGGTGAGACTCAGCGCCGATTCGCCGCCCCCATCCGGTACCCCTGAGCGCTGTCGGTTCGCCGACCCGCGGTTCTGGACGTACACTGTTCGGACCCGAGAGTACCGGCGCCGCGAGGTTCCTCCTGCCGCCGAGCTGGTCCACAGGAGGGCTACAGTCATGCACCGTCACTCATCGTCTCACCGCGTAGGCGGTCGCCTGCTTCTGCTGTTCGTCCTGACCCTACTGGTCTCGGCCGCCGGTGGTAGGCAGTGCGGCCGTCCGCTGCACCGACGCCCACCGTGCTCAGAGTCACTGCCCAGAGCATCAGTGTCACCTGGGGGACCACCGCCATTCTCAACGGGGTGCTGCAGACCGACACCCGGCCGCCGCTGTCGGTTGACCGGGAACAGCTCCGGGTGGAGTACTCCGCAGACCTCCAACGGACCGTGGCTCCCAGCCGGCACGGTGACGAACTCGGCGGAGCCCTATACGTCGGGCGCCTACAGCTTCGACTGGAAGGCCGAGCGCAACTACTACTGGCACATGGTGTTCGACGGGACCCCGGACTACCTGGGCAAGACGAGCAACGTGGTCCTCGTCAAGGTCAGGCCCGCCCTCGGCAAGCCGGCTTGCCCGGTGTCCATCAAGGCCGGCAAGAAGTTCAGCGTGTCCGGTGCGCTGAAGCCCAAGGCCGTTGCCGGCTCCAGGACCGTCAAGGTCAAGGCCCAGCGTTACGCGAGCGGCAAGTGGAGGACCTACAAGTCCTACACCGCCACCAACGCGGACTCCGGCTCGTACAGCAAGTACTCGGTCAAGATCAAGATCACCAGGAAGGGCAAGTTCCGCTTCTCCGCCACGACCACGGCCACCACCATCCTGGTCGCCGGCAAGAGCGCGTACAGCCGCACGCTCAGGGTGAGGTGACCGGGTCCGCCGCCTGAGGCGCCGGCGCTGTTCGCCATCCGCACCGGCGAGTACCATGGTGTGACCGCCTCGTCGTCTGGGCCCTCCGCATGTCTCTCAGCCACAGCCATCAAGCAGTTGCCACCTCCGCGGCCGATCCCGACCTGCCGCCGGGCTGGCGCCACACCGAGGATCTGGAGCGACAGGACGCGTATGCTGCACGCTCGCAGGCGCAGACGCGTGCTGGTTGCCGGTGGGGCGGCGCTCGTCGTCGTCGGCCTGCTCGCTGCAGTCGGTCTGCTGCTGCTGAACGCCGACGGGCACTACTCGCGCGGCGTCGCCGCACTTGAGGCCGGCTCCTACGTTCAGGCGGGCGCCGAGTTCTCGCAGGCCCAGGTGCTCGGCGTGGCCTACCGGGACGCCTCGGTGCTGGCCGTCCAGGCGCAGCGCGAGCTCACGGTGCTCACCGCCGGGCTGGAGGAGGACAGAGAGCCCGCCTGGAGGCCGTGACCGCCGCTCTCGGCACGGCGGCCGTGGCGTTCGACCGACCGGAGCGCTCCCGACGTGCTGGCGGCGCTGCAGTCCGTCTCCGCCGGCCATCCGCGCGCGGTGCTGCTCGACGACGCGGAGGCGCGAGACGCCGCCGCTGCGCTTGCCGAGGACCTCTCGACGACTGCCACCGGTGCGCTGCGCGACTACCAGTGGAACAAGGCGCGCCGCTGGGCGGCCGCGTTGCTGGCGCTGGACCCGCAGTCGCAGCAGGCCGCACAGCTCGTGGCTGGGGCCAAGGCGGGGCAGAGGCTCAGCGACAAGCTTGCTCGCGGCCCGGGAGGCCGCGCGCAAGGGCGAGTGGCGCAAGGCTCTGGATCTGGCGCTCGCCGTGCTGGCGGCGCGCAAGGGCTTCCCCGGCGCGGCGGACGTCGTCGCCGACGCCCGCAAAGCGCTCAAACCCAAGCCGAAGCCGCCGCGCCGGCTACGGCCACCACGCCCACCACACAGCGGCGGGACGACGTCCGGAGGCGGCTCCTCCGGCGGCTCGTCCCAGCCTCCGCCGCCATGACGCTGCGGCCTGCCTACGGTCTTCGCTCGGCCGCCGTCGCGCTTGCGCTGATGGTGCTGCTGTCCTTCCTCACGGCCGGCGTGGTCTCGTCCTCTGCCGCCTCGCTGAGGCCTCCTGGGCCACGGTCGTCACCCCCAACGGCACCGCCTGGGCCGCACATGACGTCGTCTGCTTCGGCTCGGTGAACCTCGCGCTGGCCGGCGACGGCCACGTGGCCGTCTCGCGGGACGCCGGGCGCACTGGAAGACCTACATACCCAGCGGTCATGCCGGCACAGCGTTCACCGACGTCGCCTTCGCCACCACGGGGCACGGCGTGCTCGCCTCCGGCGGGCTCCTTCTCGTGAGCGACGACTGGGGTGCGAGCTGGGCGCCGCCGGCTATGCCGGACCGGGCCGTCGCATGCCTTCAACGACGTCGCCATCCGCGGCGACGCCGCGGTCGCGGTTGGCGACGACGGCATGATCTTCGCGAGCAGCGATGGCGGCGCGACGTGGCAGGAGGAGTCGTCTCCCGCTGCGAGGCGCGCTCACGTCGGTCGCGGTCGTTGCCGACGGCACCGCAGTGGCCGGGTCTGAGGGTGGTGAGATCCTGGTGCGCACCACGTCGTGGGCCGTCGCCGGCCTGGCGGGTGCGCCGGTCACCAGTGTGAGCGCTGCATCCACGCTCGTGTGGAACGACGGCCAACCAGACCTCTTCGCGGCCACCGAGCACGACGTGCTGGGCAGCGACGACGCGATCGCCTTCGCCTCGCTGCCCGGTCTGCCGGACCTGAGCGCAGGCTCCTGGGGCTCGATTGCCTGGGCCGGCCAGCCCGACCACTCCGTTCTCGTCGCGGTGCGGCGGGCGCCGGGTTCTTCGCGCCGGCGGGCTCCTCGGTCTCCGGCGCCACCGGGCTCGACGGCCTCGCCGGCGCCGCTGCGGCGGCCGGCCAGAGCGCCGGCTACCTGCTGGGCTCGGACGGCCGGCTCGTCCGCACGCTCAGCGCAGGTCGCGAGCCGGCGGACGCCACGCTCAAGAAGTCCCGCATCACGGTGGGGGGGTCCTCCCGGCTCGCCGCCACCGTGCGCGTCGCAGCCCCCGGCAAGCTGGTGCTCCGCTCGTCGCGTGCCGGGGCGCGCGTGGGTCACGCTGCGCACCTTGCCGTGGTCCACGGCGGACTGGGCACGCGGCGCGAGCTTCGACCTCAAGCCGTCGCTCACGCACGACTACGCGCTCGAGTTCACCTACGGCGGCACCTCAACGAGGCTCGCTCCGGTCGAGCAGGTCGTCGTGGTGCCGAAGGTGCTGACGGCGAAGTCACGGTACGACCTGCGTCGCGGGAGCGTGTTCCGGTTCTCCGGCACGGTCGCGCCGCAGCTCAGGGGCGAGAGGGTGGAGCTCTACACCGACCGCGGGGGCAGCTGGCGGCCGGTGAGCTTGCAGCGCACCGTGGCCCTCGGCTGACGGCCACTCCTGGCAGAGCCGCCAGTTCGGCACGCCCGTCGCGCGAGACGTACCGCCTGCGCGCGCACCTGGTGCGCACGAGCGCGCACGCGGAGGCCTGGAGCCGCATCGTCACCGTCACGATCCGCTGAACGCGCATCGACACCATCTCCGCTCTCGGCGCAGGAGGCCGAGCCGGGGTAGGATAGCTGCCCGACATGACCGACCCCAGCCAGACTGCACCGCTCGTCGCCAAGGACGCCCGCATCTTCCTTGCCGGCCACACCGGCCTGGTGGGCGGCGCGATCTACCGCACGCTGCAGGCGGAGGGGTTCGCCAACATCCTCGTGCGCGACCTGACGGAGCTGGACCTCACGGACCAGGCCGCGACCCGCAGGTTCTTCGACGAGGAGCGGCCCGACGCCGTCATCGACGCCGCGGCCAAAGTCGGTGGCATCCTCGCCAACTCGGAGCTGCCCTGGGAGTTCGTCGAGCAGAACCTGCTCATCGAGCTCAACCTGATCGGCGAGGCGTTCCGTCACGAGGTCAAGCGCCTGGTGTTCCTCGGCAGCTCGTGCATCTACCCACGCGAGGCTCCGCAGCCGCTCAAGGAGGAGTACCTCCTCACCGGGCCGCTGGAGGAGACCAACCGCGCCTACGCCATCGCCAAGATCGGCGGCATCGAGATGTGCCGCAGCCTCAACCGCGAGTACGGCACGGACTACCTCTCGCTGATGCCCACCAACCTGTACGGCCCCGGCGACAACTTCGACCTCAACTCCAGCCACGTGCTGCCGGCGATGATCCGCAAGTTCCACGAGGCCAAGGTCGCCATGGAGGCGGGCGCGGCCGGACCGGATGTCGGGCTCGCCCTGTGGGGCACCGGCAAGCCGCGCCGCGAGTTCCTGTACGTGGAGGACGTCGGTCGCGCCATCGCGTTCTGCCTGCAGCACGTGCACGCGGCCGACGTGCCGGACGGCCTGCTCAACGTGGGGTGCGGGGAAGACCTGACCATCCGCGACCTCGCCGCCATCGTGCAGAGCGTGGTGGGCTACGAGGGCCCCGTCCTGTGGGACGACTCCCGTCCCGACGGCACCCCGCGCAAGCTCATGGACGTCACGCGCATCAAGTCTCTGGGCTGGGAGCCCGAAGTTGGTCTGGAGGACGGCATCCGCCGTACCTACGACTGGTATCTGGAGAACCGCACATGACCAAGACAGCCCTTATCACCGGCATCACCGGGCAGGACGGCGCCTACCTTGCCGAACTCCTGCTCGAGCAGGGCTACGTGGTGCACGGCGTCAAGCGTCGCAGCAGCCTGATCAACACCGAGCGGGTCGACCATCTCTACAAGGACCCGCACACCCCCGGCGCGCGGTTCTTCATGCACTACGGCGACCTCACCGACGCCACCAACCTCATCCGCATCGTGCAGGAGACGCAGCCCGACGAGATCTACAACCTGGCGGCGCAGAGCCACGTCCAGGTCAGCTTCGAGACGCCGGAGTACACGGCCAACTCGGACGCGCTCGGCACGCTGCGCCTGCTCGAGGCCATGCGCATCCTCGGCATGGAGAGCACCTGCCGCTTCTACCAGGCCTCCACCAGTGAGATGTTCGGCCTCGTCCAGGAGGTCCCGCAGCGCGAGACCACGCCGTTCTACCCGCGCAGCCCGTACGGCGCCGCCAAGGTCTACGGCTACTGGATCACCGTCAACTACCGCGAGGCCTACGGGATGCACGCCAGCAACGGCATCCTCTTCAACCACGAGAGCCCCATCCGCGGCGAGACGTTCGTCACGCGCAAGATCACGCGGGCCGTCGCGCGCATGGCCCTGGGCCTCCACGACGGCCTCTGGCTTGGCAACCTGGACTCCCTGCGCGACTGGGGCCACGCCCGCGACTACGTGCGCGCCATGTACCTCATGCTGCAACAGGACGAGCCCGACGACTACGTCATCGCCACCGGAGAGCAGCACAGCGTACGCGAGATGTGCGCCCGCGCGTTCGAGGAGATCGGTGTGGCCGTCGCGTGGCAGGGCAGCGGCCAGGACGAAGTGGGCGTGGTCGGCGAGGTCGACGAGCCCCGGCTGCTCGCCGCCTGCGCCGGGTACGTAGCCGGCCGACTGCGCATCGGTCGCGGAGCACTTCCGGCCCGGCCGCGTGCTCGTGCGCGTCGACCCCAGGTACTACCGGCCGACCGAGGTCAGCACGCTGCTCGGCGACGCCACCAAGGCGCGCGAGCGCCTCGGCTGGCAGTCCACGACCAGCTTCGACGAGCTCGTCGCTGAGATGGTGCGCGACGACCTGCTGGACGCGCGGCGCGACGACGCGGTCGTCCGCGCCGGCTTCCGCATCGTCGAGCACCGCGAGTAGGGTGGCTGCTCCGCGGCAGTCGGCTCGCCAGCCTGCTGCGCCGCCGTCGGTCGCGATCGTCTTCAACACCTGATGGTCGCGGTGGCGCCGCTCATCCGGGGCGTGTAGCTACTGTCGGAGAGGGTCACGCTCGAGGTGCAGGGCTCGCTGGGCGCTGCGATCCCGCGCCAGGCGGGGGTATGCCCGGCAGGGGTATATGTGCGTTGGGCTGACGTACGTCCGGACGTACGCGCAAACGTCCCATGGGGTGTTTGGACGTACGTTTGCATGTACGTGACCCGAACGCGACTACCTCGATGCCCCAGCGAGCTCGGTCATCGTCCCGGCCCTCATCCAGATCGCCACGGTCCACGTCCAACGCTGGTGCGCGGTCACTGCTGCTCGGGCGCCTCGGGAATCGGTACGGCTCCGTGGGCGACAGCCGCCGCGCCGCTCGCAGGAACTTGCGCGGCGGGCTCGGGCACCCGTCCGCCCGTCACAACCGCGAAGGCTCGCGGCGCCAGCCTGCGGAGCGCGAGCCCGGTCAGCACGGCCGCCGCGACGACGACGAGCGGCGGCACGATGTAGAGCACGAGAGCGGGCACGCTGCCGGCCGCGCGCTCGGCCAGGTTCTTGCAGATGGAGAGCGCGGGCTCCTGCGCCACGTAGACGAAGAACGAGAGCGGCGCGACGTAGAGCGCCGCCGCAAGCAGACGGCCGCGCCGGTCTCCGGCAGTGTCGCCGCGCCGAGGGTCCCCAGCCGGGCGGCCGCGCCGGTCTCCGACGAGATCGGCCGCCGTCCAGGCCGCGCAGATGCCCAGCGCGACCACCGGCAAGCAGGCCGGCGCGCGTCCAGCGCCCGAGTTCGTGCCCGTACGCGGTGAAGACGGCGGCGCCGGCGAGCCAGGCCGCCGCGAACGCGGCGGCCACCCACGCCGGCGCCCGTCCCGACTCGCGGTCGGCGAACGGCATCTTCCACCCGAGCAGCGCGATCGCCGCCCCCACGATGAACGGCGGGAACGCCGTCGCGCTCACCCAAGGCCACAGCGCCAGCGGCTGCAGGCCCAGCACCCACCAGGCGGCCGCCAGCACCAGCACCCAGCCGCGCAGCCATCTCACCGCCAGGTAGACGAGGGGGGAGAGCACCATGCACGTCATCAGCGCCTGCAGGAACCACAGCGGGTACGTGACGGGGTGGAGCAGCCACTTCTCCAGGGCCTCTCCGACGGAGTCGATGCTCCAGTACGGGGTCTCCTCGGCGAAGGGCGTTGCCGTGAACGCGAGCGCGAACAGCACCCCTGCGCCGCTCCAGATGAGGAACGGGAGCAGCAGGGTCCGCGCGCGGGAGCGCAGCTTGACGAGGTAGCCCTGCAGTGTCGGGGTGAAGGTGCGGAAGAACAGGAACCCCGAGACCAGCCCCAGGAAGGGGAGGGCCCAGCGCATCAGCGCGAGAGACACGTAGCCCTCCACGAACCGCGCCGCCGACGGGGCGGGCGGCGGCGCGATGATGAACGTGCCCGGGTCGAACGGGTACGCGTGGTAGACGACCACCGAAGCCACGGCCAGCAGGCGCAGAAGACTGATCTTGCGGCTCGTGTGGCGCTGCACGGGTGGCGGAAGAGCGCCGGCGGCTCAGGCGCCCGCAGGCATGCGCGAGCGCACCAGGCGGGCGGGGACGCCGGCGACCACGGTGTAGGGCTCTACGTCCGAGGTGACGACCGAGCCGGCGGCGACCACGCTGCCGCGGCCGACGGTCACGCCGCCGACGATGGTGGAGTCGGCGCCGATCCAGACGTCGTCCTCCAGGGTGATAGGCAGACGGGTCACGCCCTGCGCCTTGATCGGCTCGTCGGTGGTGTCGAGGTTGTGGTTCTCGGCCAGCAGGCTCACGCGCGGGCCCATGAGGACGTCGTTGCCGAGGCTGATGAAGCCGGAGCAGCCGACGTACGCCCAGGCGCCGAGGTTGGAGCGGTCGCCCATCCGGAGGCCCTCGCCGGGTTCGCCGCCGAGGAGGCCCGTGGGGGCGACGATGGCGTCGCGGCCGACCGTGCAGCGGTCGCCGAAGACGACGCCGCGGCGGCTGAGGCCGTTGATGAAGCAGCCTTCTTCGAGGTTCAGGTCGCGGCCGGCGCGCACGTGGCGCGCGTGGAGCACGCGGACCCGAGCGCCGCAGAAGACGGGGCCGCCGGAGGCGCCGAGGCGGGCGCGCAGCAGCGCGCCTCGGCCCAGCCGGCCGCCCAGCAGACAGGCAAGCTCGAGCAGGTCCGGCGCCGTCCAGCCGTCGAACGCGGCGGAGTCGCCGCCGCGGCGCGCGGCCATCCAGCGCCGCAAGGCGTCCAGGTCAGGCGCCACGTCCCCTCCTCGCGGCCAGCTGCTCCGCCAGCCGCTCGTAGGCGTCGGTCACGGCGTCCCAGGAGTAGAGTCGGGCCCGCGCGCGCCGCCGCGGCGCGCTGGCGCTCCATGGCCTGCTGGGTCGGCGAGCAGCTCTGCGAGCGCTCGCCGCAGGCCCTCCGCTCCTTCGCCGCCGCGTAGCTTGCCCGGCGCCGCCGACGGTCTCCAGGTTGGGCGCGTGGTCGTTGACCACCACGCATGCGCCGGCGGCCATCGCCTCGAAGATGACCGGGTGCGTGCCGCCGACCTCGGTGGGCAGCGACGACGAGCGCCGCGTTGCGGAGCAGTTCCCTGTACGCGGCCCCGAACTGGTAACCGGCGAAGACGACCCGTGTCGTCGCCGGAGCGTCCGCAGCTCCTTGAGACGCGCTTGGTACTCCTCGGCGTAGGGCGCGTCTCCGACGATGACCAGGCTCAGCTCGGTGTCGAGGCCCCTGAACGCCTCCACGAGCACGTGGGCGTTGTTCTCCGGCACCAGGCGCCCGACGAAGAGCATGTAGCCGTCGCGGCTCGACGCCGAGCCCGAGCGATGCGTCCTTCGACCCGGCGCCGCCGCCTTCGCGCCGTCCGGCGCAGGCGCCGGTCCCGTGCCAGTCCGGCGCCGTCCTCCAGCAGTTCCGACCCGTAGGGGATGTACACGGTCTCGTGGCCCCACGCGCGATAGAGGCGCTGCACGGTCGCGCGAATCGGTGATGGCTACGTCTGCGAGGAGGGGAGCGGCGCGCTCGGTACAGCGGAGGTACCGCTGGCCCACGGCCCCCACTTGGCGCGCTGCGAGTCGAGGCCGTCGACGTTGATCGCGGTCGGCACACCGAGCAGGAGTCTGGACAGCCCCGCGAAGGGGCTGTTGCCGGCGATGAAGTAGATCGCGGCGTCGGGTCGGTCCAGGGCGCCCATGTGGAGCGTGCTGAGCAATGTGTGGACCGGCGTGTCGAGGTGCTTGCCCTTCACCGTGGGCAGGTAGACGAGGCGCATGCCCTTGTAGGTGGAGCCCGGGAGCCGCGGGACCATGTGCGGGCGGCAGTACACGGTGACCTCGTGCCCGCGCTCGACGAGCCGTGAGCCGATGTTCTCGACCGCGGTCTCGAAGCCGCTGTAGGCGGCGGGGACGCCGCGCGTGCCCACGAGCGCGATCCTCATGGCGGACCAGTGGGATCGCTGTCGGCCGGGCCCGCGGGACCCGCGGCCGCCGCCTCGTAGGCGGCGGCGGTCAGTTCGGCGCAGGCGCGCCAGGTGGCGCAGGCGGCGCGCTTGCGCCCGCGCTCGCGCAGCCCCTCGCGGAGGCTCTGATCGGCCAGCAGGGCGCCGAGCACAGCGGCGATATCTTCCGGGTCTTCGGGATCGAAGAGCGCCGCGGCTCCCGCGGTCACCTCGGGCAGGGCGGCGGCGCGCGAGCACGCGACCGGCGTGTCGCAGGCCATCGCCTCGAGTGCGGTGAGGCCGAACCCCTCGTGCAGCGAGGGGAGGACGAAGAGCTCCGCGCCGCCGTACAGCGCCGGCAGGTCCTCCTCGGCCACGTAGCCGGGCAGAACCACGTGGTCGCCGATGCCCAGGCTTACCGCGAGCTCGGGCACGTGGTCCCGGCGGCCGCGGAAGCCGCCGGCGACGACGAGGCGATGCCGGTCCACACCGCCGGCGCGGACGAGCACCGCCCAGGCCTCGATGAGACGGGCGAGGTTCTTGCGCGGCTGGAGGTTGCCCAGGGCGAGGACGTAGGGCTTGCTGATGCCGAGGTGGCGGAACAGGTGCGCCTCGTTGCTCGCCGCGTCGCCGTTGGGTGGCTGGAAGCGCCGTTCCACGCCCTCGGGCGTGACCAGCACGCGCTCCGGGCTGACGCCGAGCAGCGCGCAGAGCTCGTCGCGCGCGTGCCCCGAGGGCACCAGCACGCGCGCCGCTCGCGGCACCGACGCCCGCACCCCGGCGTTGAGCACCAGCAGGTCGCGGGCCGTGAACCACTCCGGGTGGCTGAGGAACGAGACGTCGTGCACGGTGAGCACGGACGCGGCGCGGCTGGCCAGCGGCGCCGCGTAGGTGGAGTGGATGACCTCCGCTCGGTGGTCGCGCGCGAGAGAGGCGAGGTCGAACGCCAGGCGGGCGACGTTGGAGCGCCGCGGCAACACCACGGTGTCGTGGGCGCCGGCGTCCACGTCCGCGTCGGAGACGGCGACAAGCTGACGCTGCCCGAGCTCGGTGAGTCCCGAGAGCAGTCCGCGCAGGTAGGTCTCGTTGCCGGTCTCGCCGGCGCCGAGCATGTGGCCGTCGATGAGGACGCGCGCCGTCACTGGGCCGCGCTGTCCCCGGAGCTGTGAAGGCGCTCCTCGGCTTCTCGCGCGAGCGCCTCGGCCTGGGCGACGCCGCCACCGGCGGCTACGGCGTCGAACAGGGCGGCCGCCCGGGCCTCCGTGAGCTCCGGGCCGTGGGCGGCGGCGATGTACCGGCGCGCCCTCAGGCCCAGGTGCAGGCGCAGCCCCGGGTCGTCGCGCAGGGTGGCGATCCGCATGGCCACGCGCAGGGGGTCGAGTGGGTCGACCACGAACGCCTCTCCGTCCAGCTGGGGAAGCCCGGTGAACGCCTGCGGCGTCCCGATGACGGGCAGTCCCCATGCCATCGCCTCGAGGGTCTTGTTCTTGGTGCCGCCGCCGTGGGGCAGAGGTGCGAGCACGATCTCCGCGGTCCGGTACAGGGGGTCGAGGCTGGGGGCGTCCGAGACGACGCTGACGCCGGCGCCGCCGGCCTTGCGCAGCCACTGCGGCGCGTGCAGGCCGGCGATGACCAGCGCGAAGGGCACGCGCTCGGTGCGCAGCTCAGGCGCGAGCCGCTTGACCAGCCACTTGGCGGCGTCGCGGTTCGGCGGGTGGACGAACGAGCCGATGAACAGCAGGCGCACGGCCACGTCGTGCCGTGCCTCCGCGCTGCGCGCGTACACGGCCTCCTCTGGAGGCAGGTCGATCGACAGCGGGATGGTGAACGACTCCACGCCCAGCGTGGCGAGACGCTCGCGGTCGCCGTCGTTGATGGTCACCGCGATGGTGTCGTCGAGCAGGCGGCGCTCGAACACCCGGCTGGTCGCCGCCTGGAGGTTGGCGGCCAGGTAGCGCACCGGCCGGGCCGCGGCCGCGGACTCGCAGAGCCCGCTGGGGACGTCCGGGAGGTCGACGATGAGCGGGATGTCCGGGACGCGGTAGTGCGCCGCGTACAGGGTCTCCACCAGCATCGCCTCGGGCTTCCAGTCCGCCACGACGTCATCGACGAGCTCGGAGACGGCGCGGGAGCGGCCCGCGCTCACGAGCGGGACCGGCGTGACCAGCCGCCTGCCGGCGGCCAGGGTGCGCCGACGCGCCGGCCTGGCTTCGCCCACCGGCGCGACCTTGACCACGTCGCACAGCTCGCGCAGCAGGCTGAGGTCGGCGTCCTTGGCGGCGGCGCCGACCACGGCCACCTCGTGCGCGCGCGCCGCGGCGCGCAGCAGCGTCAGCGGACGTGAGTGTGCGCCCGTGAACGGCGGGTGCGGCAGATCTGGCAGGACGAAGAGGATGCGCATGTCGGTGCATTCTATCGGAGTGGAGCTCGCGGAGCGCGCCCATCCCTCCGACGCGGACACCGCCATTCTTGTTTTCCCGCTCTTGCGTTGCCTGTGCACGTGCGATTGCGTAAAGACCTGCTCACGCCGACGTGAGAAGGGGCCATGATCGACGTTCCGGGAGAAGTGCCAGAGGACCTGCTCGAGGCCTTGTCGGCCACGTGCGTCGTTGTACCTGCCCAGAACGAGGCCGAGGTCATCGGCGAGGTGCTCACCCGGCTCGAAGGACTGCCCTGTAGGATCGTGGTCGTGGACGACGGCTCGAGCGACGGCACCTACGATGCTTGCCTGCCGCACCCCGTTGATCTCCTGAGACACGGCACGAATCTCGGTCAGGGTGCGGCTCTGCAGACCGGAATCATGTATGCGCTGTCGCTGGAGAGCGTCCGTTTCATCGTCACGTTCGACGCCGATGGGCAGCATGACGTCGCCGCGGTGGGAAGTCTGGTCGCCCCTCTCGCGGCCGGGACCTCCGACGTGGCCCTGGGAACGCGCTTCGCCCGCCGGTCAGACTCGAGTACGGTCCCCTGGAGGCGACGGATACTCTTGAAGGCGGCTATCGCATTCACGCGTCTCACCACGGGACTGGCCGTCACGGACACGCACAACGGCCTGCGAGCCTTCACCGGGGACGCGGCGGGCCGGCTGCGCCTGCGTCATGGAGGCATGGCGCACGCCTCGGAGATTCTCACGACGATCCATCGCGAAGAGCTGCGATGGTGCGAGGTGCCGGTCACCATCACCTACTCCGACTACAGCCGCGCCAAGGGGCAACGCGGAGGCGCGGCAATGGATATCGTCTGGGACCTGGTGATGGGGAGGCTGAGATGAACTTCAGCCTCGCGCAGGTCATCCTCATCGTGCTCATGGTCGGAGTGATCGCCTACGTCTTCACCGTGAGGAGTGTCTCTCGCGACAGAGCCGTCATGCTCGTGCTGGCCGCCGCCGGATGCCTGCTCGTCCTCTGGCCCGGCCTTTCCACCGACGTCGCTCACGGCGTTGGCATCGGGCGTGGCACGGACCTGATCTTCTATCTGTTCGTCGTCTTCTGCCTGTTCCGGTTCGTGTCAACGTCCTCCGAGATGCGCCGGCTCAATGAGAAGCTCGCGCAAGCTGTGAGGGAAACGGCGCTGCACAACGCTCGACCGGCGCCCTCGCGGCCTGCAAGAGACTTCCGCCCCGACGCGACGGCCGCGAGGCTCAGGAGGACGAGCGCTGACCTCGTCCCAGCAACGGTTCTCAATAGTGATGCCCTGTCTCAACCAGGCGCGGTATCTACCTCGCGCTCTTGACTCGGTATTGGGTCAGGCCGGCGATTTCGACTTGGAATGCATCGTGATGGACGGTGGCTCGAGTGACGGGACGCTGGAGGCCCTCAAGGGGTATGGGGATCGACTCACGTGGACGAGCGGTCCCGATCGGGGCCAGAGCGACGCTCTGAACAAGGGATTCAGCCTCGCCAGCGGCGACTACCGCGGCTGGCTCAACAGCGATGACGTGATGGCTCCGGGAGCGCTTGCACGAGTGGTCGACGTCTTCCGCCGCGAACCGGAGACGATGTGGCTGTACGGCAAGGTCGTCATCATCGACGAGCGTGGCCAGGTCATCCGGAGGCCGGTGACCGCGTACAAGAACTGGCGGATGCGCCGGTTCAGCTACCGACGGCTCCTCACGGAGAACTGGATCTCCACAGATGGGTGTGTTCTGGCGGAGGGAGGCGCAGGAGGCCGTCGGCGAGTTCCGTCTGGACCGCCACCTCAGCATGGACTACGACTACTGGCTCCGGCTCGGCGCGCGCTGGCCAGGTCGCTTCGTCGACCAGTACCTCGCCGCGTTCAGGTGGTATCCCACCACGAAGACGGGTGGACGCTCGGCGGGAATGCTGCGCGAACAGGCCGCGGTCGCCCGGGAGCACGCGGGCGAGTCCTACAGACGAGAGATCCTGCTGCACCGGGCGTACATCGTCGCTCGCACACGCGCCGCGTACACCGTGCTGCGTCTGCCGCACCGGCTCTCACCGACCACGAAGAGGTGACTCACCTGCGGCTGTTGACAGCTCGAGTCTTGCTGGACCACCGGGAGAAGATCCTCTACTTAGTGGTCGGAGGCTGGAACACGCTCTTCCAGTACCTCAGCTTCTCGCTGCTCTACTACCTGCTGCACGCGCACGTGTACTCGTCGGTGATCCTGGCGATGTCCTACGTGCTCTCGTCCGTCAACGGGTTCCTCGGCTTTCGGTACGTGGTCTTTCAGTCCAAGGGGCACCCGATCTCCGAGTACGTTCGGTTCCAGCTCGTGTACGTACCGCTGCTCCTGGTGAACATGGTCGCGCTGCCGCTGTTCCTCGCGTACACGGACTTGAACGCTTACGTGGTGCAGGCCGGGTTCGCCGTCTTTGCGGTAATCTCCGGGCTACCTGGGCAACAAATACTTCACGTTCCGCACGCGCGGGGACGGCGCCGACGGTGACCAGAGTGTGGCGGAGGCAGAGCGGGCGGTCCTAGTAGCACAGACGGTACAGACCAGCACCGTTGACCACGGCCAGTTGCTGCGCGCCGCCCGCGAGGGCCTCGCCCAGCGGCGTGCCCGGCGTCGTCAGCGATAGCGGCGTGGTCACGTAGTCGAACCTGATCGCGGAAGACGTCAAGCAGCTGCTGCCCCGTCGCCGCCTGAGCGGTCGCGTCCTGAAAGCCGGGATTGTAGCCCATCGCGGAGTACGGCGTGCCCTCGAGTCGGCGGCATCGGCAGGACCGAAGTAGGCCGCCCGGACGCCGGCGTTCTCGACTCGATTGACGATCTGGTTCCGTGACCGCTGCGGCGCATACTTGTCCTCGTAGGCTTGCCGGGCATCGCCCGAGAACAGCGCCGCGATCTCGAACCCGGGGAGGTTCCATTGCCCTCCGGGGGACATCGAGAGGTTGAGGGCCACGACCGCGAGCGCCAGCGCCGGTGGCGACCCGTGTGACCCACTTCCGAATGGCGCGACCGCGGCGATGCCGCAGAAAGGGCGATCAACACCAGAGACATCATTGGGAAGACGTAGCGGGTGTACTGCATTGAATACAGCAGCGCAGCAGCGGCGACCACGCCTACGGCGAACGCTGCTCCTGCTCTCCAGAGACGCCGGGACACAGTCACCACGAGGGCGAGGGGGACGAGCGCCAGGTACTGGAACCCCAAGGTGCCGTTGTAGGCCTCACAGTAGTAGCTGCTCCGGAACGTCCCGATGAACGGGATCTTCCAGGAGAAATGACCGATCCAGCGCGGATCCGCCGGACGCTCTGGAGGAGCGAGGCTCTCGTGGAAGACGGCATTGTAGAGGGGGAACACGGGGTTTCCCGTGAGCCAGAATGCGTACAGGTAGGGAGTTGAGCCGGCGGCCACCAGTACGGCGACCGCAGCGACGGACTGTCGGAGCGCCCACCGCCAGCCCCCCATGGCTACGAGTCTGACGACGAGCACGAGGACGAGGAGCGGGACCAGGTAGAGGGCCGTGATCTTCGTGAGGAGGGCAGCCGCCACAGAGCAGGCCGAAGATCGCTGAAGTCCAGGTGGACCACCCCTCGCGCGGAAGCGTGACGACCAGGAACGCCCCGAGGCAGAACGCCGTCAGCGCAGGCTCGGCATAGGTGTTGGCCGCAAGTCCGAACGCCATGCCTGCCGAGGCGAACAGAGAGCCCGCGAGCAGTGCGGCAGCCGGGCTTGTTACCCTGCGCGCCACCGCAACGATCGCGGCAATCGCGGCGAGCGTGAAGCCGAACTGGACGAGGCGCGCCGCCTGCTCCCCGCCAAGCATCCAGCCGATGCCCTGCCACCGCTCCCGATGCCATGGGATACAAGGCCCATTCGAGGAGGTGGGTGTCGAACGACCACTGGTGGAACGTCGCCAGGTACAAGGAAGACGACGAGGTGCATACCGAGGCCGTCGCCGCCGGTCTCGGGGAGGATAGCTCGGACGGAGAGCAGCAGGACGATGCCACCGAGGAGCGCCGCAACAGGTGCGTCCAGAGTGTCCCGTGCCCTCGCGGGCGCCGGCACCAGGCCCAGACCTGACCGCCCGAGCGAGAGCAGACCACGGGCATCGAGAGCGATCACGACAAGGAAGACGACCGCGAACACTGGCGCGCGGTTCACGGGGAAGTGAGCGGTGATGGTGACGAGAAGCGCGAACAGCGCGCCTCCTGCGAGGACGGAGAGCAGGAGTCTGCTGAGGAGGTCGATCGTGGCCGGGAGCCGGCGGACGAGGAGGTGGCCGGCGGCGAGGCGACCCGCGAAGACGAGAGACGAGCGCTTGCGGGTGACGCGCGGTGGGCCGGCAGAACAACGACCACGAAGGCGACGACGAGAGCCCGGTGTCGGCCGTCCGGGCCGCGAGCGCCGGCAGAAGTCGACCAGGGCGCCGGCGAGGAGGTAGATGCCGGCGAAGGCTATGACCTCGTGCTTGGTGTCAGTAGACCAGATCGGCTGGCCGATGAGGAGGTCGTGGTAGTGCCACAGGCCGTAGGCGAGCGCTCGAGCAGCTCAACGCCAGCGCTGTCCACGCGCACGTCAGCGCCGCTCGCTCTCGCCTCGGGGTGATCATGGCGCCCATTTCTTCAGATAGAGCGTGTAGGTGTCGTTGCCGCCAGCCCGTTGCCACCCGCCGCCGGCCTGAGTGAGGAGATCATCGACGAGGGAAGCGGCGTCGGCGCGCGCGACGATCGCGTCTGCGTCGTTCGCGACGACCCGGCGGAACGCGGTCACGTCGGCAGGCGAGTCGCTGGCGCCTGCGACGACACGCTGGGCCTGCACGCGCTCGAGCCCCTCGTCGAAGCGGCCAGCAAGTCCGAAGGAGACGAGCGTGTTGGCCGGGCGTTGCGCAACAGCACGCACAGCTGGGTCCATCAGGCAAAGCGCCACTGCGGCCGGCTCGTCCGAGAGCACCCGCCGGCCGGCGAGCTCCGCGAGCCAAGGGCTTGTGGAGGCGGTGACGGCTCGGTCCAGCTTCCACACCGTAGGCTGCTTCCAGGAGAAGCCGTAGTTGTCCGGAGAGACGGTCGTCATCGTGAGCGTCGCCGCGAAGACGACGATGAGCGCTGTCGCCACTCCGGCGCAAACAAGGCGTGTGTGGAAGGCTGTGTCGGCTCTCAGCAAGTTCACGACGGCCACGACGAGCATTCCGGCGCACAGGGGCACCGGAAGGAGGAAGACGAAGCGCCAGAACACCTCGGGCACTGCGGAGTACAGCAGGGGACCGCTCACCGGGTTGGCGACCGCGACGAGGAAGGCTGGTGCGAACGCAGCCACCAGGAGCGCCTGGCGGCGGGGCGGAGCCAGGAGCGGAGCCACGGCGACGAGGACCAGAGCCCAGGCCGCTCGCGCCCAGCTTCCCGCGGGCTGGACGAGGCGGTCGAACCATCCAGAAGGTTCGCCAGCAATCGAGAGCGGCTGTTCGGGGTGGGCCCGGGCCAGCCGGGAGAGGTCGAGCGCGCTGTATGTGCCCGACACGGGAGCGAGCAGAGTCACCGCCAGCGCGAGCAGGGGCCAAGCGACGCTCGTGAGCATGAGCCCCGCACGGCACAACAGCAGCCTGAACGGGACCGCGCGAGTCGCCGGTAGTTGGCCTCCGACGGCGAGGACGGATGCGCCGATGACGGCCGGAGCGAAGAAGCAGCCGATGGTGCTGAGTCCGGTGGCGGCGACCCCCGCGAGCGCGGCGCAGAGCCAGGGACGCCTCCCGCGGGCGCCTAGGAACGAGACGGTGTGGGTGAGGAGGTAGGGGGGGAGTAACGTGAGGAGGATCGCTTTGCCCTGCCACATGCGGACGAACGCCATATTGCCCATGGCTCGGTGGTCGTTCCCGTCGAGAAGCAGGAAGAGCAGGGTCCCGCTCGCGCCGGCCAGCGCGACGAGAGGGGCCAGGCCGAGTCGGCGGAGCAGCAGGTAGTAGACGAGGGGCACAAGCGCCGACCCGATAGCCCCGCCGGCATTGTGGTACATCGAGAGCAGGTCGAGGTGCAGCGCCTTGGCCGCAAGCGCCAGTAGGAACTCGCTGGAGGTCAGCAGGTAGCCAATTTGGGCCCCGGGGAGATCCGGCACGTCGGATATGACGTCGTTGACGAATATGGGGGCGGAGAGGTACGAGACCTGCGCGGCGGCCCGGGGGAAGAAGGTGATGTCGTCAGCGTCCGGCCGGTCCATCAGCGTGCTGAGGACGGCCACCGCGAGGCTGGGCCAGGACGAAGGCGACCGCGGCGCGTGGCCCCCGGCCGGCAGCCGGTCTTCGCGGTGGCTCCAGCTGAAGAGCAGGAGGACCGCGGCCACCGCAAGTGCCAGGCCCGCGGCCGTCGACGCAGGCCCCCGCCGGCAGGCCGAACGCGAAGCCGAGCTGGTAGCCGGCGGTCCAGCCCGCGAAAAGGCCACGACCAGCCATCCAGGCACTTCTGTAGTCACGCGTTCCAGCCCGCGCCGCCCTTGGTGCGCATCACAGCTCCGGTGGTGATGTGGGTCGGACAGTCGCCGAGCGATACTGCCCCCGGCGATCCTGTCCTCATGCCTGGAGGCCCATCCGAGAGGGTCCAGCTTCCGCAGGTGTACACCTGCGCGGTCCTCATCCTAGAGTGTCTCGGGAACTCGCGGCGGGGTCCTTCGGGGTCCACAGGGGACGTCGCAAGTGGGGCAGGGGGCTCGACAGTGGGGAAGACGGCGCTCATCACCGGCATCACCGGCCAGGACGGCGGCTACCTTGCCGACCTGCTGCTCGACAGGGCTACCGGTCCACGGCATGGTCCGGCCCACGTCGACGGCTCGCCGGCACCCGTCTCGACGAGCTGATGGCGCACGCACCCGGCTCCGCCGGCCGCGTCGATCTGCACTACGCGGACCTCACCGACTCGTCCAGCCTGGCGCTGCTCATGGACAAGAGCGACCCCGACGAGGTGTATCACCTCGCCGGACAGAGCCACATCCAGGTCAGTTTCGACCTGCCCGAGTACACCGGCGAGACCACCGCTCTCGGCACGCTGCGCTCCTCGAGGTCGATCCGTCGGCGCGGCAAGCAGGTGCGCTTCTACCAGGCGGCCACCTCGGAGATCTTTGGCGAGCCCGAGGAGGTGCCTCAGACCGAGCGCACGCCGTTCCGGCCGGTCAACCCCTACGCGGCGGCGAAGCTCTACGCCTTCTCGCTGGCCGGCGCCTACCGCCGGCCTACGGCCTGCACGCCTCGAACGGGATCCTCTTCAACCACGAGAGCCCGTTCCGCGGCCCCAACTACGTGACCCGCAAGATCGCCCGGGCGGCGGCCGCATCGCCGCCGGCCTCGACGCGACGTCACTCTCGGCAACCTCGACGCGCGTCGCGACTGGGGCTTCGCCGGCGACTACGTGCGAGGCCATGTACCTGATCGTCCAGGCCGACGAGCCCGACGACTACGTCATCGCCACCGGCGAGAGCCACTCCGTGCGCGAGTTCTGCGAGCTGGCGCTTCGGCCGCGTGGGTCTGGACTACGCACACGTGCGCGTCGACGAGCGCTTCCTCCGCCCCGTCGACATCACCGAGACCCGCGGCGACGCGACGAAGGCGCGGAGCGTGCTTGGCTGGGAGCCGCCGTCACCTTCGACGAGCTGGTCGCCATGATGGTCGACGCCGAGGTGGAGCGTGCGAAGGCCGTCTGCGACGCACGCGTCATCGCCGACGTCGACTGAGAGGGGGTCGGAGTCACGCGCCGACGTCCTGCTCCTCAAACCGGCGTCTTCGTGCATGCAGGGCTCACGACGTCATGGGGTGAGGTTGGCCGGTGCTCCTGCTACGAGCCTCGCCGCAGTCGACGCAACGGAGCCGTCATCTTCCACGATGTCGAGGCCTCGACCGCGCTGAGCTGATCGAGGACCGCCTGCATCGACTGGGAGCACTCGATGATCGACGCCTCGCGTTCCGCCGCAAGGCGTGCGAGTCTCGTCGACCCGGACGTCTCTCTCCGCTATCCTGGGCCTCTCTCTCCGCTATCCCGGGCCTCCCGCTCCGCTATCTGGGCCTCTCGCTCGGCGACGATGAGCATGAGATCGCGAATACGTGCGTCACGGGCGCCGACCGCCAGGTCCAGGGAGTCGGCGCCTCCGCGCGATTCCTACAGATGCGCCCTCAACGTCTCAAGAGTCGCGCTCTGGTCCATGCCGAACACGGCGCTTTGGATCTCCGCCTCGAGTCTAGGAGCAGCTCCTCGGTAGTCCCTGGGTCCAGGCTCGCCCCGAGCCGCACCCCGATCTCATGCAGGAGGGCTCCTCGCGTGACCTCATCGGCGAGTCTGCTGCGGCCGTGGACCCCAAGGAGCACCGAGGCGAGGCCGCGGAACACCACGTGAGTGACGGTCAGCTCTGGACGGTACTCCCACTCGAGGTCGAAGGGCGTGAGGTCGGAGGAGTCCGAGGCCTGCAGGGGGCGGCCCTCAGGCTCCATGAGGTTCCAGGGGACGAGGTCGAGCAGGTCTCCTGGCAGCTCGGAGCGAGGTCCTTTGGATGTCGCTGAGCGCAGCGACTCCACCCACGGAAGCAGGACCGCGGCGAGGATGTCGGCGTCTATGCCCGGAGAGCGCAGAAGGCGGCGCACACGAGAGCCGAGCGGTGAGCCGGCGAGAAGAGGCGAATCCGTCGGCAACAGCAGGCCGATCGGCGAGCCGCCGGGTACTGCGGCCGCTTCCGCGCGGACCTTCGTGACGCGCAGTCCATCGGCAGCAGCGACGAAGCGCGTCACGGTCCGGTAGGCCCTCACACGGTCACTTGAGCGCAGCTCCGCCAGCCAGTCGGGTGGAGTCAGCAAGGCTCGATCCGCTGTTGCCTGACGCGACCACGAGGAAGGAGTTGGCCAGTTCGGGGGTCAGGCCAGTTGCGCTGCACGACGTCCCAGGCCGCATCTTCGGCGAAGACCTCCGGGTGTGGCCAGGTGTAGTCGCGCGTCCGAAGCCCGCCGATCATGATGCCGGAGGGCATCTCGGCTTCGCCATGCCTTGCTCGGTCAGGATCAGCCGTGGGAGCTTGTAATCGGGAAGGGGTAGTACCGGCGAGGTGGGTGTAGCCGGCGTTCGAGAGTCGGCTGCGGAGATCGCCGCGCCCGAACGTCTGCGGCCCGGTCTCCTCCCTGTAGCGATCTTCGATGCCGAAGAAGGCCTGGCCATGGTGGTCTTCGCTGCATCCGGCGAAGTACTTGAGCCCCAACTGGTTCTCGATCGCCACCACGAGCGCGCCGTGGTCGACGAGACAGGCCCGCGCCCTCGCGAGGGCGGCGCCGATGGATCGGCGACGGCGAAGTAGCACGGTGCGTACTCGAGCACGCCGATCATCGAACACGACGTCGAAGGCCGCCGGCGTCTGGAAGTCGCGAAAGTCGTCGCAGACGACCTCGACGTTGTCGAGCCCTCGGCAGCGCGCCGCCGTTATCCGGGCGCGCTCGAGCGAGCCTTCCAGAGCCACCACCTGCGCTCCCGCTTCGCCGAGGGCTCGCGTGACGGCTCCGCAGCCGCTGCCGACTTCGAGCACGCTGAGTCCGCCAAGGTCGAACGGGGCGAGCAGCGTTCGCGACTGGCCGAGAAGTGGTACTCGGACGGCCAGTCGCGAATCCGCCGGACGAGCTCGTCGGAGCCGGAGGAGACGTCGTCGCACGCCTGGATGGACTCGAGAATGTAGGCCTCGGCAGCGGCTCCGTCTGAGTACTCGTAGGCAACGGCTCGGCCGCTGCGGACTCTCACGTCGAGGTCCTCGTCCAGTACGTAGGAGCTTGGCCAGTCCATCAGGCGAGCACGTCGATCGTCAGGCCGAGGTCCACCATGCCGACGAGTACGGCCGGGTTGTGCACGGTGAGCGTGGCGACGAATAGCGCCTGTCCACGGCGACGGCGCCTCGCTGGTCGTCCATCTCCGCGATGCCCAACGCCACCATGTAGTCGCCAGCAGTGGTGTGGGGCGTGAGGAGAAGCGCACGACCAGGGAATCGCCAGCCGACTGGGGCGGCACCGTGACGCCGGCGTAGTGCGTTTGTCGCCGCCCAGGTCGATGCCGTCGACCGACTGGAGAGTGAGGCCGAAGACGGGAGCTGCGACGTCCTTGGCGAAACAGGCGCGGACGTACACCTCCACGGGCTTGTCGTGGTCGCAGCTGACCACATCGGCCTGTCCGTCGCTCACGATCAAGTAATCGACGAGGAAGGCACGGCTGTCGCCGTAGCGGAACTCGTGGGGGTTGTACGAGATGCGCGCGGGGAAGCGGTCCTTTGTGGAGTCGTCCTCGCGGAGCAGGCGGACCGCCTCGTCGGGCTCCAGCCGCTCGAAGGTGGGTGACGCGCGCTCTGCCTGCGCCGACTCGATGACCTCGGCGGCCCGCTGAGCTGACGAAGCGGCCGGCTTCTTGCGACCCTCGTTTGCCCGTACAAAGGTCCAGGTACGTGCTCACGCCTGTCTTCGCCGGGCCGAGATACCTCATCCTGCCGGCCTCGAGCACCAGCGCGCTTTCGCAGTGCTTGAGGACAAGGTCGGTGGAGTGGCTCACGAAACGCCGTCTTGCCGGCCTCCCGGATGGCTCGGAACTTGCGGTAACACTTGCTCTGGAAGAGCACGTCGCCCACCGCCAACGCTTCGTCCACCACGAGGATGTCCGGCTCCACGTTGATCGCCACGGCGAAGGCGAGGCGCACGTACATCCCGCTCGATACGTCTTGACCGGCTGATCCAGGAAGTCGCCGATGTCGGCGAAGGCAAGGATGTCGTCGAGGCTCTCGTTCTCTTCCGCGGGTGAGCCCGAGGATCCCGGTGTTCATGAACACGTTCTCGCGGCCGGTGAACTCGGGGTTCAAGCCCATGCCGAGTTCCAGAAGAGCGCTCACCCGGCCCGGGTCTCGAAGCCGCCGGTCGTCGGCTCGAGGATGCCGCACAGCATCTGCAGCAGCGTGCTCTTGCCGCTGCCGTTGCGGCCGAGGATGCCGAGGGAGGCTCCCTCGCTCAAGTTCAAACTCGACGTCCTGCAACGCCCAGAACTCGTGATAGTAGGTCTTGGGGCTCAGGACGCCCCAACGAGCATACAGCGCACCGGGTGCTTGAGGCGGTCCTTGGGGTCGTCCCGAGACGGTAGCACTTGCCCAGTCCTTGAGCCCGCAGGCGGCTCGCCCAGCGCAGCGCCGTCAGACGACATCGGCGAAGGCCCTCTTGGTGCGCATGAACCACGCGTAGCCGAGCTGGAACACGATCAGGCTCCCACGGTGGCGATCGTCCAGGAGCGCCAGTGGATTGGCTCTCCCCAGAGAGCGGTGCGGCGCACGTTATCGAGGATCGTCACGAGTGGATTGAGGAGGAGGATCCTCTGGTAGCTGCGGGGAGGAGGGCTATGGCGAAGAACACCCGGACATGAACAGCAGGACCTGGATCAGTATCCCGACGGGGTGGGCGATGTCCCGGATGAACACGCTCCGAGCGAGGAGATGAACCACGCGAGGCCCACGGAGAGCAGGCATAGCGGGAACAGGGCGATCGGCAGCATCCAGAGCGTCGACGAGACGATGTGGTTCGCCAGCGCCCACGCCGGGATCAGGATGATCAGCCAGATGGCGGCGTTGAAGAGGGCGAGACCCGAGGGCGGCGACCGGGAGGATCTCCAGCGGAAAGACCACCTTCTTCGACGTACCCGGGGTTGGCGGTCACGAGTGTGGGGGCCCGGCCGACGACCTCGGCGAAGATGTTGATGCGCAGCAGCCCACAGAACAGTGTGAGCGCGAAATCGAGTCGCGACTCGTCATGGATGCCCCACTTGGCTGGAAGACCACGCTGAAGACGAAGCCATACACGGCTAACATGATCAGGGAACGACGAACGACCACAGGATGCCGAAGTAGGAGCCTTTGTAGCGCGCCAGCACGTCCCGCCAGGCGAACTGCTTGATCGAGGCGGCGATGCCTATGGAGCCCGCGCACGAGCGCCAGCGGAGACAGGTAGTGTCGTGTACGGACTCGGGTCGGACTTGAAAGCGGACGCCGTGGGCACCTCACTCGTGGACATCGTCCTCCATCTCGGTCACGGCAGCATCCTCCGCCGGGCCCCCGGCGGGGCAAGGGGACGAGCCGACAGCGTCCATGATACGTTAGCCGCGCATGTGCGCGCAGCCAGTCAACACGGGCGAGTTGCGGCGTAAGGGGCCACAAGTCGCGCGGGTCGACGAATTCGGCGTCGACCTCTACGGACCCGTCGACCTGGTCACAGGCCTCGGTACGTCGTCTCGCGGTTTGCCCGCGCACTCAGCCACGCCGGCCGTTCCGGTGCACCTCGTGCCAACCGGACACCTGTACACCGGCGTCACCTCGGTCGATCCTGGGCTTGCATCTGACTTTCGCCGCTTCCCGATCGCCTCGAACACGTGAACGCAGACTCCACGGAGCGGTTCTTGTGGCACTTCGGCGATGACGTCGCGTCCGCCCGGGCACGAATCGCCGTGCGGTACTGGGAGTTGTCCGCCTTACGTCCCGACTGGATCCCGAACACCCGCCACTACGACGAGATCTGGGTAGCCTCGCGGTTCGTCCAGCGCTCCGTCTCGGCAGTGACGAACGTGCCGGTCGTGGTCGTCCCGCCGCCGGTCACCCTGACCGCCTCGGGCGAGGCACTTCCGGTCCGCGGACGGTTTGGTGTCTCCGGACGACCAGTTCCTGTTCCTCTACGTGTTCGACTACTCCGAGCTACGTTGACCGCAAGAACCCGTTCTGCCTCATCGACGCCTTCGTCGATGAGTTCTCCGCGGAGCCGGACGTCCACCTCCTGCTCAAGGTCTCCCACGCGGATCCGGCCACCGAGGGCTACGGCCGGCTGATGGCCGCGGCGGAGGCGCACGAGAACATCACCCTCGCCTCCGAGGTGCTGGGCGACGCCGACCTTGATTCGCTGTTCCTTGACGGCTGACTGCTGACGTCTCGCCGCACCGCAGCGAGGGGTTCGGACTCACCCCGGCCGAGGCGATGCTCCGGGACTGCCCGGTCATCGCCACCGACTATGGCGCCACCACCGACTTCATCACACCTGACACGGGATTCCCCCTCGAGTACACGTCGTGGAACTGCGGAGGACCAGGGTCCGTACCCTCGCGGCTACGTGTGGGCGGATGCGTCGGCGAACACCTGCGGAGTCTGCTGCGGCGGGTGGTCGAAGATGCTCCGGAGGCACGTCGACGTGCCGAGTCGGGCCGGCGACTGATCCTCGAACAGTACTCGGTCGCCGCCGCCGGCGAGCGGATGCGCAGCCGCCTGGACGATCTCTACGCGGCGGTCGAGCATGCGTAGCCTCCTGGGTGCAATCAAACGCAAGACCCACACGTTCCTTGAGGTCTGGCGGCTGGCGGGCCTGGAGTCGCTCTCAAGGTCGCTCTGTTCAGCGCGCGCAACTCGCTGGTCTACTGGACGTCCCGCCTGCTCCGGGTCCTCCATCTGCGCCCCGCGGTGCAGAAGGACGCTTGGCGCCCCATCGACCCGTCCGACACGATGATCAGCGTGGTCGACGCCGGTGTTTGACACTCCTCCGGACGTGCTCCGCAGGTGCATCGAGTCGGTGCGCGCGCAGGAACACAGCGCCTGGGAGCTCTGCATGTGCGACGACTGCTCCACGCGGTGCTGACACCGTCGCCGTCTGGCCTCCTATCGCGGCTCCGATCCCGCATCAGGATCGTGAGGTCCGACGAGTCCCTCGGTATCTCGGGAGCCACCAACCTCGCCGCCGAGCAGGCCACCGGCGAGTTCATCGCCCTCCTTGACCACGACGACGACTGCACCCACAGGCTCTGGCGGAGATCGCCGACGCGATCCGCCGTCACGACGGACCTCGACCTGTTGTACACCGACGAAGACAAAATCGAGCCTGTGGCGCGCACAGCGAGCCGTACTACAAGCCTGACTGGTCCCCGGACCACCTGAACTCGGTCATGTACGTGCTGCACTGCCTGACGATCCGCAAGGAGCTCTTCTGGCGGCTGGGAGGCTTGCGCAGCCGATTCGACGGCGCGCAGGACTACGACCTGGCATCGCGCCTCCCGCCCGCGCGGTACATCCACCATGTGCCGCGCATCCTCTACCATTGGCGCAAGGTACCGGTTCTGCTGCTCAGGTGGTGGACGCCAAGCCCCGGCCTGCTGGCCGCAAAGCAGCTCTGCAGGAGCAGGCAGCCCTGCTCGATGGTGGCGCCACTGTCGAGGATGGCCCGGCTGCCGGGTACCTTCCGCCCTCGTCGCGCGCTCGACCCGCCGCCACCGGTGACGCTGGTGATCCTGACCGCAGATCCACTCAAGCCGTTGAAGGGACGAGGCGATGTCCGGCTGCTACCGAATCTGCTGTCCGGGCCTCACCGAGCACACCACGTATCCTGACGCACGCCTCCTCGTCGTGGACGACGACGGCCTTCGCCCTGGCCTCCGCAGATGCCGTGGCTCAGGCCACGCGGCACGACTGCTGACGCTTCGTGGACCCTCTTTCGCGCCGACCTGGGGTTCAGTTTCGCGCGCAAGGCCAACTTCGGCATCAGCCTCGTAGAGACCGAGCACTTCGTGCTGCTCAATGACGACCTCGAAGGTCCCTCGTCAGGGTGGCTCGAGGCGCTCATGGACCGCTGCATGGACCCTGGGTCGCCGTCGCCGGAGCGCGCCTGCTCTACCCCGACGGCCGCGTCCAGCACGCGGGAATCGTCATCGGGGTGAACGGGGGCGCGGCTCACGTCTTCCATGGCATGCCGGGCGACTATGTGGGGCACGGCGCGTCCACCCATATCATCCGCAACGACTCTTGCCGTGACCGGCGCGGTCTTCGCGACCGCAGCAGCTTCTTTCGACGAGTTCGGCGGGTTCGACGAAGTGTTTGCGCACGACTACCAAGATGTGGACTTCTGCCTGCGAGCTGTGGCGAGCGGCCGGAGGGTCGTGTACACGCCGTTGCGGAGTTGACCCACTTCGAGGGCGCTACGCTGAAGCGGACGGAGCAAGACCCGGTGGAGGTCGCGGTGTTCCGCCAGCGCTGGGCGGAACTCATGGAGCGCGACCCCTACTACAACCCGAACCTCTCGCGAGAGCGCCTGGACTACGAGCCGTGAGGCCGCCGCTTCGGCGCCGGCGTACCGTCAGTCGCGATGCCGCAGGCGCCAGCGCACGCGGGCGACCCTGTCACGTGCCAGCGCCCGCGCTCGGTCCAGCTCGTTGAGGAGCCGCCCGGCGTCAACGGGTTCCTCGAGCCGGCGGCCTGCACCGCCGGCCACCAGCACTCGGCGGCCACCCGCCGCAGGTCGCGGAGCTCGCGCACGACGTGCGCCTCCTCGGCTGCCGTCTGCCAACCGCCGTCGAGCAGGCCGTCGATCGCCCCAACCCAGACGGCGGCGTCGTTGGGAGTCACCCTGCCGCACGCCAGATTGGTGTCGACGTAGGGCGCGGCGTCGCTGTACACGGCGGGTGGCCCAGCCGCCGAACTCGACCATCTTGACGTCCGACTTGCCGCTCACGAACTCCACGGTGTTCGGGTCGCCCCGGGTCTCAGCGGGGCCAGTCCGCCCAGCGTGGGCTGACCGGCAAGCGCGCGATGGTACTCGTCCCAGCTGCGCCGGCGGACCCCTGCAGTGTTGCCCCGGCGCTCGTCGCCGCGGCCTGGAGGTCGCGCGGGACCGCGCCGAGGACCCACAGAGGCAGCCGGTGTCGCGCATTGCCTCCGCTACAGCCGCCAGTGCCGGTCGCGGGACTGCGTGAGCGCCAGGGCATGGCTCTGCGTGAGCAGAAGCGCCGCCGGCCGGCCGGGCCGGCGCGAGCTGAGGTCGCGGAACGGCAGGGCGTTGGCGACAGACGTGGCGCCCGGGGAGAGAGCGATCTGCGAGCGACCCTCGAGAAGCCCGACGAGCCGTGCGGACGATGCGACCAGTACGCGGCAGCCTTCCAGGGCGGCGACGACGGCCGCGGCCGGAGGCAGGTCGGCGTCGCTCAGGTAGGCGGGACGGCAGAGCAGGTGGTCGTCCAGGTCGAGCAGGTAGCGTCCGCGCAGCCGGCTCGCGACGTCGCGCCAGCCACGGGTCCGCGGCGCGCTGGAGCCAGATCACGTCGAAGCGCCCGTCACGAGGAGCGCCGCGAAGTGTCGCATCGCTCACGCGTAGTCGGCGATGAACCCTTGGTCGTGCAGGGCGCGGAGCGAGGTGTGCAGGCGTGCTTGCCGCGACGAGGCTCGTGCGTATGTCGGCGAACGCGAGGACGCGTGGTTTGGAAGGGACGGGCACGCCGACTCGGCCGCCACCGCGCGCCCGACCGCGGCGATGATCCGGCAATGGGATCGGCTGCAGCGGTCACGACCGGTGGATACGCTTCAGTGAACAGGTCGACAGCGCGCCGAGCTCAGAGGAGTGATCCTCCCGTCCCATCGCTTCGTGGGCCGCTCTCGCGAGAACGAAGGCGGCACGGATGCCTCGGCGTAGGCCCGCGCAGAGCGAGAATCCCCCCACTTCTCGAAAGCCGGTACGTTGAGAAGAGCCTCTGCGCTTCCGTAGGTGTCCGGTCGGAACCGTCGGCTCCCCCGACGTGGTCGGCGACAGCGCGCCCCTCGAGAAGCACGCGTCTTCCGGCGGCGCGCGCCCGGCGACAGATGTCCTCGTCCTCCGAGAACAGGAAGAACCGCTCGTCGAGGCCACCCACACCGGCCAGGAACCTGGGTCCAGAGCATCGCCGCGCCGTAGACGTAGTCGACGTCCACCGCTCTGGAGAGAATCTGGCTCTGCGCCGGGAGGTCGTACTCCGGACGCGCAAAGGCGGACCTGCCGACGATGGGCAGGCAAAGCGCCACACGCCGCGTGACGGTGGCCTCTCGCCCCGCTCCCGCCGTGAGGTGACCTCCACGCCGGAGGAGCGGCGCCACGACCGCTGCACCAGGCTCCGTCGTCGAGGGTCCGGCAGAGACGCTGGAGGGCTTGCGGCGCGACGCGAGCGTCCGGGTTCAGGAGGAGGACCTGCTCTGCGGCGGCCCTTGCAGGCCGCGGTTGACGGCGCGTGCGAAGCCACGTTCTCGTCATTCTCGATAACGACATCCGCGCCGCGCGCCCAAGCCACCTCTGCCGACCCGTCCGTGGAGGCGTTATCGACGACGATCACGCGCCCAGTCTGGACGCCGGTCGCACGCTCGTCAGGCAGCCTGCCAATTCAGCCGCTGACTTGTACGTCACGGATGAATGCGTCGACCCGCGAGATGATGCCCTCCAGTACAGACCGAACTGCTGGACGCCGGACAGCGCAGAGTATGCCGCCGGACCATGCCGATGCTACACTGCCGGGGCTCCGAAGAAGGGGGAAGGTTGCCCATCCAGCATTCATCCGGCGCATGGCCGCGCGCCGTCCATTCGCACGCTTCACTCCTCACCGGGCTCGGTGCATACTCGTGGCTGTCGTCCTCTGCCTGGCCTGCACCATCGGCCAGGGCCGCGACAAGGGCATCGTCGACAACCGCCTGGAGTACAGCAATCGCGTTCCGAGTGCGCCGTCCCTCCTACGCCGACGAGGTCGCCGCCACCGGCGGGTCCTGGACGCGCGTCTTCGTTCGCTGGAACTACCTCCAACCGCAGGCGCCCGGCGTGGCCTTCGCGGCGGACAAGGATGGCGATGGCTACGACGACGACTACGTCGCCGAACTCGAAGCCGTCATCGGAGAGCTCACGATCGGGCCTGAAGATCATCCTGTGCGGAAACGACATCCCGAGGTGGGCGGCCAACCCCAGGTACTGCAAGGGAAATCACACCACCAGCGCCGTGATCCGGAGCGGGAGCCCGATGGTGATGGCGCAGTTCCGGCGGTTCGGGGAGTTCATGGCCGGGCACTTCCTCCTGCCTTGGGGCGTGCGGCACTTCGAGGTGTGGAACGAGCCCAACCTGGGCAGCGGCATCTACCCGCAGATCGTCGGCAAGTCGGTGGTCGGCCCGGCGGCGTACGTCAAGATGCTGAAGGCGTTCTGGACAGGCGCGAGGAGCGCGAACAGCTCCGCCGTGGTGATGGCCGGGGCGACCTCGAGGTTCGGCAGCAACGGGACGAATGTCGGCAGCACCTCTCCGCAATGGTTCGCCCGCTACCTCAGGGAGCACGGCGCAGCGAAGTGGTTCAACGCGTACTCGCACCATCCGTACACCAAGATCGGCTCTGACCCGTCCCCGACCGCGCCTCCCCGCGAGCCCAGCAAGGCGGTCACTCTGGGCAACATCGATGTGCTGCTCAAGATCTTCCCGACCAAGCCGTTCTACCTGACGGAATTCTGCTACAGCACAGCTCCGGTCAAGGACCTCTTCTGCGTGGTCGTATCCAAGGAGGACCAGGCCCGGTACCTGCGGCAAGCCTGGGCGTTCGTCGCCCGGTATCCACGGATCAAGGTCATGCTCTGGTTCCTCGTCAGGGACTGGGAGAAGGACCCATTGACCACGCCCGGCGTGGGTGTGTACACCGGGCTCCTTGACGCGGCGGGGAACCGCAAGCCCGCCTGGTACGCATTCGTCGGCGACAACCAACTGACGGCGGCGGTGTCCCCTGCTTCGGCCGGGAGCGGGTCGTACTCTGTGTCGGGGCGGCTCACCACTCAAGGAGCACCCGGCGCCGGGATCACCGTGCTGCTTCAGCGGAGGCCGGTCACGGGCGGGGGCTGGTCGACGGTGGCGACGCCTGTGACCAGGACCAGCGCGAACGGCGACTATTCGTTCACGCTCACGCAGACCGGCGCCTGGCAGTATCGCGTCATCTGGGACGGCGTCTGCGAGAGCGCTTCGGTGGCGGTGGGCGTCCGCTAAGGATCGAGCTGTTTGAGGCTGCTTCTCATCGCGATGACCGCACGGGTGGAAAGCGTGCGCCGCGACCGGGTGCTATCATCCCCAGAAGTCGAAGAGGAGGCAGGAGTTTGATTACGCAGCGAGGCATGGCATCGTCGTACGTCCCTGACTGCAGGTCAGGCCTCGCGACCGCCGTGTTCGTCTTCACCGCGGCTCTCACCCTCTTCGTCGCGCTGTCCTGGGCCGCTGCGCCGGCGGCGCACGCGTCGCCCGGGGCATCGTCGACCACCGCCTCGAGTACCATGGCGGCATCGACCTCGCACCCGTGCCCGCCTACGCGGCGGAGATGGCCGCCGTCAACGCCGAGTGGAGCCGGGTCTTCGTCTACTGGGACCAGTTGCAGCCCTAGGCGCCCGGCGAGTCTGGGCCGGCCTCGATGTCGATGGTGACGGCTACAGCGACGCTACGTCGCCGAACTCGACACCGTGGTGCAGGCGCTGCGCGCAAGGTCTCAAGGTCATCCTCACCGGCAGCGACCCGCCGGCGTGGACCCGCGACACCAGCTACCAGAAGTACTGGGCCGAAGAATCCCACCACCGCAGTGCGCACGCGGGACTCCGGCGTGCCCGTCGCCTTCCAGAAGTTCGCGCTTTCTCGCGAGCACTTCGCGCCGGGGGTACGCCACTTCGAGGTGTGGAACGAGCCCAACCTGCGGCTCCTCCCGCAGGTCGCTCGGGAGGAGAGTCGTGGGGCCGGAGGCTTACCGGAAGATGCTCGTCGCGTTCTCCAAGGGGGCCCACGCCGCGAACGCCGACGCGGTCGTCATCGCGGGCGCCACCTCCCGGTTGGGCAGCGACGGCACCAATCCCGGCAGCACCTCGCCGCAGTGGTTCGCCCGCTACCTCAAGTCCCACGGTGCGTCCGCTGGTTCGACGCCTACTCGCACCACCCGTACGCGACGCGTGGCTCGAGGGACCCCACGCCCTCCGCGCAGCCTCCGCGGCCCAATCTGCAGGTCACGCTCGGCAACCTCCCGGTGCTGCTCAAGCTGTTCCCGACCAAGCCGTTCTACCTCACGGAGTACTGCTACAGCACCGGCACGAACGATGCGTTCGTCCTAGCGTGTCGCCCGCCGAACCAGGCGCGCTACCTGCGCCAGGCCTACGCGCTGGTGAATACGCGCGCGTACCGGCAGGTCAAGGTCCTGCTCTGGTTCCTGATCAGCGACTGGCAGTCCCACCCGGAGATCGACCCCGACAGCGGCGTCTTCACCGGGCTCGTCGACCACGAGGATCAGCGCAAGCCTGCTTGGTAGGCTTTCGTGGGCGGCAACCGCCTGACCATGACCCCACGGTCGCTGCGGTCGCCGCAGGCACGCCGTTCGATATCACCGGCGCGCTCACCACGAGGGACGGTCCGACGGCCGGCGTCACCGTCCGGCTGCAGAGGCGGCGCCTCACGGGCGCCAGTGGCAGACGGTGACGACCGGAAGACGGCCGACTGACGCCAGGCGCCTACAGCTTCCCGGGTCAGGCAGACGCCGGCACGCGCTACCGCGTCATCTGGGACGGGGTCGTCGAGAGCTGCCAGGCCACTGTGGCGCTCGCCCGATGACACACGGCGGCGAAGAAGCCCCTCGCGCCCCGCGGCGCCTGGCGGTCTCGAAGCTTATCGCGGCCGCGGCCGGCGTGGTGTGCGCCGCGGCCGGTCTGGCGTTCATCCTCTTCGCCCCGCTGCCCGGCGGGACGACCGACGCGGCCGCCGTCTCGCTGGGCCGTGGCATCATCGACTACCGGCTGGAGAGCGCGGCAATCGACCCGGCCGCCGTACCGGCCATGGTCGCGGAGATGGGCCCGGAGGGGCTGCGCGCGAGCTGGACGCGCGTCATGGTGCGCTGGGCGACGATGCAGCCGGTCGCGCCCGGCACCGCCTCCGCGCAGGACAAGGACGGCGACGGCTACAGCGACGCCTACGTCGCCCAGCTCACCGCGATCGTCGAGCAACTGTCGGCCGCGGGCGTCTCCGTCATCCTCACGCCGGTCGACACGCCCAAGTGGGCCAGCGACCGCTCCTGGTGGAAGCAGCCGCCGTCCGGCTACGAGAAGAACACGTACTACCCGTTCTACGCGCCGGACATGAGCGACCTCACGGTCAAGGGTCAGTTCGCCGCCCTCGGCACGTTCCTGGCCCGGCGGTTCGAGGGCAAGACCCGGTACTTCGAGTGCTGGAACGAGCCCAATCAGGGCTTCTACCTGTACCCGCAGCAGCCCGTGAGCGCCAAGAACGGGGGCGGAGCCATCTACCTCAAGATGCTCAAGGCCTGGTACGCCGGGGTGAAGAGGGGCTCGGCGAGCGCGGTCGTCATCGGCGGGGCCACGGCGCCGCGGGGCAGGGGCGACATCACGAGCACGCCTCCGCAGGCGTTCGCGAAGTATCTCAAGGCCAACGGCGCCGGGTCGTACATGGACGCCTACTCGCACCACCCGTACACGCCCGGCGGGTCCACCCGCATCAAGCCGGGCGAGCTGCCCAACAACCCCGCGCGCTGCGTCACCCTGGGCAATCTGAGCCAACTCACGTCGGTGTTCCCGACCAAGCCGTTCTACCTCACGGAGTTCGGCTACAACACGCAGTACAGCCGCTGGTTCGGCGTCACCGTGAGCAAGGCCGACCAGGCGCGCTACCTCAGGCAGGCGTTCGCCTTCGTCAAGCGCTATCCGCAGGTCAAGGCGCTGTTCTGGTTCCTGGTCGACGACTGGAACCCCACCGGCCGAGCGGACAAGGCCGGAGAGGGCGTGTACATGGGCGTGCGCACCTTCAAGGGCGCGCGCAAGCCCTCGTGGTACGCCTTCGCCGGCGGCAACAGCCTGTCCCTCGTTGCGCCCAGGAGCGCCAAGTCCGGAGTCTCGTTCACCCTCACCGGCAAGCTGACGTACCGCGCGCCGGACGGGCCGGAGAGCCAGGTGCTGACGCTGCAGTCGCGGGACGCGTCCTCGTCGTCGTGGAAGTCCATCGCGACGCTGCACACCCAGGAGGACGGCGGCTACGCGCGCAAGCTCACGCAGTCACGGACCAAGGTCTACCGCGTGGTCTGGGGCGGGGTCTGCGAGAGCGCCTCGCGGACCGTCAAGACTCCCTGACCGAGCCGTTCGCGTCGCCGTTGAGCCCGGTCACGGAGTGGCTCTCGGTAATGATCTCGTACTCGAACACGCGGCGTAGCCCGTCCTCGAGAGAGATCTCCGGTCGCCAGTCCAGAAGGCCGAGCGCTTTGGTGATGTCGGGGCAGCGCACGTGGGGGTCGTCGATGGGAAGCGCGCCGTGGACGATGTAGCTCGACGACCCGGTGACGCGGATGATCGCCTCCGCGAGCTCGTTGAGCGTCCGCTATTCGGCGGGCGGTGACGGCACTGCGACCGTTGACCTGCCAGAGTCCCGTGAGCCCCGGGAGCACCGCGTGGCGCGAGCGGAACTCGGCCTCCATGAGCGCCACGTCGCGCAGCGGGAGCGGGCGCGGGCCGACCAGGCTCATCTCACCGCGCAGCACGTTGACCAGTTGCGGCAGCTCATCGAGAGAGGTCCGTCTCAGGAACCGGCCCATACGTGTGACCCGCGGGTCGTCGCGGATCTTGAACAGGCAGCCGTCGGCCTCGTTGCGGCTCTCGAGCTCCTCCTGCTGTACGTCCGCGCCCACGTGCATGGTTGCGGAACTTGTGGCAGGGGAACAGCTCTTCGCATACCCCCACCCGCCAGCTCACGTAGAAGACCGGCCCGGGGGAGCTGAGCTTGCTCGCCAATGCGACGGCGGCGAAGAACGGCGAGAGGGCCACCAGCAATGCGCCCGCGACCGTGACGTCCCCGACGCGCTTGAGCATGTACGCCCGCGAGTGCACCGCGACGGGTGACGCATACGCCACTCGGCCCGATCCGGGATGACCGCGCCGCGCGGTCACCGCTTTCGGTGATACCTGCGCGGGGCCGTCGCGCACACAGCTGTCGAGAACCCGCTGGAACCGGTCGTCCGACCAGGAGCCCTGCAGGAGCACGACGCGCTCCGGCCGACAGGCCGCCACGCAGGCGTCGAAACCCTCGAGCTCGGCGGGCGAGAGTGACGCGGCGAGCCGCATGCGTCCTGTGCCCGCCGTCGGCGTTGTATTCCGAGATGAAAGAGGACGCCGCGCCCGGCTCGCCGACGACGAGCAGCCGTATCGTCTGGACCTGGTGCATCGGCTTGTGGGGTGGTTCTGCGCGCGCGCAGCAGGGCTCCGGTCGCCGGAGTGTTCTCTGCGCTGTGAGAACGCACGTCGCCTCGGAGGACGACATCGCGGACAGGCACCACTGCCTGACCCCCTGAGCCTTGCCCCGCCGCAAAGATGATCTTCGCGGCCCCTCTGTAGCTGAGTATACGGGAGGAGAGGGTCGAGCCTCAACGCTCCGGGCTCACCTCGCGCGGGTGATATCATTTCCCGCTCCGGCCAGTCTCGAATGGAGTCCCCATGCGCGTCAGCAAGCTGCTGCTCCCGACCGTCAAAGAGGATCCTGCGGGCGCGGAGGCCGTGAGTCACAAGCTCATGGTCCGCGCCGGTCTCGTGCGCCAGCTCGCCGCGGGCATCTACGTGTACCTCCCGGCCGGCTGGCGCGTCATGCAGAAGATCGAGCAGATCATCCGCGAGGAGATGGACGCGATCGGCTGCCAGGAGATGCTCATGCCGGTCATGCAGCCGGCGGAGATCTGGCAGGAGAGCGGTCGCTGGGACGCCATCGGCGGCGAGATGTTCCGCCTCAAGGACCGCAAGGGCGCCGACATGGCGCTGGCGATGACCCACGAAGAGGTCATCACCTGGCTGGCGGCGCGGGAAGTCCACAGCTACAAGCAGCTCCCGCAGCTGTGGTACCACTTCCAGACCAAGGAGCGCGACGAGGCGCGGCCCAAGAGCGGCATCCTGCGCACGCGCGAGTTCATCATGAAGGACTCCTACAGTCTCGACGTGAGCGAAGAGGCCCTGCAGGAGAGCTACCGCAAGCACATCGGCGCCTACGACCGTATCTACGGGCGCTGCGGCCTCGACTTCATGATGGTCGAGGGCGACTCGGGCATGATGGGCGGGGCGATCAGCCACGAGTACATGGCCTACTCGGACGCCGGCGAGGACGAGATCGTGTTCTGCCGCGAGTGCGGCTACGCGAGCAACGTGGAGACCGCGGTGGCCGGCGCCGACGCCGAGCCGCCGGCCAGTGAGCTCGACCCCAGGGGCGCCGCCGACGCGCCGTTCGCCGGGGCCACGGGCGCGCCGGTCGACCTGCTCGCCGAGGCCGAGCTCGACACGCCGGACTGCAAGACCATCGAGCAGGTGGCCGCGTACCTCGGCCTCCCGGCGCGCGCGTTCATCAAGGCGCTCGTGGTCGTGCCCGAGGGCGGGGGAGAGGCCGGCGCGGGCGGCGCAGCCGCCACCTCCGGCCCGGTCATGATCCTCGTGCGCGGCGACCACGAGCTCAACGAGCTCAAGCTCGAGAAGGCGCTCGGCGGCGGCTCCCGCATGGCCACGCCGGAGGAGGTCCTCGCGGCTCAGGGCATCGAGCCCGGCTTCGTCGGCCCGGTGCCGACTCCGCTGCCCGTGTACGCCGACGAGGTGCTGCGCCTGGGCCACTACGTCGCAGGCGCCAACAAGGCCGGGTTCCACCGCAGCGGTGTCACGCTCGAGCAGGTGTCGCAGGCCACGTTCGCCGACCTGCGCGACGCGCGCGTGGGCGACCCGTGCGCCCAGTGCTCGGGCGAGCTCGAGGGCGCCCGCGTCATCGAGGTCGGCAACATCTTCCAGCTGGGCACCAAGTACTCGGTGCCCATGGGCGCCACGTACCTCGACGAGGACGGCAAGGACCGCCCCATCGTCATGGGCAGCTACGGCATCGGCCTGGCGCGTATCGCCGCCGCCGCGGTGGAGCAGCACCACGACGAAAACGGCATCTGCTGGCCCGCCAGCATCGCCCCGTTCCACGTGCACCTCGTCCTGGTGCGCAGCTCCGACGAGATCCAGCGCGAGCTCGCGGAGGACCTGTACTCCAGGCTGAGCGCCGAGGGGTTCGAGGTCGTGTACGACGACCGGGACATGAGCCCCGGCATCAAGTTCAAGGATGCCGACCTGCTCGGGTGCCCGGCGCAGGTCGTGGTGGGCAAGCGCGCCGGCGAGGGCTTCGTGGAGCTCAAGCAGCGTGACGGCGGCGAGCGGACCGACGTCGCCGTCGCCGACCTCACCGCCGCCCTTACGGAACTGCTCGGGCGACCCTGACTTCAGCGCCGGCCGGGCCTGAGGGGTAGTCGCGCGGCGACACTCTGGAAGTGGAGATACGTCGTAGATACATCTGAGCTGCGCGCTCGCTGTCACGCCTCAGATGGAGAGACACAGTAGATACCTCTGGGGGTCTCAACCTGCACGGCCCGGTCGATACCGCCGGGTCTCGCTTCCCACCAAACCGTTGCCTTCCCAGACAACACGGCCACTGTTGCCTATCAAGTATCCAGGGGTTTTGGGCGATAGAGGCTAGTGCCATGGGAGCCATGTACACAACACCGATCACGAAGAACCGCTTCTCGCAGGACCGCTTCCCGGTCGCCCTCAAGGGCCTCATGGACGAGCGCCAGCTGAGCTACCGTCAGCTCGCATACAAGACCAAGCTCTCGGCCGGGTACCTGAACCACCTCACCAAGGGCACGCGGCCCGTGCCGGCCGATCCGGTCATCGCCGTCATCGCCGAGGCGCTGCGCGTGGAGCCGGACTTCTTCCTCGAGTTCCGTCTGCGCCAAGTGACGGACGTGCTGGACAGCTCACCGACGCTTGCGGACAAGCTGTACGGCATCCTGCTCCGTCACCAGCCGATCCCGGACGACATCGCAGACGTGCTGCAGGCGTCCCAAGGCGGGAACGGCGGCGGCAACGGCGGTCACGAGATCGCCACCGTCGGCCGCTGACAGCGTCAGCCGCCGCACATCCTCTTCAGGACTGAGACGACCCCGCATCAGCGTTTGACCAGTCGCGGGTGTGCACACGGGATGAGGCACCTGTCCCGTCGATCAGTTCCATGAAGTCCAGGGAGCGCTTCATCTTGCCCGATTCGACCATGATGAGCGTGTTGCAGGTGCCGTCCGGGCAGAGGCCCTGGACGCAGCCCTCGTCGACCGGATCGTCGAACCAGACGAACGCGGCGCCGCAGAACGGGCACATCCAGCGCCCATCCTGACCGCGCGCGACCCAGCGGGTTGCCTTCATGAACTCCCCCCACGACCGATTCAGTTCAGTCTACTCGCGAGGCTGGCGTTGTCGGCGTTGGCGGCGTAGTCAGCGCTGGCGACGCGCCGGTGGGCCGGCTATGCGGCCTTGCGGCCCTTTCGCTCCTTGGCCTCCTGCGAATGCTCCCGCTGGGCGATCTTCTTCACCAGTTCGTCCTTGCGCATGCGGCTGTAGCCGGTGATGCCGAGGCTCCTGGCGCGCTGCTCGAACTCCTTCTTGGTGTGGCCGTAGAAGTCGATGCCGCCGTAGGTCTCGCCCTTGCCGGCCCGGGCGTCCTCGGTGGACTGCTGCGACCGAGAGTCTGAGGGCCCCTTCTCGTCCTTGGGGATCCAGCGGTCGCCCTGCTTCTCGTAGGTGTGCTTGAGCGCGGCGAACGCCGTGCGGTGGGCGCGCTCTCCCTCGCCGTACTGCTCCACGGCGCTGTCGTGCACCTCCTTCCAGGTGCGCTGCGCCTTCTGGTCCGACCTGGCGATGGTGGACGGCATCTCGCCGCCGCCTGCGAGGCGCTTCTCGCGTCCCTTCTTGTCCTTGGGCATGGCGGATCACTCCTTCTCAGGCGGCTCGCCGCCGTCTCGGTTCGGATGCAGGCGCCTCCGCCGCGTCGGCCCGGCCCACGGCGCCGGAAGTCTGGCGCCGCTCTGCCGCCTGCCCGGTCCAGGTGCGCCCGAACAGAGCGACCAGGGCCGGCACCAGGAGCGACCGCACGAAGAACGCGTCGATCAGCACGCCGGCGGCCAGCAACACCGCGAGCTGGCGGAACGACCAGAGGTTGACGATCGCCAGCATCGCGAAGCTGAGCGCCAGCGTCACCGCGGCGATGGAGACGGCGCTGCGGGCCTTGGGCACCGCCGTCTCGATCGCGCCGCGCAGGGGACGGGACCGGCGCTCCTCCCAGATGCGTCCTACGACGAAGATAGTGTAGTCGGAGCCCAAGGAGACCAGCAGGACGGCGGCGGCGAACGGCACGTAGTACGTGAGCCCATCCGGTCCCGGAAGCACGGAGAACAGGTAGGCGGTGGCGCCGACGGAGGCCGCCAGCGCGAGCACGCTGGCCGCCACCAGATACAGCGGGGCGGCCAGACTCCTCAGGAAGAGGGCGAGCAGGATCACGTCGATCAGGATCACGGCGACGCCCACTCGTCCGAGGTCGCTCAGGGTCTTGTCCACCGTGTACGAGGCCAGCGCCGTGTCGCCGGCGTAGCCCGCCTGCACACCGGAGAGCCCTGCTTGCCGGAGCAGCCTCGGCATGGCCGCCGTCAGGGCGTCGAAGGTGCCGATGCCGGAGCTTCCGAGCGGGTCCGTCCGGAAGATGACGAAGTACCGCGCGGCGTTCAGGTCGGGCGCCACGGCGAACGCGATCCGCGGATCGGGCGGCTGCTGCTTGGGCCCGAGTACGGCCGCCACGCCCGGCTGCCGGGCGATCGCGTCCTGGAGGCTCCCGAGCTGCTCGGTCTGGCTACCCACGCCGGTCTTCTGGATCAGCACTTCGGTGGGGGAGAGGATGCCCGGCGCGAACCCGGCGGAGGCGGCCGCGGCTGCCTGCTTCGGAGCACTGGAGGCAGGCAGTCCGCTGATGAAGTCCAGGCCCAGCCCCGTACGCCGCAGGCCTGTGGCCGCGAGCAGCAGCACAGCGACGCAGGCGAGCACGATCGCCAGCGCCGACGCCCGGTGGGTGGCGAGGTGCGCCACGCGTGAGCGCGTCCGCGCCAGCCAGCCCTCGCGTCCGAAACGCGGACCCGGAGCCAGGTGGTCCAGGCCGCGCGGCCAGTAGAGCGCGCGGCCGAACGTCGCCAGCGCGGCGGGGACGAACGTGACGCTGACCACCAGCCCGGCGACCACGCTGATCGCGAGGCTGGGCCCGAACGAGCGGAATGTGGCCTGCGTCGCCGCCAGGAGCGCCGCGGTGCCGGCCGCCACCATGAAGCCGGCGACGAGGATGATCGGGGTGAGCTGCGCGGTGGTGTCGCGCGCCGCCGCGCCGCGGCCTTCCCGCAGCGCCAGCCGCTCGCGCGCACCGGACAGGTAGAAGATCGCGTAGTCGGCCACGATCCCGAGCACCAGCACCACGACCAGGGGGTCGATCTCCGACGGAGGGACGAGCCCCAGTTGCTTCCCCGCGAGCACGACGAGTCGCGACCCGATGACGTAGGCGACGCCGGCGGCTGCCAGGGTCACCAGGGGCGCGAGGACCGATCCGAACGTCAGCAGCAGCACCAGGGCGACCAGCACGACGGTGGCGATCTCGACCGCCGTGAGGCGCGCCGCGATGAGGTCCTCCTGGGCCACACGCGCCGGCACGGATCCGGTCACACCGATGACCGCCGAGCCCCGGAGGGTGAGGCGGTCGGCGGCGTACGCCTTCGCCGTGCGCACCTGGTCCGCCCAGGGCGTCCCCGGAGTGAAGTACAGGTAGGTCACGGCCGTGGTGGCTGTCTGACCGTTGCCCCCGGGCCAGATCCGCGGGTCGTTCAGCACCGGCAGCGCTCCCATGAGGGGAGGCTTGGGGTGCTGGGTGATGTCGACCGCGGCGCCCACCGCCTGGCGCTGCACGTCGGAGGAGAGTCCGGCCGGGGCGCGCTGCACCACGGCGACCCGGCTCATGGGCTGGCCGAAGATCCGTGCGGAGCGCGCCTCAGTCGCGATCGCCGGCGCGTTCTTCGGGACGAAGTCCGCGAGGCTGCCCGACTCTGGAGCGAGGCCGGGGAGGTAGAGGAACGCCACCACCGCTGCCGCGATCCACGCGAGGGGGATCAGCGGCGCCAAGGGGCCGGCGACCACCCACGCATAGCCACGAGCCACTGGGTTGCGTGGCGGGTCGGGGACTGGTCTGACACGTGTACGGTCCACGCTTGTCTCGTTCCCGAGCACCGCGTGCGTAGTCCGTGGCGATCAGGGACTGGAGGGGAACGGTCAGTCCTCGGGAGGCCGGGGAGAGAAGGCAGCAAGCAGGACGGGGCCCGCTATGGCCACTGGCAGGACCATCCAGGCCGGGTCGACTGCGTAGGACTCGTTGTGGAAGAGCAGGCGCCAGAGGATCGCGAACGCCGCCGGCGCCATGAACACGATGAGGACAGGGATGATCGCCCGGTTCGCCCAGGGTCGCGGGCGGCCAGCGCGGCGCCAAAGCCGAGCGCCAGTATCGCTTGGGCCAGGATCTTGCCCGACGTGATCCCAGTCAACTCGCTGTTGACATTTTCGAGTGTCCGGTTACTCTCTTCCGCATCCTGAGCACGGGGGGAAGGAGAGCGTCATGCAGGCAACACTGGTGATCCTCATCCTGGCGGTGTGCGCTGGGGTCATCGCTGTCGTCGTCGCAGCTTTGGGCGACCGGAGACGCAACAAGGCCGAGTAGCGCGGGGAGAGCGCCGGCGCCACGCTCGCACGCGTCCGGCGCTCGGGCGGCGCCTGTCCCGAGGTGGAGAAGAGAGAAGAAGTAGAAAAGGGGGGCTGAGTGCAGACTCAGCCCCCCCTCAGACTGGTCGGGGCGACTGGACTTGAACCAGCGACCGCTCGGCCCCCAGCCGAGTGCTCTACCAGACTGAGCTACGCCCCGTGGAGCGTAGATTACCACAGCCCACGAGCGCGCTCACTGCTACACTCCGTCCCTATGGAAGACACTCCGGCCGCCGGCCTCATCCGCTTCGTCCCCAACGCGCTCACCGTCCTGCGTCTCTGCGCACTGCCGGTGATCGTGTACCTCTACAGCCGCGACGCGCCCGGCTCGAGCTGGACCACGGCCACCGTCATCCTGGTGGCCGCCCTCAGCGACGTGGCCGACGGCTACATCGCGCGTCACTACCACGTGCAGAGCGAGTTCGGCCGCTGGGTGGACCCGGTCGTCGACCGCGCCTTCTTCTTCGTCATCGTCGCCATGCTGTGGTACTTCGGCACGCTGCCGTGGCTGGCCGTCCTGCCGCTGCTCATCCGCGACGGCATCATCCTGGTCCTGGCGATCCCCACGCGCGTGTACACGACCAAGGGGCCGGAGATCAGCCGCTGGGGCAAGGCGTCCAACTTCATCCTGATCTGCGCGCTGCAGTGGTTCATCGTCGACATCCGCGTGCTCGGCTGGGCGTTCTACGCCGTGGGAGCCACGCTCTACATCGCCAGCGGCCTCTGGTACGGCTACAAGGTCGTGGTCTGGGTGCGGCGCGAGCGTGGGGAGGACGCGCCGGCCTGAGGTCCGCGCCGCTATCCATCTGGTACGCTAGCCGTACAGTCCCCGGACAGCCGAGGTGGCGCGTGCGCGCAGTGGTCATGGCCGGCGGCGAGGGCACGCGTCTTCGTCCGCTGACGAGCAACCAGCCCAAACCGATGGTGTCGCTGTGCGGCAAGCCGTGCATGGAGTACATCGTCGAGCTCCTCAAGAGGCACGGCATCGACGAGACCGTGGTCACCCTCATGTTCCTGCCCAAGGTCATCCGCGACTACTTCGGTGACGGCTCCACGCTCGGCGTGAGCATGCAGTACTCCGTGGAGCAGTCGCCCGCAGGCACGGCCGGCAGTGTCAAGCTCGCCGAGGACGGACTCCGCGACGACACCTGCATCGTCATCAGTGGCGACGCGCTCACCGACATCGACCTCCAGGACGCGCTGCGCTTCCACAAGGAGCGCGGCGCCATGGTCACCATCGCGCTCAAGCGCGTGGAGAACCCCCTCGAGTTCGGGGTCGTGGTGGTCAACGAAGAGGGCCGCATCGAGCGGTTCCTCGAGAAGCCCACGTGGGGCCAGGTCTTCAGCGACACGGTCAACACCGGCATCTACATCCTCGAGCCCGAGGTGTTCGACCACATCCCGCCCGACACCAAGTACGACTTCAGCCAGGAGCTGTTCCCCAAGCTGTTCGAGATGGGCGCGCCGCTCTACGGGTACGTGGCGGACGGGTACTGGCAGGACATCGGCAGCCTGCCGCAGTACCTCACCGCCAACCGCGACCTGCTGGACGGCAAGGTCGAGGCGCAGCTGCCGGGCATCGAACTCCACAACCGCATCTTCCTCGGCGACGGCGTCAATCTCGACTCGCTCGAGAACATGCAGGGCCCCGCGTTCATCGGCAACTACGTCAAGATCGACCGCACGGCCTCCATCGGGGCTTACTCGGTGCTGGGCAGCAACGTGGTCGTCAAGGAGCACGCCGAGACGCGCAACAGCGTCATCGCCGCCAACACCTACGTCGGCGCCTCCGCCAAGGTGTACGGCGCCATCATCGGGCGCAACTGCGACCTCAAGGCCGGCTCCACGTTCAGCGAGGGCGTGGCGGTCGGTGACGAGTCCGTCATCGGCGAGCAGGCGTACATCGCGCCCGACGTCAAGATCTACCCCAACAAGACGGTCGAGGCCGGCGCTCAGATCAACAGCAGCATCATCTGGGAGTCCCGCGGCAGCGCCCAGCTGTTCGGCAAGGACGGCATGACCGGGCTCATCAACGTGGACATCACCGCGGAGCTCGCGCTCAAGATGGCGATGGCCTACGGCACGGTGCTCAAGAAGGGCGCGCGTGTGTGCACCAGCCGCGACGCCCACCCGGCGTCGCGCGTCATCAAGCGCGCCATCATCTCCGGCCTCAACTCCACAGGCGTCGTCGTGCGCGACCTGCGCGTCGCCAGTAGCGCCATCAACCGGTTCGACGTCAAGAACGGCAGCTCCCAGGGCGGCATCCACGTGCGCATCGCCAGCTGGGACCCGGAGATGATCCAGATCCAGCTGTTCGAGCCTCCCGGCATCAACCTGAGCGAGGCGCGCCAGAAGGACATCGAGAAGTACTACGGCCGCCAGGACTTCCGGCGCGCCTTCTACAGCGAGTTCGGCGAGCTTCAGTTCCCGGACAGGGCCATGGAGACGTACGTCCGCGGCCTGCTCGGCTCCTGGGACGTGGACCGCATCCACAGCCGCGCCTACCGGCTCGTGATCGACTACTCGTACTCGCCGGCGTCGCTGACGCTGCCGTACATCCTCGGCGACCTGGGCGCAGAGGTGCTCTCGGTGCGCGCCTTCAACGAGCAGCACCACGTCAGCATGGGCGCGGAGGAGCTCGGCGCCAACATCCAGGAGGTCCAGCGCCTGGTGCGCACCATGGAGGCCGATCTGGGGCTCGTGATCGGCCCGGGCGCGGAGCGCCTGTACGTGGTCGACGACAGCGGCACCGAGGTGCCGCTGGAGAAGGCGCTGCTGCTGTACGTCAAGCTCGTCGCGCAGCAGGCCTCGAGAGGCGAGAAGGTCGTGCTGCCGCTCACCGTGACGCACCTCGCGGAGACGCTCGCCGAACCGTTCGGGGTCGCGGTGGAGCGCACCAAGGTCTCGCTGCCCGCGCTGGCGCAGGCGTCCACGGGCGAGGGCGTGGTGTTTGCGGGCTCGCTCGGCGGCGGGTACATCTTCCCGCGCTTCCTGCCTGCGTTCGACGCCGTCATGAGCCTGGGCAAGCTGCTCGAACTGCTCGCGCCGCAGGCGCGACCGCTCAGCGAGCAGCTGGCCGAGATCCCGACGAGCACGCTCGTCCACAAGACGGTCGCGTGCCCGTGGGCGCTCAAGGGCACCGTGATGCGCACGGCGACGGAGCACCTGCAGCGCGAGGCCGCCGCCGGCGACGCCGAGCTCGGCCTCATCGACGGCATCCAGCTCAAGCGCGACGACGGCTGGGTGCAACTGCTCCCCGACGCCGACGAGCCGGTGTTCCACATCTACGCCGAGGGCGCCGACCGGCCGGACTCCGAGCGCCTCGCCGAGGGGTTCCTGGAGGTCGTCCGCAGCGTCATCCGGGAGCACGCCGAGTAGGACGCGGGGTGCGGGCGGCGAACGCTGCCGTATCATGAACGTCATGGATGCCGTATCCCCCGGGGCCGGGGAGCCCGTCGCTGCCTCTCGCAGGGGACCGCTGCGCCGCTTCGGCGCGTGGTACCGCAGACACGTCTGGCTCGTGACCGCGCTACTGATCGTCGTGCTGCTGGCGGGCGGGTTCGTCGCGCTCCAGGCGGTCGCGTGGCACAAGGTGGGCGACGGCGTCAGCGTCGCCGGCGTGAGCCTGCAGGGCCTCGACGAGCAGGCCGCCGCCGCAGCGGTGGCCTCGCGCGTGGGCGCGCGGATCGGCACCGTCCAGCTGAGCACCGGCAAGGGCGAAGAGCCGCGCTCGTACACGCTCGCCCAGCTCGGGCTGCGCCTCGACGGGGCGGCGACCGCGCGCAAGGCCTACCAGACCGGACGCCATGAGCTGCCGTTCGTCGACGTGTGGCTCCCCAAAGGCTCGACCGAGGTCGCACCGGTGGTCCGGGTCGATCCGGCGGCGTACCGCTCGGGACTCGAGGCGCTGCGCGAGGACGTCGACGTTCCCGCGCAGGACGCGCGCCTCAGACTCACCGGTGAGCGGCTCGGCGTGGTCCCGGCGCGCGCCGGGCGTGAGGTCGACGCCGTCGCGCTGGAGCGCGCGATCCTGGCGAGCCTTGCCGCCGGGCGTCCCTACGCCGGCTCGGTGCCGTTCAAGGACGTCAAGCCCGAGATCACCACGGTCGACGCGGAGGCGCGCGCCAGCGCTGCCGCGGAGTACCTCGCCGTGCCCATCACGCTCCGCTACCGGTCCAGGGAGGTCGTGCTCTCGCCCGAGCAGATGGCCGGCATGCTGGCGGTCAACAAGGGCGGCGACGCCGACCAGTACCCGCTCACGTTCCACAACGACCGTGCCGCGGCGGAGCTCCACCGGCTGTTCGCGTTCGCCGAGACGCCGCCGGTGGATGCGGGCGTCGAGGTCAACGACGACGGCACCGTGCGCGTCACCGAGAGCAGGTCAGGCCTGGTCCTGGACATGCCGGTGCTCATGGACGAGCTGGACGACGCGGCCACCGGCGGAGGGCTGCGGACCATCTTCGTGGCGCTCACCCCGGAGTTCCCCAAGCTGAGCACGCAGGACGTGGAGAGCATGGGCCTCGCCGCCCTCGGCTCGCAGTTCGTCACCTACTTCGACCCGCGCAACGCCACGCGCGCCAACAACATCGCGCTCGCCGCCAAGCTGGTCGACGGCACCGTGGTCGAGCCGGGGCAGACGTTCTCGCTCAACGAGGCCATGGGACCGCGCACGGCCAACCGCGGGTTCGACTACGCGCCGGTGATCGCCGCCGACAACGTGCTGCGCCAGGGCGTCGGCGGCGGTGTCTGCCAGTACGCCACCACGCTCTTCAACGCCGTGTTCTTCGCCGGACTGCCGGTGGTGGAGCGGCACGCGCACTCGCTGTACATCTCGCACTACCCCACGGGCCGCGACGCCACGGTCGCGTGGGGCGCGCTCGACTTCAAGTTCCGCAACGACACCGGCAAGAGCGTCATGATCCGCAGCTGGATCGACGGCGGGGCGCTCACCGTGGCCCTGGTGGGCAAGACCGGTCGCGAGGTGGCTTACAAGACGAGCTCGTTCTACGACGTCCGCAAGCCGGCGCACGGCGAGTCCGATCCCCGTGTGGTGTACGACAGCGACCTCGGTCCCGGCGTGATCCGCTGGGAGCGCGGCATCGACGGGCAGAGCGTGCGCGTGGAGCGCACGGTGAAGGACTCGGAGGGCAAGGTGCTGTTCCGCGACACGTACGTGTCGCACTACGCGCCGATGGATTGGATCAAGCGCGTCGGGCAGTGATGCGCTTCGGGCCGGCGGGGCAGAGCTCCTGCGCCGCTGGGGCCTCCCGCCTCAGCCCGTCTTGGCGATGACCTGCTTGCAGACCACCTTGAGCGTCTCGAACACGCCCTGACCGGTGACGGCGCTGCTCTCGCTGACCGGCGAGCCGGTGTGGTTGAGGAGCTCGTTGAGGTCCTCTACCGAGAAGATGTCGGTGAGGTCGCGCTTGTTCATCTGGATGACGAACCCGAGCTTGCTGAGGTCGTCGCCCTGGCCGAGCAGGTTGTCCCAGAGGTTGAGGTAGCTCTCGACGTTCTCGTCGAGGCGCGTGATCTGCGAGTCGGCCACGAAGATGACCCCGTCCACGCCCTGCAGCACGAGCTTGCGGCTGGCGTTGTAGTAGCTCTGGCCCGGCACCGTGTACAGGTGGAACCGGGTCTGCATGCCCTTGACCGTGCCGAGCGTGAGCGGGAGGAAGTCGAAGTAGAGCGTGCGCTCCTCCTCAGTGGCGATGCTCACGAGCTTGCCGCGCGCCTCGGGATTGATCTTGCGGTGGATGTACTGGAGGTTGGTCGTCTTGCCGCACAGGCCGCACCCGTAGTAGACGATCTTGTAGTTGATCTCTCGGGCGGCGAAGTTGATCAGGGGCATAAGGCTGTCTCACATGTCCTTGAAGAGGTCGTCCATGGCGAGGCCGGCGGCGGCCTCGAAGTCGGTGTCCATGGCCGGAGAAGCTTCGTCCTCCGGCCCGTCGAAGATCTGGCGCAGCACCTCGATGGCGCGCTGCGTGTACAGGCGTACCTTGCCGACCTGTGTCTCGCGCCCGAACGTGACGATGAGCAGCACCTGCTCGGTGACCTGCGAGACGTGCAGGTTGAGCCCCTTGCCCTCGTGGAACAGCAGCGTGAACTCGTTCTCGTCGAGGATCCTGGCCAGCTGCTGCGTGGCCGCGAACGAGCTGGCGGCGAGCGACGCGAGCGAGAGTGTCTCGGGGTGGTACTCGTCCGAGGCGGTGGTGATGGGCTGCCCCGAGGTGCTGATGAGCGCGAGGAAGCTCGACCCCGAGACCTCCTTGAGCTTCTGCAGGAGGTCGTCGCAGCGGTCGAGCTGACGATCGTTGATCACGAGTCCCTTGCGACGAGCCACGCACGCCCTCCTGTCCACGCCCGCGGTGGAGCGAGTATATAGCAGCGCGGTCTGGCGTTGTCCGTCCAGCCGACACTGGACTCTGTATCGTCCTCAGACGGGAAAGCATGAGAGAGGAAGGCGGCCGTGCGCTGCGAAGCAGTCAACCGGATGGAAAGCGAAGCGTGCAGATGACGATCACACTCTCGCCGGAGGCCCTCACATGGGCTTGATCGGCGACCTCGGCGAGCTCCCGCTGCTCCGACCTCGTGCAGATGACGTCGGTCGGCGGCAAGACCGGCCGGCTCGTCATCCTCGACGAGGAGGACGCGGTGGCCGGCGTCCTGATGTTCCGCGGCGGCCGCCTTGTCGGCGCCCGGGCCGGCGAGCTCGCCGGTGAAAAGGCGTTCTATGCGCTCTTGGGGGTCAGGACCGGCTCGTTCGACTTCGACCCGGCGGCAGAGCTCGACGAGGACGAGGTCAACCTGCCCACGGAGTGGCTCCTGATCGAGGGCATGCGCCGCCTCGACGAGGTGTTCCGCATGCGCCGGCACCTGCCGGCGCCGGCGGTCGTGCGTTACCTGGGCGGCGGCACCGACGACCCGCTCGAGATCCGTGTGCTGGGGTACCTCGGCCCGGGCGCGCGCGCCGTGGGCGATCTCGTGGACGGCATCCTGGTGGGCGGGGACGCCGACGAGTACGACGTGCTGCAGGCGCTCACTCATCTGGCGGAACTCGAGGTCGTGCGCGTCGAGGTGCCCGACGCGGCCGGAGGGGCAGAACCCCACGCCGGCCGCCCACCTCAACCTGAGCTTGAACGTTGAGGCCGCAGGGGGTAGCATCGACTGCCCAACCCTCCAGGCAAGGAGAGGAGTCGCGGCATGGATGACATCGTCGACCTCGTGTCCCGCTCGGACGACGATCTGCGCGCGCTCATCGCCCAGCTCGACGCCGAAGAACGTGAGATCTCGCGTCGTCGGCGTATCCTGCACGGCGAACTCGACATCCTGCGCGCCGAACTGGTGATGCGCCTGCAGCGCAAGCACTCTGAGGGTGAGGCCATCGTCTCCGCGGACGACGTGGCCGGCCTGTCGCAGATCCTCGCCGGCAACGTCCCGGAGATGGAGCCGGAGGGCGAAGTCAAGCCCGCGACGACGAGGACGCGGACTGATGCCCGAGGCGGCGAAATAGCGTGTTCTGCCCCGAGTGCGGCATCCGCAACTCAGAGGGGGCCAGCTTCTGCGTCCGCTGCGGGGCGAGCCTCCTGGCGGACCAGCCCGAGTCGGCCACCACGCTCAGCTACGTCCCGGGAGAGGAAGATGCGGACGTGCCGGCGTTCGCCGCCTGCGCGGATGACGCGTGCCTCGTCATCAGGACCGGCGGGGGCCGCGCGGGGGAGACCTACGTCCTCCGCGACGAGCGCATCTCCATCGGCCGCCACCCGGACGCGAAGATCTTCCTCGACGATGTGACCGTCTCGCGCAACCACGCCGTGGTCGTGCGCGAGGGCGACGTCTGGGTCATCGTCGACGAGGGCAGTCTCAACGGCACCTTCATCAACCGCCGGCGCGGCGACCGCACGGTGCTCAGCGACGGCGACGAGATCCAGATCGGCAAGTACAAGCTCACCTTCCTCGCTCCGGCGGGGAGCTGACGGGGCCTGGGGGGTCACGTGTCCGAGACCGCTGAACTCCTGTTCGACGTCGGGGACGAGCGCCTGCTGACCATCGGGACGGTGGTCGACCGGCTGCGCGGCGAGTTCCCCGACATCAGCGTGAGCAAGCTCCGGTACCTCGAGGAGCAGGGTCTGGTCACGCCGCGACGCACGAAGTCGGGCTACCGTCTCTACTCGCAGGACGACTTCAACCGTCTTGTGCGCGTGCTCAGCATGCAGCGCGACGAGTACCTGCCGCTCAAGGTCATCCGCCGTGAGCTCGAGCGGAGCCCCGCGAGCACTCTCCCGTCTGCGCGGCAAGGCCTGCGCAAGACCGACCTGGTCGCAGGGGGAGAGGGGCGCGAGTACACCGGCGAGGAGGTCATGCAGCTCACCGGCGCGGACGTGGGCCTCATGGACGAGCTCGAGGATTACGAGCTCATCCACGGCCGCCAGGTGAGCGGCGTCAAGCGGTACACCGAGACCGACGCCGGCATCGTGGCGGCGGCCGCGCAGCTCGCGCAGCTGGGCCTGCGCCCCAAGAACCTGCGCGTGCTCAAGAGCGCCGTCGACCGTGAGATCGGCCTGATCGAGCAGGTGCTGCTGCCGGCGCTGCGGTCCAACCGGCCCGAACGGCGCCGCGAGGGCCTGGACCAGCTCGACGACATCGTCCAGGCCGCCACACAACTGCGCCAGCTCCTGCTCGCCCGCGGCGTCCGCCGGCTCACCGGCGGCGAGACGCGCTGAGGCCCCACTTCGTCACCACCAGCGGCACCGCCGCGTTCGCACTGAAGGAGACCCCCATGACAGACGCCGGCTTCGACCTCGCCGCCCACGTCCGAGACATCCCGGACTTCCCCAAGGAGGGCATCCTCTTCCGCGACATCATGCCGCTGCTGCAGGAGCCCAAGGCGCTCCACGAGGCCGTCGACCGTCTCGTCGAATACGGCGTCGGCAAGCACGTGGACGTCGTCATGGGCGCGGAGGCGCGCGGGTTCATCCTCGGCGCCGCCGTCGCCTACGGCCTCGGCGCCGGCTTCGTCTGCGCGCGCAAGCCCGGCAAGCTGCCGCACGACGGTGATCGCCGCCGAGTACGACCTCGAGTACGGCACCGACAAGCTCGAGGTGCACGCCGACGCCATCAAGCCGGGCCAGAACGTGCTGGTGCACGACGACCTGCTCGCAACCGGCGGCACCGCCAGGGCCAAGATCGAGCTGGTCGAGAAGCTCGGCGGCAACGTCGTCGGCGTCGCCTTCATCATCGAGCTCTCCGGCCTCGAGGGCCGCAAGAAGCTCGAGGGCTACGACGTCTTCAGCCTGATCACCTACTGAGCGTACCCAGGCGTCCGTCTGAGCGCTCGGTCCGCTCGGCCCTTCTGAGTACGAGTATCCATCCCAATAATCAGCGGTTGGCAGTCGGTCAACGAGTTGTATAGCGTGCGCCGCGTTCTTGGAAAGCCCCTGCTCAGGATGCAGAGGCCGGCCCGGGAGGTGTGTGCGTGCACCGCTCCATCAGACCCGCCCTCACCGCAGTCGCAGTCCTTCTCAGGAACGAGTGGGGCGAGGGCTCGTCCGTCGAACCCGGCGCGCAGACGCTGATCGACGCAGCCGGCAGGGAGGTGGCCGACCCCAACGGCGCTCCCTTCGGCGACGCCCAAGTGCGCGCTCTGGCCGGCAACCTGCCCGCGTTCGAGCAGGGCACGGGCCGCTGAGCGCGGCGCGAGCCAGCCTCAAGCCGGCGTCGACGACGTCGATACCAAGGGTGAGGGCGACCACGCGCCGAATCCGTGGCTGACCCGCCCGAATCCGTTACCAGTTCCGCGCATACGCCTCTGGCCACGAGCTGGAGGCCGACCCCGGGAGGAGCACGAGTGCGTCGCTTCAGACTCACCCTCACCGCAGTCGCAGTCGCAGCAGCAGTCGTCTCGATCATTGCGCCGGCAGCGCTGGCCACGTCGCCGGCCAGCGCTCAAGGCCCGGCGGCCGCCGCGCCGTCACGCGCCGCGGCCGCCTTCCAGCCCTCGGCGCCGTACTACGCGTCATTCTTCTACCCCTGGTACAAGAACGCCGCCTGCGACGGCTCCTACAGCTACTGGCAGGACGGGGGGAACAGACCGCCGTACCGCTGGTTCAGCCACTACCTGCCGGATCTCCATCCCGGCTTCGATCCCAAGGCGGAGCTCTACAGCAGTCTCGACTACGGCACCTTCAAGTGGGAAGTCGCCAAGATGGCGGAGGCGAGGCAGGAGGTGGCCATCGCCTCCTGGTTCGGCCGCGGCACCAAGCAGGACGGCGCGCTCAAGACCTACCTCGACGACTTCATGAAGCGCGCCGACAACCCCTATCCCAACCTTCGCTTCGCTCTGTACTACGAGCAGGAGGGCTTCGGTGACCCGTCGGTCAGCCAGCTCGTGGCCGACCTGGAGTACATCAAGAGCGCCTACGCCTCCAGCCCCTACTTCCTCAAGGTGGGCGGCAAGCCGGTCGTCTTCGTGTACGGCAACGGGTCAGACGATGCGGGGACCAGCCGGAGATGGAGGGAAGCTGTCGCGCAGACGGGCGGCGCGTTCTACTACGTGCTCAAGGTGTACCAGGGGTACGCCTCCGACCCGAACCAGCCCGACTCCTGGCACCAGTACGCCCCGTCGAGCCGCTACGGCAGCTTCGCCCGCCACTCGACGTTCGTGAGCCCGGGCTTCTGGAAGGACGCGGCGGGGGAGAGGGTCAGGCTGCGGCGCAACCTCAGGTCATTCAAGACGGCCGTGCGCCGGATGAGGGCCGCCGGCACCCCCTGGAACCTCGTCGAGACGTGGAACGAGTGGGGCGAGGGCACTTCCGTGGAGCCCGGCCGGCAGACGAAGATCAATGCGAGCGGCCGAGAGGTCTTGAACCCGAACGGCGCGCGCTTCGGCAACGCCTACGTGCGCGCTCTGGCGAACAACCTGCCCGCTCTCGAGCGGGGGACGGGGCGCTGACAGCTCTTCGGTGGCGCTCCGTCCCTTGCCCGTGTACCCTGCGGGGTATCGAGTGGTAGGACACTCGTTATCCTGTCCCACAGCTTCATAGGAGGGACGTACCTTGTCCCACACCCGTCTCACCCTCACCCTCGTCACACTTCTCACGCTCCTGGTCGCCGCGTTCGGCGCGTGGGCTCTTCATCGCCCGCCTTCAAGAGCGGGGGCCGCGAGCGACCCGGTGGCGTACTCGTTCATCGCATGGGGCGACATCCGCCCCGGCAGTCAGGCACTGCACGCCTCCTACTCGGCCGGCTGGCAGCACGTGCGTGACAAGATGGCCGCCGAGCCGCACGCCTTCGAGGTCGTCGTCGGCGACCTCGTCAACGTCGCCTCGACCGACACGACGGCGACGGTCGACGCCAAGTACGCCGACTTCTTCACGGCGTTGGGCGCCACTCGTGCCGTCCCCAAGAGCTACGCCGTCGGCAACCACGAAGCCGTAGGGACGTCGGCGGCGGGCGCCGCGGGCTGGGAGAGCAACATCCATCCCGCTCACTACGACGTGTCCACTCACGGCGCGGGCACCGCGTCAGACCCGCGCATCATCGTCTTCAACCTGTCGACCTATGAGACGGGGCACCTGGGCACCGTCGGCTACGCCGGTGAGGGGAGCGCATCCAACAGCGCGCAGGGCGATTGGCTGGTGTCGCAACTCCGCGCTCACGCGCACGACTCCAACACCTTCCTGGTCGTCAACATGCACCACCCGATCGCCGATCCGAAGCCCGGCGAGGGCTACGACACGCACCCGGCCGAGCGCCAGGCGCTGGAGCAACTCTTCGCCAAATACGGCGTGGATCTCGTCCTGGCGGGCCACGTGCACGCCTACGTGCGCCACCTGATGCCTGACGGCACGACCTACCTCGTGCAGGGCATGGGTGGAGCCGAGGCCAAAGATGAGATGTACGCTGCGCACACGTCGCCGGGCGCCGACGCGTCGCGCATCGGCTCCGTTGACTCCACGCACGAGCAGTTCGGGTTCACCAGGTTCCAGGTCACGACGGCCGGGCACCTGAAGGCGGATACCTTCGTGACCTCGGAGACCGACTGGGTGTGGCGAGTCGGCGACAGCTTCGACGTGGCACAGCAGGCGCCGGAGGGGGTCACGCCGTCCCCGACGCCCACGACGACACCGACGGTGACCCCATCGCCCAGTCCGAGCCCGACGTCAGTGCTGGTCTCCCAAGGGCTCCCGACGAGCGCATCGAGCCGCCGGCGCGCCGGGAGATACGCGAACGACGGCCTCACCGCGACGCGGTGGACGGCAGCGAGGGCGACCTTCCCCCAATGGTGGAGAGTCGATCTCGGCAGCGTGCGGACCGTGAGCCGGGTGAAGGTCCGGTTCTTCGATCCCACCGGCGCCCCGCGCACCTATGCGTGGCAGGTGCAGCGCTCGAACGACGGGCACGCGTGGAAGAAGTGGACGCCAGGCCGGTCGGCTCGCTACATCCGTGTGCTCGTCAAGGGGCTGAGGTCGGGCAGCGGACGCGCTTCGATCGTCGAGGCTCGCGTGTTCGCACCCACACCGTGACGGCACGCTGAACGCAGGTCGCCGCGCCGGCCCTACCTCGGTCTCCGGGACGCACTCCGGATCTTCGGGGCAGGGCCGGCGCGCGTCTGTCCGGCGCCGGCCGTCATTCGGCGCCGGCGTCCCTCCCTGCGGGCCAGCGCCAGCGCGCTGCCGGCGAAGATGAAGACCACCGCGCCCAGGATGACGAAGGGGCTCACGCCCGCGTGGAACCCTGCCGGGCTGCTCGAGTCGAAGTTCGGGATGGCCCCGGGATGCGCGTGCTGGATGGCGGCGAGCGTCTTCAGGGTGGAGGAGCCGTACATGCGGCTGGGCTCCACCGCGGAGTTCTCGCTGAACTCGTTCCAGCTGATCAGGCCGATGGCGTCGGGCGAGGAGGCCAGCGCAGCGTTCATCTCGAGGCGCAGCGTCTGGCCGCCACGGCGAGGGATGACCCGTGTGCCGCCGAGCAGGGTCGCATCGAAGCCCGGTGCGGCCGGCGCGATCCAGAGGCCGCCGTGGCTGTGGACCGCGGCGGAGAAGGCATCCATCTTGCTCTGATAGCTCGGCGTGTGGAGCGGGTCGACCGACGACCAGTAGTACGCGTTGCCGTCGAAGAGCGGGGCGATGGCGTCGTACGAGCTGACCTGCTTCTCTGACGCCAGGATCGTCAACCGGGGCCTGTAGGCGTTGGTGATGGACGCGAGCTGGCTGCTCGTGTAGCCCCACGTGCCCGCCCAGATGACGATCGGCTTGCCGGACCAGTCGAACACCGGCGAGCCGGCGTACTGCTGGGTGAAGTAGCTGAAGCTGTTCTGGACCTCTGCCATCGGGATCGGGGCCCTGTGGAAGTCGAGGCCCTCGAAGACGATGCCGAGCTTGAAGTGCGCGGCGGCGCACACCTTGACCAGCGCCGCGAGCCGGGCGTCGAGCACCGGCGTGTCCTTCCAGCTGACGAGGAAGCCGCTGATGCCGGCCTTCTTGGCCAGTTCCACCTGCTGCCGCATCACCGCCACGTCACTCGAGGAGTAGCGGCCAAGGGCGGAGTAGTCCATCTTCGCCCTGTTCCACGAGCTCGGGTTGTACCAGATGTAGTAGTAGGCCAGCACGGGGATCGGCTGTGCCGCGGTGCCGGTGATGCCGAGGGAGGACCGTGGCGAGGCGCCGCCGCTCGGGGACGCCTTCGCGCTGGAGACGAGCAGCGCCGGGACGAGGGCCGCGAGGGCCGTGACCACGAGCAGGCCCGTGGCCAGAGAGAGCGGCCGGCCGCGGCGGTGACGCCCCCCGCGGCTCATGACGCCCTTCTTTGGGGAGGGGTGTCCGCTGAGCGCCGGGCGTCCAGAGGAGGCGCTGCCTGCGCCCGCGCGCCTGCGTCCGCGGGCGCCGCCTCCCGGACCCGCCGTTCCCGCCACCGCACCATCCGGGAGCCGGGGCGACGCGCGAGGCGTCCGCCGACGAGAGGAAGCCCCACGAGGAACACCAGGGCGAACGCCCCCACCACGCCGACGTCGACCCAGGAGAAGAGCAGGACTTTGGCCTCCTGGGGTCGCGAGAGCGTCGTGACCGAGGTGAGGCCGAGGCCGGGGCCGTGCGCGGTGACGTCGTACGTCCCTCGGGCCAGGCCTTCGACGCGCACGTCGTGTCCCGAGCCGAGCTCCAGCGTCCTCTTCGTGCCGAACCGCGGTGCGAGCACGACAGAACGTCCGACCGCGAAGCCGAACAGCGCATCCCGCACCTGGATGCGCAGCGGGAAGATCAGGCCCTTGATGACCCAAGGCTCCGGAGCGCTGGCGGCAAAGGACTGGCTGCTGCGGTGCACCACCTCGCCGCCCCGGACGAGGACCGAGCGGACGGAGTACCGGAGGGGCACCGACACGTAGCCCGTGCGCGGGTGGATCACCCCGTTGAGGGGGAGCACGATGCTCGGCGACCCAGACCTGAGGACGAATTGCTGCCCCAGGCTGTTGACGAGGGTCACCCGGTCGATCTTGCCCCTGCGGGATCTGCCGGCCCGAATAGTCGGTGACCGTCACCGTCACCGGCCGCGACACGATGAACGAGACGTGTTCCACCGTCGTGCCGGACGGCAGCGTGATCTGTTGCGGCACTCCGCGCTGCCCGAGCCAGCCGTCGGGCTGTGCGATCCTGCCGCCCGGGAGGGCTGTGGTCGGGAGAAGCTTGAGGCTGTGCGTGCCTGCGAAGGTGCGGATCCGGAGCGAACCCGACGAGTCCGTCCGGTGGGTGACGCCGTCGAGCATCAGACCCACACCAGGAAGTCGAGGCACGGTCTGCAGTTGCAGGGTCGCCGCGGGCGCCGCTCGCGAGGGTGCCGGCCACGCGGCCAGCAGGAGCAGCGTCGCCAGGATCCCGAGCGCGAAAGGCCCGACGCGGCGCAGGAGTAGCGGACGGCGCGCCATCAGCCTGCGCTCCTGTCCGGGCGGCGAAGCGGGCGACGACTGGCGGCCCGGGCCACGACGATGAAGCCGACGGCAAGGAGCGCGCCGAGGCCGTAGAGGGAGTAGAGCGCGATATCCCGCATCGCGGTCGTCCGAACGGCGGGACCCTCCGACCGCGACATCGAGATGAAGGCCGCCGGTCTCGGGGACTGCTTGAAGTCGAACGCGCCCATGATGCTCTGGCTCGTCGCGTCGAGGCGCGTGAGCGGGCGCAGGTTCCAGTTCTTCTCGATGAATTGGAGCATCGAGGTGAAGTCGAGCGTCGTGTGGTCGACGAAGTGGCGGCGGGCGTAGGGGCTGACCAGCAGGGCGGGCACGCGGAATCCGTCGCCGTTCGCGTCGCGTCGCGGCGGCACGACGTGGTCATACCACCCGCCCCAGTCGTCGTAGGCCAGCATGAAGGCGGAACTGCTCCACGAACTGCTCGCGATCAGGGAGTTCACGAGGCCGCTGACGTACTGCTGGCCTGCCAGGACGCTCCCCGGCGGATGCTCGCTCGCACCGGACGGCACGATGTACGAGACGGCCGGAAGGGTCCCGTTGTGGAGGTCGGTGAAGTACTGCTTCAGGTCGACGATGTGAGACGCCAACCGACGGTTGTTCACGAAGCGAGGGATGTCGAGCAGGGGCGCCCAGACCACTTGGGAGCCTGAGTTCGCGACGGTCGTCGGCGGGACCGTCTTGTAGTTGATCTTCGGGTCGTAGTTCTGCACGTAGAACTTCCACGACACGCCGGCCTTCTGCAGCCGGTCGAAGATCGTCGGCACGTCCAGGGGGCGAGCCAGCGTCTTTCCCTGGACGCCACCGATGCCCCCGGCTACCCAGTAGTAGTGGTTGATGAGGCTGCCTCCCATCGCCGAGGAGAAGAAGCGGTCGAACAGCACGTACTGGTCGGCCATGTTCCAGTAGAGGGGCAAGTCGCTCCCGTTGTAGTAGCCCATCACCTGTCGCGCCGGAGCGCCGACGTCCTGTGCGGCCGAGAACCCGTCCATACGGCCGCCGTGGAAGGCGATCTCGGCGGACGCGATGCTGTGGTTGAGGTCGGTGGCCGCGGAGCCGCCGATGTGGAAGGGAGTGGCGAAGCCGGTCGACGTGGACGCAGTGTCCAAGGGCATGCGGGTCCCCGCAGGGATGCCGTTGGCTCCGGGGTACGTGCCGAAGTAGTTGTCGAAGGTGTGGTTCTCCTGCATGACGACCACGAAGTGCTTGATGGGCGTTCGGGGGGCGTGAGAGGCCGTGCCGGACGAGAGCGCGGGCGACGCCGCGGCAGCCAGACACAGGACGCCGGCCGCGATGATGACGAGCGCCGTGCGGACGACGAGGCGGATGCGGTTCATGGCCGCACCTCGTAGATGATGATGACGGGCCGCTGCACAGACCTGCCACCTGCCTCCACCGGCACGGTCTGCACGTGGACGGGCCTCCCGTGGTAGCGCCTCACCAAGGTCAGGAGGCGCTGGGTGAAGTACGTCGTGCGCGCGGCCGAGTAGGAGTCCCAGACGATGTACTGGACCTCGCTGCCGCGCACGAGGAGGTCCGGGTTGGGGACCGGCGTGTAGGCCGGGTTGCGGTGCAGGGGGTTCGGGCTCACCGAGAGCGCCAGGACCCGGCGCTGTCCTGTGAACTCCAGGATGTTGGCCATCGACGGCCCGATGGAGAAGAACTCGGCGCCCAGCGGGGTGTGCGTCCGGATCCAGTTCCCGGCCTCGCGGCCGCCGGGCACGCCTCCCGTCCCGGCGAGGAACGAGGTCGAGCCCGAGGTCGTGACGGCGATCCAGCTGACGACCCCGAGGGACACGATGACTGCGACGGCGATGCCGGCCCTCATGGCCTGCCAGAACCGCCAGTCGCCGAGGCCCTTCAAGCCCCTCGCCGCGGCCCCCGAGAGCAGCCCGGCCGCCATGACCGCCACCGGCGCGGCGGCCGGGAGCAAGTACTGGAAGCCCTTCACCGGCCACAGTTCGAAGAAGAACGCCGGGACGACGATCCAGCTCACCAGCAGCGACTCTCTCCAGCTCCACGTCCGCCCCAGGGCGACCATCACGAGAGCCGCCACGGCGAGCACGACGAGAGGGATGCCCATCGCGGACGGGACCACGGAGAGGTAGAAGTCCCAGGCGTGGTTGGCCGGACGGAAGAGCTGCCACACCAGGAAGTGCTGCCCCGTCTTCGACCCTCCGGCTATCGCCAGCGACAGGGGATAGGGGAGAGCGACCAGAGCAAAGCACCCCAGCGACAGCGCGAGGTCCTTGAGCCTGACTCGCACGCTGGGCGTCACGGCGAGGAACGCGTAGACGGCCGGCACCAGCAGGATGGCCGTCTCCTTGGTCAGGAACGCGAGCCCCAGGGCCCCGCCGGCGGCGTAGAGGAACGCAGGGCGCTCTTCGGCGACGAACTTCGCCAGGAGCCACAGAGCGATGACTGAGAAGAACACCATCGGTCCGTCCAGCAGCGCCTGGCGGTTGACGATGACCAGGTACGGCATCACGGCGAGCAACAGGGCCGTCAGGAGGCCGGCCGTGCGCCCGTAGATGCGCGCGCCCAGCGCGTACCCCGCGACCACCGTCGCGACCCCGAATCCGACCGCCAGCAGGCGGGGCCCCAGCTCGCCGACGTGCACCCGGTAGATGATCGAGACCAGGAGCTGAAAGAGGAGAGGATGCGCGCGGAACACCGGGAACAGCCCGGACAGGTGCTGGTCTCCGGCGATCGAGGCCGCCTGGCCGGCGTAGGCCGCCTCGTCGCTGTTGAACCCGAGCGCGTTGAGGTGCCACAGTCGCAAGCCGAGCGCCGCCGCGATCGCGGTGCCGGCGGCGGCGGCGATCAGGACACGCCGGGCGGTGACGCTGAGGGCGATACCCGCCCCGGCTCCCGTCGTTCGAGGTGCCGGGGCGGCCTCTGCCGCGTGGCGGGCCTGCTCGGGCCGGCCCTCGCGCCGCAGCGCCTCGGGTAGAGTGCTGGTGCTGTCAGCAGACGAGAACCTCATTCACGCCGCCCTGCGTTCCGGGACCTCGCGGCGGAAGTCGGCCAGGTCAGGCACGCCCTCGTGGCTGCGCACGTAGGCGGGGATGTCGTCCGCCCATGAGAAGTCGTCGCGCACCATGCGCCGCACCCTCACGCCGCTGAGCAGCATGCTCTCGATGATGGCCCGCTCCTTCTTGCGCAGCTTCGGGTAGGTCTCGCCGCCGAGCTGGACGAAGGGAGCGAGCTGGCGGAACGGCGGGAAGCCGTAGGCGTCGTCGGTGTTCTCGATGAGCTGCGCCAGGGCTTCGTCGGTGTTCACGGACTCGTCTTTGCGGGGACCGCGGGCGATGAGCACCAGGTGGCGCACCCTCGCCGTGGCCCCGATCTCGCACGGGACCAGGTCGTACACCTGGTACTTGGGCGGTGGGACCAGCGCCTGCGTCACGGCGTTCATGGACATGATCGGCAGGTTCATCCGCGAGAGCCGCAGCCCCGTCGACCGGCCGCCCTTCGAGTGGAGCCTGCTCTTGAGGGCCAACTGCGTGCGTTCCGTCAGCGAGGGCAGCGCACCGTCGATGGCCGCCAGCGTGTGGTGGCTGATCGTCAGTGGCTTGGGATACGAGTAGACGGGGCCGTCTCCCGTCACGATGGTCATGTCGTCAGAGAGAAAGGTGCCGCCGTGCTCCCGCAGCATGCGCAGGATGGTCGCGGTCTTTCCTGTGTCGGTGTGCGCCGACAGCATGACGCCCTGGCCGTCGATGACCACGGTGGCAGAGTGGAGCAGGGCGTAGTCCCGAGAAGCGAGGACGAAGCGCAGGAGCGCCTCCACGATGTTGGTGTAGACGACGTGTGGGGAGTGGGCCAGGAGCGGGGTGACGGTCACTTTCAGCTTGTCGAAGATCTCGACGCGGAAGTTGGCGCCCAGACGGCCGAGGTGCTCCTGGTACAACATCACGCCGGGGGTCTCCGTGATCTCGATACGGCGCCGCGGCCCACTGAGGATGTCGCCCACGCGGATCTCGATGTCGGCCCCGCCGTCCACGGAGGCGTCGCGGAAGTACTTCAGTTCCGGCAGCGGGACGTCTGATGCGATCGAAGCGAACCCGTGGATGTCGTAGGTGTGGGCGAAGCCGCGTTTCCAGCTCCGTCCAGCCTGGCCTGTTGCGAAGCTCCCGCCCGCATCGGAGGCCGTGCCAGCGGGTGCACCGGCGCCGTCCTGCCGGGGCGCGGACTGACGCCAGATCAGCTGGTCGCTGACCACGAACCGCGCGACGAACAGCGCGATCAGCGTGATGAGGTTGGCGATGAGGTAGTGGATGCGCAGCACCGAGACGAGCAGGGCGAGCGTGGGGACACGCAGGAGCAGCGTCCCGGTGTTGACCGCCCAGAAGGCGAGGAACCTACCGGCCAGTCCGTGCTTTGCGTCCCGCCCGCGGAACACGAGGAGCTCGTTGAGCGAGAAGTTCCAGGTGGTGGAGGCCTGCGTCGCCACGATCGCGGCGACGGCGTAGTTGACGCCCAGGTAGCGGACCTGCAGCCACAGTGCCACTTGGTTCACGAAGATGCCGGTGGCTCCGACGACCGCGAATCCGAACGCGGTCCTCATGCGTCCCGACGTGACTGCTTCCGACGTGACTTCTTCTGGGGAATGCCCGAGCGTGATGGTCGCGCTCTCCGCGGCAGCTTTCGCCGCTCTCATGTTGCTGCCTCCCGGGGGCTGTGATCTCCGGCGAAGGTCGCCGCTGTCCGACCGGCGTGTGACACGCCGTTGTCCTGTCCTTGTCTTTGCGAGTGCCCAACGGCCCGGACGACTAACGCGCTGACGTTGGTTTGGAGCGAAGCCGGGCTCACAACGTTGCTGCGAAGCAGAGCGCGGGCAGGAGGAACAAGAGACTGACACCACACGACCCTCACAAGACGACACCAGGAGAAGATGAGTGATGCGACGCTGGACCGTCCAAGTCGGGCTGACCGGGATCCTGGTCGCTGTGGCCCTTGCGGGATTCGCACTCGCCCAGACCACCGTCAGCGCGGCAAGTCAGCCGCAGCTGAAGCGGTATCCGTATCTGACCGACGTGGTCAGCGCGGGCACGACGTACAACGCGACCATCAACTGGGCCACCGACCGGAGCCAGACCACCGGCTATGCGACCTACGGCCAGGCCGGCATCGAGTCGGCCACCGCGCACAAGGCGAATGGCAGCAAGACGTCGATCTCGGTCAACGGGGTGGCCGAGTACCAATGGAAGGCCAAGATCACCGGGTTGCAGCCCGGTACGGTGTACAGCTACCGCGTGTTCTTCAACACGCCGGTGGTGGACCTGCTCGGCGTGGATACCTCTCCGTCGTTCACCACGCCGCCGAGCTCCGGCTCGTACTCCTTCGCGGTGCTCGGCGACTGGGGAGCCGGCACCAGCACGACAGACCAGGCCAACCTCATGAGCCAGATCGCTTCGAGCGGCGCATCCTTCATCCTCAGCGCCGGCGACGTCGCCTATCCAAGTGGCAACCAGGCCAACTACGGCGACCTGTTCCAGACGGGCACCAACATCTCGGACGTCTTCGGCCCGTCGCTCTACAAGAACGTCGGCGACGTCATGTCGATGTTCGGGTCGCCGGGCAACCACGGCTTCAACAGCACGTTCCTCAACATCTGGCCACAGCCCACGGCGCCCGTACTGTCGGCCGGGCGCTATCAGATGGATTCCTACAGCGTGCCGGGCACCAGTACGGCGAACTACCCGTCCGCGTGGTACGCGTTCAGCATCGGAACTGCGCGCTACTACGTGCTCACGGCCGCCTGGGCGAACACGAACACCGGGACGGGGACTCTGTACTCGGACGACCACGCCGCGCACTGGGCGCCGACCGCGGCCGAGTACCAGTGGCTGGCCAACGACCTCGCCACCCACCCGGCCGCGCTGAAGTTCGCGGTCTTCCACTTCCCCATGTACTCCGACAACTCGAGCGAGACCACCGACAGCTACCTCCATGGGCCGAACAGCCTGGCGGCGCTTCTCACGCAGTACGGCGTGCAGTTCGTCTTCAACGGCCACGCCCACATCTATGAGCGCAACTTCCAGCAACCCGGGGAGAGCTTCGTGTCTTACGTCACCGGGGCGGGAGGGGAGAAGCTCGAGCCCATCGGCCAGCACGGGACGAGTCCGTTCGACGCCTACGGCATCGGCTGGAGCTACTCATCGAACAAGGGCAGCGCGACAGGAGCCGCCAAGCCGCCGACCTCGCCAGCGCAGGTCTTCAGCTTCCTCAAGGTCACAGTGACCTCCAACCAGGTGACCGTGATGCCGGTCAACTCGCTCGGGCAGTCGTTCGACGTCGTGACGTACGGCTACTGAGACCGAGTGGGCCGAGGCGGCCTGAGGAGAGCGCCCTGCGGCGCCTCCTCAGGCCGCCGGCTCGAGGTCTCCCAGCTCTCCCGGAGACGCGGCCGCAAGGTCCTCCAGGTCCGCCACTGCCAAAACCTGCCGGTCCACACCGGAAGACTCCTGCCGATCCGCTGCATCGAGTGCGGTGGCGGGTGCGGCCAGCGCCGGTGCTCCGGAGTCACGGAACTTGACGCTGCGGTCCGGGAGGATCGCCTGAGGGAAGAGGTGCAGCCCGTTCGCGAGGACGTTTCCCTTGCCGACGTTGCAGGCCTCTCCGATGACCACATCGCTCAAGTGCGATCCGCTGCCGACGGTGGCCCGCCGCACGATGACGCTGTGGTCCACCACCGCGTCCCGACCGACCTTGACGCCATCCTGGAGCACGGAGGCGACCACCAGGGCTCCTCGGCCGACCCGGGCGCCGCGGCCCACCACCGTCAGCGGACCGACGGTCGCGCCGCGCTTGATGACGGCGTCGCCGGCCACGTGCACGGGAGGCACGAGCTGTGCCTCGGGATCGATGCGCGCATCCGGCGAGATGGAGACGAGTCCCTGCCCGTCCCCGTCGTGGCCGTCGTCTAGCCCGCGGCGAGCCCCGACCCCAAGCGGTCCGCGCAGCAGGTCGAAATGTGCCTGCAGGTAGCTCTGAGGTGTGCCGATGTCGCGCCAGTAGCCCGCGCCGACGAAGGCGTAGAGACTGCCGGAGGCGGCCAGTGAGGGGAAGACGCCGCGCTCGATGCTGAACTCGCGCCCAGGTGGGATGAGGTCGAGCGCCTCGTGCTCGAGGACGTACACACCGGCGTTGATGAGGCCTGGACCGGGCCAGTCGTCACCGGGCTTCTCGACGAAGCTCGCGACCCGGCCGTCCGCCCGAACGTCAACCAGGCCGTAGCGGCTGGGATCGTCGACCGCCGTGGTCAGCAGCGTGGCGACCGCCTGCCTCTCCCGGTGGAACGCGACGACGGCGCTCAGGTCGGCGTCGCTCAGGATGTCCCCGTTCAGCACGAGGAAGCCGCCGGGCTCCAGCGCGGACGCGGCGTTCCTGATGGCTCCCGCGGTCCCGAGGGGCGAGTCCTCGAAGGCGTACCTTACATCGAGGCCGTACCGGCCTCCGTCGCCGACCTCCGCCTCGATGGCGGCGGCGAGGTAGCCGGTGGAGAAGACCACGCGGTCCACTCCGTGGTGGACCAGGTTCTCCAGGATGTAGCTGACGAACGGCCGCCCCAGCAGGGGAGCGGCAGGCTTCGGCACCCGCGACGTGATCGGTCGCAGCCGGCTGCCCTCACCTCCCACAAGGATGACGGCCTGCCGGTACTCGCTTCTGCCGTTCGGAGAACTGCTGCCTTTCACGGTGTCCTCGGTTCTGGTCCAGGTACTGAACGGGCGGTCGTTGGTGTTGAGCGGGATGCCATTCCTTTCCCTCGCACTTAGCAGGCCCGGCGCACAATCGTCGACGCGTTCAGCCGCCCGGCAGCGGCTGCTGCTGCGGCACACTGAACCGGTCGGCGACGCGCCACTTCCCGGTCGAGGTGTCCAGGCTGAAGGTGGTGCCGGCCATGCCGTCGCCGCCCACCCGGAACAGCGTGAAACCGTAGTGCCCGAAGATCCTGCGGGCGTCCGTGCCGGGCGACGTGGTCACGGTGGTGCGCGGGCTGTAGAGCGGGGACCCGCCGGTCCCTACGGTGATGTACGGCAGGCCGTTGGGCATCACGTGCCGCACGTACGCGTGGACGTGGCCGTTCAGCACGAGGTCGACGCCGTACCTGGCGAACAGGTGTTCCAGCGGAAGCCGCTCGCCGTTGACGTCGAAGGACTCGTTCGGCTTTGGATCGGTGATGGGCCGGTGCATGGCGACGACGAGGTAGGTGTGCTGGTCGCCCGCGTGCGTCTGCAGTGCGTGCACCAGGAAGTCAGCCTGGGCCGAGTTGCGGCTGTCGCCCACGCCGTAGTAGCCGATGCGGCCCGTCATGCCTGCCTCTTCGGTCGAGAGGACGATCACGACCACCCTGGGCTGATCGGCCGTGCCCGCGCCGTAGCTGTAGGTGTACCAGCGGGGACCGGGGTGGAGGACGGCCGAGAAGGCGCCGGCCCCCGTCTGTGTCTGCACGCCCTCGTGGTTGCCCACAACCCAGACATGCCGCGCCTGCGCGTCCGGTCCGAGCTGCGCCAGCATGTCGTTGTACTTCTGCTCGGTCGTGGCCAGCGTGTAGCCCCCGGAGGCGTTCTGGATGATGTCGCCCACAACCACGTCGAAGGCGTGGGGCAGGCTGCCCAGCTTCGCCATGACGCGATGGAAGCCGGGTCCGTAGTCAGCAGTCGGCGAGCTCGAATCCGGCCTGATGTCACCGTAGGCGGCGAACGAGTACCCCTTCGGCGTGGAGGCGGATGCGGGGCGGATGCTGCAGCCTGCTGCCGCAAGGGCCGCGAGGACTGCGGCAGCCACCGTGATCGCAACGGCAATGGACGCTTTAGGGCGTCTGCGCAGCATGGTCTCTCCTCATCCAGTGATGACACGTCGCGGGCCTCATCCTGCTGGAGACCCGTCCTTTCTGGTGTCATTGCCCGTCGGTCCGGCTGTCGCACAGTCACCGTTGAGCCGGGAACGTGTGGTCCTTGTTGCGGGAGGCCCGCCTACGAATCAGGTAGTCGGCACATGCTACTAATCTAGCCGTAGCGGCTCTCGAGACGGAGTGACCCAGCCACAGCCTTTGCGCGTGACCAGGAGGTGGGCGTCGGACGCGCTCAGCCCCAACGACGCCACCAGCGCCGTCTGTCCGACTCAGGACGGGATGATCCGACAGTCCAATCCAAGGACGGAGGTGGTGTGGGGGAGGCCGGTGCGCTGCCGGGCCGGTGGAAGTCTGGACCGTACGACACGTGGCGTCGCGCGCGTTGGTCATGCGAGAAGGAATCGGTCCGGGTGCCAGGACTTGTGCGCGCACGGTCGGACGCACTACCGGAGAAGCCGGCAACTGCGTCCACGTCCGTGAAGAAGGTGAAGATCCCGGGGAGGAGTCGCTGTGAGCCCGCTGCCGGTGACGGGCCTGGCGAAGAGGCCGGCCGGGGTTTCTGACCTGTTACTTTACATAACGGAGATTATCGCGTGTTACCTGGCAGGCGCAGCGGGTCGCCGGCGGACTGGAATCACGGACTGTCGAGCGGAGAACGCGCCTACCAGCGGCGCCCGAGGTACTGCGGTGACGAGGGCATCTCCCTCACGCAGCCGCTCAGGAACTCGGAGATCGGCGGGCGCACGTCCGCGGACTGCAACTGGAACTCGCTGAGGAACCGCGCGTTGAGCACTTTGTCCTCCTGTGGCTCCGGCAGGTCCTCCGTCGGCGCCGAGATCTCGAACACCAGGTGCACGACGTGCTTGGCGTACTCCGGATCCGGCGAGATCGACTCGACGATGGCCACGAGCCGCTGGACGCCGACGCGCATGCCGAGTTCCTCGCGGAGTTCACGCTTGAGCGCGTCCGAGAGCGTCTCGCCGAACAGGACGCCTCCGCCGGGCAGCAGCCAATAGTGGTCGTCGCCTCTCCCCTGCTCTACCATCAAGATACTACCTTCGTGGATGAGCAGTCCTGCGACCCGAATAGTAGGCTTCTCGTCTGCCGGAGCCGTCTCCTCGACGGCTGCCTTCGGCTCCTGGGGCTGGTCGGCCATCAGGTCCTCCCCCCTGTGCCGCTTGAGCCGAATCCTCTCTCACCACGGTGGGTGTCGTCGAGGGTCTCCGCCGTAAACAGGTGGACATCGGTCATGGGCAGGAAGAGCAACTGGGCGATCCGGTCGCCCGGGGCGACGACGAACGTGGCCTCTGCGTCGGTGTTGAGCAGGATGATGCGGACCTCGCCGCGGTAGCCGGGGTCGATGAGCCCCGGAGCGTTCACGATGGAGATGCCGTGGCGGGCGGCGAGTCCGGAGCGTGGCAGCGTGAAAGCGGCGAGGTGCGGCGGGAGGCCAAGGGCGATGCCGGTGCCGACCACTGCGCGATGCAGCGGCGGGAGCGTGGCCTCCTCCGCCGCGTAGAGGTCCCAGGCGGCGTCGTGCTCGTAGGCGCGCTCGGGGAGCCGCGCCGCGGGCGTGAGCAGGCGGACCGGGACGGGCAGGCCGGCGTCAGTCATCGACGTCGGCGTCGTCCGGCGGAGCAGCCTCGTCGTCGGGAGTGCCGGACTCGTCCGGGAGGTCGCTGGGGATCTCAGGTTCGACGCGGTAGCGTGCGTAGCGCCCGGCCTCGGCCGCGGGCAGCCGGGCCTCGAAGACCACGCCCTCCGGCGTGTGCTCCTCGTGCACGTCACTGGCGATGCCGCGCAGCCGGTGCATCTCGCCGGCCTCGCTGTACGGGAACAGGAGCTTGACGGGCCGCAGCGCGCGGTCGAAGAACCGCGCCAGGCGCGCCTGCAGCAGGTCCAGTCCGTAGCCCTTGCCGGCGGCGACGAACTCCGCGTCCGGATAGAGGGCCTTGAGACGCTGGAGCTTGGGCTCATCGAGGCAGTCGATCTTGTTGAAGACCATGATGCGAGGCGCCGTGCTGCCGATCCTGTCGAGCACGTCGGCAACGGTCTGCTCGCGCACCGCGATCTCGGAGACCTCGAGGCTGGCGTCGGCCACCACGAGCACGACGTCGGCCAGCGTGGTCTCCTCGAGGGTGCTGGCGAACGCGTCGACGAGCTGGTGCGGCAGCTTGCGGATGAAGCCCACGGTGTCGGTGAGCACGTAGTCGCGGTCGTGGTAGCGGAAGCTGCGCGAAGTCGGATCCAGCGTCTCGAACAGGCGGTCCTGCACCGAGACGTGGGCGTCGGTGAGCGCGTTGAGCAGCGTGGACTTGCCGGCGTTGGTGTAGCCGGCGAGGGCGATGAGCGGCACGCCGGCGCGGATACGGTGCGCACGCTGGGTCCTGCGTGTGCGCGCCATCTGCTCGATGCGGCCGCGGAGCGTCTGGATGCGCTTGCGCACGACGCGGCGGTCGACCTCCATCTTGGTCTCGCCGGGGCCGCGCATGTCCACGCCGGCGCCGAGGCGGCTCATCACGAGGCCCTTGCCGCGCATACGCGTGAGCTCGTACTCGAGCTGCGCGAGGTGCACCTGCATGGTGCCCTCCAGCGAGTGCGCGTGCTTGCTGAACACGGTGAGGATGAGCTCCGTGCGGTCGAGTACGTCGGCGTCGACCGCGTCGAGCACGGACGCGACCTGCGCCGGGGAGAGATCGTCCTCGCAGACGGCCACCGCGGCCTTCTGCTCCGCTACGGTCTCCTTGAGCTCGACCATCTTGCCCTTGCCGAGGTAGGTGCGAGGATTGGGCGAATCGCGGTGCTGGATGACGTCGGCGACCCACTCCATGTCGGCCGAGCGCAGAAGCTCCTTGATCTCGACCAGTTCCTCGTCCTCGCCGGGCTCGCCGCGGCGGCTCGGGACGACCGCGAACACGACGGTCCGCGGACGGCCTTCGGTGGCGCTGCCTTCGAGATCGGTCTCAGGGTCCGTCACACGGGCCTCGAGAGCGTAGTGAGAGTTGCTAGAGGCGTACGCGCTCCTCGATGCGACGCACCGCCTCCTCGAGGCGGTCGTCCGGCAGGGTGAGCGACATGCGGACGTAGCCTTCGCCGGAGGGGCCATAGGCTGCCCCCGGCGTGACCACCACGTCCGCCTGCTCCAGCACCTGCTGGGTGAAGGTCGCTGATGTGTAGCCTTCGGGCACAGGTACCCACAGGTAGATAGTGCCCTTCGGCGGCTCCACGTGCATGCCGACCGTACGGAGCGCCTCCACGAGCAGGTCACGCCGCCGGTGGTACACGCGGCACATCTCGCGCACGCACTCCTGCGAACCGCTCGAGTGCGGCCGCCGCGGCGCGCTGCACGGCGCCGAACATGCCGGAGTCCAGGTTGGTCTTGAGGCGCCAGTACGCGTCGACGACCTCAGGATTGCCGACGATGGCGCCGGCGCGCCAGCCGGTCATGTTGTAGCTCTTGGAGAGGCTGAACATCTCCACACCGACCTCGGAGGCGCCGGGCGTGGCCAGGAAGCTCGGCGCCACGTAGCCGTCGTAGGTGATGTCGGCGTAGGCGTTGTCGTGGACCACGACGACGTCGTTGGCCTTGGCGAACGCGACCAGACGGGCGAAGAAGTCATCTTCGATCACGGCGCCCGTCGGATTGTTCGGGTAGCTGACGAAGATCAGCTTGGCCTTCGCGGCGGTCTCTGCCGGGATCGCGTCGAGGTCCGGCTGGAAGCCCAGTGCGGGCACGAGCGGCAGGTGCTGGGCCACTCCGTCCGCGAGCTGCGGTCCGGTGACGTACACGGGATAGCCGGGGTCCGCCGCCAGCGCCAGGTCTCCAGGGTCGAGCAAGACCTGGCAGATGTGGGCGATGCCCTCCTTGGCGCCAAGCAGCGGCACGATCTCGGTGGCCACGTCGAGATCGACGCCGAAGCGCGAGGCGTAGAACCCGGCCACCGCCTCGCGGAAGCCGAGCTCGCCCTGGTTACTCGGGTACTGGTGCGTGGCAGGATCGTTCGCGCCGGCCGCCAGCGCCTCGATGACGTGCGGCGGCGTGGGCAGGTCCGGATCGCCGATGCCCAGGCTGATGACGTCGATGCCGGCGGCCTTGCGCTCGGCGATCTGCCGCTCGATGGCGGCGAACAGGTACGGGGGCAGCGTGCGAACGCGTTCTGCGATCCTCATGGTCCTCCGAGAGTGACTGGTCGTGAGCGAGCGGGATTACTCGAGATGCGAGAGGAACTCGAGCGAGAGGTCGCCGTGGTAGATCTCCTCGGCCGGACCGGTCATGAACACCCGCCAGTCCGGCTTCACCTCCACCACGAGCTTGCCGCCCGGGAGTTCGACGGTGACCGGGCTCGTGCACTGCCCGGTGCGCACCAGCGCGACGGCGGTGGCGGTGGCGCCGGTGCCGCAGGCCCGGGTCTCCCCCACCCCGCGCTCCCACACGCGCACCTTGGCGTCGTGCTCGCCGAGCACCTTGACGAACTCTACGTTGGCCTTGCGGGGGAAGTACTTGTGCTCCTCGATCATCGGGCCGACCTCGTGCAGCGGCACGAGCTCCAGCGGCCACGGGGACTGGATGATGGCGTGCGGATTGCCGACGTCGACGAACGTGAACGTGAAATTGCGGCCGGCGGCGTTGAGGCTCTCTTCCACGGCGTCGCCGTCGAACCCGGTCAGCTTCTCGCCTCCGAAGCGGGCGATGCCCATGTCGACCGTGACCTCGAAGCCCTCGCCGAGCTTGGGGACGATCTCTCCCGCCGGCGTGTCGAGGACGACGGTGTCGCCTGTGATGAGGCCTTCCATCTTGAGCTTGCGCGCCACCATGCGCACGCCGTTGCCGCACATCTCGGCTTCGCTGCCGTCGGGGTTGAAGATGCGCAGGCCGAAGCGGGCTTCACCGGTCTGCTCGCCGATGAGCAGGATGCCGTCCGACCCGATGCCCACGTTGCGGTCGCAGAGCAAGCGGACGCGATCCGGGGTCAGCTCGAACGGGAGCTGGTCCACGTGAAGGACGATGTAGTTGTTGCCGAGGCCCTGCCACTTCGAGAACTGGACCTTGCCGAGACCCTGCCAACGAGGCTGCACGGATTCATGACCCCCTGTGAGCGCACAGCGCGCGGCTCTCGCCGCGCTCGAACCCACATCCTACCATGCGTGTTCGCGCAGCCGGCTCAGGCGCTCAGGCGGCTCAGGACGTCTGCGGCGACGTCCGCCGGGGTGCGCCCGGCGACGGGCACCAGTGAGGCGTCGGGCAGCTTGCGCATCCAGGTGAGCTGGCGGCGCGCCAGGGTGCGCGTGCGCGCCTTCATGCGCGCAGCCGCCTCGGGCAGCGCGAGCTCGCCGTCCAGGACGGCGCAGAGCTCGCGCACGCCGATCGCCTGGGCCGCCGTTCGTGAGAACGGCCCGGCGGCCCGGGCCGCGGCGACCTCCTCGAGCGCGCCGGCGGCGAGCATCTCGTCGACGCGCCGCTCGATGCGCTCTTTGAGCGCGGCGCGGTCCTCGTCGGGGACGAGCGCGAACAGCAGGTGCCGGTAGCGGCCGCCGGGCTCCCAGAGCTCGCCTGTCTGTTTCTCTCCGGGCTGGTCGAGCGACTCGAGCGCGCGCACGACGCGACGCCCGTTGCGAGCGTCCACCCGCGCGGCGACGTCCGGCGCGCGCCGGCGGAGCTCGGCGACGAGCGCCTCCGGCTCGCGCTCCCACCGTGCATCGAGCTCGGCTCTGCGCGCCGGGTCGGGCGCCCCGCCGAAGGCGAGGTCGCCGAGGAGGGCGCGCAGGTAGAGGCCGGAGCCGCCTTCGGCCACCACGCTCCGGCCCTCATCGAGCACGGCGTCCACAGCCGCATGCGCCCGATCTGCGTACTCGGCCACCGTGAAGTCCTCCTGGGGCGGCGCCCACCCCACGAGGTGGTAGCGCACCCGCGCGCGCGACTCGGCGCCGGGCTGGTTCGTGAGGATGGGCAGCCCGGCGTAGATCTGCATCGAGTCGGCGACGACGATGTCGGCGCCGAGAAGGGACGCCAGTTCGAGCGCTACGTCGCTCTTGCCGAGGGCGGTGGCGCCGAAGAGGGCGACCACCGGCGGGACGCCGGTCACGCTCGTCTCAGGTCAGTCGCCGACGGGTGCGGCGTCGTCTTCCGGCTCCGTGGCCGGGTCGCCCTGCCGGTAGCGCGTGACGCGGAAGCGCCGGACCTCGAAGCTGTCGTCCGGCGCGATGCCCGCCTTCTGCAGCGCGATGCCGACCTGCTGCTCGACGGTGTCGACGCCCTCCAGGGCGGGCAGCAGCACGCCGCGCTTGAAGCCGGACGCGACGATGACGCCGTATATCCGCGGGATCGAGGTCGGTCATCTCGCAGGGCTCACTCGGGCTCAGGACGTCCACCGAACAGGTGAGCGCCTCGACCTCGTCGCCGACCACCGGCGGGAACCGCGGGTCGCGCAGCGCGGAGGAGCGCGCGTTGTGCGCGATCTCCCAGCCGAGCGCGGCCTGGCCGGGCTCAAGCGTGCCGATGCAGCCGCGCAGTTCGCCGCGCTTCTTGAGCGTGACGAAGCAGGCCGCCGGACGCTCGTAGAACGCGTCCGCCGGCGGCTCCGGCGCGAGGCCGCCGGCGACGTAGGAGCGCACGCAGGCGAACGCGTAGTCCGCCGGCCCCTGAGTACCGACCGCTTCGGTCATACGGTCGCGTCCGCGGCGTGCGGCCGCGGACCGAAGCGGGCGACGAGGTAGCCGACGCCGTAGGGGCCCTCGTAGCTGAGGATCTCGGGTTCGACGGTCGCGTCGTCGCCCAGAAAGCCGCCGAGCGCGACGAAGCTGCGCAGGCCGCACTCGGCCGCGCCGTCCAGCAGGACCGGCTCGATGCGCGACAGGCCGACGAAGTCGCCGACGGCGAGCAGGCTCTGGACCTCGTCGTCGAAGAGCTTGCCGCGCGGGTCGTACGGGGCCGGCGCGCCGTGGATGAGCGCGTGCGAGAGGTCCCCGGAGGCCAGGAACAGCGTGTCGCGACCGAGTTCTTCGGCGCACCGCCTGACGAGCTGGCCGAGCGCGCGGTGCTCGGCGTAGGGGCCGACCACGGACAGGCTGACGATCCTCTGCGGGCGCAGGAAGCTCAGAGGGACGAGCACTCCCCAGTCGAGCACTTCGCTGTCGTCCGGCACCACGCGGAGCTTGCGGCTGTCGCCGGCGAGCGCCAAGAGGAGTTCCGCGAACTGCACGTCGTTGTCGTAGCTGAAGGCCGCGTCCGGGTTGCGGAAGCGGCCGAAGTCGCCCCTCAGGCGCGGCGGCGTCTTGACGGCGTGGGAGGAGCCGAAGTCGTCGGCGTGCGGCGAGATGACGACGATGGTCTCGGGCTCTCCGACCGAGGCGGCGAGTCTCTCCATGGCGGCGACTGTGGAGGCGATCTTGTTGCGCGCGGTGCCGCCGACTTCAGGGATGAGCAGCGGGGGATGAGGGCAGATGCAGCCTTGCATGACGGTACCTCCCTGGTCGCCGGCTCAGACCGTGCCGCGCAGCGTGGTGGAGGTCGCTGCGGTGATCTCCACCGTCACTATAGCACCGGGCTCGACGGCTCCGGCGACGTTCACGGTGACGTTCTGGCGCGAGCGCCCGCGGTGCAACTCGCCGTCCCTGCTGGTGCCCTCGATCAGCACCTCGGCCCGCCGTCCCACCCACGCCTGCCGGGAGGCGAGCGCCAGTTGCTGCGTGAGCTCGATGAGCCGTTCCACGCGCTCGCGGCGGACCTCCGGAGGCACCTGGTCGCGGGAGATCCGCGGCGCGCGTGCCGGAGCGCGGCGAGTAGACGAACGTGTACGCCGCGTCGAACGCGGCCTGCCGGACCAGGTCCAGGGTCCGCTCGAAGTCCTCGTCGGTCTCACCGGGGAACCCTGCGATGAGGTCCGTGGTGATACTGACGTCCGGTACGGCTGCACGCAGGGCGTGCACGCGCTCGAGGTACTGGCCGGCCGAGTAGCCGCGGCGCATGGCTCGCAGCACGCGGTCAGAGCCCGCCTGCGCCGGAAGGTGGACGTGCTCGCACACGCTGGGCAGCTCGGCGACGGCCGCGACGAGGTCGTCGCCGAGGTCCTTGGGGTGCGACGTCATGAACCGGACGCGGTCGAGCCCCTCGACGGCGTCCAGGCGCCGCAGGAGCCCCGCGAACGCAGGTGCTGCCGCCTCTCCCCCGTGCCGCAGGTCGAGTCCGTAGGCGTTGACGTTCTGGCCGAGGAGCGTGACCTCGCGCACGCCGTCCGCCACGAGCCTCTCGACCTCGGCGGCGAGGTCGTCGATCCGCCGGCTGCGCTCGGGCCCGCGAACGTAGGGCACGATGCAGTAGGAGCAGAAGTTGGTGCAGCCGCTCATGACCTGCACCCACGCCTGGTACGGGCGCTCCCTGCGGGCGGCGATGTCACCGCTGAAGCTGGGCCCGTCCTCGAAGTAGCCGGCGTGCGCTTCGCCGGCCGGCTCGACCGCCGTGTGGAGCAAGCTCCGGCAGGCGATGCAGGTTCTGCGGCCCGAGCGCGCCGTCCACGAACGGGAAGCGCGCGAAGAAGCCAGCCTGCTCCGCCTGCGGCAGGCAGCCCGTGACGAGCACCACGCGTGAGGGGTCGTCGCGCTTGAGCCTCGCGGCGGTCCCCAGGTGGCCTGCGAGCCGGTCGTCGGCGCTCTTGCGCACGGTGCAGGTGTTGTACACGAGCACGTCGGCGTCGTCCGGCTCGACCGCGCGCTCCAGGCCTTCGGCCTCGAGCAGCGCGCGGATCCGTTCGGCGTCGTGCTCGTTCATCTGGCAGCCGAACGAGCGGAGATAGTAGCGGCCGGTCATCACAGGTCCGTCAGGCGGCGAGCGGGCGCGTGGGCGCCCTCTCCGCGCCGCCCATTGAGCTGCGGAGCGGGCTCAACTGGCGGTGCAGCGAAGGCACACCGGCTACTTGGCGATGTCGACGGCGCGGCTCTCGCGGATGACGGTGACGCGGATCTGGCCCGGGTAGTCGAGCTGGTCCTCGATCTCGCGCGCGATCTCGTGCGCGAGGAGCGACGTGGCGTCGTCGTCGATCTCTCCGGGCTTGACCATGACGCGCACCTCGCGCCCCGCCTGCATGGCGAAGCATTTCTCGACGCCCTTGTGGGCCTCGGCGATGTGCTCCAGCGACTCGAGCCGCTTGATGTAGTTCTCGAGCGACTCGCGGCGGGCACCCGGGCGGGCGGCGCTGATCGCGTCGGCCGCCTGCACGAGCACGGCCTCCACGGTCTGCGGCTCCACGTCCTGGTGGTGCGCCTGGATGGCGTGGCACACGCTCTGCGACTCCCTGTACTTCTTGCAGAGCTGCTGGGAGATGTCCGCGTGCGAGCCGTCGACCTCGTGGTCGATGGCCTTGCCGATGTCGTGGAGCAGGCCGGCGCGCTTGGCGATCTTGACGTTGGCGCCCAGCTCCGCGGCCATGATGCCGGCGAGGTGCGCGACCTCGATGGAGTGGTTGAGCACGTTCTGGCCGTAGCTGGTGCGGTACTTGAGGCGCCCGAGGACCCTGACCAGCTCGGGCGCCACACCGTGGACGTTGGTGTCGAAGCAGGCAGCCTCGCCGGCTTCTTCCATCGCGGCCTCGACCTCGGCCTTGGCCGCGGTGTAGGTCTCCTCGATGCGCGCCGGGTGGATGCGCCCGTCGGTGATGAGCTTGGTGAGCGTGAGGCGGGCGGTCTCGCGGCGCACGCCGTCGAAGCCGGAGAGCACCACGGCCTCGGGGGTGTCGTCGATGATGAAGTCGATGCCGGTGATGTTCTCGAGCGTGCGGATGTTGCGGCCTTCGCGCCCGATGATGCGGCCCTTCATGTCGTCCGACGGCAGGTTGACCACGGACACGGTGGTCTCGGCGACGTGGTTGGCCGCCGTGCGCTGGATGCTGATCGAGAGGATGTTGCGGGCGCGCCGGTCGGCCTCCCTGCGCGCCTCCTCCTCGATCTGGCGGACGAGCTTGGCCATCTCGTGGCGCGCCTCGTCCTCGGTCTGCTTGAGCAGCATCTCCTTGGCCTGGGCAGCGCTCAGGCCGGAGATGCGCTCCAGCTGGATCATGGCCTCGGCGTGCGCGTTGTTGAGCTCGTCGGAGAGGCGCTGGCTGTTGGCGTCGCGGTCGCGGATGGACTGCTCGCGGCGGTCCTGCTCGGCGGCGCGAGCGTCGATGGCCTCCTCGCGCTGCAGCATGCGCTGCTCGGACTTGCCCAGCTCCTCGCGCCGGTCGCGAAGCTCGGCCTCGACCTCGCTGCGGACCCGGTGGACCTCCTCCTTGGCCTCGAGGCGGGCCTCCTTGACGATGGTGTCCGCTTCACGCTGGGAGTCCTTGAGCAGCTTCTCAGCGTCGCGCTCGGCGCCCGCCAGCTTGTTCGAAGCGAGGTTGCGGCGGATGAAGTACCCCACCGCAATGCCGACCACCAAACCAACAACGATAGAGACCGCTATTTCCATCATCCAATCCCTTCACAGGTCGCGCAGCACGAAAAAAGGCCGGGCAAACGCGCCCGGCCTGTGCCACGCTCGCACGTGCACCGCGATACTTGGGTTCAGCTGTGACTACGTCCAGGGGTCAGGACGACTGCAGGTACGTGAAACCTCCCAAAACTCTCATCGTTGACCCCTGGTAGTTCGGTTCTCAGCCTGATCGGCGGACCTGCCGCCGTCTGTATCGCCATGCAAGAGCGAGAAGTGGAATACACAAAGCACGCGCACACGTCGCGTGGGCCGATGGTACGTTACCGCAGCTTACCGCGTCAATTCGGCCGGAGCGGCGATTCCTCGACCCAGACGCGTACCGCGGCGTAGGCCGTGGCTGAGGAGAAGCCTCGGCGCTGGAGAGCCTGGAATGCGCGCCGGCGGGCCGCGTCCAGCGGCGGCTCCGGCGCGCCGCGCTTGCGCAGCGCGGCCAGGGCGCGGTCGAGCTCGGCGCCGTCGTCGGCCGCGCCCTCACCCAGGACCTCGCCGATGACTGTGGGGTCCACCCCGAGCCCGCCCAGCCCTCGGCGGATCCGGTCCACGCCCCAGCCGTCCAGGCGCCGCTTGTCGGCGACGTAGCTGCGTGCGAAGGCGGCGTCGTCCAGGAATCCGTCGGCGGCGAGACGCTCGAGCGCCTCGTCCACGGTGGCCTCGTCGTGCTCCTTGGCCAGGAGGCGCCGCCGCAGCTCGTCGGTGCTCCGGGCGCGGTGCCCGAGCAGCCGGTAGGCGTCGCCCATGACGCGCTCGGCCGACGAGGCGGCCCTGACCTGGGCTACATCGTCGGCCGAGAGCTCACGGCCTTTGAACAGGTGCCAGCGAGCGACGAGCGACTCGCTGACGACGCAGACGTACTCGTCGTCCACGTGCAGCGCCACCCCGCCACGACGGGTGGCGCGCAGGGCGGTGACGACCGGCACGGCCTAGACCTTGAGGACCTCGCCGGTGACCGGGTCGACGCCCTCGGGGACTTCCTTGACGGAGGCCGCCGCGCCGTCGTCCTGCGGCACGCTGCCGGGCAACCCGGCCTTGGACCGGATCTGCGCCTCGATGGCGTCGGCGATGTCCGGATTCTCCTTGAGGAAGACCTTGGCGTTGGCGCGGCCCTGGCCGAGACGCTCGTCGTTGTAGCTGAAGAAGGCGCCGCTCTTGGCGACGACGTCGTACAGCACGCCGAGGTCGAGCAGCGTGCCCTCGCGAGACACGCCCTGGCCGTACATGATGTCGAACTCCGCCTGCTTGAACGGCGGCGCGACCTTGTTCTTGACGACCTTGACGCGGCAGCGGTTGCCCACGGCCTCCGTGCCGTCCTTGAGTGTCTCGATGCGGCGGATGTCGAGGCGGATGGTGGCGTAGAACTTGAGCGCCTTACCGCCGGTGGTGACCTCGGGGTTGCCGAACATGACGCCGATCTTCTCGCGCAACTGGTTGGTGAACACGCAGATGGTGCCCGAGCGGCTGAGGCTGCCGTTCAGCTTGCGCAGGGCCTGGCTCATGAGCCGCGCCTGCAGGCCCACGAAGCTGTCGCCCATCTCGCCCTCGATCTCGGCCTTGGGCGTGAGCGCGGCGACGGAGTCGATGGCGACGATGTCGAGGGCGCCGCTGCGCACCAGCATCTCGGCGATCTCCAGGGCCTGCTCGCCGTAGTCCGGCTGGGAGACCAGCAGGTTGTCCACATCCACGCCGATGGCCTTGGCGTAGATGGGGTCCATGGCGTGCTCGGCGTCGATGAAGGCCGCCTGACCGCCGCGCTTCTGCGCCTGGGCGATGAGGTGGTAGACCATGGTGGTCTTGCCGGAGGACTCCGGGCCGTAGATCTCGACGATGCGGCCGCGCGGGATGCCGCCGACCCCCAGGGCGATGTCGAGCGGGAGGCACCCCGTGGGGACGGTCTGCATCTCGTCGCTCACGGGGTGGTCGCCCATGCGCATGACGCTGCCCTTGCCGAACTGACGCTCGATCTGGGTGACGGCAGCCTCGAGGGCTTTGTCCTTGTCCAATGTAGCGCTCCTCTCTTGCTCAGGACGCGGGGAAGTCTGCCAGCGGGGTGTGCACTGCACCTCCCGGCTTCAGGTGGCTACTATACAGGACCATCCGGACGACTCCAAACGACCCGATGTTCACATTTTGCAGGGAAAAAGGGTGACCAGGACGGCGGAATCTCGCCACCGTGACGTGGGGCAACCACGGGCGCTTCTCGGGCTCGTAGAGGCCCTCTGACGCCAGCCCGGCGGAGACCTCTCCCTGCAGTCTACGCAGCGTCCCGGACGGATCGTCGAGCTCCAGCGCGACGACTCTCCGCTTGCCGTGGGCCGGCAGGAACAGAGGCTCCTTGAGTCGGCACTCGGCCGGCCGCCAGGCGACACCCGAGAGGATCCGCTCGAGGTCGCCGATCCGGTGCCCGTCGACGCTGCCGAGGAATGCAAGCGTGAGGTGCAGCGTGGGCAGCACGCGGAGGTCTTCGTGGCGCGAGAGTTCCTTGCTCTGCCACGCTCGCACGGCGCGCTCTACCTCAGGCGGCAGATCGCAGGCGACGAAGAGGCGCAGCCGCTCGGGCTGGACGGAGTCCCCTGCCCGAGCCTCCTCGCTCACGAGGAGAGCGCTTGGCGGAGCAGGTGAAGTGCGCCGGTGACGCTGAACGTGCGCACGGTGTCGCGGTCTCCGGGGAAGTTGCCCTTGCGCACCCGCGTCTCGCCGGGGCCGGCACAGCCCAGGTACACGAGGCCGACCGGCTTGTCCTCGGTGCCCCCGTCGGGACCGGCCACGCCGGTGATCGAGAGCGCGTAGTCGCTGTGGAGTGCGTCGCGCGCGCCCTCGGCCATGGCGCGCGCCACCTCCTCCGACACGGCGCCGTACTGGGCCAGCATGCCCGGCGGCACGCCGAGCAGGTCCATCTTCGCCTGGTTCGAGTAGCTGATCACGCCGCCGCTGAAGTAGTCCGAACTGCCGGGCCTCGCCGTGAGCCGGGCGCCGAGCATCCCGCCGGTGCAGGATTCCGCGACGGCCAGGGTCCTCCCGGTCCCGCGGAGTCCGTCCGCGATGAGATCGTCGATGGTCCGCCCGTCCGTGGAGTAGACGGGTACGCCGGCCTCGAGCGCGGCGACCAGCGCGTCTGCCTGGGTCTGGGCGCCCGGCTCCCTGCGGTAGCGGATCTTGACGGTCACCTCTCCCCCACCCACGTTGATGCCCAGCTCGACCTGGTCGCTGGGCAGGGCGTCGATGACGGGGCCGACCTGGAGCTCGCCGACGCCGAACACGCGCACGGTGCGCACGGCGACATCCGGGAAGAAGCCGTCGCGCTCGAGCTCCGCGGCCGTCTCGAGCCACATCTGACGGAATTCGTAGGGCACGCCCGGGTAGGCGAAGATCCGTGTGTGTCCCGCGCGCGCGGCGATGCCGGGGGCGACGCCGGCCGGCGGCACGGCAGTGGAGCCGGCCGGCAGAGTGGCCTGCCGCCGCGCGAGGGCGAGCATGTCCGCGAAGTCCATGTGGCGCCGCGCGGCCACCACGCGGATCCTCTCCTCGAGGTACGCGAGCGCCTCCGCGTCCTCCTCGAGGGCGACGCCGAGGACCTCGGCGATGCACTCGGCCGTAAGGTCGTCGTGCGTGGTGCCCAGCCCTCCCCCCACAACGAGCAGGTCGGGCTGACCGTCGAGCGCGTGCCGCAGGGTCGCCGAGAGACGCTCGCGGTCGTCGGCGACGGTGAGGAGTTCGAGCACCTTGACGCCTCGGCGGCTGAGGTCGTCGCACACGAAGGCGCCGTTGGTGTCACGGGTGCGGCCGTCGAGCAGTTCGTTGCCGCTCAGCACCACGGCGGCGCGGGGTGCGCCGGGAGGCATCAGTCAGTCGTCCCCGGCATGTGGATGATGCCCCGGGCGTTGATGAAGTACCGCACGCCGCTGTACAGCGTGACGATCACGACGGCGATGGCGAGGATCCACTGGATGATGACGGCCACATCGGTGGAGACGTGGATGTACCTGGCGATGTCGGCCGTCGGGAACAGCACGTAGACGATGTACACGATCTGCAGCACCGTCTTGAGCTTGCCGTATTTGTCCGCCGGGATGGAGACGCCCTGGCTGACCCCCACGATGCGGAGCACGCTCACCGCGACCTCGCGGACGATGATGACGGTGGCGACCCACGCGGCCACGCGGTCCTGCGCGACCAGCGCGATGAGAGCGGCGGCGATGAGGAGCTTGTCGGCGAGCGGGTCGAGGAACTGACCGAGAGTGGTGATCTGCTTGCTGCGGCGCGCCACGTAGCCGTCGAGCTTGTCGGTGGCGGCGGCCAGGATGAAGACCGCGGCGGCGGCGAGGTCGCCCCACGGCTCGGGCAGGCCGGCGAACAGCAGGACCAGGAACACCGGCACCAGCAGGATCCTGGCGATGGTGATGCTGTTGGCGAGGTTGAGCTGGCTGCTTTTGCTCTGAGTGGTCACGGTCTCCCTGTCGCGGCGACGGCCTCCACATCATACCCGAGGGCGTCACTCACGACGGCTCGGATCAGGTCACCTCTGCGTGCCCGTACGCCGGTGACCGTGGTGCGTCCGTCGACGTCGGGCGCCTGCACGGCGACGCGTCCGACCGAAGCACCGTCGGGCCGCGACGTGCCGCGCTCGATGAGCACGTCGACCGTACTGCCTGCGAGGCTCCGCCAGAAGGGGGCGGCCTCGCGGTCGATGAGCTCGCCGAGATGGGCGGCCCGCTCGACGGCGAGTTCGTGCGGCACGGCGCCGGGCATCCCGGATGCCGCCGTGCCCTCCTGCTCGTCGTAGACGAACACGCCGGCCACGGCGAGCCCGGCCTCGCGCACGAAGTCCTCGAGCTCTTCGAACTCCGCCTCGGTCTCGCCCGGGAACCCGGTGATGAACGTCGAGCGCACGGCCGCGCCGGGAAGCGCCGCGCGCACGCGTCCGAGCAGCGCGAGGTGCGCGGCGCCGTCACCTGAGCGCCGCATGCGGCGCAGGACGGCGCCGGAGGCGTGCTGAAGGGGCACGTCCACGTAGGGCACCGCGTGCGCCGCCAGGGCCTCCAGGAGCTCGTCTGTGACGCCGTCGGGCTGCAGGTAGAGCAGCCGGAGCCAGGCCGGAGCCGGCTCGAGGGCCGCCAGCTCGCCGAGCAGGCGGCTCATCCCGCCCCAGCCGGGTTCGGTCCAGCGCGACGTGTCCTGGCCGACGAGCACGAGTTCGCGCGCGCCGGCGGCGAGTTGCGCGCGCGCCGCACGCAGGACTTCGCCCGCCGGGACGATCTCGTAGTCGCCCTTGATCAGCGGGATGGCGCAGAACGAGCACCGGCGGTCGCAGCCGTCCGAGACCTTGACGTAGGCGCTCACCGGGCGCGGGCGTCGGGGCACGGGCACCGCGGCGCCGGCGGGCCGTGCGGCATCACCGTGCGCCTCTCCCCCGCTCTGGGACAAGGCCGCGAGGAGCGGCGCCGTGTCGAGGCCGCACCAGAGGTCGACCTCCGGCAGTTCCGCGGCGAGTTCGTCCCGGTAGCGCTCGACGAGGCAGCCGACGGCCGCGACCCGCGCTCCGTGCGCGTGCGCGGCCTCCGCGGCGTCCAGGATGGCCTCGATGGACTCCTCCTTGGCCGCGTCGATGAATCCGCACGTGTTCACGACGAGGACGGAGGCGCTGCCGGCCGGGGCCGGGCGATGCCCGGCGGCCCGCAGCCGCTCCTCGAGCGCGTCGGAGTCGGCCTCGTTCTTTGGGCAGCCGAGCGTCTGGATGAAGAAGGTGCTGCCCGTCGGGGGCCTCAGATCGCCGTGAGCGGCGGCGTCAGCGGTAGTTGACGAACTGGACCGGGATGCCCCAGTCCTCGTCGCGGAGTGCACCCATGGCGGCCTGCAACTCGTCTTTGCTGCCCGAGAACACGCGCACCGTGTCGCCCTGGATCTGGACCTTGACCTTCTTGAACCGCTGCCGCAGCAGCTTGTTCATGGCCTTGGCCTTCTCGTCGGGGATGCCCTGGGCGATGGGCGCGCGCTGGCGGACGGTGCCTCCGAGCGCCTCCTCCACCTTGCCGTACTGGAGCGCCTTGAGCGGCACCTTGCGGCGCACGAGTTTGTCCTCGAGCACATCGATGACCTGCTTGAGCTTGCCGTCGTTGTCCGAGGTGAGGACGATGGTCTCGTCCTCGAGCGCCACCGAGCTCGCGCTCTTCTTGAAGTCGTAGCGGGTCGCGATCTCCTTCTGCGCCATGTTGACGGCGTTGCGGACCTCGTTGATGTCCGCTTTGGAGACCACGTCGAACGAGAATTCCTTGGCCATGCGTTACCCCTGGATGTCGGAGCCCTGGACCACGCGCCCCTGGATGACCTCGACCGGCCACGGTCCCGTGTCGCTCTTGAGCTTGACGTCCTTGCCCTCGACGTCGAGTCGTACGTTGGCCGGTGCACCGAAGCTCATCCAGATGTCCTTGCCCTTGAACTTCTTCTTGTCGCCTTCCTTGAGCGTACCCGAGAACAGGACGACGCCGGTGCTGTTGTTGCGCCGCACCTCCATCCAGCAGTCGCCGCCCTTGGCCTCGAGCTTGACGAGGTTCTTCTGCCACTCCGGCGTGGCGGTGGCGCTCTTCTTGGGCTTGGGCGACGTGCTCGGCGAAGCCGACGGGCTCGCGATGCCCAGCGCACCCGGCTTGGTGGTCGGCTCGTCGCCACCACCGTTGCCGTTGAGCAGGCCGACCACGTAGATGGCCGCGAGCGCCACCAGACAGAGCACGGCGACGACGACGATGGTGTTGCGCCCACGGTGGCTGCGCGGCTTGCCGATGACCGACGACCCACTGAATGGCTCGTGGTGCTCCTGGGACGGCACCATCCCGCGACTGCGGAACTCGCCGATGATGACGTCCGGGTCGAGACCCAGATACGTGGCGTAGGTGCGCAGGAAGCCCTTGACGTAGGTGACGCCGGGCATGACGTCCCAGTCCTCGTTCTCCATGGCCTGGACGTACTTGACCCGGATCTTGATGTCCTCCTCGACCTGCTGGAGAGTCAGGTTGCGGCGGACGCGGGCCTCGCGCAGCGTGTTGCCGATCTCAAACACAGTGGATGCGGTACTCCTCAGTCGGCGGCGGGGCGCCCCGAAGAGGGGGTCACCCGAACGTACAGTCTAGTAATGCGCCCTTGGGAAGACAAACGCGCGGCGAGGCTGAGGGTCAGTCGGTGACGGGCGCCGGCTCAGCCGCCGCAGGCGGCTCCTCCGGCGCCTCGGTGTTCGGAGCGGGCTCGTCGTCCACCGGAAGGTCCTCGACGACCTCGCCGGTGAGCCGGGCCAGCGCTGCGGGCAGGCCCGCCTCGTCGATGAGCACCGAGCGGGCCTTGCTGCCGTCGTACCCGGAGATGATGCCCATCTCTTCCATGATGTCGATGAGCCGGCCGGCGCGGGCGTAGCCCACGCGCAGGCGGCGCTGGAGCAACGCGACGCTCGCCGCGCCGGTGTTCACCACGGTCTTGATGGCGTCTGCGAGGTACTCGTCGCCGCCGGCCGCCTGTTTGGACTGCTCGGCCTCGGGCCCGGCCGGGTTCTCGAGCAGTTCCTCGTGGTACTCCGGCTTGGCCTGGCGCTTCCAGTGCTCGGTGATCAGCTTCATCTCGGCGCTCGTGACCAGGGCGCCCTGCACGCGCAGGAGCTTGCTGCTCCCCATGGGGCTGAACAGCATGTCGCCCATGCCGAGCAGACTCTCCGCCCCACCCTGGTCCAGGATGATGCGGCTGTCGGTCTGGGAGCTGACGGCGAAGGCGATGCGCGACGGGATGTTGGTCTTGATCATGCCGGTCACGACGTCGACCGACGGTCGCTGCGTGGCCACCACGAGGTGGATGCCGCAGCTGCGGCCGAGCTGGCCGAGCCGGATGATGGAGTCCTCCACCTCCGACGGGGCCACCATCATGAGGTCGGCCAGCTCGTCGACGATCACCATGGTGTACGGCATGGCCTCTTCGCCGACGCGCGCCCGCTTCTTGTTCAGCTGGCGGATGTTCTGGCAGCCGTTGCGCGAGAGCACGTCGTAGCGACGGTCCATCTCCCGGCAGATGTTGTCCAGCACGTAGGTGGCCTGCTTCATGTTGGTGACCACCGGCGCCAGCAGGTGCGGCACGCCGTTGAAGTTGCTGAGCTCGACCTTCTTGGGGTCGATCATGATCATGCGCACCTCGTCCGGCGTGGCGCGCAGCAGGATCGAGGTGATGAGCGCGTTGAGGCAGCCGCTCTTGCCGGAGCCGGTGGTGCCGGCGATGAGCAGGTGCACCATGGTCACCAGGTCGGCCAGGATGGCTTTGCCGGTGACGTCCTTGCCGAGCCAGAACGACATCGGCGAGGCGTGCTGCGGGAACAGCCCGTGGATGTCGCCGAGCGAGACGTAGCTGGCCTGGATGTTGGGCACCTCGACGCCGACGGCCGTCTTGCCGGGGATCGGCGCGAGCACGCGCACGTCGGTGGCCGCCAGGGCGTACTTGAGGTCGTCCTTGAGGTTGGCCACCTTGCCGACCTTGATGCCGGGCTCGAGCTGCAGCTCGTACCGGGTCACGCGCGGGCCGGAGACGGTGCCGATGACCCGCGCCGGGATGTTGAAGCTGGCCAGCGTCGCGACGAGGCGCTCGGCCACGCCGGCGATGGCCTCCGGGGACTCCCCGCTGCTCTGGGCGAGCCGGCGCAGCAGGGATGGATCCGGGAGCGCCCACTGGCGCTTCTCGGCGTCGGCGAAGGCGAGCGCGACTTCTGCGTCACCTGCCTCCCCATCTTCGCTCGCCGCCTTGGCCGCCGCCGCGGCGGCGAGGGAGAGCTGCACCCCGTCGTCGGCGGTGGTCACGGGTTCGGGCTCCGGCTCGGGGTCTGCCGGCGGGCGCGTCGGCTCGCCGAAGATCTCGGGGGCCTCGTCAACGCCGTCGATGAGGTGCGGACCGGAGGGGACCGGGCGCGAGAAGTCGAGCCCCGGCGTCACCGCCGGGCGGATGGACGTGCGCATCTGGTCGGCGGCGTCGATGGTGGGTGACTCGTCGAGCTCCACGAGGCGCGTGTCGGCCTGCTCCTGGCGGCGTACGCCGAACGCCTCGGCCTGGCTGCGCGCCGCGCGGCCGGCCTTGGCGACGCCCTGCTTGCTGTGACTCGCCCACTGGCGCAGGGACGACCCCGTGACCAGCAGGATGCCGGCCACGACGAGCGCGACGACGAGGACGTCCACCCCCACGCGGCCGATGAACGGGCTGAGCACGGCCCACTGCGCCTCGCCGAGCATGCCGCCGTGACCGCTCATGTACGCGTCGCGGAAGAGCGCGTCGGGGCGCTCGCCGCTGAAGATGCCGAACGCGTCCGCGGCAGCCGCAAGGGCGATGCCGGCGACGATGAACGCCACACCCCACGTCATGCCGCGCCGAGGCCGGTTCTCCTCGCGCACGACGAGCAGGTACGCGAGGAACCCGAGGAGCAGCGGAAGGGCGAAAGCGAGCACGCCGACGAGCCACCGCGCCGCGTCGCCGAGCCAGCGCCCGAGCGAGCCGCCGTCCCAGCCCAGGTACAGCACGAACGCGAGGAAGACGGCGACCGCGAGGCAGGCGATGGCGCCGAGTTCGCGGCGGTGCCGCGAGCCGGGATCCCTGGGCTTGGTGCGCGCGTCGCCCTTGGCTTTGGCGCGGTACGTGGCAGAGGCGGTGCGGGGGCGCGTGCGCGAAGCGGCGCCCGAGCGTTTACGAGCCTGTTTCGGGCGTGCAGTCGCCATGAACAACAAGTTCGACGCCGGCGCGCGAATCCCTAGCAGCGCCGGCGTCGAACTGGTACGTCGGCGGGCTCAGACCTCGACGACCACCGGCATGATGAGCGGCCTGCGCCTGGTGCGCTGGAAGACCAGCTCGGAGAGCCGCTGGTTGACGTCCTCGCGGATGAGCTTCTGGTCGGTGACGCGGTCGGCGCCGAGCTCGTCCAGGAGCTTGTCCAGCGCCACGGTGCACTCGTCGAGGATGTCCTTGAGCCGCTCGTCGTCGTGCAGGAACGCACGGGCGACCAGCTCCGGCTCGGCGACGACCTCGCCGCTCTGCGCATCCAGGGTGATGACCGCGATGAGGATGCCGTCGCCGGCCAGCTGCTGCCGGTCGCGCAGCACCAGCCCCTCCTCGTCGCCGATCTCGAAGCCGTCGACGAACACCATGCCGGTGGGCACCTTGTCCACGATCTCGGCGTCCTCGCCGTCGATCTCGAGGACGTCGCCGTTCTCGAGGATGAAGATGTCCTCCTCGGCGATGCCCGACTCGCGCGCGAGGCCGCGGTGGATGTGCTGGTGCCGGTATTCACCGTGCACCGGCAGGAAGAACCGCGGCCGCGTGAGGTTGAGCATCATGCGCAGGTCCTCCTGCGAGCCGTGACCGCTGACGTGTACGCCGCTGTCGGGCCCGGAGATGACGGTCGCGCCGACCTTGAGCAGCCGGTTGATGGTGTTGCCGACGCTCAGCTCGTTGCCGGGGATGGGCGTTGCGGAGATGACCACCGTGTCGCCCTCGTTGAGCTCCACCTGCGGGTGGTCGTCGAACGCCATGCGCGTGAGCGCGGAGAGCGGCTCGCCTTGGCTGCCGGTGGTGAGGATGAGGATCTCCTCCGGCCGGTAGTCGTCGATCTCGGTGAGCTTGATCATCGCTCCGTCCGGCACCTTGAGGATGCCGAGGTTGCGGGCGATGTTGACGTTCTTGATCATCGAGCGCCCGGAGACGGCGAACTTGCGCCCGTGCAGGTGGGCGATCTGGATGGCCTGCTGCACGCGGTGGAGGTGCGAGGCGAAGCAGGCGACGATCACGCGGCCTTCGGCCTCGGCGAAGATCTGGTGGAACGCCTGGCCGACGACGGCTTCGGACGGCGTGGAGCCCTTGTGGACGGCGTTGGTGGAGTCGCCCAGCAGCGCCAGCACACCCTGCTCACCCAGACGGGCGAACGTGTTGACGTCGGTGATGCGTCCGTCGATGGGCGTGTGGTCGAACTTGTAGTCGCCGGTGATGACCACTGCGCCGGCCTTGGTGCCCAGCACGACGCTGAGCGCGTCGGGCACGCTGTGGCTCACGGCGACGAACGAGAGGTCGAACGGTCCGAGCTCGAGCTTGGACTTCTCGCTGACCTCGTGGAGCTCGACGCTCTTGATGAGCCCGTGCTCGTCGAGCTTGCTCTTGATGAGCGCGAGCGTGAACCGGCTGCCGTAGACGGGCCGGTTCAGCTGTTTGAGCACGAACGGCAGAGCGCCGTGATGGTCCTCGTGCCCGTGCGTGATCACGAAGGCCAGCACGTCGTCCTTGCGCGACAGCAGCCAGCGGATGTCCGGGAGGATGAGGTCGATGCCCAGCATCTCGTCCCGGGGGAACTCGATGCCGCAGTCGACGACCACGATCTTGCCGCGGTACTCGATCGCGGTCATGTTCTTGCCGATCTCGCCGAGCCCCCCGAGGGGGATGATGCGTACGGCGTCTTCACTCATGGTGTTGCCTTCTCTCTGTGTGTGTGCGGGCGAGCCGCGCGGTTCAGGAGGCGGTCAGCAGACCGAGCCTTCTGAGCTCCGCGGCCACCACGTCTTCTTCTTCGGGTGTGGCGGGCACGAGCGGGAGGCGCAAGCCTCCGACCTCGTGCCCGAGCAGGTTCAGCGCCGCCTTGACCGGGATGGGGTTGGCGGTGATGAACAGGGCCTTGTACAGGTCGTGGAGCGCCGCGTCCTCTGCCCGCGCCGCCTCCAGGTCGCCTTCCCGGCACAGCCGGGCGACCAGCGCCATTCGCGGTCCGACGACGTGGCTGGCCACGCAGATGCCGCCTGCGCCGCCGCGCGCCATGACGTCGCACAGCATGTCGTCGTTGCCGGCATATACGGCCAGGTCGCTCAACTCCATGAGCCGGTCGGTCTCCGCCAGGTCCGGGTTGGCTTGCTTGACGGCCACGATGTTCTCCGTGTTCCCCAGCTCCGCGAGCGCCTCCGGAGAGACGTTGATGACGCAGCGCCCGGGGATGTTGTAGAGGATGACCGGCAGGCTGGTGGCGCCCGCTACCGCGCGGAAGTGCGCCAGGACGCCGCGCTCGGGCGGCTTGTTGTAGTACGGCGTCACGGCGAGGACGCCGTCGACGCCGCAGGCCTCCGCGGCACGCGTGAGTCCGACGCTGTGAGCGGTGTCGTTCGATCCGGTGCCGGCGACGACAGGCGCCCTGCCCCCGACGGTCTCCACCACGGTGCGGAACATGGCGAGCTTCTCGTCGTCGGTGAGCGTAGGTGACTCGCCGGTGGTGCCGGCCACGACGAGGCCGTCGGACCCGTTGGCGAGCAGGAACTCGGCGAGCGCGGCCAGCTTCTCGTGGTCCACGGCGCCTTCGGCGTCGAAGGGCGTCACCATCGCGGTCAAGATGGTCCCGAGGGGGTCGCTCATCAGGTCGCTTCTCCCAGTCGCAGGCTCGTCAGGTTCAATCAAGCAGGTTCTCGAGGCCGATGACGGCGCCGGTGACGTCGGGCGCCCGGCGCAGCGCAAGCAGCACGCCGGGCATGAACGACCGGCGCGAGAGCGAGTCGTGGCGCAGGGTGAGGAGCTCGTCCTCGCCGCCGAACACGACCTCCTGGTGCGCCACGGCGCCGGGCAGCCGGACGCTGTGGATGGTGACGCGGCCGTCGGCGGTGAGGCCGCGTGACTCCTGGCCGGCGCCGGGCGGGGCCACAAGGGCGGACCCCGGCGCCTCAGCCATGAGCCGCGCCGTGCGCAGTGAGGTGCCGGAGGGCGCGTCGATCTTGCCCTTCTCGTGCGTCTCGATGATCTCGGCGTGCGTGTAGTACCGCGCCGCGTCGGCGGCGAACTTCATGAGCAGCACGGCGCCGAGCGCGAAGTTGGGCACGATCACGAGCCCGGCTCCGGACGCCTGTGCCCGCGCGGTGAGGTCGGCCACTTGGTCGTCGGTGAGGCCGGTGGCGCCGACCACGGTCGGCACGCCGGCGTCGAGCAGCGCGGCAGAGTTCTCGTACACCGCGCCGGGCACGCTGAACTCGAGCGCGGCGGCCGGCGACGTGAGCGCGAGCGCGCCGGCGACGTCCTTGAACCAGGGCACCTCTCCCCCGTCGCCCTTGCGCGGGTCGACGAGCGCGACGAGCCGCAGGTCGTCCTGCGCGGCCACGGTGGCCGCGCTGAGCGCGCCCATCTTGCCTGCCGCGCCGGTGACCAGGACGTCGATCATGACGCCTACCGCTCCTCCCAGGAGAACCCTTGCGCCACAGCCTCGAACGGCTCCGCGAGCGGGCCGATGCAGGCGGTGGACCACGTCTCCGGGTCATAGTACCGCCGCACGGCGGCGACGACAGCGTCGTGGTCCACGGCGTCGATGCGCTCGAGGACCTCGTCCACGCTCAGGACGGGTTGCTCGAGGAGCACGGCGCGACCCAGCGACTGCATGCGCGCGCCCGGGCTCTCCATGCTCAGCACGAGCTGTCCCTTGAGGTGGTTCTTGGCGCGCTCGATGGCGGCGTCCGTCATGTGGGTCTCGAGGTCCGCGAGGACTTCGAGGATGACTCCCATGGCCTCGCCGACCGCCTCCTGCCGCGAGCCGAAGTAGACGGCGGTGAGCCCCGCCTCGGCGTACAGCGAGGTGTACGAGTACACGGAGTAGGCGAGGCCGCGCTTCTCGCGCACCTCCTGGAAGAGGTGACTGCTCCAGGAGCCGCCCAGGATGGTGTCGACGACGAACACGGCGTAGCGGTCCGGGTCGCCCCGGCGTGGCCCCGGACCTCCGAGGCACACGTGGTACTGCTCCGTGTCCTTCTGGGTGAAGCGCGCCCTGTGCCGGGTCTCGGGGATGCTCAGCTCCGGGCGCACGATGACGGCGCCGGGCTCGGGGCGGAAGTGCTTGGCCGTGAGCTCACACAAGTGGTCGTGGTCCACGCTGCCGCCGGCCGCCACGACGATGCCGGGGTTCACGTAGTGCTCGTCGTGGTACCTGCGCACCGTAGCGAGGTCGAGGGCCGAGAGCGTCTCGTAGTGGCCGATGATGGGGCGCCCGAGCGGGTGCTCACCGAACACGACCTCGGCGATCTCGTCGTGGATGAGCTCGGGCGGCGAGTCCTCGTACATCGCCACCTCTTCGAGCACGACCTCGCGCTCCTGGTCGAGCTCGGGGAACGCGGGCCGCGCGACCATCTCGGCGATGACCTCGAACGCCTTGTCGAGGTTCTCGTCCAGGAGCCGCGCATTGACCAGCGTGTGCTCCTTGGAGGTCGACGCGTTGGGCTCGGCGCCCATGTCGTCGAAGATGTGGGCGATCTGACTCGCCGAGTACTTGTCCGAGCCCTTGAAGATCAGGTGCTCGATGAAGTGGGAGATGCCGCCGAGCTCCAACGGCTCGAGCCGCGAGCCGGCGGCGATCCAGACCCCGAGGGCCACCGAGCGCACGCTTTCGATGCGCTCGGTGGCCACACGCAGGCCGTTGTCCAGCGTTGACAGGCGGTAGGCCTCTATGGCCCGCTCCCTGCTCTCGCTTCTCTCTGCTATTCCGAGTCGGCCGACTTGAGGAGCGTCAGGCCGATGCGGTTGCGTGCCTTGTCGATCTCGACGACCTCGACGGTCACCGAGTCGCCGCGCTTGACGACGTCCTCGACTGCCTTCACGCGCTCGCCCTTGGGGGCCAGCCGTGAGATGTGGAGCAGCCCGTCGGTGCCCTTCTTGAGCTCGACGAACGCGCCGAAGTCGGTGGTCTTGACGACGCGTCCGGTGAACACGTCCCCGACCTCGACCTCCTTGGTCATCGACTGGATGCGGTTCTTGACGCCCTCCGCAGCCTCCTCGTCGGGGGCGCAGATGAAGATCGTCCCGTCGTCCTGGATGTCGATGTCGGCGCTGAACTCCTCGGTCATGCCGCGGATGGTCTCGCCGCCCTTGCCGATGATGAGCCCGATCTGGTCGGGGTTGATCTGGATGGAGAAGATGCGCGGCGCCCACTGGCTGAGCTCGTCACGAGGCTCGCTGAGGGCCTCGGCCATCTTGCCGAGGATGTGCAGGCGGGCCTTGCGCGCCTGCTCGAGGGCCTCGGTGAGGATCTCGAACGTGACGCCGGTGATCTTGATGTCCATCTGGAGGGCGGTGATGCCCTCGGCGGTGCCGGCGACCTTGAAGTCCATGTCGCCCAGGTGGTCCTCCACACCCGCGATGTCGGTGAGCACGACGTAGGCGTCGCCCTCCTTGATGAGACCCATCGCGGTGCCGGCCACCGGTGCGCTGATCTGCACGCCGGCGTCCATGAGGCTGAGGGTGCTGCCGCAGACGCTCGCCATGGAGGACGAGCCGTTGCTCTCGAGGATCTCGCTCACGATACGGATCGTGTACGGGAAGTCGAGCTCGCTCGGCAGGACCGGCAGGAGAGCGCGCTCGGCGAGGGCGCCGTGGCCGATGTCACGGCGCTTGGGGCCGCGCATGAACCCGGTCTCGCCGACGGAGTACGGCGGGAAGTTGTAGTGGTGGATGTAGCGCTTCTTGTCCTCGATGCCGAGGCCGTCGATGCGCTGGAACTCGCCGGTCCCGCCGAGGGTGAGCAGGCTCAGGGCCTGAGTCTCACCGCGCGTGAACAGGGCGCTGCCGTGCGTGCGCGGGATGATGCCCACCTCGCAGCTGATCGGCCGGACCTCGTCGGTGGCACGGCCGTCGGGGCGGATCTTCTTGACGGCGATGCGCTCGCGGATGATGTCCTTCTCGAGCTTGGCGATGGCGCGCTTGACCTGCGTCACGCGCTCGAGGTCGGCGTCCTCGGCGATGAGCTGCTCGGCGGCCGCCTTCTTGACCTCGGCGGTCGCGTCCATGCGCTCCTTCTTGCCGGGCACGCTGGTGGCGGCGTCGAGGGCCGCGCCGAAGCCGCTGCGCACCTGCTCGAGCACACCCTCGTCGACGGTCCACGCGGGGACCTCGAGCTTGGGCTTGCCGACCAGGCGCTGGAGCTCGAGCTGCACGGCGACGAGCTTCTTGATCTCGTCGTGCGCGATCTTGAGCGCCTCGACGATGACGGACTCGGAGACCTGCTTGGCGCCGGCCTCGACCATGACGATGGCGTCGGCGGTGCCGGTGACGACGAGGTCCATGTCCGATTCGTTCTGCAGCTCCTCGAGCGTCGGGTTGACGACCAGCAGGCCGTCGATGCGCCCGACGTGCACGGAGCCCACAGGGCCGCCGAACGGGATGTCGCTGATCGTGAGCGCCGCCGAGGCGCCGAGGGTCGCGAGCACGTCGTACGACTGCTCGAAGTCGACCGACAGCGTGGTGGCTACGATGTGGACCTCGTTCATGAAGCCCTTGGGGAACAGCGGCCGGAGGGGCCGGTCGATCTGGCGAGCGGCCAGGATGGCCTTCTCGCTCGGACGCGATTCGCGCTTGATGAACCCGCCGGGGATCTTGCCCGCGGCGTAGTGGCGCTCCTCAACGTCGACGGTCAGCGGGAAGAAGTCCTGCCCTTCGCGCACGTCGTCGCGCTTGGTCGCGGCGGCAAGGACGACCGTGTCGCCACAGCGCACGAGCACGGCCCCGTTGGCCTGCTTGGCGAGGCGTCCGGTCTCGAGGGTGATCGTCTGTCCCCCGACCTCTACTTCAATGATGTTCATCTCTTCCTTCATCTCTCACCCGCCGCCCAATTGCGCACGGGCACTCTTTCGTCGGCGTGGGATATCCCTCACGGGGACGACTGTTCGCGGCGCGTCTGGCGCCGCAGGTGTGGTGTGTTACTTGCGGAGCTCGAGCTCCTTGACGAGCGCGCGATAGCGCTCGAGGTCGCGCGCCTGCAGGTAGTTGAGCAGCCGGCGACGCTGACCCACCATCTTGAGCAGCCCGCGACGGCTGTGATGGTCCTTCTTGTGGGTCTTGAGGTGCTCGGTGAGGGTGGAGATGCGCTCGGTGAGGAGCGCGATCTGGACCTCGGGGGAACCGGTATCGCCGTCGTGCTTGGCGTGCTTGGCGATAATGGTCTCTTTGGCGTCTTTGGTCATTGCCATGTCTTGTCACCTCCCTCCGGGAGTGTCCGGAAACCCAGTCGCGGGGCTGGCTGGCCCGCGACCGAGAAAGCGGTCGCGCTAGGGTAGCACAGGGTGTGGCGGCTAGAAACCGTGACGGACGGGCGGCGCGGAGGCGTCAGCCTGCGTGCGCGCCGCCCTCTCCGCCGCCGAGTCCGGCCTCCGCCAGGGCGGGGTCGGAGAGCTCGCCGGCCGCGGCGATGTCCAGCCGCATCTGCGCGACGAGCGCATCGACGCTGTCGAAGCGCCGCTCGTCGCGGATCTTGTGCAGGAAGTCCAGCCGGATCTCACGGTCGTAGATGTCCCCGGAGAAGTCCAGCAGGAACGCCTCGACGGTCACGTGCGTGGTGGGCTCGTCCCTGCTCTGGAACGTCGGGTTGTGACCGATGTTGACGGCGGAGCGGTACCACCTGTCCTCCACCAGGGCACGCACGGCGTACACGCCGCGCCCCGGGAAGATGGTGCCGGCCTCGACGTCCACGTTGGCGGTCGGTACGCCGAGCGTGCGGCCGCGTTTGTCGCCGTGCACCACCACGCCGGTGGCCGACGGCGGCCGGCCGAGGATCTCGCGCACCTCCTCGAGCTCGCCGTCGTGGAGCAGCCGCCGGATGCGCGTGGAGCTGATCGGCGCGCCACGATCCGTGACGAGCGTGGCGACCTCGACGTCGTACCCACTGGCGGCGCCGCAGGCGCGCAGCTGGGCTGCGTCGCCGGCGCCACGCGCCCCGAAGTTGAAGTTCTCGCCCACCACCACGACGCGTGCCTGCAGCCGGCCGGCGAGCAGGCCCTCGCAGAACTCCGCGGGCGTGAGCGCGGCGAAGTCCTCGTCGAACGGCAGCAGGATCAGCTCGTCCGGACCGAGCTCCTCGATGAGGCGGATCTTCTCGTCGTTGGAGGTGAGCAGCCGAGGTACGCGTGCGGGGTCGATCACGCTGAGCGGATGCCGGTCGAACGTCACCACCGCGCTCGTGAAGGCGCGCTCCCGCGCGAGCTCCATGGCACGGCCGATGACGGCGCGGTGGCCGGCGTGCACGCCGTCGAACGTGCCGAGCGCGAGCGCGCGCGGCCGATCGGCGAGGGATGCGATGTCGGACACGACCTCCATCAGGTCTTGACGAGCAGCTTGAGCGCGTTGCCCTCCTCGGCGGGGCCGTAGACGGCGATGAGCTCGCCGCGGAACGTCAGCCGCACGGGTTCCTGCGGGCCGCCCGGCAGCCTGGCGCCGTTGCGCACCGCGGTGACCTGGGCGGCGGAGAGCTCGATGCCGGGCATGAACTGCAGCGCCACGGCGGCCGGCACGAGCCCTGGGATGTGCTCGTCACCGAGGTCGCGGGCCTCCACGCCCTCCTCGAACACGGCCAGGGTCTGCGCCTCGTCCAGCCGGAGGTCGCCCACGGCCGTGCGCGACAACTGCTCCAGGTGAGCTCCCGCACCCACGGCCTCGCCGATGTCGATGGCGAGCTGGCGCACGTAGGTGCCCTTGGAGCAGGCGATGCGGCAGCGCATGGTCTGGGAGGCCTCGTCGAACTCGAGCACCTCGATGGCCTCGATCTCGACCTCTTTGACGGGGGTCTCGATGACCTCACCCCGATGGGCCTTCTTGTAGAGCCGCTCGCCGTCCACCTTGACCGCCGAGGTCATGGGCACGCTCTGCATGATGCGTCCGAGGAACCGCGGGATCACTTCGTCCACCGCGGCCCGCGTAGTGGTCTCAGCGGTCTCGCTGAGCACGCCGGTCAGGTCGCCGGTGTCGGAGCGCACGCCGAACTTGACGGTGCACTCGTACTCCTTGGGCAGGTCGACGAAGAACCGCGCCAGCTTGGTCGCCCGGCCCACCAGCACCACCAGCAGCCCGGTGGCGAACGGGTCCAGGGTCCCGGCGTGGCCCACCTTCTTGACGCTCGGGCGCAGGTCCCGGCGAACACGGGCGACGACGTCGTGCGACGTGAAGCCCTCCGGCTTGTCGATCAGGAGGACGCCGTCGAGAAGCGCCTTTCGAGTTCGGAACTGAGCCACGCGATCACCTCCTCAGGACTGTCGTCGCTGGAGAATCCCGCCGCCAGCTTGTGGCCGCCGCCGCCCCGGAGGGCCGCGATGGAGCTGACGTCGATGGTCTCCGAGCGCAGGCTGACGCGCGTGCGCACGCCGGCGGATTGTTCTTTGGCGAGGGCCGCGGCTTCCACGCCGTCGACGCCGCGCAGGCTGTCGACGATACCCTCGGTCTCCTCCGGTCCGGCGCCGGTGGCTTCGTAGTCGGCCAGCGTGACGGCGGCGAGCAGGGCCTTACCGCTGGCGACCGAGCGAGCGTCGGCGATCGCCCGCGCCCACAGGCGGAGCGACGCCTCCGTGCGACGTTCGTACATGAGCGTGTAGAGCGCCCTCACGTCCGCGCCGAGTTCCACCAGCCACGCGGCTGTGCGGAACGTGGAGGGGCCGGTGCTGTCGTGGTGGAAGTGGCCCGTGTCGAACGAGATGCCGGCGTACAACGCCGGGGCGGCCGCCGAAGGCGCCAGGTCCAGAGCCCGGGCGATGTCGCAGACGAGTTCGCTCGTGCTGCTGGCGCCGCCCCGCACGAACGCGAGCTCGCCGTAGCCCGGGTTGTCGTGGTGGTGGTCGATGTTGACCGCCACGTCGCCCCAGCTGGGCAGCGCGAGCCGCTCGGGGTTGCCCGAGTCGAGCGCGTAGAGCGCGGCGTCCTGCGGCGGGGCGCCGCGCCGCACCTTGCCCGGTGGCAGCAGTTCGTCGCCGAGCGGCAGGAGCTCGCCCTCGGACACCCACAGCTCGGCGTCCACGCCGAGCTGTGCGAAGAGGTCGAGCATGCCGGCGGCCGCGCCGAGCGCGTCCTGGTCCGGCTTCTCGTGGACGGCGAGCGCCACCTTGCGCTCGGCGCGCATGCGCCGGCACAGGGCGTCGAGGTCGGCTGCGAGCTGCTTCACTCTTCGTCCTCACCGCCGGCCGCCTCGGCGCCCTCCAAGGGTTCGATGCCGGGCGTCGGGATCTCGTGCGCGTCCTCGCCGAGCACCTCCGCCTCACGCTTGAGAGCGCGTTCGAGGCGAAGCGCGTTGTCGAGCGTGTCGTCGTAGCAGAACTGGAGCTGCGGCGTGCGCTTCATGTGCAGCGACGCGTTGATCTTGGCCTGCAGGAACCCTCGCGACTTGCCCAGGGCCTTCATCGTGAGCTCGCGGTCCGTCTTGCCGCCGAGCACGCTGACGTACACCTTGGCGTGCCGCAGGTCGGTCGACGTCTCGACCCCCGTCACGGTCACGAACCCGACGCGGGGGTCCTTGAGACCCTCCGCGGTGATGACCGAGGAGAGGGTCTCCTTGATACTCTCGTTGATCTTCAGGAGTCGAATTCCCATACCGTGTCCACTGAGTCGGCTGTCTTGAGCAGCACGCGCGAGACTTCGTACTCCCGCGCGTGCAGGTACCGGTCGATCTGGTCGAGACGCTCGCGCGTCTGCTGGAGCGACGAGGCCGCGAGCACCACGAGCACCCGCGCCCTCTGCCACACATCCTGCAGACCTACCTCGCTGAACGAGGCGTGAAACCGGGACTGCAGGACGTCACGCAGCGAGCTGAGCGGCGCGCGCTTGTCCTTGAGCGTGCGTGCCTCCGGGAAGTGCAGCTCCGCGAGATAGACGCCGATGCAGGCGTCAGGCCTCACGAGCGACTTCTCTGGTCTCGTACGCCTCCAGCACGTCCCCTTCTTTGAGGTCGTTGAAGCCGTCGACCAGGATGCCGCATTCGAAGCCTTCAAGGACCTCGCGCGCGTCTTCGGCGAAGCGCTTGAGCGAGCCCATCTTGCCGTCGTAGGCCACCACGTCGTTGCGCAGCACGCGCACGTTGGCGTTGCGCACGATCTTGCCGTGCGTGACCATGCAGCCGGCGATGGTGCCCAGCTTGGACGCCTTGAACGTGGTGCGCACCTCGGCCTGACCGAGCACGACCTCTTCGATGGTCGGCTTGAGCATGCCGACCAGGGCGGCCGTGATGTCCTCGGTGACCTTGTAGATCACGCGGTACGTGCGGATGTCCACGCCTTCGCTTTCGGCCAGAGCAGTCGCCTGGGGGCTCGGACGGACGTTGAAGCCGATGATGATGGCGTCGGACGCGCTCGCCAGCATGACGTCGGACTCGTTCACGCCGCCGACGCCCGAGTGGATGATGCGCACCTTGACCTCGGGATGCTGGATCTTGAGCAGCGCGTCGCTGAGCGCCTCGAGGCTGCCCTGCACGTCGGCCTTGACCACCAGGTTGAGGTCGAGCACCTTGCCCGCGGCGATGCGCGCGAAGACGTCGTCCAGCGTGAGCGCGCGCTGCTTGGCGAGCGCCTCGGTCTTGAGCCGGTTGGCGCGCTTCTGGCCGAGAGCACGGGCGGCGCGCTCGTCCTTGACCACACGCGCGAACTCGCCGGCCACGGGAAGCTCGTCGAAGCCGATGATCTCGACCGGCGTGGACGGACCACCCTCCTTGAGCGGCTCGCCGCGGAAGTCCCGCATGGCGCGTACCTTGCCGCTGGCCTCACCGGCGACGATGGCGTCGCCCACGCGCAGCGTGCCGCGGCTGACGAGGATCGTCGCCACGACGCCGCGTCCTGGGTCGACCTTCGACTCGATCACGAACCCGCTGGCCGGAGCGTCCGGGTTGGCCCTGAGGTCACCGACCTCCGCCACCAGGAGCAGCATGTCGAGGAAGTTGTCCAGGCCGATGCGCTTCTTGGCGCTCGCCTCGACGAACACGTTGTCCCCGCCCCAGTCCTCCGGCACGATGCCGTGCTCGGCGAGCTGCTGCTTGATGCGCTCGATGTTGGCGTCGGGCTTGTCGATCTTGTTGACCACGATGACGATGGGCACGCCCGCCGCCTTGGCGTGGTCGATGGCCTCCACCGTCTGCGGCATGACGCCGTCGTCGGCGGCCACCACGATGGCGGCGATATCGGTGACCTTGGCGCCGCGGGCGCGCATGGCGGTGAACGCGGCGTGGCCGGGCGTGTCGATGAACGTGACCAGCTGGCCGTTGTGCCTGACCTGGTACGCGCCGATGTGCTGCGTGATGCCGCCGGCCTCGCCGGCGGCGACGGCGGTGTCCCGGATGGCGTCGAGCAGGCTCGTCTTGCCGTGGTCGACGTGGCCCATGACGGTGATGACGGAGGCCCTCGGCTTGAGGTCCTCGGGGTCGTCGACCGCTTCCTTCTCGAGCTCGGCCTCTTCGTCGGCCGCGTGGGTGATCTCGACCTCGCGGGCGAAGTCGGTGGCAAGGACCTCGATGGCCTCGTCGCTCAGCGTCTGCGTGATGGTGACCATCTCGCCGTAGCCCATGAGGGCCTTGATGATGTCGGAAGTCGTGACGCCGAGGAGCTGCGAAATGTCCTTGACCGAGGACCCCGACGGGACCTTGACCAGACCTGTCGGCACGACCGGTGCGGTCTGCTGCTCCTCACGGTCGCGTCCGCGACCGCGCCCGCGGCCGCGACGCCGGTCGCCCGGGCCGCCGCCACGCCGCGACGCGCCGGCGTCGATGATGACGCGGCGCTTCTTGCCGGCCGTACCTCCGCCCGAGCGGCGTCGCACCGCGCCCGTCGTCGCTGTGTACGCCTTCTCGATGGCCTCATCGTCGACGTTGACCTCGCCGTCGACCACTTCGATGCCCGCCTTCTTGAGGTGGGCGAGCACATCGTCGACGCTGGTCTTTCTCTGGGTCGCGATGTCCGAGACTTTACGTTTCGCCATTCACCTCACCGCCTTTCGTCTTCCCGCGCAGCGCGAACGATTCACGCACGCCGGGATCGAGAGTGACCGGGCCGCGGAAGGCACGCGCGAACGCACGCCTCTTCTCCGCGGTCTCCAGGCACGTCTGTTCTGGACACAGGTATGCGCTCCTGCCGGGAGCGCCCGGACGCGCCTGTACGACACGTCCGTGATCTTGCACGAGCCTCACCAGCTCCTGCTGGCCGCGCCTGCGGCGACAGCCGACGCACGTCCTCTCCGGCGTCGCCACGGCGATCACTCCTCGCCGGCCTCCACGGCCTCGTCCGCCGCGACCTCGGCGGGCTTGGCCGCCGCGGTCTCTGGTTCGGCCGGCACGTAGTCGGCGTGGATGCTGCAGTACTTGGAGCCGGGCTCCGCCTGGTTGGGACAACGCTTGCCGCTGCGCCCGATGGCCATGCACTGGCCGTCGACGCCGTCGTCCTCACCGAACTCGAGGCTGTTCTCGGCCTCGGCCATCTGCTGCTGGCTCTTGATGTCGATGCGCCAGCCGGTGAGCTTGCTCGCGAGGCGGGCGTTCTGGCCCTCCTTGCCGATGGCGAGCGACAGCTGGTCGTCGGGGACGATGATCGTGGCAGTCTTCTCGTCGTCGTCGACGATGACCTCGCGCACCCGCGCCGGCGAGAGCGCCTTGGCGACGAAGCGCGCGGCGTCCTCGTTGTACGGGATGATGTCGATGCGCTCGCCGCGCAGCTCGCTGACCACCATGCGCACGCGCGAGCCGCGCGGGCCCACGCAGGCGCCGACGGGGTCGACGCCGTCGGCGTGCGACACGACGGCGATCTTGCAGCGGCCGGGGACGGGCTTGCCGTCGCGGCCGCGGTACCCGGTCTCGCGCGCCACCTGGCGGATCTCCACCAGGCCGTCCGCGATCTCAGGGACCTCGAGCTCGAACAGCTTGCGCACGAGCTCCTCACTGCGCCGGGAAAGCTTGACCTGCGGGCCCTTGGCCGACTCCTCCACGCGCATGATGACGGCCTTGATACGCGCGCCGTGCTCGTAGTGCTCCGTCTCGATCTGCTCGCCGCGCGGCAGCTCCGCCTCTACGCGGCCCAGTTCGATCAGCGTGTTGTGGCGCGGGTCGCTCTGCTGCACGATGCCGGTGACCAGCTCGCCCACCCGGTCGATGTACTCCTCGTACATGAGGTCCCGCTCCGCCTCGCGGATGCGCTGGAGGATGACCTGTTTGGCGGTCATCGCGGCGATGCGGCCGAAGTCGTCGGGCGTGACCTCGATGCGCTCGACCTCGCTCATGTCGACGCCGCTGAGGTCGAGTCCGACCTCTTCGCCGGTCTCCTCGTCGTGGACCTTGAGGGCCTCCGTGTCGATGTGCTCCGGGAAGATGAGCTGGTAGACCCGCATGTCGCCGGTCTCCGTGTCGATCTCGACCGTGGCGTACTCCGCCGCGTCGGGCGACTTCTTGTAGGCGGACAGGAGTGCGTCCTCGAGAGCCTCGACGAGCGCCTCGAAGGCGATACCCTTCTCGCTCTCGATCTGGCGCAGAGCCTCGATGATCTCTCTACTCACGATGGCCTCCGTCGTTTTGCGTCTGTCTCAAAGTTGTGGACCACGTGCGCCTTGCCGAGGCCGGCCAGCGGCAGCGTGACCGCTGCCCCGCCCTCGAGCGTGAGGGTGATTGAGTCCGGCCCGGCCGCCGCCAGCACGCCGCGGAAGTTGCGGCGACCGTCGATGGGTTCGGCCATCTGGACGGCCACCTCACGGCCGACCTGAACGGCGAAGTGCTCCGGCTTGCGGAGCCTCCTGTCCAGGCCAGGGGACGAGACCTCGAGCGCGAAGCGCTCACGCAGATCCTCGAGCGCCAGACTGACTGCGGCGCAGAGGTCGACGTCGACCCCTCCGGGGCGGTCGATGAACAGCGTGAGAGTCGGCGTCGCCCGTCCGCGCACCTCGAAGTCGACCAGTTCGACCTCCGGGAAGTGCTCGGCGAGCGCGGTCTCGATCTCCTTCTCCAGTTCCTCTCTCTTCTCCCTCATACGACCCCTAACACGAGAAAAGTCGGTTGCCACCGACTTTCACGCAGAAGTGCCGCCTCGTGGTGTTGTCTTGCTCGAGAGAGTATAGCACCGGGCTCGCGAGGCGTACAAGGAAGCCCACGCTCAGGCTCCAGCCTGTTCTGCCGATAGTGAACGTGCAGTGGAGACTCGGTGAGAGGGCGAGGCGACGATGGGTGAGTACACGACGTTCGAGTGCCGCCAATGCGGCTACAAGGCCGACCGGATCCGCTGGGGGGTCAGCGTGTACGACCCGCGCCAGCGCTTCATGCCCTCCTACTGCGTGGAGTGCGGCATCATCGCCGAGGTCGACATGACCGGCGCCGACATCCACGTGGACGAGTTCCGTTGCGTGATCTGCGGGAGCGAACTCTTCTTCCTCGAGAAGGCCGCGTCGTACACGTGCCCCAAGTGCAAGGCCCACGACATGCTCCTGCACCAGGGAGAGTACTGGTGAGCCCCGCTACTTGACGATCTCGACCGGGCTGCCCGCCGGCACCGGCGGCTCACTTCCTTGAGTACGTCTTTGTTGGTCATGCGCACGCACCCGTGGCTGATCGCCTTGCCGATGAGCCACGGCTCGTTGGTCCCGTGGATCGCGACCGGACCGCCCTGCTCGCCAGTCGCAAGCTTGGGCTGGAACGCGCTGATGCCGATCGCCAGCACTCCGTACACCCCGTTCGGGTCGTGGACGGCTTGAGCTTCTGCGTCGATGTAGTAGAAGCCCGTGGGCGTGCTGACAGGCCCGGCCTGCCGACCGCGACGCTGTACTTGGCGATGCCCTCGCCCCGCCGCTTGTACACGTAGAGCTTGCGCTCCGACAGGTCGATGATGATCTTGGACGGAGGTGGTGTAGAAGGCGAGCTTGTCCTCGGGGACCCAGCCGCGCGTCCCGTTGGGGCGCATCGCGCACCCAGACGCTGTACCAGACCTTGCCGCCCACGTCCTTTGATCGAGTCGACCAGCACCAGCATCGGGTAGCCGTTCTGGTTGAGCTTGCCGAGTTGGGTCTTGACCGGCGCGGACGTGCTGGCGCTGCGTGTAGACGACCACCGGCCCGCGGCCTTGCCCACGGTCCAGCGCTCGTACTGCGGCGCGGGGGCGCCGGAGGCCCCCGGCGTAGGAGAAGGCACCGGCGCCAGGGACTGGGACGCGCCCGAGCCTGCGGCGCGGGCGCGCACCACGGAGTACCCGCCGATCACGGCGGCGAGCAGCACGGCAAGGCCGGCGGCCAGGAAGATGATGTCTCGGGTACGCGCCTTCATGGGAACCTAGGATAGTGAAGCCGTGCGGCTGTGTCACACGCACACCTGGTGGGTTCTCCCCGGTGGCGTACACTACGCACATAGCACGGAACAACGAAAGGAGCGCCGCTTGATCGCCGTCATCGTCCTCATCGTCATCGTGGTCGCGATCGTCGCCATACTGGCCGGCATGTACAACGGGCTCGTCAAGCGCCGCAACCAGGTCGACAACTCGTGGAGCCAGATCGAGGTGCAGCTCAAGCGCCGGCACGATCTCATCCCCAACCTGGTCGAGTCGGTCAAGGACTACATGGCCTACGAGCAGGACACGCTCACGGCCGTCACCCAGGCGCGCGCGGCGGCGATCGACGCCGGCAAGCAGGGCCCGCAGGCGCAGGCCGAGGCCGAGAACATCCTCACCGGCACGCTCAAGAGCCTGTTCGCCGTGACCGAGAACTACCCGGACCTCAAGGCCAACCAGAACGTCATGCAACTCCAGGAGGAGCTCACGTCCACGGAGAACAAGATCGCCTTCGCGCGGCAGTTCTACAACGACAGCGTGCTCACCTATAACAACAAGATCCAGATGTTCCCGTCCAACCTCATCGCCGGGATGTTCAACTTCACCACGCGGCAGTTCTTCGAGGCGCCCGAGAGCGACCGCGCCGTTCCCGCCGTCGATCTCAGGTAGACCGGTACCGCCCAGCAGCAGGGTCGCATGTACGAACAGATCGCCCGCAACCGCCGAGCGTCCTGGCTGCTCGCCGGCCTGGTCGTCGCCATCCTCGCGGCGCTGGGCTTCGCCATAGGCTACGCGACGCTGGGCGGCTCCTCCGGCGGCATCGGCCTGCTGGGCGTGTTCGGCATCGCCGCCATCGTGTGGAGCATCATCGGCTACTACAGCGGTGACAGGATGATCCTGGCGGTCAGCGGCGCCCGCCGCGTCACGCACGCCGAGGAGCCGCAGCTCTACAACATCGTCGAGGAGATGACGATCGCCGCCGGCCTGCCTCAGGTGCCGGCGGTGTACGTGCTCGACGAGGCCGCGCCGAATGCGCTGGCGACCGGGCGCGACCCGCAGCACGCGTCGGTCGCCGTGACCAAAGGCCTGCTCGACCGGCTGGACCGCGAGGAACTCCAGGGCGTGATCGCCCACGAGATGTCGCACATCCGCAACTACGACATCCGCTTCGAGACCCTGGTCGGCATCCTGGTGGGCATGATCGCGCTCATCGCCGACTTCTTCCTTCGCTGGAGCTTCTGGGGCGGCATGGGCCGCCGGCGCGGCGGAGGCGGCTCCGGCGGCGACCAGGGGCAGGCCATCTTCATGATCGTCGCGCTCGTGCTCGCGATCCTCGCCCCGCTTGCCGCCTACGGCGTGCAGTTCGCCGTGTCGCGGCGGCGCGAGTACCTCGCCGACGCCTCCGCAGTGGAGCTCACGCGGAATCCGCTGGGTCTCGCTCGCGCCCTGAACGACATCGCCTCAGACCCCGGGAAGCTGCGGCACGCCAACCGCGCCACCGCGCACCTCTACATCGCCAACCCGCTCAAGAAGGCGAAAGAGATCACCGGCGTGTTCGACACCCACCCGCCGATCTCGGAGCGCATCAAGGTTCTGCTGGACATGGCGCACGTGGGGCCGGAGGCGCTGGCGCAGCGACCCGGAGGCCCCGACGGGCTCCCGGTCCACGCGCTCGCACGGTCGCAGAGCGGAGCGCCTTCGGACCCGGCGCTGCCGGCCGTGCCCGTCGTCCCGCCGCAGCAGGAGACTCACGGGACGCCGCCTCCGCCCGCCCTGCCCGGCTGAGCCCCCGGGCCGTGGAGACCCGCCCGGCGCCGGTCAGTCGACGCCGTCGAGCGGCTTGCGGTAGGTCTCGCAGGCGGGGTGCAGGGCGCGGGCCAGCCGCAGGTGGGCCCGCGCCTCTTCCCTGCGCCCCAGCAGGCGCAGGCAGCGCGCGAGCGCGTAGTGGGCGTAGTCGTTGACGGGCGCCGTCTCGACCACCTCTTCAAAGAGTTGAGCGGCGTGCTCGTAGCGCCCCAGCGCGAATTCGGCGCGGGCGAGGGCCTCGCGGATGGAGTTCTTGCCAGGCTCGAGGCTCAAGGCGCGGGACAGGTACAGGGACGCCTGTGCCGGGTGGCCGTCGTCCAGGAACTCCGCGCCGCGGCGGAACAGCGTGTAGGCCTCGCTGCTCTCGCTGAACTCGGGGACGCGGCGCTCGACTGACTCCACGGGCGCTCTCAGAGGCCGAGATCGGGCGCGACGGCCTGCATGGCCTCGAGCCCGAGGGCGAGGAACTCGTCGAGGTCGAGACCCAGCTCTGCACAGCGGGCGATCGACTCCCGGTCGACCCCGCGCGCGAACGCGCCCTCGCGGTATCGCTTGCGCACCGACTTGAGCTTGACGCCGGCGAGGTCCTTCTCCGGGCGGACGAGCGCCGCCGCGGTGATGAGGCCGCTGAGCTGGTCCGCCGCCACCAGAGCCACGTCGATCCGTTCGGTCGCCTCGACACCGGTGTCCGGGTTGTGCGCAGCCACGGCATGCACGGCTTCTTCGGGCAGCCCGAGACCCCGCAGCGTCTCCGCGGCGAGGGCGCCGTGCCGCGTGACGTCGTCCTCGGTCTCCTCCGTGTCCAGGTCGTGCCCGAGGCCGGCCAGGCCCCAGACGTCCGCGTCCTCGCCGAAGTGCACGGCGAGCGCGCGCATGATCGCCTCGGTGGCCAGCATGTGCCGGCGCAGGTTCTCGTTGGTGACGCGTGACTCGACCTCTGCCAGTACCGGTGCGCGCTCGAGCGTCACCGCGACAGCCCCTGCTCGATGTGGTCGGCGATGGCGGCCGCGCAGGCCGTCTTGGTCGTGCGCGGTACGTGCACCTCGGCGTCCGGCGTGAGGATGGTGATCTCGTTCTCGTCCGAGCCGATGCCCACGCCCTCGGCGAGGATGTCGTTGAAGACGAGGAGGTCGACGCCCTTGGCGGCCTTCTTGGCCCGGGCGCGGTCGAGGCGCGGGCCGGCCTCCGCGGCGAAGCCGACGCGGAAGAGCCCGGGACGGGCGGTGGACGCGAGCACGTCCACGGTGCGCACGAGCTGGAGCGTGAGCGTCTCGCGGTCGCCGCGTTCGATCTTGCCACCCTCTTCGTCCTGCGGTCGGAAGTCGGCCACAGCCGCCGCCATGACGAGGACGTCCGCGTCGCGCACGGCCTCGGAGACGGCCGCGGCCATCTCAGCGGCGCTCTCTACCGGCACCACGTTGTACACCGCGCCCTCGGCGGGCTGCGTCGTGACGAGCGTGACCTGGGCGCCGCGCAGGTAGGCCTCGTCGGCCACCGCGCGCCCCATCTTGCCGCTGGAGCGGTTGCCGATGAAGCGCACGGCGTCGATGCGCTCGCGCGTGCCACCGGAGGTGACGACGACCTTCTTGCCGGCCAGCGGCCCCGACGCAGAGGCCGCGAGCGCTCGGCGCACGGCCATGCGGATGGCCTCAGGAGATGCCATCCGCCCCGATCCCTCTTCGCCGCAGGCGAGCTCGCCGCTCTCGGTGGGCAGCACCTCCACCCCACGCTCCGCGAGCACGCGGAGGTTCTCGACGCGTGGCGGCGTGCTCGTTCATCGCCCAGTTCATGGTGGGCGCGACGATCACGGGGCCGCGGAATGCGAGGTAGATGGCCGTGAGCAGGTTGTCGGCCATGCCGGCGGCCATCTTGGCGAGCGTGTTGGCGGTGGCGGGAGCCACGACCATCACGCTCGCCTGCCGGGCCGCCTCGATGTGCTGGAACCAGCCGCCGCTGGCCTGCCAGGCGCTCTGGTCGTCCAGCACCGGCGCCTGCGAGACGGCGGCGAAGGTGAGCGGCATGACGAAGCGCTGGGCGGCCTCAGTGGTCACGACCAGCGGCTGGTACCCGTCCTTGACCAGGCCGCGTACCAGCTCGACGGCCTTGTAGATGGCGATGCCGCCCGTGACACCGACGAGCACGGTGCGGGCGGCATGCATGGTGGGGACGTCGCTCACCGACGGCTCACTCAGTCAGGCGTCTCGTGGTCGATCTTGTTGTCGACGATCTCCTCGAAGGCGATGGTGAGGAGGTTCGTGCTGCGCGTCGTGATGAGCGGCGGCGTGAGCTCCTCGAGCCCGAGCGTGTTCTCGCCAAGGCTGTGGTAGTAGTTGTTGATCTGCCGCGCGCGCTTGGCGGCGATCATGACGAGTTCGTAGCGAGAGCCGTCCGCGTGCGGGAGCAGCTCGTCGATGCGGGGCTTATCCACTTAGTGTTCCTTCCTCTGCGCTTCGATGATGGCGGCCACCTCGTCGGCGGCGCGCCCAGCCTCGTCGTTCACCACGACGTGGTCGAACTCCTTTGCTGCGGCGACCTCGGCCTCCGCCCTGTGCAGACGCTTCGCGATGGCGGCCGCCGTCTCCGTGCCGCGGCCGCGAAGCCGCTGCGCGAGCTCGGCCATGCTCGGTGGTGCGATGAACACCGAGATGGCCTCCGGCATGGTCTTGCGCACGGCCCGCGCGCCGATGAGCTCGATCTCGAGGATCACGTCGTCGCCGGCCGCGACCTTGCGCTCCACCTCACTGCGGAGCGTTCCGTACAGGTTCCCACTGTACTCTACCCATTCCAGGAAGTCCCCCGCCGCCACGGCGACGCGAAACGCCTGCTCGTCGAGAAAGTGGTACTCCCGGCCGTCGGCCTCGCCGGGCCTGGGTGCGCGGGTGGTGGCCGACACCGACGTCACCACGTGGTCGAGCCGCTGGCGGACGAGGGCGATGACGGTCCCCTTCCCGGCGCCCGAGGGCCCCGAGATGACGAACACTGCCGGGATGGGTCAGCCTCCGAAGTAGGCGAGCAGTTCGTGCCGCTGGCGCTCCGAGAGACCGCCGACGGTCTTGCTCGGGCTGATGCGGCACTGCTCCATGATGCGCGCGGACTTGACGCGGCCGCACTTGGGGGCGGCCATGAGCAGGTCCGCGACCTTGGCGGTGAGCAGGTACTCGGGCGGCGCGGCGAGGATCTCGTTGATGCTCATGCGACCGTGCTTGAGGTCGGATTTGAGCGTCGCGCGGCGGCTGCGGACCTCGTTGGCCTTGCCCAGCGCGTCCATGCGCTGGCCGAGCGACCGGGCCGGGGCCGTGTTGAACTGCTTGGAAGAGGAGGCGGACATCGCGCGAGAGTATATGTCGGGACGGACCGTGCCTGCAAGGCGGTTTCGGCCTCCGTGCGGTCCCGCAAAGTCCCTCCATCTCCATACTTTTTCGCCGTCGAGCCGGCCGATGAGCCTGGTGCCGAGCACGGGAAGCAGATGGTGGCCTGAGACTCCTCGTGGCGCTAAGTATCGCGCCCGCCGCTCGTTGGGCTCTGTAGGGCCAGCGAGGGGGGCGCGTGGGGGTACCCGATCCGATCGGGTTGACGGTTCTGCTGAACAGCGGCGTCCGCGCGACCGTCCTGGAGCGTATCGAGAGAGCCGGCGGTGTGGTCTACCTTGTCAGGGTCATCGACGAGGACGCGCGGATGCCGACGCTGCTCAGCATCCCGGCGGCAGAACTGCCGGACCTGCAGGTCGTGCCCATGCCGGGTTCGGTGGCCGAACCGTCACCCCTCTGACCACGGTCGCGCCGTTCTGGCGCGAGATCTTGGCGCCGATCCTGCGTCTGTGGGCGCAGGCCGCCGCAGGCCCAGGCGCTCAGGCGTGAAGCGCCGCCCCGCGCGCCTCGGCGACCGACGCGAACCCGTGCGCCTCGAGCTCGTCGCGGAACTCCTGAAGGATCCGCACGGGCGCCTCGAACGAGGTGAAGTTGGCGGCGCCCACCGCCACAGCCGTCGCGCCGCAGGCGATGAACTCGAGCGCGTCCATGCCGGTCATCACGCCGCCCATGCCGACGACCGGCGCATCGGGAAACGCCTGCGCCACCTCGGCGACCATGCGCAGGGCGATGGGCTTGATCGCGGGTCCACAGAGCCCGCCCGTGCGGTTGCCGAGGAACGGCTTGAGCGTCTGGCGGTCGAGGACCATCGCCTTGAAGGTGTTGACGAGAGAGAGGCCGTCGGCGCCGGCCTCCAGGGCCGCTCCGCCGATCTCGGTGACGTCGCGGACGTTGGGCGTGAGCTTGGCGAGCAGAAAACGCGAGGTGGCCTCGCGGCACGCAGCCAGCACCTCTCGTGTGGCCACAGGATCGGCCCCGATCTGGAGACCGCTGGAGACGTTGGGGCACGAGATGTTGAGCTCGTAGCCCTCGATACGCGGGGCCTCGCCGGTGGGGGCGGTCGCCAGATACTCCTCGAGCGCACGCACCACGGCGGCATACTGCTCCGGATCGTTGCCGCCGACGCTCACGATCACGGGCTGCTCAAGGGCCGCCCACTCCGGCAGGTGCGTGATCCAGGTGTGGATGCCCGGGTTCTCGAGGCCGATGGCGTTGATCATGCCGGCCGGGGTCTCGGTGACGCGCGGCGCCGGGTTGCCGGTGCGCGCGTCGGCGGTGACGGTCTTGGGCACGTAGGCCGCAAACGGGAAGTCTGCGAAGTAGTCGCCGTCGTAGCGCCGCGCGTACTCGAGCAGGTCGAACGTACCGGACGCGTCCACGAGCGGGTGCGCGAGCTCGATCGGCCCGAGCCGCACGGAGAGGTCGGCCGCCATTACGGCGTGACCTCGTCCAGCCGGAACACCGGCCCCTCGCTGCACACGCGAAGCTTGCCGCGCGCCGTGTCGACCACGCAGCCGTGGCACGACCCCGTGCCGCAGGCCATGTGCGCCTCCAGCGAGACGTAGCCGCGCAGGCCCTCGGCGAACGTCCAGCGCTGCACCGCCGCGATCATGGGCGTGGGTCCGCAGGCGTAGACGGTGGTGCCGGGCGCCACGTCGAGGGCGGCGAGCAGGTGGAGCACCGTGCCGGCCCTCCCCACGCTGCCGTCCTCGGTGGCCACCCAGAGGCGGTCGATGGTGAACGCGCCCGCGGCGCGGGCGGAGCGGAAGTCGCGGAAGCCGAACGCCGCGGTGACCTGCGCCCCCTCCGCGGCGAGCGCGTCGGCCAGGCACTGCAGCGGCGCGCAGCCGATGCCTCCGCCGACGAGCAGCGCGTTGGTGACGCCCTCCACCGGGAACGCGCTGCCCAGCGGGCCGGCGACGTCCACGGCGTCTCCCACATCGAGCTGCGTGAGCTTGTCCGAGCCCGAGCCCCGTGCCTCGACGAGCAGGCTCAGGCGGTCGCCGTGGACGGCGAACAGGGAGATGGGCCGCCGCAGCAGGAATCCGCCCCCGGGCACGGTGACCATGACGAACTGCCCGGGAGCCGCCCGCCGCGCCACCTTGGGGGCGATGAGCTCGACCGCGGCGAAGGAGCCGAAGTGCCGCATGGACGCGACCCGGCAGTGGGACGTCTCCGCCCACTGTGCGTGGTCCTCGTGCGTGTGTGCAGCCTCAGCGCTCATGAACCGTCCGCAGCCGCGTGCAGGTCCTGCAGACAGTGTACCTGCACCTTCGGCCGTTTGGCCGCCTCGATGGCGGAAACGGCCGCGGACGCGCCGGCGAGAGTGGTGATGGACGCGATGCCCTTGCGCAGCGCCGTGGTGCGGATCTCGTAGCCGTCGGCGCGGGCGCCGCGACCGAACGGCGTGTTGATCACGAGGCCGATCTGGCCGCTCTCGATGAGATTGACGACGTTGGGCTCGCCCTGGAACACCTTGTTCACCACGTTCACGGGGATGCCCAGGCTGGTGAGGGCCGTAGCGGTGCCCCGCGTGGCGTAGATGGTGAACCCGAGCATGTGCAGCCGCTGCGCGAGGATGGTGGCCGCCGACTTGTCGCTGTCGCAGACCGAGAGGAACACGTCGCCCTCGGTGGGCAGCGGCATGCCGGCCGCGGCCACCGCCTTGCCGAACGCGGCCGGGAACGCCTCGGCGATGCCCATGACCTCGCCGGTGGACTTCATCTCCGGTCCGAGCTGCGTGTCGGTGCCGGGGAACCGGCTGAACGGCAGCACGGCCTCCTTGACGCTCACGTACTCGGGCACGCGCCGCTCCAGGCCCATGGACTTGAGCGACTCGCCGAGGATCACGCGCGTCGCGATCTGTGCCATGGGGATGCCGGTCGCCTTGCTGACGAACGGCACCGTGCGTGAGCCGCGCGGGTTCACCTCGAGCACGTACAGCTGGTAGCTCTGGTAGGCGAACTGCACGTTGATGAGCCCGAGCACCCCGAGTCCGAGCGCGAGCGCCCTGGTCTGCTTGCGCACCTGCTCGAGCGTGCCTTCGCCGAGCGAGATGGACGGGATGACGCAGGCGGAGTCGCCGGAGTGCACGCCGGCCTCCTCGACGTGCTGCATGACGGCGCCGATGTAGACGTCCTCGCCGTCGCAGATGGCGTCGACGTCCACTTCGATGGCGTCCTCGAGGAACTTGTCGATGAGCACGGGGTGCTCGGGACTGACGCTGACGGCCGTGCGCATGTAGTGCTCGAGCTCCTGCGGGCCGTACACGATCTGCATGGCCCGGCCGCCGAGCACGTAGGAGGGCCGCACGAGCAGCGGGTAGCCCACCCTGGCGGCCACCTCGGCCGCCTCCGCGGCGTTCGTGGCCAGTCCGTATTCGGGACAGTGGACGCCGAGCTCCTCGAGCAGCCCGCCGAACCGCCCGCGGTCCTCGGCGAGGTCGATGGACTCCTGCGGCGTGCCGAGGATCGGGATGCCGGCCTCCGCGAGCTGCCGGGCGATCTTGAGCGGCGTCTGGCCGCCGAACTGCACGATGACGCCCTTGGGCCGCTCGTTGGCGACGATGTTGGCGACGTCCTCGAAGGTGAGCGGCTCGAAGTAGAGACGGTCGGAGATGTCGTAGTCGGTGCTCACCGTCTCCGGGTTGCAGTTGACCATGACCGCCTCGTACCCCTGCTCGCGCGCCGTGAGCGCGGCGTGCACGCAGCAGTAGTCGAACTCGATGCCCTGGCCGATGCGGTTGGGCCCGGAGCCGAGGATGACCACGCGCTCCTTGTCGCCCGGCGCGGCCTCGTTCTCCTCCTCGTACGTGGAGTAGAAGTACGGGGTCTCGGCCTCGAACTCGGCGGCGCAGGTGTCCACGGCCTTGTACACCGGCAGGATGTCGTGCTCGATGCGCAGCGCGCGCACCTCGCGCTCGCCGCGGCCGGTGAGCTCGCCGAGACGCTTGTCGCTGAAGCCGAAGCGCTTCATGCGCCGCAGCAGCTCCGGCGTGAGGCGCGGCGCCTCGCGCACCTCCCTCTCGAGCTCCACGATGTCGGCGAGCTCGCTGAGGAAGAACGGCGAGATGCCGGTGAGCTCGTGCACCTCGTCCACGCTCATCTTCTGGCGGAACGCGTGCAGCACCAGCTCGTACCGCTCAGCCGTAGGGATGGCGAGCGCCTTGCGCAGCTCCTGCGGCGACGCCGGCAGGTCGGTCGGCGTGTCCAGCTCGCGCGAGCGCATGGCCTTCTGGAAGGCCTCCTTGAGCGTGCGCCCGATGGCCATGGCCTCCCCCACGCTCTTCATGTGCGTGGTGAGCTCGCGGTCGGAGAGCGGGAACTTCTCGAACGCCCAGCGCGGCATCTTGACCACCACGTAGTCGAGCGTGGGCTCGAAGCAGGCGGGGGTCTTGCGCGTGATGTCGTTGTCGATCTCGTCGAGCGTGTAGCCCACGGCCAGGCGGGCGGCGATCTTGGCGATCGGGAAGCCGGTGGCCTTGGACGCGAGGGCGGAACTGCGCGAGACGCGCGGGTTCATCTCGATGACCACGACCTCGCCGGTCTCCGGGTTGACGGCGAACTGGCAGTTGCTGCCGCCGGTGTCGACGCCGATCTTGCGGATGATGGCCTTGGAGGCGTCGCGGAGCTCCTGGTACTGCGCGTCGGTGAGCGTGAGCGCCGGCGCGACGGTGACGCTGTCGCCGGTGTGCACGCCCATGGGGTCGATGTTCTCGATGGAGCAGATGATGACCACGTTGTCCGCGTGGTCGCGCATGACCTCGAGCTCGAACTCGTGCCAGCCGACCACCGACTCCTCGAGCAGGACCTGCGAGATGGGACTGAGACTGAGCCCCTGCTCGCAGATGCGGCGGAAGCTCTCGGTGTCGTAGGCGATGCCGCCGCCGGAGCCGCCGAGCGTGTACGCCGGGCGGATGACGAGCGGGAGGCCGAGCTCCTCGCGGGCGGCCTCGGCCTCGTCCATGGTCTCGGCCAGCATGCTGCGCGGCGTGCGCAGGCCGATCTCGTCCATGGCGGTGCGGAACTCGAGGCGGTCCTCGGCGCGGTGGATGGCCTTCTCGTCGGCGCCGATCATCTCGACCTCCCAGAGGTCGAGCACCCCGGCGGCCTTGAGCTCCATGGCCAGGTTGAGCGCCGTCTGCCCGCCGAGCGTGGGCAGCAGGGCGTCCGGGCGCTCGACCTCGATGATGCGCGTGAGCGTGGCGAGGTCGAGCGGCTCGATGTACGTGCGCGTCGCGAACGCCGGGTCGGTCATGATCGTCGCCGGGTTGCTGTTGACGAGCACGACCTCGTAGCCCTCGTCGAGCAGGACCTTGCAGGCCTGGGTGCCGGAGTAGTCGAACTCGCAGGCCTGCCCGATGACGATGGGCCCGGAGCCGATGATGAGGATCTTGTGGAGGTCTTCGCGGCGCGGCATCAGGCGTCCCCTCCCCGCTTGAAGCGGTCGATCTCGTCGCGGAAGCGCTCGAACAGGTACAGCGAGTCGTGCGGCCCCGGCGTGGACTCGGGGTGGTACTGCACGGAGAAGGCGTAGCGATCGCGGTGAGGCGACGCCCTCCACCGTGCCGTCGTTGAGATTGAGGTGGGTGATCTCGGCGCCGGGGACCTTGTCGTCCTTGACCGCGAACCCGTGGTTCTGCGTCGTGATCTCGATGACGCCGGTGCGCAGGTCCTTGACCGGGTGGTTGGCGCCGCGGTGGCCGAACTTGAGCTTGAAGGTCTTGAGGCCGAGCGCCTGCGCCAGGAGCTGGTGGCCCAGGCAGATGCCGAAGATCGGCACCTTGCCCAGGAGCCGCTCGATGGCCTTGACGCCGTACGTCACGGCGGCCGGGTCGCCCGGGCCGTTGCTCAGGAACACGCCGTCGGGCTCCATCTTGAGGACCTTCTGGGCGCTCGTGTTGCCCGGCACCACGGTGACGCGGAACCCGCAGCCGGCGAGGTAGCCGAGCATGGAGCGCTTGATGCCGTAGTCGTAGGCGACCACGTGCAGGTCGGGCGCCGGCGCCCCTTCGGGAGCCGGCGCCTCGTACGTCTTCTCGCAGGTGACGACCTTGGCGAGGTCGAGGCCGCCCATGCCGGGCAGGCCCAGGGCGGCCTTGCGCAGGTGCTTGACGTCCTGCACGTCGGTGCTGACCACGGCGCGCAGCGCGCCCTTCTCGCGGATGTGCCGCGTGAGGGCGCGCGTGTCCACGCCGCGTGACGGCCAGCACGCCGTGCTCGGCGAGCCAGTCCAGCCACGTCTGGCGTGACGAGCGGTTGAAGCGGTAGTTGGTGAGCTCCCTGGCGATGATGGCGCGCGCGTGGGCCTTGCCGGACTCGTCGCGGTCGGCGTCGGCGCCGTAGTTGCCGTTCATCGGGAACGTGTAGGTGATGAGCTGGCCGCAGTAGGACGGGTCGGTGGCGATCTCCTGGTAGCCGGACATGCTCGTGTTGAACACGATCTCGCCACCCACGGAGCCCGACCCGGCGAGCGCCTCGCCGGAGAAGACGCGGCCGTCCTCGAGCACGATGACGGCCGGACTAGGCAAGGTCGTCCCAAGCGACGCGGCCGGCGGCCACGGTGAGGCGGACCTTGCCGGTGAGCTCCTGCCCCAGCCAGGGGGAGTTCCAGGAGCGCGACTGCAGGGCGTCCGGCGTGACCGTCCACTCGGCCGCCGGGTCGACGACGCACAGGTCGGCGACCGCGCCCGCGGCGATGGACGGCGCGTCCAGGCCGGCGATGCGCGCCGGGGCGCCGCTCATGCGGGTGACGAGCGTGGCCAGGTCCAGTTCACCGGACTCGACCAGCTGCCGTGTGCAGCACGCTGAAGGCGGTCTCCAGACCGATGCAGCCGAACACGCGCCTCCTCGTAGGGCACGTCCTTCTCCTCGATGGCGTGAGGCGCGTGGTCCGTGGCGACGCAGTCGACCAGGCCGCTCCTGAGCGCCTCGACGAGCGCCTTGCGGTCGCTCTCGGCGCGCAGCGGCGGGTTCATCTTGAGGTTGGGGTCGAGCGACGCGATGCGCTCGTCGTTGAGCGTGAGGTGGTGCGGCGTGACCTCCGAGGTGACCCGCACGCCGGCCTCCTTGGCGCGGGCGATGGCGGCGAGCGACTTCTCGGTGCTCACGTGGCACACGTGGAGGTCGGCGTCCTCGTAGGCGGCGATGTCGAGCGTGCGCGAGACGTCCAGGCTCTCGCAGAGGTCCGGGATGCCGGTGAGGCCGAGGCGGGCCGAGACGGGCCCCTCGTGCATCTGCCCGCCCTTGAAGAGCGAGGCGTCCTGCGCGTGGATGGCCACGAAGCGCCTGCTGACCTTGACGTACTGCAGCGCGCGCCGGGTGATGGCGGCGTTGGGCAGCGGCAGGCCGTCGTCGCTGAAGCCGACGGCGCCGGCGGCGCCGAGCTCGCCCATCTCCGTGAGCTCCTCGCCGGCCGAGCCCCTTGGTGACCGCGGCGAAGAATCCGACCGGGACCACCGCGTCCTGGCCGGCCAGTTGCACGAGACCCTTGAACACGGCGGCGTTGTCGACCACCGGGTCGGTGTTGGCCATGCCGAAGGCGGCCACGTAGCCGCCGGCGGCGGCGGCGGCAGAGGCGGTCGCGATGTCCTCCTCGTCCTCGCGGCCGGGCGTGCGGAAGTGCGCGTGCAGGTCGACGAACCCGGGCAGGACCAGCATGCCCTGCGGCGTCGACCACGCGGGTGTTCTTGCCGGCCTTGAGGTCCTTGCCGACCTCGGCGACCTTGCCCTTCTTGACCAGCACGTCCTGGACGGCGTCGACGCCGGTCTCAGGGTCGACGACGCGACCGCCCTTGATCAGCAGTTCGGCCGCCGGGAGGGGCTTGCACCACGTCCGTTCCATCAGAGCACCTCCCCATCCGCAGCACCGTCGCTGTAGCCGACGATGGTCCTGTACAGGATCGCCATCCGCACGGCCAGGCCGCTGAAGACCTGGTGGGCGATCAGGTTCTCGTCGTCGTCGGCGATGTCCGAGGCGATCTCGACGCCGCGGTTGATGGGACCGGGGTGCATGACCCTCTGCTTGGGTCCGAGCCGCGCCTGCGAGATGCCCCAGAGCTGCGCGTACTCGCGCAGGGACGGCAGGTAGGCCGAGCCGGGCTTGATGCGCTCCTTCTGGATGCGGAGCAGGTAGATGACGTCGGCGTCCTTGAGGTTGGAGAGGTCGTACTCGACCTTGACCCCCATCTCCTCGATGCCGCGCGGCATGAGCGTCGGCGGCGCCACCAGGGTGACGTCCATGCCGAGCATCTGGAAGCCCATGATGTCGCTGCGCGCCACGCGGCTGTGCAGGATGTCGCCGATGATGAAGACCTTGAGCCCGTCGAGCTCGCGGCCGAGGTTCTGGCGCATGCTGAAGAGGTCGAGCAGGCACTGCGTGGGGTGCTGGTGCTTGCCGTCGCCGGCGTTGATGACGCTCGCCTCGGTGTTGGCCGAGAGCGTCTGGCAGGCGCCGGCGCTCGGGTGCCGCATGACGATGATGTCGGGCGAGTAGGCGCTCAGCGTGATCGCCGTGTCCTTGAGCGTCTCGCCCTTCTCGACGGCCGAGCCGCTGGCCTTGAGGGCCAGAGTGTCGGCCGAGAGGCGCTTGGCGGCGAGGTCGAAGCTCGACGAGGTGCGCGTCGAGGCCTCCCAGAACAGGTTGACGATGGTGCGCCCGCGGAGCGTCGGGACCTTCTTGATGTCGCGCTCCAGCACCGGCAGGAAGCTCTCAGCGGTGTCCAGGAGCAGTTCGACGTCAGCCCGCGAGAGGTCCTCGATGCTGATCAGGTCTCTTTTGGGCATGGATCAAGCCTCCTTGCGCACGAGGACGACCTCGTCGACGCCGTCGCACTCCTCGACCCGCACGCTGATGCGCTCGCGCGGGGCGGTGGGCAGGTTCTTGCCGACGTAGTCGGGCCGGATGGGGAGCTCGCGGTGACCGCGGTCCACGAGGACCGCGAGCTGCACCGCCGCCGGCCGCCCGTAGTCGAACAGGGCGTCGATGGCGGCGCGGATGGTGCGCCCCGTGTAGAGGACGTCGTCGACGAGGACGATGCGCGCGCCGTCGATGGTGAACGGCAGGTCGGTGTCCTTGACCACCGGCTGCGGCGTGCTGGGGATGACGCCCACCGCGCCGCGCGCGGCGACGTCGTCGCGGTAGAAGGAGATGTCGAGGTTGCCGTCCGCGTACTCGCGTCCGCCGACCTCGCAGAGCAGCTTGTGGATGCGCGCGCCGAGGAAGGCGCCGCGCGTGTGGATGCCCACGACGGCGAGCTTCTCCTCGCCGGGGTTCTTCTCCAGGATCTCGTGCGCGATGCGCGTGATGGTGCGCGACATCTGCTCGGCCGTCAGGACGACGGTCTCTGTGGATGGTCTGGGTTCAGGCATAAAAAAATAGCGCCGCCGTGTTCACCTGTCGGCGTACGGCAACGCTGCACCCCCTTTCCGTCTCTCGGGACGTGGATTAAAGGTCGAGAGGTACTGTAGCAGGCGCGCGGGCCCGGCGACAAGGAGCCGCGCGGACCAAATCGTTCCGGCTGCGCGGACGAGTCAGCGCAGCGGCTGCGGCGGCAGGCCGAGCGTCTCGAGGAACGCCGAGAGATCCGGCGGGAGCGGGCTGGCGCAGCTCGATCTCCCGCCCGTCCTCCGGGTGCGGGAACGCCAGGCGGGCGGCGTGCAGGAACTGGCGTTCCAGGCCCTCCGGCCGGGGTGGCCGGCCGTACTGCACGTCGCCGGCCACCGGGTAGCCGAGCGCCGAGAAGTGCACGCGGATCTGGTGCGTGCGGCCCGTCTCGAGGCGCACGCGCGTCAGCGTGAACCCGCCGGCGCGGCCGAGCACGTGGAAGTGCGTCACCGCCCGTTTGCCGGCGGCGGTGTGCAGCGACATGCGCTTGCGGTCGCGCAGGTGGCGCCCGATGGGCGCGTCGATGGTGCCCTCGTCCTGCGGCAGGTCCCCCTTGAGCAGGGCGACGTAGGTGCGGTGGATGTCGCGCCGCTCCATGGCGGCGACCAGCGCGCGATAGGCGTCGTCGCGGCGCGCGACGATGAGGAGGCCGGAGGTGTCCTTGTCGAGCCGGTGGACGATGCCGGGGCGCGACTCGTGCCCTCCGCGCGCCCCCTCGGCCACCAGCCCCTGAGCCAGTGTGCCGTGCTCGTGGCCCGGCGCCGGATGCACCACCACGCCGGCCGGCTTGTCCACCACGAGCAGCCAGTCGTCCTGATAGACGACGGCGAAGGGGACCTCCTCCGCCGTCAGTCGCGACTCCGGCTCCGGCGGGGCCTGCCACGACACCCGCTCGCCGGCGCGCACGAGGTGCTTCTTGGGCGCCGGCTCGCCCTCCACCAGGACGCGGCCGTCGGCGATGAGCTTCTGCGCTCCCGCCCGGCTCAGCCCGGCGCGGCCGGCGATCACCACGTCGAGGCGCCGGCCCTCATCCTCCGGGCCGGCCGAGAACGCGCCGCCGTCACTCGTGCCGGCCGAAGACAACCTGCACCCCGACGAGGATCGTGCCGATCACGATGGCGGCGTCGGCGATGTTGAACTGGGGCCAGGTGTAGAACCCGATGAAGTCCAGCACCGCGCCGTCGAACCGCATGCGGTCGATGAGATTGCCCACCGCTCCTCCGAGGATGACACCCAAGGCCGGCCGGTACCGGGGCGGCGCGAACACCAGCGCGACGGCCACGCCCACGGCCACGGCGGCGACGAGGACGATGACGACGTCACCGGCGCCGGCGAACCGGCTGAACGAGATCCCGGAGTTGTAGGTGACTTCGAGATGCAGGCCGAGAGCGCCCTTCCAGGGCAGGCTCCCGGCCTGTCGGAGCACCAGCCACTTGGTCAGCTGGTCGGCCACCACCACGGCGGCCGCCAGGACCAGGGCGAGCGCGTAGCCTCGCTTACTTCTTGCCACGCGGCTTGGGGACGCTGTCCACTTCCTTGATGTCGGTGTGCCCCATCGGGCAAGTGGGCTCTTTGGTCTTGCCGCTCCGGCCACCGTCGCTGACGACGATGTTGAGAGGGTAGGTCGCGTTGCAGCGCTTGCAGTAGGCGAGCTTCGCCATGCGGGTACTCCTTTGCTGGTTCAGAGGCCGAGTCTACGCCTCGCCTCGGGAAGGGTCACGCCGGTGAGGTGGAGCAGCTTGCGCCGGGAGCGGCCGCCGGCCACCACGGTGACGTCGTCGCGGCGCACGCCCAGCAGGTCCGCGAGGTACCGCACCAGCGCCTCGTTGGCGCGCCCCTCCACGGGCGGCGCGGCCAGTCGCACGCGCAGGCGGCCGTCCGCAACGCCGGCCAGCTCGCTGCGCCGCGCGCCGGGCGTCACCCAGACGGACAGACTGACGCCGCCGCGCGCCTCGGCGAGCGGCCCGGTCTCACCACTTGAACTCGTTCTCGTTCACCCCGGTGTCGACGTCGGCGAGCAGATCGTCGCTCGTTCGCGATCTGCTGCCGGAGCGTCCGCTGCGCGGCCTGCGGCAGTGACCTCGGGGTCGTCCGCCTCCTCGCGCGGCTCCTGGGCCATGGTGGTCTCGGGAGCGGCCTCGGGCTCACCGGGCGCTACGCCGGCCTGCACGCCGCCGCGTCCTCTCGCCGGCGCGACCGCCGCCGCGTCGGGCATGCGGCGCGGCTCAAGATCGGGCGCCGCGCCGGCATCGGCCACGTAGGGCGCCGGCCGCCGGACCTCGGAGGCGCGCGGCCGGCTCGACTGCGGACGCGACCGGGGCCGCGGCCGTGGGGGTGGACTCCCTCGCGATGGCCTCCTTGATCGCCTCCGCGTGGCGGGCGAAGTCCGAGGCGGGATCGGCCGCCGGTGCCGCAGTGGTCGCAGGCGTCTCCTTGAGCTGCCGCAGGTATCCCTCCAGCAGCGTCTGGAACTTGAAGCGGAAGTCCTCTTCGGAGCTACGGAGCTTGGCCAGGTTCTGCTCGATGCCCTGGCGCTCCGTGTAGGCCTCGTTCACCATCTGCCGGGCCTTGAGTTCGGCATCCTGCAGGATGAGCTGTGCCTCTTTGTTGGCGTTCTGCTTCTGCTCCTCGGCGCTGGCCTGGGCGTTGATGAGCGTCTTCTGAAGCGTCTCCTCGATGCGCTTGTAGCCGGCGACCTTCTCCTCGAGGTTCTCGACGCGCTCCTGGAGGTCGATGTTCTCCTTGAACAGGCGCTCGTACTCGTCGGCGATCTCGTCCAGGAACTCGTCGACCTCGACGTCGGCGTAGCCGCGCATGCCACGCTTGAACTCTTTGTGGCGGATGTCCAGCGGTGTGAGCTTCATGTGTGCCTCCCGGTCGCGCGGTCCGTCACCGCGCGTGCGCCTCGTGCTCTCCAGTTGCGACGCGGCTAAGCGAGTTCCTTGGCGCGCTCGGCCGCCGCGTGCACGGCGAGCGCCACCGCCTCTGCGATGTCACGTTCTTCGAACGCGGTGATGGCCGCCGCCGTCATGCCGCCCGGCGTAGCGGTCGACACGATGACGGCGTCGGGGTCGCCTGCCTCAGCGATGACCGCCGCGGCCCCGTGCACCCCGGCGACGGCCAGGCGGGTGGCCACGTCGGGGTCGAGGCCGCGCCGCTCGGCGGCGCGGCCGAAGTCCCGCACGAGCATGGCGAGGATGCCGGGCATGCAGCCCGCTACCGCCGTCGCCGAGTCGAAGTGCAACTCGTCGAGCACGACGACCTCACCCGCCAGGGCGAAGAGCTGCCCCACGGCGGCCTCGTGCTCGCCGAGCGTGCCGGGCACGAAGAGGAACACGCCGAGGCCGAGCGAGGCCGCCACGTTGGGCATGACGCGCGCCACGTGGGCGTCGGCCGGCAGGGCGGCGCGCAGCGTCGCGAGGCTCACGCCGGCGGCCACCGACACGAGCGGACGGCGGCCGAGCAGCGGAGCCGCCTCGGCCAGGACCTGCGCGACGTGCTGGGGCCGCACCGCGACGACGACGACGTCGGAGCCCTCGACAAGGGCCGCGAGACTGGGGGCGACCTGAGCGCCCGTGGCGTCGGCGGTGCGTTCGGCGGCCTCGGGCACGACGTCCAGATACGTGAGGGCCGGCGCTCCTGCGAGCTCCGGCCTGCTCCACCCTTCACCGAGGGCGCGGGCGATGTGGCCCGCGCCGATGAACCCGACCTTCATGCGGACGCTCCCGCGCTCGAGGCCGTCGGCCGGCGCCCTGAGGCGCGCCCGCTGCCGGCGTCAGAACTGATTGAAGAAGCCCTTCTCAATGAGCCTGGCTCGCTCCTCGGCCGAGACCTCGACGTTGCGCGGCGTGAGCAGGAAGATCTTCTCGCCCACCCGCTGCATGCCGCCGTCGAGCGCGTACGTGAGGCCGCTGCAGAAGTCGATGAGCCGCTTGGCCAGCTCGGTGTCCGAGCCCTGCAGGTTGATGATCACCGGCACGTCGACCTTGAACTTGTCGGCGATCTGCTGGGCGTCGTTGAAGTTCTTGGGGATGACCAGGTGGACCTCGACGCGCGCCGGACGGACCGGCTCGATGGCGCGGACGGGGGCCGAAGACGCCGACGACGACCGCCGGCGAGGCTCGTCGGCGAAGATGTCGTCGTAGTCGTTGCGGCCGCGCCCGCTGTTCAACTTGCGGACGTTCGGGCGCTCCTGGTACGAGCGTTCGAGCTCTTCGTGCGGCGCAAGGGTCTCGTCCTCGTCGTAGTCGTCCTCGTCATCGGCGATGCCGAAGTAGACGGCCGTCTTGTGCCACCACTCGCCTACGCCCATCAGGTCCCTCCCCTACGGGTCAGAAGAGCACGCTCCCGACGCGGACGATGGTCGCCCCTTCTTGGACGGCCACCTCGTAGTCGGCACTCGTGCCCATCGATAGCTGGTCGAAAGTATACGTTCCGCTCCAGTGCGCCGAAAGCCGTTGGGCGAGCTCGCGCGCCTGAGCGAAGTACGGGCGCGCGCCCTCGGCGTCGTCGAACAGCGGCGGCATGCACATCAGGCCGGTGAAGCGCACCCTGGGATACGCCGCCGCCTGCTCGAGGAAGGCGTCGACCTCGTCGAGCGGCACGCCGCTCTTGCTCTCCTCGTCGCCGATGTTGACCTCCAGCAGCACGTCGGTGGCGTTCGCGGCGCGGGCCTCGATCTCCTGCACGACGCTCGTGCTGGACACCGAGTGGATGAGGGTCACGATCGGGAGCACCTGCCGGGTCTTGCGGCTCTGCAGGTGGCCGATGAAGTGGTAGTCGAAGGCGTCGCCGTACAACTCGTGCTTGGCCACGAGGTCCTGGGCGCGGTTCTCTCCGATGAGGCGGATGCCGGCGTCGCGCAGCGCGCCGAGGTGCTCGGCAGCCACGTACTTGGTGGCGACGAGCACGCGCACCTGGGAGCTGTCGCGGCCGGCCGCGGCGGCGGCCGCGGCGACCCGCGCTTCGACCTCCGCGAACCGGTCGCGCACGATGTCCACATCGGGGATGAACTGCCTGACCACTTCTCTCCTCCTCGGCGACCTCCGGAGTGCGGGGCCTCTGTGCCCCACGCCGCAGCCCGCCTACGCTCGCTACTTCTGGAGTCGCGCTACGCTTCCTGCCGCCATGCTATCGCCAGGTGCCTCCCTGTGGCCCCCTGGTCGCGGCGGTGTGAGAAGAAGCGGGCGTCCGACGAGGTGCACAGGCCGGCGACGTCGATGCCGTCCGCCGGCACGCCGGCCTGCTCCAGGTCGAGCCTGGCGGCGTGCCAGAGGTCGACCGTCCCGGCGCCGGCGGAGCCCGGGTACCGGGCCTCGAACCGGCGCCGCAGCTCGTCGTCGACGGCGAAGCAGCACGGTCCGATGCTGGGCCCGACGGCGGCCGCGAGCAGGCGGCGGCCTTGCGAGAGCCGCGCCGCCGCCAGGCCGCCGATGCCGGCGATCATGCCGCGCCAGCCGGCGTGCACCGTGGAGAACGCCGGCCCCTCCTCCCCGTCCGCCACGATGACGATGGGCACGCAGTCGGCGTAGCTGATGGCGAGGCCGAGACCAGCCGCGGCGGTCAGCAGCCCGTCGTGTTCCCTGATGACCGACGGGCTGTCGAACGCGCCGCGGCCGGCCTCGGCCTCACCCACCCACCTGAGCGTCGTGCCGTGCACCTGGCCGGGCACGACCAGTCGCTCCTGGGGCAGGCCGATCGCGGCGCAGAGGCGGCGGCGGTTCTCCAGCACCGCCTCGGGATCGTCGTTCACCGACAACCCGAGGTTGAGGCTGTCCAGCGGCGGCGGCGACACGCCGCCCGTGCGCGCCGGGAACGCGGCGCGCACGCCGTGCGCCTGCCACGCGAGCCAGCTGACGCCGTCGCGCTCCCGCCACTCGAACCTCGCCCCGGCCACGCTCACCCTCCCGGCAGGAGGCTGACGAACCAGCCCATCACAGTCCCGATGGTCGCGTCGTAGAACGCCGGCACCTGCCAGATCACGACGAAGAGCAGGACGAACGTGTAGGTGCCGTACCGGTCCAGCGCGGCCCAGTGCTTGTACGCCTCGCGCGGCAGGAACCCCCCGACCACGCGTGACCCGTCGAGCGGCGGGACGGGAAACAGGTTGAGCGTCCCGAGGATCACGTTCAGGAGCGTGAAGGTCCAGAAGAGCTGGGCGACGTAGAGGCTGGACTTGTACGTCAGCCAGATGGCCCCGATGCCGATGAACGCCAGGACGAAGTTGGTCACCGGTCCGGCGGCTCCCACCCACGCCATGCCGCGCTGGCCGTCCTTGAAGAAGCGCGGGTCCACCGGCACCGGCTTGGCCCAGCCGAGGAACGCGGTGCCTCCCGAGAGCACGAACGTGATGGCGAGCATGGCTGTGCCCAGCAGGTCCATGTGCCTGATCGGGTTGAGGCTCAGCCGGCCGTGCGCCTTGGCGGTGGGATCGCCGAGCAGGTACGCGACCCAGCCGTGAGCCAGCTCGTGGAGCACGAGGCTCACGATGAGCAGCGGCGAGATGATGAGGAAGCGGACGAGCAGGCTGGAGTCGTTCACGAGGTCTCCCGCATTCTGGCTGCCGCCTCGAGCTCCTCGGCCCGACCGCGGATCACGCCGTTCAATTTGAGGTGCAGCACGCTGCGCAGCACGTCTCCCATCCGCGGACCGGTCGTGAACCCGAGCGCGATGAGGTCGTCGCCGCCGATGTCGAGGCGCGCGTGCCGGGTGACGGCGAGGAAGTGCGCCAGGCGGTCGGCGGCGATGCCCGACGCGTCGAGCGTCATCGCCGCCAGCACGGCCTCCAGCGGCTCCGCGGCCGCGAGGTCGTAGAGCTCCGCCTCGCTGGGGCCGCGGGCGATGCGGTCGAGCAGCCGCCTCCCGACCACGAGCGCGCGGGCCAGCACGGATGCATCGTGGCTGCGCATGCGCATGCGCACGGCCCAGGCCTCGATCTCCTCCGGGTCGAGGTCGCTCAGCAACCACACGAGGCGCAGGCGCCAGCTGGGCACCTCGGCCGCGAGCGCGTGCCGCCTGCGGAGCTCGTCGCCGCGCTGCACGAGCAGCCGCGTGCGCTCGTCCACGCGCAGCCGTCCGTGCACGGCCGGCCACACGCCGAGCTCCTCGGCCCGGCGCAGGGCGAAGTCCACCTTCTCCTCGTCCAGCAGGCTCACCAGCTCGTCACGCAGGCGCGCGGACGAGAGGTCGCCGACGAGGTCCATGGCGCAGCAGGCGCGCGCCAGGTTCAGCGTGTGCTCGTCCATGCGCAGCCCGTACCTGCTCTCGTAGCGGACGGCGCGCAGGATGCGCGTAGGGTCCTCGATGAAGCTCAGGTTGTGCAGCACCACGATACGGCCGGCGAGCAGATCCTCCCGGCCGCCGAAGAAGTCGAACAGGTCGCCGAACGTCTCCGGCTTGAGCGAGACCGCCATCGCGTTGATGGAGAAGTCACGGCGCGCGAGGTCGCTGCGGATGCTCGCGTGCTCGACCTTGGGCAGCGCGCCCGGGTACTCGTAGGACTCGGCCCGGGTGGAGGCCACGTCGACCTTCAGCCGGCCGCTCTGCGTGTGCGCCACGACCACGGCCGTGCCGAACTTCTCGTGCGCCCGCACGTGGCCCTTGAGACGCGCGGCAAGCTCGGTTGCGAAGGCGATGCCGTCGCCCTCCACGGCGAGGTCGACGTCGAAGCCCGGTTGGGCGAGCAGCAGGTCGCGGACGGCGCCTCCGACCAGGTAACAGCCGCGGACGCCGGCGGACACGGCCTGGACGTGACGGAACAACTCATCCAGTCCGAGCCCACCAAGCGGACCCGCGAGGTTCACCGTCACCGGCGCGGCGGGTTCGGGCGGCGGTGCGCCGGCCACGGACCGGCGCGTCACCACGCCGAGGACACGCTCGAGCGGCACGTCTTCTTCCGGATCTTCCGTCGTCCGCTCGGCGACCACCGGGAGCCAGCCCACCTCGTCCTGGGCCAGCCGCAGCGCGACCCTCTCCAGCGGCGCGCCCACCCACGCGAGGGGTACGCGCGTGGTCATGACGGCCTTGACCGGGGCGTGCCCGAGGCCGTGCGCCGAAGCGCGGTCGAGGTCGGCGAGCGCGACCCGGCCGACGAGGACGTCACCGCGGGTGATGCCGACGCCTCCGAGACCGTCGCGCCGGCAGAGCAGGGCGGCGTCGTCCACCTGCGCGGTGTCCGGCACCACACGCGGACCCGGCTCGAGCGCGTCGCGCGCGACCCGGGTGGGCGCGACCGCGGCGGGGACGGCGGCGGCGACCGCCGCCGCCACCTCGTCCAGCGAGCTGTCCTTGACGACGGCCGAGGCGGCGGCCGTGTGGCCGCCGCCACCGACCGCTCGCAGGGCCTCGGCCACGTCCACACGCCCGCCGCGGCTGCGCGCGGTGACGAACACGCGACCCTCCATCTCAACGAGCAGGAAGTACGCGTCGGCGCCGGTCAGGTCCATGATGCGGTGAGCCACGACGCTCACGCCCTCCACGTACAGGTCCTCGTGCAGGGCCGAGAGCAGCACCGTGGCCTCGGGGATCGGCAGTTCCACGGCGGTCGCCAGCGCGCCGGCGAGTGTGACCCTCTGGGCCGGGGTGAGGGCGTTGGTCAGCCACTTCTCGAGCAGTTCGGTGTCGGCGCCGCAGCGCATGCACCACGCCAGCGCCTCGGCGTCGCGCGTGGTCGTGGTCGCGAACGTGAGCGAGCCGGTGTCCTCGTGGATGCCCAGGGCGAAGACGGTCGCCTCGAAGGGTGTCACCGGGATGCCGCGCTCGGCGATGATGCGCACCAGCAGCGTGACCAGAGATCCGTCGCTGGAGCTCACGAGTGCATCCGGATCCAGGTAGTCCGGCAGGTCGCCGGGGTGCGCGTGGTGGTCGAACGCCACCACCTGCACGTCCTCGCGCCCGCACAGGTCGCCGAGGTCGCCGAGCCGGTTGGCGTGCACCGTGTCGACGAGGATGAGACGGCGCACCGTCCGGCGGTCCACATCGGCCGGGTCGATGACCGGGATGGTGTCCGCGTAGAGCGCCTGGAACTCCCGCACGTTGCGGTTCACCGCGCCCCCGAGGCTGATCTGCGCCTCCGGGTACAGCTTGTGCGCCGCGACCATCGCCGCGAACGCGTCGAAGTCGGTGTTGCTGTGGGTGGCAATGAGTTCAGGCGTACGCATGGCCTGAGTATAGGTCAGGCCTTGAGCAGCCAGCCGAGCTCGTGACCGAAGGCCTCGCGCATGGCGTCGGCGAACGGCGCGTTGATCGGGCTCGTGAGGCCGGGATCGGCGTCGAGGATCCCGGCCGCCAGCTCGCGCGCCCGGAGCAGCGCCGCGCGGTCCCGCGCCAGGCGGGCGAGCTTGAGGTCGGGCACGCCCGCCTGCTTGGCCCCCATCACCTGCCCCTCGCCGCGGATCTCGAGGTCCTTGTCGGCGAGTTCGAAGCCGTCGTTGGTCTCCAGGAGCGCCTCCAGCCGCGCCTGGGCGCTCCCCGTCTCCGCGCTCGAGAACAGCAGGCAGTACGACTTCTCGGAGCCGCGGCCGACGCGGCCGCGGAGCTGGTGGAGCTGCGCGAGCCCGAACCGCTCGGCGCCCTCCACGATCATGACGGTGGCGTTGGCCACGTCGATGCCGACCTCGATGAGGCTGGTGGAGACCAGCACGTCGAGGTCGCCGGTCTTGAACCGGCGCATCACGGCGTCGCGGTCGGCGGACTTGAGCTGGCCGTGCACCACCGCGACGCGCGCGTCGCGGAACGGCCCGGCCTGCAGCCGCTCCGCCTCGGCGACGGCGGTCGCCGCGTTGATGGACTCGCTCTCGTCGATGGCCGGGCACACCACGTACACCTGCCGGCCACGGTCGATCTGCTTGCGCACGAAGTCGTACCCCACCTCGCGCTTGTCCTCGTCCACGAGGCGGGTGACGATGGGCTGCCGGCCCGACGGCACGCCGGCGATGGTGGTCACGTCCAGGTCGCCGAACACGGTGAGGGCGAGCGTGCGCGGGATCGGCGTGGCCGTCATGTGCAGGACGTGCGGCGCGCTGCCGCCGCGTTCCGCGCGCCGCACCAGCGCGTCGCGCTGCTCCACCCCGAACCGGTGCTGCTCGTCGACCACGAGCAGGGCCAGGCTCGCGAACTCCACGTCTCCCTGGAGCAGCGCGTGCGTGCCGATCGCGATGCGCGTCTCGCCGGAGGCGATGCGGCCGACGGCCTCTCGGCGCTCGCTGGCCGTCAGCGAGGCCGTCACCAGCTCCGTGGAGGCCAGGGGGCCGACGAGGCGGGCCGCCGTCTCGGCGTGCTGCGCCGCGAGCGTCTCGGTCGGGGCCAGCAGGACGCCCTGGTGGCCGGCCTCGGCGGCACGTACCAGGCAGTACAGGGCGACGACCGTCTTGCCCGAGCCCACGTCGCCTTGCAGCAGGCGGCGCATCGGCGCATCCGTGGTCAGGTCGGCCTCCAGCTCGTCGAGCGCCGCCAGCTGGTGCGTGGTGAGCTCGAACGGCAACCCGTCGAGGAACGCGTGCGCGAGCTCGCCGGGCGCCGGCAGGGCCGGCGCCTGCACGCGGGCCTGCTGCTCCCGCTTGTGCAGCAGCAGGCCGGTCTGCATCAGGAGAAGTTCCTCGAGCACGAGGCGCTCGCGGGCGCGCCGCGCCTCCGCGAGCGTGCGCGGCAGGTGCACGGCCGTGACCGCGTCGGCGCGGCCGGGCAGGTCCTCACGCGCCAGCAGGTACGCCGGCAGTGGATCCGGGCAGCCGGCGCATCACCGGCGCCAGCCGGTGCACCAGAGCGCGGAGGAGCTTGGCCGACACCTGCTCGCTCGCGGGGTACACAGGTACCACTCCCTCGGTGTGGACGCCCTCGCCGCCCTCCTCCTCGAGGATCTCGTGCCCCTTGACCACGAACTGCTGCCGCCCGCTCTGCGGCCGGAACGTGCCACGCAGGCTGAGCTTCATCCCCTCGGCCAGGACCCTCGTGAGGTACTTCTGATTGAACCAGACCGCCTCCACGGCGCCGGTGTCGTCGCGGACGAGGACCTTGACGATGTCGACGCGCCGGCGCGCCGTGCGCTCGGCGCGGATGCGCACGACCTCTCCACGGATCGTGGCCTCCTCCCCCACCTTCAGGTCGCGGATGGCCTTGCGGTCGCGGAAGTCCTCGTAGCGGCGCGGGAAGTGCTCGATGAGGTCGCCGACCGTCTCGAGCCCGAACGCCTTGAGCCGGCGTGCGACGTTGGCGGTGACGCCTTCGATCTCGGAGAGCGGACGCCCGAGCGCCTCGGGGTCGAAGGAGAGGCGGGTGACCGGCGGTCGAGCTTCGTACCGACCGCCGCCGAAGCGGAGCGGAAGTCGCTGCCCGGTCACTCCACGATCAGAGCAAACGCGGCCGTACCCGGGCCGATGTGGGTTCCGACGACGGCTGCGACGTGGCCCTGGAAGGTGTAGTGGGCGTTGGGCCGGATGCGCTCGATCATCTCGCGGATGAGCGGCGGCTCCTCGTCGTTGACGGCGTCGATGACACAGAAGTAGACCTCGTCGTCGGGCCGGCTGTGTTCCTCCACGAAGCGCTGCATCGCTGCCATGGCCTTCTTGAGCCCGCGCACCTTGGCGTAGCCGATCAGCGTCCCGTCGACGGCGGCGATGAGCGGCTTGATGTCGAACACGCCGCCGACGAACGAGGCGGCCAGCCCGATGCGGCCGCCGCGACGCAGGTATTCGAGAGTCGCGGCGTGGACGAGCAACTGCGAGTTGTCGCGGAACTTCTCCACGTAGGCCCTGGCGTCGGCGAGACTGACGCCCACCGCGAGCCTGGCGCGCAGCCGCTCGGCGCCGAGGGTCAGCGCGCTGGTGACCGTGCGCATGTCGTACACGTACACGTTGTCGAACTGCTCGGCTGCCTGCTCGGCGGCGCGCACCGTGCCGCTCATCTCGCCGGAGAGGTGCAGCGAGAAGACGTGCTCGTACTTCTGGAGCGCCTCCTCGTACGTCGCGACGAACTCCCCGGCGGTGGGCTGGGAAGTGGTCGGCAGGACCTCGGAGGCCTCGAGCCTGGCGAAGAACTCCTTGTACGTCATGTCGACGCCGTCGCGGAACATCTGGTCGCCGAAGTGCACCTTGAGGGGCACCATGTACAGCCCTGGCTGGTCGAGCCAACCGTCGGGCGGGTCGCAGGTGGAGTCCATGACGAGGGCGGTGTTCTCGAGAGTGAGGAGATCGGTCATGGTCGGGCCCCCTTCGGAGCGTCCGACGACGACCTGGCTGCGGCGGTCATTCGGCGCTCGCTAGGATCGGGTAGAGCGGCTGGCCGCCCTCGTGGAAACTGACTTCGGCGTCGGGGGCGACGCGCGCGGCGACGGCCTCGAGCTGCTCGCGCGTGGTGCCCGACCCGTTGAGGGCCGTGAGCACCGTGACGTACTCGGCCTCGCCGCGGACGAACTCCTCGAGCACGCCGCAGAACGCGCTCTCGATGTCGTCGGCGGCGGCCACGAGCCTGCCGTCCACGATGGCCATGGCCTGGCCCTGCTTGACCTCCAGGCCGTCGAGTTCCGAGTCGCGCACGGCGTGCGTGACCTCGGCGTAGCGCACGTCGGCGATGGCGTCCTGCATGAGGCGCGCGTTGCCGACGGCGTCCTGGTTGGGATCGAACGCGACCATCGCGGCCAGGCCGCTGGGGATGGACTTGGCCGGCACCACCGCGATGTGCAGCGGGCTCATGCCCGCGGCCTGCTCGGCGGTGAGGATGACGTTGCCGTTGTTGGGCAGGATGACGACCTCTTCGACGCCGAGCTCCTCGACGGCCGCGAGCAGCTGCGCGGCGCTCGGGTTCATGGACTGGCCGCCGTCGACGATGGCGTGGCAGCCCAGCTCACGGAAGAGCTGCTGGTTGCCCGCGCCGGCCACGACGGCCACGACCACACTGCCGCCCTCCCCCACCTCGGGCACTACCGGCGCCGCCGTGAGGCGCTCGTCGCGGTCACGCGTCTGGGCGTGCATGTCGTTGATCTCGATGTCGCCGATGGCGCCGTACTTGATGGCCTCGCTGAGCACCACACCCGGGTCGTTGACGTGCACATGCACCTTGACGGTGCGCTCGTCGCCGACCACCAGCGCGCTGTCGCCGATCGGCAGCAGGAACGCCTCGAACCGCTCCCGAGCGATGTCGTCGCCGGTGATGAGGAAGCTGGTGCAGTAGCGGAACTCCGACAGCTCGCTCGGTTCCTCGATGACGACGCGGCGCTCGGCCAGCACGCGCGCCTTGACCGCCTCGCCGGCGGCTCGCGTCACGAGGCGGGCGCCGGCCGCGATCTTGCCGCCGCGCATGAGTTGCTCGATGCCCGTGGCGAGGCCGCGGAAGAGGACGAGGAGTCCGTACCCGCCGGCGTCGACGACGCCGGCCTTCTGCAGGGCCGGCAGCTGGGCGGTCGTGTTCTCGACCGCGACCCTGCCGGCCTCCTCCACCGCCGCGAGCAGGTGCTCGAGCCCGAGTCCGTCGGGCACGGCCTGCGCGGCCGTCGCCATCTCGCGGATGACCGTGAGCATGGTGCCCTCGACGGGCGTCTTGACGGCACGGTAGGCGGCGTTCTGGCCCTCGAGGACCGCCCGCTTGAACACCGCGGTGTCGAGCGAGTTGGCCTGGCCCCAGACGTCGCAGATGCCGCGCACGATCTGGGAGAGGATGACGCCGGAGTTGCCGCGCGCGCCCATGAGCGAGCCCTTGGTGACGGCGGCGGCCACGGACGGGATGTCGGTGACCTCGCTCTGCTCGAGCTCCTCGACCACCGCGCGCACGGTGAGTGCCATGTTGGTGCCCGTGTCCCCGTCCGGGACGGGGTACACGTTGAGGTCGTTGATGTACTGGCGCTCAGCCTCGACGGCGGCGAGCGCGGACTGGATGACTCCGACGGCTGCGGTGCGTACGACGGTCAATCCTGCAGGTCCTCGACGCGCACGTTGATGTCTCCGACGGGCACCCCGCAGACGCCCTCGACCTGGTAGCGCACCTGCTCCTGCAGGTTGGCCGTGACCTGGGCGATGTTGACCCCTCGCTCCATGACCACGTGCAGGCCGATGTCGACGCTGCCGTCGATGACCTCGAGCTCGACGCCCTCGCTGAAGGAGCCGCGGAAGAACCGCGCCAGCTTCCTGATGGGCGGCTCCTGCATGGCGACCACGCCGTACGTGGAACGCGCAGCCTTGCCGGCGAGCTTGGCGATGACCTGGTGGGCGACGGTGATGCCCCCGCGTGAGGTCCGTCCCCGAGAAGGGGAGCCTGAGGTCAGCCTGCGACATGCATCCTCCTCAGCTCTGGGCGCCCGGCAGCTGGTTGAGCTCCGCGACCACGACGTCCGGGTCGACCTGGTGCAGGATGGCCCCCGCCTCGATGCTCTCCGACTGCGCGCCGATGCAGAGGCAGCAGGCCATGCCGTGACTCTCAAAGACGTCCCGCGCCTCCGGGTCTCGTTCGAGCGCCTCGAAGATGGACATGTCTTTCGTGAAGGCCATCGTCACACCTCATGCGAGTGGACGTGTGCGGGCATGCGGCAGGAACCCCCCGTTTGCGTTCCCCGACCCGGTGAAGGATACTAGCGCGACCGTTCAGCAAGCAAGCCGAGGAACACATGTCCAAGATCTGCGTGAGCTGCGGCAAAGCCCCCGCAATCGGCAATAACCGGAGCCATTCCAACCGGGCCACCAAGCGCCGCTTCGACCCCAATCTGCAGCGCGTCCGCATCCTCGTGGACGGGCACCCGCAGAACGCGTATGTCTGCACGCGCTGCCTCAAGTCCGGCAAGGTCGCCAAGGCCGTCTGAGGCCTGACCGCCGGCATGCCGGCGCCGCCCACAGCACCCGGAGCCCCGCCCCACGGCGGGGCTTTTGCGTGGGGGGACGTCGCCCCACCCTGCCGGTGGAGATACCCATGACACAGCACGTCGTCGCTTGGGCGTGGCTCTTCGCCGTCATCTGCGGCGTCATCGCGCTGATCGCCGTGATCATCAGCGACAGGCGCCGCAAGTAGAAGAGGCGCCGGAGACGGCGGGCCCAGAGCCCGCCCCCGCCGGCGCCTCTCCGCCTTCAGGCCCTCAGGGAAGCGTCTTGGCCAGGTTGGCCATCTCGAGTGCGGTCGCCGCCGCGGACCAGCCCTTGTTGCCGCCCTTGGTGCCGGCGCGCTCCACCGCCTGCTCGATCGTGTCCGTGGTCAGCACGCCGAACACCACGGGCACGCCGGTGTCGAGGCTGATCTTGGCGATGCCCTTGGCGGCCTCGCCGGCCACGTAGTCGAAGTGCGGCGTGCCGCCGCGGATCACGGCGCCGAGGCAGATCACCGCGTCGTACCGGCCGCTCTCGGCCAGCTTCTTGGCCACCAGCGGCATCTCGAACGCGCCGGGCACCCAGGCGGCGTCCACGTCGTCCTCGGCCACGTCGTGCCGCTTGAGGCAGTCGAGCGCCCCTTCGTACAGGCGGCCCGAGATCAGCTCGTTGAACCGTCCGACCACCAGGGCGAACTTCAGCCCCTGTCCGCTCAGCTTGCCTTCGTAGTTCGTCATCGTGCGGCTCCTCCTGCCGGGTGGTCCGTCGTCATCTTCATCCCTCCAGGCCCTCGTCTTGCCCGAAGAGGTCCTCGTGCTCGAGCATGTGGCCCATCTTGTCGCGCTTGGTGCGCAGGTAGCAGCGGTTGTCGTCCTGCGGCGGCACCTCGATCTGCTCCCTGCCGGTCACGCGCAGGCCGTAGCCCTCGAGCGCCACGATCTTCTTCGGGTTGTTGGTCATGATGCGGATGGTGGAGAGGCCGAGGTCGGCGAGGATCTGCGCGCCGGTGCCGTAGTCCCGCAGGTCGGGCGCGAACCCGAGCTCCACGTTGGCCTCCACGGTGTCGTAACCCTGCTCCTGCAGCGCGTAGGCCTTGAGCTTGTTGATGAGGCCGATGCCGCGGCCCTCCTGGCGCATGTAGAGCACGACCCCCAGGCCCTCAGCCTCGATGCGCCGCATCGCCTCCGAAAGCTGGTCGCCGCAGTCGCAGCGCAGCGAGCCGAACGCGTCGCCGGTGAGGCACTCGGAGTGGACGCGCACCAGCACGTCCTTCTTGCCGGCGACGTCGCCCTTGACGATGGCCACGTGGTGGCTGCCGTCGAGTACGGATTCGTAACCGATCGCCTTGAAGTCGCCGTACCTGGTCGGCATCGCCACCGTGGCGGCGCGGCGCACCAGGTGCTCGTTGCGCCGCCTGTATTTGATGAGGTCGGCGACGGTGATGATCTTGAGCCCGTGGCGCTTTGCGTACGGGACCAGGTCCGGCACGCGCGCCATGGTGCCGTCGTCGTTCATGATCTCGCAGATCACGCCGGACGGATTGAGGTGGGCGAGCCGTGCGAGGTCGACGGCGGCCTCGGTCTGGCCGGAGCGCTCGAGCACGCCGCCCGACCGGGCCATGAGCGGGAACACGTGGCCCGGCTGCACGAGGTCGCCGGGCTTGCTCTCCGGGTCGATGGCGACCTGGATCGTGTGCGCGCGGTCGGCGGCCGATATACCGGTGGTGACGCCCTCGCGCGCCTCCACCGACACCGTGAAGGCGGTCTGGAGGCGCGCCTCGTTGTGGTTGGTCATCGGCGGCAGGTCGAGCTCGGCACAGCGCTGCGGGGTGAGCGTGAGGCAGATGAGGCCGCGCCCTTCCTTCGCCATGAAGTTGATCTTCTCGGCCGTCGCGAACTGAGCGGCCATGGTGAGGTCTCCCTCGTTCTCCCTGTCCTCGTCGTCGCAGACGATGACCATGCGGCCCTCGCGGAGGTCCTCGATCGCCGCCTCGATGTTGGCGAACGGCTCACGCGGCTCCGCGTGGTCGCCCGCCGTCTCGGCGGTCAGGTCGTCATGCTGGTCCACACTCATCAGAACCCCGCTTCCGCTAGCTTCTCCCAGGTGAGTCCGGCCTCGGGCTTGCGCCCGGAGACGAACGCATACACGTACTTCGCGATCAGGTCTGCTTCGAGATTGACGCGCACTCCCGCGGAGAGCCGGCCGAGCGTCGTCACCGCCGCGGTGTGCGGGATGAGCGAGACGCGGAGCCGGTCACCGGCCACTCCGACCACGGTGAGGCTCACGCCGTCGAGAGCCACGGAGCCCTGGTCGACGGTCACGCGCGAGACGGCGTCCGGAGCTTCGATCTCCACCACGAGGGCGTTGTCCTCGGGCGTGACCGACCGCACGGTGCCCACGCCGTCGACGTGACCGCTCACGAGGTGTCCGCCGAGCCGCGAGCTGAGCGTGAGCGCGCGCTCGAGGTTCAGCCGGTCGCCGGGGCGTCGCTCGGAGAGCGTCGTCCGGCGCACGGTCTCCGGCATGGCGTCGGCCGTGAACCCGCCGGCGCGCAGGGACGTGACCGTGAGGCAGACGCCGTCGGTGAGGATGCTGTCGCCGACGGCGGCGTCCTCGGTGACGGTCACGGCGTCGAAGTCCAGGACCACACTGTCCGCTCCCCGCGTCACGCGCCGAAGGGTGCCGACCTCTTCCACGATGCCGGTGAACATCAGGTGCCCTCCTTCACGACGGCGCCGCTGAGCATGAGGTCGTCGCACACCGGGCTCCACTCCACGTCGGTGAGTCTCCACGCGTGCGCCACGGAGTCCACGGCCGGAGCCGCGAACAGGTCGGGCGCGCCGCGCCCGACGATGAGCGGCGCCACGAACAGCAGCACCCGGTCGAGGAGCCCTTCCGCCAGGAGCGCGCCGGCGAGCGTGGGGCCGCCCTCGCAGAGCACGTCGAGGAGGCCCAGTCCCGCGAGCGCCTCGAGCGCGGCCCGCAGGCCTCCGTCCCCGACTTCGACGAGTCCCGCCCCACGCGTCTCGAGCAGGCGCCGCGCCGCCGGCGTCGCCTCGCGCGCGACCACGATGGTGCGCGTCTTGTGCGCCGTGGCCAGGAGCTTGGCGCCCGGCGGCAGTTCCCCGTCGCTGGTGATGACCACGCGCACCGGGTCACGCCCGTCCGACAGGCGCACGGTGAGCTCGGGATCGTCCCGGCGCACCGTGCCGGCGCCCACCATCACTGCGTCCGCCCGTGCGCGCAGCTCGTGCACGGCCCTGCGGCTGTCCAGGCAGCTGATCCAGCGGGCGTCGCCGCCGTGTGCGGCGACCTTGCCGTCGAGAGACACGGCCGCCTTGTAGGTCACGAGCGGCAGGTTCTCACGGTTGAACTTGAGGAACGGCGCGTTCTGCCTGCGGGCGCGCGCTCCCCAGCGCTCCTCCGCGAGGTCTACCACCACACCGCCGTCGCGCAGCTTGTTGAACCCGGCGCCGTCCACGCGCGGGTCGGGGTCGCGGAGCGCGACCACAGCCCGCGCCACACCGGCGGCGACCAGCGCATCGGCGCACGGCGGCGTCTTACCCTGGTGGCTGCACGGCTCGAGGGTGCAGTAGAGCGTGGCGCCACGAGCGGCGTCCCCGGCCTGCGCCAGCGCCATGGCCTCGGCGTGAGGCTCTCCGGGAGCGAGGTGCCAGCCGCGGCCGACGACCACACCGTCGTTGACCAGCACCGCGCCGACGAGGGGATTGGGATGTGTGCCTCCCCGGCCCTTCTCGGCCAGGTCGAACGCCTCGGTCATGTACAGCGCGTCGTCCATGCAAAAAGCCCTGAAGCCAGGCGCTCCAGGGCTGCCGACGACGCCGAGGCGTCGCACCTGCTTCTTTCATCCGGACTCTGACCGTCGGCCCAGGAATCTCACCTGGTCGGCCCCTCTCGGGGTTCGCGGGCTGTACCGCCGGTGGGGACTTTCACCCCGCCCTGAAGCAGCGTTTCGTTCGTGCGTGAGCGATTATACGCCGGAGGCGGCGGCCTGCGCCACTGCCCGGAAGCGCTCCTCGATATCCGGGCCGCCGAACACGCTGGAGCCGGCGACCAGCCAGGTGGCGCCTGCCTGCACGAGCGCGCCGGCGTTGACCTCGCTCACGCCGCCGTCGACCTCGATGATCACGTCTTCGGGCAGGAACGCGCGGGCGCGGGCGATCTTGTCGAGCGAGGTCGGGATGAAGCTCTGCCCGCCGAACCCCGGGTTCACGGACATGATGACGACCAGGTCGCAGTAGTACCTGACCTCGGCCAGGGTCTCGATCGGTGTCCCGGGGTTGAGCGCCACACCTGCCAGCGCCCCGGCCTCGCGGATCTGCGAGAGCACGCGATGGAGGTGCGTGCACGCCTCCTGGTGGACGACGACCACGTCGGCGCCGGCCGCGACGAAGTCCTCCACGAAGTCTTCGGGGTGCTCGATCATGAGGTGGACGTCGAGCAGCGCCCCCGCCCCGTGCACCAGCGGCCCCAGGGCTTTGGCGACCAGCGGGCCGATGGTGATGTTGGGCACGAACCGGCCGTCCATGACGTCGAAGTGGATGACCCGCGCGCCGGCATTGATGGCAGTCTCGACGTCCTCGCCGAGGCGGCTGAAGTCGGCGGACAGGATGGACGGCGCCACGTTGATGCTCCGCAGGATGTCTTCCACCGTTCCTCCACTCGGTCGCTGTCCGGCGTCAGGTCGCGGCGCCATTCTACCTCTCAGGTCCGGCGTCGCAGGCGGGCGATGAAGAACCCGCTGGAACCCTGCTCCGGCGGCAGCACGAGCAGGAAGCCGCCCGCCTCCGGGTGCCCCAGGCCCGGCCAGGCGGCGCCCAGGTCGTCCGCCTCCCAGCCGCCCGCGGTCAGCAGCGGCTGCACCACGCCGAGCGTCTCGGCGCGCGTGACGGTGCAGACGGCATACGTGAGCGCGCCGCCGGGCTTGACCAGGGCGGCGGCGCGCGCCAGGAGGCTCGCCTGCAGCGTAGCCAGGCGCGCCACGTCGCTGATGTGCCGCCGCCAGCGGAGGTCGGCGCGCGACCCGAGCGTGCCCAGACCGCTGCAGGGCGCGTCCAGCAGCACGGCGTCGAACGTGGCGTCCCAGTCCGCCGGGCAGTTCGAGGGCGTCGGCGCGGAGGACTTCGACGGCGTCTGCCCCGAGGCGCGCGAGGTTCGCCCGCAGGGCGTGGGCGCGCGCCTCGTCGAGTTCGACGGCCGTGACGGCCGCTCCCGGCAGCAACCCGGCGATCTGGCTGGTCTTCGCGCCGGGCGCCGCACACAGGTCGAGCACCCTTGCGCCCGGGCCCGCCGCCCCTCCGGCCGCCACGATGCCGGCGATCTGTGAACCCCGGGACTGCGCTGTGAGGAGACCGTCGCGGAACGCCGAGGACCGCTCCAGTGGGGGGCCCTCGTACAGGAGGGCGTCGGGCAGGCCGGCAAACCCCTTGGTCGAGAAGCCTTCCGCCTGCAGCGCCGTGCGGGCGGCCTTGAGACCGCCCCGCAGCGGGTTGGCGCGCAGACAGCGCTCCGGAGTACTGTCGGCGGCCTCCAGCAGCGCCTCCGCGGCGGCGTCGCCGAGCTCCTCGCGCAGCAGCTTGACCAGCCAGACGGGGTACGACAGCCGGACGGACCACGCGCGAGCGTCGTCGCCGGCGCCGAGCTCGCGCAGCTTCTCGCGTCCCTCGGCGGCGACGCGACGCAGCACCGCGTTGACGAACCCTCCGGCGCGCCGGTTCTTGCCCGACACGAGGGCCACGGAATCGTCCACCGCCGCATAGGCAGGGACGCGGTCGAGGAACAGCAACTGGAAGGCGGCCAGGCGGAGGGCGTCGCGCACGTCCGGCAGCGCATCCCTGAGAGGCGCGCGTGTGTAGGCGCCGAGGACGGCGTCGAGCGACCTGCGTCGCTTGACCGTGCCGTTGACGAGCTCGTTGGCGAGCGCGCGGTCGGCCGTGCTCAGGGCCGAGAGCTCGGGCAGCGCGGCCGCCGATTCGTCCAGCCGCGCTCCGGCCCGCAGGCGGCGGAGCGCCGCGAACGCCGCGGCCCGCGCAGGGCTGACCTGCGCCGAACCCTTGTGAGCGTGCTGGGGCGTGCTCATGGCGCCAGGAGGCTGCGTCCGGCGCCTCTCAAGAACTCGGCCGCGCTCATGCGCGTGCGGCCCTCTTGCTGCAACTCGAGGACCTCGAGCCACCCGTCCCCCGTGGCGATGGTCAGCCTGTCCGGTCCGCTCTCGGGCATGAGGCCATCGCCGGGCCGGGCGCGCCAGATGCGGGTGCGGCGCCCGGCCAGCTCGGTGACGGCGCCGATGTGCGGAGAGAGAGCCCGCACCTGGTCGGCGACGGCCACGGCCGGCCGGCTCCAGTCGATCTCTTTGTCCTCCGGCCCGATCTTCTCGGCATACGTGACCTCGCCCGCCTGCGGGCGCCACTCCGCCGTGCCCGCCGCGATCGCGTCGAGCACGGCGAGCACGCCCTGCACGGCGGCCGGCGCCAGCAGTTCGTAGGCGCGTCCGGCATCCGCGTCGCGCGGCACGTGCACGCTGCGCGCGTCTCCGACCGGTCCCTCATCCACGCCGGCGGTCATCTTGAGGAGACACACCCCCAGGTCGGTCTCGCCGGCCATGAGCGCGCGTTCCACCGGCGCGGCCCCACGCCAGTGCGGCACGAGGGACGGGTGGACGACGACGGTCTCGACGGCGTCGAGCACGCTCTGGGCGACGATCTGCCCGTAGGCGCACACGACGAAGACCTGCGGCTCGAACGCCAGAAGGGCCTCGAGCGATTCGGGCGCGGACAGGCGCTCCGGCTGCAGCACGGGTATGTCGAGTTCCTCGGCGAGCGTCTTGATGCGCGGCGGCTGCGGCGTACCGTGGCGGCCGCGCGGGCGGTCCGGGTTGGTGACGAGCGCCGCCGGCACGCGCCCCGCCTCCGAGAGTCCGCCCAGGACGAGCTCTGCGAAGGGCGCGGTGCCCGCGAACGCGAAGCGCATGCGGTTCAGAGACCGCCGGCCGACTGGATCAGGCCGCCCTCGTTCTCCCGCATGGCGCGAAGCGCCGCGGCGCGGGCGCTGCGTGAGGTGCGGTCGACGATGAGGACGCCGTCGAGGTGGTCGTTCTCGTGCTGGATGACCCGCGCCTCGAAGCCCTCGGCGCGGAAGTCCACCGGCTCGCCGTACTCGTCGAGGCCGCGCACGCGCACGCTCACGGGTCGCTCGACGGGCATGGTGACGCCGGGCACGCTCAGGCAGCCCTCGTCGGACTCCTCGATCTCTTCGGAGAACTCGTCGAGCACCGGATTGACCAGCACGCGTGGGTCGTCGTCCACGTCGTAGACGAGCAGGCGCTGGAGCACGCCGACCTGCGGGGCTGCGAGGCCCACGCCGGGCGCGTCGTGCATGGTGCGGATCATGCGCTTGGCCAGCTTGCGCAGGCCGCGGTCGAACTGCGTGACGTCCCGCGCGTGCTCGCGCAGCACCGGGTCGCCGATGACGCGGATGTCCTTGCGCGCCTCGCGCTGCCGGCGCGAGAGCTCCTGCTCGTCCGCAGTATGTGTCTGTGTGGTCTCGCTCATGTCCTTAATGGTACCTCAAGCCGCTCGCCGGGTCGCCGCGCGTCACAGCCACTCGGGCTCGACGTCCGGCACGACCCGGACGCCTCGAGCGGCGTACCTGTCCCGGTTCGCCCCCAGCCAGACGCGCAGCGCATCGAGGGTTTTCCCTGTTTCGGTAGTCTTTATCACGACCCGGCAGGCGTGACGACCCCGCTCCCGCCACAGCGGGCCGGGACCGAGCACCTGCGCGAAGCCGTCGAGCCGGGCGGACAGCCGCTCCGCGGTGAACCGCCCGGCCACCTCGACCTTGTCCTTCGACGTGCCGGAGAGGTCGAGGCCGACCAGGAAGCCGGCGGGCGGGTACCCGAGCTCCCGCCGGCGCTCCAGTTCCTCCGCGTAGAACTCCTCCTCTTTGCCGGCGGCGGCAAGGGCGATCGGCCGCGCCTCCGGGTCGAGCGTCTGCACGATGACGCGCCCCGGACGCTCGCCGCGGCCGCTGCGTCCCCCCACCTGGATGAGCAGCGAGAAGGTGCGCTCCTCCGCGCGGAAGTCCGGGAAGTGCAGCGTGAGGTCGGCGTTCACCACTCCCACCAGCGTCACCTCCGGGAAGTGGTGCCCCTTGGCGATCATCTGCGTGCCCACCAGCACCTTGGGTCCCGGCTCGGCGAAGCGGCCCAGCACCTGCTGCAGGCGCGCGTAGGAGCCGGCGACGTCCGAGTCGAGGCGCAGCAGGTCCACCCCCGGCAGCAGCAGGCGGACCTCGCGCTCGAGACGCTCGGTGCCGAAGCCGAAGCGCACCACGTCCGAGCTGCCGCACTCGGGGCACACGGCCGGGGCGTGCTCCGTGTGGCCGCACGTGCGGCAGCGCAGCGTGCGGCTCCCGAACAACGCGAGCGTGACGTCGCAGCGCGGGCACTCCCAGGTGTGACCGCAGTGGTCACACACCAGGTACGAGGCGTACCCGCGACGGTTGAGGAACAGGATGGCCTTGTCGCCGGCGTCGATCACGGCGGCCAGGGCCCTGGCGAGCTCCGGCGAGAACACTCCGTGGTGGTCGCGCATGTCGACGATCTCGAGCCGCGGCGGCTGGGACCCGTCCACCCGCTGGTGAAGGTCCGCGTGCAGAGGCACGCGCGCGAAGCTCTCCACGCTCGGGGTGGCCGACCCCAGCACCACGACGGCGCCGCTGGCCTCGGCGCGCCACCTGGCGACGGTGCGGGCGTCGTAGGCGGGCTCGTTCTCCTGTTTGTACGAGGTGTCGTGCTCCTCGTCGACGACGATCAGCCCCAGGTCGACGAGTGGCGCGAACACCGCCGAGCGCGCGCCGACCACGATGCGCACCTCGCCGCGGGCGATCGCCGCGTAGGCCACGAGCCTCTCCCCTGCCGAGAGGCCCGAGTGCAGCACGGCGACTTTGAGGTCGGCGAAGCGGCGCTTCACACGTGCCACGGTCTGCCCGGTGAGGCCGATCTCGGGCACGAGCAGAAGGACGGAGCGTCCCGCCTCCAGCATGGTCTGCGCGGCCTGCAGGTACACCTCGGTCTTGCCGCTCCCCGTCACGCCGTGCAGCAGCACCTCATCGCCGGGCTGCGTCTCGCAAAGGATGGTGTGGAGCGCGCGCCGCTGCTCGGACACCAGGTCCGGGATGTCGGAGAGCGTGGCGCAGGCGTGCAACCGGGCGGCCTGCGCGACGGCGGCCGGCGCCACGCCCTCGGGCGCGACGTGCTCGATGCCGGGCGAGCCGCCGGGCTCCGCTCCGTCGTCCTCCGCTATCTCCGGCCCGGACACCGCGACCGCCCCCGAGTCGAGCAGGCGGCGCAGTCCCTGTGTGGCGAGGCCGCTCGCGGCGCGAAGTTCGCGCTCCTCCAACTGGCCGGCCTCTTCCAGAAGGGTCAGTGCCGTGCGCTGCCGGGCGCCGAGCCGGGCGGGCGTCTCGGGCCCGCGCCGCAGCGTGCGTCCCGGCGGCGTGACGCCCACCACGTGCACCCGGTACGAGACGCGCAGCCAGCCCTTGCGCCGGTACCGCTCGGCGGCCGGCGTCTGGCGGCCGCCGCCCAGCCGGAGCCCAGTCAGCTCGTGGAGCTGGCTCTCTCCGGCCTCAGCGGCCGCCCGGCCGGAGTCCGTGAGCTCGTACTGGCGCACGATCTTGAGCGCGCCGGTCGGCGGGCAGACGAGCGCCAGCGCGCCGGCGAACGAGGTGAGGTAGTGCTGCTCGATGCGTCCCGCGACGGCGAGCAGGTCGGCCGGGATGGGCGGCACGTGCAGGACGTCGCGAAGCGGCAGCACGCGGCCTTCGTGTGTGGTGGCGTCACGCATCTCCAGCACGACGCCGATGACGGTCTGCGCGCCCAGCGGGACGGCGACCAGTGAGCCGGGCGTGACCCGGCCTGCGAGCTCGCGCGGGACCTCGTAGTCGAAGGCCTCCGCGAAGGCTCGCGTGCGGACGAGCGGGAAGACGGCGGCGTAGGTCACGGCCCGCCGCCGTCTTCCCGGCGTCGCAGGGTCAGGCCTTGAGGCCGGCGGCGGCGCGGAGCGCGTCGGCCTTGTCGGTGCGCTCCCACGTGAAGTCGTGGTCGTTGCGGCCGAAGTGGCCGTAGGCCGCCGTCTTGCGGTAGATCGGACGGCGCAGGTCGAGGTCGCGCAGGATGGCCGCCGGACGCAGGTCGAAGTGCTCGGTGATGAGCCCCTCGATGACCTCCAGCTCGACCTTCTCGGTGCCCTCGCAGTCGACCATCACGCTGACCGGGTGGGCGACGCCGATGGCGTAGGCCACCTGCACCTGGCAGCGCTCGGCGAGGCCGGCGGCGACGACGTTCTTGGCCACGTAGCGGGCGGCGTAGGCGCCGGAGCGGTCGACCTTGCTCGGGTCCTTGCCGGAGAAGGCGCCGCCGCCGTGCGGAGCGGCGCCGCCGTAGGTGTCGACGACGATCTTGCGCCCGGTGAGGCCGCAGTCGCCCATGGGGCCGCCGATGACGAACTTGCCGGTGGCGTTGATGACCGTGATGTCCTCGATCTTGTTCACGTCGTAGAGGGTCTTGGGCAGGATGGGCTCCACGACGTGCTCGATGAGGTCGGGGTAGATGATGCTCTGCAGGTCGGCGCTCTCCGCGTGCTGGGTGGCGAGCACGATCTTGACGATCTCGACCGGCTGGCCGCCCTCGTAGCGCACCGTGACCTGGCTCTTGCCGTCCGGGCGCAGGTACGGCAGGATCTCGGCCTTGCGCACGTCGGCGAGCCGGCGCGCGAGCTTGTGCGAGAGCGCGATGGGCAGCGGCATGAGCTCCGGCGTCTCGGTGCAGGCGAAGCCGAACATCATGCCCTGGTCGCCGGCGCCCTGGGTGTCGAGGACGTCGTCGTCGTTGACGTCGGTGCGCTTCTCGAACGCCTCGTCCACGCCCTGGCTGATGTCGGGCGACTGCGGGTCGATGGACGTGATGACGCCGCAGGTGTCGCAGTCGAAGCCGTAGGCGGCGTTGTCGTAGCCGATGCCGCGCACCGTCTCCCGCACGATCTTGGGGATCTCCACGTAGGTGTCCGTGGTGATCTCACCGGCGACCACGACCATGCCGGTGGTGACCATGGTCTCGCAGGCCACGCGGCCGTAGGGATCGTTGGTGAAGATCGCGTCGAGGACGGCGTCCGAGATCTGGTCGGCCATCTTGTCGGGATGCCCCTCGGTCACCGACTCCGAGGTGAAGAGATGAGTGCGCTTTTCCAAGTGAATCCTCCGAGCGGGCAGCGCGGGCGAACCGGCTGATTTGGCTGCGTACGAGCGTCAGGGACGGGGTCCCGAGGCCCGGTGGAGTCTACCAGACGCCTCGGATGGGCGGCAACGCGGCTTCAGGAGAGATGTCGAGTCCGCGGCCGGGGCGAGTCGCCGTTACATGTCCTCGTGGCGCTCCTTCTTGGGCGCGCGGCCCATGAGGTCTGCGACGCATTCCTGCGGCGTGCGGTTGCCCTCGAGGACCTGGTAGACGTTCTCGGTGACCGGCATGTCGATGCTCAGGCGCGCGGCCAGGTCGTGGAGAGCGACGGCCGTGTGCAGGCCCTCGACGACCTGACCGACCTGCTGCTCCACCTCGGCCGGCGAGGCGCCCTTGGCCAGCAGTTCGCCGGCAAGCCGGTTGCGGCTGTGGCGCGAGGTGCAGGTGGCGATGAGGTCGCCGATGCCGGCGAGGCCGGTGAACGTGGCGATGTGCGCCCCCTGGATCATGCCCAGCCGGGTCATCTCGGCGACGGCGCGGGTGATGAGGCTGGCGCGGGAGTTGTCCCCGAACCCGAGGCCGTCCGACATGCCGACGGCCACCGCGATCGGGTTCTTGACCGCGCCGCAGAACTCCACCCCCACCACGTCGTCGTTGGTGTACACCCGGAAGGTGTCGCTGGTGACCGCCGCCTGCAGAGCCAGCGCGACCGACTCGTCGGCGCTGGCGATCACCGTCGCCGAGGGCATGTCCTTGCTGACCTCCTCGGCGTGGTTGGGGCCGGAGAGGGCGGCGGCGACGCCGCCGGTCTCCTCCGCGATCATCTCCGTCGGGCGCTTGAGCGAGCCGATCTCGTAGCCCTTGGCGAGCGAGAGCTGCAGCGCGCCGTCCCTGCGTCGCGGCGCGACCCACCGGGCCACCTCGCGCACCGCCTGCGTCGGGACGGCGTACACCAGCAGCTCCGCCGGCGCCAGGTCGGCGTCCTGCATCGCCGTGAAGACGATCTCGTCCGGCAGGCGCACGCCGGGCAGGAAGTGCGGGTTCTCGTGCGTCGCTTGCAGCCGATCAGCCTCTTCGCGCGTGAGCGCCAGCACCTCCACGTCATGCCCGCGACGCACGAGCAGGCGCGCGAAGGCGCTTCCCCAGCTGCCCGACCCGATCACCGTCGCGCGCATGTCACGCACCTCCCGGATGATGCGGGGTGGCGTGGTGTCCGCCGCCCCACGGCAACTTGACGCGGTTCTCTTCTCCGGCCAGCAGGCGCTGGATGTTGCCGCGGTGCGCCCACCACACCAGGATCGCCACCAGCACGCCGGCGATCTTGTACGGCAGCGGCTCGTCGAAGGCGATGGTGAGTACGGGCACGAGCGCGGCGGCCACCAGGGAGGCCACGCTGACGTACCTCGTCACGAGGATCAGCACGATCCAGGTCGCGAAGATGATGGCGAACGCCAGCGGGACGAGCGCGAGCACCACGCCGGCGCCGGTGGCGATGCCCTTGCCGCCCTTGCCCTTGAGGAAGATCGAGTACATGTGCCCGACGACGGGGGCCGCGGCGATGAAGATCGCCGCCCACGGGGAGAACAGCTGCGCGGCGACGAACGCGGGCAGCCAGCCCTTGAGGATGTCGCAGACCATGACCACGGCCCCGGCCTTCTTGCCGAGCACACGGAACACGTTGGTGGTCCCTACGTTTCCGGACCCGTGCTGCCGCACGTCCACACCGTAGAACAGCTTGCCGACGATGAGGCCGAAGGGGATGGATCCGCACAGGTACGCGAGCACGAACAGGAGCGTGAAGGCGCCCGCGTGGACGGCGGTGCTCATCGCTTGCCCTTGAAGTCGATGATGAGCGGTACGCCCTCCAGGCCGAACTGCGCGCGCAGCCGGTTCTCCACGTAGTAGCCGAAGTCACGCGTGACGAGCGTGCGGTCGTTGATCTCGATGGCGAAGCGCGGCGGTGAGGTGCCGAACTGCGCGATGTAGTACATCTTGAGGCGCTTGCCGTGCTTCTGCGGCATCGGCCTGGCCGCGGCGAGCTCGGCCAGCGCGCGGTTGAGCGCGCGCGTGGAGATGTGCGCCGTGTACAGGGCGTCGAGCTCGGCGACCTTGCGCAGGACTTCTTTGACGCCGCGGTGCGTCTCCGCCGAGACGGCGATGACCGGCGGGCGCTGGCGGAGCTTCCGGCTGGCGATGCCGGCGATCTCCTCCAGGTCCGGCTCGGCGATGTCGGTCTTGTTCACGGCGATCACGGTGGCGCAGTTGCGGTGCGTGGCCTCGGTGCAGATGGAGAGGTCGAGCTCGCCGAACCGCATGGTGGCGTCGACGACGATGATGGCGACGTGCGCGCGGTCCAGGCTCTGCACGCTGCGCAGGTAGGAGTAGTACTCGACGCCGCTGACCTTGGCGGCCTTGCGCATACCGGCCGTGTCGATGAAGCGGAAGCGGCCGGAGTCGGTCTCGATCACGCTGTCGATAGCGTCGCGCGTGGTGCCGGCGATCTCGCTGACGATGGTGCGGGTCTCGCCGGCGATGGCGTTGAAGAGCGAGGACTTGCCGGCGTTGGGCCGGCCGACGATGGCCACCGGGGTCTCGGCCGGCGCGGCCTCCTCCTCGCGATCGTCCGCGACGACGCCGCTCACCTCGACGAGGCGGTCGAGCAGCTCTCCGCTGCCCGTGCCGTGGACCGCTGAGAACAGCATGGGCTCACCGAGGCCCAGCGCGTAGATCTCCGGCGCCGTCGCGGTGCTGGCGGGGTCGTCCATCTTGTTGGCGACGACGATGACCGGGGCTTTGGCGCGCCGCAGCACGTCGGCGATGGCGTAGTCGTCGGTCAGCGGACCGGCTCGGCCGTCGAGCACGAACAGGACGACGTCGGCCGAGGAGATGGCGCGTTCGACCTGATCGCGGATATGTCCGGCGAACGGGGCGCCTTCAGTGGTGTCGTAGCCGCCGGTGTCGACGAGCAGGAGGCGGTGGCCGGTCCACTCCACCTCGATCTCTTTGCGGTCGCGCGTGACGCCGGGCGTCTCGTGCACCACGGTGGCTCTGGAGCCGGTGAGGCGGTTGACGAGTGTGGATTTGCCGGCGTTCGGCGAACCGACGACGGCGACGATGGGGAGTGTTTTCATCTGGACAGTCTAGCAAACGCGTCGCCGAGGGTTTCGGCGACGACGAGACGGCCCCCGGCGGCGGCGCTCAGCTCGTCCTCGGCGACGTCGTCCAGCGTGCGGCCGAGGTCATCCGGCAGCCACACGCGGGGGGCCGCGAGCCACTCGCCGGGAGCGAGCGGGTCGCGGAGCAGCGCGTCGAGTACCTCGGAGCCGCCGAGCAGGCCGGTGACGGTGACGTGCTGCCCGAAGAGCTCGTTGCCGACGGCGAAGGGCCGCACCGGCACGCCGGCCGCGGCCGCCAGGAGCGCGCTCGCGCGCTCCACGACCGGCCGCGCGAGCGTGCCCGTCAGCAGGCGCACGCCGGTGACGCCCGCAGCAGGGCGGCCGGGGAGCGCGTCTTCCGTATCGGCCACGGGCTCGCCGTTCCAGGCCGCCGCCAGCGTGGTGGCCTCGGCCAGCAGCGCGGCGCAGATGCCGACCCCGTTCTCGTACTGCTCGGGCGCGTCGCCGGCCGGAGGCTCCTCCCCGGCCAGCAGGTAGAACTCGTCCGCCGCGTGCACGAACGCGTCCCCGCGGCGCGTCAGGAAGTCCTCCTGCCATCCGGCCACGGCGTCCAGCACCGCGCGGGCATCCGCCACGGTCACGCGCCGCAGGTCGCCCTCGGCGGCCAGGGACACCGGCACCACGCCGACGTCGACGACGCTCTCGAGCTCCGCCGTCCGCGCCACCGTCTCGGCCAGCACCTCGCCGTCGTTCCAGCCCGGGCACAAGACGACCTGCAGGTGCACCTCGAGACCGGCGCTCGCGAGTCTCTCGAGCGTCCCGCGCGACCCGGACGCCGCCCGCCCCATGAGGCGGACACGGGCGTCGTCGTCCCAGGCGTGCAGCGAGACGAAGAGCGGCGACAGCCGCAGCTCCTCGATGCGCCGCAGATCCGCCTCCGAGAGGTTGGTCAGCGTCATGAAGTTGCCGTGCAGGAACGAGAGGCGGTAGTCGTCGTCCTTGACCGACAGTCCGGGGCGCAGCCCCTTGGGCACCTGGTCGACGAAGCAGAACTTGCAGCGGTTGCGGCAGACGCGCGCATCGTCCCCGAGGCCTCCGCGGTCCAGTGAGATGCCGTGCCACTCCCCGGGCTCGGGAGCGACCACGAGGTCGAGCGGGTGCCCGTCGCGCAGCACGCGCAGCCAGAGGGTGCCGTCGGCGGCGGCGTCCTCCACGTCGAGCACGTCCAGGGGTGTCACGTCGTTCATCTCGACGATGCGGTCCCCGGCGCGCAGCCCGGCGCGGGCGGCCGCGTCCCTGGCGTCGGCGACCAGCACGCCGCCGCAGCTTGAAGCTGCGTCAGTCACCGCAGAGGTCCAGCAGGGCGCGCACGGTCGCCTCGATCTCCTCATCCGGGGTCGAGGCCCCGGCGGCGACGCCGATGCGGCTCGCGCCCTCCAGCCACTCCGGGCGGAGCTCGGCCGCCGACTCGATGTGGTGGGTCCGCGGCTCGATGGCCTGGCAGAGTTGCGCCAGCCGCGCGGTGTTGGCGCTGTTGCGGCCGCCGACCACCACCACGACCTCCACCTCGTCGGCGAGCTCGCAGGCGGCGCTCTGGCGCTTCTCGGTGGCGTCGCAGACGGTGTTGAACACGAGCAACTCGCGAGCCACAGGGGCCAGTGCCGCAGCCAGCGCCGAGAGGTTGGCGCGGGTCTGGGTGGTCTGCACGACCACGCCCACGCGCTTGCCTCGCAGGCGCTCCAGCGGCAGGCCGGAGGCGTCCTCCACCACGACCGCGTCGTCGCCGGCGAAGCCCTGCAGGCCGACGACCTCGGGGTGGTCGCGCTCGCCGAGGATGACGACCGCGTAGCCGGCCTCGCGGAGCTGCGCGGCCTTGCGCTGCGCCACGGAGACGAAGGGGCACGTGGCGTCCACCACGTTGAGGTGGCGCGAGCGGGCGTGCTGGATCACGTCCGGCGAGACGCCGTGGGTGCGCACGATCAGCGTGCCCGCGGCGGCCGCGTCGACGTCGTCCACCACGTGGACGCCCCGGTCCTCGAGGCTGCCGACAACGCTGGGGTTGTGGATGATGGGGCCAAGCGTGGCCACAGGAGCCGGCGCGCCCTCGAGCGCCTCGCCGGTGAGGCGCAGGGCGCGCTCCACTCCGTAGCAGTAGCCGGCGTACCGGGCGACGACGATCTCCGAACCGCCGGCGTGCACGTGCCGGAGCTCGGCGCTGCGCTCCGGCTCCTCGTCGTAGGACGCCGAGCCCTGCCCGGCCGCGGGGACGTCCTCAGAGGCGGGCATAGAGTCCCGCCACGGCGTCGTGCATGCGCTGCGCGGCCTCGCGGTAGGCCTTGCTGTTGCGGGTGGTGACGTCGCTGAGGTCCACCGGCGGACCAACGAGGCCGCGGAGCGCCGGGAACCCCGGCTTGCCGTCGCGCAGCATGTACTGGGTGCCGTCCAGGGCGAGCGGGATCACAGGCGCCCCACTGCGCAGGGCGATCATGCCGACGCCGGGCATGAAGTCGTGCACGGCGTCATCGATCTGGCGGTGGCCCTCCGGGAACATGAGCAGCACCTCGCCGCGTTCGAGGATGGTCAGCGCCGTCTGCAGCGCCGCGCGATCGCCGGCGCCCCTGTCGAGCGGGAAGGCGCCGAGGCTCGAGATGAACTTGGCCGCGTGCTGATTGGCGAACAGCTCCTTCTTGGCCATGTAGCGCAGCGGGCGCTCGAAGATCATCCCGGCGATCACCGGGTCCCAGAAGCACTTGTGCGTCATGGCGACCATCGCCGGGCCGGTGCGCGGCAGGTGCTCGGCGCCGCTCACCCGGCAGCGGTACATCCCGCCGAAGAACGGCACGGCCATCCAGCGCAGGACGGTGTACAGGCCTGTCTCGTCGATACCTTTGAGTGGATATCCCCACGGACCCTTCATCACGGCACCTTCTCCCCGACGACGGCGACGACGGCGTCGACCACCTCGTCCAGCGACAACCCTGACGTGTCCACTTCCACGGCGTCCTCGGCCTTGCGAAGCGGCGCGACCTCACGCTCGCTGTCGCGCCGGTCGCGCTCGTTGAGCGCCGCCAGCACCTCGGCCTCGTGAACGTCCTCGCCCTTTGCCCGCAGCTCGGCGGAACGGCGCGCCGCCCGCACCTCCGGGCGCGCCGTCAGGAACACCTTGACCTCGGCGTCCGGAAACACGTTGGTCCCGATGTCGCGGCCCTCCATGACGATGTCCGCGCCGGCGCCGAGCTCTCGCTGGCGGTTGACGAGCAACTCCCGCACGCCGGGCAGCACCGAGACCAGGGAGGCCGCGCCGCCCATCTCGAGCGTCCTGATCAGGCCGCTGACGTCTCGGTCGCCGGCCCACAGACCGCCGTCGCCGTCGAACCGCAGCCGGGCGTCCCGCGCGATGGGCACCACGACGGACTCGTCGCTGAGGTCTGCCCCGGCCTCCGTGGCCAGCAGCCCGACGGCGCGGTACATCGCCCCAGTGTCCAGGTACAGGTAGCCCAGCCGCTCGGCGACGCGCCGGGCGACGGTGCTCTTGCCCGAGCCCACCGGGCCGTCGATGGCCACCACGGTCATTCCTGGCCCGCCTCGGCGCGGACGATCACTTCGTAGCCGAGCGCCCCCAGGACGTGGGTGGCCCGCGTGCAGACCTCCTGGCCCAGCACGTACACGGTGAGCGTGCCGCCCAGCTCGGGACTCATGTGATGCATGGAGAGGTCCTCGACGTTGATGCCTGCGTCGCCCAGCGCCACCATGATCTCGCTGAACACGCCGGGACGGTCGCTCACCGGGATGATGAGCCCGTAGAGGTCCTCGGCCGAGAGGTTGCCGGCAGCGAGCATGCGCTCGCGCTGCTCGCGCGCGCGGACGATGGTGTCGCCCAGGCGCTGGGGATCCGCCTCCGCCAGCGCCTCAAGGACCTCCTGCAGACCCTCCTGGAACTGGGCCAGAGCGGCGAGCAGTTCGGCGCGGTTGTCGAGGAAGATGTCCGTCCACACGCGCCGGTTGGTCCCGGCGACGCGTGTGAGGTCGCGGAAGCTGGGGCCGGCCGAGAGCAGCGCGTCCCGCGAGCCCGCCTGCAGGCCGGCCTGGCTCATCAGGATGTTGGCCAGCACGTGCGGCAGATGGCTCACCACGGCCATCACGCGGTCGTGCTCCTCGGGGTCGACCGCCACCGGCCGTGCGCCGATCTCGCCGAGGAACGCGTACAGCAACTGGTAGGCGTCCGCATCCACGTGGTCGCCGGGGGTGACGAAGTAGGTCGCGCCCTGGTAGAGCGAAGCGCGCGCGTTGGCCACGCCGGCGGTCTCCGACCCGCAGAGCGGGTGGCCGCCGATGCAGCGCCGCTGTTCCTGCGGGGAGAGCGCCCGCATGAGCGGTCCCTTGGTGCTGCCGACATCGGTCACGACGGCGCCGGGCGGAGCCGCCGCCAGCGCGGCGCGCACGTGCTTGACGACCGTCCGTACCGGCGTGCACACGAAGATCAGCTGCGCGCCGGCACAGGCCTCCTCGAGGCTGCCGCAGGCGTGCGTGATCGCGCCGCGCTCCAGCGCCAGGTCCAGGGTGGCCTGCGTCTGGCTGAAGCCGCGCACCTCGGCCACCCCCGCGCGCTCGCGCGCGGCGAGGCCGATGGATCCGCCCATGAGGCCCACGCCGATCAGGGCGACGCTGTTGACCTGCGTCCCTGCCACGGCGTCAGGCGGTCTCGGCGCCGGTCACCTCGAGCGACGCCAGCTTGTCCAGGAAGAAGTCGATCTCGTCCTGCGTGCCCACGGTGACCCGGGCCCATCCGGGGCAGCCGAGCGCGTTGCCGTCGCGCACGATGGCGCCCATGGAGAGCAGCGTGGTGCACACCGTGTCGTGCGGGTCGCACAGGCCGTTCATGTCGACGAGCATGAAGTTGGACTCGGTAGGGACGGTCGCCCGGCCTCGCTCGGCGAGCCTGTCCACCAGGTACCGGCGGAGCCGCGCGTTCTCTTCGCGGCGCGCGGCCACCTGGTCCTGGTGCTTGAGCGCCTCGATCGCGGCCAGCTGGCCGAGGAGGTTCACGTTGAACGGCTGGCGTACCTTGTCCACCGCCTGCTTGACCTCCGGCGCGCACAGACCGAACCCGGTGCGCAGCCCGCACAGCCCGTAGATCTTGGAGAACGTGCGCAGGACGACGACGTTGTCGTGGTCTCGCTGGATGTCCAGGCACCCGTCCCGATCCTCGGCTGCCGACGAACTCCACGTAGGCCTCGTCGATGACGACCATGACGTCGTCCGGCACGGCCTCGACCAGCTCGCGCACCTCCGCCGGCGGCAGGTAGGTGCCGGTCGGGTTGTTCGGGTTGCAGACGAAGACCAGTCTGGTCTTCGGCGTCACCGCCGCCGCCATGGCCTCCAGGTCGTGCGTGTAGTCCCTCAGCGGCACCGTGACAGGCACGGCGCCGCGGATGTCGATCACGTCGCGGTACGACGTGAAGGACGGCGCGGCCAGCACCACCTCATCGCCGCGCTCGAGCGTGGCGTGCGCGAGCAGGTACAGCAGTTCACAGGTGCCGCAGCCCACCGTGACCTGCTCCGGGCTGCGGTCGAACTGCTCGGCCACCGCCACCCGCAGGTCGGTGGAGAACCCGTCCGGATAGCGCTGCAGCCTGTCCAGGGCGCTCACGACGACTTCCTTGACCTCCGGGAACGGCGGCAGCGGGAATTCGTTGGACGCGAGCTTGACCACCTGCTCGAGGCCGTACTTGCGCTGCACCACTTCGATCGGCAGGCCGGGCTGATACGGGACGATACCGGCGAGCTCCGGGATGAATCGCACGGTCATGGGGTCACTCCGGGTCGGCAGCGGCGGACTGCATCAATATACATGTCAGTCCTCGTCGGTCTCCGGCGGGGCGTCCGGTTCCTCAGACACCTCATCGTCGGCGTCCAGCAGGTCGGACGGGACGTCGAGCGTCGCCGGAGCGAGCTCGGGGACAGCCTCGGCAGCCAGCATCACAGGCACGCCCTCGTCCTCCTTGGCCACACTGCCGGCGACCTCTTCCCCGGCCCGGCGCAGCGCCTCGACCTCGTCGCCGATCAGCTCGCGGAAGCCGCCGGGCTCGAGGCCCTTGTCGGTGAGCGGGCCGTAGCGGCGCCGGCTGAGTTCCTCGACCGGCAGGCCGACGGACTGGAACATGCGCCTCACCTGGCGCTTGCGGCCCTCGTGGATGGTGATCTCGACGAGGGCCGTCTTGGCGCTCTGCTTCTTGAGCTTGACGTCCGCCGGCGACGTGAGGCCGTCCTCGAGGTCCACGCCCTGGCGCAGCGTCCCCAGGGCGCGGCGGCCGACCTTGCCGCGCACCCGCGCGACGTACGTCTTCGGCACGCCGTAGCGTGGGTGCATGAGGCGGTTGGCGAGCACACCGTCGTTGGTGAGGATGATGAGGCCGGTGGTGTCCACGTCGAGGCGCCCGACGGGGAACAGCGCTCTGCCGCCGGGCACCATGTCGACGATGACCTTGTCGGCGTGCGGGTCGCTGCGCGTGCTGGCCACGCCCCGCGGCTTGTTCACCAGGAAGTACTTGAGCTCTCTGGCCTCGACCGGCTCGCCGCGCACGGCGACGACGTCCTCCGGGGAGACCTTCTCGCGCGGAAAGGTGACGACCTCACCGTTCACGGTCACCACTCCCTCGCGGATGAGCTCGTCACACGAGCGCCGAGAGCCGACTCCGGACCGGGCGAGGTAGACGACGAGGTTCATGGGTTGGGCAGGGCTCATTGGGCCCTCCTCTCAGCATTGGCATGCAGCCGGGCGCGGATCTCGTCCACTTCGTCCGCGCCGAGCGCGAACTCCTCGAGCGGCGGCAGATCGTCGCGGCTCGTGAGTCCGAACAGCTTCAGGAATCGCTCGCCGGTACCGTAGAGCACGGGGGCGCCGGGCGTGTCGGCGCGGCCCTGCTGTTCCACCAGGCCGCGCTCCTCCAGCGCGCCGAGTGCGTACTCGGACGAGACGCCCCGGACCTCGGCGATCTCGGCCCGGGTGACGGGCTCCAGATACGCGACCACGGCCAGGGTCTCGAGCAGCGCGGGCGTCAGCTCGTCCGGCCTCTCGGCGCCGGTGAACCGGCGCACGTCCTCGGCGCAGTCCTCGGCCACGGCGAACGTGAACCCGCCGGCGACCTCACGCAGTTCGATGCCGTGCTCGCCGGCGGCGTACTCCGCGCGCAGCGACTCCAGAGCCGCCGTCACCTCGTCGGCCTCGCAGGCGCATGCGTCGGCCAGACGACCGGCGGCGATGGGTCGCGGCGAGATGAAGAGAAGCGCCTCGAGGCGTCGTGCGAGTGGCAGCATCGGGATGAGGGTCGGAGGGCGGGACGCGTCGATGCTACCGCAGACCGGTGAGAAGCGTCACCCTGTCGCGAGCAGGGGCGCGGTCACGCGGCTGACCACGATGTCGCCGAAGTGACGCGTCTGGCGCAGCCGAGCCTCACCGCTCGAGTGCAACTCGAGGAGCGCGAAGAACGTCACCGCGCGCTCCAGACGGTCCCCCGGGGCCACGGCGGCGAACGTGAACTCGCCCTGGTCCTCAAGGATGAGGCGCAGACGACGGAGCTCCTTGACGAGCGAGACGGCGAGGTCCGCCAGGTGGCTGGTGTCCGGGATGGGGGGCTCGCGGAGGAGCGGCGCGAGTGCGCCGGCGAGCGCGGACGCCGGCAGGGCGCCCTCGGGGATGCTCCGCCGCAACAACTCGGCCGGCACGGGGGCCGCGCGGTACAGACGTCCGCTGTGCTGCTCCCAGGCCGCGCGGAGCGCGCCGCTGGCGTTGCGGAACTGGCTGTAGCGGACGAGGCGCTCGAGCAGCAGGCGCGCCGCCTCGTCGGGGTCGAGGTCCTCGAGCTCCTCCTCGACCTCCTCCTCGAGGAGCAGGCGGGACTTCATCTCGAGCAGTGCGGCGACGAGCACGACGAACTGCGACGTGGCGTCCAGGTCGAACTCGCCGCTGTCCGCCAGCTTCAGCACGTACTCGGCGATGATCCGCGAGACGCGGACCTCCCAGATGTCGATCTCGTCGCGCAGGATGAGCGTGATGAGCAGGTCGAACGGCCCGTCGAAGACGTCGAGGTCGAGCTCCAGCGCTACCGGGGGTGCGGCGACGGCGCCGGCCTCAGCGCGCATCGCCCTCGCCTCCTCCCTGCTCCATGCGTCTTCAGTCTTCCGGCTGATTGACGAACGACGGGATGTCGAAGTCGTCGAACCTGGGGACCGGCCCGAACGGCGTGCCGCGGTCCTCGCGAGGCTCAGGACGGCTGGGCGCCGGGGTGCGGGCTTCCGGTCCGCGGCTCGGCGCCTGCGCCTCACGCACGTCTTCGCCGAACCCTGTGGCGACCACGGTGATGGAGATCTTGCCCTTGAGCTTCTCGTCCACGACGGCCCCGAAGATGATGTTGGCGTCGTCGTCCGCGGCCTCGCTGATGACGCCCGCGGCCTCGTTGACCTCGAACAGCGTGAGGTCCTCGCCGCCGGTGATGTTCAGGAGCAGCCCGCGTGCACCCTCGATGCTGGTCTCCAGCAGCGGCGAGTGGATGGCCAGGTCGGCCGCGACCTGGGCACGGTCCTCTCCGCCGGCCACGCCGATCCCGAGTAGGGCGGTACCGGCGCCGTGCACGATGGTGCGCACGTCGGCGAAGTCGAGGTTGATGAGCCCCGGCACGGTGATGAGGTCGGTGATGCCCTGCACGCCCTGGCGAAGGATGTCGTCGGCGTGCTGGAACGCCTCGACGACGCTCGCGTTGCGCTCCACCACCTGGAGCAGCCTGTCGTTGGGGATCGAGATGACCGTGTCGGCCACCTCGCGCAGCACATCGATACCCTCCAGCGCCTGACGCTGGCGCCGGTTGCCCTCGAAGCCGAACGGCTTGGTGACGATGGCGATGGTCACGGCGCCGAGATCGCGAGCGATCTGCGCGACGACGGGGGCGCCGCCGGTGCCGGTCCCGCCGCCCTCGCCGGCCGTGACGAACACGAGGTCGGCGCCGCGCAGCGCGGCCTTGAGCTGGTCGCGGCTGACCTCCATGGCCTCGCGACCCACCTCGGGGTTGGCGCCGCCGCCGAGGCCGTGCGTGATCTCCTGACCGATGTGGATCTTGACGTCGGCGTCGCACACGTCGAGCTGCTGCACGTCGGTGTTGACGGCGATGAACTCGACGCCCTTGACCCCGGAGTCGACCATGCGGTTGACCGCGTTGGTGCCCGCGCCGCCGATGCCGACCACCTTGATGGTCGTCACGTAGGGCCGGCCCTTGACTGGAGCGTCCGACCCCGCGGAGTCGGGGATCGCACCGCCGCTGTCGGTGCGCCGGAAGAGCTCGCTCAGTCCATCCTTCATGCTAGGACGATCTGCCATTCAGCACCTCCCGCGCGAGGGCGCGATACGCCTCGGCCCCCCGGCCTTTGGGATCGTACTTCAACACCGACTTGCCGCCCACGGGCGCCTCGGCGAACTTGATTGTCTTGCGGACCACCGTCTGGAACACGAGGTCGCCGAAGTTCTCTCGCAGCACCTCGATGGACTCTCTGCCGTGGAGCGTGCGGGCGTCGAACAGTGTCGGCAGGATGCCCTGGATGCGCACGTCCGGGTTGAGGTTCTCGCGGATCATCTCCAGCGTCTTCTCGAGCTGCAGGAGCCCGCGCAGCGAGAGGTACTCGCACTGAACCGGCACGATGACACCCTCCGACGCGGTGAGCGCGTTGATGGTGAGCAGCCCGAGCGACGGCGGCGTGTCGATGAGGATGTAGTCGTACTTGTCGCGCACGGCGTCGAGGGCGCGCTGCAGCGCCCGCTCGCGCCCGATCATCGTCGCAAGGGCCATCTCGGCGCCGGCGAGGTCGATGGTGGAGGCTGCGACGTCCAGTTCGCGCTCGTAGATGACGTCCTCGATGGGCGTGCGGTGCACGAGGACGTCGTACATGCTCTTGTCCAGGGACTCGGTGTCGATGCCCTGGCTCATCGTGAGGTTGCCCTGCGGGTCCATGTCGACGGCGAGCACACGCAGGTCGTGCTCGCGGAGGGCCGCGCCGAGGTTCACCGTCGAGGTGGTCTTGGCCACCCCGCCTTTCTGATTGGCGAACGCGATGACATGCGCCATGTGAGCGTTACCCCTTGGTCGAGTCCACGTCAGGACGCAGTTTCGGGACGCAGGCAAGAATCCCTGCATGGCGCGGGCCCCGCAGCATCTGCGGGGCCCGTCGTCTCACACTGCGTCATGGTCGGTACCGGGCCGGCCTCGTCACGCCTTGGGAGCCTCCGGAGGCTGGGGGGCGTCGGGGGTCTCGTCCGTGGCCTCTTCGACGACCTGATCGTCGGCGACCTCGTCCTCCGCGACTTCTTCCTCGGCCTCGTCGTACTCGGCGTCCTCGACGACGTCGTCGTCGGCGGACTCGATGTACTCGTCCTCGTCGTCCTCATCGTACTCGTCGATGCTGGTGATGGAGGAGACGGCGCGCTTGAGGTAGCGGACGCGGGTGCGCTTGGCGATCTCGAGCTCGACCCAGTCGTCGCCGATGCCGGTGACGGTGCCGAACATGCCGCCGATGGTGACGATCTCGTCGCCCTTCTTGAGCATGCGGACCATCTCGGCGTGCTGCTGACGCTGCCGGCGCTGCGGGCGGATGGCGAGGAAGTAGAAGATCCCGAAGAAGACGAGGATCCAGATGATGATCGTTGCGCCGCCCATGCAGCTCAACCTCCCGCGAGGCCGCGCCTCGCTACGTGGCTTACGAATTCAGCAAAACGCCCGGAGCGTATCGCGCTGCGGGCGTCGCTCGTCAATCTTAGCAGAACGCGCAGGTTGTGGAGACTGAGCAACTGCGCGCCGAGGATCTCCTTCTGTGTCACGAGGTGCCTCAGATACGAGCGCGTGAACGTACGACAGGTGTAGCAGTCGCAGTCGTCCTCGAGCGGAGTCAGGTCGGCGGCGAAGCGCGCGTTACGCAGGTTCAGCCGTCCGCCGCCGCGCAGGAGCGCCGTGCCCGTCCGCGCCATGCGCGTGGGCAGCACGCAGTCGAAGATGTCCACGCCCCGGGCGATCACATCGACGATGCCGACGGGGTCGCCGATGCCCATGAAGTACCGCAGGCGGTCCGCCGGCAGCACCTCGTCCATGAGCTCGACGGTTTCCAGCATCTCGTCACCGCGCTCGCCGACGCTGAGGCCGCCGACGGCGTAGGCGTCGAAGCCCACGCCGGTGATCTCGGCGGCCGACCGCCGCCGGAGCTCCTCGTCGGTGCCTCCCTGCACGATACCGATGAGGAGCTGATCGCGGCGTCCGTGCGCCTCCTTGCAGGCCGCCGCCCACCGGGTGGTGCGGTCCACGGCGGCCTCGAGCTCCGGCCGCGGCAGCGTGCCCGGAGCGCACTGGTCGAACGCCATGATGATGTCCGCCCCGAGCTCCTCCTGGATGCGCATCGCGAGCTCTGGCGTGAACACGTGGCGCGAGCCGTCGTACACGGAGCGGAACTCCACCCCGTCGTCGCTGATCACGCGCGTGTCCTCGAGGCTGAACACCTGGAAGCCGCCGGAGTCGGTGAGGATCGGTCCGTCCCAGCGCATGAACCCGTGCAGCCCTCCGTGCGCGGCGATGATCTCGGTGCCGGGACGGAAGTACAGGTGGTAGGTGTTGCCGAGGACGACCTGGGCGCCGAGCTCGAGCAGCTCACGAGGCTCGACGGCCTTGACGCTCGCCTTGGTGCCCACGGGCATGAAGCAGGGAGTCTCCACCACGCCGTGCGGGGTGACGAGACGGCCGGCGCGAGCCATCCCGTCGCGGGCCTCCACGACGAACGAGAACCCTTCGGCGGTCATCGCCGCGCCGCCTACGCTGGTCGCTCACCGCGCTCGCTCCATCACAGCGCCAGCATGGCGTCGCCGAAGCTGTAGAACCGGTACCTCTCGCGCACCGCGTGCCTGTAGACCTCACGGGTCTCCTCCACCCCGCAGAACGCCATGACCAGCGCCAGCAGGCTCGTCCGCGGCAGGTGGAAGTTGGTGACGAGCGCGTCGACCATCCGGAACTCGAATCCGGGGCGGATGAACAGGCGGGTGTCCCCCGACAGGGCGCCGCCGCCGGGCTCACCCGGTTCCCGCAGCGCCAGGTGCTCAAGCACGCGCATGGAGGTGGTGCCGACGGCGACGATGCGGCGGCCGGCCCGGCGCGCCTCGCAGAGGCGCGCCCACACGGCCGCCTCGACGCTGAAGCTCTCGCTGTGCAGGACCGTCGCGTCCAGCGACTCCGCCTGCAGCGGCTTGAACGTGCCGAGCCCCACGTGCAGCGTCACGTGCTCCACGTCGACGCCGGCGTCAGCGAGGCCGCGATCGAGCTCGGGCGTGAAGTGCAGGCCCGCCGTCGGCGCCGCCGCGGAGCCGAGGCTGCAGGCGTAGGTCGTCTGATAGCGCTCGCCGTCGGCCAGCGGCGCCGTGATGTACGGCGGCAGCGGCGTGACGCCGGCGTCCTCCAGCAGGCTCAGGACCGGCCGCCGGCCGAGGTTCTCCACCACCCAGCGGCCGTCGCCCAGCGGTTCGATGCAGCGCAGGCGCCACTCTTCCGTGAGGACCTCGCTCTCCAGGACCTCCTCCGGGCGCGGGCGCCCGCGCAGCAGCGCCTCCCAGCGCTCGCTGCCCTCCCCCGCGGCCGTCAGCGCGCACAGGAACAGCACCTCGATGCGGCCTCCGGTGGCTCGGTGGAAGTAGCTGCGCGCCGGGAACACGCGCGTGTCGTTGCGCACCAGCACGTCTCCGGCGCGCAGCAGTTCCGGGAGCTCGGAGAAGATGCGGTCCTCGACCTGGGCGGTCCCGCGCCGCACCACCAGCAGGCGCGAGGCGTCGCGCGGCTCGGCAGGCGTCTGCGCGATGAGCTCCTCCGGCAGTTCGTAGTCGAGGTCGGAGAGCCTGAGGTCCGCTCCCGGATCGGTCACGCGGTCCTCCGGCGCGACTCCCGGCGCTCGTGCCAGGCCTCCCACTTGGACGCGCTGCAGCCGCAGTACGGCTGTCGGTAGAGCTCGAGCCGGCGGCTCTCCGCGTAGCTGTCTCGGAAGCGGTCGCGCACGTCCAGGTAGACGAAGTCGACACCGTGCTCGTCCGCCGCCGCCTCGCCGGCGCGCACGATGAGGTCGTGGCGCTGGTACGGACTCACGGTGAGCGTGGTCGAGAAGCGGCCGAAGCCGAGGGCTCTGGCGGCCGCGCCCGCCGCGTCCATGCGCAGACCCAGGCACGCCGCGCACCGCTCCTCCGGCGCGGCGGCCGCCGACCGCGCTCGCCACGCCTGCCAGCCGGGCGCCTCTCCCCCATCCTCCGGCACGACCAGTTCGAGGCCGGCTGCCCGGCTGTAGCGCAGCATGCTCTCGCGCCTGCGCTCCAGCTCCGCGGCCGGCTGGATGTTGGGGTTCTCGAACCAGCCCACAGGCTCCACGCCGCGCTCGCGCCAGGCGGGCACGGCGACGGTGGAGCACGGGCCGCAGCAGGTGTGCAGGAGCAGGTCGGTCATCGGGCGAGTATAGCGCGAGGCTCCCGTGCGGCCCGGCCCCCGGAGCGTGGACCGGCCGGGCGGCTCACAGCTCGTCGAACAACGTCTCACCGCGGGCCGGCGGCGTGAGCCCGCAGTGGATGAACCCGGTGCGCGTGAGCACCCGCCCGCGCGGCGTACGCTTGAGGAAGCCCTGCATGATGAGGTACGGCTCGTACACGTCCATGACGGTGTCGGCCTCCTCCCCGAGCGCCACGGCGAGCGTGTCCAGACCCACGGGCCCGCCGTCGAACTTCTCGGCGATGATCTTGAGGATGTCGCGGTCGAGCTTGTCGAGGCCCTCGCCGTCCACCTGGAACAGCTCCAGCGCCGCGAGGCAGATGTCGTGCTCGATGACGCCCTCGTGACGCACCTGCGCGTAGTCGCGCACGCGGCGCAGCAGGCGGTTGGCGACTCGGGGCGTGCCGCGCGAGCGCCCGGCGATCTCCAGTGTCGAGTCCCGGTCTATCTCCACCTTCAGGATCCCGGAGGACCGTCTGACGATGGCCGCCAGCTCCTCGACCTCGTAGTACTCGAGCCGCTGCCACACGCCGAACCGGTCGCGCAGCGGCGTGGTGAGCAGACCGGTGCGCGTGGTGGCGCCGATGAGCGTGAACGGCTGCACCTGCATGCGGATGCTGCGCGCCGCCGGCCCCTCACCGATCATGATGTCGATCTCGTAGTCCTCCATCGCCGGGTAGAGGACCTCCTCCACGGCGGCGTTGAGGCGGTGGATCTCGTCGACGAACAGGACGTCGCCCTCCTGCAGGTTGGTGAGCAGGCCCGCCACGTCGACCTTGCGCTCGAGCGCCGGCCCAGAGGTGGTGTGCACCCCCACGCCGAGCTCCTGGGCGATGATGCCGGCCAGCGTGGTCTTGCCCAGGCCGGGAGGCCCGGCGAGCAGGACGTGGTCGAGCGTGTCGCCGCGCTGCTTGGCGGCCTCGACGAAGATCTCGAGCTGCTCCTTGGCCACGCGCTGCCCGACGAAGTCGGAGAACCGGCGTGGCCTGAGGCTGAGCTCCAGATCCTGGTCGTCGGGTCGCTCGTTGGGATCGCCGATGCGGTCCGCGGGCTTCTTGGCCATCACTCACCCGCCTTGCGCGTGAGCGCGAACTTGACGAGGTCCTCGAGGCTGGCGTCCTCGGGCGCGCCGCGCAGGGCCTCCTCGGCCTCCCGCAGCGTGAGGCCGAGGTTCTGCAGCGCGGATCGCGCCTGGATGAAGTGGTCGGTGGGGATCGGCACGCCGGTCTCGCCGGCTTCGCCGGAGCTCACCGGCGGCAGCTCCCCGACCTTGTCCTTGAGCTCGACCACCAGGCGCTGGGCGAGCTTCTTGCCGATGCCGGGGATGCTCTCGAACTTCTTGACGTCGTCGCGCGCCACGGCCAGCTCGAGCTCCGCCACCGGGTAGCCCGAAAGCACCGCCAGGGCGACCTTGGGGCCGACACCGCTCACCGCGGTGAGCCAGAGGAAGAACGTGCGCTCGCCGGGCTCACGGAACCCGAACAGCTGCAGCGCGTCCTCGCGGACGTTGAGGTACGTGTACACGCTGACCTGGTCGCCCAGGTGCGGCACGAGACTGCTGAGGGTGCGGCCGGACGCCAGGATCTCGAGCCCGATCCCGCCCACGTCGATCACCGCGCGCTCCCCGTCCACCGCGGCCAGCGTGCCGCGCACGGAAGCGATCACTGCCGCGCCCCGTTCTTGCCCGGCACGGCGCGCATGCCGTTGCAGTGATGAGTGTGGCAGATGGCCACTGCGAGGGCGTCGGCGGCGTGGTCCGGCTGCGGGATGCGCGGCAGGCAGAGGATGACCTTGGTCATCTCCTGCACCTGGATCTTGCTCGCCCGCCCGTAGCCGGTGACCGCCTGCTTGATCGCCAGCGGCGAGTACTCGCACGGCGACTCCGCGAGGTCAGAGGCGGCCAGATACAGCACTCCCTTGGCCTGGCCGACCTGCAGCGCCGTCTTGACGTTGACGTTCACGAAGAGCTCTTCGAGGACGACGACGTCCGGGCAGAAGCGCTTGATGAGCCCGCGCGCCTGGTCGTGGATCTGCCGCAGGCGCACGTGCGTAGGGTCCTTGGCCGAGGTGACGATGCAGCCGTGACCCAGCGACTTGAGGCGGCTGCCCTCCTGCTCGACGACCCCCCAGCCTGTGCTCGCGGTGCCCGGGTCGAACCCGAGGACGATCATCCCCGGCCCCCCAAACTCGGTCCTGTGCTCCGGCCGTGCCCCCCGGCCTGCTTCATCGGTCAGCCCGCCAGGGCCTCGAGGACTTCCTCGGGGATGTCGAAGTTCGCGTAGACCTCCTGGACGTCGTCGCTGTCTTCGAGCGCGTCCATGATCTTCATGGTCTTGCGGGCGTCGTTCTCCTCGAGCTTCACCGTGTTCTTGGGGATCATCGTGAGCTCGGCGTTGTCGACCTCGATGCCTGCCGCCGCCATGGCGTCGCGGACGGCGGCGAAGTCTGACGGCTCGGTGAGCACCTGGAACTGCTCGCCGTCCTGCACCACGTCCTCGGCGCCGGCGTCGATGGCCGCGGCCATGACGTCGTCCTCCTCGTACTTGGTGGCGTCGACGTAGATCGACCCGCGGCGCTCGAAGCCCCAGGCGACGGCGCCGGGCTGCGCCAGCTGGCCTCCGTGCTTGCTGAAGATGTTGCGCACCTCGGCCGCGGAGCGGTTCTTGTTGTCCGTGAGGACCTCGACGATGATCGCCACGCCGGCGGGACCGTAGCCCTCGTACAGGATGCTCTCGTAGTTGACGCCCTCGGCGCCGCCCGTTCCGCGCTGGATGGCGCGTTCGATGTTGTCCTTGGGCATGGACTCGCCCTTGGCCTTCTCGATGGCGTTGGCCAGAGCCATGTTCATGTTGGGATCGCCGCCGCCCTCACGAGCGGCGACGGTGATGCCACGCGACAGCTTGGAGAACAGCTTGCCGCGGGCGGCGTCGGTCTTGCCCTTCTTGTGCTTGATGGTCGCCCATTTGGAGTGCCCGGACACGGTGCACCACCTCCCTGTTCAGCGGTGACCGGCCGCGGCGGCTGCCCGGCCGGGCGCGTCGGCGTCGCAGTCGGCCGGCGCCCTGTCGAGCCCGGCCGCCGCGCCCTGCCGGCGGCGGATCATGGTGACGAAGAGCTCATGCAGACGGGTGTCGTCAGTGAGCTCGGGGTGGAAGGCGGTGACGAGGACGTCGCCCTCGCGCGCCGCCACGATGTGGCCTTCGTGCTCGGCGAGGACCTCGACGCACACGCCGGCGGACTCCACCCACGGCGCGCGGATGAACACCGCACGGACCGGGCCGCCGGGCACGCCGGCGACCTCGAGGTCGGCCTCGAAGCTGCGCACCTGCCGGCCGAAGGCGTTGCGGCGCGCGACGACGTCCATGAGGCCGAGCGTGGGCGGCTGGCCCTCCACGGTGCCGCGCGCGACGGTGATGAGGCCGGCGCAGGTGCCGAAGACGGCCCCGCCGCCGGCCGCGAAGGCCCTGATGGGCTCCGCGAAGCCGTACGTGGCCATGAGCTTGTGGATGGTCGTGCTCTCGCCGCCGGGGATGACGAGCCCGTCGAGGCCGGCGAGGTCTGCCGGGTCGCGCACCTCACGGGTGCGCGCGCCCAGACGCTCCAGCATGACGCGATGCTCGCGGAAGTCGCCCTGCAAGGCGAGCACGCCCACGAGGAGACCGGCGCCCGGACCCAGAGGGTCGAGCGCCGGCTCGGGCGACAGGATCCAGTCCAACCGCTGCTTGCCGCTCTGAGGAGTCACGCGGAGCTCTCTCCCGTCACCAGCCGCGGTGCTGGATCTTGGCCTCTTCGGGCATCCGCGCGGCGTCGATGCCGGGCATGGCATCGCCCAGACCGACGCTCACCTCAGCGAGGATGGCCGCGTCGCGGTAGTTGGTCGCCGCCTTGACGATGGCGTTGGCGCGGCTCTGCGGGTCCTCGCTCTTGAAGATGCCGCTGCCGACGAACACGCCCTCGGCGCCGAGCTGCATCATGAGCGCGGCGTCGGCCGGGGTGGCGATGCCGCCGGCCGAGAAGTTCACGACCGGGAGCTTGCCGTTCTCGGCGACCCACTTGACCAGGTCGAGCGGCGCCGGCAGTTCCTTGGCGGCCACGTAGAGCTCGTCCTCGTCCAGCGTCTGCAGGTGGCGGATCTGCCCCATGATGGTGCGCATGTGGCGCACGGCCTCGACGACGTCGCCGGTGCCGGCCTCGCCCTTGGTGCGGATCATGGCCGCGCCCTCACTGATGCGGCGGAGCGCCTCACCGAGGTTGACGGCGCCGCACACGAACGGCACGTCGAACTTCCACTTGTTGATGTGGTTGGCCTCGTCCGCCGGCGTGAGCACTTCGCTCTCGTCGATGTAGTCGACCTCGAGGGACTGCAGGATCTGCGCCTCGACGAAGTGGCCGATGCGCGCCTTGGCCATGACGGGGATGGACACGCAGCCCTGGATCTCCTGGATCTTGGTGGGATCGGCCATGCGGGCCACGCCGCCCTGGGCGCGGATGTCCGACGGCACGCGCTCGAGCGCCATCACGGCGCACGCGCCGGCGTCTTCGGCGATCTTCGCCTGCTCGGCGTTGGTGACGTCCATGATGACGCCGCCCTTCAGCATGTCGGCGAGGCCACTCTTCACTCGCATGGTGCCGATATCAGTCACGGGGAACCTCCGGTTGCTTTTGCACACCAATCCTACCGCAGCGCCTCGGCCGGCAGCCACCGGCAGGGCACCACGAAATGCCCACCTTTGCGGGGAAAAGTGGACGGATTGGACTCAGCTCTTCTGGGCCTCTTCCTTGTCCTTCTGGGCCTGCTCCACGATCTTGGCGGTGAGGTGCGCAGGCACCTCGTCGTACCGCAGGAGTTCCATGTGGTAGTCGCCGCGTCCGCCGGTCATGGACGTGAGGTCGGGCGCGTAGGTGAGCATCTCCGAGAGCGGGACCTCGGCCGCGACCACGTTGTTGTGGCCGCGCGGCGTGGTGCCGAGCACGCGGCCGCGCCGCGAGTTGAGGTCGCCGATGATGTCGCCGACGTTCTCCTCGGGGATGGTGATCTCGACGCTCATGATGGGCTCGAGCAGGGCCGGCTGGGCCTTCTCGCAGGCCGCCTTGAAGCCCAGCGACCCGGCGATCTGGAACGCCATGTCGCTCGAGTCGACGGGGTGGTACTTGCCGTCGTAGAGCTTCACGTGGACGTCGACGACCGGATAGCCGGCGAGGAAGCCGTCGTCCATGGCGGCGCGCACGCCCTTCTCGACCGCGGGGATGAAGTTGCGCGGGATGGCGCCGCCGACGATCTTGTTCTCGAACTCGAACCCGTCTCCACGCGGCTGCGGGCGGACCTCCATCCACGTGTCGGCGAACTGGCCACGACCGCCGGTCTGCTTCTTGTGCTTGCCTTCAGCCTTGGCGGTGCCCTTGATGGTCTCGCGGTACGGCACGCGCGGCGGCTTGAGCTCGACCTCGACGCCGAAGCGGCGCTTCATGCGCTCGACGGTGACCTCGACGTGGACCTGGCTCATGCCGCCGACGATCATCTCGCCGGTCTGGTCGTCGTGGTGCACCTCGAGCATCGGGTCCTCTTCGGAGAGGCGGCGGAGGGCGGTGATGACCTTGTCCTCCTCGCCCTTGCTCTTGGCGGTGATGGCGAAGCTCATGAGCGGCGCCGGGAAGTCGATGGCCGGGAAGCTGACGACCTGAGCGTCCGTGCACAGCGTGTCGCCGGTGACGACGTCCTTGAGCTTGGCGATGGCGCCGATGTCGCCGGCGACGAGGTTACCGGAGGCCTTGCTCTCCTTGCCCATGGTCTTGAGGATCTGACCGAGGCGCTCCTTGTGGCCGTCGCGAGCGATGACGGCCTGCGAGTCGCTGCTCATGGTGCCCTGGAAGACGCGGAACACGTTGACGTGGCCGCTGAACGGGTCGGCGAGCGTCTTGAAGACGAAGGCGACGGCCGGCATGGACGGGTCGCAGTCGAGCTCGACCTCAGCGTCGCCCTGCATCGCCTTGGGGTGAGTGACATCCACGGGCGACGGGGCGAGAGCGAGCACGTCGAAGATGTGGTCCACGGCGATGTTGGCCGTGGCCGACGCGCAGGCGACCGGGAAGAGCTGGGCGGCGGCGACGGCGGCGGCGAACGCCGCGTTGAGCTCCGCCGCCGTGATCTCCTCTTCCATGAGGTACTTCTCGGCGAGGTCGTCGTTGGTGCTGGCGACGGCGTCGATGAGCTTCTCGCGAGCGGCCGCGGCAGCGTCGGCGAGCTCCGCGGGGATGTCGCCCACGCTCGCCTTGCCGCCCGTGTACGTGTGCGCCTTCATCGTGAGGAGGTCGACGACGCCGCTGAACTCGTGCTCCTTGCCGATGGGAAGCTGCACGGCCACGACCTGGGCGCCGAACGACTCCTGCAGAAGCGCCAGAGCGTGATCGAAGTCGGCGCGCTCACGGTCCAGCATGTTGCAGACGATCACGCGGCCGAGGCCCCGCGCCTCCGCACGGTCCCAGAGGCGCTCGTGCTGGACCTCGACGCCGAGCACGGTGTTGACGACGACCAGCGCGGTCTCGACGACCTGCAGGCTGGCGATGGCGTCGGCGAGGAAGCTCGAGTCGCCGGGTGTGTCGATGATGTTGAACGAGAGGCCGCCGCGGTCGACGTGCGCCAGGCCGGCGGAGAGACTCATCTGGCGCTTCTTCTCGTCGTCGTCCCAGTCCGAGACCGTGGTGCCATCGGATACGGAACCCAGACGCGTGATCGCTCCGGCGTCGAACAGCAGAGCCTCGAACAGCGACGTCTTGCCGGTACCGCGATGGCCGACGAGAGCGATGTTCCTGATCTTGGCTGGGTCGTTCATCCGGGGTCTCCTCGTTGTGGTTCGACGGCCGCCCGGCGAGGCTGCGCGCGAGGCGGCCGTTCGTCTCCTGTCGGAAGGATGAAGTCTAGCACAGGGGCGGCTTTGAGCGATGCGTCAGACAGCCTCGGATGCCGCCTCTGCGGAGGCCGCGACGGCGAGCTCGCGAGCGGCCTCCGCGGCGCCTCCCGCGTCGGGGTGGAACGACTGTGCGGGAGACTGGTGATCGAGGTGCCGGCGGGCCGGTGCGCCGCCGGCCAGCGTGAGCGCCTTGAAGCCGTATTTCTGGCGCACCTTGTCGACGGCCTCGCCGAGCGCGACCTCGCGCCAGCCGTCGTCCATGGTGAGCTGGAACGCGTTGTGCGTGAGGCTGCTGACGCTCACCCCGACGAGACGCACCCAGCGGGCGCCGACGTCGAGCTCGTCGAGCAGGTCCGTGGCCGTCTCGTAGAGCGGTCGCACGCTGCTGACGGGGTGCGGCAGCGTGCGGCGCCGGCTCACGGTGTGGAAGGTGTTGAAGCGCACCTTGAGCGCCACGGTGCGCGCCGCCAGGCCCTTGCGGTGCAACTCGGCGACGGCGTGGTCGGTGAGCGAGAGCAGCGTGGCGCGCAGGAGGTCGCCGTCGTTGATGTCGTCGTCGAACGTGAGCTCGCGGCCGACGGACTTGGGCAGCGGCCGCTCGCTGCGCACCGCGGAGAAGCTGCGCCCCAGGGCGAGCTGGCGCAGCCCGTGCGCGCCCTTGCCGAACGCGGCCGCGAGCAGCGGGAACGGCACGTCCTGCAGCATGCCCACGGTGGTGAGGCCGAGCGCGGCGAGCCGCTCCTGGGTGACGGGGCCGATACCGCAGACCTCACCCACGGGCAGGTCGCGCAGGCGGCCGTGCACGTCGGCGTGCGTGAGCTCGCCGATGCCGGCGGGCTTGTTGAGGCCGGCGGCCAGCTTGGCCAGCAGCTTGGTGGGCCCGATGCCGATGGAGCAGGTGACGCCGTGCGCGTCGTAGACCTGCTCCTGGATGCGATGGGCGATGGTGCGCGGCGGACCGAACAGCCGCCGGCTGCCGGTGACGTCCAGGTACGCCTCGTCGATGGACGCCACCTCCACCAGGTCGGTGTACCGCTCGAGCAGCGCGACCAGCGCGCGGTGGACCTCGAGGTACGCCTTCATGTCGACCGGCAGGAACACGGCGTGCGGGCAGAGCCGCTCGGCCTGCATGATGGGCAGCGCGCTGTGCACCCCGTAGACGCGCGCCTCATACGAGCAGGCCGAGACCACCCCTCGCCCTCCGCGCTCGCCGCCGACGACGACCGGCTTGCCGCGCAACTCGGGGCTGCGCGCCTGCTCCACGGAGGCGAAGAAGGCGTCCATGTCGAGGTGGAGGATCGCTCTGGATGATGCGAACATATGTTCGCATCTTACCCCCAGGCGAGGACGGATGACAACGTTCGGTGTGCTGTCGCGACGCCGGGCCACGACCCGGCGCTGCGGGAGCTACTGCACGCGCCGCCCGACGTCGATGGTCCACATGCAGACGTCGGACATGCCCTTGAACGTGCCGCGACTGCACCCCACCCCGACGTCACGCCAGCGCTTGCCGAGGATGATGCTGCGATGCCCGGACGAGCCCATCCACGCCTTGAAGATGGCTTGCGGCGTGCCACGGAAGCCGCTCCCCCAGGCGATGACCTCGCCCACCGACCACTGCGACCACCCGCCGATGTCGTAGCCGGCCTTGCGGGTGCGCGTGCCGATCCCGAGGCCGCTCAGCGACGAGTGCGCGAAGTAGTCGCGGCGGATCATGTCGGTGGAGTGCGAGCGCGCCGCCCGGTGCAGCGCGTCGTGCATGCTGACGGCGTGCAGACCACGGCTGGTACGTGCGTGGTTGACGAGGCTGAGCATGGTGTTCTCGTTGGCTGCCCTGTCGAACGCGAGCGCCGGGACGGCGCCGGCGACCAGCAGCACGAATGCGACGGTCAGTGTCGCCAGCGCGACCTTGACCCTGCGCGTCTCCAGTCTGCGCATGGTGGACCTCCCCATGGCCGGACCCATTGTGGGCCCAGTTCAACGTGCGGCCGCTCAGCCCTCCCCGGAGACGTCGAGCCTGGGAACGTCACCCCAGAGCGTCTCGAGGCGGTAGAAGTCGCGAGCGGTGGTCGTGAAGATGTGCACGACAACGTCGATGTAGTCGATGAGGATCCAGTCGCCCTCGCGCTCCCCCTCCACACGAGCAGGGCGGTGTTCCTTGCGCAGGCGCTGCTGGATCTCCTCCGCGATGCCCTTCGTCTGGCGCGTGTTGGCGCCGGTGAGGAGCACGAAGTAGTCGGTGTACGAAACGGCCTCGTCCATGCTGAGGACGACGATGTCCTGGGCCTTCTTGCCGTCGGCGAGCGCGACGATGTCGCGGGCGAGGCGTTCCGAGGTCGTGGGTTCTGGCAGAGCGGCTACTTCTGTTCCTTTGGGCTGGGTTGCGGGGGTTGGAAGTCGTCGCCGACGATGACTTTGATCGTGCCTTTGGGCAGATCTGTTCCGTCCAGGACGACGCCGCGGCCGAGTATAGCACGGATGTCCCGGGCCACCGGGAGCGTGTCCGGACCGGCCAGGATCTGCGTCTGCAGGTACGAGAAACTGTCGGCGTTGAGCGGCGCCGGGAGGTTGACGTCGAGGCTGGCGAGGCGCTCGACCACGGCCTCGCCCACCCCGATCTTCCCGCTCCCGTTGCGCACTTCGACGGTGACGTCCGCGTGGTAGGCGGGAGAGCGGCGGGTGATGCCGGCCATGATCGCCTCGGCGTCCGGCACGAAGGCGAACTGGCCCTCGGCGACCCGCGTACTGGCCGGGAACGTCTCGACCACCGCGTCACCCGAGGTGATGCGGGCGAGCACCTCCGACAGCGCGGGCCCGGCCTGAGGCGAAGGGCTCGCGCCGCCGAGGTGTCTGCGCTCGGCGGCAGGCCGCAGCGCGGCGGCATCGAGCACCGCCTGAACCAGCGCCGCCTGAAGGTCCGTGAGGTCGCGGCGGTTGCCGCCGGGCGACGTGAAGATGGCCGGCAGGTCCGCCGCCGGTACCAGGTCCCCGTCCTTGATCATGCGCGTGTCGCCGGCCACGTCCACGGCGACGGGTTGCTCGAGCTCCACCTGCAGCTCTCCGCCGCCGGCCCACGAGGCCAGCGCCGAGACGGGCACGGTGAACACGGCGTCGATGGGCGCGTGGACGACCCGGCCGAGGTCCTGCTCCAGCCCCCCTTGAGCCATCGCGTCGGCGGCGAACACGTACTCGCCGTTGGGTCCCTCGAGCAGCACGTCCGGCGGGACCAGATACACGCCGGGGTCGCCGCCCTGCGGGTCCTGGACGACGAGGAGCGCCGCCACGGGCGCCTCCTGACCTGGGACCGTGAGCTGCACGGCGGTGAGGTAGCCGCTCTTCTTGGGCGCCTCCTCCTCCTTGAAGAACCGGGCGGAGAGGTACCAGGCGCCCAGGACGGCCGCGAACGCCACCGCGGCCGCCAGAACGTAGAGCATCCACGCCTGCGAGCGCTCGACGCGCGAGCGCCGGCGGCGGCGCAGGCGGTCGGTTCTGTAGCCCTTACGTTGCGGCATGGGTCTCGTTGTACAACGCGAGTGCGCCGGGGACCACCCCGCGCCCCCGGCGGATGATGTCCAGAAGACTGAGCCGGGCCGCGGCCCCCACGGCCGCGTCGAGCGACGTCTGGGCGAGGGCGCGCACGTCGTCCACTCCGGGGAAGTCGCGCGACGGCTCCACGTAGTCGGCGAGGTAGACGACCTTCTCCAGCACGCTCATGCCGGCGTCACCCACCGTGTGGAGCGCGATCGCCCGGCAGACCTCGCCGTCCACCCCGCGCTCCGCGAGCTCGGCGGCGGCGACGGGACCGTGCAGGATCTTCTTGGGCCGCCGCGCTTCGACCGGACTGACGGGGACGCCGTACCGCTCGGCGGCCGCCAGGATCTCGGCGTCCGGGAGCTCGCGGCACAGGTCGTGCAGCAGGCCCGCGAGCTCAGCCTGGTCCACCGGGGCGCCGAACCGCTCCGCCAGGACGACGGCCTCCGCCGCCACGCGGTGCGCGTGGTCACGGCGGCGCGGAGACAGGCGTCCGGCGATGAGCGCCTCCGCCTGCGCCCGGTCCATCGCGGTCACCGGTACAGCCCCGTCTCCTGGATGTACTGCTCCACGCGCTGCGGCACCAGGTACCGGATGGGGCGGTGCTGCGCCGCGCGGGCGCGAATCGCCGAGGACGAGACGGCGAGCGCCGGCAGGTCCAGGACGGTGACCTGGTAGTCGCCCCAGCGCTCCGCGGCGTCGGCGATCGCCTCCGGCGAGTCGCCCGGCCGCGGCGCCACCGCGAGGCTGCACAGCGAGAGCAGCTCCTGAGGCTCGTGCCACGTCTCGAGCTGGAGCAGAGAGTCCGAGCCCATGATGAACACCAGCTCGTGCTGCCCGTACCGCTCGTTGAGCGCGCGCAGCATGTCGACCGTGTAGACCAGGCCGCGCTCGATCTCGATGCCGGAGGCGGTGAACCGCAGGTCGTCGTCGATGGCCAGAGAGGTGAGCTCGAGCCTGACGCTCGCCGGCGTGCGCTCCTCGCCGCTCTTGTGCGGCGGAGACGCCGCGGGGACGAAGAGCACGCGCTCGAGGCGCAGGGCGTGACACGCCTCGGAGGCGATGGCGAGATGTGCGACGTGCGGCGGGTCGAAGCTCCCGCCGAGCACGCCCAGGCGCGCCTGCGGCGTCGCCATGCGCCTAGCCTCTCACCTGCCCGTCGCCCCACAGCTCGTACTTGACGCACGTGAGCTCCTGCAGCGCGATGGGGCCGCGGACGTGCAGCTTCTGGGTCGAGATGCCCATCTCGGCGCCCAGCCCGAACTGGCCGCCGTCGGTGAACCGCGTGGACGCGTTGACGTACACACAGGCCGCGTCCACGCGGGCGGTGAACGCGCGCGCGGCGGCCAGGTCCTCGGTCACGATGGCCTCGGAGTGCTTGGTGCCGTAGGTGGTGATGTGCTCGATGGCCTCGTCCAGCGAGGCGACCACCCGGACGGCCAGCTTGAGCGCCAGGAACTCCGTGTCGTAGTGCGTCTTGGTGGCACGCTTGAGCGCCGGGTCGCCGATGGCGTCCCCGGCTGCCTTGTCGACCACCAGCTCGACGCCGCGCCGTTTGAGCTCCTCCGCGGCGCGCGGCAGGAACGCCGCGGCGGCGTCCTGGTGCACGAGCAGCGTCTCGGCGGCGTTGCACACGCCCGGGCGCTGGCACTTGGAGTTGACGATGATCGGCAGCGCCTTGTCGAGGTCCGCCGAAGCGTCGACGTACACGTGGCAGTTGCCGCCGGCGGCGTAGATGACCGGCACCTTGCTGTGCTCCAGCAGATACTCCTTGAGCTCCTCGCCGCCCCGCGGGATGACCAGGTCCACGTACTTGCGCTGCTTGAGCAGTTCGGCCAGCTCCCTGCGGTCCGGCGACAGGTACGAGACGACCTCGCGCGGCAACCCGGTCTCGATGACGGCGCCTTGCACGACCTCCGCCAGGATGCGGTTGGTGTGCAGGGCCGCGCTGCCGCCGCGCAGGATCACGGCGTTGCCGGACTTGAGGCAGAGAGCCGCGGCGTCGACGGTGACGTTGGGCCGCGCCTCGTAGATGACGGCGATGACGCCGAGCGGCACCCGGACCTTGCGCAGTTCTACGCCGTTGTCCAGACGCCAGCCGTCGACGAGTTGACCGATGGGGTCGGGCAGCGCGGCGATGTCGCGCACCGCCTGCTCCACGTCGCGCAGCCGGTCTTCGTCGAGCAGCAGCCGATCGACCAGCGCGTCGGCCAGCCGGTTCTCGCGGGCGAGCCGGACGTCCTCGTCGTTCTCGGCGAGGATCTCCGCGGAGCGCCGGCGCAGCGCGTCGGCGACGGCGGACAGAGCCTCGTCCTTGCGGGAGCGGGAGAGACCCGCGAGCACCCGCGACGCGCGCTGCGCCTCGGAGCAGAGCTGCTCTACCTTCATCCCGCCTCCTCACGGACCAGCACCAGGCGATCCCGGTGCACCACTTCGTCGTCGAGGTGCGGGCTGAGCGCCCGCAGCTCGTCACTGCGCAGCCCGCGCACGCGACGAAGGTCGCGGGCGCTCATCGTCGTGAGTCCCCGTGCGACCTCATTGCCGTCCGGCGCAACGATGGCCACGGCGTCGCCGGCTGTGAACGCGCCGTGGACCGCCTTGACCCCGACCGGAAGCAGGCTGCTCCCCCCCTTCGCCAGGGCACGAGCCGCCCCTGCGTCGACCTCAAGCGTACCACGCACCGGTTTGGCGTAGCGCAGCCACAATTTGAAGGCGGAGGCGCTCGTGGAGTGGGCGAGGACGTGCGTGCCGACCTCCTCGCCCCGGACGACCGCGCCGAGCACGCCGGGCCGCGATCCGTTGGCGATGACTGTGCGCACGTTGGCCGCCGCGGCCATGAGCGCCGCAGCCGTCTTGCCGCGCATGCCTCCCGCCCCCCGGCGAGACGTGTCCCCGACCTCGAGCGCCGCGAGCTGGGCCGGGTCGGTGACCTTGCGCACGAGCTCCGCACCGCTGTCCGACCGCGGGTCGGCGGTGTACAGGCCCTCCTGGTCCGTGAGGAGGACCAGGAGGTCGGCGCGCAGCATGATGGCCACCTGCGCGGCCAGCACGTCGTTGTCGCCGAAGCGGATCTCGTCGGTGGCCGTGGTGTCGTTCTCGTTGACCACCGGAACGACGTCCCACGCGAGCAGGCGGCGCAGGGTGTTGCGCGCGTTGACGTAGCTGTCCCGGCGGTTGAAGTCCTCGCTCGTCAGCAGTACCTGGGCGGCGGTGAGCTCGTGGTCGCCGAACAGGCGCTCGTAGTGGGCGAAGAGGCGGCCTTGACCGACGGCGGAGGCCGCCTGCAGGGCCGGCACCTGCCGCGGCCGCTCCGTGACGCCCAGCACGTGCTGACCGCAGGCGATGGCGCCGCTCGAGACGAGCACCACGCGCCGCCCGCCGTGCACGAGCTCGGCGATGTCGGCGGCGAGCCCGGCCAGGAGGCGACGGCGGAGGCGCAGGTGATCGTCGGCGACCGTGCTGGAGCCGACCTTGACGACGATGGTCTTCACCGGCGGGATTGTAGCAAAGCGCGCTGCCCGCCCGGAGGCCGGGTCACGCGAACTCGAACTCGTGCTCGCCGACGACGACCGTGTCGCCGGGCACCGCGCCGGCGCGCCGCAGCGCGTCGTTGAGCCCGGCGCGGTCGATCACCTGCTGCAGGTACGCGACCGCGTCCGGGTTCTCGAGGTCGGCCTTGGCGAAGAGCTTCTCCATCTGGACGCCGTGCACCACGAAGTAGTCGTCCACGGCCTCGATGGTGAAGGAGTCGAGCCTCCCGTCGGCGGGGCGCAGGACGGTCGCTTCGCGCTCGGCCTCGGCGGTCGCCTCCGCCTGCTCCTGGACGGCGCGAGCATGCTCCATGACCTCCGAGAGCTCCCGTACCAGGTCCTTGAGCCCGTCGCCCGTCTGAGCAGAGACGGCGACGGTCGCCGACGCCCAGTCCAGTCCGCCGAGGAACTCCCCGGCATCCTCTCGTCCGGCGTCGTCCAGCAGGTCCGTCTTGTTCACGACCACCACGGCGGGACGCTCGAGCAGCTCGGCGCGGAACGCCCCGAGCTCCCCACGAAGCGTCGCGAGCGCCACCGGCCACGCCTCGGGCCCGTCCGCACCGTCCAGGACGTACATGAGCAGCGCCGTGCGCTCGATGTGCGCCAGGAAGCGGTGCCCGAGGCCGGCGCCCTCACTCGCCCCCTCGATGAGCCCGGGGATGTCGGCGATGACGGCCGTCCCGTCACCCAGATAGAGCACGCCCAGATTGGGGTCGATGGTCGTGAACGGATAGGCGGCGATCTTGGGGTGGGCCCGCGTCAGAGCAGCGAGGAGCGAGGACTTGCCCGCGTTGGGCAGCCCGACCAGGCCGATGTCGGCGAGCAGCTTGAGCGAGAGCGTGAGCCAGAGCTCCTCGCCCTCCAGTCCCTTCTCGGCGAACTTGGGCGCCTGGCGAGTGGAACTCTTGAAGCAGACGTTGCCGCGCCCGCCCTCGCCGCCGCGGGCGACGAGCAGGCGCTGGCCCTCGCGGACGAGGTCGCCGAGAAGCTCGCCCTCGGCGTCGCGGACTTCGGTCCCGACCGGGACCTGGACGAGCAGCTCCGGCCCGTCCGCGCCGCGCTTGTTGGCGCCGCGCCCGTGACCGCCGTTGGCGGCACGGAAGTGGTGCTTGTGACGGAAGTGGGAGAGGTCGTGCAACTGACGTGTCGCGACCAGCACCACGTCGCCGCCGGGCGCCCCGTCCCCTCCGTCGGGGCCGCCCTTGGGCACGTACTTCTCACGGCGGAAGCTCATCGAGCCGTTCCCGCCGTGACCTCCGCGCACGCAGATGCTTGCCCTGTCGAGCATGTGAAGAACGAAGCCGGCGAGCGCCGGCCTCTGCTCAGCCCTCGGGGACGACCGAGATGAAGCGGCCGGCGCCCTTCTCGGTGAACACGAGCTTGCCGGTCACTTTGGCGAAGATGGTGTGGTCGACGCCGATGCCGGCGTTCTCGCCGGGACGGAACCGGGTGCCGCGCTGACGGACGATGATCGATCCAGCCGGGACGACCTGGCCGGCGAACGCCTTGACGCCGAGACGCTTGCTCTCGGAGTCGCGCCCGTTGCGGCTGGTGCCGGCGCCCTTTTTGTGGGCCATGCCCTTACTCCTTGGTGCTCTTGAGGGTGATCGAGTCGATCGTCAACTTGGTGAGACGACTGCGATGACCCTTCGTCTTCTTGAACGTGCTCTTCGGCTTGTACGTGAAGACCTTGATCTTCTCGCCGAGGATGTGCTCGCCGACCGTCGCCTTGACCTTGGCGTCCTTGGCCGCGTCTGCGTCGTACGTACCCTTGCCGTCGCGGACCGCCAGGACGTCGAGCTGGATGCTCTTGCCCTCTTCGGCGTCCACGCGGTCGACGACAATGGTGTCGCCGGCGCTCACTTTGAACTGCTGGCCACCGCAGCGGACGACCGCGTAGGTGTCGTTAGGCTTCGTCATTGGTTTCTCCCTCAAGACAACGGCAGGAAATGATAGCCAAACGGCCTGCCCGGGTCAATTCGCGTCCTTGTCTTCCTTGGCGACCTTCTCTTCCTTGCCTTCCCTCTTGAGGACGGTCGCCCGTGCTCCGGTGCGGGCGATCTCGGTGATGCGCACCTTGCGGCGTTTGCCGAGGTGCTGGCGCCCGCCCTCCACGATGATCATGTAACCGTCCACGTAGCCGACTGCGTCGCGCGGGCTGTAGGTGAGGCTGAACTCCAGCTCCACCGTGACCTCCTGGCCCTCGCGCACGGGCACGCGCTGCTCCTGGACATGCGCGACGCTGCCCTCGCTGATCACGCGGAAGGAGTCCACCGGCAGCGCCGAGCCGCCCTCGAGGAACACGCGGCGCCCGGTCTGCTTCTCCAGGCGCTTGAGCCGCGGGCCGCCCAGACGATCGGCGACGCCGCCGTTGACCTCGATGAGCCACGCCTTGGCCTGTGACTTCCGCGCCAGGGCGCGCACGCGGCGCTCCACGCTCAGCGCCATGGTCTCTTCGCTGAGCACCCGGCCCTTGCCCGAGCAGGTCGGACAGGCGCGCGTCAGGATGCCGCGCGCGCCGTCGGTCGTGTTCTGCCGGGTCATCTCGACCAGGCCGAGGGGCGAGAGCTCGACCACGTAGGTCTTGGTGCGGTCGGTCTCGAGCTCGGCCTCGAGCGTCGCCAGCACCAGTTCGCGGTTCTTGGCGTGCGCCATGTCGATGAAGTCGATGATGATGATGCCGCCGATGTCGCGCAGGCGCAGCTGCCGCACGACCTCCTTGGCGGCCTCGATGTTGGTCTTGGTGATGGTGTCCTCGAGGCCCTTGCCGCGCGTGAACCGCCCGGTGTTGACGTCGATGACCGTGAGCGCCTCGGCGTGGTCGATCATCAGGTTGCCGCCGCTCGGCAGCGGCACGCGGCGCTCGAGGGCGCGGCTGATCTGCTCGTCGATGCCGTAGGCGATGAAGAGCGGCTCCTCGCCGGTGTGCAGGTGCACCTTGGGCAGGAGCTCGGGAGCCTCCTTGTTGAGGAAGGAGACGATCGCCTTGTGACGCTTGGGATCGTCGACGATCAGGCTCTCGCAGGTCTGGTTGAACAGGTCGCGCGTCACCTCCAGCGAGATGTCGACCTCCTTGTGCACCAGTCCCGGCGCCGCGACCGTCTCGGACTTCTTCTTGAGCCGCGTCCACAGCCGCGAGAGGTACTGCAAGTCGCGCTTGAGGTCCTCGAGTCCGTGTCCCTCGGCGATGGTCCGGACGATCAGCCCGGCGTTCTTGGGCTTGAGCTCCTTGGAGATGTCGCGCAGACGCTCGCGCTCGCCCTGCTTGAGGCGGCGGGAGACTCCCACGCCGCTCCCGCCGGGCACGTACACCAGGTAGCGCCCGGCGAGGGAGATCTTGGTGCTGAGCCGGGCTCCCTTGTGCCCCATCGGGTCCTTGATGACCTGCACCAGGACCTGCTGGCCGTTCTTGAGCGCGTCGGAGATGCGCCGGGCGCGCTTCTCGCCCTCCGGCGTCGTCACCTCGTCGACGTACAGGAAGCCGTTCTTCTCGAGGCCGAAGTCGATGAAGGCGGCGTCGATGCCGCTCATGACGTTCTCGACCTTGCCCTGGTAGATGTCGCCCAGGTACGACTTGCGGTCGGGGCGCTCGATGTAGATCTCCGAGAGCCTGCCGTCCTCCACCAGCGCCACGCGCAGTTCCTCGCCGTCGTCCGTGACGAGGATGATCTTGCGCTCGGGGCGCTCGGCGACGACGGAGGGACGGCGCTGCCCGGTGTCGCTCGGCACCGTCCCCAGCCCGCTGCCCTCGTCCTGGCGGACGATGGCCTTGGGCCGCCGGTGCTGCTCGCGCTGCCGGCGCGGCTTGGCCGGCGCCTTGCCGGAGGCCGCCGGCTCCGCCACTGCCGCCGGAGCGGCCGCCTCTGCGGGCTCCGCGACCGCTCCTTGGCTTCGCCCCCCGCCTCGCCGGCGCTCCTTGCCGCGCGTGCGGCGGCCGCCCCGGGCGCGGCGGCGGCGCTTTGGGCCGGTCTCGCCGCCGTCCTCGCCGCTCGCCTCAGCGGTCTCGGACGCCTCGGCGCCTCGGGCGGCGCCTCTGCCGCCGCCTTCACCCGAGCCTCGGCCGCCTCGACGGCCGTCTCGGGCTCGCCGGCGGCCTCCTCGGCCTCGCGAGTCACCTCTTCGTGCTCGATCTCCGCGTTCTTGCGGCGCCGACGTCCGCCTCGGCTGCCGCGCCTGCGGCGCTTCGCGGGCTGCTCCTCGCCGTCGCCCGAGGGTCTCCGTGCTCGCGCCTTCAGCCGGCTGTGCTTCGGCCTCGGCGACGACCGCCGCAGCGGGCGCCGGCGCCTCTCCGCGGCCGCCGCTGCGGCTGCCTTCGGGCCTGGCCGGCGCTCTCCGACCGGCCTTGCCGGCGCCGCTCGGCAGGCTCCGCGGGTCTCCCCAGCGGCGGCCTGCGGCGCCTCCTGCGCCGGGGCCGTCCTCGCGCGGCCGCTCCGCCTCCTGGGGGCGCCTGCGCGCGGCTCTTCCGGTCGAGGCGCGTTCCGGTCGCCCCGCCCCGCGCCGGCGCCGGCCCCGGGGATCAGCGGCGCAGTCGGAGATCGCTCAGGCCGCTCCCGCGGGGAGCGTAGGCGTCACGCGGGGACGACGTCTGGGCCTGCGTCGTTGCCTGGTCGGTGTCTGGGTCTGCGCCGCCTCCGCCGCGGCTGCCGGCTTCTTGTGCCGGCGCCCGCCGCGATTGCCGCGCCGGCGCTTGGGCTGGGTCTCGCCGCCCGGCTCGGGCGCACCGGACGGTGCCTTGGCCGCGCCCTCAGCCATGGCCGGCGCCGCCGCCGGCTCGTCGCCGGGGGCGCCCTTCTTGCTTCTGCTCACGTCCTGCTCCTTCCGCCGCCGCGCCGTCCGGCGCAGCGGGCACTCATTCCCAGGTGATGCGCACGCGCTCGAGGCTGCGCATCACCGGCTCGACCTGCGCCCACTCGGCGATCAGGTCGATCAGTTCCTGTGGCCGGGCGGCCCCGTCGCTGCGGTGGTGGATGGTGAAGCTCAGGCGAGCGCCACCCTCCACCGGCGTAGCCACGACGGACCCGGCGTACTTCTTCAGGTCCAGCGTGCGCGTGCCTTTGGGGCTCACGCGCCTGCGGACCGCGTTCTCTGCGTCGTTGTAGCGTTCGACGGCCGCGGCGATGGCGCCTGCGTCACCGTCGAGCACGCACGTGTACTCGGCCTCGCGGGCCTGCGGGCGCGGATGACCCTCGCCCACCTCCGCGATCTCCTCGAGACACGAACCCGGGTGGGCTCGCCTCGCGCAGCGCTCTTGAGCGCTGCGTCGTCGCCTCTGTGCCCTCCGGCACCTCCACGACGGCCAGCTCCGCGTGCCCGGCCGCACCCACCGGCAGCGGGAGCGGCAGCGACAGCCTCGGCTTGGGCCTCATACCCTGCGACAGCGCGATCGGCACTCCGGCACGCGCGAACGTGCGCTGGACCACGCGCGCCGTGTCCAGGTGCGAGAGATACCGCGCCGGACCGCGGCGCGAGAAGGTGACCAGCCACCAGCTCATGAGATGAGGTCCATGCCGATCTCCCCGGAGCACACGCCGCAGGCGCCGCAGGCGCCGTCGCGGCAGTCCTCGGTGAGCTCGCCGGTGCGGCCGCGCTCGAGCTCGCCGGCGAGGAACCCCTCGCCGAGGCGCGCGTCGACGGCGTCCCGCCAGAACGCGCGCGCCACGTCGGGCTCGCCGAGCGCGATGCCCGTCGCGGCCGCGGCCTCCTCCCAGCGCCGCACGTCGAAGTGCTCGCTCCAGCCGTCGAAGCGGGCGCCGCGCCGCCACGCCTCCTCGACCAGCCGGTCGGTGCCGGGGCCGCCCCTGGCGAGCGTCGCCTCGACCACGGAGGCGGCCACGTCGTGGAACGCCACGCGCACGCCTCTCGGCGCCGCCTCGCGCACCAGCTGCTGGCGGCGGCGCAGCGCCTCCTCGCCGGCGAACGGCTCCAGCTCGAACGGCGTGTGCGCCTTGGGCACGTAGGACGAGACCGACACCGAGACCCGCGCCCTGCCCTTGCCGATCTCCTTGGCCAGCCGAGTCGCGGCGCCGGCCATGCGCGCGATGCCCAGCACGTCGTCGTCGGTCTCCCCGGGCAGTCCGATCATGAAGTACAGCTTGAGGCCGGTGAACCCGCCCTCGAACGTCGCCCGCACCGCCTCCTCGAACTGCTGCTCGTCCACACCCTTGTTGATGGCGTCGCGGAGCTCCTGCGTGCCGGCCTCGGGAGCCAGGGTCACCGACCCGCGCTGGTCGGCGGCGAAGCCGGCCAGGCTCTCCCCGCCGAGTCGATGCGCAGCGACGGCAGCGAGACGCGCAGGCCCGGGCGAAGCTCGCGGATGCGTGTGAGCGCCTCGGCGACCCCGCCGTAGTCGCACGAGCTGAGCGAGAGCAGCGAGACCTCGTCGCAGCCGGTCTCGTCGAGCAGGCGGTCGGCCGCCGCGACGATGAGGTCCACCGGCCGCTCGCGCACCGGCCGGTACCACATGCCGGCCTGGCAGAAGCGGCAGCCGGCGGTGCAGCCGCGCATGACCTCGATGACGATGCGGTCGTGGACCGCCTCCAGCACGGGCACCACGGGGCGCAGCACGGGCTGGCTGGCCGAGAACCCCATGAAGACCTGCCGCTCGGCCGGCCCGCGTTGTACGCGGGCACCCACACGCCGGGCACGGCCGCGAGCGCCCGCAGGCGGGCCGCGCGGCCGTCCTCGTCCATCGCGGCGACGATGGCGCCGAGCTGGTCCTCCACCTCGCCGATGAAGAACGCGTCGAAGAACGGCGCCAGCGGCCACGGGTTGGCGACCGCGGGGCCGCCGCCGAGGACGATGGGGTCCTCCCCATCCCGCTCGGCGGCGTGCAGCGGCACGCCAGCGAGGTCGAGCATCTCGAGGACGTTCGCGTAGCAGAGCTCGTGCGGCAGCGTGAAGCCCCAGAGGTCGCACGCGCTGACCGGCGCGAACGTCTCGAGGGTCCACAGAGGCACCCCCGCGGCGCGCATGGCGTCGGCCATGTCGGCCACGGGCAGTACGCCCGCTCCGCGAACGCGGGCGTGGCGTCGTTGATCTCGCTATAGAGGATCTGCAGCGCGGGGTTGGAGACCCCGATCTCGTACACGTCCGGATAGGACAGCACGACACGGGGACGGGCCCCGGCCTTGACGCGGGTGTTGAACTCCCCACCCGCGTAGCGCCCGGGGCGCGTGACTCGCGCCAGCAGCCTCGCTACTTCATCCGGAGGCCAGTCGCTTGAGCGGCCCGGGAAGCCGGGAGGTGAGCTTTTCAACCTGGTTATTGACCCTTTGCATCCGCGAGACACGGAGCGGCGCCCCGTTCTCGAAGTACGCGATGGCGGCCTGACCGAGCGCGATGGTGCCGGAGAACCCGACTGCGCCCTTGACGGCCCAGCCGAACCCCGGCACGAAGTCGAGCGCCTGGCGCGCCAGCGTGCGGAGGACGAACCCTGCACCGACGATGGAGATGAACTCGACCGCGCGGTCGAGGCTCATCTCTTCACCGTAGGCATGTGCGATCTTGAGGACCATGCGGATCTGGTTGGCGGTCATCGCCGGCATGTCGGCGCCGGGGATGATGACCACCACGCCGATGACGCCGTTCTGGGCGGCGTTGGTGAGCACCACGTGGTCGCAGTACGTGCGGCGGATCGACGGCAGCAGCTGCGCCAGCGCTCCGGCGCCGTCGCCGGCCGCCTGTACGATCTTGTGCTCGAGCGTGGGCTTCTCGGCCGAGTCGCGACCGAGGCCGCGCGCGACCTCGTCGTCGAACAACCCGGTCTCCGCCGTCCACGCGACGTCCTCGGCCTCGACCAGCCCGATGACGGTGGCGCCGGCACGCCGCGCGGCGTGCACCACCTGGACGGCCTCAGCCGCCGGGCAGCCGGCCTCCACGAGGATGACGATGTCCCAGCGCGCAGCGAGGCGCTGCTCCCGCGGGAAGTCCGCCGGCGCGAGCGCGTCGATGTGGGCGGAGATCGCCGCCGGCCTCGTCCCTGGCGCCGGCGGAGAGCACGCCGACGACCCGCGCGAGGTCCGCGCCGGCGCCGACCACGCAGAGGCGCGGGGCCTCCGCCGTGCCACGTGCGTCCGTCACGGCCTTCAGGATCTTCGAGATGCTCAAGCTACTGGCCAAGCCGCCCCCTCCGTTCAGGAGTGATGGTCGCCCTCAGGTGGATCGCCTCGAGCAGCCCGACGAGGATCAGGAACGCGATCATCGCCGTGCCGCCGTAGCTGATGAACGGCAGCGGGATGCCGGTCACAGGCATGATACCAATCGTCATCCCGATGTTCACGAACACCTGGAACATCATCGTGACCGCGATGCCGC
>CAVVGY010000008.1:0-193074 GCA_963747935.1 uncultured Thermoleophilia bacterium | reverse complement strand
GCCGTCGACGAGATCGTCGAGGCGGGTACCGCTGAAGTGCGGATCCGGCGCCCCGTCGAACGCCTGCTGCGCGACCTCATGGCGCTGGCCCCCGAGAGTCGCCGAGCCACGCTCGAGGTGCGCCTGAACGAGCTGGCATCGAAATCGCCGGCGGCCGACCCGGACCCCGCGACGGCTGAGTCGCGCTGGCACTCGGGGGCACGACAGGACCTCGTGAGTCTTCAGACGGGAGAAGTACCAGCACCGGTGGACTCGCCGCCAGGCGCTGCGCAAGGGGAGTCGATGGCGAAGCCACGCAGGACTCGGTGGTCACGCGCGCGAGCGGCGGTCGCCGCTGTGGCAGGGCCGATGAAGGAGCATGATCTCCGCGGCACGCCGCAGCACTCACGTATTATCTCGTCTTGGCGCTCTTCCCGATCCTCATCGTAGTCACGGCGCTCCTGGGAGTGGTTGGGCTCACGCCCGACGCGCTGCAGTCGTTGCTCGACGCTGTTGCGCAGCTTGGTTCGCCGTGGGCCGTCGAGTTCGTACGCGGAGTGCTGGACAGTGTCCTTACGAGCAGCGGAACGCCACTGCTGCTTAGCGTCGGCGTCCTGTTGGCGCTGTGGACTGCCTCCGGCTACGTAGCGGCGTTCATGTGGGCCGCGAGCGGGATCGGCGGGGAGCGCGATACGCGGCGCTGGTTCAGCGGCCTCGCGGTGCGGCTCGGGCTCGCGCTGCTGCTCGCCGTCCTGCTCTCCCTCGCCGCGACGGTGGTTGTCCTGGCAACCCCATTCGCCCAGTGGCTGGGGGACCTGCTGGGCATCGGCGAAACGGCGGTCCAGGTCTGGACAACGGTCGACTGGCCGTTCTTCTTCGTCTTCGCGGTGGGTGTCTTCCTCCTGCTCTACCGCGCCGCCCCTCACAGCCACAGGCGACGTGTCTTCCACGATCTCATCGGTGCCTGCAGCGGTGTGGCGATCTGGCTCATCGCCTCTGCGGTCTTCAGCTTCTATCTGGCGAACTTCGGGTCGTATGACCGCGTATACGGCGTGCTCGGCACCGGCATCGCCTTCCTCGTGTGGGCATGGATCCTCGACCTGACGCTGCTCGGTGGGCTCGAAGTGAGCGTGGCCTTGGGCAAGTGGCGCGGGCGTCCCAAGGCGAAGGGCGACACCGTTGCGCTGCCCGAGCCGTCGCCCATTGAGGCAGGAACCCCCCAGCTTGGTGGAGCGGGGAGATGAGTCGTTCGAATCGAGGTGCGCCCGCGATTGCCCGTCAGGAGATTGAGCATTCCGCCCACAGCGTATCGACACTCTGTCGCGTGCGCGATCAAGCCGCTGGAGGTTGAGATGACCGAGCGTCCATCATCTGAGGTCGCGTCTTTGAAAGTCGCGCGCCGGGCCGCGACGCCGGTCGCCGGCGCGATTGCCGGCATCATCTTCGCGGTGCTGTTCACCGTGAGCATGACCGCCCTTCGTCAGTCCACGGGCGACGTCGCCAACGACACGGGTGCCTGGCTGACAGAAGACACCGGACTCGTCAAGTTCGCCCTCGCCCTCGTTCCGTTCGCGGGAATCGCGTTCCTCTGGTTCATCGCGGTGGCGAGAGAGCGCCTGGGCAGGTTCGAGGACCAGTTCTTCTCGACGGTGTTCATCGGCAGCGGTCTGCTGTTCCTGGCCATGATCTTCGCGGCGGCCGCGGGCGCGGGCGCGATCGTCGCGGCCGCGGCGAACGACCCCGCGGGGTTCGCGTCCAGCACCACCTACGACTACGCCCGTCAGACGGTCACGCAGATCCTGGCCGTGTACGCACTGCGCATGGCGGCCATCTTCCAGCTCTCGCAGGCGAGCCTGTGGCTGCGTACCCGCGTGATGCCGCGCTGGATGGCCCTGATCACCATCGTGGTCGCGCTGCTCTTGCTCTTCGTCTTCACCCAGTCCTGGTGGGTTGTCCTTGTCTTCCCGGCCTGGGTACTGCTGGTCAGCGTCTACATCCTCATCGCGCAGCCGTCGCAGCAACAGAGGGAGGCCGCGAATCGCCTGACCTAGCCGGAAGCTGTTGCCGCATTTGTTGCCCTACCCCTGGGCAACCAGCGGCAAATGGGCAACTATGGTCTGCGCCGCCTTGAGCGAAGGCCGCTCTCTTAGGCTCAAACTGCAGCTTCTGACAGCCAAAGAGGCGTGCAGAGGCGAACTTTCAAGCCGGCGGCACGGATTCGAATTCCGTTGGGGGCACCACTCCTTTCTCCTGCTAGACGCACATTTCTCTCCTCCTCTCCCATGCAGCTGCTTGCTGTGGTGCCTTGCTTTGGTGCCCCTTCACGCAGACGCCATATCACCCGATTCGGGGGAGGCTTCGCCCACGCACCTGGCCCTACCCTGTCCATCAGACCTGTCCGCTGAGCGGTGGCGAAGCCATCTATGAGTTGAGCTTGGGGTGTTCGCGGACGGACGACAAGGGGGTCGCCACTTCCACACAAGCACCGGCTTGGGGCAGTCAAACCTGCACGCGCTCAGCATGAGGAGCTCATCAAGGGGATTGATATGGCACGCTTAATCAAGAACGGCCTGCGTTCGACGGTGACAATTGTCGTTCTAGCCGCCGTCGTCTCGACGGTCGTCGGGGTAGCCGCCTACGCTTGGGCTGCCGACCCGCAAACGAGCACGATCTATGCCGCGGTCAGCAAAAGCGATGGCACGATGAAGATCGTCTCAGCGACTTATAGGCCGAAGACTAACGAGTTTCTGCTCTCCTGGAACCAAGTCGGGCCGCCAGGACCGGCGGGTCCGCAGGGACCAGCAGGTCCGGCCGGCGCGACCGGCGCGATGGGTCCGCAGGGTGAGAGCGGACCGGTGGGAGCTACCGGAGCCGTGGGTCCCGCTGGCCCGCAGGGTGTGAAGGGCGAAGCCGGCGCCGCTGGACAGCAGGGCGAGAAGGGCGACATTGGCCCTGCGGGCCCCGCCGGAATAATGGGCGCCACAGGGGACGTCGGTGCCCGCGGCCCAGTGGGCGACAAGGGAGACGCCGGCGCGACCTGGTTCACGGGAGTAGGTGTACCTAACCCCGCGTTGGGCCGTGACCACGACCTCTACCTGAACGAGGACGGCAGTGTATATGTCAAGGACTCGGGCTCGTGGACGTTCTTCACCAGCCTCAAGGGTCCTCAGGGCGACACCGGCACTATCGGTCCGAAGGGTGACACCGGCGCGACGGGGCCGAGGGGTGACGCCGGCGACGTCGGGCCTACTGGTGCCGCCGGTCCAGAGGGCGAGAAAGGCGACGTAGGTCCAGTGGGACCGGCTGGTCCGGATGGTGCCGACGGTGCGCCTGGTCCCAAGGGTGACCAGGGCGAGGTTGGGCCCGCTGGCCCGAAGGGCGAGAAGGGCGACACCGGCGCCGCAGGACCCCAGGGCGAGAAGGGCGACACGGGTGCTACGGGCCCCTCAGGCGCTGACTACACGAGCGATCCAGCGTGGAGCTCGCTGGCTGCTCTCGCTCCCCATTTCCGCGTGGAGAACGACGCGATCGAGGGCCATGACGGACCGAACATCGTCGCCTTCGGGGCGAACTTCTTCACCGAGACGAACTCCGGCATCTACACGCTAGTCGGTGCGCCGTTCGATACGGCACCTGAGGCGCCGGCATCAGTGGACGCCGCGCTCGCTGAGGTGGGCGCCGGATCAGACATCGTGTGGCAAGCAACGGTGAGTTGGCCGGCAGTAGCCAACGCAACCGGATATCAACTCTATCGTCGGGAAGTCACGAGCGGCGACACAGCGCCCTGGGTGAAGCTCGCTGGCCTCGACGAGGCCGCGACGTCCTACTTGGATCGGCCGCTCACTATCGGTACGAGTTTCGAGTACGGCGTAAGTGCTCTCGACGTTGCCGGCGCTGAGAGCGACAAGGCCGTGGCGGCCCCGCTGTCGGTGACCGGCGTCACCCAGCTAAGGGTGGGTGAACAAATCGGCTACGAGAGAACCAGTTGCGAAATCCCGATCTACGCCTGCGACAAGAATGGCGCGACCGTAACGACCTTTGCCGGGACGGTGCAGTGTGAGCTTGCCAACCCCAGCCTCTTCGGCCTGAGGGCCTTAGAAGACAGCGTGGTCAACGGCATCGCCACGATCACCGTCTACAACTTCCAGAGATATGTGCCCGGAACCGGCGTGATAACCGGCTGTCCAGTCACCGTCTCCTGCGGAGACTTGGTGGTGACAGCGTTTGCTACCTTCCCACCGAACGTGTAGATGCACGGCGGCTGCGTAACCCTCAACGGTGGCTGACACGGCCGCATGACCCGAGGATCCAGGCTACCCAGCTGGATCCAGAATCTTCGTTTCCCGGGGAGACCCGCCGCCCGTGAGGGCGGCGGGTCTCCGGGCTGAGCGACTCCCATATGAGTCTGCAAGAAAGTCCAGTGCATGATGCCCATTCTGGTGCCTCTTCATTGGACTCGTCCTCGTAGACCGCTTACACCATTCCACATCATTTGTGCCTATTTTGCAGGTATTTCCGGCCTTTCAAGCCGGCAGCACGGATTCGAATTCCGTTGGGGCACCAGTTTCCCCCTACATCATCACGAGGCAGGTGACGCCACATTCGATCGGCTCGAAGCGGCCGGGATCCCCGTGACGAGATGAGCCGCCGCGGGGGCTTCATCGCTGCCGCCCTGTTCGTCTGAGCGGGTTCGTAGGATACTGAGGCAAGCTGTGGGAACGGCTAACTGGGCTGGGGGGCCTCGGCGGCCATCGACCTGACTGGGGGCACCAATGGTCATTGGCACCTTTTCCGAGAAGAGCGCTCTGAGTGGGAAGCGCATCCTCTACGACGAAGGATCCTTCACTCTGGAGGGGTCAGTCGGATTGACACCTCAAGAAGTCGCGCAGTTCGACGTTCGCGGCGAGGTGGAGTGGGCCTACGACGGGCTGAGAGAGCGGACGCGGAACTTGGCGGGGGTTGACGCAACGGCCCCATCCGCACCTGCCCCTCCTGACGCTCCTCAGCCCGCTGCGTTCGGCCGCCCCAAGTGCCCGCCTCTGCTCCTGAGGTTGTGGCGACGGCGATTACTCCAGACTCAGCCACGCCGCTCATTGTTCTTACAGCAGCGGACGCCGCGCCCGTTGCCGTCATCGAGCAGCCCAAGAAGCGTCACGTCGTGCGGAATGTGAGCTTGGCAGCGGTCGGCATCTTCATCCTCTTATCGTGGTCGCCGCGGTGGTTGGCGGCGATGAGAAGAGCACCGAACAGCTCACAGCATCTGAACCATCGACCTCTGAGGTAGTGGTAGAGACCAGCACTTCGTCTGCTGCTCCCACCGCAGGCCCCCATGACCGTCGCGGAGTACAAGTCGAAGCTGATCGACGACCGCGCGAGGCTCCTCGACGCAATGGCGTGGGTGGTGACCAAAGGCGCGTCAGGCAAGATCAGCGGCTCCGCGTTCACCGCGCTCTCGAACAGAGCATCGACAACTGCAGATGCTTGGTGGGATGTCGAAGCCCCGCATGGGCTCGCTTCGACGGACAAAGCCTGGCGCAAGGCCGTTCGCGCCATTGGGAACATTGAGCAACCCTCCGGCGACCTGCGCCGTCTGCGTTCACAGATGACAGCTTGTCTCGCACTGGTCACTCAGACGCATTTGACCGGCGGCGACAAAGAAGTCAAGGCCGTCATCACCAATGGCCTCTCCAAAGGCCTGTGGGTGCATAGCGCCTCCGACACGTACAAGTCGTCATGCCGAACCGTCGCCTACAAGGTGATCAACAAGGACGCCGACCGCCTCAAGGGGCGGAAATACAAGATCACCCGCCAAGTGTTCCAGATTCAGGACGCCGGGGCTGGCCAGTACTGGGAAGGCTACCCGGGCGAGCTGGAGCCGAGAACGAGCATCCTCCTCTCCGTGACGAATGAGGGCTACGGCTTCTGGGACGACAACGTGGCCGTGGCCTACGAAGGTCGACTCAAGAACGTCTACGAAAACGACATCATCACGGTCTACGGCACCTGCATCGGCCAGTACTCCTACGAGTCGATCGCTGGCTACAACATGACCGTGCCAGCAATCGAGGCAGAGTACGTGTCTCAGTAGGTAAGACGCCCGGCGAAGCAGCAAACATGGGGGCCCCACGGTTGAGCAATAGTGAACGCAGTCACCGTTTCCGGAGGCACCGTATCGGTCTCGAGGTCCAATCCGTCGTCACGCGTCAGTGAGGGCCTGGCCCCTCGCCCCCTTGTGGAAGATGCAGCCCAGCCCACGATCGACGATGAGGTCCAGGCACTTGTTGCAGGAGATGCACTTCGCCGGTGTGAGGTCGCCGTCCCGCCATCGCGCCGCCAGGTGGGGCTCGCGGATGAAGGGCCGGCACAGTGACACCGCGTCGATGCGCTCGAGGGCCTCGGCGATCCGCCGGGGATCGCGCCAGCCTTCGACTGAGATCACCGGGCAGCTGACGCGGTCCTTGATGGTCAGTGCGTAGGCGAAGAACCGGCCCTCGGGGATGGGCGCCGACATGATGTGGTCCCAGCCGTTGCGCCGGGCGCCCTCGGGCGTGCCGGCACTCACCTCGATGGCGTCGATCCCGAGCCGGTCGAGTTGAGCGGCGACCCGAGCGGCTTCGTCTGGTTGCAGGCCGCCGGGCCAGCCGTCGTGCGCGCTCATCTTGATGAGGACGGGGAAGCCGGTGCCGACGGCGCCGCGCACGGCTTCGTAGACCTCGTACAGGAGGCGGGCGCGGCGCTGGAGCGAGCCGCCGTAGGCGTCCTCGCGCCGGTTCCGCGCAGGGCTCAGGAACTGGTCGATCAGGTAGCCGTGGGCAGCGTGGATCTGCACGGCGTCGAAGCCGGCCTCGCGGGCTCTCGACGCCGCGCGCGCATAGTCGCCGACGACGGCGGCGATCTGCGTCTTCGTCAGCGCTCGCACCGGTGCCTCGCAGACAGGATCGACCGTCTCGGCCGACGGTCCGTCCGGCCCCTCCTTCTCGGCCACCATCACCGGACGGAGTGTGGACCCACTGTGCAGCAGTTGGGCAGCGAGCAGGCCGCCGGCATCGTGCACCGCGTCGCACATCCTGCGCAGCGGCTCGATCAGCGCGTCGTGGTCGATCCCTGTGACGTTGGTGGCTCCCCGGCCCTCGCGGCTGATGAAGGCGCTGCCGGCGATGACCAGGCCGACGCCGCCTCGCGCCAGATCGGAGGTGAGGTCGACGAGCCGTTGGGTGGGCGCACCGTCTCCGGTCGAAAGCCCCTCCTCGGTGGCGCTGCGCACGAGGCGATTGGGAATCTCAAGTGACCCCAGCCGCCAGGGGTGGAAGATGCCGTCGATGTCTCTGTCCTGCGGATTGCTCCGCGCGGGCGGTGTCATGCTCGCTCCTTGGCTCGCCTTGGTCCGCGCTCCTGCCGCACCAAGGCCTAGGGCCGCGTGGGGCGTGGCGACAGTACCACGGGTCTGCGCCCGCCGTGGCGGTCGGTCAAAGCCGCCGACTGTGCTGGTCTTCTAGCCGACGGCGGCGGACACGGTCGCTTCCACATAGCGGAAGAACCGCTCCAAGAGACATTGAGGAACGGATGATGAGCGAGACCCCGCGACTGGATCACCTGCGCTTCGGCACCTTCCTGGCGCCCAACATCTGGCCGGTCTACCAGGCGGTGGCCGAGGAAGTCGGGCGCCGCCTCGGGGTCGAGACGGAGCTGGTGGTCGAGACCAGCTACGACGCCTGCGTGAACGACGAGAACGAGGTCTGCTTCGTCTGCAGCCTGCCCTACGTCCAGTTCGAACGCGAGGGTATCTCCCCCGCCGTCCCGATCGCCGCGCCCGTGCTGCTCGGCGAGCGATACGGCGCCAAGCCGATCTACTTCTCGGACGTGATCGTCCATGTGGACAGCCCGCTCCGATCCTTCCTCGACCTGCGCGGCCACCCTGGGCTTACAACGAGCCGCTCTCGCACTCCGGTCATGGCATCACCCGCTACCACCTGCTCGAGCTTGGCGAGACGCACGGATTCTTCAGCGAGGTGGTCGAGGAGGGCCTTCACGAGACGTCGATGCGGCTGGTGGCGATCGGCGAGGTCGACGCATCCGCGATCGACTCACAAGTGCTCGCCGTGGCGCTGCGCGACGATCCCGCACTGGCCGACTCGCTGCGCGTCATCGACGCCCTCGGTCCATCGACGATCCAGCCCGTGGCAGTGTCGAAGCGCGTGCCCGTGAGCCAGCGCCGAGAGATCCGGGGCGTCCTGACGACGATGCACGAGGATCCGGCGATGCACGAGCGTCTTGCCCTCGGCTTGGTCGAGCGTTTCGTGCCTGCGGATGCCACGTCCTATGCCGATATCGGCAGGATGCTGGAGGCCTGTGAGGCGGCCGGGTTCATGCAGATACGCTGAGTCAGGCGGAACGGCTTGTCCACAGACCACGCCGGGGACCACCTAAGTGTTCGGGAGTTGAAGGTCGCCATGATCTTCTCCCTTCCACAGTCAATTGAGGAGGCGTCGCATGCCCGGCGTGCAAGCACGTTCCTTTGATAGTCCGGATGAGACCCGCGCGCCCGACAAGACGAAGGTCGAGGTCGTGCGCTTGGGTGGTGTGAGCGCAGCTCGCTTGTCGCTGGAGCCCGGATGGCGATGGTCCCAGTGCATCAAGCCGATCGTCGGTGGCGACAGCTGTCAGGCGCGTCACGTAGGCGTAGTGCAGTCGGGCACGATGCACGTCGTCCACAACGACGGGACCGAGGAGGAGATCGGGCCCGGCCAGGCTTACGTCATCGAGCCGGGCCACGACGCCTGGACCGTCGGCGACGAGAGCCTTGTCGCGTATGAGTTCGAGTCGCGGACGGCCGAGGAATACGCCAAGAGCTCGTAATCGCCGCCGGCACCCGCGCCGAGGGAGCTCTCCTTCCGCCGAACGCGTTTGGCGCTTGCCTCCGGCACAGTCTCAGTCCTGCTGCGTACCGAACCGTACACGCTCCTCGAGAGGAGCCATGGGGATTCAGGGAGCAGGGACTTGCGCGGATCGGCCGGAGTCGACAGTGAGCACCGGCCTCATACGCGCCCGCCGCATCGCGCCCAAGCCGTGAAGCGGCCGGCTTCGGTTGCGGAGAAGACACCCGCCGCGAGCGCGGACGACGCCCGACCGCAGCATGGTCGGCGGGGACGCGGCGAACGGTTCGGGAGGGCAAGGCTCATCGTCGGCTTGGCTCTTGCTGCGTTGTTCGCGGTCGCCTACATCGTCGTGGCGGTCTCCTATCGGGCCGATGATCTGCGTCGCCCTGACCGTCTCGGGGCTCATCGTGCGCGGAAGTCGCGAGCGTTGACCGGCGCTCCAAGCCGGCAGCATGACCAGTGCCGACGCGCGAACGGGCCGGTTGGTGATGCCGGGCGCGGGGAACACTGAGCCATCCCCGAATGAATTAGGAGGAGCGGACCGCGCCTCCTGTACGCGAAGCCACCGCGACGAAGCCCGCCGCGGCCACCGCGCTCCCGTCGCAGGGATCGACCCGGGCGACACTCACCTCATCAAGAGGAAGACCATCATGACTTCGACCCGCAAGATCTCGCTTACCGCAGGCCTGTTCTACCTGCTCACCTTCGTCTCGATCCCGACCCTGTTCCTCTACAACGCCGTGCGCGGAGCCGACTACATCGTCGGCTCGGGGCCGGACACCAGCGTGTACGTCGGCAGCGTCCTGGAGATCATCGTGGCGCTCGCCGGCATCGGCACCGCCGTCGCGCTCTACCCGGTGGTCAAGCGGCAGAACGAAGGAGTCGCACTCGGCTTCGTCGCCGTCCGCACCCTGGAGGCCGGCGCGATCTTCGCCGGCGTCTTCACCCTCCTGGCGATCGTGAGCTTGCGGCAGGCCGGAGCCGGAGCCGGCGCGCTCGTGACCGGCCAGACGCTGGTCGGCCTGCACGACTGGACGTTCACCCTCTCACAGAGCCTCCTGCCCGCCGTGAACGCCCTGCTGCTGGGCTCGCTTCTCTATCAGTCGCGCCTCGTCCCGCGGATCCTCCCCGTGCTGGGGTTCATCGGAGCGGCCTTGCTCGTCACTTCCACCATGGCCACCTTGTTCGGCGCCAACGAATACGGCTCCGGGATGTCAGGGCTCCTGGCACTGCCGATCGCGGCGTGGGAGTTCTCGCTGGGCGTCTACCTTGTCGTCAAGGGATTCAGGGCGGCCGGCCTGCGGAAGCTCGGCTTCGAGACTGCCGAGTCCACCGAGGCAGCCGCCGCGCCGACTCCCAGGAGCGCATTACGACCCGCGGCGTGACGTGCTTCGCGCCGCGGGCCACGCGGACACGCGCTTCGTCCCCGGCCTGAGAGACGCGAATACCGAGTAGCGGCCGAGGCCGGGGGCGGCGGGGAACCATCCAGCGCCCCCGGCCTCCGCCACACCGTCCCTTGAATCGATCAGGAAGGCGTACCCCATGCCTACTGTGGAACAGTCCGTAGAAGTGAAGACCGAGGTTGGCACCGCCTACGACCAATGGACCCGATTCGACAGCTTCCCCCTGTGGATGGAGGGCGTCGTGTCGGTTGACCGCATCGATGAGACCCGTCTGCACTGGGTCGCCAGAGTCAGGAGCGAGTTCGCCACGGTCGAGGGTGAGACCCGCGAGTGGGACGCCCGCGTCACCGAGCTGACCCCCGACCAGCGCGTCTCCTGGGAGACCGTGGGCGCCGAGCCCGGCCGGAAGCCGGACGCGGGTTCGGCGTCGTTCGAGCCGCTGGGCGATTCGGCGTGCCGGGTCACCTTTCTGATGTCCTGGGAACCGGAGGGCGACCAGGAGACACCGGACGAGGTGCTCGCGGCGGTCCACCAGGTGCTGGCGGCCGACCTCGCGCGCTTCAAGAGCTTCATCGAGGCGCGCGCCGCGGCCTGAGCCGACCGGTGACCAGTCCAACGGCGACCCGGCTCGGGCGTCTCCGGCGGGGGTACGACTCACCTGAGGGGGTGGGGTCCATGCATCGATCCGCACTGGCAGTCGTCGCTCTGTTCTGTCTGGGCGCGCTTGTCACGTCGGCCATCGCCGGCTGCTCGAGCTCCGGAAACTCCGACAGCGGCGGCGGCATGATGGGCGGCGGCGGCTCGAGTTCCATGCCGGGCGGCGGCTCAGGTGCGAGCCCGGGCGGCGGCATGATGGGCGGCGGCGGCTCGGGCGCGAGCAGTTACTCCTCCGTGGGCGAGCGAATCTACCTCACCGGAGTGGGAGCCGACGGCCAGAAGATCCCGCACACCGCCCCGGCCGTGTCCCAAGGCTCGCTCATGATGGGCGGCGGAGGATGCGGCTCGTGTCACGGAGCCGACGGACGAGGCGGGACGATCAAGATGATGATGGGGACCGCCATCGAGGCACCTGACATCACCTACGACGCGCTCATCAAGGAAGGCTTCACGGACGCCACGATCGGACGGGCGATCCGTGACGGGCTCGACGAGAGCGGCCAGCCACTTGAAGATGCCATGCCGCGCTGGCAGATGAGCGCCGCAGACGTGGATGCAGTGATCGCCTACCTCAAGCAGTTGAGCGCGCAGTAGCCGACGGGCGTGAGCCCAGCGTCAGCCGCGCGGCGTGCGCGTGCGCCAGTGGAACAGGGCCGCCAGCACCATCCCGAGCAGGAGGCCCAGGACGGCCGCGAAGACCACGAGCCAGACGAGCGAGACCGACGAGGAACCGACGACCCAGCTGACGTTGACGTGGCCGGTGTTGGCGATGACGAGTGCGATCAGGGCGACGACCAGGGCGACCGCGGCGCCGGCGTAGATGTAGAGGCGCGTCCGGTGCGCCCTGCGCGCGAAGCGCGCGCCCCGAGTCTCGCCTGCGGGGCTTGCCGTCACGAGTGTCACCGGTGGAAGACCCGCCGTCGCCGACGTGCCCGCGCTTGGTCCGTTGGGGTTCATCTTGCCCTCCTTCAGAGGGGTGACGGTGGCGGCATCGACTGCACGCAAGAATGCCGGCGCACCGAGGCAGGACCGGGACAGCGTCGGGGGACGTCATCGGGGGCGGGCGAAAGCCCGTATCTAGGACCTTCCCTTATGCAAGCCGTCGCAACCCGATGCGACGTCGCTCCTGCCCGACCCGCTTCGGGACAGGCGCGGGACGGGTGCGCTTACTCCCGAAGCGCGGGCGGTGGTGGGGGTCGCCTCGGGGAGCTGGAGGCGGGGTCGGGAGTCGCTGCTCCCGGCTCCTCCGCCTGCGCGCCTCGAGCGTCTCGCGCCTCATGCGCACGAGCGCGACCACCACCATGACCACCAGGACGACGGCAACGACGACCCCCAGGAAGAGGTCGCGCGCATCTGACGGACCAAGGACCAATGGGGACCACCACCCCGCCTCTCGTTCTGGCCGGCCGAGGCGGCGGCAAGCGCGGACTACGACGCCGGCCGCTCTCGCTTCACACGGCGCCGCAGCACTCCCCACACCAGCCCCAGCTCCTCGAGCCGCACGAGACGGGCGGCGACCACGTAGACCACGCCGCTCACTGCGACGGCCAGAAGCAGCACCGCGAGCGCCTGCACGAAGCCGCTTTCGGCGAAGCCCCGCAGCCCGTACCACAGCACCGCAGCCACAGCGGCCAGCGCCACCGTGCACGCCACCACCCTGGCCGCCGTGAGCGCGATGCGGCGCGCCTCTCCCCGCCGATCTTGCGCCGCAGCAGGTAGGCCAGAGCCACAGTGTTGAACAGGGAGACCAGTGACGTGGAGAGCGCGATGCCCGAGGCCCCGAGGGGGCCGAGCAGCAGCCAGTCCAGCAGTGCGTTCAGCGCCAGGTTCACAAGCCCGACGTACAGTGGCAGCCACGGCCGCTGCATGCTCTGGAAGCTCCGGTTGAACAGCATGTTGACGTTGGCGAACGTCAGTCCGAGGGAGAAGGCCGCGAGCACGGGAGCGACGGCCGAGGTGTCGGCGACTGTGAACGCGTCACGCTGGAACAGCACGCGGATGATCGGCGTGGCGAGCACCGTGAACCACGCGAGGAACGGCAGAGAGACGAAGATCATCTGCCGCACACCCGTCGAGAGCGTCTCCCGAAAGCGCACAGTATCGTGCTGGGCGGCGAACCGCGAGAGCGAGGGGAACAGCACCGTCCCAATGGTGACCGCGAAGATGCCCTGCGGAAGCGTGTACAGCCGGAACGCGAAGTGCAGCTCGGCGGCGGCCTCACTGCTCACGAACTGCGCGAAGTAGAGGTCGATCAGCGCGTTGAAGTTGAGGATGCCGAGCGTGATGGCGATCGGCAGCATCAGCGCGAGGACACGGCGCAGCTGAGGGTCGCGGAAGTGGAAGTTGAGCGGCAGCGGCTCGCCGGCGGAGCGCACGGCGAGGACCAGCAGCACGAGCTCGGCAATCGTCCCCGCCAGGACGCCGGCGGCGAGCGCATCCACACCCCACGACGCGTGCCACACCGCGACGAACGTGATGATGACGAGGTTCCACACGGTGCTCACGAGCGCGGGCATGTTGAACCGCTCGCGCGCGATGAGCACGCCGGAGACCACGCCGGCCAGCGAAAGCACGAGGATCGTCGGCGCGACGATGCGCAGGTAGCCGGCCGCCGCCGAGGTCGCGGCGGCCGTCGCGGTGAGCTCCGGGTACAGGGCCCGAACGATGGACGGGGCCGCGAGCTCGATCGCGACCACGACGATCCCGACCACGACGAGCATGAATCCGAGCAGAGAGCCGGTGACCCGCCGGGCCCGAGGCGCGTCGCCGGCGGCGAGCAGCGCGACCAGGACGGGCACGAGCGCCGCGCCGATGGCGGCGTCGGCGAAGAGTTGCTGCACCACGTTCGGCACGGCGGACACGGAGACGAACGCGTTGTAGCCGGGGTCCACGCCGTAGGCGCTCGCGATGAGGACCTCGCGGCCGAGGCCGACGACGCGGGACATGGCCGTCGCCGACGCGACGATCAGGGCGGAGATCGCGAGCCTGCGCCCGTGGTCGCTCACGCAGTGACGGCAGTCTCGAGGCGGTTGTACTTTCGGAGCGCTTCGCGCAGCTCGTCGTGCGGGAGCGCGACGACGAGGCGGTCGTCGCGTCCGCGCATGTCCTCAGCCGCGACCATCGCATTGACGATGGCCTCTTCTGTGGCCTCCACGGTGGCCTGGAACAGCAGCGAGAGCACCAGACTCGGGGCGGCCCGCTCCTCGTCGGAGGCCGCCCCCACCCCACGGTGGATGAGTGGCATCTTGGGCAGGAACTCCGGCTCCTCGAGCTGCACGCGCGCGCCCGGGGACGCGGTGGAGAAGGCGATGAAGATGTCGCCCGACGTGTCGTGCCCCGTGTTGCCGAGGCGGCCCATACCCAGCACCGGCCGCTTGGCGATGCGCTCGAGGTAGTGCGGGTCCACGGGCGCGTCGGTGGCGACCACGATGATGATGGACTTGGTCGCCGGCCGTTCCATGGCCTCCACGCCGTACTCGAGCAACTCCCGCCCGACCGGCGCCCCGGCGATGCGGAGCTCCGGTCGGGTGCCGGTGTTGCCCTGGACCAGCACGCCGACGCGGTACTCGTCGTCGCCGTGGCGCACCACCCGGGAGGCGGTGCCCGTGCCGCCCTTGAACCCGTGCAGGATCATGCCCGTGCCGCCGCCGACGTTGCCCTCCGCCACAGGCCCGGCGACCGCCGCGTCGATAGCCTCGAACACGTGGTGCGTCTTCACGTGCATGCCGTCGATGTCGTTGAGGTAGCCGTCAAAGGTCTCGCCCACCACCGGGAGATGCCAGATGCCGGGGACGCCCTCGCGGATGCTCCAGGCGACGAGGGCGTCGCGCACCGTTCCCGCGCTGTGCGTGTTGGTGATGCCGATAGGCCCGGACAACCGCCCGGACTCCCCGACCGCCAGCGCTCCCGCGACCTCGCCCATGCCGTTGAAGGCGAAGTACGAACACAGCACCGGCTCGCGGCCCTCGCGGCCGCGAGGGAGGATCACGGTCACACCCGTCCGCACTGGTCCTTCGCCGACGACGAGCGCACCCTCACCCTCGATCAGCGTCGTGTAGCCGACCTCGACCCCGGCGACATCGGTGATGGCGTTCCACGGTCCGGGCTCGCCCTCGAAGGGGATGCCGAGATCGCGCGCGCGTGGCTTGGGGTCCATCGGCGCGCGCCTACATCTTGACGAGCTTGCGCCCGGCCGCGGCCCAGGCACGCGCCTCGTCGATCCTGGCGTCTCGCGACGCCTCGGCGAAGGATGCGGGCAGCGGCTCGAGGTCGCGGTCCAGGACGAGCCGCAGCAACAGATCGGCGAGCTCGGGGTTGCGCGCGAGCACGGGCCCGTGGAGGTAGGTGCCGATGACCCGTCCGGACACGGCGCCGTCGAGGGCGGGCTCGGCGCCGGTGTTGCCGCGGCCCACCTCGAGCGTGGAGAGCGGCCTGCTCCCGGGTCCCAGTTCCGTCAGGCCGAAGTGGCTCTCGTAGCCGCTGAGGGCCGGGAGCCCCAGCTCATCGTTCGGGCGCGTCACCACCGGGCCCTCGATGAACACCTGCCCGCGCGTCGTGCGCGCGTCGAGGAGACCGAGTCCGTCGTGCGCCGTGCCGTCGGGAAGTTCGAAGCGCTCACCCAGCACCTGCAGGCCGCTGTTGACCGCGAGCACCGCGGCTCCGGCGTCGACCGCTGCCCGCAGCGCCCGGCCGGAGTCGAGCCAGCGGGCCAGCTCGGCCTGGTCCTCGTCCTCGAGGCCGCCGGTGACGTAGACGTCCGCCGGCGGCAGCTCCTCGCCGCAGCGCACCGTGCGCGTCTCCACGGCGATGCCGCGCGCTCGCGCGCGGTGCGCAAGTACGAGCACGTTGCCGTCGTCGGCCTGCGGCAGGGTGAGGTCCGGGTAGGCGCTGACGACGAGCAGAGGGCCGGGAGTGACGATCACGACGCCAGCTGCCGCTTGAGCAGGTTGAACGCCGAGTAGTTGGCGACGACGTGAACGGGGCCCGGAGAGCAGGAGCGGATCGCGTCGAGGTGCTCAGGGACCACCTCGACGTCCACCCCGGCGACCTCGAGGCGAGCGGCGATGTCGTCACGCCTTCGGCCGCTGCAGAGCGCGCGCCGGCCGGCGATGAGCTCAGCCGGCGCGTCCCAGATGGTCGCCGTGTCCCGTCCGGTAAGCCCGAAGTCGTCCATCGCGAACACCAGCCCAGCCTCGGCGTCGTCAGCGAAGATGCGCAACGTCTCCGCCCAGCTCGCGCTGTTCTTCACCATGTGAAGGGTGACCAGCCGGCCGTCGAGGTCGTAGGCGGCGTAGCGGCCGTCGACCTCGCCGACCCTCGCCATGGCCGCGATGGCGTCGGGCACGCTCACACCGAACACGTCCGCGGTGGCGAGCGCGAACAGGCCGTTCACCCGGTTGGCCCGGCCCGGCATGCCGACCGAGAACGGGAACCTGCCGAGTGGCGTGACGACGTCGTCACCGTCCAGTGACCACACCGGCGCCGGCCGCTCCAGCCCGCACTGCTCGCACGAGAACCGCTCGCCGTCCCAGACGAGCGGCCGGATGCAGCCGCGGCAGAGCAGGGCGTTCTCCCTCCACAGCAGTCCGCCCGCGACCCAGACCACGCGCGGAGCGTCACCGACGGCCCAGACGACCGTGGGGTCGTCCGCGTTGGCCACGATCACGCAGTCGCCCCCGATGCGGCCCAGGGTCTCCCGCCAGTGCTGCGCCTCGCGCTTGTAGCTCACGCCGCGCGTGAACTCGTGGCTCAGGTTCATGAGCGTGACCGAGTAGGGGTGCACGGCACGCGAGATCGGGCCGAGATAGGCCTCGTCCACCTCCAGCGCCGCCAGACGTGGCTCCCTCTCGTGATCGAGCGCCGCCACGAGGCCGTTGGCCATGTTGGACCCGCCCCTGTTGTGGGCGACAGGTCCGCGAACCTCGAGCGCAATCGCCAGCAGTTGCGTGGTGGTCGTCTTGCCGTTGGTCGCCGAGACGAGGGCGGTGTGGCGGCCGGCGGCCAGCATCTCGAGCGCCCGCGGGTAGAGGCGGAGCGCGACGTTGCCGCCGATGACCCCGCCTCCGCCGCGGCCGAGACTCCGCGAGGCCGATTTGGCGGCGCGCCCGGCGGCCAGGGCCACCTCCGCCGTGAACGGCAGCTCGCGCCGCCAGAGGCGGACGTCCGTCGGGTCGATCGTCACTCGCAGCGTCATGCCGAGCCTCCGGGTGCGCCGTCTCGTCTACGCGCCGACCGGCTCCGCGGCCGCCGCGGTCGACGCCGCCGTCGCAGCGTCGGCCAGCCGCCTCGTCGTCGCCTTGCGGAAGTAGAAGTAGGACCAGATCGAGAGCACGGCGAGGACGACCGTAGCGACGGCGCTCGCCTCGATCCCGAAATCGCCGCCGGTGAGCCACGCGGGGGCATCCTTGACCGGGCCGAGAGCGAACAGCGAGATGCTGTAGGGATTGCCGCTCACCGGAATGCCGAAGATGCTGCCCTGCGTGGCGTTCCAGGCGACGTGGAACCCGCATGCCGCCCACAGGTTGCCGTGCGCAAGAGAGATGAACGAGAAGAACACCGCGACCAAGGTGATGTTGGCGAGCACCAGCGGGTCGAAGTTCATGTGGATCGCGGCGAACCCGAACGACACCAGGAAGATCGCCAGCCATCCGGGCAGCTGGTTGCCGCTGATCTGCAGCAGATAGCCCCGCATGAGGATCTCCTCGCTGCTGGCCTGCACCAGCCACACCGCCATCACGGCGATCACCGGCAGCAGCGCCGCCACCCCGGTGGTCGAGTGCACGGAGGCGCCGAACTCGTACTTGCCCATGGCCACCAGCACGAAGGTCGCGACCGCCATCGCCAGGAAGCCGCCCAGCACGCCGGCGAAGAACCGCTTGGGCCCGTGGCCGTGGCGGAAGCCCACGGTGCTGAAGGGTCGCCGCTCCCAGAAGTGCAGCCAGAGGAAGAGCAAAAGGACCGACGCAACGCCCGTCAGGAGTTCGAACCACTGCCCCGCGTACGAGCCCGCCGGGTACGAGTTGAACGACCCGACAATGGACTGCGCGCCGATGATGAACACGCCGACGACCAGCGGCCAGGCGAGGAACCACCAGGTCTTGCGCTTGGCCAAAAGCGCATCGCTGACCAGCGGCGATGACTTGATGTTCATGGATGCTCCTGTCGCTCGCTCGAGTACGGCAACGCTCGTCGCGGACGAACGTTCGTTCAGACTTGGGCTACGCTATAACACTGCCCAGCCAGTGGCAATATCCATACGCGGCCGGCCAGACTGGCTTGACAGGATGCTAGAGTGTGGCTCATGGGGGCTCCGTCAATGGGGGAATCACCGCAGGAGAGGATCCTGTCCGCAGCGCGCCGCATCGTCGCGGAGCGGGGCATGACGGCGCTCTCGGTGCAAACGGTCGCGACCGAGGCCGACGTCACCAAGTCCGCGATCTCCTACCACTTCGGGAACAAGGACGGACTGGTCCGGGCGATCATCCAGTCGATGGCCGTCAAGGAACCAGATGAGCCCCGGCAAGCCGTGGGCAGGATCGAAGACCCCTCCGAGCGCTTCCACGCCTTCATGGCGTTGTACCTCGACCGCGTCCGGAACAACGTCAACTTCCGCATCTCCTTCGCCCTCGGCCCCACCTCGTTCAACGAGGAGAAGATCCGCGTGTTCGCGAAGACAGCCGCACTCGACATGGAGGCGCTGCACCTGCCCAGGGACCCCCAGGTGGGGGTGTTCATGGCGGTCCTCATGAGCGCCATCACCGGCCTCGCGTTCAACTACACGTCCAGAGGGTCGGTCATGGACCTGGACGCCTGCTTCGCGCAACTGGAGCAGGCGATGGCTCCTGTCTTCCTCTCCTTATCCTCCTGACCCAGGGTTGTCCCTGCCGCCACAGTGTCTATAGACTTCTCTCCGGCTTAGAACGAACGTTCGTCCGTCGGGACGGCGAGAAGCAGGAGGGTCACATGAAGTGGGGACAAGTACAGGGGATCCTGGCGGCCGCGTTGGTCGTGGCGCTTGCGGCGCTGGCGATTGCGGCCGGCGGATGTGGGTCCACGACAGGATCGGAGTCGAGCGCGGCGTCGAGCTCGCCGTCTGCTGTAGAGGCGACGGTGCCGGACCTCGCGACCCAGACACCGTCTGAGGCGAATGCCGCCTTGCACGCCGTCAACCTGAAGGTCGGCGCCATCACGCTCGAGTACAGCGGCGACACCCCGGAGGGCATGGTGTTCCGCCAGTCGCCCGAGGCGGGCGCGCAGGTGGACGAGGGCGTCGAGGTGGCCTACGTGATCTCCAAGGGCGAGCCGCCGGCTCCCTCCACCTCACCGACGACTACGGCCTCCCCGTCGCCAGCCGCCTCCACAGTCGCGGCGACCCAGCCGAGCGCTACCGTCAAGGCGATGCAGACGGAGCTCCAGGAGGCCGGTACTACACGGGCCAGATCGACGGCATCTTCGGGACCATGACCATCGCCGCGATCAAGTCGGCACAACGTGCGGCCGGCCTCACGGTCGACGGCGTCTACGGGCCCGCGACGCACAAGGCGGTCGTCGCGGTGATCACCGGTGGCTCCTCGAGCCAGTCCAGCTACAGCTCCAAGTTCATCGTCGAGATCCAGGGTGACCTCAAGCAGCTCGGGTACTACAAGGGCGCCGTGGACGGCCTGTACGGCCCCAAGACCATCGCGGCCATCAAGGCGTTCCAGAAGGCCAGGGGGATCGCCGTCACCGGCAACATCGACCAGGGCACCTACTCGTACATCATCGCGGCGCTGGGTGAGTACGCGAACTGAGGCACGCGAGGACGCTGGCCAGCACCCCGAAGCCATGTGATAAGGGCTCGGAGACGGTCCGGAGTGACGGCCAGAACAGAGCGAGGGGCGGGAGGGGGCCCTCCCGCCCCTCGTTCGTCTTAGGGCGGCGCCTTCGCGCGAGCGAGCCCGACCGCCCGAGGTGGGACGCCCGGGCGCGGCGGCGAATACTCACGTAGCCGCGCACACTCCCCGCTCAGGAGCCCGTCATGCCGAGAAGCGAGAAGCGATCCGTCCTCTTCGACGACCGGTCCCGGTACCTCGACCGGTTCGGCCTGGTCCTGGCGTTGACCATCCTCGCCATCGTGGCGCTCGCGCTCGTCAACTTGTCCGCGCCGGCCGGCGACCTCGTGGCCGGCGTCGCCTCCATCGTGACCAGCGCGATCGTCGCCGCCACGCTGCTCCTGGCCATGCGCGCCTCCGGATGAGGCTCAAGTGGAGGCGCGTCGCCGACGTTCTCGTGGCGCTCGTGCTGGCCATCATCGTCGTCCAGATCGCCTGGGGCCTGATCTCGGACACTCCGCTGTTCACCCGAGAGAGCACCCGCCCGCTGACGCTGCTCATCCTGGCGGTGCTGGCGCCGCTCGTGGTGGTGCGGCGGCTCCTCAAGCACCGGACGGTCACGACGGGGACGCTGCTCGGCGCCATCTCGGCGTTCCTGCTGCTCCCGATCGCGTTCTACTACGCGTTCCTGACCGTCGCGACACTGCAGGGGACGCCGTTCTTCGGGCAGGCCCAGCCGACAACGTCGTTCATGTACTTCAGCCTGACCACCCTCTCGACGGTCGGCTACGGCGACCTGGCGGCGGTCACTCCATTCGCGCGGCTCGTCGCGACGGCCGAGGCGATCTCCGGTCAGGTCTACCTGGTGACGTTCGTCGCCATGCTCGTCGGCCTCCGGGCCCAGCACTGGGCCTCCGGCCGCCGTGAGGACGCGAACGGCCAGGAGCCGGCTGCGGTCGGGGCTGGAGCCAGCAAGCCCGGAACGCGCGACGCGGCGGCGGACGCCGACTGAGGCATCCGCCGCCGCGCCGTTTGAGGTTAGGCTCTACGCCTGCGCGGGCTGCGCGACGTGCTTCTTCTTCGTCCCGAGGATCCTCGTCGCCCCGACGATGATCAGGATGATGGCGACGAGCATCAGCAGGTTCTGCACCAGCCCCATTCCGGCCGCGGCCAGGTCGATCTTGCCGACGACGCCGGTCGCCTTGCCGGCGACGTGGCTGAACGAGCCGAAGTCCCAGAGGCGTGGATCACCATGGGGATGATGAGAGTCCCGGAGATGCGCCGGATGGCGTAGAAGACGCTGCCGATGAAGAAGGCGAAGATGATCTGGCGCACGGTCGGTCCGGCGCCCTGCCCGAGGACGACGTTCGCCCCGTGCAGCAGGCCGAACAGGATCGAGGAGAAGAGCCACACCTTGACCTCGCTGTAGCCGCCGCGGAAGCCGACCACGGCGAGACCGCGGTAGGCGGTCTCCTCGCTGAACCCGACCATGGCGGTGCCCAGAGCAAGCCACAGGATCATGGAGCCGCCCATGTTGCCGAGGTTGCCGTAGTCGATGCCGAGCAGCGCGGCGATGAAGGCGAGCACCGGCACGACGAGCAGCCAGCGCGGCGGCCGCGGCGGCCCGTCGGGAAGCTCGAACAGCACGGGCCGCCACCAGCCGAGCGCTGTCGTCACGACGGCGAGCACGATGGTGCTGACGGCGAGCGGGATGACGATGCCACGGATGATGTTGTGGGTGTGGCGCCGATCTCGTCGTAGCCGATGCCCATGATCTTCTCGAGGACGAGGAACAGGAACACGTAGCCGATAGCGATGATCCAGGCGAGGCTCGGTCGTGGTTTGACTCTCATGACTGAACCCTCCGTCTGGTGGTCCGCGCCGACTGGCAAGCGATGGCGCCACGCGAGGGAGCGTGACGGTCGCGCAGAGTTTTTCACTGTCCGGGCAGTGCTACCCCGACAGGCCGGTACTCTACACAACAGGACGAACGTTCGTCCAGCACGAATCCGGCCCGCAGAAGGTGAATCTCAGGACGCCTGGGCCGGCTCACGCGGTGGGGCCGGAGTCTCCGCTCGATCCGCGTGCGAGCACCGACTGCGAGAGCGCCGGGAACAGCACCGCCGAGACGAGGCCGGCCAGGACCATCGACGAGGCGACCGACGAGGACACCAGACCGGCCTCCACGCCGAGCTCCGCGGCGACCACGACGAACGAGACGTTGGTCGCCAGCATCAGTCCGCTCGCCAGCACACCGCGCGTGCCGATCGAGCAGCGGTACAGCAGCGCCGGCAGCGCCCGCGCGACGGTCAGGATGACGAAGAACCCGAGCACGGCCAGCAGCCCCGACGGCGTGAGCGCGGCGCGGATGTCGAGGCGCATACCGCTGACGATGAAGAAGATCGGCACGAAGAAGCCGAAGCCGATGGCGTCGAGCCGCGTCCCGTACAGCGACTCCCGCTCCGACCCCCTGATGAGCGCCCCGAAGAGGATGCCGGCGAGGAACGTGCCGAGGATGATCTCGAAGCCGAACACCGCGGCGATGGACGCGGCGCCCAGCACCACCATGACGACGAACCGGGTGCCGATCTGCGCGGTGGTGACGTCGAGGCGCGCCGTCACCCGCTTGCCGGGCTGCCAGGCGGCGGCGCGGCGCAGGGCCCAGCCGATGAGCACGATGACGCAGGACGAACAGGAGCAGCACGACCAGGCCGATCACCACGAACAGCAGTTCCTGGGTCACCGACTCCGCCGGGACCGCGAACAGCACGCCGAGCAGGGCGATGCTCGCGAACTCGGCGACGGCCCCGCCGGCGACGACGAGCTTCCCCACGTCCGAGTGCAGGTTGTGGGTGTCGCGCAGCACCGGCACGATGATGCCCACCGACGTGGAGCAGAGCGCGACCGCGACGAGCAGGGGCGTGAACGCGACGCCGGCGGCGTGCAGCGCGAACGCGCCGCCGGCGGCCAGGGCGAAGGAGATGACGAAGCTCGCCACCCCCAGGCGGAGCGGCTTGCCGCGGAGCACGCGGAGGTCGAGCTCGATGCCGGCGAGGAAGAGCAGGAACGCGACCCCGAGCAGAGCGAGAAAGCGCGAGATCTCGTCCACGTGCAGCAGGCCGAGCACCTGCGGCCCGACGAGGATGCCGGCGACGATCTCCAGCACGATCGCCGGCACCCGCAGCCGCGGGAAGAAGCCGAGGACGAACGGCACGCCGAAGGCGAGCACGGAGATGCCGAACAGGTTGAAGAGGTACTCCTCCGTGATCCACCTCCTTCAAGTGATCCGGGTCGTCGAGCCTGGAGTCTATCCCTTGCGCTCAGCGTGGATCTCCGAATCACGCGATTCCGGTGATGCGCCACCCCCATTCCCGGTGGAGAGTGTCCGCAGGAGGCTTGGACATGGTTGCAAGACTCGTGCGGTGGAGTCTCTTGGCCGGCGCGGCGGCGGCAGTGCTGTTCGCCGGAGCCCCCATGGCTACGCCTCCCGCCCGGGCCTCAGAGTCACTCGCGCTTCCTCTTCGGGTGGACACCAGCCTGTCGTTGTTGCGGCAGTTCGGCTACGCGCCCGCTTACGAGCTCAACGTCCCATCCTTCGATCCTTGGGGAAGGGCATGCATCCGTAGCCGCGGGACCTCGCAGCACGCCACGGACCACGTCCACGTGCCCGGCTCAGACGGCTGGTCGCGCTTCCCGCTGGTCGCCGCGGTCCGCCGTGACTTCCCCTCGTTCGCCGGCACGGTCAACGCCGGCGGCTACGTGAGCGAGACCGTCGAGTTCGATGGTCTGGGAAGGGCCTACACCCTGCTGGACATCAGGCTGCATGACGGGACGCGGCGCAACGTCCTGCTGTACTCGCTCGACGGGTGTGCGACGTGGAAGACGCTGCTGCTGCCGTTCGCACACCACCTCCCCCCGGGTAGCCGCGACGATGGCACCGCGACGATCGAGCACTTCTCCGGCTGGAACACGAGCGAGGAGCCGCCTCTCGTCGCGGTGTGGCGAAGGGTGAGCCCCTGGCCCGGGCTCCGGGCGACGCGCAACAAGCTCTACGTCGTGCGGACCTTCTTCGCTGCCGACGAGCTCCGGATGGCCGCGCCCACCTTGGTGACCACGCGCCATATCGGCATGACCCAGGCGGCCGGCGGAGCCTCGTTCGCGGCGACCAGCGGGTCGACCTCGTACATCGTGTGGACCGAAGTCGCGTCCGCGACGGCCAACGGCTCGCCGACGTTCGTCGCCACGCTCGATCGGGCCGGCGGCCGGCTGAGCCCTCCCGTGCGTGTGGCCGCCTCCCATCCCGCGAACGACGCGCACGCCACGCCCGGGATCTGCCTGGACAGCGAAGGGTACCTGCACGTCGTGACCGGTGCCCATCAGCGGCCGTTCCTGTACACCCGCAGCGTGCGGCCGTCTGACGGGAGCGCCTGGACACGCCCGAGGCCCGTCCTCACGTCGGGCTTCAGGACCGCGCCGGCGGACGCGCACGGCTCGGGCAGGCAGACGTATCTCTCCCTGGCGTGCCTGCCCGACGACAGGCTCGTCGTCGTCTTCCGCCAACAGCGGGCAGGCGTCGACCGCATCTTCGCTGGAGGGCGCTACGATGCTCTCTGCGTCCAGACCAAGGCCCGGGACGGGGGTTGGAGCCCGGCGAGGCGCCTCGTCTGCCACAAGACCAGCCCGGGGTATGCGATCTTCTACCACAAGCTCGCGGTCGACCGGACCGGTCGCCTCTTCCTCTCGCTCAACTGGTGCCGACCCGAACGACTACCCTCCCGCCGTGCGCTGGCGACACCGGTACGGCCACCGCATGGTCCTTCTGTCGGACGACGGGGCGCGCACGTGGCGCTTCGCCGCCGACGCGGACTTCCGCGCCGGAGTGCAGCCCTCCACGCCCTCGGCGACGGAATGACGGCTCCGCGTCACTTCTTCCAGTAGTCGAACTCCGCCTCGTACTTGCTGCCGCTGAGGTCGGCGACGCTGACCGCGAGGTACGCCTGCGCGTCGGCGATCGCCTGGTTGTAGACGCTCGGCGCGATCTCGCGCAGGCAGAAGTCGAGCACGCGCAGGGCCTTGAGGTCGCCGACGGGCTCGTCCATCTCCTCCTCGAAGAACCGCTTGATGGACGCCACGAGGCGCTTCTCGGTGTCGTCGGCCAGCTTGAGACTCATGGACCCTCCGCGGGTGCCGCCCCGGGGACGCGGCGGTGCGCGCAGTCTACAGCCTCGCGCGGACGTAGCCGGCGTCCCGCCGGTGCTAGCATCGGGCGCGGTCAGCGAGGAGGAGGAGCGGAGATGGACGCAGTGCCGGTCAACTGGGACGACGCGCCGCGGCGGGAGGTCGAGGTCGGGCCGATCGCGGGCACCTGGCGCGACCTCGGGACTGCGGCCGGCACCGGGCAGGTCGGGCTGCGGCGCATCGAGGTCCGGCCCGGCATGAGGTCCACGCCGGCCCACACGCACAGCGGCGAGGAGGAGGTCTTCTTCGTCCTCGCCGGGTCCGGGCTGAGCTGGCAGGGCGGCGAGACCTTCGAGGTCGCCGCCGGCGACTGCCTCGTGCACCTCATCGAGGGGCCGGCCCACACCCTCGTCGCCGGCCCGGACGGCCTCGACGTGCTCGCGTTCAGCGAGCGCAACGTCTCCGAGGCCTGCTACCTGCCCCGGGCCAAGGTCTCGTGGCTGGGCAGCAGTTGGGTCAAGGCCGGCGACACGCCGCACCCGTTCGCGCAGGAGGCCGCGCGCCGGCGAGCTCGAGATGCCGGAGCAGCCCTCGCCGCGGCCGCCGAGCATCGTCAACCTCGAGGACGCGCGCGGCCCACGACATCGCGCGCGGCGAGGTCGCCTCGATGCGCCGGTCCGTCAGCACGGAGGCCGGCGCCGTGCGCACGGCGCTGCGCCACTTCGCGTGCCGGCCGGCAAGCTCGGCGTGCCGCCGCACTGCCACAGCGGCGCCGAGGAGCTCTTCGTGGTGCTCGAGGGCGACGGCGCGTACCTCGAGCAGGCGCCCGGCGCGACCGGCTGGCAGCCGGAGGAGCACCCGGTCCGGGCCGGCGACGTCGTCGCCGTGCTCGCCGGCACCGGCGCCGCGCACGCGTTCCGCGCCGGCGCCGCCGGCCTCTGTACCTCGCCTACGGCAACCGCGACCCCGCGACACCATCTGGTACCCGCGGTCGCGCAAGGTCGCGTTCCCGGGCTGCGGCTCATCGGCCGCGTCGAGCCGCTCGGCTACTGGGACGGCGAGGAGTAGGCCGGCGGCACGGCCAGGCCGCCGTCGCGGCCATTGCCCTTCGGCGCGCCCTGGTGCACTCTTGTGCCGAGGAGGTCGATGGACCCCGGCTCAACAGCCCCCGCGCCGGTACGTCCCGGCGCGGCCACCGCCCGGAGCGGCCGCTTCCGTACGCTATCCGCCGGACACCGCCCGCTGCGCCGCCGAGTTGCTCTCCATCGTCGCGTACCTCACGGCGCGCGACGGGCCGCTGCAGGCCGCACCCGGCGCGCGCCGGCCGTCTCTCCGCTGGCACGAGCCGCTCCTGCGCAAGGCGGCCGAGCGGCTCGAGGTCGATCGACGCGTACATGCGCGCCCGGGTCTCCTTCCTCGTCGCCGGCAAGGACCGCGGCTACTACGCGCCGGAGGCCGAGCTCGACCTCGCCGGCGCGACCCTGGACGCCGGCCGCGCCGCGACCCGTGTCGTCGACGCCCTGCTCGCGGCGCGCCTGCCCTCCCGGCACGAGTTCGACGCGATGAGCGTCGCCGCTCTGCGCCTCAACCCGGCGCTGGATGCGCTGAGCGAGTCGCAGGCCCTCACCGCGCCCTGACGCCTCCGTGCTAGGCTCCGGCGCCGACGACCGGGGAGAAGAACATGCTCGTCGCGACATTCGGCCCCAGCACCGCCTGGCAGGGCCGCGAGATCATCTGGGACGTGGACCACTTCATCCTGGTGGGCCACGGCGCCATCCCCGCGGCGGGCGTGCTCGACTACGACCGGCGCGGGCAGCTCCTCTGGACCGAGCCCGCGCTCCGCGCCCTGGGTCGCCGCCGTCGACCGCTGGGAGAACGGCGGCCGGCAGAGTCCGCCGGCTGAAGCCCCGGCCGGCGCCGTCGCCGCCCGGCGGCCCGCCCGGCCGCCGCTTCCCCGGCTGGGTCATCGTGGTCCTCGTCGTCGCCGCCGTCGCGTTCGTTCTCGCATCGTCGCCGTCGCCGTCGTACCGAGCGATGATCGAGACCGACGTCGAGGACTTCGCCACCGACGCGGAGGTCCGCGCGAGCGTGCATGAACATCCAGACGGGCATCGAGGCCTACGCGGCGGGCATGACGGCAGGTTCCCGCCGACCCGGGCGAGGTCGACCCGGTGGGCCTGAGCCCCTACGTCACCCCTGGCCGGTCAACCCCTACACCGACCTGCCGATGGCGGACGGCGGGGGCGCCGGCAACTTCCGCTACGACGTCAGCGACGACGGCGGCGCCTACAAGCTCATCGGCTACGGCGGCAACGGCCAGCAGATCATCGAACTCGGTGGGGGAACGCCCTCGACGGTGTAGCCGCGGGGCGGCGCCGCCCGCCGGGAGTGGTCTTAGCCGGCCGTCACTGCGGAGGTCGAACGACCACACGCGCCAGTCGTCGCGCCTCGACTCGCGCCGCAGACCGACGAGCAGGTCGTACCGTCCCGACTGGAGGTCTCGATCCGCCCTGCGCGACGACATCGGCACTCCCTGCTCCCCTTGAGTGCAAGGTGGGGGAGTCCCTCTTCATCGGGAACCAGCCGGATACCCGAGGCGCCCAGCGTGATGCGACGCACGCGGTCCGTGAGGCTCTCAGCCTGGAAGACGGCATCGGATGCCACGAGCCTGCTCGCCGCGGCGATGTCGTGTGCGTTGACCGCCGCCACGAACTGACGGAGAACGGAGGACGCGCCCGCGGCCTCGTCCTTGACGGTCTGTTCGTCCGCGGCCTGGGCTGATGCATCCGCCGAGCCGGCCAGGCGTAGAGGAGGCAGGCGCCGCTGTGGGAGTGGGCGAGAGGGCAGCGCCGGCGGACGCGCCGGCGGAGGCTGCAGCGGACTCGGCAGGAGCGGCCGGCTGCGACGACGCCGCGGAGGATGCGGGACTCGGCGCCGCGGCGGCTCCGTCACCGGAACTGCCGCAGCCCGCAACGAACGCCGCCATCGCGACGACCACCGCGAGGACGGCGATGCGGAGTGCTCTTCTAGGGGTCTGCGTACTCATGGCCGGCGGCATCTCCGAAGGCTACCACCTCGAGCGGCGGACGAGGTGGCGCGGTGGGCGCGGTCCGGCGTACCGGACCGCGCCCACCGCTGATGGACCTACTTGATCTTGGGGTTGTGGATGACGATGCTGCCGCCCGCGAGCGCGGTCGACGGCATCTTCTTGTAGAGCTCGTTGTCCTTGTTCCAGATCGTGACCGAGAACGCGTCGGAGCCTGCGCCCTTATCGACGTCGGTCACCGAGGACGTGAACCTCCAGTTGCCCTCGCCGAACAGCACGGCGTCCCTGGAGTCGACGATCGAGATGCTGCACTTGCCGGAGAGGGTCGCCGACACGGGGTAGCTCGTACCCGAGAAGGCGAGGCCGTCCAGCGAGTTGCTCTTGATCTTGAACGTCGCGGGGACACCCTTGTAGGTGCCGCGGAACAGGTAGACGACCTGCCCCTGCGGATTGCCGCTCTTGTTGTAGCGAGCGACGAAGCCGAAGTTGGCCTTCGACGCCCCATCCGGGACGGTGCCGCCACCTGTGGCGTACTGCCCGGTGTCCGCGTAGAAGATGAGCAGCCCCGTCTCGTCCACCGGCGCCGCGTAGAACAGGTTGGGCGTCGCGCCCGTCGAGTCCTTGACGATGCTGGAGGTGACGAGCCAGACGGCGTCGCTGCTGCTCTTGTAGGGAGAGACGAGGGACGCGCTACCGATGCCGTCTCCCACGGTCCCCGTATCGGCGACCCTGGCCTGAGCGGTCCCGATGGTGGAGCCCGAAGCGCTCGTCACCGCGAACCGCACCCACGCCTGGGTCATGTCGCCCTTGGTCCCACCGCTCTCCGGATTCGGACCGGGGAACCCGGCCGCCGCGCTGTCCCAGAACTGGGCGCCCAGCGTCGGTGTGGTACCGGCTGGGATGGCGACGCTGCCGTTGTAGAGCAGAGCAGCGTCTTCCTGTGTCACGGTGATCGTGATGGCGAGCTTGCCGACGGCCCTCGCCCCTCCGTCGCTGACCGTGACGGTGACAGGATAGGTGCCCGCCGGCGCGGTCACGGCGCCTGAGATGGTCCAGGAGGCGGCCCCCGGAGTCGTGCCGCCGTTGTCGCTCGTCTTCGTGAGCGTCAGCCCGGCGGGAAGGCCGGGAGCAGCGGCGCTCAAGGCCGAGCCGGATGCGTTGGCGTCGTTGGCGCTGAAGGCGATCGTCTCGACGGCGTCGCTGTACTGCACCGACTGCGTCGCCTTGCCGTTGTCGAGCGTGACCTCGTCGGTCAGGTTCGACCACAACGCGGTCTGGACGAAGTACAGCCACTCACGCTGTCCGTCCACCCGCGAGAACGCGTTGGTGTTGTAGAACATGTAGCGGCCGCCCAGGGTCGTGGTGCCGTGGATGAGCACCGGGCCGTTGTTGGCAGCCGCGTTGCGGTTGTTCCACAGACCGGCGACGAAGCCGTTCTCCTCGCCGATGGTGGCGAACGTGGACGGATACTTCTCATCTACTACGGCTCCTGTGGGCACCGCGGAGTAGTAGTAGATGGTGCTCGGCAGGAACAGGGTGTCCTTGCTGGGCTCCGGCTCCTGATCGGGCTGGTCGAGCTGCCGACGTTGTCCACGACGGCGATGCCGCCGAGAGCGGAATGCTGCCTCTGGTGAGCGTGCCGGCGACCAGCGGTGTGGGCGCGCCCGTGAGGAAGCCTGCCGACGAGACGTTCTGGGTCATGAACCCGCCGCCCCTGGCGAAGAAGTCCGCCAGACGCTGGCGCGCCACGGGGTACGTCGTCGACGGCCAGGCGGTGAGCGTGGTGTAGATGACGTCGTAGTCGGCCAGCGGGTCGCTGACGCCCGGATTGTTCAACCCGTTCAGGCCGGTCGACTCCTGCGTCACCACGTAGCCCCAGTCAGAGCTCGTCACGAGCCTGCGGACTGACTGCTGCTTGCCGGTGTCGTCGTAGCTGAAGATCGAGTCGAGGGTGCACGACGTCTCTCACTGCCCGGTGGGCGTCGTCGCGACCAGCACGGCGATCTTGGGCACTCTGGAGACCTTCGTCGTCGAGGCATGGTCACGCTGACGTTGCGCTCGAACCAGATGCCGCCGTCCCGACCGGCCTCGTCCAGCGCCTCTTTGGCGGTGGCCGGGAAGATCAGGGTGCCGGCCGATATCGCGCCGCCGGTCGTGCTCTCGAACGGGGTCTCCGCCATCTGCGCGTCGATACCGCTCTTGAGCAGACTGCGGATGGCCGGGTACTCGTGCACGCCCTTCAGCGCGACCGAATACCAATCGGACGACGCGTCGAGACCGTCACGCACGCCACCCTCGAGAGTGCTCGGGCTCGTGATGAGCGCCGTCTCCGGCGTGAAGCCGCCGTCCCCGCGGGGCACCTCTACCACGTCCGCACCCCAGCAGAGCCCGTGACTCCAGGCGGCCGGTGAGGCGTACAGCGTGGTGATCTTGGTGCCGGAGATGTCGATTCCGGCGGACAGCGTGTTCCAGGCGATGCCGCGCAGGGCCTGGTTCATCCAGACGACGTAGGAGCCGGCGCCGTATCGTCTGGCCGTTCCAGGTGAAGGCGGTGGTCGCCTTGGTGACCTGGATGCCGTTGCGGAGCAGCCACACCACGAGGTTGTTGGCCTCGGAGTCGCTCCGCTGGAGCTCGTTCCAAGGGATGATGTATGCCTTCGGGAAGGCGACGAAGTAGTTCTGCCAGGCGTCGCTGAAGTAGCGGCTGGACAGGACCGGGTCGCTGTCGAACGCGGTCGGGTTCGGCGCTTCGTCGTCGACGCCGCGGCGGTAGTTCTCCATCGTGCGCGAACATCATTCTCGGCCTTGTTGTCGACCCAGAAGTCGTTGGACGAGTAGAACGCCAGGTACTGCGCCGTCTTGGACAGGATGCGGCTGGTCGTGCCGGTCTGGTCTGCCCGTCATCTCCACGGTGGACCCGTCCGGTCCGCCGAGCAGGCGGAGTAGCTCTGCCCGTAGACGGGCCCCAGTCGTCCCAGCTCTGGGCGATGTTGGGCTGCGGCGGCAGTGCCACATTGCCCCCGCCCGAGGCCGCCAGGCCGGAGGCAGGAGCGGTATACGTGAACTGGGTGGCGGAGATGACCGAGTCGACCTTGAAGGTGCCGTTGTATCTCCGCGACCGGCACGCCGGTGACGACCACCTTGCATCCCTGCGCCACGATGTTGTTGCCCGTGGTGGTGATGGTGACGGTGGCGCCCGACTCGGAGGCAGCGGCGATGCCGTAGTTCCTCGTCGCCGTGCCGCCGGTCTCGTTGTAGTCACGGATCGGCGAGACGATCGTGTTCACGCCGGTCGATGTTGGCGGTGGCGAAGTCCGCCCTGTTCTTCTCGATGCGCTGCACGTTCCAGTGCATGAACGTGTCTTCCTCGAGCCCCGGGTTGTGCGGGATCGTGCAGCCGTCGATGAGCGTCGGGTTCACGTAACCGTGACCCTCGATGAACCCGGTCGGCAGCCAGCGGTGCATGTAGGCCACGGCGATCTGCTGCTCGGGCTGCGACTGCACCAGGAAGTCGCGGTTCGGGTCCAGCCCGGTGGGGTTGCCACGCGTGCCGTTCACGCGTCCGTCCGGGTTGTTGTCCATGAGGACGACCACGATCTCGTTGTCCAGGATCTTGTCGACCGTGGGGTTCACGCCGCGAGGCGTCACGGTGAGGTCGCGGATGACCTGCATGTTGGAGTCCACGGCCTCCCATTCGTTGCCGTGGATGTGAGACTGGTAGGCGACCATCTTGACGTCGTTGCCGTAGGACGCGAGCAGAGCCTCCGCACCCGACGGGATCGGTCGTCATGAGAGACCGCACCGACAGCCACCGCTCGTAACCGAGCATCTGGCCGGAGGTCTCCAGTGCGTTGATGACCACGCCGTAGATGTCGCGGCCCTGTGCCGACTTGCCGAGCACCTCGTAGGTCATGCGCGGCGGGACGCCGGCGGCCTGCGCCTCGGCCTGGAACTGCGCGAGCAGCGTTGGGACCGCGGCGTAAGGCATGAGCGCCAGACCCGTGGTCTCCTGTCGCGAGGCGACGGCCTCGCCGGCGAGCGAGCCTGCGGGCCACGCCTCACCGTAGGTCGGCCCGAGGCCGTGTGAGATGGGCTGTCCGTTCCACGGCGCGTCGAGCGCCAGCGCCGGCGCCGCGAGCAGCAGGACGAACAGGATGACCAGGAACCGGTGCGACGAGCGCTCCGGCTCCTCGTGAGCTCGGATGATGCATGGGCCACTCCCCTCTCTATCGCCCGCGGGGGCGGTAGTGGCGTCGATGATCAGCGACACGTGGGGACGACAGGACGTGCGTACTCGTCACCTGTCGTGCCAGACCCGGCAGGTGACCAGTGCGAGCTTGGGCGGCGGCGACCCCCGCCCGTGCCTCCTTCGTGCGACTGCGGGTGCATGCACGTCCGTTGGCGAACGCTCGTACCCCCACGCGCTCCCGGTGGCCACCTCGGCCGGCGGCCTGTCCCGGTGAGCAGCACACTACTCCCGAACAGCGGAATGGCAAGGGCTGGCAGGCGAAAAGATGGCGGCGCCTCTTCTCCCTGCTTAGGTCGCCTCTTGGCGATCCGTAGCGAGATTAGTTGCTGCGGGAAGCCCCCTACGCCCGCCGGCGCACGACCAGCGCCACAGCGGCGAGCACGACGCCCACCGCGCCGACGGCGATGCCCACGTACCCGAGCGTCTTGGCGCTCGAGACCTCGCTCGTCCACCGCTTGTCCACGGCGTCCGCGGTGACCAGTCCGCGGCAGCTCGTTGTCGAGCCGCTGCGCGACCTGGTCCGTGCCCGGCACCTTGACGGGGAACTGCACGGCCGCCGCGTCCTCGACCGTGGAGAACGTCTTCGGGCCGCTGGCGACCTCCACGTCCACCTTGACCCCCTCCACCGAACCGGTGACGTGGAACGTGTAGTCGCCGGGAGCCGTCGGGATGATCAGCGCCGCGTACTCACCCTGCGTGCCCGTGCCGGCCTCCGCGTCGTAGGTCGGGCGTCAGCTCGAAGTCCTGCTTCTGGTCCCCGTAGCTCACCGCGGCGGTGAGCGTGGCGCCGGGGTCGTTGATGGGGTCACCGTCGGCCTTGTGGGTGACGATGAGCTGGACGGTGTTCAGCTGGCCCACGTAGGCGGGCTCGGTGCCCCAGCCCAGCTCGAGCGCGAGATCGCCGGCGGTCGCCGTCTCATGAGCGAGCGCAGGCGCGGCGAGCAGGGCGAACGACAGACAGAGCAGGCGCGGCCGCTGCGACGGGTCTCAGGTGCTCATGGTTCCTCCTTCTCGTGTGACCCATCCCGGGATCGCCGCGAGACTGCCCGGGAGCCGGGGAGTCGAAACGGTCAGGGGAGACCGGCGGAGCAGTCGACGACCGGACCCGGCTGCGGCGGCGCGCCGGCGACGCGGCGGTCGCCGGCCTCGACCGGCACCTCGAGCCGACGGTCGTGCCGACCGCCCTCCTGCTGCACCGAGACGACGACCAGCCAGCGGCCGGCGACGGCGAAGTCCAGGCCGCCGCCGGCCCAGCGGCCGTCGGACGCCGCGCTCCAGCTGCACGGTCTCCGCGTTCAGCGACGGCTGTGCCGGCAGCGAGCAGTCCAGGCTGCACGGCGGTGACGGCTGTCAGCGGCGCGCCCGTGTCGTAGTCGTCCACCCGGACCGCGTAGGTGTTGGGGCCGGCGACGCCCGGCGTCAGGGTGAGCGTCACGCGGACCGACGTGGCGTAGTCGTTGCCGGAGACGGTGACGCGAGGCGCCGGGCCGGCCGGCCGCCGCGCCGGACTTCACGGCGGCGGCCGTCTTCGCCGGCGCGAGCCCGCTCAGGACCGCCGTCGCCGCCAGGACGGCCAGGACGACGGCGAGCTCGCCGCGCGAGTTGAGGCCGAAGCGCCGCTCGGCGGCCCTCGCCGGCCCTCCGCCGCGCACGGCCGGCACCCAGAAGAAGTGGTTCAGGGCGCCCAGCCCGACCAGCCCGGCGACGAGGACGATCTTCACGAGCAGCGTGATCCCGTAGCGGGTGTCGAACAGCGCGCCGACGCGAGCCGACCTCCTCCACGCCGCGCACCAGCCCGGTCGCCAGCACCACGACCAGCGTCACGGTGGCGATGCGGGTGAAGACGCCGACCGCGGCCGCGCGCGCCTCCGTGGTCGCGGCCGCGGAACCCCAGCAGCAGCCAGAGCAGCCCGCCGACCCACACGCCGACCGCGGTCAGGTGCACCCACTGCACGCACGATGTTGAGCAGCCAGACGGACGACGCCGAGGCGGCGTGGCCGGCGGCGACGTGCACCAGCACCGCCGCGGCGCCCGCGAGGCCGACGAGCCAGAGGCTCCAGCGCGCCGGCCAGAGGTCCACCAGCACCACCGCGCCGACGCAGAACACCAGCGCGACGGCGAGCGCCAGCAGGAACTGGCCCTCGCGGGTCTGGAACAGCGGCAGCAGGCTCGGGGCGCCGACCAGCAGCTTCTCGCCCCAGGTGAGCAGCGCCAGCGCCGACGACGCCGACCGTCGACGGCGCACCCGAGCACGGTCACGCCGCCGCCGGGGCAGCACCTGCCGCCGTAGACGAACAGGCTCGTGGACGCGGCGCCGATCAGCACGACCAGCGCGACGTAGAGCAGCCAGCGCCCGACGGTCGTGAGTGCGCTGGCCCACGGCGAGTCGTGCACAAGGCTCGACGACGACGGCCTTGCCGGCCGCGCGCCCCACGCCGAAGGCGAACGCCCCGGAGTCCACGTGGCCGTCGACCGCCGACACCGCGCGGTAGTTGACCGTGTAGGCGCCGTCGGCGAGCGGCGTGGACGGGAGCACCTGCAGCGACTGCTTGTCGCCGGGCACCGGCTGCGGCGCGGTGACGCCGGGCACCGCCGCCCCGTCCGCGCCCGAGCACCTTGACCAGCGAGAGCCTCGCGTCCGGCGCCTCGGAGAAGGTGAGCACGATGCGCCGCGGCGAGAGGCGGGCACGGACGCGCCCGCGGCGCGGCTCGAGCTCTCGAGCACCGCGTGCGCCGCGGCGGCGGCCGGCAGGAGCGCCAGCGCGACGCCGCGGCGGCCAGCGCCGCGGCGAGGAACCGCCAGAGTGCGCCGCGCCGCCTCATCGGCCTAGAGCAGGTAGACGACGATGAAGACGAACACCCAGACGGCGTCGACGAAGTGCCAGTAGTACGTGGCTCCGTCGACCATGCCGGAGGTGCCCGGCGAGGTCTGCGGCAGCTGCCGCTCGCCGGGCGCCCGCTTCAGCTCGCGGCGCGCCCGGAAGAGCAGGTAGACGAGCGCCGCGATGCCGCACGCCACGTGGAACCCGTGGAACCCGGTCAGCACGTAGAACGACGAGGCGATGATCGACGATGTGAGACCCGAACCCGGTGTGCGTGTACTCCCAGGCCTGCCCGCCCAGGAACACGGTGCCCAGGACGATGGTGAGCACCAGCAGCCAGAAGAACCCGCCCTTGCGCCGCGCCCGGTACGCCACCTGCGCGAAGTGCGCGGTGACGCCGCTGGTGAACAGGATGACGGTGTTGATGAGCGGCACGCGTGACCTCCACCGGGCGCCCCGCCGAACAGCACCGAGTTGTGGATGCGCAGGTGGATCACGGCGGCGATGAGCGAGGCGAAGAACACCGACTCGGAGCCGATGAACAGCAGCGTGCCGATGCCGATGAACGAGAACCGCTGCTGCACGTCCGGAGCCGGCGGCGTGGGCGCGATCTCCGTCCAGCGCCCGTTCATCCACACGGCGAGCGTGATGAGGATGAGCGCGAACCCGACGACGAACACCAGCGGCACGCCGAGCATGCCGATGCCCAGGATGAGGATGCCGAACGCCAACCCAGAACGGCGTGATGGTGCGCTGCTCCGGCTCCGGCGGCACGTCGTGCCACTCCACCTCGCCGGTCCGGCCGCCCTCGTCCTCGTACCCGTGGTCCGCGTCGTAGAGCGGACGGTCGCTGACCACCTGCGGCAGCCGCGAGAAGTTGCCGTGCGGCGGCGGCGAGGTGGTGGCCCACTCCAGCGTCCAGGCTCCCCACGGGTTCTCGCCTGCCCTCTCGCCCGAGCGCAGGCTCCTGATGATGTTGACGAAGAGCAGCAGGAACCCGGTGGCCAGGATGTAGCCGCCGATGCTGGAGACGAAGTTGAGGTCGTTCCAGCCGAGGTCCGCCGCGTAGGTGTACACGCGCCGCGGCATGCCCAGGATCCCCAGCGCGTACATCGGGAAGAACGTGAGCGCGAACCCGATGGCCGTGAGCCAGAACTGCACCTTGCCGAGGCGGTCGCTGAGGAACCGGCCGGTCATCTTGGGGAACCAGAAGTAGAGGCCGGCGATGGCCGCGAACACGGTGCCGGCGATGAGCACGTTGTGGAAGTGGGCGACGACGTAGTTGGTGTCGGTCACCTGCCAGTCCCAGGGCACCACGGCGAGGGTGACGCCGGTGATGCCGCCCACGGTGAACAGGGCGATGAGGCCGCAGGCGTACAGCAGCGGCGTCTTGAACCGCAGCGAGCCGCCCCACATGGTCGCCAGCCAGTTGAAGATCTTCACCCCGGTGGGGATGGCGATCAGCATGCTGGTGCCGGCCATGATGGCGTTGAAGAAGTTGGGCAGGCCGGTCGCGAACATGTGGTGCGCCCACACCAGGAACCCGAGGAGCCCGATGATGCCGAGCATCACGATCATCGAACTGCGGCCGAAGAGCGGCTTGCGCGAGAACACCGGCACGACCTCGCTCATGATGCCGAACGCCGGCAGGATGAGGATGTAGACCTCCGGGTGCCCGAAGAACCAGAAGAGGTGCTGCCAGATGATCGGGTCGCCGCCGCCCTGCGGGTCGAAGAAGCTGGTGTTGTACTGGCGGTCGAAGTAGAGCAGGGCGAGCGCGGCGCTCAGGCTCGGGATGGCGAAGAGGATCAGGAACGAGTTGATGAACGTCGCGATGCTGAAGATCGGCATCTGCGAGAACTTCATGCCAGGGGCGCGGAAGCGCAGGCAGGTGACGATGAAGTTGATCGAGCCGAGGATCGACGAGCCGCCGAGCAGCACCAGCGTGACGATCCAGAACGTGACCCCGTCGTGCGGCGAGTACGCCTTGAGCGTGAGCGGCGCGTAGCTGAACCAGCCGGTGTCGAGCGCGCCGCCGAAGAAGAAGCTGCTGTACAGCAGCAGGCCGCCGAACAGCAGCAGCCAGTAGCTGAGCGCGTTGGCGCGCGGGAACGCCATGTCGCGCGCGCCGATCTGCAGCGGCACAAGGTAGTTGGCGAGTCCGATCAGCATCGGCATGCCGAAGAGGAACACCATCGTCGTGCCGTGCATGGAGAAGACCTGGTTGTACGCCTCCGGCGAGAGCAGGCCCATGCCGGGCTTGATGAGCTGCGTCCGCATGAGCATCGCGAAGACGACGGCGATGAGGAAGAACACCAGCGCCGTCCCGATGTACATCAGGCCGATCTTCTTGTGGTCGGTGGTGGTGAGCCACGCGCCCAGGCCCTCGCGCTCCGCGTGAGCGATGGCGGGCGCTCCCTCCGGCGCGGCGCCGCCGGGCGGCGGGACGACGACGTCGCTCATGACGCCTCGTCTTCCGGCGTACACGAGCGGGCCGCCGCAGGTAGACCGCTCATTTGAGTTCCTCGAGGTAGGCGACGAGCTGCTGCTGTTGCGCCAGCGGCAGCGGGACCCGCGGCATCTTGCACTCCGGCTTGACCGCCTGCGGGTCCTGGATCCACTTCAGCAGGTTCTCCGGCGTGTTCTTGAGCGTGTAGGCGGCGATGCCGCCGCGGCTGCCGAAGTGCGTGAGGTCGGGACCGAAGGTGCCCTTGAGCGCGGTCCCGCGGATGGCGTGGCAGCTGCCGCAACCGACGCTGCCGATCACCTGCTTGCCGGCCACGGCGGCCGCCCCGGTGGGCTCCCTGGCCGGCTTCTGCTGGTTGGCCACCCACGCCGAGTACTGGTCCGGCGTCACGACGACGAAGAGGAATCGCATCTTGCCGTGCTGCACGCCGCAGAACTCGGCGCACTCACCGAGGTAGACGCCCGTCTTGAGCGGCACGAAGCGGATGTGGTTGATGTGGCCGGGGATCATGTCCACCTTGCCGCCCATCTGCGGCACCCAGAACGAGTGGATGACGTCGGCGGAGATGAGCTCGATCTCCGTCTGCCTGCCCTCGGCCACGTACACCTCGTTGGGCGACTTGAAGCCGAGGTCCTTGAACTGGAAGTCCCACCACCACTGGTTCCCGACGGCGGTGAACTGCGCTCCCGGGTCGGGCAGGTTGATGCGCTCGGTGTAGACGATCGTGAGCACCAGCAGCACGGTGACGATGACCGCGGGGATGGCCGTCCAGATGATCTCGATGCGCAGGTTGCCCTTGGTCTGGCTCGCCTTGTCCGCCGGGCGGCGCCGGCCGGTGACGATGACGTAGACGAGGATGCCCCACACGGCGAAGAGCACGATCGCGAGGATCGAGAAGATCCAGATGGCCAGCGTGCGGATCTCGTTCGGCGGCAGAGCCGTCGGCGCGCAGGATGCTCGGCGACTCGCAGCCGGCGAGCACGAGCGCCGCCGCGATGACGACGGCGGCGGCGAGCGCTCCGGCGGCGAGCCGCCGGCCTCCCCACTCTCTGTACCGATGCCCCAGGCTCCCCTTCACACATCCCCCTGCTGTGCCACGCCGGCTCCCGTGCGCCGGCGCACGCCTATCTTTGCACGAAACATCGGCGATTCGGCAGTGACCGCCGTAACCGCGCCGACGGCGGGGCGCCGAAGGTGCACCTCACACTAGAATGGCATCCATGGACTACCTGAGGGCGGCCCAGCCGCGCATCGTCGCGCTCTTCCTCGTCACCGTGCTGGCCGCCGTGCTCCTCTGCGGCGCTCCGGAGGCGTGGCGCGTGCTTGCGGTGCTGGCCGCCACGGCGCTCACCGTCGGCGGCGCCGCCATCCTCAACAACGTCATCGAGCGCGACGTGGACGGGCGCATGGAGCGGACGCGCCGGCGCCCCACGGCCTCCGGCCGCATCCCGCCGGCGCGCGCCACCGTCGCCGGGCTCGCGGGCGTGGTCGCCGGGGCCGCGGCCCTCTGGGCCGTCGCCGGCGGCCTCGCCGCGGTCTTCGCGCTGCTCGGCGCGTTCTACTACGTCGTGGTCTACACGCTGCTGCTCAAGCCGCGCACCGCGCTCAGCGCCGTGCCGGGCGGGGTGGCCGGCGTCTTCCCCGCCCTCATCGGCTGGGCGGCCACCGGCGCCGGCTGGTCCGGCGCCATGCTGTGGCTCTGCGTGCTCATCCCGGTGTGGTCTCCGCCCCACTCCTGGGCGCTCACCCTGGCCCTCGAGGACGACTACCGGGCCTCCGGCATCCCCACGCCGCCCACGCGCTACGGCGAGGCCGCGACGCGCAGGCTCATCGCCGGCTTCGTGGTGCTGCTCACGGTGGTACTGGCCGCGCCGCTCGGCGCCGGGCTGTTCGGCGCCGTGTACGCCGCGGGAGCGGTGATCGCGGTCGCACTGCTCTGGGCGTTCACGCTGAGGCTGCTCGGCCGCGCATCCAAAGAGGCCGCGTGGGCGCTCTTCAAGGTGACGGGGCCGTGCCTCGCGCTCGTGCTGGCGGCGGCCGTCGTCGGCCGGCTGGTCTGAGGCGCGCTGCGCGCGCCTCCCCGCTCCCGGCCGGCCGCCTGCCGCGGCCGCCCGGCTCAGCGCACGGTCGTCGCCCACCGCCGGGCCCTGCCGCGCAGGAGCAGGTACGTCGCCAGCGCCACCACCGGCGGCAGCACGAAGAACATCCAGCGCAGGATCACCAGCAGCGCCGGCTGCGACCAGCCGTACACGAAGGCGAACACGTCGTTGCCGCCGGCCACCAGCAGCACGGTCAGGAACGTGATGAACCCGGCCGCGAGCGCCGTGCGCCACGGGTGCTGGCCCGGCAGCATGAGCACGTTGTGGAACGCGCCGTCACGCCGCAGCACCCAGTCGAGCCACGGCACGATGAACAGCGGCGTGAAGATCAGCCCCGGCAGGACCACCGCCGGCCAGAAGATGGCCGGGATGAGCAGGCCGCCGATCTGGATGTCCCAGCCGGGCATCATGCGCACGGCTCCCTCCAGCCAGCCCATGTACCAGTCGGGCTGCGCCGCCGTGGTGGCGTCCCACGGCCGGTACGGCCCGTACAGCCACACCGGGTTGATCTGCGCGAAGGCGCCGAACGCGGCGCACACGCCGGCGATGATCAGGAAGTAGCCGGTGGTGCGCAGGGCGTAGGCCGGGATGAGCGGCGTGCCGACGATGACCTGGTCGCTCCGCTTGGGTCCCGGGTACTGCGTGTGCCGCTGCAGCCACAGCAGCCCGAGGTGCGCGCCGAGCAGACCGGCGATGGCCGCCGGCAGCAGGAAGATGTGCACGGGGTACACGCGCGCGATGAGCCCGCCCGAAGGGAACTCCCCGCCGAACAGCAGCGTGGACAGGGCCGGTCCGATGAACGGGATCGACTCGGTGATCGAGAACGAGATGCGCAGGCCCGTGCCCGAGAGCAGGTCGTCCGGCAGCGAGTAGCCGAACAGGCCGTTCATGCCCACCAGCAGCACCAGCGCGACGCCGAGCAGCCAGTTGAGGCGCCGCGGCCGCCGGTACGCCGCCGTCACGAAGGTGCGGATCATGTGGATGACGAGGGCGCCGACGAACACGAGCGCCGCCCAGTGGTGCACCTGCCGCACGAGCAGGCCGGCCGGCACGTCCAGGCTCAGGGACACCACCGAGTCGTAGGCCACGGACATCTCGGTGCCGTGCAGCGGCGCATACGAGCCGTTGTAGATGACCGGCGCCTCCGACGCCTGGAAGAACAGCGCCAGGAAGATCCCGGTCACGACGAGGATGATGAAGCAGTAGAGCCCGATCTCGCCGAGGAAGAACGCCCAGCTGTCCGGGAAGATGTGGCGCATCTCGTCGCGCAGGATCTTGCTGCCGCCGAGGTTGGTGTCGAGCCAGCGCGCCGCCGGGCGGATCGGCGAGCGGCGCGCGCCGAACGAACTGCCGAGGCTCCGCTTGAGGTCGTGGTCGCGCCTGCTCATGTCGCGTTCCAGAAGCCGGGACCGACGTCCTCGAGGAAGTCGCTCTGCGCGACGAGGAACCCGTCGGCGTCGATGGCCAGCGGCAGCTGCGGCAGGGGCCGCGAGGCCGGCCCTCCCTTGACCTGCGCGCCGCGCAGGAGGTCGAACTCGGACTGGTGGCACGGGCACACCAGCTTCTGAGCGACGTCGAGGTACTCGGCGACCGGGCAGCCCGCGTGCGTGCACACGCGCGAGTAGGCGACGAAGGCGTCCGGGCTCCAGCTCTCACGGCCGGGCTGCGGCACGAAGTCGCCGTTGACGAAGTGCAGCAGCACCACCTGCGAGTTGGCCTTGTCCTCGCCGCCCTCGGGGAACGCGACGATCATGCCGCCGGTGGCGAGGACCTCGCTCGCCTTGAGCGGCTCGCCGTCGTCGGTGACCAGACGGCGACCCTTGCGCCAGCCCGTGGTCGTGAGGCGTGTCGCCCGGCCACGGGCCCAGCGCGCCGAGCAGCACCACCTGGCTGAGCGCGAAGACCGCGATCCCGAAGACGAGCGCCTTGCTGAGGAACGTCCGCCGGGTGATGACGGAGGCGTGCTCGTCGAGCTGGGTCGCGAGCTCGGCCTGGCCCGAGATGTCGTCCGGCGGCACCGGGTAGCGGCCGGCCGCCACCGCGTGGCCGGCGAGGTCGCGGCCCCAGTACGCGAGCGCCAGGCCGAGGCCGAGCAGCGCCAGTGCGAGCGACCCGCCCAGCCAGGCGTTGCTCGCGCCGACGATGAAGGACACGGCGAAGGCGATACCGCCCGGCGACGGTGGCGACGATGCCGAGGCCCACCGGCCACGTGGTGAGGTGGGCCGGACGGCCCTGATCGTGCGGCTCGGGGGTCACGGCGTCAGCGCTGCGCTGGTCCCGCTCGGGCGTCTCGAGGCTCACGGCACCTCCTTCCGCGACCGCCAGGCGATCCAGACGGAGACGAGGATGAGGAGGAGGAGCGCGACGGCGCCGACGGCGCCCTCGGGCACGGGCCCGAGGTACCCCAGCCCGTGCCCGCCCGGCGAGGGCGGGTCGGGCGCGAGCACCTGCACGTACAGCGCGACCGACGTCTGCTGCCGCACGTCGAAGGTGTTGCCGGCGAACGCCGGCATGTTGCCGCGGCCGAGGATCATGGCGGCGAGCGCCTCGGCCGCCGGGTACTGCCGGATGTTGGGCGCGTTGTTGCCCACCGGCATGGCGCCGCCGCTGCCGGTGGCGCTGTGGCAGCCGGAGCAGTAGAGCCGGAAGAGGTCGCCGCCGGGTGCGACCTCCGCGGAGCGCGACTCGGGGTCGGCCAGCTCCTGCGAGACGTACTGGGCGACGGCGTCGATGTCGTTCTGGCTGAGCACCCCGCCGAACGGCGGCATGTTGATGCCGCCCTGCTCGACCATCGGCGCCACGAGGCTGCTGAAGCCGGCCGGCGCCAGCGGGGGACCGACGTAGCCCTTCGCCGCGCGCGCCGTGGCAGCCGGCGCAGTTCTCGGCGAACACGCGGCCGCCGCTGCCCGGAGCGAAGGTGGTGGACGGCACGGGCTCGGGGGTCGGCGCCGGCGTGAACGAGCCCGACCCCGCCGGCGATTCCACTCCGGCCGGCGTGGCCTGCAGCGGAGGGGCCGGGGAAGCCGTCGAGGCCGCGGCGGGCAGCGCCGCCGCCCCGGAGAGCAGGACAAGGAGCGCGGCGAGCAGCCCGAACGTCGCGACCTGCGCCCGCAGACCCGGACGCCGGCCCCACATCCCCGGATGGACCAGTGTTCGGCTCACTCCGCTGGGTTCCCCTTCCACCCTGCGTTCACTTCATGCGCACAGGGTACAGCATGAGTCGACGGCGAACGGTGTCGACGGCGATGGTCGTGGACAGGCAGTACTGTGCTTGATACTGATAGTTCTCTACCATGAGCACGTGCCGGCGTAAAGAATGTTGACGGGGCTCTAAACTGAGGCCGTGGGGGGACATGGAGTGACAGCAACGCTCTCAGCCGTGGCGGTGTGGCCGGCCGCGCTGTACGCCGTACTGGTGCTGGTGGTCGCCGTGCTCATCCTGACCCTGTCGTGGCTGCTCGGCGAGCGTCAGTCGCACGGGTCGGACGCGGAGCGGTACGAGAGTGGGATCAAGCCGGCGGGGCCGCTGCCGCGCCGGCTCTCGGTCGAGTTCTACCAGATCGCCCTCTTCTTCGTGATCTTCGACCTCGAGGCCGTGTTCATCTTCGCGTGGGCGGTCAACGCGCGGAAGCTCGGCTGGCTCGGGTACTTCGAGTTGCTCGTCTTCGTGCTGCTGCTGTTCGCCGGCCTCGTGTACCTGTGGCGCGTCGGCGCCCTGGACTGGGGGCCGGCCGGCAGGCGGCGCCAGGCGGCCCGGCTGGCGGCGCGGGCGCAGCGTACCGGCGCGCCGCTGACGCACCCGCCGGTCACGGCGAACACGCCGGTCGACCGGCCCGCCGCCGGCGGCGACTCCTCGGAGGCCGCCGCATGAGGCCGCGCCGCAACCCCGACCCCTCGCGCACAGCGCAGGCCCTCGGACGCCTGCTCGACGTCGAGGGCGTCCCGCACGACCTCGGCGACGTCCCGGTCGTGACGTCGAGTCTGGAGCGCCTCATCGCCTGGGGCCGCAAGAACTCCCTGTGGCCGTTCGGGTTCGGCCTCAGCTGCTGCTTCGTCGAGATGGCAACCAGCCTCACGGCCCGCTACGACATCGCCCGCTACGGCGCCGAGGTGCTGCGCATCTCGCCGCGCGAGGCGGACGTCATGATCGTCGCCGGCACGGTGTTCAAGAAGATGGCTCCCGTGGTGGTGCAGCTGTACCAGCAGATGATGGAGCCGCGCTGGGTCATCTCGATGGGCTCGTGCGCCAACTCCGGCGGGATGTTCGACGTGTACAGCGTCGTCCAGGGCGTGGACTCGTTCCTGCCGGTGGACGTGTACGTGCAGGGCTGCCCACCGCCGCCGACCTCGCTCATGGAGGGTCTGCTCCTGCTGCAGGCCCAGGTCTCCATCGAGAAGCGGCCGCTCAGCTGGGTGGTCGGCGACCAGGGCGTGATCAAGCCGCGCGGCATCTCGATGCGCGACCTGCGCCACGACGACGTGGTCGCCACCGACAAGCTCAGTCCACCTGACGAGATGTGATGAGCGACGAGCCACAGGTACAGCCAGACGACGTGCCGGAGAAGAGGGGCGGCGAGGCGCCGCCGCAGGCCGAGCAGCCGAGCCAGTGGCCGGTGTCGGCGGCCACGGCCGGCCGCGGTGAGGCGCCGCAGGCGGCCGTGCTGCGCGAGCTGCACGAGCGCTTCCCCGACATCCAGCTCGCGGAGCAGACCACGCAGGACGGCATCCCCACGGCGTGGGTACCGGCCGACCGGGCGCTGCAGGTGCTGCGCTACCTCGGACGCGAGGCCGCCGAGCCGTTCGCCATGCTCTACGACCTCGGCGGCGTGGACGAGCGCCAGCGGCTGCACCGCGAGGGCCAGCCCGACGCCGCGTTCAGCGTCTTCTACCACCTCGTCAGCTACGAGCGGAACGCCGACGTGCGCCTCAAGGTGGCGCTGCCGGCCGAGGCGCCCGAAGTGCCGAGCGTGGCCGGCGTGTGGCCCGCCGCCGACTGGTACGAGCGCGAGCTCGCGGAGATGTTCGGCGTCGGCGTCGCCGGCCACGACCACCTGCACCCGCTGCTGCTGCCGCCCTGGTGGGACGGGCACCCGCTGCGCAAGGAGCACCCGTCCCGCGGCACCGAGTACGGCCCGTTCGAGCTGCCCGACGCCCTGGCCGACGAGTGGCAGGAGCAGCTCCGCTTCAAGCCGGAGATGTGGGGCCTGCCCAGCACCGACGACGACCCCACGCTCATGTACCTCAACGTCGGCCCGCAGCACGGAGCCACACACGGGCCGTTCCGCGTGGTCCTCGGCCTGCGCGACGAGGAGATCGTCTCCCTCGTCCCGGACATCGGCTTCCACCACCGCGGCTCGGAGAAGATGGCCGAGCGCCAGAGCTGGCACACCTACATCCCGTACACAGACCGCGTCGACTACCTCGGCGGGGTGACCAACAACCTGCCCTACGTGCTCAGCGTGGAAAAGCTCTGCGGCATCGAGGTGCCGGAGCGCGCGCAGCTCATCCGCGTGCTGCTCTGCGAGGCGTACCGCATCGCCAGCCACCTGGTGTTCTACGGCACCTACGCCCAGGACATCGGCGCCCTCTCCCCCGTCTTCTACATGTTCGAGGACAGGGAGATCCTGTTCGACGACGTCATCGAGCCCATCACCGGCGGGCGCATGCACCCCAACTGGTTCCGCATCGGCGGGGTCGCGGAGGACCTGCCGCGGGGCTGGAAGCAGCGCGTGCTGGACTACTGCGACTACCTGCCGCCGCGGCTGGACGAGTACGACAAGCTGGTCATGGACAACCGCATCGTCAAGGCGCGCATGGTGGGCGTCTCGCCGATCTCGGTGGACGACGCCGTGGCGTGGGGACTGACCGGCCCGATGCTGCGCGCGGCCGGCCTGCCCTGGGACTGGCGCAAGCAGCGCCCGTACAGCCACTACGACTGGTTCGACTTCGACGTCCCCGTGGGCACCACCGGCGACTGCTACGACCGCGCCGCCGTGCACATCGAGGAGATGCGCCAGAGCCTGCGCATCATGCGCCAGGTGGCCGACGCCATGCCCGACGAAGGGCCGTACAAGGCGTACCACCCCCTGGCGACGCCGCCGATGAAGGAACCGCACACGATGCACGACATCGAGTCGCTCATCACGCACTTCCTCGGCGTCACCTGGGGGCCCGTCGTGCCGCCCGGAGAGGCCAGCGTGTACACGGAGGGCACCAAGGGCCAGTACAGCTACTACGCCATCAGCGACGGCGGCAACACCGCGTACCGGGTCAGGATCCGCAGCGCGTCGTTCCCGCACCTGCAGGTGCTGCCCAAGCTCTGCATCGGCTACGAGATCGCCGACCTCGTCACCGTGCTCGGCAGCCTCGACTTCGTCATGGCGGACGTGGACCGATGAGCACGGACACAGGCCCATGAGCCTCACCGACGACGAGATCCGCCAGCTGGACGGCATCCTCGGGCACTACCCGGACAGGCGGGCGGCCGCCGCGACCGCCATGCGCATCGTGCAGGCGCGGCGGCGCTGGCTCTCCGACGAGGCGCTCGCCGACCTGGGCGAGTACCTCGGCCTCACGGTCGCGGAGCTCGACGGCATCGCGACGTTCGGCAACATGATCTTCCGCAAGCCGGTCGGCCGGCACGTGGTGCTCGTCTGCGACAGCTTCGCCTGCTGGAGCCTGGGGTACGCCGAGCTGCGCGCGGCCGTGGAGGCCGAGCTCGGCGTCGGCATGGGGCAGACGACCCCCGACGGCAGGTTCACCCTGCTGCCCATCGTCTGCCTCGGCGCCTGCGACCGCGGCCCGGCGATGATGGTGGACGACGAGCTGCACGGACCGCTCACGCCGGCCGACGTGCCCGGCATCTTCGGAGGCTACGAGTGAGCCCCGCCTTCCAGGTACCGGGCGCCGGCGCCGAGGAGCGGCCGTTCACGCGCGCCATGCGCGCCGACGGCCGCCCCGCCGGCCTGGACGACTACGTCGCGGCCGGCGGCTACGAGGGCCTGCGCCGGGCGCTCGAGGGGCTCAAGCCCGAGGAGGTCACCACCCTGGTGACGGAGTCGGGCCTGCGCGGCCGCGGCGGCGCCGGCTACTCCACCGGGCGCAAGTGGAGCACCATGCCGCTCGGGCCGGACGCGCCGCACCCCAAGTACATCGTCTGCAACGCCGACGAGATGGAACCGGGCAGCTTCAAGGACCGGTTCCTCATGGAGCGGAACCCGCACCTGCTGCTGGAGGGCATGCTGCTCGCCGGCTTCGCCACCGAGGCCGACGAGGGCTACATCTTCCTGCGCGACCAGTACCAGAACTCGTACCGCGCGCTGCAGGGGGCCGTCGCCGAGGCGCGCGAGCGCGGGTACCTCGGCGAGCACATCCTCGGCACGGAGCATCTCGTTCGACATCGAGCTGCACACCAGCATCGGCCGCTACATCTGCGGCGAGGCGAGCGCGATGCTGAACGCGCTTGAGAGCCAGCGCCCCAACCCGCGCGCCCGCCCGCCGCACATGACCGGGGCGGGCCTCTTCTCGCGTCCGACCGTCGTCAACAACGTCGAGACCTACATGGCCGTGCCCGGCATCGTGCGGCACGGCGACGACTGGTGGAAGGGCCTCTCGGTGACCGACGAGGGCGGCACCAAGATCTTCGGGGTGGCCGGCCGCACCGCGCACACCGGCTGCTGGGAGCTCCCGATGGGCACGCCGATGCGGGAGCTCATCGAGGTCCACGCCGGCGGCATGCTGCCCGGATACAAGCTCCGCGCCGTCAGCCCCGGCGGGGCGTCCACCTCACTCGTCCCCGCCGAGCAGATCGACGTGCCGCTCGGCTTCGCCACCATGGACCAGGTGCAGAGCCGCCTCGGCACCGGCACGCTGGTGCTGCTCGACGACCAGACCTGCCCGGTCGGCATGCTCACCAACATGATGCAGTTCTTCGCCCAGGAGTCCTGCGGCTGGTGCACGCCCTGCCGCGAGGGGCTGCAGTGGACGGCCGCGCTGCTCGAGGACATCGAGTACGGGCGCGGCCGGCCCGAGGACGTCGGCATCCTCTCCGAGGGCGTCTGGTTCATGGAGTCGGACAAGTGCTTCTGCGACCTGGCGCCGGGCGCCACGCAGCCGCTGGAGAGCGCGCTGCGCCTGTTCCCGGACGACTTCGCGCGCCACATCAGCGAGGGCGGCTGCCACTACCGGCGCCACGGCTCCGACGCGCCGGCGCTGGAAGGGACCACCTGGTGAGCGGCGGCGACGGACACGGCGCCGCCCAAGCTCGTCACCGTCATCATCGACGGCGGCGAGTACCAGGCCGAAGAGGGCCGCAACATGCTCGACGTCGCCCTCTCGCTCGGCTTCGACCTCCCGTTCTTCTGCTGGCACCCCATCCTCGGGTCCATCGGCGCCTGCCGCCAGTGCGCCGTGCGCCTCTACTGGACCGACCGCCAGGGCAACGAGAAGAGCGAGATCGCCATGGCCTGCATGACCGAGGCGCAGGAGGGCACCAGGATGGACATCTTCGACGCGGAGGCGATCCGCTTCCGCGCCGAGATGATCGAGCTGATGATGACCAGCCACCCGCACGACTGCCCGGTGTGCGACGAGGGCGGCGAGTGTCACCTCCAGGACATGACCGTGATGACCGGGCACAGCTACCGCCGGTACCGCGGGCGCAAGCGGACGTTCGTCAACCAGGACCTCGGGCCGTTCGTCACGCACGAGCTCAACCGCTGCATCACCTGCTACCGCTGCACGCGCTTCTACAACGACTACGCCGGCGGGCGGGACTTCGGCGTGTTCGGCCTGCGCAACCAGGTGTACTTCGGCCGCGCCGAGAGCGGCACGCTGGAGAGCGAGTTCAGCGGCAACCTCATCGAGGTGTGCCCGACCGGCGTGTTCGACGACAAGCCGTTCTCGCGCCGGTACACGCGCAAGTGGGACCTGCAGAGCGCGCCGTCGGTGTGCCCCAACTGCGGGCTCGGCTGCACCACGTACCCGTCGTCGCGGTACGGCGAGCTGCGCCGCGTGCTCAGCCGGTTCAACCGCGACGTCAACAAGATGTTCCTCTGCGACCGCGGCCGCTTCGGGTTCGAGTTCGTCAACTGCGCGGAGCGGGTGCGGACGGCGCGGATCGCCACGCGCCTGCTGCCGCCGCAGCCGGCCGGCGAGCCTCAAGGCGAAGCTCGAGACCGGAGGTGACCGGCGGCCAGGCCGGAGGCGCGGCCGCCGTGCTCGGCGGCGACCTCGCGCTGGACGCCGCGGCGGGCCTGCTGCGCGGCCGCCGCGCCGTCGGCTTCGGCTCGCCGCGCGCCTCGCTCGAGGCCAACTACGCGCTCCGCGCGCTGGTGGGGCCGCAGAACTTCCACCTCGGCATGTCCGAGTCCGACGACCGCCTGGTCGGCGCCGTGCTGGAGGCCGCCGCCGACCCGCGCCTGCGGCTGGGGTCGGCCGCCGACATCGGCCGGGCCTCCGCCGTGCTCGTCCTCGGCGAGGACCTCACCAACACCGCGCCGATGCTCGACCTCACCGTCCGCACCTGGCTGCACCTGCGCCCCAACGTGGTGGAGGAGCGCAACCACATCAGGCGCTGGAACGACGCCGGCATCACGCGCATCAAGCGCCGCGAGCCCAGCGACCTGTGGATCGCGACGACGCACGCCACCAAGCTGGACGACGTGGCCGCCGAGGCCCACCGTGCGGCGCCCGACGACCTCGTGCGCCTGGCGCTGGCCATCAGCGCACGAGGTGGACGACGAGTGGCCCGCCGTGCCGGACCTCGGCGACGACGAGCTCGAGCGGGCGCGGCGCTGGGCCGCCGCGCTGACGGCCGGACCGTCGCCCGTCGTCGTCTCCGGCTGCTCCGCCGGCTCGGTCGAGCTGGTGCGGGCGGCGGCGCAGCTCGCGGCGGCGCTGCGCCGCGCGGCGCAGCCGGCGTCCGGCCCGAAGGGCCCCGCGGACGCCGGGCCGGCCACCCTGGTGCTCACCGTTCCCGAGCCCGACAGCGCTCGGCCTCAAGATGCTCGGCGGCGGCAGTCTCGTGCAGGGTCTGGCGGCCGTGGCGCGCGGCGAGGCCGAGGTGGTCGTCGTGCTCGACAACGACCTGCATCGCCGCGCGCCGGCGCTGCTGGTCGACGACCTGATCCGCCGCGGGCCGCTGCTCATCACGCTCGCCACGCTCGAAGACGAGCTCTCCGCACAGGCCGACGTCGTGCTCCCCACGGCCACGTTCGCCGAGGAGACCGGCACGTACGTCAGCCACGAGGGGCGGGCGCAGCGGTACTTCGCCGTGCTGCCGCCCCGCGACGACGTGCGCCCGGCGTGGCGCTGGCTGCGCGAGTTGCTGGTGCGCATGGGGCTGCGCGAGGCGCGCGGCTGGAAGACGCCGGACGACGTGCTCGCGGCGCTCGAACAGGAGCTGCCGCGGTTCCGCGGCGTCAAGGATGCCGCGCCGCGCCGCCGGCTGGCGCAAGGACGGGCGCAAGGTCGCCCGCCAGCCGCTGCGCTGGAGCGGGCGCACCGCCCTGGACGCAGATCGCACCGTGTTCGAGCCGGGCCCGACGCCGGACCCCGACTCGGCGCTCGCCTACTCCGTCGAGGGCCTGCAGCCGCAGCAGTCGCCCGACGCCCTGCGCACACGGGCGTGGTGGCCGGGCTGGAACTCGAGCAACGGCCTGCACAAGTTCGGCGAGGAGCTCGAGGCGCTCGGCCCGGCCGAGCCGTCCGGCGTGCGCGTGCTCGACGGCGCGGCGCCGGGACGCGAGCTGCCGCGCTTCCCGGCGCCGGCCCGCTTCGCGCGCAAGGACGGCGACTTCGTGCTGGTGCCGGTCCACGCCATCTACGGCTCGGAGCAGCTGAGCATGTACACGCCCGGCGTCCGCGAGCGCGCGCCGGAGCCGTACGTCGGCCTGAACGCCGAGGACGCGGAGCGGCTGGACGCGCGCGAGGGCGACCTGCTCGAGCTGTGGCTGCCGTGGATGGACGCGCGCGCTCCTCTGCACATCGTGCCGTCGCTCGTCGGCGGCACGGCCGGGCTGCCCGTCGGCCTGCCCGGCCTCCCGTACATCTCGCTGCCGGCGCGCGTGCGGCTGAGCAAGGCGGAGGTGCCGGCATGAGCGCGGCGCTCGCATCCTTCCCCATCCTCAGGCTGGTCGCCGTCACGCCAGTGGTACTGGCAGCTGCTGGTCACCCTCGGCGTGCTGATCGTGGTGCTCACCATCGCCGCCGGGCTCATCTGGTACGAGCGCCGCCTGCTGAGCCTCGTCCAGGACCGCTACGGCCCCAACCGGGTAGGCCCGGCCGGCCTGCTGCAGGTCCTCGCGGACACGTTCAAGATCCTGTTCAAAGAGGACTGGGTGCCGCCGTTCTCCGACCGGCGGGTGTTCGTCGTCGCGCCGTCCCTGGTGCTGATCACGGCGCTCCTCTCCTTCATGGTCGTCCCGGTCGCGCAGGGCTGGGTGGTGGCCGACGTCAACATCGGCCTGCTGTTCATCCTCGCCATGTCGTCGCTGGCCGTGTACAGCGTGGTGCTGGCCGGCTGGTCGTCGCGCAGCAAGTACTCGCTCGTCGGCGGGCTCCGCGCGGCCGCGCAGATGGTGAGCTACGAGGTGTTCATGGGCCTCTCGCTCATCGGCGTCGTCACGCTCGCGGGCTCGTTCAACCTGTCCGACATCGTCGAGGCCCAGCACCGCAGCATCTACTACGTGTTCCCGCAGTTCATCGGCTTCGTCGTGTTCCTCGTCGCCGGGTTCGCCGAGACGCGCCGCATCCCGTTCGACCTCGTCGAAGCCGAGAGCGAGCTCGTCGCCGGCTACCACACCGAGTACTCGGGCATGAAGTTCGGCCTGTTCCTGGTGGGCGAGTACGTCGCCATCACGCTCATCTCGGCGCTCATCGTCACGCTGTTCTTCGGCGGCTGGCTGGGCCCGTGGCTACCCGGCGTGATCTGGTTCCTCCTCAAGACCCTCGTCTTCATCACGCTGTTCATCCTCGTGCGCGGCACGTTCCCGCGGCCGCGCTACGACCAGCTCATGGCCCTGGGCTGGAAGGTCATGCTGCCGCTCAGCCTGCTGAACCTGCTGGTCACCGGGGCCATCGTCGTCGCGAGGGCGGGGTGATGGTGTGAGCCCAGACCGCCCGCAGACCCTGCGCCCGCCCGCCCCGGTGGAGACCCACCCGCCGCTCACCACGGACGTGGTGCAGGTGGGGCAGCTGGCGCGGCGCGGCCAGTCGTTCGTCCCGCGCGCCGCGCGCACCGTGTGGTCCACGCTGGTCGGCATCGGCGTGGTGATCAGCCACGCCTGGCGCAGCCGCGACACGGTGCAGTACCCGGAGGAGATGACCTACCTGCCGCCGCGCTACCGCGGGCGCATCATCCTCTCGCGAGACCCCGACGGCAACGAGCGCTGCGTGGCCTGCTACCTGTGCTCCGCCGCCTGCCCGGTGGACTGCATCGCCCTCCAGGCGACCCAGGACGAGACGGGGCGGCGGTACCCCGAGTGGTTCCGCATCAACTTCTCGCGCTGCATCTTCTGCGGCTTCTGCGAGGACGCGTGCCCCACCTACGCCATCCAGCTCACGCCGGACGTGGAGATGAGCGAGTACGAGCGGCCCAACATGGTGTACGAGAAGGAGGACCTGCTGATCGCCGGTCCCGGCAAGTACCACACGCACGACTTCTACCGGGTGGCCGGCCTCGCCATCGGCGGCAAGGGCAAAGGCGAGGCCGAGAACGAGGCGCCTCCCACCGACGTCCGGGGGCTCCTGCCGTGACGGTGCTCTTCTACATCGCCGCCGTGGTGGCCGTGCTCAGCACGCTCATGGTCGTGACGCGCAGCAACCTGGTGCACGCGCTGCTCTACCTGGTCATCTCGCTGTTCGCGGTGGCGGTGGTGTTCTACACGCTCGGCGCGCCGTTCGTGGCCGCGCTGGAGGTCATCGTGTACGCCGGCGCCATCATGATGCTGTTCCTGTTCGCGGTGATGCTGCTCAACGTCGGCGCCGACTCGCCGCTGCGCGTGCCCGGCTGGGCGTGGGTGGCGCCGGCGATCCTCGTCGGCGTGCTGCTGGCCGAGGTGATCTACGGCCTCACCCGGCAGACGCAGTCGCTGGCCGGCGCCGAGGTCGGGCCGGCGGCCGTGAGCGAAGCCCTCTACGGCCCCTACGTGCTCGGCGTGGAACTCGCCTCCATGCTGCTCCTGGCGGCGCTCATCGGCGCGCGCCACGTGGCGTCGCGCTCCCGCGACGAGCAGGAGGCCCGCGAGGCGGCCGCGCTCGAGGTCGCCATGCGCGAGGCGCGCGGGCACGGATCGGCTGTCGCCGCGGAGCCGGCCCCACCGACCCACCCGGACGCGCCGTCCGCGCCGCCGTCCACCGCCTGGGAGGGAGACGCCTGATGGCCTCGGTGTCCCTCGACCACGCCCTGGTGCTCGCGGCGATCCTGTTCGCCATCGGCTTCGCCGGGCTGCTCACGCGCCGCAACCTCATCGTGGTGCTCGCCTGCATCGAGATCATGCTCAACGCCGCCGGCCTCGCGTTCGTCGCCGCCGGCGCCCGCTGGGGCCAGGCCGACGGCCAGGTCATGTTCCTCTTCGTGCTGGCGATGGCCGCCGCGGAGGTCGCCGTGGGCCTCGCCATCGCCATCCGCTTCCGCCAGTCTCTCCACAGCCTGGACGTGGACGACGCCGACGAGATGAGAGGCTGAGATGCTGTCGCTGCTGTGGCTCATCCCCGCGCTCCCCGCCGCCGGCTTCGTGCTGCTCATGCTGCTGGACCGGCGGCTCGGCCGCACCGGCACGGCGGTCATCGGCGCCGGGGCCGTGGGCCTCGCGGCGCTCGTCGCGCTCCTCGTCTGCGGCAGCTTCTACCTCTCGCCGCCGGCCGGCGACGCCTACCACCAGGTCCTCTGGACCTGGATGGACGTGGACGGCTTCGCCCCGGCGATCGGCTTCTACCTCGACGCCGTCTCCGTCATCTGGGTGCTGGTCATCACCTTCGTCGGCTTCCTCATCCACCTCTACTCCACCGAGCACATGGAGCACGACGAGGGCTACACGCGGTTCTTCATGTATCTGAACCTGTTCGTCGCCTCCATGCTCATCCTGGTGCTGGCCGACAACCTGCTGCTGCTGTATCTGGGCTGGGAGGGTGTGGGCCTCTGCAGCTACCTGCTGATCTCGTTCTGGCACAAGGACCCGCAGAACGTGTACAGCGGCCGCAAGGCGTTCATCGTCACACGCGTGGGCGACACGGCGATGATCGCCGGCCTGTTCCTGCTGTTCACGCAGCTGGGCACGCTGCAGATCCAGCCGATGCTGCACGCCGCGGAGGCGCAGTGGGCGCCGAACTCGGGTGTGGCCATCGCCGCCGCCCTGCTCCTGCTCGGCGGCGCGGTCGGCAAATCGGCGCAGGTGCCGCTGCAGACATGGCTCCCGGACGCCATGGCCGGCCCAAGCCCGGTGAGCGCGCTCATCCACGCCGCCACCATGGTCACCGCCGGCGTGTACCTCATCGCGCGCACCAACGTGCTCTTCGAGATCGCCGGCGACGCCCGGCTGGTGGTCGCCGTCGTCGGCATCGTCACGTTGCTCATCGCAGGCTTCAGCGCGCTCGTGCAGCACGACCTCAAGCGCTCGCTGGCGTACTCCACCATCAGCCAGATCGGCTACATGTTCCTGGCGCTCGGCGTGGCCGGCTGGGAGGCGGGCGTGTTCCACTTCATGACGCACGCCTTCTTCAAGGCCCTGCTGTTCCTCGGCGCCGGCGTGATCATCGAGGCGCTCGCCGACGAGCACGACATCTTCAAGATGGGCGGGCTGCGCCGCGAGCTGCCCGCCGTGTTCTGGACCTTCACCATCGGCGCGGCCGCCCTCGCGGCGCTGCCCTTCGTCACCGACGGCTTCTACAGCAAGGACCTCATCATCGCCACGAGCCTCGGCTCGGTGGACGGCAACCTGTGGTTCTACGTGGGCTCCATCGTCGGCGCCTTCGTCACGGCCCTCTACTCGTTCCGGCTGGTGTGGCTGGTGTTCTTCGGCGAGCGCCACACCGAGGTCACGCGCCGTCCGCGCTGGCGCCAGATGACGGCGCTCTACGTGCTCGCCGGACTGTCCATCGTCGGCGGCTTCGTCTGGATGCCGGTCTGGCTCGGAGGGTTCAACCCGCTGGAGACGTTCCTGACCACGGCCCTGCCGCCGACGGAGCTGACCGGCCAGTACGCGCACTTCTCCGAGAGCGCCGCGGCGGCCGTCCTCATCATCGTCATCGTGCTCAGCGGCATCGGACTCTCGTACCTGCTCTGGATGCCGTGGCGCAAGGGCACCCACGCGTTCGCCGAGTCGCCGGCCGTGCGGCCGCTCGCCGCGTTCTGGATGGGCGGCTGGGGCTTCGACTGGGTGTACGACTGGATCTTCGTGCGGCCCATCAGGTGGCTGGCGCACGCGGGCCGCGCGGACGTGGTCGACTACGTGGTCCGCGGCATCGCCTGGCTCAACATCTTCGCGTGGCGCAGGCTGAGCGCCGGCCAGACCGGCCGCCTGCGCGGCTACGTGGCCGTCGCCGGGTTCGGCGTCGTCCTCGTCCTCGCCGTCGTGGTGCTGAGGTGACGCCGTGCTGCTGACCCTCTACATCGCGATCCCGGCGGTCGCCGCACTGGCGGCCTGGCTGCTCGGCCGCGTCGACACGCGGCTCGCGCGGTGGGCGGCGGTGGCCGGCACAGCCGTCCCGCTCGTGCTGCTGGCCGTGCAGTGGGTGAGCAAGGCGAGCGAGCTGCGCGACGGCTTCGTCGCCGAGGGAGCCGGTCCCGCCGGCATCGCCGCCGGCTCCTGGATCGCCCACGTCAAGGTGGACTGGATCCCGTCGCTCGGCATCAGCTACTTCCTGGCCGCCGACGGCCTCACGTTCATCATGCTCATGCTCACGTTCGGGCTCGGCCTGCTCGCCGTGCTCTGCTCGTGGCGCGGCATCACCGACAAGGTCGGCGTGTTCCACCTCATGGTGCTGTGGACCGTGGCCGGACTGGCGGGTGTGTTCCTCTCGCTCGACCTGTTCCTCTTCTACTTCTTCTTCGAGATGATGCTCATCCCGATGTACCTCCTCATCGCCGTGTGGGGTCACGAGCGGAGGGTGTACTCGGCGATCAAGTTCTTCATCTTCACGCAGGTGAGCGGCCTGCTGATGCTGATCGCGATCGTCGCGCTGGTGTTCATCCACGGGCGCGCGACCGGCGTGTACACCTTCGACTTCACTCAGCTGCTCGGCACGCCGATGGCGGCGAGCACGGCGTTCATCCTGATGCTCGGCTTCTTCGCCGCCTTCGCCGTCAAGCTGCCGGCGTGGCCGCTGCACACCTGGCTGCCGGACGCGCACACCGACGCGCCGACCGCCGGCTCCGTGCTGCTGGCCGGCGTGCTCATCAAGATCGGCGCCTACGGGATGATCCGCTTCATGATCCCGCTGTTCCCGCAGGCGGCCTACGACTTCCGCACCTGGGCGCTCATCCTCGGCGTGGTCGGCATCATCTACGGCGCCGTGATGGCGTACGCGCAGGACGACATGAAGCGCCTGGTGGCGTACACCAGCGTCAGCCACATGGGCTTCGCGCTCATCGGCATCTTCGCCTGGAACACGTGGGCGCTGCAGGGCGTGATCCTGGAGCTTGTCTGTCACGCCCTCTCCACAGGCGCCCTCTTCATCATCGTCGGCGGTCTGGCCGACCGCATCCACACGCGCGACATGCGCAAGATGGGCGGGCTCTGGCAGGTGGCGCCCCGGATGGGCGGCACGGCCATGTTCTTCGCCATGGCCTCGCTCGGCCTGCCGGGGCTCGGCAACTTCGTCGCCGAGTTCCTCATCCTGGTCGGCGTGTGGCAGGTGAGCCACTGGGCCGCCGTGCTCGGCGCCGTGGGCCTGGTGTTCGCCACCGTGTACGCGCTCTGGATGATGCAGCGCGCCTACCAGGGCGAGGAGACGCCACGGCCTGAAGTTCGCCGACCTGACGAAGATCGAGGTCGGCATGTTCGCCAGCATGATCGTGGCGCTCGTGCTGCTCGGCTTCTGGCCGCAGCCGCTGATCACCACGGCGCGCACCACGGTGGACGGGCTGCAGAAGCTCACCGCGGGGAGCGCGCTGGAGCAGCGGCAGAGTCCGGGCGTGACGACGAGCAGCGCACAGCCGGCCGCCGGCAGCAGCGGCGGACACGGTCGCCGATGACGGGAGCGCCGAGTGAAGGCCGGCGACCTCCTCACCATCTCGCCGCTCATCGCGCTCACGCTGGCGCCCATCGTCGTGATGCTGGCGGCCGCGTTCTGGCGCTCACACGCGCTGGCGCTCGGGCTCACGCTGGGCGGCCTCGTCGTGACTTTCGGCACGCTGTTCGTCTCCGCGTCGCGCGCCGGACGGCTGGTCACGCCGCTCGTCTCCATGGACTCCTACACGCTGTTCTTCATCGGCCTGCTCACGGTGGCCACAGCCTGCGTCGCGATCCTGTCGTGGGGCTACCTCAAGCGCCTGCCGCTGCACCCGGAGGAGTACTACGTGCTGCTGCTCACGGCCACGCTGGGCGGAGCCGCCCTCGTGGCCAGCACGCACTTCGCCTCGTTCTTCCTCGGGCTCGAGATCCTGAGCGTCTCGCTCTACGCGCTCATCGTCTACCCGGTGCACCGCGCGGACGCCGTCGAGGCCGCGGTCAAGTACCTGGTGCTCGCCGGCGCCACCTCGGCGTTCCTCATCTTCGGCATGGCGCTCGTCTACGCCGAGGCGGGGACCATGTCGGCGGCCGGCGTCTCCAAGCTGATCGCCGGCCTCGGCTCCGGCAGCGCCGTGGTCACCATCGGCGTCGTCATGATCCTCGTCGGCGTGGGCTTCAAGCTCGCCGTGGTGCCGTTCCACATGTGGACCCCCGATGTGTACGAGGGCGCGCCGGCACCGGTCACCGCGTACATCGCCACCGTCTCCAAGGGGGCGGTGTTCGCGCTGCTGCTGCGGTACATGCTGCCGGTCAGCGGCGACACGTCGTCCACTCTGTTCCTGGCCCTGGCCGCGGTCGCCATCGCGTCCATGCTGGCCGGCAACCTGCTGGCGCTGCGCCAGGACAACGTCAAGCGGATCCTGGCGTACTCCTCCATCGCCCACCTCGGCTACCTGCTGGTGGCGTTCCTCGCCACCGGGCAGCGCGCGGGCGTGGCCGTCGGCTTCTACCTCATCGCATACTTCGCGACCACGCTGGTCGCGTTCGGGGTGGTCTCCGTGCTCTCCACCAGCGAGCGCGACGCCGGGCTCATGCTCGACTACCGCGGGCTCGGAGCGCGGCGCCCCTGGCTGGCGGCCATCTTCACGGTGGCGCTGCTCTCGCTGGCCGGCATGCCGCTCACCATGGGCTTCATCGGCAAGTTCCTGATCGTCACCGCGGGCTCCGGAGCGGCGCTGTGGGCGCTGGTGATCGTGCTCGTCCTGACCAGCACCGTCGGGCTCTACTACTACACCCGCCTGATCATCGCGATGTACGTGCGCCCGCCCGAGGAGCTCGAGCTGGCCGGCGCCGGCCCCGGCGCCCGGGTGGCGGCGGCGGGAGGCGCGGCGGGCATCGCCGTGCTCGCCGCGCTCACCATGGTGCTGATCGTGTTCGGCGTGTACCCGGCGCCGCTGCTGCGGCTGGTGGAACACGCCGTGTCCGTGCTGCCCTGGCCGTGAGCCGGCGGGCGGCGCGGGATGCTGCCCCGCGGCATCCCGCGCGCCGCTGACTGATGCTCCCCCCTCAGTTCCCGACCTGTCTTGGTATGCGTCCCCGTTCTCCCCGGGGAATGCTGGAGTGCGTACACGAGTGGCGCGGGATACCCCTATGGGTATGATGGCAACGATGGTTTGCCCAGACGAGGAGGACTGATGGCCAAGGCGGAGATCGAGAGCGGCATCTGCGGGTTCTGCACCACGGTCACGACGACCGGTGAGGGACGCAAGGTGCGCGTTGAGTTCGAGACCGAGTGCGGGTATGTCGAACAGCTCGCGGAGGCGCTGACCGAGGTCGACCCGTACCGGGAGATCAGCTACCGCGGCGAGGGGCCTGTGACGCTCAGGCTCGCGGCCGAGCACCTGGTACACCCCGCCTGCCCGGTGCCCAGCGGCATCATCAAGGCGATCGAGGTGGAGGCCGGCCTGGCGCTGCCCAAGGACGCGAGCATCAAGCCGTCCAAGGGCTGAGGCGGCGGCCGGCGGTCACTGTCAGTTCAGCTGCGCCGACTACTCGCTGAGGCGGAAGCGCCAGACGGCGAGCACGAAGAACCCCGCCGCCCACACCACCGAGACGCCCAGCGCGGGCAGCACGTCGGAGACGTCGAACCCGCGTACCACGATGCCGCGCAGGCCGTCGAGGATCCAGGCCGTGGGCAGCAGGTGGCCGACCGTCTGGAAGGTCGGCCCGGTGATCTCCAGCGGGAACCACGCCCCGGACAGGGCCGCGACGGCCATTGAGACGAGCACGGTGGTCGCGATGAGCGCCTGCTCGCTCTTCATCACGGAGGCGAGCAGGAGGCCCAGGGTGCTCGCCACCAGTGAGAGCGAGACCATCATCAGCAGCAGCGCGGCCGGGTCGCGCAGGTAGTCCACGCCGAAGAAGAGCTGCGCGACGCCGATGAGGATGACCTGCTGGGCGAACGTGAGCAGGAACATGCCCGCCACCTTGCCGCTGATGAGCTCCCAGCGCCGCAGGCGCGTCGTCATGAGCCGCTGCAGCGTCCCGTTCTGGCGCTCGATGATGAGCGCGATGCCCGCCGTCATGAGGCTGAACAGGATGAAGTTCACCATCATGCCGGGGGAGCTGAGGACGAACCCGCTCGGGGTCTGGCCCGCAGCCGCGCCGGCCTCCACCACCTTGGTGCCGGCCGCCGGATGAGCCAGAGCGGCGGCCACGACCGGCCGGGCCTCGGCGGCGGACTGGGCGACGACGGTCTGCTGCGCGCCGGCCGGCATACTGCGCGTGGACCAGATCGCCTCCGCGGCCGCCCGTGACGCCAGCTCGACGGTGACCTGCTCCCCGGCGAGCGAGCGCACGCGCTGGCGGCGGTAGCGGCGCCGTTGGAGCCTTGGGTGGAGACGATCGTGAGATCGGCCTTCTCCCCGGAGGCCACCGCGGCGCTGTAGCCCTTGGGGATGAGCAGACCGGCGGCGGCGCGCTCGTCCGCCATCCACGTCTCGAACTCCTTGCCCTGCTTGACGACCACGCGCACGACGGAGGACTTGTCGAGGTCGGAGACGAGCTGCTTCGCGGCCGCGCCGCCGTCCGCGTCCCACACCGCCAGCGGCAGCTTGTCCGTGCTGCTGCCGCCGCCGAAGAGCAGCCCGAAGAACAGCGTGAAGGCCAGCGGCATCACCAGGATGAAGATGAACGACAGCTTGTCGCGCACGGTCTCCATCAGGTCCTTGCGGGCGAGGAGGGCGGCGAGCCTCACGCGAACCGCCTCCTCATCTTGAGCACCGCGAAGAAGAAGAAGGCGACGGCGAACCCCAGGGGCACCAGCACCTGCCAGCGGATGTCCATGGCGCCGCCGCCGCGCATCGTCGTGTCCCAGCCCTCGATGAGCCAGCCGTTCGGCGTGAACTTCTGCACGACGCCGTACACGCCGCTCGTCTGCGCGGTCCCGGTGAAGTTGCCGCCCAGGAGGGCGAGGACCAGGTAGACGCCGGAGCCGATCGCGCCCGCCTGGGCCGGCGTCTTGGCGAACGAGATGACGAGGAGCGCGAGGCCGCCGGCCACGCCGGCGGCGACCAATGTGAGCAGGACGACGGCGTCCAGGCGGCCCCACTGGATGCTGAAGATGAGGCGGCCGGCGATGAGCAGCACGATCGCCTGCACGAGCACCGTGACGAACACCGAGACGAACTTGCCGGCGATGATCACGCCGTGGCGCGTCGGCGTGGTGAAGAGGCGCGGCATGGTGCCGTCGCGGTCCTCAGTGAGGATCGTGCGCGCCACGTTGGCCGCGCCGAAGAACATGAAGAAGATCATCATGCCGGAGAGGATGGCCCCGGTGACGCTGACCTCCTTCTCCGTTGCGCCCGCCTGCGGCGAGCGCTGACTGATCTGCAACCCGGCGGACACGCCGCCGGAGTGGGTGAACTGCTCGGCCGCGGTGCCCGCCACCTGCGCAGCGGCGGGTCGCCGGCCGACCGCAGCGCGACTGCGCCGGCGGCGGCCGCACGGGCGCCGTTGAAGTCGGCGAGCACCTGCCCGACCACGCCCTCGACGATGGAGCCGCCGATCTCGCTGGTCGGGTTCTCGTAGAGCTCGACCTGGCTGGTCGCCGCCGGGTCGCTGCCGTAGACGACGGCGCTGAAGTCCTCCGGGACGATGACGGCCACCGCGGCCTTGCCGTCGTCGACGGCCTGCCGGGCGGCCGCCGCGGAACTCTTCGTGGTCGTCTCGAGCACGTCCTTGAGATCCTTGCTCGTGAGGATGCTCTGGATGGCGGCGCCGGCGTTCTGGCCGGCCTCGGCGCCGCCCTTGTCCAGGTTCGCCACCACGACCTTGGTCGCGGCGATGTCGAACCCGCCTCCGCCGCCGAAGGCGAAGCCGAGCAGGGCGGCCAGCGCCAGCGGCGCCGCCAGCATCATCACCAGCGCCGGCACGTTGCGGAACGTGCTGCGCAGGTCCTTCCAGGCTATGGCAAGTATCTTCATCGCCTGCGGCGATCACTCTCTCAGCGCGCGGCCGGTCAGGTGCAGGAACACCATCTCGAGGTTGGGCTCGGTCACGTTGATCTCGGTGATGCGCGAGCCGGCCTCGGCGGCCGTCTCGAACAGCCGCGGCAGCACCTCGTTGGGATCCTCCGTGAGCAGGACCGCCTCGTCCTCTTCGATAGTGACCTTCTCCACGCCCTGCACCTCGCGCCAGCGCTCGGCCATGCCCTCGAGGTAGTGGTCCACCTTGGCCGCGACGCGGGCGTCCTGGCCGACGATCCTGACCAGCTCCTCGTGGGTGCCGAGGGCGATCATCTGGCCGTGGTCGACGATGCCGATACGGTCACTGAGCTCCTGCGCCTCGGCCATGTAGTGCGTGGTGTAGAGGATCGTCATGCCCTGGTCGCGGAGCGCGAGGATGCCGTCGAGGATAGACCGCCGGCTCTGCGGGTCGATCCCCACGGTGGGCTCGTCGAGGTACAGCACCTTGGGCTTGTGCAGCAACGCGACGCCGATGTTGACGCGCCGCTTCATGCCGCCGCTGAACTTGTCGACGCGGTCCTTCTGCCGGTCGACGAGCGTGATGAGCTCCAGCACCTCGTCCACACGCTTCTTGAGCGCGTCTCCCGACAGCCCGTACATGCGGCCCCAGAACACGAGGTTCTCGCGAGCGCTCATGTCCGGGTACAGGGCGATGTCCTGCGGGACGACCCCGATGGTCTCCTTGACGGCCTGAGCATCACTGACCACGGAGTGACCGGCGACCGTGGCGTCGCCGCCGGTCGGCTTGAGCAGGCAGCTGAGCATGGAGATGGTGGTGCTCTTGCCGGCGCCGTTCGGGCCGAGAAGACTGAAGATCTCGCCCTCGCCGATGTCGAAGCTCACCCCGTCGACGGCCAGCACGCCCTTTGGCGGGTCGTACTGCTTGCGCAGTTCCTTGACCTCGACGATGCTCACCGCTGCGACCCTCCTCGTAGCTGCCTTCCGCCGAGCCGCACTCTACAACGCGGAGCGAGCGTGGTCACGCACCGAAGGAAGACGCGGACGGGCGGCGGTCGCCGGCTACGCGACCGCCGCCCGTCCGGGACGCCATGTGGCGGTGGATCAGAACCGCATCGCGGCGAGGAACGCCGGAGTCGGCAAGCCCCAGGGTGCGAGCCGAGCAGCCCTGGCGTCAGCTCTGCGAGGGCAGAGGGCCGAGCGGGCGCAGCACGCAGACCGGCGTCTGCTCGTGGCCTTGGCCGAGCGGGTTGTCGCGCATGAGGCGCTTGGCGAGGGCGCGGTCGGCGCCCGGAGAGGCGCCGAGCACCGTCGCCGTGAGGTCGTTGGCGTCGATGACGACGAACTCGATGCGGCCGCCGGCCGCGTCGCTGAGGGCGTCCGCCAGATGGGCGGCGACGCCGTCCGGGTCCGCCGGGCCCAGCTTGGCGTGGGTGTTGTGCGGCGGCAGCGTGTTCCAGGTGGGGCCGTCGATGGCCTCCACGTTGGCGCCGGCGACCTTGTAGAAGAGGCCGCGCTTGCCGACGGCCTTGCCGGCGGCCGACGCGGCCGCGGCGGCGACGATGCGCGGAGCGCCGGCCTCGTCGATGGCCAGCTGCATGGTCTCGGGGATGCCGAGGCCGATGCCGTGCGGGGTCTTGGTCACGGCCTTGCTGAGCACCTTGGCCAGCCTGGTCGGGTGGATCTCGTCGAGCGCGTAGCTGCGGCCCTGGCTGGCGGCGATGGGCTTCTCAGCCATGACGACCAGGTCGCCGGGCTTGATGTGCGGGAAGGACGTGCCGCTCCATGACGAGGTCGAGGTCGTCGCCGCGGGCGACGAGGTCGGTGTGCAGCGGCAGGCGCGCGTACACCGTGCCGCCGGCGACGGCGAACAGGTGCTTCTCGTCGTTGGGCGTGAACTCGGCGAGGAGTCTCTCGGCGTCGGCTGCCGCGGCGTTGCCGCCTGCAGCCGCCCAGCAGCGCCGGCACCCGCGCGTCGCCGGGCTCGGCGATGGTGCCGCGATGGACGGGGCCGACGGGGACCGGCGCTCCCAGCGCCACCTCGACGTCGGCGTCCTCGATCACCACGCTGCGGTCGACGAACTCGCGCAGCCACAGCTCCACGTTCGCCGCACGCCAGAAGAACATGCTCTCCTCGACCTCGCCCTTGCAGCAGCCGCGGAACGCCTTGACCACGGCCTCGCCGTCCCAGTAGGGCCGCGCCTGGAACGCCGGCGACTGGTACAGGCTCGTGAACGCGGCGCGCCGGGCCTTGATCCAGCGCATCTCCGGCGTGGTGAACCCGACCTTCCAGCGGCGCAGGCGGATCTTCTCCGGCAGCGTGCCCTTGAGCGCGGCGCGCAGGATCCAGCGGCTCCAGCCGTGACGCACGATCGCGTCCTCCGGCAGGTCGAGGATGTGGTCGACCAGCTCCTGGTCGAGGTACGGCACCCGGCTCTCGATGCTGAACGCCATGGAGTTGCGGTCCTCGTAGCGCAGCAGGCACGGCAGGCTGTACGTGAGCAGGTCCTGGAGGAGGCGCTCCTTGAGGTCCGACTGGGAGCGCCCGTACCCGGGGTCCGACGTGCGGGAGAGGAAGCCGGGCTTGAGCAGCGAGCGCGTGGAGAGACGCTTGCGCCGCTGCTTGATCCTGCGCTTGGCCAGCGGCCAGAGCACGTCGCGCGCGGCCATGCTCTCCTCGCGGAGCACGTCGTACTTGCCCTCCTTGCGCAGCTGCCGCAGATACACGAGCTGGTACGGCACGTAGCCGGCGATGAGCTCGTCGCCGCCCTGGCCGTCGAGCAGCACGGTGACCTGCTCGCGCGCCGAGCGCATGACGCACCACTGCGCGTAGGGGCCGGTGCTGACGATGGGCTCTTCCTGGTGCCAGACGAAGTCGCGCAGCTCGCCGATGAACTCGTGCGACGTGGGGTTGGTGTAGGTGGTGTCGGCGCCGGTGCTCTCGACGGCGGTCTCGATGTACTCGCGCTCGTCGATGGGGTCGCCGTCGAACACGGCGCTGAAGGTCTTGAGCTGGCCGCGCAGGGAGGCGGCGTCGGGCGCGTCCTCCTGGAGCAGCTCGCTCATGAAGCTGATGATGGTCGTCGAGTCCAGGCCGCCGGAGAGGCAGGAGCCGACGGGGACCTCGCTGACGAGGCGCCGCTCGACGCTCTCGCGGAAGCGGCGCCGGAAGTCGGCCGGGTCGTCGCCGCCGCCTCGCGAGAGCACCGGCGTCCAGTAGGCGGTGCTCTCGAGTGGGGCGGCGAGCATGCCGGGGCCGGCGGCGCTTGCGGCGTCCGCGCCGCCGTCCAGCGGCACCTCGATCCAGGTGGCCGACGGGACGTGGTACACGCCCGTGAAGAACGTCTCGGCGCGGTGGTCGTGGAACCCGTGCTGCAGGTACTCGAAGATCATCTGCTCGTCCGGCTCGGCGACGAGCTCGGGGTCCTGCAGCAGCGCCTTGATCTCGCTGGCGAAGAGCAGGCGGCCGCTCTTCGGGGACCTGGCGTAGTAGAGCGGCTTGATGCCGAAGTGGTCGCGGTTCAGCACGAGCTTGCCGCCGCGCCCGTCCTCCCCGGCGCCGCGCAGGTCGGCGATGGCGAACGCCCACATGCCGTTGAAGCGCGCGGCGCAGGCCGCGCCCCACTCCTCGTAGGCGTGGACGATGACCTCGGAGTCGCAGTGGGTGCGGAAGGTGTGCCCCGCGGCCTCGAGCTCGACGCGCAGCTCCCGGTAGTTGTAGACCTCGCCGTTGTAGACGAGCCAGACGGTCTCGTCCTCGTTGGCCACCGGCTGGTGGCCGCCCTCGCGGTCGATGATGCTGAGGCGACGGTGGCCGAGGCTGACGGACGGAGTCTCGAAGGCGCCCCCGTCGTCGGGGCCGCGGTGCACGATGGCAGCGCCCATGCGCCCGAGCAGTTGCCGGTCTGGTGAGCCTGCAAAGCCGAAGATGCCGCACATGCGCGGAAGGGTCTCCTGGGAGTCGGGGCCGGTGGCGGCGCGGATGACGCTACGTCCCCGCGCCGCTCCACCTTACCATCGGCCCGTCGGGACGGGCGAACCGTTGGCGAGTCCGGCGGGTGAGGGGCTGTGTGCGTCTGGGGCCGGGCGCACTCCGATCGATCGACCCCGGTGAACGCGAAACGGCCCCGGGATGTGGCCGGCCCAGCCCCCGCGGCGGACCGGCCACCTCCCGGGGCCGCGTCACTCTCTCACATCAGCTTGACCCGATTGCCTGGGTGCGACATGCAGTAGTCGTCCAGCTTGACCAGCGGGAACGCGCCGACCATGGGGAACGCCCCGAACGGCAGCTCGCGCGTCGGACCGCGGAAGAACGCCTCGCCCTGCACCACCGTGGGCGGCGCGGCGCGGCAGGTGCCCGAGTCCGTCCCCGCGATGGCGCAGAAGGCCGGGCAGGTCGAACACTGGTGCATCTCCTGGTCCATCCATCCTCCGTAGCACTGCTGGGGACTGGGTATTCCACACAGGCACCGCGCGTTCCTGCAGCGGCGCGTTGTCGGCTCTCTCCGGCGCCCGGTAGACTCGGGGCCTTCCCGCAGCCGAGGTGGAGGTCGAGAGATGGCCGAGCGCGACGAAGCTCTTCGAGAGGTCCGGCGGCTCGACTACGTCTGGGTCCCGATGCGCGACGGCGCCCGCCTCGCGGCGCGGATCTGGCTCCCGGCCGACGCGGAGGCCAGTCCGGTGCCCGGCATCCTCGAGGCGGTGCCGTACCGGCTGAGCGACGGGATGGCCACGCGCGACGTGCGCATCCACCCGTACTGGGCGGCGCGCGGGTACGCGTGCGTGCGCCTGGACCTGCGCGGCAGCGGCGAGTCGGAGGGCCTGCTGGAGGACGAGTACCACCCGCAGGAGCAGGAGGACCTGCTCGAGGTCATCGCCTGGATCGCGGCGCAGCCGTGGTGCACCGGCGCGGTGGGCATGACCGGCATCTCGTGGGGCGGCTTCAACAGCCTCCAGCTGGCCGCCCGGCGGCCGCCGGCGCTCAAGGCGATCATCACGCTCATGAGCACCGACGACCGGTACGCGGACGACGTGCACTACAAGGGCGGCTGCGTGCTGGCGACCGACCTGCTGCACTGGAGCACCTGCATGCTGCACTGGCAGTGCCAGCCGCCACACGAGGCGGCGGTGGGAGAGCGGTGGCGCGAGCTGTGGGAGCAGCGGCTCGCGGCCAACACGCCGTGGGTCCACACCTGGCTGGCGCACCAGCGCCGCGACGCCTACTGGAAGCACGGCTCGGTGTGCGAGGACTACTCCGCCATCGAGGTGCCCGTGTACGCCATCGGCGGCTGGGCCGACGGCTACACCAACAGCGTGCCGCGCCTGCTCGAGGGCCTGCCGGGGCCGCGCAAGGCGCTCATCGGCCCCTGGCCGCACGCGTTTCCGCATACGGTCACACCGGGGCCGGCCATCGGGTTCCTGCAGGAGGCGCTGCGCTGGTGGGACCACTGGCTCAAGGGCGTGGACACCGGCGTGATGGACGAGCCCATGCTCCGCATCTGGCTGCAGGACTACGCGCCGCCGTCACCCTGGATGGACGAGGTGCCCGGACGCTGGGCGGCGGAGGACGAGTGGCCGTCGCCGCGCATCGAGCCACGCCGACTGCGGCTCGATGCCGACGGCGTGCTGCGCGACGACGCCGGCAGCGGGGAGGCTGACCCGGAGGCGGCGGCCGCGCACGGCGCGGACGGCGGCCGCCTCACCATCCTCGGGGCCCAGCTCTGCGGCGCCGACGCCGGCGCCTGGTGCGGCGAGAGCCAGCCGAGCGACTTCGCCCCCGACCAGCGCGCGGCGGAGGGCCAGTCGCTGTGCTTCACCTCCCCGCCCTTGACGGAGAAGCTCGAGATCCTCGGCCACCCGCGGCTCACGCTCCGCTTCGCGAGCGACCGGCCGCTGGCGCTGGTCGCCGCCCGGCTGGACGACGTGGCGCCGGGCGGCGCGTCCCGGCTCGTCACCACACAGGTCTTCAACCTGACGCACCTGACGAGCCACGAGCGCCCGCGGCGGCTCAAGCCCGGCCGGGAGTACGAGGTGACGATCGCGCTGGACGCGATCGCCCAGTCCTTCCCGGCCGGTCACCGCCTGCGCCTGGCGCTCTCGCCGACCTACTGGCCGTGGGCGTGGCCCTCGCCGGAGCCGGTCGCGCTCACCGTCGTCGCCGGCGAGAGCGTGCTGGAGCTGCCGGTGCGGCCGGAGCGTCCCGAGGACGCAGAGCTCCGGCCGTTCGAGCCGCCGGTCGTGCCCCCCGGGCTGGGAGAGACCAGCACGGGGGGCGGCGCCGGCGGCCGCACCTCCAGCCGCGACCTCACCACCGACGAGCAGACCTGGACCTTCCGGTACGTCGACGGCGGCAACGAGGTGCTCCCCAACGGCTGGCAGACCGAGGAGTGGAACCGGGTCACCTACGCGCTGCGTGAGGGCGACCCGCTCTCCGCGCGCGTGGAGGTCGAGGTCGAGTCGGTGCTGCAGCGCGGCGCCCAAGGCCGGTTTCACATCGTCACCCGTGGGCAGATGACCTGCGACGCGGACACGTTCTACGTCGCCGACGAAGTCGCCGTGTACGAGGGCGAGGAGGGCGACGAACACGAGGTCTTCACGAGGTCGTGGTGGCACCAGTCGCCGCGCGACTTCGTCTGACAAGGAGGAGCACGGGATGTACTTCGGCGCGCACGTGAAGTCGTCGGGCGGGGTGTGGCACGCCATCGAGAACGGCGTGGAGCTGGGCGCGGAGGCCGTGCAGTTCTTCGCCGGCAGCCCGCGCACCTGGAAGCCGACGCTGTACAAGGACGCGGACTGGCAGAAGTTCCGGGAGATGCGCGCCGGGTCGCCGATCCGCTTCGTCGTCATCCACACCATCTACCTCATCAACCTCGCCAGCGAGAACGAGGACTTCTACGAGAAGTCGGTCACGTCGCTCTGCGGCGCGCTCACGGCCGCCGACCAGCTCGGCGCCGACGCGATCGTCACCCACATCGGCTCGCACCAGGGCTCGGGCTTCGCGGCCGGCCTCGAGCGCGTGCAGCAGGGGCTGCGCCGCGCGCTCGCCGACAGCGAGGGCTCGCCGGTCAAGCTCCTGCTCGAGAACACGGCCGGCGCCGGCGGCACCATGGGCGTCGACTTCCGCGAGCTCGGCCAGATCATCGACGCCGCCGGCGGCGACCCGCGCCTCGGCATCTGCGTGGACACGGCGCACATCTTCGAGTCCGGCGTCGACCTGCGCACGCGCGAGGGCATCGACGAGGTCCTCCGCGAGCTTGACGCCGCCGGTGACCGCGACCGGCTCGTGATGTTCCACCTCAACGACTCCAAGACGCCGCTCGGGTCCAACCGCGACCGCCACGAGAACATCGGCGAGGGCGACCTCGGGGAGGACGCGTTCCGCCTGCTGGTCAACGAGCCCGCGTTCAAGGACCTGCCGGGCATCCTCGAGGTGCCGGGGTTCGACGGCCAGGGCCCGGACAAGGAGAACCTGGCCCGCCTGCGCGCGCTCGCAGGCTGAGGTCCCCCCTCCCGGCGACGTCATCGGCGGTCGTCCGCCGCCTCGCGGGTATACTCGGGCTGCGCCGTGCAAAGGCGCGCGACCCCCGGACCGGAGGTGACGCCATGGAGCTCGTGACCGTGACCACCGTCAGCGATGCAGGTCTTGCCAACGTCGTCGTAGGGGTGCTCGAGCAGGCCGGCGTGGAGGCCGTCGTCGGCGGGCCGGGTGCGCCGGACGTGTATCCCATGCCGTCCATCCACCCGTTCCGCATCCTCGTCAGGGAGAACGACGTCACGCGAGCGCGCGACATCCTCGAGGAGTACGAGACCACGCCGGACGAGGTGGACGACGAAGAGTAGCTCCGGAGCCCGCGCTCCCGGTGTCTGCTATCATGTGCCTCTTGCAGCGTTTTTTCGGCCCTGCGGGGCGTTCCTGACACTGGAGTGACGATGTTCGGACGCATCTTCGGCCGCGGCAAGGACGACCAGGACCAGGCCGTCTGCGCAGAGTGCGGCCGCACCCTCCTTGCCGGCGAGTGGACCCAGACCGTCATCGACGACCGCGGCGACGAGAGGATCATCTGCTCGCTGTGCGGACAGGCGTACGCCGGGTCGAGCGAAGCGGTCGCGGCCGCGCCGGCCCCAGCCAACAACGGCCGCGTGCGCGAGACGCGCAGCGAGTCGTCGTTCCTCGAGGAGCGCGCGCCGGACCCGGCGCCCGCTGCAGCCGTTTCTCCCGCGGCCGCCGCGCCGGCCGCAGCCGCCGCAGCGCGCGACGCGCGCGCCGAGAGCGACGCCTTCTGGCAGGCGCTCAAGGACAAGGACGCGCACATCGAGCAGCTCAAGGCCGAGCTCGCGCGCGCGGAGGCCGAGCGGCAGGAGCTCGCCGGCCGGTTCGCGCACCTCGGCACGGTGGACGAGCGCGCAGACGCGGAGCCCGGCTCCCTCACGGGCGACTCGTCGGAGCCCGGCGAGCGCACCTGGGGCGAGACGCCGGCGGAGTTCGCGGCCGAGATGGCGGCGCTCCGCGAGGCCGAGCAGGTGCAGGCGTTCCCGCCGGCCCCCGCCGAGCCGGAGCCGGCGTCGGCTGATGTCGCCTCTCCCTACGACGCACTCGGCCAGGAGCCCGAAGACGTGGCGGAAGTGATCGTGGCCGCCGAGGTCGTCGAGGCCGTGATCGTCGACGAGCCGGCCGCCCAGGCCGCCGGCACGGACGAGCAGCCGGCCGAGCCCGTATCCGAGGACGACGGACCCGGCGCAGATACGGCCGACGTGCCCCCCGTCCACCCCATGGTGTTCGAGGACACGCAACCCATCCCCGCAATCAGCGAGGACATGCTCGCGGCCGCCGACGAAGAGGACGACGCCAGCACCGGTCAGATCGCGGCGGCGGACGCCGCCGCGGCAGTGGCCGCCGGCGCCGGTCAGCTCCCGGGCGAGCGCGCCCCGGCAGCCGAGGAGCAGGCGGCCCAATCGACTGCTGACGCCGAGGCAGCCGCGGCGTCCCTCACCCTGCTGCAGCGCGGCGTCGACCTGCTCAACGTGAGCAGAGTCCCGCGCAAGATCGCCGAGACCAACGAGCAGCTCGGCCTGCCGCACGTCCACGTGGGGTTCGACGGCGCAGTGGTCGCCGTCACGTTCATGTGGACCATGGGCTGGTACCGCTTCCGCGTCGACATCGACAGCGGCGACGTCAACATGGACGACCGCGGCTACGAGGAGCTCACGCTGCAGCCCAACGCCGGCGTGCGCGCCGACGGCACGGTGCAGCTCGCGCCGGCGCAGATCAGTCGCGCCGCCGCCCAGCGCGTCGCCCAGGCGGCGCCGGAGACGCCGGCGGCTCAGCCTGCTGCCGCGGCAGCTCCGCCCGCCGAGCCGGAGACGCCGCGCGAGGCGGCGCAGAAGCCGCCCGAGTTCCTCAGCAAGTCACTGCTCGGCCAGCGCAGCGACGACGAGAGTGCATCCTGGGAGAAGACCCAGGCGCGCGACTTCGACTGGGACCGCTGACCAGGCCGCGCGAACGCGCAGAGCGCAAAGATCAGGGCCGGGGCGCCTGACGGCGCCCCGGCCCTTTCTCTGTCTTCCCCCGCGGCTGTCCCACTGGGACGCGACTCAGAGCATCATCCCGCCCGAGCCTCCGAACATCCCGCCGAACAGCGAGTTCATGAACTCCTTGAACGGCTTGGCCCCGGACGGCTTGGCCACAGCGACGGCCTGGTCGAAGTCGCTCATCGTCACCGTGCCGTTCATGGTGAGTCCGGACATCCCCTGCGAGTCCTTCTGGCCTGACATGTCCATCGCGCCGGCGAACTGCGCCTTGTACATGTACGCGTCGTCGACGCCGATCCAGTAGTCCACGGTCGCGCTCTTGAGTGTCTTGGCGAGTTCCCCCGCCTGTGCGGCGTTCCCCGTGAGCCCTGAGCCGAGCTGGCCGAGCGAGCCGGCGGCGTTGCCGAGTTCCTTGTTCAGCTTGGGGTCCTCAGCGGCCTTGGCAAGCGACTCCGCGAGCTTCTGCGGGTCAGCCTCGGCCTTGATGTGGTAGACCTGCACGCCGTTGAGGTCCTCCGTGCCGGCGAGTTGGTACTCGGATCCCCAGGTGGAGGGGTCGATACCCAAGCTCTTGAGCTGCTGGGTGGGAGCGGCGCCGTTCTGCGCCTGCTTGTCCAGCGCCTTGGCGTTCTTGCTGTCGACCTTGTACCAGGAGCCCTGGTACTGGAGCCACGCCTGTTTGCCGACGGCCTTCATGCCGAACTCGAGGTTCTGCCCGGCGATGCCCACGGTCATGGTCATGTCGGCGACCGGACCGACCGTGGAATCCTTCGCGCTCTTGCCCTGGGCGCTGAAGCTGACGCCCTGGCCGAGCAGCGCCTTGGCGGTAGGGTCGGTCATCTTGCTGGTGTCGCCTTCGACCTTGAGCGCGAAGTCGGCCGTGAACGCGGCGCTGGTGACGGCCGCCATCTTGGCTTCGCTGTCCTTGACGATCTGATCGGCCGACCTGCCGTCGGCCGCCACGGTCACCGCCGCGCTGCTCGCAGACGACGCGGCCTTGTCGCTCCCGCCGCAACCGGCGACGCCGACGGCGGCGAGCAGCAGCGCCAGGACGACAAGCAGGATGATTCCGCGATTGGTCACTCTGGCACGCATGTGGACTCCTCCCGTCTGGACCGCGGGGCATGGAGAGCCCCGCGCGCGGTCATCTTCTCGGCCGTTCGGGCCCCCTCCTTTACACGAGGATGCCCGGGCGAGTGAGCTTTACGGCTGTTTGGGAGAGACGACGACGGCGCGGAAGGGTTCGTTGCCCTCGGACGCCGTCTGCACCCGCGAGTGGTCCTTGAGGTGCAGGTGGATGACCTTGCGTTCGGCCGCGGTCATCGGCTTGAGTGTGATCGCGTCGCCGTCGCGCGCCACCTTCTGGGCGGTGCGGTCGGCCAGCGCAGTGAGCGCCGCCGCTCGGCGGTCGCGATAGCCCTCGGCGTCGACGATGACCTGGCGGCGCTCGCGGCGGTCGCCGTTGACGACGATCGCGGCGATGTACTGCAGAGCGTCGATGGTGGCGCCGTGGCGGCCGATGAGCAGGCCGAGATCGTCGCCGCTGATCTCGGCGCGCACCCACTCGTCTGCCTCGCTGGCGCCGACATGCGCCTCGACGCCCATGAGGTCGACGGTCGTCTGGATGAACTCGCGGAGCTTCTCGGCGCCCGGCGGGAGGTCGGCTTCGACCCGCTCCTCAGAGGGGCGGAGCCGGGCCTCGACCCGGGCGGCCATCTTGCCGCGCCCGAAGAACCCGCCCTTGCTGCCCTCGTCCAGCACGATGTACTCGACGTCGGCCGGGTTCACGTACGGGACGAGCTTGCGCAGGCCGTCCAGCGCGGCGCGTTGAGCCTCCTCGATGGTGGACCCTCCGCCGATGGTGGCGAACTCGGTCTCTTCTTCCTCGTCGATATCGTCGATCTCGTCGATCGGCTCGAGGTCGTCAGGCTCTTCCATCGTCTGCCCCCTGGTCTGGGTGAGAACGACGTCGGGAGACCCGGTGGACGTCAGTCGTCCGCCGTGCCGCCTGCGCCGGTGTCAGCTCCCTGATCGCCGCCTGCGGGCTCGGCGCCCGACGGCTTGGCGTCCGGCTTATCCTGGCCGCCGGCCGGTCGTGGCTTCTGGCCTGCCCTTGGGCTTGGCGCCGGCCTGGGCGGGCTTGCCGCCCTGCGCCTGGCTCGTGCCCGGCTTGCGCTTACCCTTGCCGGGCGGCGCCTGCTTCTTCGCGCCGCCCTGCGCCGGCTTCTTGCCGCCGGACGCGCCGGCGCCCCCCTGCTTCTCCTGCGCCGCCTTGCGCTTGGCGATCTGCTCCTCGCGCTGCCTGGCCGCCTCCTGCTGCGAGCTCATCATCATCTCCATGAAGCGGCTCTTCTTCTTGGGCGGCATCGCCTTGGCGCGCGCCGCGAGCTCGGTCGGCTTCGGCATCGTCTTGCGGATGACCAACTGCTGGCCGATCGTCCAGACGTTGGTGGTCACCCAGTACACGAAGAGGCCTGACGGGAACTTGAAGAGGAACAGCACGAACATGATGGGCATGGCGCGCATGATCCACTTCTGCGTCTGGTCGCTCTGCGTCGCCACCATGAGCTCCGTGGAGATCATCTGGGTGGCCACGTAGAGGATGAGCAGGATGTAGTACGGGTCCGGCAGGCCCAGGTGCGGCAGCCACAGGAACGGCGCGTTGGAGAGCGCCTTGACCGACTCCTGGTATTCCGGAGCGCTGAGCGGTCCGACGCCCTTGATCGCCGCGTAGAGCGCGATGAACACCGGCAACTGGAGCAGCAGCGGCAGACACGAAGCGAACGGGTTCACCCGGTGCTCCGAGTAGAGCTTCATCGTCTCTTCCTGGATCTTGGCGCGGTCGTTCTTGTACTTCTTCTGCAGCTCTTTGATCTGCGGCTGGATGACCTGCATCTGCTGCGCGGACTTGTACTGCTTCCAGGTGAGCGGGAAGAGGATCAGCCGGACGATGATCGTGAGCCCGATGATGGCCAGACCCCACTGCCACCTGTAGCCGAGCGGCTGGAAGAAGTCGCTGAGGGTGACGAGGATCCAGTGCAGCACGAGGATGAGCTGCGAGATGATCGGGAGGTTATACACGCGCGCTCACATTCCGGCCGGCATGGTCGTGCCCGCAGTCGTGGGGACGGCGGGTGGGCACAGGGTCGTACCCGCCGTTGCTGAAGGGATTGCAGCGGAGGAGGCGCCAGCTCGCGAGCCCGATGCCCTTGATGGGGCCGTGCTCCCGGATGGCGCCGATGGCGTAGTTGGAGCACGACGGGTAGTACTTGCAGCGCTGGCCCAGCATGGGCGAGAGCGCGTACTGGTACCCGCGGATGAGACCGATGAGGACGAAGTCGATGGCCGCGACGAGGGCTCGGAGGATACGCCGGAGCGTCACTGCTCCGCCTCCGTGAGGAGGTTGGCGCGGCCCAGGAGTTCGCGGACGGCCGCGCCCACAAGGCCCTTCTCGCCTTCTCCCTCGCGCGTGACGAGCTCGATGAGTTGCGGGCGCGCGATCACGACCAGATCGTACTCCTCGGCAAGCTGCCCGCGACTGGCCTGGAAGGCCTCGCGCAGCAGCCGTTTGACTCGGTTACGGACGACGGCTCCGCCCAGCTTCTTCGACACAGAGAGGCCGAGACGCGGCCCCTCGTCGCCCGGCTCGGCCGGGCGCCTGAACCAGTACAGCACGAGGAAGCGAGAGGCCGTCGAGCTCCCCTGCCGGTAGATGCGCTGGAAGTCTGAGGAGCGAGAAAGGCGGGAGCGCTTGGCGGCCATAGGGCGCGCGGCTACGCGGAGAGGCGCTTGCGCCCCTTCTGCCGGCGGCTCTTGATGACAGACCGACCCGCGCGCGTGCTCATGCGCTTGCGGAAGCCATGGGTCTTGCTGCGCTTGCGGGTATTCGGTTGGTAGGTCCTCTTCACTGCTTCCTCGCACGATTGCCAATAGTCGGAACGGAGAGTATAGCCGTGCGGCGGAGGCCGGGTCAATTTGGCCCTCCGGGCCCCCACCCGGCCCCTCACGCTCACGAAACCCGGGACGTTGCCGATATGGGCTACTGGTACCGAGTTCCCATCCGGAAGGTCCTGATGCTGCTCGAAGGATCCATCCACAGGTTCAACCTCGCCGGCGTGCTGCAGTTCCTCGCGCAGTGCGCCGCCACCGGCGTCCTGGAAGTGCGCGACTTCGAGGAGTACGGCTTCATCTACCTGGTCGGCGGCCGGGTGGAGGCCATCTCCCTGCCGATCACCGACGAGAAGCTCGGCACGCGCCTCGTGCGGGCCGGCTGCCTCACCGATCAGCAGCTCGCGGAGGCGCTCATGGAGGACTCCGGCCTCTCGCACGAGCAGAAGAAGTTCAAGCCCCTCGGCCAGCGCCTCATCGAGAAGGGCTACACGACCAAGGAGATCATCCGTCGCATCATGGAGCGCCAGACCCTCGACCAGGTGTTCGAGCTGGCTCACTGGAGCACCGGGGTGTTCCTGTACGACGAACCGGAGCAGATGCCCAGGTTCCAGGTGGCCATCGAGAGCGACGTGCAGGGCCTGCTGCTCGACGCCTACCGGCGCATCGACGAGGGGGAGCACGCGCGCAAGGCGAGCAACGTCGTCGAGAACGAGGTGTGCTACGCCTGCCCACTCGAGCAGGAGTGCACGGCCGAGATCCGCACCAGGTACCTGAAGAAGGATGTGTGCCTCTGGCGCGAGATGGGCGCGGTGCTCGACGAGGGCTACGAACGCCTCCGCGACTCGCGCCAGCTCTACCGCTCGCGCGAAGTGGACGCAGGCACCACGCTCGACGCCTCTCTGGATTCCGAATAGCCCCCGGAGGGACTCGCATGACTCCCTCCTGAACAGGGTACTCACCACGCGTGACAGCTGAGCAGGGCATAGATGGTGGGTTCCGGCACGTCCTCGACGCCATCAGCGACGGTGTCTACGTCACCGGTCCCGGCCGGACCATCGTCTACTGGAGCGCCGGGGCCGAACGCATCACGGGCTACGCCGCCGACGAGGTGGTGGGACGGCGCTGCGACGAGAACCTCCTCGGCCACACCGACCTCGAGGGCGTGCGCATCTGCCAGTCGGGCTGCCCGCTCCAGGACTGCCTGGACACGGGGCACGAACACGTCATCAGCGAGGTGTTCCTCCGCCGCAAGGACGGCGAGCGGCTCGCCGTGTACGTCAAGACGGCGTTGTTCGAGATCGACGGCGAGCGCTACGGCGTGGAGATCTTCGGCGAGCTCGAGACCGTTGCCGGCAAGGAGCTCGCCCGCCAGATCCAGGAGCTCTCCGACTCGGCCATCTCCGATCCGCTGACCGGGCTGTTCAACCGCCGGTACCTTGACGCCGCGCTGGCCCAGCAGTTCGCGATGTTCAAGCGGCTGGGCCGCAAGTACGGCGTCATCCAGATCGACATCGACCAGGTCAAGGCCGTCAACGACAGGCTCGGCCATCTCACGGGCGACGAGGTCATCCGCTTCGTCGCCGGCGTGCTCTCCGACAACGTGCGGGAGATGGACGTCGCCGCCCGCTACGGAGGCGACGAGTTCGTCGTCATCTGCAGCCTCGCTACCCAGGAGGACCTCGCCGTCTACGGCCGCCGGCTGGTGCGGCTCGTCCACGACTCGCGCTTCGCGCCGGCGGAGGACGCCGGCCTGCGCGTGACGGTCTCGGCCGGCGGCGCGCTGGTGGCCGCGGCAGACGAGGACGAGAGCGGCGCGCTCGCGCGCGCCGACGCGGCGATGTACGCGGCCAAGCACAGCGGCCGCGACGAATTCGCCGTCGCCGGCAACGGAGACCACCGGTGACGCCCGCCGGCGGCGAACTGCGTCGCAACCCGGCCAACGGCAAGCTCAGCATCGTGGCTCCGGCACGGGCCTCCCGGCCGGCCGACGCGGCCGGGAGAGCCGCCGGTGCGCCGCCCTGCCCCTTCTGCGCCGGCAACGAGGCGCTCACGCCGCCGGAGGTGGACGCAGACCGCCCTGCCGGCGGCACGCCGGACAGTCCGGGCTGGACCGTGCGCGTGGTGCCCAACAAGTTCCCGGCCATCGAGGGCCGGCACGAAGTGATCGTCCACTCGCCCGACCACGCCGCGGAACTGGAGGATCTGGACGACGCGCGCCTGGCCGGGGTGCTCGGCATGTGGCGCAGGCGGATCGACGCGCAGCTCCGCGGCGGCGCCGCCGCCGTGACGCTCATCGGCAATCTCGGGGCCGGCTCAGGCGCCTCTCTCGAGCACCCGCACGAGCAGCTGTTCGCGACACCGGTGGTGCCGCCGCTGCTGCTCGACGAGCTGGCCGAGGCCGAGCGCTACCGCAACCGCTACGGCGCGTGTGTGGTCTGCGAGCAGATGCAGACCGCCGGCGAGCGCCTCGTCCTCGGCGGTCCCGTCCGCGCCTGGGTCCCCGAGGCGACCAGGTTCAACGGAGAGCTCTGGCTGGCGCCGGAGGAGCACCAGGCGGATTTCCGCGAGGCGGACCTGGCGGCGTTCGCCCCGGCGCTGCGCCGCACGCTCTCGGCGGTCAAGGCGTCGGTGGCCGGCGCGCCGCTCAACTTCTGGCTGCACACGGCGCCCGCCGAGCTGCGCGGCTCGTTCCACTGGCACCTCGAGGTGGCGCCGCGCACCGCGACGCTCGCCGGCTTCGAGCTCGGCACCGACATCGCGCTCGTGAGCAAGGACCCGGTCGCGGCCGCGCTGGAGTACCGGGCGGCGCTGCCTCCGGCCTGAGCGCCGTCAGCAGTCGCGGTCGTGCCGCAGCGCGAGCTGCCCGCAGGCCGCCTCGATGTCGCCGCCCGGCGAGTGACGCACGGTGACGCTCACCCCGGCGCGCTCCAGCCGCGCGTGCAGCGCCTCCAGCTCACCGGGCTGCGGTCGCGTGAACTCGCCGCCGGTCTCGTTGTAGGCGATCAGGTTGAGGTGATAGAGCGGGTGGCGCAGGCGCTGCGCCAGCGCCACCGCCTGCGCAGGCGTGTCGTTGACGCCGCGCAGGACGACGTACTCGAAGAGCAGCTTGCGGCGCGTGGTCTTCACGTACCGGTCGCACGCGGCGAACACCGCCTCGAGAGGGTATGCGAGGTTGAGCGGGACGAGCCGGTCGCGCAGCTCGTCCGTGGCCGCGTGCAGGCTCACCGCCAGGTTGAGCTGCAGCGGCTCCGCCGCGAACTTGTCGATGCCGGGAACCACGCCGACGGTGGACACCGAGATGCTGCGCGCGGCCAGGCCGAACCCCTTGGGGTCGTTGAGCAGCCGGCAGGCCCGCAGCGTCTGGGCGTAGTTGTGGAACGGCTCGCCCATGCCCATGAAGACCACATTGGTCACGTGCCGTTCGCCCTCGTCGCGCAGCGCGCGCGCGAAGTGCAGGACCTGGTCGACGATCTCCTCCGCCGTGAGGTCCCGACGCAGGCCGAGGCGCCCTGAGGCGCAGAACGCGCACCCCACGGCGCAGCCGACCTGCGTGGAGACGCAGACGGTCGCGCGACCGGCGACCAGCATGAGCACCGCCTCGACCGGGTGGCCATCCGCCGTCTGGAAGAGCGTCTTGCGCGCCGTGCCTCGCGACTCGGCGCGCGTCTCCACCTCCGTCAGCGAGAGCGGCGAAAGGCGCGCCGCGAGCTCCTCCCGCAACGACTTGGGGAGCGTGGTGACGGCGGCGAAGTCGGTGACGAGCCCACGGGTGAGCGCCTCGTAGACCTGACCGGCGCGGTACGCGGGCTGCCCCAGCTCGGCCAGCGTGGCCGCGATGACGTCGGGATCCAGCATCAAGCCATTCTACCGCCGGGCAGGGAATGGTGGAGGAGAACACGAAAGAGCAAGCGGCCAAGTACGACCTACCCCGGGATCAGCGTCCATGAGCACCGTCCAGATGATCGGCGTCTCCGTAGCGGGCGCAGCTGTACTGCTGCTCGTCATCGCGCTCATCGTCACGCGCCGCCGTGGCGGCGCCGACGAGCAGGACGAGATCCGGACCGGACCCTCCTTCCTCGACGAGGGCCCGCAAGACACGTTCGCCGCGCTCGGCAAGGCCGAGCGGCCCGTGGAGGACATCACTCTCGACCCCTCCCTGGAGCGCGCGGCCGCCGCCGAGCGCGCCGCCGCGGCCGCGCGGGCGCAGGACGAGAAGCAGCCGCAGCCCGGTGGGCTGGGGCTGGACTGGGGCCCCGACCTCAGCGTGCGCGAGCTCGCACCCGACCCGATCGCCGCGCCCTCGTGGGATGACGAGGCGGAGACCACCGGCGAGCTCCGGCCCGACGAGACGGAAGTCACAGGTGAGTTGCGGCCCGACGAGACGGAAGTCACAGGTGAGTTGCGGCCCGACGACGAGATCGACATCACCGGCTATCTGCAGGCCGCGCAGCAACCCGCCGGTCAGCCGAAGGACGCGCCCCCAGCCCCCGAGGGGGACGGTGAGGACCAGACGGCAGTTCCCGAGCCCGCGCGACCCGCCGAGGGCGGGCCCGCCGCCGGTGAAGAGGCGGCTCCGGAGTCCGGCTCGGGCAGCCGTCTGGTCCCACTCTCCGACATCATCGTCACCACGAGCGGCAAGATGGTGGACCTGCAGGATCCGGAGGTGCGGCGCATGCTCACCGAGCTGGTGACGTTCGAGATCGACCAGGCGGCCGACTTCCGCCGGCGCGGTCAGACCATCGACGCCGTGCTGCAGCTCACGGAGGCCGAGAAGGTCTCACGGGCGCTCGGCATGACCGAAGCCGCCCAGCGCATACGCGCGATGGTGCGGGAGATCAACGAGCGGGAGTAGCCGCCGCTAGTGTGCGGTGCACCTGCGGCGGACTAATCGACGCAGCGCTATTGAGCGACGCCGCTAATTCGTAAGACTCTGAAGAGGCGGCGGACTGATCGACGCAGCGCTATTGAGCGACGCCGCTAGTTCGTAAGACTCTGAAGAGGCGGCGGAATGCGCCCCCCGCGCCGCACGAACGCACTGTTGCCGGCGGTGCTGACCTTCATCACCGGCCCCTCCCCGAACAACCCGCCCAGCGTGACCCAGTCCCCGAGCTTCTTGCCCGCCGCCGGGATGAGCCGCGCCCCGGTGGTCTTGGAGTTGATCATGCCGATGGCCATGACGTCGGCGATGGTGCCGGCGAGGGAGTCGCGCGCGATGTCGCCCGGCACCAGGATCATGTCGAGTCCGAGCGAGCAGACCGCAGTCATGGCCTCGAGCTTCTCGATGGGCAGATTGCCGTCGGCGGCGGCCCTGGCCATCGCCTTGTCCTCGCTCACGGGGATGAACGCGCCCGAGAGGCCGCCCGTGGACGAGGTGGCCATCGTGCCGCCCTTCTTGACGGCGTCGTTGAGCATCGCCAGCGCCGCGGTGGTGCCGGGCGCGCCGACCGACTCGAGACCCATGCTCTCGAGGATCTCGGCGATGGAATCGCCTACGGCAGGCGTCGGCGCAAGAGAGAGGTCGATGATGCCGAGATCGGCGCCGAGCATCTGCGAGGCCTCGCGCGCGATCAGTTCGCCGACGCGCGTGATCTTGAAGGTCGTCCGCTTGATGAGATCGGCGAGCTCGATGAACGAGGCGTCGGGGTTGGCGGCGACGACGTTGCGCACCACGCCGGGCCCAGAGATGGCCACGTTGATGCTGCACTCGGCCTCGCCGCTGCCGTGCATCGCGCCGGCCATGAAGGGATTGTCCTCCGGCGCGTTGCAGAAGATGACGATCTTGGCGCAGCCGATGGAGTCGTGATCGGCGGTGCGCTTGCTGACCGCGAGCAGGACGTCGGCCATGCGCAGCACCGCGTCCATGTTGATGCCGGCGCGCGTGGAGGCGACGTTGACGGACGAGCAGACGCGGTTGGTGCTCGCGATGGCGTCGGGGATCGCCTCCATGAGAGCGGTGTCGCTACGCGTGAAGCCCTTCTGGACCAGCGCGCTGAAGCCGCCGAGGAAGTCGATGCCGACCTCGTCGGCGGCCGCGTCCAGCGCGTGCGCCACCTCGAGGTAGGCCTGCGGGTCGTCACTGCCGACGACGTTGGCGATCGGCGTCACCGAGACCCGCCGGTTCACGATGGGCACGCCGTACTTCTCCTGCAGCTCGGCGGCCACCTCGACCAGCTTGCCGGCGCGGCGGACGATCTTGGCGTGGATGCGCTCGGCGGTGCGGCGTGGCTCGCCGGCAGCGCAGTCGTGGAGTGAGATGCCCATGGTGACGGCCCGGACGTCGAGGTTCTCGGACCGGATCATGCTGACGGTCTCGAGGATCTCCTGGGAGGTGATGAAGACCACAGCCGCCCCGCTAGATCCGGTGCATGAACTTGAAGATGTTCTCGTGCTGCACGCTGATCTGCAGCCCGATGCGCTCGCCGGTCGCCGCGAGGGCTTCCTTGAGCTCGGCGATGGTGGTCTCACCCTGGTCGAACGAGACGAACATGATCATGGTGAACATGCCGTTGGCGACCGTCTGGCTCACGTCGTCGACGTTGGCGTTCTGCTCGGCGATGGTCGTCGCGACCTGCGCCAGCAGCCCGTGGCTGTCGGGGCCGAGAGCGGTGACGATGACGGTTGTGCGCATCGGGGACGTCCTGAGCGAAGGTGGGCGGGGACAGGCGGCAAGTATACTAGATGGCCATGTCGCTTCCCCCCGATCACGGCCCCACCGACGCCACCACCGCCCTGCCCGGCGGGCGCCTCGACAGGCTCGACCGCGCAGTCTCGCGCCACGTCTCCATGGACTGGCCGCACCCGCGCTGGTTCACCGTTCCGCTCGGCGGTCTGTCGCTCTCCGCGAACTACGGCGTGCTCTGGTACGTCCTCTGTCTCGTGCCCTGGATCTTCGGCGCCGCCGACCCGCTCTGGAAGGCGTTGTACGTGGCGGCGCCGGTCACACTGGTGGAGATGACCGGATTCCTCATCAAACAGCTGGTCGGCCGCGTGCGGCCGCCCGTCGCCGACCCCACGCAGCCGGAGCAGATCCCGCTGCCCATCAGCAAGTCGTTCCCGTCGTCGCACGCCAGCATGGCGGTGGTCGGCACGTTCACGCTCGGGGTGCTCTACCCCCAGTGGGTGCCGGCGCTCGTCGTGCTGGCGCTGGTGCTGATGTTCAGCCGCGTGTACCTCGGGGTGCACTACCTGGGCGACGTGCTGGGCGGCCTCGTGTACGGACTCGTCTGGGCGGCCGCCTGGGTCCTCCTCGTCCCGGCGCCGGTGTGACGTGGGCGCGCTGAGCACACGCGGCGGCAAGGTCGCAGTGGTCGCGGCGGCGATCCTCGTGATCGTCATCGGGATGGCCGCAGGAGGCGTGTTCGACGGCTGGGGCGGCAGCGCACCCGAGAAGGGCAGGCCCTCGGCCGCCGTCTCCAATTCCCCCTACGGCGGCGTCGCCAACGCCACGGCCAAGGTGCTGGCGCAGCAGCGTCGGCAAGCGCCCCGCCGACTCGTGGGGCGAGATCCACGCGCGCGAGTTCATCACGAGCGCGTTCCAGCAGTACGGCTACTTCCCGCTGCTGCAGGAGTTCATCGCGACGGCGGACGGGCGGCGCATCCACTCGGGCAACATCATCGCCCTCAAGCAGGGCTACTACCGGCAAGCGCCTCGTCGTCGGCGCCCACTACGACTCCGCGCCGGTCGGCGAGGGCTACACCGACAACGCCACCGGCATCGCACTGCTGCTCGAGGTGGCGGCGCGCATCAAGAAGACGCCGACCCCGTACACGGTGGTCTTCGTCGCGTTCGGCGCGGAGGAGGACGGCCTGCTGGGCTCGCAGCACTACTTCGACACGCTGAGCGACGTGGAGCGCCGCGCCACCATCGGCATGATCGACCTGGACGCTCCGGCCGGCGGCGACGAGCTCTCGGTGACCAGCCGGTTCGGCGGCGCCACGTGGCTGCGCGACGACGCCCTGAGCGCCGCCAAGGATCTCGGCGTCGCGCTCGTCACCAGCCCGGAGGCGCCGGGGCGGCCCGCAGGCACGGTGGCCGCTCCCTCCGATGACGTCCCGTTCGCGAACCACGACATCCCCACCGCCGTGTTCAGCGCCGTGAGCTGGAAGGCAAGCAGAGGCAACAAGGTCGCCCAGACCTCGCCGGGTCCGTCCATGTGGGATACTCCCCGCGATACCGTCGCCTACGTGGACGCCAAGTATCCGGGGAGGGTCAGGGACCAGTTGCGCGACATGTCCCGCCTGCTCGAGACCCTGCTCACCAGCAAACTGGAGAAGCACTCGTGAAGCTCGGCATCGTCGGTCTGCCCAACGTCGGCAAGACCACCCTGTTCAACGCCCTGACGCACGCGCAGGCCGCCGCCACCGCCTACGCGTTCACCTCCGCCGAGTCCAACCTCGGGGTGGTCGCGGTGCCGGACCCCAGGCTCGACAAGCTGGACGAGGTCCTCGAGACGCCCAAGAAGGTCAACGCCACCATCGACCTGGTGGACATCGCCGGGCCTCGCCGAGGGCGCGAGCCGCGGAGAGGGCCTGGGCAACCGGTTCCTCAGCGACATCCGCAGCGTCGACGCGGTGGCCCACGTGGTGCGCGTGTTCGAGAACCCCGAGGTGGCGCACGTGAGCGAGACGCTCGACCCGCGCTCCGACGTCGACCTCGTGGAGACGGAACTCGTGCTCAGCGACGCCGAGCTGGTGGAGCGCCGCCTGGACAAGACCCGCAAGGCGGCGCGCAGCGGCGACAAGGCGGCCAAGCACGAGCTCGAAGTGCTCGAGGCGCTGCACGCCGCGCTCATGGACGGCGTCCTGGCCAAGCGGTTCGAGCGCTCGGACGACGACGAGGCGCTGTTCCGCGAGCTCGCGCTCGTCAGCGACCGCCCCGTGCTGTTCGTCCTGAACACGGATGACGACCAGAGCGCGGCGAGCTGCACTCGAGCAGCACGCGGACTTCGTGGAGTGGGCGCGCGACCGGGGCGACCAGGTGGTCGCCGTCGCCGCGCGCCTCGAGGCCGAGCTCGCCGACCTCGAGCCGGAGGAGGCGGCCGAGTTCCGCGCCGAGCTCGGCGCCGACGAGGCCGGCACGCTCGACGTCGTGCTGCGCGCCTGCTACGAGGTGCTCGGCTACATCACGTTCTTCACCGGCGACTTCCGCAGCAGCGAGTCGCGCGCCTGGCAGCTGCCCAAGGGCTGGACGGCCAAGCAGGCCGCGGGCCGCATCCACAGCGACATCGAGCACGGGTTCGTGCGCGCGCAGGTGGTGCGCATCGAGGACCTCATCGAGCTCAAGTCGTTCCACGCCGCGCGCGAGAAGGCCTTGCTGCGCACCGAGGGCAAGGAGTACGTCGTCCAGGACGGCGACGTCATCAACTTCATGCACACCGGCTGACGCCGCCGGTCCGCCTTCGCGGCAGGTCCGCGCTCTTCACGCCTTCTTAACGGGCTCGCACCCCGGCTTCACGTCGACTGCACGGGCTCTCTCGTAATGTGGGAGTCGTTCGCAGTCGCACGCGGTCGGAGGTCCAGGATGTTCTCGGCAGACGCCATGGTGGTCGGCTTGGTGGTCGTCCTCGCCTCCCTGCTCGGGATCTTCTGCACCGGCTTCATCGTGACCACCCTGGTCCGCGACGAGCTTGCGCTCAGGCGCTCACGCCGCGCGACGAAGCGTCCGCCGTGGCAAGGATGGGCGAGCGCACAAGCTTCTCCGGCCGAGGCTCTGATGCCCGCCGCTCCCCCGGTCCGGCGTGAGCGTCTCACCCCTGGTGCGCAACACACGCCCGCAGTGGCCTGCACAGCCACTCCGGCACGCCACGCCTAGACCCGCGCGCCGGGATGGCCTCCGCTCCGCCACGTGAGCGAGCGGGACCTCAGTCCTCGAGCAGGATCTCGATCTCCCCGGCCTTGGCCTGCACGGGGTACGACTCCGCGACCGGGCCGTCGAACCACACCGAGACCATCTGGCCGGCGCCCAGGTCGGCCGCCGTCCCCCGGCCACCCTTGAGCATCCAGACCACGGTGTCGGCGGTCACGCTGACCATCGCACGGTCCACCGAACCCTGGATGGCGCCGTCGTCGACGACGAGCAGCACGGGAAGCCCGGTGTCCGCGTTGGTCGTGAGGTCGTGGATGGTGCCCGTGATGCCGGCGGGAGTGGAAGGCGGGGCGGTGGCCGACGAAGCCGGCTGAGCTGTCGAACCACCGCACCCGCCTACGACGGCCGCCCCCAGCACGGCGAGCGCCGCAAGTACCACGATCGCTCTGCGTGTGTGTCTCATGAGCACACCTCCCGGAGCCGCGAGCGTGCCGTCGTCGCTGATGAGACGCGACTGCGCGGGCCCGCGTTCGCCCTGGGCATACAATCAGGGCCGGACCACCGACCGATGGACACGAACGACCGACATCTTCGCACACCCCAGGGGTTCCGGGTGCGCCGGCCCGCCGCAGCGGACGCCGGCGCGGTCGCCCGGATCAAACGCTCTGTGGAGCTCGCCCTCCACGGCAGTTCGGCCCTCAGCGAGGACGCCGTCCGCGAGGAGTGGACCCTGCCACGCCTCGACCTGCAGCGGGACGCGTGGCTGGTCGAGGACCGCGACGGTGTTGCCGTCGCCTACGGGCTCTGCTGGATCGAGACGCCGCCCGGAGAGCTCGTCGCGGAGCAGAGCGTCGACCCGAGTGTCCGCGGACTGGGCCTGAGCGAGCACCTGCTCGGACTCTGCGAGGAGCGCGCCGCCGAGATCCTCACGGCCGCCGCGCACGGACGAAGGCGGCCTCTCCGTGTGGTCCCATGAGACCGACTCGAGCCGGATCGCGCTGTACGAGCGGCGCGGCTACTCACACGTGAGCACGTTCCTGCGCCTCGACCGCGACCTCGACGACACCCTCGAGCCTCCGGTGTGGCCCTCCGGCATCCGCGTGGCCGCGTTCCGTCCGGGCGTCGACGACGCGGCCGTCTACGCCGCTCACGAGGAGGCGTTCGCAGACCACCCGGGGGCCGGGGAGATCGACCTCGAGGAGTGGCTCGCATCCCACTTCGCCCACGAGGAGCCGGACCTCGGCCTCTGGCTGGTGGCGTGGGACGACGCCGAGGTAGTGGGCGGCATCGAGGCCACGGAGACGCCTGCAGGCGCGTACATGGGCGAGCTGTTCGTGCGCGAGCCCTGGCGCGGACGCGGCATCGCCAGAGCGCTGATGCTTCAGGAGTGCGCGGAGCTGCGGCGGCGCGGCGCGAGCAACGCGTTCTTCGCGGTGGACTCGGACAACACCACCGGGGCGCTGCAGTTGCACGAGTCGATCGGCTTCCTTCCCCGCCGCGGAAGCACGCTGCTCTTCGAGAAGCGACGCGGAGCCGGGTGACGACCGATGGGCACGAACGACCGGCATCTTGGCGCACCCCAGGGGTCCCGGGTGCGCCGGCCCGACGCAGCAGACGCCGGCGCGGTCGCCGAGCTCAAGCGCGCCGTGGAGATCGCCCGCCACGGCGAGTCCGACGTGACCGTGGATCTCGTCCGCGAGGAGTGGGCCCTACCGCGACTCGACCTGCAGAGGGACGCCTGGCTGGTCGAGGACGAGCGCGGGCCCTTGGTCGGCTACGGGTTCTGCTGGATGGAGGCGCTGCCCGGCGGCATCGTCGCCGAGCAGACCGTGGATCCCGCGGCGCGCGGCCGCGGGCTGAGCGAGTACCTGCTCCGCCTGTGCGAGGAGCGAGCGGCCGAACTGCTCGCCGAGCACGGACCGGACGGCAAGGGGCTGCTGGGCGTCTGGTCGCACCACACCGACACCGAGCGGATCGCGCTGTTCCAGCGGCACGGCTACCAGCCGGTGCGCACGTTCCTGCGGCTCGACCGCGACCTCGGACCTGAGGTCGAGTCTGCCGAGTGGCCGAAGGGCATCTCCGTGCGCACCTATCGCAAGGGACTGGATGAGACCGCCGTGCACGCCGCCGGCAAGGAGGCCTTCCGCGACCACTTCCGTCCGGCGGAGATGGACCTGCGCGAGTGGCTCGAGTTCCGCTTCTCGCGCGACGACCTGGACCTGGGACTCTGGTTCGTCGCGTGGGACGGCGAGGAAGTCGCCGGCGCCGTGATCTCGTTCGAAACGCCCGTGGGCGGCTACGTGGACGAACTCTTCGTGCGGCGGCCATGGCGCGGCAGGGGCCTCGGCCGCGCGCTGCTCCTGCAGTCCTGCGTCGAACTGCGCCGGCGCGGCCAGCCCCTGGCGTACCTGGGCGTGGACGCGGCCAACCCGACCGGCGCCATGCACCTCTACGAGTCGGCGGGCTTCCGCTCGCTGCGCGGGCCGACCTACTTCTACGAGAAGGCAGTGTGACTTCACGCATCGCGCAGGCGTTCTCGCGGCACGGCTACATCCTCGCCCTCGCGGCGATCGCCGTCAGCACCGGCGTGTTCCTGCTGGGCCGTGACCAGTTCGCCAAGGGCCAGTGGGCGCTGCTTTACCTTCTCGTCATCCTGCTCGTGGCGAGCGCCGCCGGCCCGGGGCCGGCCGTCCTCACCGCCGTCCTGGCGTTCTTCGCCTGGAACTTCTTCTTCCTGCCGCCGTACCACACACTGCAGATCCACGACCCCAAGGACTGGCTCTCGCTCGCCGTCTTCCTCGTTGTGGGCGTCATCGTCGGCGCGCTTGCCGGACGCATGAGGGACCGCGAAGCCGCGGCGCGGGCCCGCGAGCAGGAGAGCGCCGCGCTCAACCGGCTCAGCGCGGCGGTGGTCTCGCAGACGACCACCGGGCAGATGGCCGAGACCTGCCTCGGCGAGATCGTCGATCTCCTCGGCGCGCGCTCGGCGGCGCTGTACGTGGAGCGGGACGGCCGGCTGTCCTCCTACCGCGAAGCCCCAGCCGGCGCCGCGGTCGACTCGTCCGTCGACGACCTCGCCGCTCGGGCCTTCACGGGCGGCGAGGACACGGCGTCCCTCGCCGCCGGAGACGGCGGCCTGTACGTGCCGGTGCGCAGCCCGTCTGGCGTCACCGGCGTGCTCACCGTGCAGGCGCGCGCGGACAAGCGCCCCTACGGCCCCGCGGACACGCGTCTGGTCACGTCGCTGAGCAACATGGTCGGCGCGTTCCTCGAGCGGGAGCGTCTGCAGCAGGCCGCTACCTCCGCGGCGGCGGCCCAGGAAGCCGACCACCTCAAGTCCAGCCTCCTCTCGTCGGTCTCTCATGAGCTCAAGACCCCGCTTGCGGCGCTCACCGCGACGGTGAGCAACCTGCTCGAGAGCGATGTCGACTGGGATGAGGAGAGCGTGCGCGACGAACTGCGCGCCATCGTGGGCGACGTGGCGCGCCTGAACAACAGCATCACCGCGCTGCTCGAGCTCTCACGGCTCGAAGCGCACGCCTGGGAGCCGCGTCGCGAGCTCTACGGGCTGGGCGAGATCGTGTTCGCCGCGATCGACGCCCTGCCGACCCACCTGCAGGAGCGCGTGCGCGTGGCCCTGCCCGACGAGGACATCATCGTCGCCGTGGACTTCGTCCAGTTCACGAGAGTCATCCAGAACCTGCTGGAGAACGCGCTGCTGTACACGACCGGAGAGGTGACGGTGGGCGCACGCGGCTGGAACGAGGGAGTGCGCCTGTGGGTGGAAGACCAAGGACCAGGCATCCCCGCCGACGAACACGAAGCCGTGTTCGAGAAGTTCTTCCGCGGGCGCAAGCCCTTCGGGCAGCGCGGGCCGTCCGGCACCGGCCTGGGGCTCGCGATCGCACGGGAGATCGTGCTCGGGCATGACGGCACCATCGCCGTCGACGACGTCGTGCCGCGCGGGGCGCGCTTCGTGATCACCCTGCCGGCGGATCATCCGGCGCCGACGACGCAGTCCGGAGAGGAGAGCGCATGACGGTCCCCGAGCGGCCCATCCACATCCTCGTGGTGGACGACGAGGAGCAGATCCGCCGCGCGCTCAAGTCGATCCTCTCCACGCGCGGCTACTCCCTCGAGATGGCGGCGACCGGCGAGGAGGCGCTCATCAAGGCGATCGACACGCCGCCCGACCTGGTCGTCCTCGACCTCATGCTGCCCGACATGTCCGGCATCGACGTGTGCCGGGAACTGCGCACCTGGATGGCTTCGCCGATCCTCATCCTCTCCGTGCGCTCCAACGAGGCGGACAAGATCACCGCCCTGGACGAGGGCGCCGACGACTACCTGACCAAGCCGTTCTCCGCCGGTGAGCTGCTGGCGCGCATCCGCGCGCTGCTGCGGCGCGCGGCGGCGCTCACCTCCCCCCGCCGCTGATCCGCTCCGGCGACCTCGAGGTCGACATCGCCCGCCGTCGCGTGCGCCGGGCGGGCGAGGAGGTCGCCCTGACGCCGACGGAGTTCGACATCCTCGCGTTCCTCGCGCGCAACGCCGGGCTCGTCGTCACCCAGAAGATGATCCTCGAGCAGATCTGGGGGCCGGAGTGGGCGGAGGACGCGCAGACGCTGCGCGTGCACGTCAGCAACCTGCGCAGGAAGATCGAGCCGAAGCCCGGCGGGCCGCGCTACATCATCACCGAGCCGGGCGTCGGCTTCCGCTTCGCGACCGCCGACGAAGAAGTCTCCTAGCCCTTAACGCACTCTTTAGCCCCGGCGGCAGGCCGTTCACTCGGCCTTGACACCGCCGGGGCTAGCCTCGGTCCAGTAAGGCGCCGCTCCCCAGGCGACGCGCCGATGGACTGGAGGTCGTCATGTTGCTCTGGCTGGAGGAGGCGGTCGTCGAGGCTGCCATGATCCTCGCCGTCGCCGTCGGGACCACCCTGTTCGTCCTGGCCACCTGGTCGCTGCTCGCCCACTCGCTGCGCCACAAGAAGACCGGGGGCACCGGCAGGGACACGGCCGAGTCATGACCGACGTCGTCTACGTGCTGCTCATCCTGGCCGCGTTCGCGGCTGTCTACGCCTATGCGCGCGGAGCCGCCGCGCCTCTGAGCGGATCAGTCCTCCGATGACCGTCGCCTACCTGATCCTCCTGGCCGTCGCCGTGGCCTTGCTTGCGTACCTCCTGTACGCCTTGCTGCGGCCCGAGAAGTTCTGACTCGAATCCCCACCTCGCCATGACCTTCGGCATCCTGCAGATCGTCGTCTATCTGGTGCTGCTCGCACTCATCGCGAGACCGCTCGGCACCTACATGGCGCACGTCTACAACGGCGAGCGGACCTTCCTGCACCCGGTCCTGCGACCGGTGGAGCGGCTCATCTACCGCGTCTGCGCGGTGGACGAGAAGCGCGAGACGGGCCTCGTCGGCTACACCGTCTCGCTCCTGGTCTTCAACTTCATCGTGCTGCTGTTCATCTATGCGGTCCTGCGCCTGCAGGGGGTGCTCCCCCTCAACCCGGCGCACGTACCCGGCATGGACGGCTGGGACGCCTTCAACACCGCCGTCAGCTTCGCCACCAACACCAACTGGCAGGTCTACGTGCCGGAGACGGCGGTGAGTTACCTCACCCAGATGCTCGCGCTCACCCGCGAGAACTTCGTCTCGGCCGCCGTGGGCATGGCCGTCGCGGCGGCCTTCATCCGCGGGCTCACCCGGCGCTCGACCCGCGAGCTCGGGAACTTCTGGGTCGACTTCACGCGCAGCTTCCTCTACATCCTGCTGCCGGTCTGCATCGTCGGCGCCTTCATCCTCGTCTCGCAGGGCGTCGTGCAGAACCTGGACGCGCCGACCCAGGTCAGGACGCTCCAGGGCGCCGCCCAGGTGATCGGGCAGGGACCCGTCGCGTCGCAGGAGATCATCAAGGAACTGGGCACCAACGGCGGCGGTTACTTCAACGCCAACTCGGCGCACCCGTTCGAGAACCCGACCCCGCTGACCAACCTCATCGAGATGCTGGCCATCCTCGCGATCCCGGTCTCGTTCACCTACATGTTCGGCAGGTTCGCCGGCAACCAGCGGCAGGGGTGGGCGCTCTTCTCCGCGGCCATGGTGCTGGTGGTCCTGAGCGTCGGGGTCATGTTCTGGAGCGAGCAGGCCGGCAATCCCAACCTGACCAGGGTCGGCGCCGACCAGGCCGCCACCGCGACGCAGGCCGGCGGCAACCAGGAGGGCAAGGAGGTCCGCAACGGCATCGGCGGGTCCGTGCTCTGGGCCACCATCACCACGGACACCTCGACCGGCGCCGTCAACTCCTCGCACGACAGCCTGACGCCGCTCGCCGGCGGCATGGCGATGCTCAACATCGCCCTGGGCGAGGTGGTGTTCGGCGGCGTCGGCGTCGGCATCGTGGGCCTGCTGGTGTTCGCCATCCTGGCGGTGTTCATCGCCGGCCTCATGGTCGGCAGGACGCCGGAGTACCTGGGCAAGAAGATCGAAGGGCGCGAGATGAAGCTCGCGGTGCTCGCGATCCTGTACTTCTGCGTCACCGCGCTCGGCCTGGCGGCGATCGCCGCCGTGCTGCCGGCCGGCAAGGACGCCGTGCTCAACCACGGCCCGCACGGCCTCTCCGAGATCATGTACGCGGCCATCTCCCAGTCCGGCAACAACGGCAGCGCCTTCGCCGGCATCACCGTGAGCGGCAAGTTCTGGGCGACCGCGGGCGGGCTCGTCATGCTGTGGGGCCGGTTCTTCTTCATCATCCCGGCCCTGGCCCTCGCGGCGTCGCTCGGGTCCAAGAAGATCCTGCCCGAGTCGAGCGGCACGTTCCCGACGACCGGACCGATCTTCGTCGTCCTGCTCGTCGGCATGATCCTCATCGTCGGCGCGCTCACCTACTTCCCGGCGCTCGCCCTCGGCCCCATCGTCGAGCAGTTCCTCATGAACGCCGGAAGACTCTTCTCGTGAACCGGATGCAGCCATGACCGTCATCTCACCCACCGCTCGCCCTGAGACCCCCGCGACCGACACGCCAGGCTCCGCGCCGGCAGGCGGCTCGCACGGCAAGCGCCGCGGCGGCGCGTCCATGAGTGACCTCATCGGGCCGGCCATCCGCAGTTCGCTGGCCAAGCTGGACCCCCGCGACGTGGCCCGCAACCCGGTGATGTTCGTGGTCGAGGTGGGCAGCGTCATCACCACGATCGCCTTCATCGCGGCCCTCTCCGGAGGTGGTCAGAGCACCCTGTTCGTGGGCCTCGTCAGCGGCTGGCTGTGGTTCACGCTGCTGTTCGCCAACTTCGCCACCGCCATGGCCGAGGGCCGCGGCAAGGCCCAGGCCGACACGCTGCGCAAGACCAAGACCGAGACCCTCGCCAACGTGGAGGTCGACGGCGTCATCACCCGGAGGCAGGCCAGCGAACTGCGCAAGGGCGACGTCGTGGTGGTCTCCGCCGGTGAGACGATCCCCGGCGACGGCGACGTCATCGAGGGCATCGCCTCGGTGGACGAGTCGGCGATCACCGGCGAGTCGGCGCCCGTGATCCGCGAGAGCGGCGGCGACCGCAGCGCCGTGACCGGCGGCACACGCGTGCTCTCCGACCAGATCAAGGTCCGCATCACGTCCGACCCCGGCCAGACGTTCCTCGACCGCATGATCGCGCTCGTCGAGGGCGCGGAGCGCCAGAAGACGCCCAACGAGATCGCCCTCAACATCCTGCTCGCCGGCCTCACCATCATCTTCCTGATCGTGGTGGTGACGCTGAAGCCGTTCGCGATCTACAGCGACGCGGCCGTCTCCGTGACCGTGCTCATCGCTTTGCTCGTCTGCCTCATCCCGACCACCATCGGCGGGTTGCTGGCCGCCATCGGGATCGCCGGCATGGACCGGCTGGTGCGGCACAACGTGCTCGCCATGTCCGGCCGCGCCGTGGAGGCGGCCGGAGACGTCGACACGCTGCTCCTCGACAAGACGGGCACCATCACGCTGGGCAACCGGCAGGCGTCCGAGTTCATCCCGATGCCCGGGTTCACGGTGGAAGAAGTCGCCGACGCGGCGCAACTGGCGTCGCTCGCCGACGAGACGCCTGAGGGGCGCTCGATCGTCGTGCTCGCCAAGGAGTTCGGCCTGCGCGGCCGTCACATCGACCCGGAAGAGGCGACGTTCGTCGAGTTCTCCGCGCAGACGCGCATGAGCGGCATCGACCTCGACGGCCACTCGGTGCGCAAGGGCGCCGGTGACGCCGTGACGGCGTGGATCCGGCAGCAGGGGGGCGAGGCGCCGCCCGAGCTCGAGGCCACGCTGGCGCGCGTCTCCGGCCAGGGCGGCACCCCGCTCGCCGTCGCCCGCGGCGACAAGGCCGTCGGCGTCATCTACCTCAAGGACATCGTCAAGGGCGGCATCCGTGAGCGCTTCGACCAGATGCGCGCCATGGGCATCCGCACCGTCATGATCACCGGCGACAACCCGCTGACGGCGGCCGTGATCGCCGAGGAGGCCGGCGTGGACGACTTCCTCGCCGAGGCCACGCCCGAGGCCAAGATGGAGCTCATCAAGCGGGAGCAGGCGCAGGGCAAGCTGGTCGCCATGACCGGCGACGGCACCAACGACGCGCCTGCACTGGCGCAGGCCGACGTCGGCGTGGCCATGAACACAGGCACCATGGCGGCCAAGGAGGCCGGGAACATGGTGGACCTGGACTCCAACCCCACCAAGCTCATCGAGATCGTGGAGATCGGCAAGCAGCTGCTCATCACGCGCGGCGCGCTCACCACCTTCAGCATCGCCAACGACGTGGCCAAGTACTTCGCCATCATCCCGGCGATGTTCATGGCCTCGTTCCCCGAGCTCGCCGGGCTCAACGTCATGGGTCTGCACTCGGCCGACAGCGCGATCCTCTCGGCGGTCATCTTCAACGCTCTGATCATCGTCGCGCTGATCCCGCTCGCCCTGCGGGGCGTGAAGTTCCGTGCGATCCCCGCCGCCGCCCTGCTGCGCTACAACCTGCTGGTCTACGGGCTGGGCGGCGTCATCGCGCCCTTCATCGGGATCAAGGTCATCGACCTGATCCTCGTCGCGCTGCACCTGACGAGCTGAGGGAGCACCCGGATGAGACGTCACCTCGACACCGCGATCCGCATGACCATCCTCACGGCCGTGCTGCTCGGGCTCCTGTATCCGCTCGCCATCACCGGCGTGGCTCACGTGCTCTTCCCCGGCGCGGCCGGCGGCAGCCTGGTGAAGGCCGGCGGCCGCGTCGTCGGCTCGTCGCTCATCGCCCAGCCGTTCACGCAGCCGGGTTACTTCTGGCCGCGCCCGTCGGCGGCCGGGCAAGGCGGCTACGACGCCATGGCTTCCGGGGCCTCCAACCTCGGGCCGACCAGCCGGACCCTCGTCGACCGCGTCCGCGCCGACGTCGGCAAGCAGGTGAGGGCAGACCCCGGCCTGACCGCCGGGTCCGTGCCCGTCGACATGGTCACCACGTCGGGCAGCGGCCTCGACCCGGACATCACCGTCGCCAACGCGCGCGCGCAGGCGGCGCGGGTCGCGCAGGCGCGCGGCATGAGCCGGGTGGCCGTTCTGAGGCCTCATCAGCGCGCACACCACCGGCCGCACGCTCGGGTTCATCGGAGAGCCGCGCGTCAACGTCCTCCAGCTCAACCTCGCACTCGACAAGACGGCTCCCGCGACAGCAAGCCGGCCGATGATGGCCGAGGACGCCGGCGAAACCGAGGTCTACTCGCTGCGCACCCTGCGCAAACGCGGCAAGATCAAGGTGTTCCTCGGCTACGCGCCGGGAGTCGGCAAGACCTTCAGCATGCTGGCCGAGGCGCACCGGCGCTGCTCGCGCGGCGAGGATGTGGTGGTCGGGTTCGTCGAGACCCACGGCCGCAAGGAGACCGCGGAGCTCGTCGAGGGACTCGAGCGACTTCCGCTCAAGCACATCACGTACCGCGACAAGGAGTTCGAGGAACTCGACACCGACGCGGTGATCGCGCGCCGGCCGGAGTGGGTCCTGGTGGACGAGCTGGCGCACACCAACATCCCCGGCGCGCGCCACCAGAAGCGCTGGCAGAGCGTGGCCGAGATCCAGGCCGCCGGGATCAACGTCATCACCACCGTCAACATCCAGCACGTCGAAAGCCTCAACGACACCGTGTACGACATCACCGGCGTGCGCGTGCAGGAGACCGTCCCGGACGCTGTGGTCGACACGGCCGACGAGGTGGTGCTCGTGGACCTGACGACCGCCGCGCTGCTCAATCGCCTGCGCCGGGGCGTCGTGTACGACCTCGACAAGATCCCCGGCGCTCTGACCAACTTCTTCAGGCGCGAGAACCTCGCCGCCCTGCGAGAGCTGGCCTTGCGCAAGACCGCCGAGGAGGTCGACGAGTTCCTCGAGCGCATCACGCAAGGCGAGGAGGCTCTGCACCCCTGGGCCGCCGAGGAGCGCATCCTGGTCTGCGTGCGCCCCAACGCCGTCGCCCCCAAGCTCATCCGCAGAGGCCACCGTCTGGCGAAACGGTTCCAGGGGCGGTTCTGGGTGCTGCACGTACACACCCATGCCCAGGTCGGCGGCAAGAAGGAGATCGCGCAGCTGTTCGAGCTCGCCGCGGAGCTCGGCGGGAAGGGGGTCGAGGTGGAGGGCGACGCGGTGGTGGACGAGGTCCTGCGGTTCGCCCGGGAGCACCGCGTCACCTACATCGTCCTCGGCCAGTCCCGCCGCTCCCGGATGAGCGAGATCGCACGCGGGTCGCGCATCGCGCACATCATCCGAGAGGTCGACCACATCGACGTGCTGGTCGTGGCCGACCCGAGCAAGTCGCCGCCTCCGAGCGGCGACTGACCGGCGCGGACGCGAGCCGCAGCCGCGCCGGCGTGCTCCCTTGACGCAATCTTTACGACCGGCCTGACGGGATTCACGGCTGCTTGATACGCGTGCGTCCACACTGTCTCCGGGTCGCCGCCGTCGGCGTGCGACGAGAGCTGCAGACAACGAGCGGGCGTGCCACCGCCGACATGACTGAACCAGTAACGACCGATATCTGGACCCTGCCCGACGACGCCGTCTACGCGGCGCAGGGCACTTCTCCCCAAGGGCTGACCGAAGACGAGGCGTTCGCGCGCCTGGCCGAGCACGGCAAGAACATCTTGCCGACCAAGGTCAGCCGGCCGGTCATCTACAAGTTCTTCGACCAGCTCACCAGCCTCTTCGCCATCATGCTGGAGGTGGCGGCGGTCCTGGTCTTCGTCGCCGCCATGCTCTCCACCGGTGCAAGCCGGCAGGACAACATCAACGTCACGATCGCGATCCTTGCGGTCGTGCTGCTCAACGCGACCATCGGTTTCTTCCAGGAGTACCGCGCCGAGAAGGCCACCGAGGCGCTGCAGAGGCTCGTACCGGCGAACGCGAAGGTCATCCGCGATGGAGACGTGACCGTCGTCGCCGCCGCCGACCTCGTCCCCGGCGACATCATCGTGCTCGAGGAGGGCGACAGCATCAGTGCGGATGCCCGCCTGGTCCGGCAGTACGAGCTCTCGACCAACAACATCGCCCTCACCGGTGAGTCGGATTCAGTCCGCAAGACCGCCGATCCGATCATCGAGGAGGAACTGGCCACTATCAACATGCCGAACCTGGTGTTCATGGGCACCAGCGTGGCCTCCGGCACCGGCCGGGCGGTCGTGTTCGCGACCGGGCTCAAGACGGAGTTCGGACGCATCTACTCTCTGACCGCGGGCGTCTCAGAGGACAAGTCACCACTGATGCGCGAGATCGACAAGATGGCGCGCACCGTCTCGGTCATCGCACTGGTCTGCGGCGTCCTGCTGTTCTTCATCGCCTTGTTCGTCTTCAAGTTCGGTCTGGTCGATGGCCTCTTGTTCGCCCTTGGCGTCATGGTAGCCCTTGTCCCTGAGGGGATGCCCGCTACCCTCTCGGTGGCGCTCGCGGTCGGCGTGCAGCGCATGGCCAAGGCCAAGGCGCTCATCAAGGGACTGGCTGGGGTCGAGACCCTCGGATCGACCAACGTGATCGCCACAGACAAGACCGGGACCCTCACCAAAGCCGAGATGACCCTCAAGGCCGTGTGGGCCGACGGCGACGACTTCGAGGTCACCGGCGCCGGCTACGCCCCCGAAGGCGACTTCGCCATCGGCGACACGACGCTGCCCAAAGACGAGGCGCGCCGGCGCCTTGAGCCGCTCCTGCGCGCGATGACCTTCTGCAACGACGCCAAGGTGCTCGCGCCCAAGGACGACAAGGGCTGGCGCGTGATCGGCGACCCGACCGAGGGCTGTCTCCTCGTCGCCGCCCAGAAGGTCGGGTTCGACCTGCAGGCGGAACTGATCGAACGGCCCAAGATCTACGAACTGCCGTTCGAGAGCGTGCGCAAGCGCATGAGCGTCGTGCACGTAGAGGACGACGGCCAGCAAGCCTACGTCAAGGGAGCGCCCTCGGAGACCCTCGATCGCTGTACGCACCTGCGCCTGAACGGCGACGTGGTGCCGATGACCGACGAGCGGCGGGCGCAGGTCGCGGCGAAGAACGACGCGATGTCGCGACAGGCGCTACGCGTACTCGCCGTCTGCGAGCGCCGGCTGCCGAGCGAGATCGTCGCCTACACACCGGACACCGTTGAGAACGACCTCGTCTTCCTTGGCCTCGTCGGCATGATCGACCCGCCGCGGCCGGAGGTGTCCGCAGCAGTCGAAGAGGCTCTCGGTGCCGGCATCCGCATCATCATGGTCACCGGCGACTACGGGCTCACTGCCGAGGCCATCGCCCGCCGCATCGGCATCGTGCGCGGCGACAGGCGCGTGCGCGTAATCACCGGCGTCGACCTCGAGGAGATGACCGAGGACGACCTCAAGGGCGAGCTTCAGAAGGACCAGGACGTGATCTTCGCGAGGGTCGCGCCCGAGCACAAGATGGAGGTCGTGAGCGCCCTCAAGGACCTCGGGCTCATCGTCGCCGTGACGGGCGACGGCGTGAACGACGCCCCGGCGCTGAAGAAGGCCGACATCGGCGTCGCCATGGGCCTCAGCGGCACCGACGTCGCTCGCGAGGCCGCGACCATGATCCTCCTGGACGACAGCTTCGCGAGCATCATCAAGGCCGTCGAGCAGGGCCGTGGCGTCTACGCCAACGTGCGCAAGATGGTGACCTACATCTTCTCGCACAACATGGCCCAGCTCTTCCCGTTCATCTTCGCCGCCGCCGCCGGCGTCCACCTCGTCCCGCTCGGGGCTCTCCAAGTTCTCTCCATCGATCTGGGGTCGGACGTGCTCCCGGGCCTCGCCCTGGGCACGGAGCCTCCCGAACCCGGCGTCATGGCACGACCGCCACGCTCGCGGATGGAGCGCCTGCTCAGTCCCGCCACCATCCGGCGCGTCGTCTTCATCGGCCTCATCGAGTCGTTCTTCGCCATCTCCGGGTTCCTCTACGTCCTGCTCTCCAACGGCTGGCAGTGGGGTGACGCCAGCTGGATGGACCCATCCAACATCCACTACGCCTTCTATCGTGAGGCCATCACGATGACCCAGGCGGCGGTCGTGGCAGGACAGGTCGCGAACGGGTTCGCCTGTCGGACGGAGCGCGAGTCACTCTTCAAGGTGGGCATCTTCACAAACCGGTTCCTGGTCCTCAGCGAGATCATCGGCATCGGCATCATGGCGGCCATCTCGTACGTACCGTTGCTCCAGAACATCTTCAAGACCGCGCCGCTGACGCTGGCGGACTGGGGCTTCCTCGTCTTGGCCGCCGTCACCTTGTTCTTCGCCGAAGAAGCGAGAAAATGGTTCCTGCGCCGCAAGGACGCACGCGGCGTCGCGGCGGCACCACTTCACCCGGGAAGGAGACAGCCTGATGAAGGTGATCATCGTCGGCTGCGGTCGCGTGGGCGCCTACACGGCGGCCGCTCTGGCCCGGCAGGGTCACGAGGTCGTCGTGATCGACAAGGACCCGCAGGCGTTCCGCCTGCTGCCCCACGGTTTCGCCGGCCGCACCATCAAGGGGTACGCGTTCGACCGTGACGTCCTCGAGGAGGCCGGCATCGCCGAGGCGGATGCGTTCGTCTCGGCGACCGGCGGCGACAACACCAACGCCGTCAGCGCACGCGTCGCCAAGGAGGTCTACCGCGTCCCCGACGTGGTGAGCCGCATCTACGACCCGCAGCGCGCCGAGATCTACCGGCACTACGGCATCCAGACGTTCGCGCCCACGGCGTGGAGCGCCGGCCGCATCATCGAGTTCCTCGTGAGCGGCAACGTCGAGCGCGAAGAGAGCTTCGGCAACGGCGAGGTCGAGATGATCGCCGCCTTCGTCCCGAGGCACCTCATCGGCAAACCGATCAACGACCTGCGCATCCCCGGCGAGATCCGGGTCGGTCTCATCGTGAGGATGGGCAAGGCCATGCTCCCGGTGTCCGGGACGGAGTTCCAGGAAGACGACCAGGTCTACGCCCTCGTGCACCAGGACGCCGTCGAGAAGTTCCAGAAGATGATGGGGTGGAAGTCATGAAGGTCGTCGTCGGAGGTGGCGGGACCCTCGGCCGCCGTGTCACCAAGTACGTGAGCGAGAAGCACGACGTCGTGCTGATCGAGAAGGACCCTGCGCGGTTCCAGGACATGGTCGAGGCGTTCGCCGGCTGGAAGGAAGTCACCGTCCTGCTCGGCGACATCGACGAGCCGGGCGTGCTCCTCGACGCCGGGGTCGACCGCGCCGATGTCTTCGTCGCGGCGACCGGGGACGACGAGGACAACCTCGTCGGCTGTCTCCTCGCCAAGAACGAGTTCAAGGTGAAGCGAGTCATCGGCACCGTGCGCAACCCGCGCAACCGCTGGCTCTACAACCGCAGCTGGGGCGTGGACGTGGCCATCGACGCGGCCCAGATCGTGACGCGCATCATCGAGGAGGAGGCGACCCTCACCGACCTCGTCCGACTGCTCGACCTGCGCGAAGGCGAGGTGACGCTGAGTGCGATGACGGCGACGGAGGGCGGCACGCTCGCCGGCAAGACCTTCGCCGACCTCGGCGTGCCCGAGGGCTGCTACCCGGTCGCGCTGTTGCGCGGCACCGAACTGGTGATGCCGGGCAAGGATGTGCGGATCCAGGTAGGCGACGCGCTGCTGATCCTCGCTGGACCCGGCGGAAGCTGCAAGATCGGCTCCATCGGCTGAGACCGGAAGGAAGCTGCCGCTATGGACATCACTCTCAGAGAGTTCACCAGAGACGACATCCCCCAGCTCATGGACTGGGTCAACTCCGGAGGCCCCGACTTCTTCGTGCGGTGGGCCGGCACGGCGTTCGAGTACCCGCTGACCGAAGCGCAGCTTGAGGCGCACCTGGCCGAGGCCGAAGGATCCGAGGCGACGCGGCGCGTCTTTGCCGCCGTCGACAGCGCCACCGGCGAGGTGGTAGGGCACGCCGAACTCAGCCGCGTCGATCGCAAGAACCGCTCGGCGAGCATCTCGAGGCTCCTCGTCGGAGAGCCGTCGGAGCGCGGCAAGGGCGTCGGGAGGGAGATCGTCAGCGCCGTGCTGGACGTCGCCTTCGGCGAGATGTCCCTGCACCGCGTGGACCTCTACGTGCTGGAGTTCCACGTCTCTGCCCTGAGTATGTACAAGGCTCTCGGCTTCAAGACCGAGGGGCACCTCGTGGAGGCGCGCCGCGCAGGCGACAAGTACTGGAACGCCTACTACATGGCGATGCTCGACGAGGAGTGGCTCGGCCACAGGATAGACACGGTCGGCTGAGCCGGTCGTCAAGTAGGACCCGGCCCGGCCGCTGGCACGAGCTCACCCGGGCCGGGTCCGCCCAGACGGCGAGCCCGCACGTGCCTGCGGGCCGCTCGCCGCCGGCGACGGCCGCTTGACGGCCCTCGCGGCGGCGGTATGTACTGGGGTCCGTGCGCGGCCCCGCGCACGAGGTCCGGAGGAGCATCGAGTGCGCCACACGCCCGCGATCACGACACGCCGCCGGCACGCCGCCTTGCGGCCCTCGGGCACCCCCTTCGCCGCCGGCCAAGGGCTCTTCAGCCCCTCCCGCTCCGGGCGCTACTTCGGCGGCCTCTGGTTCAAGGTCTTCAGCGAACGCGGGCCCTGCTGACGGGGACTCCTGCCGCGTCACCGCTTGAAGACCACCACCAGAAGGGGACCACTGTGAACCGAGCCACACTCAGCGTCTGGGACGACCAGGCCTGCCGCCGCGTCCACGAGGCTTCGCTCTCCCTGCTCGCCGGCACCGGCGTCGAGATGAAGGACGCGACCGCCCGCGACCTCTGCGCCGCGGCCGGCGCGAACGTCGACGGCACACGCGTGCGCATGCCGGCGGAGCTCGTGGAGCGCGCGCTCGCGAGCGCGCCGCGCTCCTGGACACTGCACCCGCGCGGCGGGGAGACAGCGCCGCTGGAGCTGCGCGACGGCGCCGGCCATACCGGCAGCGGGCCGGACTGCCTCTACGTCAGCGATCCCGCGACCGGCGAGCGCCGGCGCTCCACGCTCGCCGACGTCGAGGCGGCCGCCCGCGTCGTCGAGGTCCTGCCCAACATCGACTTCGCGATGAGCATGGCGCTGCCCGAGGACGTCGCCAACGAGGTCGTGGACGTCGTGCAGTTCGCCGCCATGCTGCGCGGCACGCGCAAGCCCATCGTGGTCTCAAGCCCCTTCGGCGGCGAGACCATCTACCCCATGCACGAGATGGCGGCGGCGGCCGGCCGGGCCGAGAGCTTCGCCTGCCTGGCCATGAGCTCGCCGCCGCTCATGCTCGACGACGTCTGCTGCACCAAGGCGCTCGCCTGCGCCGACCTGGACGTGCCGCTGGTGCTGGCGCCGTCGGTCTCGGCCGGCGCGCAGGGGCCGGCGTCGCTCACCGCCTGCGTGGCGGTGGCCAACGCCGAGGTGCTCGCCGGCCTCGTCGTCCACCAGCTGGGCAAGGCCGGAGCTCCGTTCGTGATGGGCGTGGGCACCGGCGTGATGAACATGCAGCACGCCGTGGACGCCTACAACTCGCCGGGCGTGTTCCTCGGCAACCAGGCGCAGCTGGACGTGATCCGCTGGTACGGACTGCCCAGCTGGCACTACTCCGGCCACTCCGACAGCAAGATGCTGGACGAGCAGTGGTCGCTGGAGCTGGGCATCGCGACCGTCATGGGCGCGCTCTCGCGCGCGACCCTGCAGCACGACGTGGGCTACCTGGAGACGGGGCTGCAGAGCGCCCTCGAGGGACTGGTGCTCGGCGACGAGGTGGTCGGCTACACCCGGGCGCTGCTCGGAGACCTGCCGGTGGACGACGAGGCGCTGGCGCTGGCCGAGGTCGAAGCGGTGGGTCCCGGTGGCAATCACCTGGGCACGAAGATGACGCGCCGGCGCTTCCGTGACTTCTGGCGCCCGTCGCTGATCGACCAGAGCGCCCACGAGCGCTGGTCCGCCGCCGGCAGCACCACGCTGCTCGAACGCGTACGGGCCCGCCTGGCCGAGATCCAGGCGGCGGGCCCCGCCTTCTCGCTCGACGAGGCGACCCTGCGCCGCCTCGACGAGCTGGCGGCGGCGCACCAGGCGCCCGATACCCTCCTGCCGCCCTCGCCGCGCTGAACGGCGCCTCGCGTTCAGGGATGCGCGCCGCCGGGAACACAAGCGGCGCATCCTTGTGTGGGGCTGGGACGCACAGGGGCGCTCGGGGCGGCCGTCCGGCCGCCGGGAGGAGGGACAGTGAGAGTCAGGCTGCTCGTGGTCGCCGCATTCCTCGGCATGGCCGCCGTCCCCGTCCTCCTTGCCTGGAACTCCGGGTTCCTGCCCGGGCCACAGCAGGCGTCCGCGGAGTCCACCGGCTCCTCCACCACCTCGTCGGTCGCAGTCACCCCGCTCGCCTGGCCGGATGAGCCGCTCGGGCTCGCGGCCTCCGAGACCCAGGTGATCTGGGAGCAGCGGGACCGCAGCGCCGAGATCGCCGGCATCTGGTACTACGACGCGCGCACCGGCCAGACGCAGCGCATGCTGGGGCGCACCGCCGCCGGCAAATCCTCCGGGTTCCCGGCGGCGTCCGGCGACCTCGTCGTCTGGGCGTCGTGGGCGGGCAAGCGCGGCGCAGGCCCGCCCGCGATCCACGCGCTCGACATGGGGAGCACCAGGCGCTGGCAGGTGGCGGCCGCCGGCCGCGAGCCCGCGGCGGCCGGCGAACTCGTCCTCTGGGTCGAGCCCGACGGCGACGGCCGCGGCGGCGACGTGATCCGCGGCATCAACGCGCTCACAGACGCCGAGTACGCCGTCACCCCCGGAGGACGCGTGTACGACCTGGCGGCCTCAGGCGGCTGGGCGTCGTGGATCTCCGGCAGCGGCTCGACGCGTGAAGTGTGGGCGGGGTCGTTCCAGGGCACCCTGCGCTACCGGCTCGCGTCCCGCGGCACCGCGGTGGCCATGGACCGCGACCGCATCGTGTGGGCGGCCGCCGCCGGCAGGCACTCCGCGGCGCTCGTCTCCTGGGACCGCCGCGCCAAGCGCTCCACAGTGCTGTGCCGCCTTCCCGGCACGGGCACATCCTTGTCCCTCGGCCGCCGCACCGCGGTCTGGGTGATGACCCGCAAGTCCACCGGACCGAAGGTCTGGGCCTATGACTTCGAGCTCGGCAAGGCCTACGAGGTCAGCTCCAGCGGCGGCCGCCAGGTGAGTCCGGTGATCGTGGCCGGAAGCGTGTACTGGGCCGACGACCGCAGCGGAGACTGGGAGCTCTACTCCCGCTCGCTCCAGCACTGACCCGGCCTCCCAGCGCCACGCTCGTGTAGACTCGTGCGAGCGTCATCGTACCGAGCGACCGAGCCACCCGGAGGGAGCCTTGCCGGCCGTCATCCACGCTGAGCACCTCACCAAGCGCTTCGGCAAGAAGGTCCTCGCCGTCGACGACGTGAGCTTCACCATCGAGTCGGGGACCATCACGGGCGTACTCGGCCCCAACGGCGCCGGCAAGACCACCACCCTGCGCATGATCCTCGACCTGGTGCGGCCGACCGCCGGCGCCGTCACGATCCTCGGCAGCCGGTATCGTGAGCTGCGCGCGCCCGCCGCCAGGGTCGGCGCGCTGCTCGACTCCTCGGGGTTCCACCCCGGCCGCTCGGGCCGCAATGCCCTGCTCGTCATCGCCACCGGCGCCGGCATCCCCGAGGCGCGCGTGGACGAGACGCTCGAGATGGTCGAGCTCACCGGCGCCGCCAAGCGCGCGGTCAAGGGCTACTCCACCGGCATGAAGCAGCGACTGGCGCTGGCCGCGTCGCTGCTGGGCGACCCCGAGGTGCTCATCCTCGACGAGCCCGCCAACGGTCTGGACCCGGAGGGGATGCTCTGGCTGCGCACGTTCCTGCGCGGCCTGGCGAGCGAGGGCCGCACGGTGCTGGTCTCCAGCCACGTCCTCGCCGAGGTGGAGCAGACCGTGGACGACGTGCTCATCATGAGCAAGGGCCGGCTGCTGGCGCAGGGGCCCATCCACACACTCACGGCCTCCACGCAGCCGGTGGTGCGCGTGCGCACTCCGCAGGCGGAGAAGCTGGAGGCCGCGCTCGTCTCTTCCGGCGCGGCCGTCAACAGGCTGAACGACGCCCTGGCCGTGCGAGGGCCGACAGCCGCCGAGGTCGGCGAACTGGCCCAAGACAAGGGCGTCGCCCTCCACGAGCTGCTCACCGAGCAGCCCAGCCTCGAGGAGCTCTTCCTGCAGATCGCCGGCACGAGGCGGGACCAGTGATCGCCCTCGCCCGCGCGGAGCTGCTCAAGCTGCGCAGCACGCGCACCGCCCTCGGCCTCTTCATCGTGATCCTGGTGGTGACGCTCATCCCGCTGGTCGCGCTCCTCGCCGCACTCCCCAGGGACTGGCTCGAGACCGAAGGGGTCAGCGGGTTCCTCAACACCGCGAGCGCCCTCGTCCCGCTGGTGCTGCTGGTGTTCGGCATCCTCGGTATGACCAACGAGTACCGCCACGGCACCATCACCTACTCCTACCTCGTCACGCCCAAGCGCTGGCAGGTGATGGTCGTCAAGCTCGTCGTCTACGCGCTCGTCGGCATCGTGACGATGCTGGTCGCGATGGTCCTCGTCTACATCGTGATCCTCGCAGGCGGCGCCGTCCGCGGCATCGAGATCGACGCCTCCGGAGGCAGCACGCTCGCCGACTACGCCCGCTCGATCATCGTCGCCGGCCTCATCACCACCTTCGGCGTGGCGCTGGGCGCACTGTTTCGCGCTCAGGTCATCACCGTGGCCGGTGTGCTCATCTGGGCGCTCGTGGTCGAGAACATCATCACGGTGGTCAAGCCCAAGATCGGCATGTGGATGCCGTTCACGGTGTTCAACAACGTGAGCGCCGCGGACCTCGGCATGAGCTCGGGCGACGTCGCGACGATGACGGTGGAGCAGTTCTCCCGGCCCACCGCGTTCCTGGTGAGCCTCGTGTACATCGCGGCGGTGAGCCTCCTCGCGGTGTTCATCTCACTGCGCCGGGACGTGACCTGAGCGCGGCTGCGTGACCTGAGCGCCGCGACCGGGAACACCACTCTCATGAGCAGCGCGGAGAAGAGCGTCCCCCAGGTCGATTTCTCGGTGCGCGGGCCGCTGCCCGGCATGGGCGCGGCGGTGGAGAGGATCCTCCGCGCCCTCCCCGCCTGGTTCGGCATCGAGGCCGCGCTGCAAGCCTACGTGGCCGCGGCCGAGGAGCTCGACACCTTCGTCCTCCTGGTCGACCGGCCGGCGTGCGGCGGCGACCTGCGAGAGGTCCGGCCGGACCAGGTGATCGGCTTCGTGACGCTCCGGGAGACCAGCGAGGACGCCCTGGAGATCCACGTCATGGGCGTCCTCCCCGCGTGGCACCGTCGCGGGGGTGGCCGCGCGCTCGTGGAGCGCGCGGCCAAGTACGCCGGCGCCGAGGGCTACAGCCTCCTCCACGTGAAGACGCTCGCGCCGAGCGACCCCGACCCGGGGTACGCCGCGACGCGAGCGTTCTACGAGGCGGCGGGCTTCCGCCCGCTCGAGGTGCTGCCGCAGGTGTGGGGGCCGGAGAACCCCTGCCTGCTGCTCGTCCGGCCGCTCTGAGCGGCCGGCCTCCGAGTCCGCTATCCCTCGGCCGTCAGGCGCCGGCGGCCGCGTCGAGGGCGGCGAGCGGCGTCGGCACGTTGTAGACGCGCGTCGCGAGCTCCTTGTCGAGCTGGTACAGCACCGCGGGCGTGTCCCCGGCCAGCTTGAACTTGTTGACCATGTCCAGGGCGGTCTCTTCTTCCTCCACCTGCTCCCCGATGAACCACTGGAGGAAGTTGTAGGTGGCGTGGTCCTTGAGCTCCAGCGCGAGCGACGCCATGTCGTGGATGCGCGCCGTGACCTTCTCCTCGTGGGCGAGGGCCTCCTGGAAGACCGCGAGCCCGCTGGGCCACTCGGTCTCGGGCTGCTCGATGGCCTCGAGGAGCACGCGTCCGCCGCGCGTGAGCACGTAGCTGAACATGATGCGCGCGTGCGCGATCTCTTCCTGGTACTGCACGGTCATCCAGTTCTGGCCGCCGGACATGCCCACCTCGGCGAAGTGACTCGCCATGGAGAGGTAGAGGTAGCCCGAGTAGAACTCCCAGTTGATCTGGCTGTTGAACGCGTCCTGCATCCGCTTGTCGAGCATGTCACCCTCCGTCGCGAAGGACCGGGCACCGGGCTCCGGTCACGTGTCGTCTCTTGTCTACCCTATCGTGAGGGAGTGCGTACGCGTGTGTCGAAGGGAACACTACAGAGTACCTACTTCTCTCCTGACGGAGTCCCCATGAGCAGAGCGTTCGTCAAAGAGCCCGACGAGGGCGCACCGGTAGAGGACCTGCCCGAACGGCAGGTCAGCGAGCACGCCAACTACGTCACGCCGGCAGGCCTGCAGCAGCTGGAGGACCGGGTCGGCGAGCTCGAGACCCGGCGGCTCGAACTGCTCGAGCAGGACGACGACCCCGGCGGCGAGCTCGACTACATCGACCGCGACCTGCGCTATTTCACCGCGCGGCTCGAGAGTGCGATCCTCGTGGACCTCGCGCACCAGCCGCGCCGCAAGGTGGCGTTCGGCGCGGCGGTCACCGTGAGCAAGCCCGGCGGCGAGCGCCAGACGTTCACCATCGTGGGCGAGGACGAGGCCGACCTCAAGCAGGGCAAGATCAGCTACGTCTCACCGCTCGCGGAGGCCTTGATCGACGCACGCGTGGGCAAGTCCGTGCTGTGGCGCCGGCCGGCGGGCAACCTCAAGCTCACTGTCGAGGCGATCGACTACCCGGAAGATTGACGGGCTATCAGACAGGTGGCCCTGCGGCGCACCTGTCGGTGACCCGGCTACGGCCGGTCACTCGAGGACGACGGCGAGGTACGACGGCGTCGGCTCCTGCCCCAGCAGCAGCCCGGCGACGCCCTTCTGGGTGTCCCACCCGTAGGAGCGCGAGGGGTTCTCGTCGCTCATCACCGCGAGTGCCCAGGTCTTCTTGCCCTTCTCCAGCCAGGCGGCCTGGACCATGAGCTTGTTGTCCAGGCCGAGCCAGCCGCCCTTGAAGTAGGTCTTCCAGCCCTCCGGCCCGGCGGCCGCGGGGATGCCCCAGCGCTGCATCGGGGTGATGCCCGAGAGCAGCTCGCGCGCGAGCCCTCGGCCTTCGGCCGGCACGAGCGACTCCAGCTCTGAGAACAGGCGCGCCTCGTCGGCGGCGGAGGCGCGCGTGTCCAACCACCCGGCACCCTGCTCGTAGTCCTCCATGCCGGCGGCCTTGGCGACCGCCTTCATGCCCTTGGCGCCGACCCGCCCGAAGATGGTGTAGGCGGCGCCGTTGTCCGACTCGGTGATCATCTTCGTCAGTGTGGCCTCCGTCGCGGCGTCCGGCGTGGGGTCGTCACGCAGGATGGCGACGAGCAGGATCGCCTTGGAGAGACTCGCGAGCTGGAACGGCTCGTGCTCGCGGTAGCCACCGGTGAGTTCGCCGTTGGTGTCGACGACGGCGAAGGCCACGTCGCCGTCGCGGCCGGAGATCCACTCCTCGGCCGCCGCGACCGCCTTCTTGCCGGGGAACCCGGGCGGCAGCGGAGCGAGCACGCGGAGCCCGGCGGAGGCCGGGGCGTCCGTGCTCGCGCCCGTCGAGCTGCCGCCGGCCGTGCTCGCCGCGGCGTCTCCGAGCAGCAGCGCGTAGGAGTAACTGCCGGGCTCGAGGTCGAGCGGAACCTCGGCCGAGACCCACGCGCCCGCCTCCGCGTCCGCGAGTCGCCGGGCCTTGACCCGGGCGCCGGCGGCGTCGGTGATCAGCAGCGTGACCGGCGTGCCGGACGGACCCTCCACCAGCCGATAGCGGAAGGTGGCCGCCTCACCCTGGTGTGCTTCGAGGTCCGCGAGGCGGGCGAGCCGCGACTCGGGGGTGGGCGCCGGCGAGGGTGACGACGAGGCCCGCGCTGTGACCTCCGGCGTCGGGGAGGCCGCGGCGGCTCCGGCGCCCGCGCCGCCGCGCATGGTCCACCCGGCGGCCACGCCGAACGCCGCCAGGAGCGCCGCCACGACGACCGCCGCGACCGCCGCGCGATTTCGGCGCGCGCGCCGTCGCGCCTGCGATTCGTAGATGGTCGGGCGCGGTTCCACGCGCTCATCCTACCGTCCGCTGCAAAGAGGCGCGCTGCGGTCCATCCGAGCCGGTGTGAGCCCCGCCTGTCCAAGCGTTTACCGGGCCTTCACACTCCTTAACGTCCCTTCCGTTCTGTTGGGTTGACCCCCTTTCGGACTACTTCTACCGTAATTGTGCATTTGGCCGCACTACAGCACGAAATCCGCGGCCCAACCGGCTTCCGACGTCAGGAGAACTTGTGAGTAGACGCATCCCATTCCACTTCGCCGCCGCCTTCAGCGTCGCCGCGGTCCTGGTAGCCCTCGCCGTGGTCGTCGTCGGCGCGAAGCCCGCCCAGGCTCTGCCGTCCTACAAGTCGACCTGCTCCTCCTGCCACAGCGCCACCCCGTCGGGCACCGTCACCGGCACCCCCAGCAAGACCACCCTCACCCCCGGCGAGGCGTACACGGTCAGCGTGGCCGTGGACCTCTCCGCCACCGGCCAGGCCGGCTGGTGGATCGCCAACAACGACGCCGCCACCCCCGCCGTGAGCATCTCCGGTGGCCCCGGCACCTCCCCGTTCACCGCCAACATGACGGCGCCCGCGACGGCCGGCACCTACACGTACAAGGTCTGGGGCGCCAAGGGCAAGCCCGGCGGCGGCCAGGCCCTCATGACCACGTACCAGATCACCGTGGCTGCTCCGCCCGTGGGTGACTCCGTCGCCCCCGTGACCAGCGCCACCGGCGCGGTGGACAACGCCTGGTACAAGACCGGCGTCACCGTGAACCTCTCGGCAGCCGACAACTCCGGCGGCACGGGCGTGGCCTCCATCACCTACACGCTCGACGGCGCGGCGCCGGTCAAGGTGCTCGGCGCCACGGCGCAGGTCCCGGTCTCCGGTGACGGCGCGCACGTCATCACCTATGCGGCCACCGACTCCTCCAACAACACCGAGGCGACGCGCACGCTCACCGTCAACATCGACGGCGTCTCCCCGGTAGCGGCCGTACTCGCCAACGCGACCGTGAAGAAGGGCGCCAAGGCCACCATCAAGTACCAGGTCGTCGACACGCCCGCTGGCGCCGCCGTGACGACCATCAAGATCAAGAACAGGGCCGGCAAGGTCGTCAAGACCCTCAAGAGCACGGCCGCGGTCGGCGCCGCCCAGAAGGCGAAGTTCACCTGCAAGCTCGCCAAGGGCGTGTACAAGGTCAGCGCGCAGGCCAAGGACAAGGCCGGTAACGTGTCCGTCGTCAGCGCCGCCCGCAAGTTGACAGTCAGGTAAGACCCGCGCCACCGCACGGCTCAGAGGCCGGCGGAGACACGGAGCAAACGACGACGGGGCCGGCGTACGCCGGCCCCGTCGTCGTTCCGTCGTCTTCCCGCCGTCTCAGCCGGCGCCGCGTCCGGCCGGCCAGACCAGGGTCACCGTGGTCCCCTCGCCGGGCGCCGAGCTCAGCTGCAGTTCGGCGCCGGCTTCCGCCGCCCGCTCCCGCATGGAGCGGAGACCGAGGTGGTCCGGGCCGGCCTGCTCCGGCGCGAACCCGCAGCCGTCGTCGTCGACCATCAGTCTGCCCTCGGCATCACCGAGTTCCAGCACCACGCGTGCGTGGGTCGCCGCGGCGTGACGGACGATGTTGTTCAGCGCCTCCTGGGTGATGCGGTAGATCGCGACGTGCAGCGCCGGCGCTACGAGACTGTCGCCGGTGACCCGGAGCGTGACCTCAACGCGGGCGCGGCTCTCGGTGGCGTCCACGAGGTTGCGGAGGAGCTGCTGGATGGGCACCGCCTCCAACGGGTCAGTGCGCAGCTCGAGCAGCATCGTGCGCATCTGCGCCAGCGCGCCGCGAGTGAGGCGGCGCACCTGTTCGACGGTCTCCGCCGTCTGCGCGGAGACCGGCCCATCATCGAGCGTGAGCGCCTCGGCCTTGAGACTCGCCGCGAACAGCGACTGGGTGACCGAGTCGTGCAGGTCGCGCGCGAGCCGGCTGCGCTCGTCGCGCGCGGCGACCTCCGCCCCGCGCCGGCGCAGCTCACGCTCCGCACGGTCGCGGTCGATGGCGATGGCCACGTGGTCGGCCACGGTCTTCATGAGCGCGAGCTCGTCCGGCGTGAACGCCGGCCGGTCTCGCGTGCCGAACGAGAGCGTGCCCAGCACCTCGCCGCGCGCCAGGAGCGGGTGCGCGCAGTATGCCTGCACGCCGAACGAGCGCACCAGGTCTGCGCGCGCGTCGTCGCTGTGCTGGATGTCCTCGGCGACGATCCGCTCTGCCTGAGCGGCGGCGCAGCCGCACACGGCGACGCCGAAGTCGAGCAGCTCGATCCGGTGTGCGTCCTCGGGACCGATCCCCGCATACGCGTTCAGCACGAGGCAGCCGAGCCTCGGGTCGGCGAGGTAATTGAAGAAGACGTGACAGCCCAGGTGCTCCATCACGTCCGCGCACAGGTCGTCCACCACCCGTTGCGGCTCCTCGGCTGAGAGCAGCCGCGCCGTGGTCCTCGCCAGCAATTCGGCGCGGCTCCGTCCTCGCTCGTGCCCCTGCTCCCGGCGCTTGCGCTCCTCGACGTCGCAGATGGAGATGCTGACCCCCGAGCCGGTCGGCTGGAGGCGGACCTCCACGAACCGGCCTATCAGCGACGACTCCACCTCGAGCATGAAGGGGATGCCGAGCTCCATCGCGTCCTCGAGTCGCCGGCCGAAGTCCGAGCCGCTGAGCGCCGGGAAGACCTCGTGGATGTCCCGGCCCAGGGCCTCTTCGCGAGACAGCCCGGCAAGCTCGAGGCCGATCCGGTTGGCGTACCTGACCGTGTACTCCCAGTCGAGCGCGGCGAAGCCCTCGGGCACCTCCTCGACGACGGAGACCTCGTCGGGAGGCCGCTCCGCACCGGCGAGCACATCGCGCTTGACCATGCGCACGGTGACGCCCGCGGCGCTTTCGAGCTCGAGGCCGTCCATCAGCTGCGCCATCAGGTAGAGACCACGGCCGCCCGGCGACTCCGGGTCGGGCGGCCTGTCCGGGCCGACAGTGGCCACGTCGAAACCGCATCCACGGTCCACGACCGTCACCCTCAGGTCGGCGCCGTTGAGATCCAGCCGGATCTCCGACTCCTCCGCACCGCTGTGGCGCACGGCGTTGGCCACGGCCTCGTGCACGGCGAGCACCACCTCGTCCACCGTACGCTGCGGCACGCCGAACCGCAGCAGATAGTCGGCCACGCGCTGTCGGGCGCGGAGCAGGCGGGCAGGCTCGAGCTGCACGCTGAACGCGAGCAGCGGAGACATGGTCTGTCGCAGCACGCCGGGTTCCACCTGGCTCCCCTCGGAGGACCGTCCCCCCGAGTATGCCTCAGCAATGCTGCGCTGGAGGGTCGACGCCGTCGATGCGCCGGGAAGAAGGTGGCGGAGCGACATGGGAGTCGAACCCACCCAGGACAGGATCACTGCCCCGCAGACGGTTTTGAAGACCGCGGTGGTCACCGGACCACGAGCCGCTCCGTAGACGCATCTTGCCATGCGGGAGGCCGGGGGTCATCCGCGGGGTCATGGGCGGGTTCGTCCGGGCCGGGCGGGTGCAGTCTCTCCCCGCCGCTCCAGGATGGAAACGGTTCTGGTGGCGCGCGCCGACGCCGCGCTCTCCGCGGCCAAGCGCGCGGGCAAGGACAGGGTCGAGCTGTAGTGGCGACGTGAGACGCCGCCACCGCCCGGCCCGGTCGTCGCCTGACCCGTCACTCCTCCTCGGTCGCCCGCCGCCGCCGCAGGACCACGACGGCGACCACGGCGAGCACGGCGACGGCCGCCACGACGATCACACCGACGACCACCCCGCTCGTTGCCGCCGCTCGACGTTTCGCTCACAGCTGCCTTGGGCTTCAGGTTCAGGTAGCTGTCGCGCACGTAGCTGGTGTAGAACGCGGCGCCGGTGCCTCCGTACATCCGCGTCCAGCCGTCCCAGCGCGAGGTGTCGATCGCCTCGAGCTTGTCCGGGTAGTCGGTCACGATCTCCGGTGACTGCTCGTAGAAGATCTGCTGGGCGCGCCAGATGAGCTCCTTGCGCGCCTCCGGGTCGAGCGTGGTGTTGGCCTCCCCCACCAGGCGGTCGAACTCCGGGTCCGACCAGCACGGCTCGTTCCAGTTCTCGATCTGCGCGGTGGTGAAGCTGGCCAGGGTGTCGCCCGGGTCGGCGTAGCCGTCCCAGTCCCAGAGGTACATGTCGAAGTCGGGGCTGTAGGTGTTGCCCTCATACGCCCAGATGCTGTCGTAGTAGATGCCGTCGTCCATCACCTGGTAGTCGATCTTGAGCCCCAGGTCGCGGAACCAGCCGGTGATCAGGTTGCCGGTCTTCTGGCTCTCCGGCGACTCGGAGCGGGCCCACAGCCGCAGGCGGATGGGCTTGCCGCTCTTGTCCTCGCGCAGGCCGTCGCCGTCGCCGTCCCTGTAGCCCGCCTGGTCGAGCAGGGCGTTGGCCTTGGCGGGGTCGTAAGTGAACAGCACGTCGGCCGGCGGCTGCCAGTGGTAGTCGGGGTCGACCCACGAGTCCGGCGTCATGAGGGTGCTGCCGGGCTTGCCCCGGCCGGCCCACGCGAAGTCGACGATCTTCTGCCGGTCGATGGCCCAGTTGAGCGCCTGCCGGAACGCCACGTCACGCAGCACCGGGTTCCCGCGGCTGGTGCCCTCGTAGCAGTTCATCGCGAGGTAGGTCCAGCTGATGAGGTTGTACGCGATGGGCGTGAAGTCCGGGTCGGCATCGAGCTTGGGGAACTGCGCCGACGGGATGCCCCAGGCCGCGTCGAGCGTCCCGCCGAGCAGGTCCTGCGTCATCGTGTCGGGGTTCTGGTAGGTGACGAAGAGGATCTCGTCGATGGCCGGCTTCTTGCCCCAGAACGTGGGGTTGGCCACCATGCGCACGTAGTCGCCCTTCTTGACCTCCACCGTCTGGAAGGGTCCGGTGCCCACGATCGGCGGCTTGCTCTGGTACGAGGCGCCGGCCGCCTTGGGGCTGACCTTGCTCCAGACGTGCTCGGGCAGGATGGGGATCCACGTCCGGAGCATGTTGGCCTTGGGCCTCGAGCAGCGGATCTCGACCGTGAGGTCGTCCACAGCCACCGCCTCCTTGATGCCGGTGGTGAGACTCGAGTACGCGGCCATCTGGTTCTTCACGATGTAGTTGTAGGTGAAGGCGACGTCCGCCGCCGTGAAGTCCTCGCCGTCCTGCCACTTGACGCCCTCGCGCAGGTGGAAGGTCCAGGTCTTGCCGTCGGGCGAGGTCTCCCAGGAGGTGGCGAGGTCCGGCGTGGGCTGCAGGTCGAGGGAGTAGCCCGTGAGGAAGTCGTAGTTGAGCAGCCAGATCTCGTAGGACGAGGTCTCCGCCCCGATGAAGGGGTTGAGGTTGTCCGGGTCGTTGGTCCAGCCCACGTGGAGCACGACCTTGTCGGCGGCCGGCGAGGCGCTCGGATCGGCCGCGACGGCAGATCCCAGCCCCCAGGCCAGTCCGGCGGTCAGGACGCCGCCGACCAGAAGGAGCAGGAGCAGGCGAGAAGACAAGCGCCGGCCCTCGGGGTGGTGAACGGGACGTGCCATCGAGTCCCCCCTCGTCGGTCCCCCACGGCGGTCGTGCCGCCGCATCCGATTGGCCGGCCGCCCACGAGCCCTGCGGGCTCGCCCCCTGCGGCCGGCCAGACTGTCACGTGATACGAGTATCGCGCCCTTCGAAGACCCCCGCAAGGCCGCCGGGCAGAGACTGCCGCAGGGTGCGAAGTTTGCCGCAGAATCCGCAGCTGCGCGCGGTCAAGAACACGGCTTTCCCGAACGGCCGGCCAGGGCCGTACGCGAGGTGGCCGGCCGCCTGGGGAGAGGCGGCCGGCCACCGACCGGAGCCAGGGGGCTCCGGCTTCGCGCGATCGAGGACCTTACTTGGCCAGGTCGAGCAGCGCTTGGCGGTCCTTGGCGATCTTGTACTCGCTGTCCATCTCGAGCAGACCGCCGGGGAAGCCGACCTTGGGCATCAGCGCGACGTAGTCGTCGGCGTTGAAGGCCTCGGGGTTGTGCACGCCGGCCTTGGGGTCGCCCGGCTTGCTGCCGAGACTGCCCGTGGCGAGGAGTTCGAGGGTGATGACGGGCGTGAACCCGGTCTGCGCCGTGACGACCTGCACGCCGACCGTCTCGAGGCACTCCTTGTTGTCGGCGACCTGGTACAGGTACACCTCACGCTTCAAGCCGTCCTTCTTGCCGACGACGTAGGTGCCGGCGGCCGTCTTGCCGACGTACTGCTTACCGATCTCGTTCGGGTCCGGCGCGGCGGCGGCGATGACGTCACGCGGGGCGACCTCGACGTTGCCCACCTTGATCTTCTCGGCCTTGTCCATGTTGATGGAGCGCAGAGCAGCCATGAACTGCATGAACTCGTCGCCGAGGGCGTACTTGAACTCGGCCTTCTTGACGCCCTTGAGCTTGTCGGCGTTGCGGCCGATCTGCAGGACCTCTTCGTGCTCCACGTGGCCGACCTCGACCTCGCCGATGCCCTCGGGGAGGTAGAACTTCTCGAGCTCGGCGAACGGACGCACGGTGTGGAACTCGCCGTCCTCGTACACCACGGCCGGGTTGTTGCACTCCTCGATGGTGGTCCACACGCTGAAGCCGAAGCTGATGCCCTCGGCGCCGGGGATCTCGAGGTTGCTGCCGTCGCGGATGCCGATGTAGTCGATCTCGTCGAACAGGTGGTCGGCGGCGTAGCGGGCGAAGTAGTCGGCCATGCCCGGCTCGACGCCGAAGCCGGCGAGCGCGTACTTGCCGATCTTCTCGAACTCGGGGCTGAGCGCGTACTCGTCGTCGCCGAGCTTCTTGCCCACCTTGTTGAACGGGTCGGTGGGGTGCCACTCGCTGAGCGTCATGGCGGTGTCGAGATAGTGCACCTTGGCCTTGAGAGCGGCCTGGAGGAGCGGCGGGTTGAAGTTCGGCGCGCAGAGGTTCATGAGGATGTCGGCGCCGTGCTTCTCGACCAGCGCGGCGACGGCGTCCACGTCGCCCGCGTCGACCTGCTCGGCGACGAAGCGCGGATCCTTGAGGGTGGCGACGAAGTCGGCGGCGCGCTTGCCGTCGTAGTCGGCCATCACCATCTTCTCGAGCCATTCGCCGTTCGGATCGCGACGCTTGGCGATCGCGGCGATCGACTGACCCACACCACCCGTACCGACGACCAGAGCCTTCATGACTTTCCCTCTCCTTGGCGAGCCTTGCGCGCGCCGGGCGGCGCGCCGCTTGGGTGGAGGCGTCACGAGACGTCCGAGACCCCTCCAGAACGTTCAATGAAGCGGATTGTATAACTTCTGGACCGGTTTGCAAGCAACAAGTTAGCCGTTACGGAGGTTTACGCCGAGCAGGAGAGGTCCGCGACGCGTGCGAGCGGGGCCGAGCGGGGAGGCCGAGCGAAGAGGCACAGAAGGAGCCGAGCGGAGGAGGCGGACGGCGGCGGCCGCAGGCCTTGGGCAAGGGCGGCCGCCACCGCCGCCTGCTCACGGAGTCGGTGGGCAAGCACGAGCGGTGCATGGGACGGACGTCTAGGAGGGCGCCGAAGTGTGGTCAGCCGAGGCGACGGCGGACCGCGGGCGACGTGGCGAGAGAGCTACGCGCCGACCTTGTACATCGTCCGCTCGCCGAGCGCGGTGACGACCTTGACGTAGCCGGAGAGCTGCTCGTCGAGCCCAGGGTCCCCGGTGTCGACGAGCAGCGGCCGGCCCTCAAGGCTCAGCAGCTTGGTCTGGGTGGCGATGACGATGACGTTGGCCGGGCCGGCGGCGCGGATGACGGCGGGGCTGATCTGCTGGTTGCCCCGCCCGAAGATGTGCCCCTGGCCGCCGATGACCGTGACGACGATGAAGGTCTCGGGCGCGGCGGCGGCGAGCTCCAGCAGGCCGCCCTCCGTGAGGTCGGCGCCGGCGAGCGCGCCGCCGCGCACGGCGTCCACGCCGAGCAGCGTCTTGGGCAGGTCGAGGCGCTCCATCACGGCGCGCGTGGTCGTGCCCGGGCCGAGGATGTAGAGCGCCCCGGACGTCATGCCGGCGACGACCTCCGTGGCGATGTCGTTGAGGGCGCGCGCCTCGCCGGCCACGCCGCCGGCCTTGGCGCTCTGCGTCAGGCCGCGCGCGTACGGGACGGTCATGAAGCCGTAGAGGTGGGCGGACACACGGTTCTCGCGGAACGCCTCCTCGTCGATGTCCATGACCTCACCCTCGCGCAGCTGCACGGCCGCGGGGCGCTCGTGCAGGTACAGGCAGCACAGGTCGCCGGCGGCGGCCGGGGTGGTCGCGTACACCGCGGAGTGGATCTTGACGCCGGCGGGGACGCCGATGACCGGCACCGCGTCGCCGACCGCGGCGCAGATGTTGCGCGCGGTGCCGTCGCCGCCGGCGAACAGGATGAGGTCCACGCCGGCGGCGAGCAGGTCGCGCGCCGCCTGCTGAGTGTCGCCCGGGGTGGTGAGCACGAAGTCGTCGCAGGCGATGGCCGGCTGCTCGCCGGTCCGGTCGAGCTCGCAGAGCACGTACGACCGGCGCCCCTCGAGCGACCCGACCACGCGCGGACTGAACCCGGCCGCGCGCGACTCGTCCTCGCCCATCTCGCCCGGCCAGGTGACGACCTCCACGTGGTCACGCACGCGCGCGACGCGCTCGAGCGCCAGGCGGGCGCGCCGCGGGGCGTCGCGCACGGCCCCGCGCTCGAGGGCGGCGCGCAGCACCTCGGCGCCGTCACTGCCCTTGAGACCCACGCGGCCGCCCACGCCCGCGCAAGGATTCACGATGAGACCGAGTCGCTTCACGAGATCGTGGGAGTGATCCGCCGAGCCGCGGCGCCTCGCGTCAGCGGCGCTTCTTGCCGCCGCGCCGCTGGCGAGCCTTGGAGGTGCTCGAGGATGACGTCGAGACCGTGCGCGCCCGCCCGGAGCTTGCGCCGTGGGTAGTGGCCGCGGCCGGCCGCATGGTCATGTAGTAGACGAGGACAGACGGCATCAGGAAGATGACGAGGGACATGTTCTTGCCCAGCAAGGTGGCCGCCATCGACCCGAGGATCGCGACGAGCACCACCATGCGCAGGCTTCGCGCACCTTTGGGGGTGAAGCGCCGGCCGCGGATCCAGAGGTCGTAGACGTCGATGAACATCGCGACGAGCGCGACGATGGCGACGAGGTACGCGAAGGCGACGGCGAACTCCTGGACGGTGCTGAGGCCGGCGAGCACCGCGTTGACCAGCGCGCCGCCGAAGATGGCGGCCGTGGCCACGAACACGAACAGCCCGATCATCTGGGGGATGTTCGTGGCCTGTCGGGTCGGCTGAGCCACTGGGACCTTCCTTCTCGCGTCGACGGAGAGGCGGCGGAACCGCAGCCGCTCGGCCATGATACCCGAGGCGGAGGGGGCGCGGCGCCTCTCGGCGCCGCGCCCCCTCCGTTCCACCGGGTCGTCAGTCAGGGACGCTCAGGCCTGGTCCTTGAACTTGCGCTTGTACTTGCGCCACGTGAAGGCCCACTGGTCCGGATCCTCCATGGCCTCGAGCCGCCGCATCTGGTCGATGGGCTGGGCGTGCGGCGAGTCGAGCACGAACTGCGCGTCCGCGTACGCCTCGTCGACGCCCTTCTTGATGACCGCCGCCCACTCGTCCAGGTCGGCCTTGCTGTAGGTCTCGCAGGGCTCCGGCGTGAACGGTTCGGGCACCACCCACGGGTGGTGGCTCATCCAGTAGCTCTGGATGCCGAAGTCGACCATGCGGTCGCGCAGCGCCTCGGTGCCGACGCCGGTGTCCTCCTTGAGCTTCTCCAGGCTGTAGCGCACCTGGTCGAGCCGGCGGTGGCCTTCGGCGTACGGCCGGCTGACGCCCGGGACGGCCATCAGCAGGTTGTCGAGGTAGTTGTTGTTGAGCACCGAGATCTCGGCCACTTCCTTGAGGCCCTCGGGGCCCATGTTGCGGATCCAGGCGTAGGCGCGGATGACGCCCATCCAGTTGCCGAGGAACCCGCGCACGCGGCCGATGCTCTCCGGCCGGTCGTAGTCGAGGTGGTACCTGTCGCCGTCCTTCACCACGACCGGGACCGGCAGGTACGGCGCCAGCTCCTCGGTGCACATGTAGGCGCCGGTCGCCGGGCCCTCGCAGCCGTGGGGGCTGGAGAACGTCTTGTGCAGGTTGAAGTGGCAGGCGTCGAAGCCGGCGTCGCGCGCCCGCGCGAAGCCGAGGATGCCGTTGGCGTTGGCCTGGTCGGTGAAGGCCAGGGCGCCGGCGTCGTGCAGGATCTCGACGTACTTGTCGATCTGCGGGTTGTAGATGCCGGTGTCCTCGGGGTTGGTGATCATGCAGCCCACGGTCTTCTCGCTGACCGCCGCGCGGAACGCCTCGAGGTCCGGGTAGCCGTTCTCGTCGGGCATGACGGTGATGACCTTGAAGCCGGCCACCATGGGCGTCGCCGCGTCGCACGGGTGCGAGAAGATCGTCGTGATCATCTCGTTGCGCTGGCCGAGCTCGCCCTTGGCCTCGAAGTAGCGGCGCATCACGCAGGCGTTGGTGAACACGGCGTGCGAGCCGCCGCCGGGCTGCAGGGTGAAGGCGTCCATGCCGCTGATCGACTTCAGGTACTGCCCGGTCTCGTAGACGATCTCGAGCAGGCCCTGCAGGGTGTCCTCGTCCTGCCACGGGTGCACGTCGGCGGCCCTGTGGCCGCGGATGAGCTCCTCGTGCATCTTGGGCGAGTACTTCATGGTGCAGGTGCCCTCGCTGATGTCGCTGCCGAGGTCCATGCCCAGCGTCATCTGCGCGTACCGCAGGTAGTGACGCATGACCTGGTACTGGGCCATCTCCGGCAGCTCGGGGGCGGCGGCGCGGGCCATCCCCTCGGGGATGTAGTCCGCCGCCGCGCCGACCTCGGCGGTCACGCCGTCCTCGGCGAGCGGCACGAGGATGCCGCGCTCGCCCGCCGAGCCCTGCTCCATGATGAAGGGCTCGTCCCAGCGCGGAGCGCGGTAGTCGCGCAGTACGCCGCCGTCGCGGCGGAGCTTCGCCAGCTGGGCGATCTTGTCTTCGGCTGCGCTCTTCATCGTGTCGCTCATCGGGTCACCTCCTTGACCGCCGACACCAACGCGTCGATGTCCGCCTGGTCGTAGTACTCGGTGACGCAGTAGAGCGCGCTCTGGCCGAGCTCGGGGAACTCGGCGGAGAGGTCCTTGCCGCCGAAGATCTGGTGGCCGAGCAGGGCCTTGTTGATCTCGGCCACGGTCTTGCCGGTGCCGCTGAAGTCCACGACGAACTCCTTGAAGAAGCTCGGCGAGAGCTTGATCTGGACGCCCGGCAGCTCGCCGAGCTTCTTGGCGGCGTAGTGCGAACGCGCGATGCAGGTCTCGCCGAGCTCCCTGAAGCCCTGCGGGCCCATGAGCGCCATGTACACGGCGGCGGCGATGGTCCACAGGCCCGAGGCCGTGCCGACCCAGTCCTTGCCCTGGTCGCGGGCGCCGTAGCTGGTGCGGTCGGGGAGCGCCTCGCCGACCGAGTACTGGCCGGGGGTGGCGGTCTCCATGACGGTGTAGAGCTCGAGCGGGCACTCCTGGGCGAACACGGGGTCGTCGTCCTTGAAGGCGATGAAGCCCGAGCAACCGCCGCCGGCGTGCATGTGCATGCCCAGCGGCTGGATGTCGCCGCAGGCGATGTCGGCGCCGAGGGTGCCGGGCGGCGTCAACACCCCAAGCGTGACCGGGTCCACGCCGGCGATGGCCAGCGCGCCGGCCGAGTGCGCCAGCTCGATGATCCGGGCGCCGTTGGCCTCGATCGTCCCGAGGTAGCTCGGGCTCTCCCAGTACACGGCGGCACAGGAGTCGTCGAGCTTGCTCTTCAGATCCTCGAGGTCGGCCATGCCGGTCTCGCGGTCCCACTCGTAGAAGCGGATCTTGGTGCTGTTGGCCATCGACTCGGGCTGGCAGAGCGTGCGCGCCTCCATCAGGCGCATGGGGCTCATGTGCGCCGGGACGAGCACCTTGTCTCGGCCGGTGATGCGCCGGGCCATGCGGAACGAGCGCCCGGCCACGTCGCCCCAGTCGTAGATGGGGTTGGCGACGGCGTCGTAGTCGAGCAGTTCGCCCATCATGCTGTTGAACTCGTAGCGCGTGAGGTACTTGCCGAGGTCCGAGTAGTCGCCGCCGCAGTAGGCGCTGACGAACTCGGCGCGGTTGATGATCTCGTCGACGACGGAGGGCACGTGGTGCTGCCAGCAGCCGGCGCCGCAGAAGTTCATGAAGTCCACGGAGGAGGTGTTCTTGTCGAGCAGTCCCTGCACGTGCTTGCGCAACTGCCGCTCGCTGAGGATCGCCGGCGGGATGTCCAGCGTGCCCTTGAACCGCAGGCGGTCGGGGATCTCGGCGTAGATCTCCTCCACGCTGCTCAGCCCGAGCTCGTCGAGCATGGCCTGCTTGGTCTCAGGCACCGAGTTCGGGATGTAGGGGTGGACGAACGGTTTCTCAGCCATGGTCTGTGAGGCGCTCCTTCCGTGGATGGCGTAGGGCGGGTGAGGTCATGGGGCCAGGCCGTACCGCTTGAGCCTGGCGGCGACGACGTGAGAGAGCCGGCGCTGGTACTTGACCCGGCCCGGCTCGACGAGGTGGGAGACGTCGACGAAGTCGTTGCTGACGAGCCCGATGCGGGCGATGAAGTCGTCGTAGGGGATGCCGAAGGTGGTGGCCGCCGCGCGCGCGCCGCGGCGGTAGCGGTCGCGCGCCGCGTCCCAGGAGTGCCGCACGATCGGCAGGTTGAGCGGCAGCTCCACGAGCACCGGGTAGAAGCCCTTGTCCTGGCAGAGCGCGATGAGCTCGCGCAGCACGGCGGTGTTGCCGGCGTACCGCTCGCGGAAGCGCGGGTACTTGACCGCGAGCCAGGTGCGCACGATGCCGCGCTTGGCTGCGTCCGAGAGCTGGTCGCCCACGTGGAAGCGGTGCGAGTCGTAGACGCCGGCCCCGCGGGCCAGCGCCGGCGTCTCGAGCACCGTCGCCTGGGGCGGGATGCTCGTGTAGCGCCCGACGTTGAGGCCGATGAGCACGACCGTCGGGATGGGCGGTAGCGCGTTCACGATGGTCAGGTCGTGCTTGAACGACTGGCTGGACGAGCCGAAGTTGAGGGCGCGCACGCGGCCGCCCCCCTGGGCGGCGATCTGAGCGCTCCAGCCGGGCTCCGTGGTGATGCACTCGCGCGCGGCGGAGCCGCCGAGCAGGACCACGACCGGCACGCGCGGCGGCCGCCGGTTGAGCGCCTGGAGCGTGGACTCCACGTGCCGCCAGTCGTCGCCCGGGTGGTAGACCGCGGCGGCCGGGCCGGCGAGCGCGAGCACGGCGAGCGCCGCCAGCAGCGCGGACGCGAGAGGCGCCGCGAGACGGGCCGGCAGGAGCCGGCCCCCGCGCGGCGCCGGCCGACCCGGACGCCTGTCCGCGCGCTCGCTCATGTCACCCTGTCGCCATCACGCGTAGCCGTAGCCGGCGGACGTGCCGAAGTCGATGGAGATGTTCGCGCCGGTGATCGGCGTTGCCGGCGCCGAAGCGAGGAAGAAGATCAGTTCCGCCACCTCCTCCGGCGTGATGAAGCGCGCCTTGTCGCCCTGGAAGTAGCTGGCGAGCAGTCGCTTGAAGTAGCCCTCGGGGTCGCCCCCGCCGTAGGTGTCCGCCTGGTACTGCAGCATCGGCGTCATGATGTCCGCCGGGCAGACGGCGTTGACCCGGACCAGGTGCGGCGCCAGTTCGATGGCGAGCGCCTTGGTCATCACGCTCACTCCGCCCTTTGACGCCGTGTAGACCGCCGTCTCCGGCGTCCCGACGAGCCCGGCGTCCGAGCTGAGGTTGATGATGCAGCCCTGGGTCTTCTTGAGCTCCGGGATGGCGCGGCTGCAGGCGAAGAACGTGCCCTTGAGGTTCACGTCCACCACCCGGTCCCAGTCCGCCTCGGACGTGTCCTCCGTGGGGCCTTCGACCCAGAGGCCGGCGGTGTTGACGAGCACGTCGATGCGCCCCGTCGCCGACACCGCCTCGGCCATGAGGTTCTCGAGGTCGGCGACGCTGCTGACGTCGCAGGTCACACCGTGGACCTCGGCGAGCGCGGCGAGCTGGCCGCAGAGATCCTCGAGCGCGACGGCGTTGAGGTCGCCGAGCACCAGCGCGGCGCCGGCCTGCGCGAAGCGCCGCGCCACGGCGGCGCCGACGCCGCCCGCGGCGCCGGTGATCACCACCGTCTTGCCGGTCATGTCGGATGTCATACGCCTCCCCTTGTGACGGACACCGGACGGCCGCGCGCAAAGGCTGAACGGCCGTTCACTGTCCGGCAAGCATATCGCTCGCGCCCGGGGCTGGCCATTACTGACGAGGCGCCCCGTGCCGGGACACCGAGGGGGCCGCGGTCGCCCCGCAGGACGACCGCGGCCCCCTCCACCAGAGACCTTTGGAAGAGACTCAGTAGTAGAGCTCGCTCGGCCCCTTGTACTCCTGGATGGTGTTGCCGCCGTCCACCACGACGAGCTGGCCGGTGATGTAGCTCGCGTCGTCGCTGCCGAGGAAGCACACCAGCTTGGCGACCTCGTCGGGGAACGCGGAACGGCCCATCGGGGTGTTGAGGCCGCCGACGTCCTCACCCTCGGCCTGCGAGCCGGTGGCGATCCAGCCGGGACCCACGGCGTTGACGGTCACGCCGTGCTTGGCCACGTCGAGCGCGAGGCCGCGCGTCATGCCGAGTACGCCGGCCTTGGCGGCGCAGTACGCGGCCTCCTCCGGATTGGCGACCACGGGTCCGGTCACCGAGCTCATGTTGACGATGCGGCCGTAGCCGCGCTCGATCATCCCCGGCACCACGGTGCGCGTCACGTTGAACTGGGTCTTGAGATTGATCGCGATGCCGAAGTCCCACTCGTCCTCGCTGAGGTCCTGGAAGGCCTTGAACTCCTCGTCCTGGCCGAACACCACCATGCCGGCGTTGTTGACCAGTACGTCGATGCGGCCGTAGCACTCCACGACCTCGGCCACCAGTGGACCGGACGGCATCCATCTTCGTGAGGTCGGCGGTGTGCGAGCTCACCGTGGCGCCCAGCTCGCGCAGCGCGGCGGCGCAATCGTGCGTCGCCTCGGCGATGTCGCAGATGGCGATGAGCGCACCTTCCTCGTGGAAGACCCTGGCCGTCGCGTAGCCGATGCTGTCCTGCTTCGCGACGCCCGTGATGAGGGCGACCTTGCCCTCCACCCTGCCCTTGCGCATGTCGTCAGCTCCTCTGCTCGTACCGCGGGCGGCGCCGGCGGTGATGGTCGACCGGAATGCTACGCCGACCGCGAGCGCAGGGCCAAGGGCGGCGTTTGGTGTGCCCTGGAGCACCACAGCGCCATCCTCTCGAACCTCCCGGCTTGCCCGAACGGCATGGGAGTTTTGGTCAAGCTTCAGGTGGATACTGCCGATACGTGGTGCACCAGCGGGCAGCTGTGAGGGGGAGATTTGTCGTCCGTACCAGCAAAGACGGAATCGATCTGGCTCCGCGTCGGCGACGTCGCGGCCGTACTGGGCGTGAGCGCCAACACGGTGCGGCGCTGGACCGACGTCGGGCGCATCGCCGCCCACCGCAGCCCGGGCGGCCACCGCCGCTACCTCGCCGATGACGTGTACGCCCTGCTCCCGACCGAGGCGGAGACGGACGGCGGCGCGCAGCCGGGCGACTTCGCGGAGCTCCGCCGGCAGTCGCAGGACATGCGCACCGTGCTGGGCGCGGGACTCGACCTGATGTCGCTGCTCGCCGACGACCCGCACCGGGTCCCGCACGAGGCGGCGCGCATGCTGTGCTCCATCACCGGCGCGCCGCGCTGCGACGTGTTCGTCGCCGACGGGGAGGACCTCACCCTCGCCGTATCGGTGGACAGAGGTGAGTCCGACTCCGGCCGCCGCGGCGCCTGGAAGACGGCTGACTGGGTGCCAGTGGACGGCGACCCGGCGGAGGCGCCGGTGACGTGCCTGCGCGCCGGCGCCAAAGGATTGAGCCGGCGCGCCCGCCTGGCGCTGCGGCGCCGGGGCTGCGGCTCCCTGGCCTGGGCGCCGGTGGTGCTGCGCGGCAGGTTCGCCGGCGCCATCGAGCTCAGCGACGCCGGCGATCGCGACTTCTCCCGGCACGCCGACGTGCTCGACGGCATCGCCCGCGTCTGTGCCGAGGCACGGGCGGTGCAGCGCACCTTCGACGAGCTCGCCGAGCGCGACAGGAGCGTGCACGAGCTCGTCGAGCTCTCGCGCGAGGTCGCGCAGAGCCACGACTTCGAGCGCTTCGTGCTGCGCTTCGCGCAACGGCTGCTCGGGGCCACGAGCGCGACCTGCGTGGACGTGTGGCGCGTCTCCGGCGGCGTGATCCGGGCCGTCGTGAGCTGCACCGGCGACGGCGCCGACCCGACCCTCGAGGACAAGGTCCTCGACACCGCGGGGTACCCCTCGCTCGAGCGCACGCTCCTCGACCTCACGCCGCTGGTGGTCAAGGACCTGGACGACCCGCGCCTCGGCGCGGACGAGGTCGGCGTGTACCGCCGGTGGGGGTTCCGCAGTTCGGTCACGATGCCGCTGGTCGCCGGCGGAGAGCTGGTCGGCCTCGTGGACATCTACGCCGACGACGCCCGCGACTGGGAGGCCGAGCTGGAGTTCCTGACGAGCATCTGCCAGCTCGTCGCCGGCGTGTTCGACAGCACGGCGCTGCTCGGGGAGGCGCGCGAGGTCGCGCGCCTGCGCGAGGTGGTCGTCGAGCTCGGGGCCGACCTGGCCGTGGCCGAGACCGCGCAGGACATCGCCGAGCGCGCGGCCGCGCGGCTGCGCAGGGCCACGGGCTGCGCCGACTGCGACGTCTGGTGGCTGCAGGAGGGCTACATCCGCTGCCTGGCGAGCATCGACGGGAACGGGGTCGACGAGGAGGCCCGCGGACGCATCCTCAGGGCCGACCGGTTCCCGTCGACCAAGCAGGCGATCGAGGAGCGGCGGATCCTGATCATCGCCTCCCTCGACGACGAGCGCCTCACCGACGAGGAGCGCGAGGACTACGCCGAGTGGGACTACCACAGCGTGGCGTCCGTCCCGCTCGTGAGCAACGACCGGGAGGTCGGCCTGATCGACCTGTACGACTTCCACGAACGGGACTTCAACGAGGTGCGCTGGTTCCTGCCCGAGGCGGCGCGCACCGTGGCGGACGCGCTGCGCAACGCCGATCTGCTCGCCGGCCTGCGCCGCGGCAACGCCGCGCTGCGCGAGCTGGTGGAGCTCGGCGACCGCCTCAACGAGGCCGGCACCCTGGAGGAGCTCGCGCGGGCGGTCGCAGAGCGTCTGCGCGCGCTGTTGAGTGCCGACGACTGCGACATCTGGCAGGTGGACGGCGACGTGCTGCGCTGCCTGGCGAGCTTCGACAGCCGCGGCTGGGACATCGACGAGATCGGCACGGAGCGTGAGCTCTCGGCATACGCGGGCACCGTGGCCGCACTCGCGGCCGACGAGCCCATGGTCGTCGGCGACCTCGAGGCGCACCCGCTCGGCGATGCCGAACGGGAGGCGTACCGCACCTGGGGTTATCGCAGCATGGTCTCGCTGCCGCTGGTGGTCGAGGGCCGCCCCATCGGCCTCATCGACGTGTTCGACACCCGCGTGCGGGACTACACCGTGCACCTCGACGTCATCCGCAACGTCGGCCGTCTGCTGGCGGGGTCGTTCGAGAAGGCGATGCTCGTGCAGCGCCTCGAGAGCAGCAACGACGACCTGCGGCTGCTCGCCGACTCGGGCCTGGAGTTCGGCGCCTCGCTGGATGTGGACGCCGTGCTGCACACGGCGGCGGAGCGCCTGCTGGAGGTCTCCGGCGCCGACTACTGCGACGTCTACCGTCTGGACGGCGACGAGATCGAGGTCGTGCTGTCCGCCGGTGAGGACTGGGAGCACGACCCCGTGGGTGCGCGGTACCCCATCGCGGACTACTGCACGTTCGTCGAGGCGCTCGAGACGCTGCGGCCGGTCGGCACGCCTGACATCCTGCACGACCCGCGCATGACCGAGATGGAGATCAGGGAGGCTGAGAAGTGGGGCTACGCGGCCGCACTGGACGTCCCGCTGATCAGCCACGGCGAGGTGATCGGCTTCATCTCGCTGACCAACCGGGAGACCTGGCCGTTCGCCAACGAGGAGCTCGTGGTGGGTCTCGCACAGGCTGCCGGCCAGGCGATCGCCAACGCCGGCCTCTACCGCCGGATCGACGAGAACCTGCACCGCATGGCGCTCGTCACGGAGTCCGCGCTCGAGTTCACGAGCAACCTCGACCTGCACGCGACGCTGCTCGCCACCGGCAAGCGCCTGTGCGAGAGCGTCCACGTGGACGAGTGCGAGATCACCGTGATCGAGGGCGACGAGCTGCACACCCTGATGCGGGTGGCGCGCGGCGAGGTGGACGAGGGCTGGATCGGGCGGCGGCTGGCGATCGCGGACGCCGCCGTCACGCAGGAGGTGATCGCGACGAAGCGGCCGGCGATCGTCGGGTCGCTCCGCGACCCGAGGCTCACGCCGGCCGTGCACGAGATCAACCGCGACTTCGAGCACAAGAGCTGGGCCACGTTGCCGCTGATCGTCAAGGACCGGGTGATCGGCACCGTGGAGCTCGTCGAGAGCGGCGCCGAACGGACGTTCACGCAGACGGAGATCGACACGGCGGCCGCCATCTGCAACGCCGCGGCGCTGGCGATCGACAACGCTGCGCTGTTCGAGCGCGAGCAGCAGGCGGCCCGGGAGACGCGCCTGCTCAACGACATCGCCGCGCGCACGGCCGCCAGCCTCGACCTCGAGGAGGTCGTCGAGGCGGCCGTCGACGAGCTCCGCCAGCTGATGGCGTTCGACGAATACGGGCTCTTGCTGCTGGAGGGCACGACCGTGGCCAGGGTCATCGGCTCGCGCCCGCAGGCCGAGGCGCTGGTCGGCTTCTCGCTGAACGACTTCGAGCCGAAGTTCATCGAGCGCATCGCCGCCGAGGCGGTGCTCGTCGTGCGCCTGCCGGACGACCTGCCCCCGCTCGCCGGCTCGCCGGCCATCGAGGGCCTCTCGTCCGGCGTGATCATCGCACTGCCGTCGGAGACCGGGCTGCTGGGCGTGCTCGCCCTCAGCGCCGCGGACCCGGACGCGTTCGCGGGGGTGGACACCCACCTGCTCGAACGCGTCGGTACCCAGCTCTCGCTGGCGATCAAGAACGCTCAGCTCTACGACGAGATCAAGGGCATGCACCTCGGCAACCTCAAGGCGCTGAGCTCGGCGCTGAACGCCAAGGACTACTACACGCTGGGGCACGCCGCCCGAGTGGCCGCCTACACCGTCATGCTGGGCCGCCAGCTCGGTTGGGAAGAGGACACGCTCTCCTCGATCGAGGAGGCGGCGTACCTGCACGACATCGGCAAGATCAGCATCTCCGACCGCGTCCTGCTCAAGCCCAGCCGCCTCAACCAGCAGGAGTGGGAACAGATGCGCGAGCACCCCGTGGTGAGCGCGGACATCATCCGCCCGCTGTTCCCGCAGGAGCTCGTGCTCGGTGTGCGTCACCACCACGAGCACTACGACGGCACGGGGTACCCGGACGGGCTGGCCGGCGAGGGGATACCGTCGCTGGCGCGGGCGATGGCAGTGGTCGACGCCTACGACGCCATGTCGTGCCGGCGGCCCTACAAGACCGCGCTCACCTACACCGAGTGCCTGACGGAGCTCCGGGAGTGCAGCGGGACGCAGTTCGACCCGGAGATGGTGGACGCGTTCCTGCGCGTGCTCGAGGACATCGCCCGGCGGCGCATCGCGGCGGGGGAGGTGGCCGCGCAGGCCGCCTCCCGCATCCGCGGCGAGACCCACCGGGCGCTGGTGGCGCTCGACGACGAGAGCAGCAACGCGTATCGCGAGATCGAGGCCGTGCTGCGCGAGGTCCGCGACGCCAACCCGCCCACCCGGTTCCTCACCACCCACGCGCAGGTGGAGAAGCGCTACATCATCGGCGTGGACCCGGAGGAGGGGCCGAACGAGAAGTCACACCTCGGCGACGAGATCTTCGCCGACGACGAGCTGCAGCAGACGCTGGCGGGACGGCAGCCGGACGTGAACACCGTGTTCGCGGACGAGTGGGGCGTGTGGATCACCGGCCTGGCCCCGATCCTCGATGCGACCGGCTCCATCGTCGCCGTCGCCGCCGCCGACATACCGGCGCTCTCCGCCTCCGAGAACGAAGCGCTGCGCGGCGACGGACGCCAGACGTTCGCCTCGATGCTCCAGACCGCGGCGGTGCGCCTCAGTCGCGCCGAGATCGACGCGATCACCGACGCGCTCACCGGCCTCTACAACCACCGCTACCTGCACGAGCGCCTGAGCGAGGAGCTTCACCGGGCGCGCGAGCTGCAGCGGCCGCTGAGCGTGCTGTTCTGCGACCTCGATCACTTCAAGGGCTACAACGACACCAACGGCCACAGCGCCGGGGACGCCGTCCTGCGCGAGGTCTCCCACGTCATCGAACAGTCGGTGCGCAACGTCGACGTCGCCGGACGGTACGGCGGCGAGGAGTTCGTCGTGATCCTGGTGGAGACGGACCGGGAGGAGGCGTTCGCCGTCGCGGAGCGCATCCGCACGCGCCTCAAGGAGGCGGGGTTCACCGCCAACGGGGTGCCGCTCACGGTGAGCATCGGCATCTCCGGCTACCCCGACGACGCCGACCGGCGCGAGGACCTCCTGAACAAGGCCGACTGGGCGATGTACCTCGCCAAACGGCGCGGGCGCGACCAGGTGGCGACGTTCGGCGAGGGCTGAGCGCCCCGGGCGGGTGCGGACTGGCCCTCAGGCGCGGCGGCGGCGCGCCACTCGGACGTCGCCGCGGCGCAAGGTGAGGCCCTCCCGGTCGAAGTACTCGAGGAGGGCCTGCGCGTTGCGGCGACCGCAGCCGGCGGCGTCGCGGAACCCGGCCAGTGTGACCTCGCCGGCGCTCTCGAGCTGCGCGAGCAGCACGTCCCGGGCGCCGTCGATGGCCGCGCGCGTGAACCACAGGTCCTTGTCCACGCGCGTGACGTCACCGCGGCGCGCGAGCACGTCGAGGAGCTGGCCGAGCTCGCGCGGCGGACGCCGCAGGTCCTCGGCCAGCACGGCGAGCGTGGGCGGCGCCAGCGGGTCGGCGGCCATGCGCGCGAGCACCTGCCCGGCAAGGGCCGCTTGCTCGTCGCCGAGCACGCCGGCGCCGGCGGGCGCGTAGCCGCCCTCGCCGGCGACCAGGTCTCCGGCCTCCACCAGGCCGTCCAGCAGGAGGCCGGCGTCCGCGGCCGGCAGCGCCGGCACGAGCGCGGCCAGTTCGGCCGCGCTGCTGAACGGGCGCTCGGGGCGCGCGGCGGTGCGCTCGGCGGCCCCGGCCAGGAGGGCGGCGCGCAGCGCCGCCACCTCGCCGGGGCCGAACCAGCGCGCCGCCTCGGTCCCGCCGGGCGGCGTCAGTCCCTCGAGTTCCCCGTCGCCCACGGCCGCCGCCAGGGCCTTGGCCGTCTTGCCGGGAGCGAACCCGGCGTCCGCGAGGTCGTCCCGGGTGAGCCCGTGCTGCCCGCGGTCCTCGGCCAGCGCCCGGACGGCCGCGCGGATGTCGCCGGCACGGACGGCGGACAGGAACGCGGCGTGCCGCTCGCGCGCGTGCCAGCGCTGAGCGCCGGCGAGCAGCACTTCACCGCCGGCCACCGTGGCCACCGGCGAGAGCGAGCGGACGATGAAGCGATCGTGCGGCAGGGCCAGGGCGTCGGCGTCCAGGCGCACGACCGCCGGGACGGACGCGCCGGGCGCGATCTCCCTGCCCTCAAGCGGCGCGACCCGGGCCAGGTACTGCGCCGTGCCGTGATGCAGCCGCACCTGGTCGCCCGAGCGCAGCGGGCGCGCCCCGGCCAGGACGCTGACCCAGGCGTCGAAGCGGCGCCCGGCGAGCGCGGCCACGGCGGGCGCCGCCAGCCAGTCGCCGCGGGCCACGTCGTCCCGGTCCAGCCCGCGGAGGTTCACCCCCACGCGGCTGCCGGCGTGCACCACCTCGGCCTCGTGGTCGTGCACCTGCACGCTGCGAACGCCGGCGCGGGCGCCGCCCGGCACCACGACCAGGCCGTCCCCGGCCTTGATCTCGCCAGACCAGAGCGTGCCGGTGACCACCGTGCCGATGCCCTTGAGCGGGAACACGCGGTCCACGGGCAGGCGGGCCGGGCCGGCGTGGCGGCCCGCCTCCGCGCGCTTCGCCGCGCGCTCGAGCGCGGCCAGCAGGTCGTCCAAGCCGCGCCCGTCCTTCGCGCTGACGGTGACCACCTCGCAGCCGGCGAACGGCGTCCCATCCAGGAACTGCCGCACGTCGTCCTCCGCCAGCTCGAGCAGTTCCTCGTCCACGAGGTCGGCCTTGGTGAGCGCCACCACTCCGTCGCGCACGCCCAGCAGTTGGATGATGGCGAGGTGCTCACGCGTCTGGGGCATCACGCCGTCGTCGGCGGCGATGACCAGCAGGAACAGGTCCACGCCGGTCGCGCCGGCCACCATGGTGCGGACGAAGCGCTCGTGGCCCGGAACGTCGACGACGCTGAGCCGGGCCCCGGACGGCAGCTCCAGCTCGGCGTAGCCGAGCTCGATGGAGATGCCGCGCTCTCTCTCCTCCTGCAGGCGGTCGGTGTTCTTGCCGGTGAGGCGCGTGACGAGCGCTGTCTTGCCGTGGTCGATGTGGCCGGCAGTGCCGAGGGTCAGCGGCGGACGGTCGGACACGGCGGACTCAGACCAGGGCGACGAGGGCGGCGGCGGCGAGCTCCTGGAGCTCGTCCTCGCCGACGGCGCGGAGGTCGAAGAGCAGGTGGCCGTCCTGCACGCGACAGACCACGGCCGGCGCGCCGTGACGCAGCTGCGCGGCGCGCTCGTCGGCCTCGCCCGCGGGCACCTCGACGGCGACGGCCGCACTGGGCACCTCGGTCACTGGCAGCGCCCCGGCGCCGGCGCGGGCGACCGTCTCGACGACCTCGAGACGGTCGGCGGGCACGCCGGCGCCGATCCACAGCTCGCGCAGCCGATCGGCGCGGTCGCGCACCTCGTCCAGGGTCTGCGCGAGCGCGGCCAGCGTGGGGATCTCGGCGATGGCTCGCTGCGGATCGAGGTAGAGCCGCAGCACGACGTCGAGCGCCGCCAGGTCGAGCTTGTCGATGCGCAGGGCTCGCGCCAGCGGGTGGCGGCGCATCGCCTGGATCGCCGGGCCTCGGCCGACGGCGATGCCGGCCTGCGGGCCTCCGAGGAGCTTGTCGCCGCTGAAGGTGACGATGTCCGCACCGGCGGCGACGCTGTCGGCCAGCGCCGGCTCCTCGCGGAACAGCTCGAGATCGGCCAGCGCGCCGCTGCCGAGGTCGTCGATGAGCAGGGCGTCACGGTCGTGCGCCAGCGTCGCCAGTTCCTCGAGCTCCGGCTCCGTGGTGAAGCCGACGACGCGGTAGTTGCTCGTGTGCACGCGCAGGACCGCGCGCGTACGTTCGGTCCAGGCGGCCTCGAAGTCCTTGAGGTAGGTGCGGTTGGTGGTGCCGACCTCCACGAGTTCGGCTCCGCTCTCGCGCAGGAGGTCGGGGATGCGGAACCCGTCACCGATCTCGACCAGCTGGCCGCGGGCGACCAGCACCTCGCCGCCGCGGGCGGTGGCCGCGAGCGCCAGCAGGATCGCGGCGGCGTTGTTGTTGACCACGAGCGCGTCCTCCGCACCGGTGACCGTGCAGAGCACATCGCGGACGTGGTCCTGGCGCGAGGCGCGGTCGCCGCGCGCCAGGCTGTACTCGAGGTCCGAGTAGCTCATGGCGGCGGTGACGACGGCCTCGACCGCCGCCCGCGGCAGCAGCGCGCGACCGAGGTTGGTGTGCACCACGACGCCGGTCGCATTGATGACGCGGCGCAGGGACGGCGTGACCGCCGCGTCCAGCAGCATCGCGACCCAGGGCATGAGGGCGGCGGGGGTGAGGTCCTCCGCCGCCGCGGCGTCTCCCCCGGCGAGGATCTCCGCGCGCAGCCGGTCCAGGACGGCGCGCACGGCGTCGACCACCAGCGCACGGGGGTATCGCGCGAGCAGGTCCTCGGCGGCAGGCTCGCGCAGCACTTCGTCGACCGCCGCCAGAGAGCGCAGTTGCGCCTGGCGGCCGTCTCCCGCGTCTCCGGCGCCGTCCCCGGCGCCCTTCTTGCGCTTGCTCTCGCTCATCGTCGACTCGCTCGTCGGCCGCCGCCCGGATGGCTACCCGGACCGCGGCGCCCGCCGCAGGCGTACCCCCGCGAGGATCATCGCGAACGCTACCACGCCGAACGCGAACCACCAGTCGGTGTCCGTGAACCCGAATTCGGAGATCCAGTGGGGCGGCGAGCGCCACAGGTACACGACGCCGAGAGCGCCGAGACCCCACACACCCTGCGTGACCGTCCAGAAGGCCCGGCCGGAGTCGTCACCGAAGCCCCGCGCCGTGGCCCACGAAGCGAGGAGGGTCATGGCGATACAGACGAGACCGACCAGCACGGCGAGAAGCAACTGCCAGAGGAGCTCCGTCGCCGAGAGGCCCTGTACCGCCCGCCAGATCGGCTCACCGCCACCCAGCCCGAAGACGAGGATGAGCACCCAGCTGACCACGCCGATGAGGCCGAGCGCCGCCACCAGCAGGAACGGGATGACCGAGAGCGCGCGGACGACCACGTCGGTGCTCGGGCCGTCCGGCCCGACCGCCTCCTCTTCGTCGTCCGGGACCAGGTCGTCGGGGTCGACCCTGCCGTCCTCGCCCCACGGACTGCGCTTCTGCAGGTCGTCTGGCACGGGCTAGCCCTCGAGCACGATGGCGCCCGTGGGGCCGGCGACCACTTCGCCGACGGTCCAGGCGCCTGCGCCCGCGAGCCCGAGCGCGTCGAGCAGCAGGCCGTGCTTCTCGGGCGCGACGGCCATGAGGAGGCCGCCGGAGGTCTGCGGGTCGAACAGGATGAGCACGCGCGGGTCCTGGCCGGTGATGGGGCCGGCGAACCTGCCGGCGGCTGCGCCGCCGGCTCCTTCGCCGGCCTGGGCGCCCCGGCCGCCCTCAGGGAACAGCTCGGCCGCGCCGGCCGGGCCCACCTCGTGCAGCCGCTGCAGCAGGTACTCCCGGTTGTTGCGCAGCCCGCCCGCGTAGACCTGTTGCGCCACGAGGTCGAGCACGCCTTCGTGGATGGGTACCGCGTCGAGGTGGAGCTCCGCGGCGGCCTTGCTCGCGTCGAGCATCTCGCCGAGGTGGCCGGCCAGGCCGAACCCGCTGACGTCGGTGCAGGCGTGCACGCCGATGCGGGCCATCGCGGTCGCCGCCGCCGCGTTGAGCACGGCGGCCTCCTCGATGGCGTCCATCATGGACTCCTCGGTGATGACGCCGTTCTTGAGGCCGCTGGCCAGCACGCCGATGCCGAGACGCTTGGTGAGCACCAGCTTGTCGCCGGCCTCGGCTCCGCCGTTGTAGACGATCTCATCCGGCCTGGCGACACCGGTGACGGCCAGGCCGAACTTGGGCTCCTTGTCGTCGATGGAATGCCCGCCGGCGAGTTCGGCGCCGGCCTCCAGGACCTTCTCCATGCCGCCGCGCAGGACCTCGCCGAGGATGGCGAAGTCGAGGTCCGACGGCCAGGCGACCAGGTTCATGGCCGTCAGCGGCCGCGCGCCCATCGCGTAGACGTCGCTCAGGGCGTTGGCGGCAGCCAGGCGGCCGAACCAGAGCGGCGAGTCGACGATAGGCGTGAAGAAGTCGACCGTCTGCACCAGGCAGAGGTCGTCGCTGATCGGCACCACGGCGGCGTCGTCACGCGTCTCCAGGAGACGGGCGAACTCGCCGGTGGCGGCGGGCATGCTATCGAGGACGGCCTGCAGGTCGCACGGACCCAGCTTGGCCGCTCAACCGCTCTTGGCCGCGAACTGTGTGAGTCGGATCTTGTCGGTCATGGGCCAAGCTTACCCCAGCCGCGCCGGGGTCCCGAGGCTCAGACTTCGCGGCTCGCGTGCAGCGCGACGATCTCGCGCACGTCGTTGAAGGAGCGGAGGCTGTCGATGCGCCCGGAGTGCACGGTCCACACGTGTGCGAACGGGACCTCCACCGACTGGCTCATCCCTCTGGGCGTCAAGTGGAAGCAGCCGGTGACGATGACGGTGTCGCCGTCGGAGTAGAACTCGCGCGGCTCGAGCGCGAACGCGTCGTTGAGTTCAGGAATGGGCGCGAAGACTCTGCGCAGCACCTCGTCGCGACCGCGGAAGACGCCCGATGCCGGCCCGTAGGCCCACTCGGCCTCGTGCCACTCGATGTCCTCGGAGAACATGGCGAGGGTGGTCTGGATGTCGCCCCGGATGAAGCTCTCGTAGCCGGTGCGCACGATGTCGATATTGGTGGCCATGTCGCCCTCACAGTGACCGGGCGGCGGCGCCGCCCACTGGGGAGAGACTTCCCGCGCGAGGCCCGCGCGTACCGGCAGGGCAGTCGACGAAGCCGAAGGGCGCCCTGTCAGCGGATGGTGATCCGCGCGGAACCGGGCGTGACCTGGCCGTTGCCGGCCTCGTCGGTGGCGTACACCCAGAGCCGGTACACGCCGCGCGGCAGTGTGGCGCGCCAGGATGTGCCGAGGAGCGCCCCGGTGGCGCGCCAGCCCGGGCGCAGCGTGGCGCGCGCCCGCCCGGAGAGCGTGCGCAGCACGAGACGCACGCGGGCCTGCGGCGTGACGTCGTCCACGCGGTAGCGCAGGGAGACGCGCGCACCCTGCCGCACGCGGGCGGCGCGCGCCGACGTCACCGGTCCGTCGCCGTCCACGTGCAGCGTGACCTCACCGACGTCCCCGACGTTGCCGGCGATGTCGGTGGCCCGGTACGTGACGGTGTGCTCTCCCTGGCCGGTGACCTCCAGTCGGGCCGGGAGGCCGGCCAGGGGAGTCCACCCTGCGCCGTCCACGTCGGCCTCGACGAAGTCGACGCCGGCACGGTCGTCGGTGGCCGAGACGGACAGGGCGAGGGGCGGACGAGACCACCCGTCGCCGCCCGCGACCGTGGTCACCGGGCCGGAGACGTCCGCCGGCGTGGCCGGACCCGTGAGCGTGAACTGGGTCGCGCCGCCGACCCCCCAGCGGTAGCCGGCCTCCGGCGCGCGGAACTGCTCCCAGCGGACCTGGCTGTACCACGTGTCCCAGCACGCGTACTCCGCGTACCCGCTCGTCACGCGGTAGCCCACCGCTGCGACGGCGTGGTCGATGGCGCCGTTGCCGTCACTGTCCACGTAGAACACCATGGGCCGTCCCGCGTCGATCTCGTTCTGCAGCAGGGAGAACATCGTGGTCACAGACTCCGGATCCTCGACGGAGTAGTCCTCTGAGTTCGCCGAGGCCTGGGCGAGGCGGAGGCCCACGAAGTGGACGAACGCCGGGCCCACCCTGTCCGTCCAGGTCCAGCCGTAGGCGAGCCCGTCGGCGCTGCGGGACGTGTGCATGAGGTCGGCAGCCGAGTCGTTCGCGTGTTCGTCGCCCGCGGGGGACTCGCTCCTGTCGCGCAGCAGCAGCCCGCCGCTCTCCCTGGGCAGCGCGTAGTCCTCGTAGTGGCGCGGCGCTCCCTCGCTGCCGTGCGAGGCGATGGCCTGGTCGACCCAGCGGGTCTGGGCGGCGGCGTCCCCGGGGATGAGCGCCGGGTAGCCGTGCGCGTCCCAGTACCCGAGGATCATGCCGAGCGAGGTCGGAGCGCAGCCGTCGTGCCAGATGTACGCCGGCACCCCTGCGAGGAGGACCTCGCCGGCGCCGGCGAGCGCTCCACGCGCGGAGGACGGCGGCAGCACGCCCGGTGGGGGCGTGGGGCCGGTAGTGGTGAGCCCCTCGGCGAACGGGTCGTCGTCGAGCCCCTCCGCGAGCGTTTGGCCGGGCAGCGCGCAAGCGAGTGCGGCGGCGGCGAGAAGGAGTCCCGCCGCCACGAGCACCAGGCGTCCGGCCCGGCGACCGGGCCATGCGATTCCGCGCGACTTCACGGTGAGTGCATCGGCGGTCGCGCGCAAATCCTGAGCCCCAAGGTCCATGTGCCGGATGGTACGCTATGCGCGTCGTGGGCACACACCGTCCGCGCCGCGGGGCGCCATACCGGATCTACGTCAGCGAGAGCGGCCGAGAGCTGCGCCGCCGGCGTCAGCGCCGCGGCCGGCGAGTCGTCGTCGTCTCCCTCCTCGTCGTCATCGCCGCAGCGGTCTTCGTCGCCGGCGGCTGGGCGCAGGACCTGTACGACCGCTTCGTCGAGCGGTCGTCGCGGCGGCCGACCGCCGATGCTCCTTCGGCGCCGGCGGCCTCCGGCGTCCTCATCAGGCACGGTGACCACGGGCGCGGCCGTCGACCCGCCGCCGCCCATCGCTCGGGGGGGGACGGCGTCAAGGTCGGCACCTTCCTCGGCGACGAGACGCGGCGGCTCTACGGCCTGGGGCCGCCGCCCAGGCAAGCTCTCCCTCATCTGGAAGACGTTCATCGGCGGCAGCCTGACCGCCCCCGTCCGGAAGGTCACCAAGAAGCACCCCAACAACCCGTGGTCCGGCAGCGGCTGGACCGGCCAGCCCACCATCGTCCGCGACAAGGGCAAGCTCTACCTGCTCTGGGGCGCGTTCGACCGCAAGCTCCACAAGATCGACATGAAGACCGGCAAGATCGTGTGGGAGTACGACTACGACGACATCATCAAGAGCAGTCCGACGGTGATCCAGGACCCGCACCCGGCGTCGAAGGCCGACAAGTACCTCGTGATGGCCGGCTCCCGCCGCGGCTGGCCGTCGGACTTCACCGACCCGTCACTCGCCCCGTACCGCGCCGTGTCGTTCGGCACCGGCGAGGAGCTGTGGCGGCTGCCGGTGCCGCTCACCGCGAGCTACAGCCGCGACGTGGACGGCAGCGGCTTCTTCTACAAGGACCGGCTCTACTCGGGGGTCGAGAGCGGCTGGTTCTACAAGCTCGACCCCTTCACCACGAGCCCTGGAACGGCTACCGCAAGCCCAAGGTCATCGCCGAGCGGCTGCTGCTGGGCGACTCCGGGGACGCCTCGGCCCACGGCGGGAACCTCGTCCTCGAGGCGTCACCGCGCCTGCTCGACGACGTCATCTACGTCAGCTCCGGCGCCGGGCCACGTGTACGGCATGCGCCGGAGCGACCTCAAGGTCGTCTGGGACTACAAGACCGGCAGCGACCTCGACGGCACGGCGGTGCCCACCCAGAAGGCAAGCTCCTCGTCGCCGTGGAGAAGCAGTACATCAGCGGGCACGGCGGGTCCTCATGCTGGACCCGTCCAGGGACCCCTCCGACGCCGTGGTGTGGTTCTTCCCGACCGGCGACCGCAAGCTGGCGGACTGGCAGGGCGGCGTGATCGGGTCCGTGGCGGTGAACGACGCCTACGACCCGTGGGGCCGCCGCCCGCGCCTCGCCTCCTTCCTGGCCATCGACGGCAACCTCTACGTCGTCTCGCAGAACACGACGTCGGGCAGCGTCCCCGGGCCCCAACGGCGACGGCCCGTACCCCTCGCCCCAGCTGGTCGCCAAGTTCTACGTGGGCGGCAGCATCAGCACGCCGATCATGGTGGACGACACCATCGTCGCGGCCGGCTACGACAACCGCATCCACCTCTACAAGATCAGGTACAAGCGCCGCGGAGAAGGGTGACAACGACGCCCTCAAGAGTCCCGGTGGTGACTGGTTCACTGTCTCCGTGTCGGAGAAGGCCAGCTTCGCCGCCGGCGGCGCGTTCGAGAGCACCCCGGTGATGTGGAAGGGCCGGATCTTCATCGGCTGCCGGGACGGCTCGCTCTACTGCGTCGGCGAGCAGTAGAGCGAGCCCCTGCGCCTAGGCGGGATCGACTCCGGCGTCAGTCCACCTGCTCTTGCGCACGACGGCGCAGCAGCAGGAGCAGACGCACGAGCGCGACCAGGCCGGATAGGCGAAGGCTGCCGCGACCGCGAGCAGCGCTGCACTGTCAGCGCGCAACGCCGCGAGCAGCAGGAGCAGCACACCGGCGGCGCAAAGGCCGGCTGTGGTCAGCAGTGAGGAGAACACCGCCGGGCGCCTCGCGGCGGCGTTGCCCGCGAGGAGCAGCAGGAGCGCGGCGACGAACGTCGCGACGGCGTTGGAGACGTTGCCCCAGGGCATGGCCTGGTCGGGCTGCATGCCCCGCGCGAACTGGAGCGCGTCTCGACGAGCAGCGCCGCGCCGCAGACGTAGCCGGGAGGGCGACGAACAGCGCCACTGATCACGTCTCCGCCTTCGCGCCACGACCCGGCCCTCGCTCCGTCCGTTCCGCCGCACGAGAGCGCGCGGCCCACGGTCTCAGCGTACAACAGAGACCGTGGGCCGCGTCCCCTTGCGCTCACGCCGGCTCTGCCTCGGGGGCCAGCGCCTGACCTGCCGGCTGCGCCGTGCGGAGCATGGCGGTCCCGAGCCCCACGAACCACACGATCTGCAGCAGCCCGAACACCATCCCCACGTCGTTCAGAGGCGGCACCACGGAGAGGAGCCCCGCAACGCCGACCGCCACACCCAGCCAGCCGAGCGGCCGGGAGAACGCTCTCCCCTGAGGCCCGCGACGCTGACGAGCAGCACCCACAGACCGCCGAGGATCTCGCCGCCCGATCCGCCCAGACCCTGCGCGACCGGCTCGATCGCCTGCCACAAGGACACCGCCCGACCTGGGTCAGTGGGGTACAACTCGACGGCGGCGGCCATGCCGGCGTTGAAGACCATGCCGCTCGCGACGAGGACGAACGCCCACAGCAGGCCCACGGCAGTCGCCGCCTGCATCAGGACCGGCGCCTCGGACTTGAGCCGCTGGTACAGCGCGAGCGCCAGGACGGCCAGCACGATGCCGAAGACCACGTAGGTGACGAGGTACATCACGTGCATGCTCGCGTGGTTGGCCGCGAGGAGCGCGACCTTCTCGACGGGGTCCACCACGCTGGGGTAGTCGACCACGACGAGGAAGAAGGGCATCGCCAGCAGATACGCGACGGCAAGGTAGAGCGCCGCCGCTCCGCCCGCCTTCTGCTGGCCAGATGATGTTCGACCGACCGTCTTCACTGCTCACTCACTCCGACTCCCGCTTGCTATACTTACGATCCGTTCAACTTACATCGTAAGTTTAAACTTACATCGTAAGTATGTCAAGCTCTTCGTCGTTCCGGTGACCGGCCCACTGGGACCGGCGGCAGCAGAGGAGACCGATGGTCAGGCGATCGACGGCGGACCCAGAGCGAGACCCCCGCTCAGTCGCGAGCGCGTGCTGCGTGCCGCGCTCGCCGTCGCCGACGAGCGCGGCATCGACGCCCTGACGATGCGGGAGCTCGGGCGCCGGCTCGGGGTCGAGGCGATGTCGCTCTACAACCACGTGGAGAACAAGGACGACGTCCTGGACGGCATGCTCGACCTCGTGATCGAGGAGATCGACCTGCCCTCAGGCGACGTCGGCTGGCGCGAGGCCATGCGCAGGAGAGCCGTCTCAGCCAGAGAGGTGTTCGCGCGCCACCCCTGGGCGAGCGCGCTGAACGACGCGAGGGAGAGCAGCGGGCCCGGGAGGCTGCAGTACCTCGACTGGGTGATCGGCACGCTCCGGCGAGCTGGGTTCTCCGTGGAACTGGCCCTCCACGCGTTCTCGGCGATCGACAGCTACATCTACGGGTTCGGTCGCCAGCAGCTCAACATGTCCGCCGGGGACGGCGATCCGCAGGAGATGGCCGAGGCCTTCCTCTCGGCGATCCCTGCGGACCAGTACCCCTATCTCCGCGAGGTCGTCACCGAGCACGCGATGACCCTTGGGTACGACGAGGCCGCCGACTTCGAGTTCGGCCTGGGCCTCATCCTCGACGGCCTCGAGCGGGCGCTCGCGTAGAAGTAGCAGGAGAAGACCGCCGCACGCAGGCCGGCCGCACCCAACCTCACCCCCCAGCCTCGAGGTCGGCGAGCACCGCCCGGGCATCGTCGACGTCCTGAGGCGCGACTCTGAGCGCCGCCGGACCGGTGACCGGGTTGTAGGCGCCGAGGCGACCGGCTCCGAAGAGGTCCTGGATCCCGTCACCCTCGACGACGAAGGGGATGTCGGCCGACTGCAGCAGCGACTTTGCGATGGGCACATCGAAGCGGCGGGGGTTCCTGCCGCTGCGAGCCGGCTTGATCGCGCATCGCGCTCACCGCCTGGTCGACCTTCGTTGCGAGGATGACCGACCACAGCACGAGCGCGAAGCCGGCCACAATGAAGATGAGGCCGAAGATGAGCGGGCCACGACCGACGAGCTTCCAGGCGCCATCCATGCGCGTTCCCGACCATTCCTGCACTGTTGACACAGCGGCGGCAGCACCGAGCCAGTTGATGCCGCAGAGGAGATTGCGCACTTGTTGGACTGCCGATCAGTCGGCAAGGAGGTACTCCCCGCCGGCACGCTCCTTCAACGCCTCGAAGGCCACCTTTGCTCCCGGGGAGAACGCGTGGAACTCCACCAGCTTCTCGCACGGCTGATCGGGGCAAAGCGCGCAGTTGTCGAGACTCCTCGCGCGACAGCATTCCCGGATGGCGCACGCGCGGCAGTACGCCATCAGGGTCCCCCCTCGGACCTGCAGCCGTCGCAGTCGATCTCTGCGGGCGACAGATCGAAGCCGAAGTTCTCGGCGTAGATCGCCGCCGCCTCGCCCTGGCGACATCGTCGTCGGCGCGCGCGGCAAGGAAGGTGGGGCACTCGGAGCAGACAAGCCCACAGTAGGCGATCAGCTGCGACATGCACTCCTCCTCTGGCCGGAGTCCGCCCCTGCGTCTCGCGAGCTGGATGGTTGGACCGCTGCCCCTTCCGTCACAGTTACCACCAAGTTCGGAGGGCAGACGAACAGTCTGGAGAGGCCGCGGTCGCAGCGTCGCGGTTCAAGTTCACCGCGTCGTGGGGATGAGAGGAGCGACGGCGGACGGCGCGCCCCCACGCGGCGTCCGCCACCAGCAGTCCCCCTGAAGGAGGTTCCATCATGGCCGACGCACCACGCCGCGCCGACGCCGTCTGGCAAGGCTCACTGGGTCAGGGTTCGGGAGAAGTCTCGCTGATGACCAGCGGCGCCGCAGGCCCGCTGCCCGTCACCTGGGCTTCGCGCACCGAGCGCTCCAACGGCAAGACCAGCCCGGAGGAACTCGTCGCCGCGGCGCACGCCAGCTGCTACTGCATGGCGCTCTCGCACATCCTTGACGAAGCGGGCACGCCGCCCGAGAAACTCGAGACGAGCGTGACGGTCACGTTCCAGGAGGTCGAGGGCGGCTGGAAGACCGGCACGTCGGAGATCACCGTCAAGGGCTGGGTGCCCGGCCTGGACGAGGCGGGCTTCCAGAAGGCGGCCGAGGACGCCAAGGACGGCTGCCCCATCAGCGGCGCGCTCAAGGGCAACGTCGAGCTGAGCGTGAAGGCCACGCTGGCCTGACGCCTGCGGAGGAAGGCCCGGGCCGGCGCCGGCGCAGCCGGGGCGGCGCCGGCCCGGGCCTTCAGCTATCCTGAGCCGATGGAGGGCTTCGGGGGAACCTGTGCACGACGTCGGCGGGCGCTGGCCGTTCAGGCCTCGCGCCGGCGGCGGCCGTCCTCCTCGCGCTCGCCGCCCTCACGCTCGTCTGGTTCGTGCTCGCGCGGCCGGCGCTGGCGCAGCCGGACGCCGGCTCGGCCTCCTCCCCCTTCGTCCTCGCCCCCGGCGCCGGCCTCTACGACCAGTTCGGCTACGCGCCCGCGTACACGCGCAACGTGCCCGCGTTCGACGCGAGCGGGCGCGCCTACCTGCGCAGCCGCACCTCTTCCGGAGCCGAGACCTCCTACATCCACACACTCGAGGGCGGCCGCTGGGTGCGCCTCGACTTCCTCGCCGCGCTGCGCGCGGAGTACCCCACCTTCGTCCAGACCGTCGGGGCCGGGGGGCTGCGCAACGACAGCATCGTGTTCGACCGTCAAGACCGCGCCTACAACCCCCTCATCGTGGAGCTCCGCGACGGCACCACACGCAACTGTCTCCTCGTCTCCTGGGACCACTGCCGCACCTGGAGGGCCTTCAATCTGCCCAAGGGGACGTTCATCACAGAGCACTGGGTCGGCCACAACGAACTCGACGGGCCGCCGTTCCTCGCCGTGTGGCGGGAGTCGGCGCCGCCCGACCTGCCCGGCAGCCAGACCAACTCGTTGTGGGTGACCCAGCCGCGGCTGGAGGGAACGGAGCTGGTGCTGCCGCCGCTGGTCAAGGTCACCGACCGCTGCGTGGGCCTGAGCAGGGACTCCGGCGGCGCGTCGTTCGCGGTGACCAGGGGAGAGACCACCTGGTTCGTCTGGTCCGAGGTGGCGCCCAAGGGCAAGGGTGGCACGCCCCACTACGTCTCCACCTACGACCACGCGACCAACGCGATCGGCAGGCGCTACAAGCTCGCCACCTCGCCCACGCGCAGCGACCCGCACAACAAGCCGGGCATCTGCCTCGACTCCGCCGGCGTGCTGCACGTGATCGCCGGCGGCCACGGCGCGCCGGCGCTGTACACGAAGTCCCTGGCGCCGCTCACCGCGGACGCCGGCTGGACCCAGCCCGTGCCCGTTCTCAGCACGGGCTGGGCCTCCGAGACCGACCCCACCGTGCAGGAGGGCCGGCAGACCTACCCGGCGTTCGTCTGCGACGGCAAGGACACGCTGCACCTCATCACCCGGCAGTGGCGCCGCGGCGTGGATCCCTACCACGAGGGCAGAGGTTACGGCGCGCTGGTGCACCAGTCGTGCCCCGCCGGCGGCTCGTGGAGCGAGCCGGCGGTCATCGTCGCCGGGGCCTACCCCGGCTACAGCGTGTTCTTCCACAAGGTGGCGCTGGACGCCCGCGACCGTCTGTTCCTCTCCTGCAGCTACCAGGGCGGTCCAGAGCTGAAGGAGGAGCGGGCGGTCGGGGCCGCGCTGGGCGTGCTCGGGCGCACGCAGCTGCGCCCGGGCAAGTACCGCGGCCGCATGCTCCTGGTGTCTGACGACGGCGGCGCGACCTGGCGGTTCGCCGCCGACGCGGACCTGGCGGCGCCGGGAGACGCCGCGTCGCCGGCGCGGCGCGCGGCGACCGCGGCCCGCACCGCCGCCTCTCCGCCGCTGCCGGCGCTCTCATGGCGCTGGCTCAACCCCCTCCCGCAGGGCAATCAGTTCACCAGCCTGGCCTTCTCGGGCACGGGCACCGGATGGGCGGTCGGCACCCACGGCACCATTGCCGGCACCACCGACGGCGGAGCCGGATGGCGCGGCCAGCAGTCGCCCACGACTGCCGACCTCTTCTCCGTGGCCGCCGCCACGACGGACCGCGCCTGGGCGGTCGGCGCCGGCGGCACGATCCTGAGGACCGCCGACGGCGGAGCCACCTGGAGCGCGGCCCCCAGCGTCACCGACCAAAGACCTCTTCAGCACCTGCGCCGTGTCGCGCCGCGAGGGCTGGGCCGTCGGCGACCGCGGCACCGTGCTGCACACCACCAACGCCGGGCTCACCTGGTCCGTGAAGCGCTCGCCGACCAGCGAGACCCTGTTCTCCGTGGCCTTCTCGGACCGGCTGCACGGCGTGACCGCAGGCAACCGGGGCATGCTGATGCGCACGCGCGACGGCGGCCGCACCTGGAAGCGGCGCAAGACGCTGACCGGCGGGCCGCTGTTCTCGGTCGCCATGCTCCCCTGACGGCACCGCGGCGGCCGCCGGGGCCCAGGGCGTGGTGCTCTCGAGCGCCGACGGCGGCTGGACCTGGCGCAAGCTGCGCACGCCCACCAAGGTGAGCCTGCGCGGCGTCCGCGCTCCTGCCCCGCGGTCGCATCTGGGCGGTCGGCCCCGACATGGTGCTGCGCAGCAGCGACGGCGGCCGTCGCTGGAGGACAGCACAGCTGCCCGTCCCTGGCCCGTGCGGCGCGCTGGCCGCGCCCGGCGGCGCGCTCGTCCTGGCCGGCGGCGCCGGCGGCGCCCTCTGCCGCAGCTCCGACGGCGGCGCCACCTGGAGCGCGCTCGGCAGCGGCCAGAGGACCGACCTGCGTGCGCTCGCCGCCGGCGGTGCCGGTCAGGTGGTGCTCGCCGGCGCGCCGCGGGCTCGTGCTGACAGCGAGCGCCGGCGGGTCGGGCTGGTCGTCCGTCGTCGTGGCCAAGGACGAGACCCTGGAAGGCCTGGCCGTCGGGAGTCCACGCGCTGGGCCGTCGGCACGCGCGGCACCATCGTCCACGGCGACGGCGGCGGCTCCTGGACGGTGCTCCCCGCCGTCGACCGGCGACGGACCTGCGAGGCCGTCGCCGCACCCGCCGACGGCACGGTGGTGGTCGCCGGCGACGCCGGGACCCTGCTCACGAGTCTCGACGGCGGGCTGTCGTGGTCGGCCGCCGCAGCCACGGAGGACGACCTGCTCTGCCTGGAGTTCGCGGACGCGCGCACCGGCTGGGCGGGAGGCGGCGCGGGGTTCGGCGAGACCCGCGCCGAGGTCGCGAGGACCACTGACGGCGGCGTCACCTGGACCGGCGCCGACCTGCCCGTCTGGGGACGCGTGCGCGACCTGAGCTTCGTGGACGCGCGCACAGGCTGGGCGGCCGTGGAGGACTGGGGCATCGACGGCGACCGGCCGCAGGGCAGCGTCCTCATGACGGCCGACGGCGGGGACACCTGGGTGGCGCAGACCGCCGTACCGGACGTGCTGCTCGGCGTACACGTGGCCGTGGACGGCAGCGGCTGGGCCTGGGGAGAGCGAGGAACGGTGCTGCGCACCGCCGACGGCGGCGCGACCTGGGAGCGGGTGGAGGCCGGCACCGACGCAGACCTGCGCGCCGGCCTCGTACTGTCGTCCGGCGAGGTGTGGCTGGCCGGCGCCGGCGGCGCCGTGCTCGCCGCCGCGCCGCCGGGCGCTCGGCCGCGGCGGTCCCGGCGCCCTAGCTCACGCCGGCCGGTCCACGATGACCGGCAGCTTGCCGCGCCACCGCTCCCAGACGGCGTCGTCGGTCACCAGCTCGCACATGAAGTGGGCGACGTTGGCCATGCTGGTCTCGCCCGGGCGGAACAGGCTGTCCACCAGGCTCTCGTGCAGCGTGTACTCCGAGACGTCGCCCTCCTTCAGCGAGTCCGGACGGACGGCCGCCCACTGCACGGGCGGGTCGCGGGCCGATCGCCTCGAGGAGGAAGTCCGCGGCGCTCTGGTTGTCCCGCGCCGGCGGCACCAGGCCGCGCAGCGGCCACAGGCCCGCCCGCTCGAACCACCCGCGCCGCGTGTCCGGCCTCCCGGGCCGGTTCACCGACACGCTGCTCATGAGGACGACCTTCACGGGCGCGCGGGCCGCCGCCTTGCCGGGCCGCCCGGCACACCCGCTCGCGCGGCCTGGTGACGAGGTCGCGCGGCCGCCCGAAGACCCCCTTCGCGCTGAGCATGTGGCCGAGACACGACACCACCGCGTCGCAGCCCTCCACCAGCGGCCGAACTCCTCATCGCTCAAGGCCAGCACGTCCGCCTCGACGACGGTCAGCCGCGGCTCGCCGCCACTCCGGCGGGGAGCCGCTCCGCCGACCGGACCACCGCGCGCACGGGCACGCCGCGGTCCAGCAGCTGCCCGAGGACGCGGCCGCCGGTGCGGCCGGTGCCGCCCAGCAGCAGCACCGTCGGCTCGGCGCCGAGTTCGAACGTCTCCATCACTTCTCCTTCGGATACTGGAACACGTCGTCCAGCGGGACCCGAACACGCGCGCGATCTGGAATGCCATCTCGAGCGAGGGCGAGTACTTGCCCGGCTCGATGGCGATCACGGTCTGCCGCGTCACCCCGAGCCGGTCGGCGAGATCCGCCTGCGTCATCTCGCCGGCGCCGAACCTCAGCGCGCGGATGCGGTTGGTCACCCGTGTGGGCTTGCCCATCGTCAGAAGCCCCTGTGATAGGCGACCAGCTTGACCACCGACGAGACGACCATCGCGACCACGAACGAAAGGTACAGCGCACCGGCGATCCAGAAGTAGTCGGACTCCAGCATGGTGAGGATCAGCACGCCGACCATGCCGGCGGAGGCGACGTAGTAGCCCACCAGGTCGCCGTGGCGGCTGATGGTCTTGTCGCGCTCGTCCTTGCGGTCGATGTCGTCCTCCGGCTTCCTTCCTCGCGCGACGGCCGTGACGCTGGTCGCGATCGACCATCACGATGGCGCCGATGATCATGAGCACCACCGAGGCCACGATGGCGACGATGAGTGGGGTCTGGAAGTTGATGTCGGCGGCCGCCGTGGCCCGCAGTTCGCCGAGCATGGTAGCGAAGTACCAGATCGGGACCGCGATGGTGACCACCAGGCTCACCCAGGTCATCTTCTCTTCGAACGGCATGACTGCCTCCTCTGCGAATGCCGGTGATGTCAAGAATGTTTGACACACGCAGTGTAAAGCGAAGCAGACATGATGTCAAGAATCTTTTACTTCTTGCCTGCGACTCGCCCGGGGGAGTATGTGCGTCTGGGAGTCGGAGCCTTGCCATGTGGAGCCTTATGGTGCCACTAGTGTCGGAGCCACATCCGGTGCCACATGTGGAGCCCCATCCGGTGCCGCATCCGGTGCCGAAAAGGGCTCCGCAAGAGGCTCCGACCCCGGGAGCGCATACCTCCCTGGCGCCGGGCCGGGGGTGACGCCGAGCCGGAGTGACGCCGAGCCGGGGCGGCTCAGCGGGGCGGGGCGGCAGCGGGCAGGCGGCGCGCGGCTCAGAGGCCGAGCGCCGCAGGCAACTCGGCCAGCGACTCGATGCGCGGGACCGCGAGGTCCCGGCGCCGGCCGGAGCGGTCCAGGAGGATGGCGGGGGAGCCGCAGGCGAGGGCCCCCTCCACGTCGTCCTCCAGACTGTCGCCGACCATCACCGCGTCGCGCGCGGAGATGCCGAGCAGCCCGAACAGCGTCGAGAACATCCGCGGCGCGGGCTTCACGACCCCGGTCTCGATGCTGGAGACCGCTGCGGCCATGTAGTCGTCCAGGGCGAAGTGGGCCACGATCTCCTCCACCCCGTGGCCGAGCGCGTTGCTGAGGAGCGCCATGCGGACGCCGGCCTCCCGGAGGGTGTCCAGGCACGGCAGCACGTCGTCGTAGAGGCCGAAGTTCTGCGCGTCGCTCCAGGCGGCGATGATCGCGCGGGCCGCCAGTTCGACGGCGCCCTTGGGCCCGCCGCCGAGCCCCTCGATGATGGAGTGGGCGATCACCGGCAGCAGTTGGTCGTCGTGCACGAGGCCGGTCTCCTCGCGGCGCACCGCGACCGCCTTGTAGGCGGCACGCTCCGCCTGCGGCCAGCGCTCGGGGTCCAGCGAGAGTCCGTACTGGGCGCCGGTGCGCACGTACCCCGGCGCCTCGAACTGGTCGCTCGGCCGCAGCAGCGTGTAGTCGAGGTCGAACACCACGACCTGGGGCGTCGGCAGCGGGAGCGTGGCCGCGCCGGCCTCGAACCCATCTCTCGGCTGACCCCAGATGCTCACGCGCCGGGCTCCAGCAATTCGCCGGCCTTGTAGGACGAGCGCACGAACGGTGCGGCGACCACGGTGATGCCCAGTTCCTCGCCGCGCCGCCGATAGGCGGCGAACTCGTCCGGCTCGACGTAGCGTGCCACCGGAAGGCAGCCGGCGCGCGGCTGCAGGTACTGGCCGACGGTCACGGCGTCCGCGCCGGACGCCGCCGCGTCGGCCAGCACGGCGGCGACCTCGTCGGCGGTCTCGCCGAGGCCGACCATGAGGCCGGTCTTGACGAGCGGGCGAGCGGGCGAGGAGCCCGAGGCGGCGAGGAGCCTGAGGAGGGCGCGGCCCCCGGCGAGCGCGCCCACGCGGACGCGCGCGCGAGCAGCTCCAGCGAGCGCTCGTACCGCGCCTGCGGCCGCACCTGCGGGTACAGGCGCGGGACGGTCTCGAGGTTGTGGTTCAGCACGTCGGGACGGGCGGCGAGCACCATGCCAAGCGCCGCCTCATCGCCGCCCAGGTCCGGGATGAGCACCTCGACGGTCGCGTCCGGCGCGGCCTCACGGACGGCGGCGATGGCCGCGGCGAACTGCGCCGCGCCGCCGTCCGGCAGATCGTCCCGGGTGACGCTGGTGACCACCACGTGCCTCAGCCCCAGACGCCGCGCCGCCTCGGCGACCCGGCGCGGCTCGTCCTCATCGAGCAGGCACACTCCGCGAGTGGGGGGCGCGGACTGCGGGGCGCGAGCGCGGGGACGCGAGCGCGGGCTGAGGAGCCGCGAGCTTGCCCTCGCCCTCCACGGCGCAGAACGTGCACGCGCGCGTGCACACGTCGCCGAGGATCAGGAAGGTCGCCGTGCCGGACGCGTAGCACTCACCCTTGTTGGGGCAGCGCGCCTCGCGGCACACCGTGTGCAGGCCGAGTTCGTCGAGCAGCGCGCTGGTGGCGCGGAACTGCCGCGGCGCCGGCGCCTTGTGCTTGAGCCACGCCGGCTTGCGGCGCGGGAGGGACGCCGACCGGTGCTCAGCCGGCGTGCCGGCGCTGTCGTGCCGCTCCGCCACTCAGATGCTGTGGACGCCGCGCCCCAGGCCGCCCAGCGCGGCCTCCCCGACCGCCTCGGAGAGCGTCGGGTGGGCGTGGATGGTGGCCGCGACGTCCTCGAGCGTCAGGCCAGTGTGAACCGCAAGCGCGAGCTCGTGCACAAGCTCCGTCACGTGCGGTCCGAGCAGGCTTGCGCCCAGCACTCTGCCGCCACCCGGCTCGCAGACGATGCGCACGAACCCGTCGTTGTCGCCGTCGCACACCGCCTTGGAGTTGCCGTTGAAGCGGACGTGCGCCACCTCGTGCTCGACCTCCTGCGCCTTGGCCTTGTCCTCGGTGAGCCCGCAACTCGCGACCTCGGGGGAGCTGAACGTGCAGCTGGGGACCAGCGTCCGGTCGACCTCGATGCGCGAGCCGGTCACCGCGTTCTCGGCGGCGATGGCGCCCTGGTGGTACGCCCAGTGCGCGAGGAGCGGCGGGCCCGCCACGTCGCCCGCCGCGAACACCCCGTCCACCGCCGTGCGGCAGGTCTCGTCGGTGACGACGAAGCCGCCCGGGCCGATGCCGACACCGGCCTCCTCGTAGCCCAGGCCGGCGCTCAGCGGGCGCCGCCCGACCGCGACCAGCACGCGTTCGGCGGTGATCTCGGCGCCGCCGGCGAGGCGCAGCGTCACGCCGGCGGCCGTCCCCTCGGCCGACTCGACCGCGGTCTTGACGTGCACGGCGATGCCGTTCTTCTTGAACGCCTGCTGCAGCGACCGCCCCACGCGCTGGTCCTCGCCCGGCAGCAACTGCGGGAGCATTTCGATCACCGTGACTTCGGTGCCGAGCCGGTTGAAGACGCTGGCGAACTCGCAGCCGATCACGCCGCCGCCGACGATGGCCAGCGAGGCCGGCACCGCGTCGACGCGCAGCAGCTCGTCGCTGGTCATGATCCTGGTGTCGGCCCAGTCGAAGAGGCCCATGCGCACGGGCTCGGAGCCGCTCGCGAGGATCACGGCGTCGCCCTCGAGCTCGCCGCCCTCCTCCAGCACCGTGCCGTCGGCGAGGACGGCGCCCGGCGCCAGCGTGATGCGTCCGGGGCCGGCGAGCGTGCCGTGTCCGGCCACCACCTGCACCTTGCGCGCCTTGAGCAGGTGCGCGACGCCGTCGCGGAGTTGGGTCGTCGCGGCCTCCTTGCGCGCCATGAACGCGGCGAAGTCGAGGCTCACGTCGCCGACGACGACACCGTACTCCGCGGCGCGGCGCGCCTCGTGGAGGCGCTCGGCGCCGGCCACCATGGCCTTGGTCGGGATGCAGCCGCGGTTCAGACAGGTGCCGCCGATCTCGCGCGCCTCGACGACCGTCACCTCGGCGCCGAGCTGGGCGGCGCGGCCGGCGGCCACGTAGCCGGCGGGTCCGCCGCCGAGCACCAGGATCTTGGTCATGCGTGTGTCCTTCCTCGTCCTGCGGCGGGGCCGCAGCGGTCTCAACCGGCCGTGAGCCTGCGGAGCCCGGCCTCCAGCTTGCGCAGCGTCGTGTTCCAGATGGTCTCGGGAGCGAGCATCACGCCCGAGCCCGCGAGTCCCTCGCTCTCCCAGACCTCGCCGACCAGCGCCTCGACCGCCAGCGTGAGCTCGTCCGGCGGGCGCTCCATGAGGAACGACCCGTGCACGAGCGTCCGCCCTTCCTTCTTGGCCTGGGCGATGGCGACGATCTTCTGGCCCCGGGAGCAGATGTCGTAGCGCAGCGCGCCGGCGAAGCAGAGCGCGCTGCGCTGGTAGGGTACCTCGCCGCTGCCGTCGAGCGTCAGGCCGAGCTCTTTGAGCGCGGCGCCGAACGCGGCGGCGACGAGACCGTAGGGTCCGCCGACGTCCACCGCCGCGCGCGGCCCGGTCGTCGGCACGCCGGGCGGGAACGCCACCGCGAACGACCACTCGAACGCCTCGCCGTGCAGCACCGCCCGGCCACCGGTGGGCCTGCGCACCAGCTCGAACGGCAGGCCGGGCACCAGTTGCAGCTCCTGGAACTTGCCGATGGAGAGCGCCGGCGGGGCCCACGTGTACCGGCGCGCGATCACCTCGTCGACCGTCTCGAGCAGGCCTTCGTCGAAGGCCATCTGCGCACCGCCGCCGGCGCGGAAGTCGGGCAGGAGCTTGACGATGCTCATGGCGTCCCGGCGCCGCGCTCCACATCCTCCGGGAACTGCTGCTTCACGATGGGGCGGCGGGCGGCTTGCGCCTCGTCGAGCCGCCGCACCGGCAGCGTCACCGGCGCCTCGTGCAGCAGCTCCGGGTCGTCCTTGGCCTCGAGCGCCACGCTCTGGAACGCCGCGATGAGATGGTCGAGCGCGTCCTTGCTCTCGGTCTCGGTCGGCTCGAGCATCAGCGCCTCGTCCACGATGAGCGGGAAGTACGTGGTCGGCGGATGCACGCCGTAGTCGAGCAGCCGCTTCGCGACGTCCAGGGCGCGCACGCCGTCCCGTTTGAGCGGCGTCGCCGAGCCCACGAACTCGTGCATGCAGCGCCGGTCGCCGTAGGGCAGGTCCAGCAGGCCGCGCAGGCCCTCCATCACGTAGTTGGCGTTGAGCACGGCCGTCTCGCTGACCTCGAGCAGCCCCTCCGCGCCCAGGCTGCGGATGTACGTCCAGGCGCGGACCAGCACGCCGAAGTTGCCGTAGAACGTGCGGACCTTGCCGATGGACTGGGGACGGTCGTACTGGAAGAAGAACCGGCCGTCCTCCGCCTTCTCCACCAGCGGCACCGGCAGGAACGGCGCCAGCGAGTCGCGGACCACGATGGGGCCGGCGCCCGGGCCCCCGCCGCCGTGCGGGGTGCTGAACGTCTTGTGCGTGTTGAAGTGGACGATGTCGAAGCCCATGTCGCCGGGCCGGCTGATGCCGAGCACGGCGTTGGCGTTGGCGCCGTCGTAGTAGAGCAGGCCGCCGGCCTCGTGGACCAGGCGTCGCGATCTCGACGATGTGCTCGTCGAACAGCCCCAGCGTGTTGGGGTTGGTGAGCATGAGCCCGGCGATGTCGCCCTCGTTGATGATCGTGCGCAGCACGTCGACGTCCACTCCGCCGCGCGGGTCGCTGGACACGGGGACCGGCACGAAGCCGGCCATGATGACGCTCGCCGGGTTCGTGCCGTGCGCCGTGTCCGGGATGATGATGCGCTTGGGGTCGCGGCCCTCGGCCAGGTGCGCCGCGCGGATCACCAGCAGGCCGGTGAGCTCGCCGTGCGCGCCGGCGGCCGGCTGCAGCGTGGTGACGTGCAGGCCGCTGATCTCGGCGAGCCAGCCCTCGAGCTCGTACATCAGCTCGAGGGCGCCCTGCACCAGCGACTCGGGCTGGTACGGGTGCAGGCCGGAGAAGCCGTCCATGCGCGCGGCGACCTCGTTCACGCGCGGGTTGTACTTCATCGTGCACGAGCCGAGCGGGTAGCTGCCGCTGTCCACGCCGTAGTTGAGCGTGCTCAGACCGGTGAAGTGGCGCAGCAGGTCGATCTCGCTGATCTCCGGCAGGCGTGCCGGCGCCGTGCGGCGCAAGGACTCCGGGATGAGCTCGGCGGCCGGCACCTCGGGCACGCCGAGCTCGGGCAGCGAGTACGAACCGCGGCCGGGGCGCGACTTCTCGTAGATGGTGGCGCGGTCCACGGAGGCGGGACGGCAGACCGGGGCGCGGTCGCGGCTCATGTCGTGCTCAGCCACGGTCCACCTCCCCGGTCGCGAGGAAGGCGCCGAGCGCGTCGGCGAAGCCGTCGAGCTCGGCGCGCGTGCGCCTCTCGGTCACGGCGAGCAGCAGGACGTCGTCGAGGGCGGCGGATCCAGCGTCCCCCGCCCGGCAGCGCACCGTCGAACTGGCCGGCGAACCGGCTCACGGCCACGCCGGCCAGGTAGCCCCGCGGCACCAGCGCCTCGACGACCTCGGCCGCCGGCCTGGGCAGCCGCACGGCGAACTCGCGGAAGACGGGACCCTCGGTGAACGCCGTCACGCCCGGGAGCGCCAGCAGGCGCTCGCGCAGGTAGGCGGCCTTGCGCGCGCAGTGCAGGCCGAGCTCCGGCAGGCCCTCCTTGCCCAGCCAGCTCAGATAGACGAGCGTGGCGAGCGCGTTGAGCGCGTGGTTGGAGCAGATGTTGCTCGTGGCCTTCTCGCGACGGATGTGCTGCTCGCGCGTCTGCAGCGTGAGCACGTAGCCGCGGCGGCCCTCGAGGTCCACGGTCTCCCCGACGAGGCGGCCGGGGATGCGGCGCATGAGCTTGGTGGTGACCGCCATGTAGCCCAGGCCGGGGCCGCCGAAGTTCATGGCGTTGCCGAGCGCCTGGCCCTCACCGACGACGATGTCGGCGCCCAGGCGGCCGGGCGCCTCGAGGATGCCGAGCGAGACGGGGTCGGCGACCACGACGAGCAGCGCGCCCGCCGCGTGCGCCAGCTCGGCCACGGCGGGCAGGTCCTCGAGCGCCCCGAAGAAGTTGGGCTGCTGGACGACGACCGCCGCCGTGTCCTCTCCGACCGCGGCGGCGAGCGCGTCCAGATCGGTCGCCGCGCCCGCCCGCAGGCCTACGGTCTGCGGGCGCGGCCCGTACCCGGCCGACTCGGTCGCGAGCACCTGCCGGTACTCCGGGTGCACGCCGGCCGAGAGCACCACCTCGCCGCGGTGCGTCTGCACGCCGGCGAGGATGCTGGCCTCGGCCAGCGCCGTGCCGCCGTCGTACATGGAGGCGTTGCTGACGTCCATGCCGGTGAGCTCGCAGATGGCCGTCTGGAACTCGAAGATGGTCTGGAGCACGCCCTGGCTGCGCTCCGGCTGGTAGGGCGTGTAGGCGGTGAGGAACTCGCCGCGGCTCACGACGGCCTCGACCACGGCGGGCACGTAGTGGTCGTAGACGCCGGCGCCGAGGAAGCTCACCAGCTGCGTCGCCGGCACGTCCTTGCCGGCGACGCGACGCAACTCGGCCACGACCTCGGCCTCGCTGAGGCCGGCGGGCAGCGCCAGCGGCTCCCGCCGGCGTACGTCCTCCGGGATCTCGTCGAAGAGGTCGTCGACGCTGGAGGCCCTGACGGCCGCCAGCATCTCCCGAAGGTCGTCCTCGCTGTGAGCGACGTAGCTGGTGGAGCTCATGATGCGTCAGGCCTCCGCGGGTCAGGCCTCGTCGAGGAACTTCTTGTAGGCTTCGGCGTCCATGAGCTCGCCGAGCTCGCTGGGGGCCGTCATGCGCACGCGGATGAGCCAGCCCTCGCCGTAGCAGTCCTCGTTCACGCGCTGCGGCTCGTCCTGCAGGGCGTCGTTGATCTCCACGATCTCGCCGGTGAGCGGCGAGAACACGTCGCTCACGGCCTTGACCGACTCGAGCTCGCCATACGGCTCGCCGGCTTTCACCTCGGCGCCCACGTCGGGCAGCTCGGCATAGACGATCTCACCCAGCGCGTCCTGCGCGAACCACGTGATGCCGAACACGGCGTCCTCGCCGTCCACGCGCACCCAGTCGTGCTCCTTGTAGTACCGCAGTTCCTGAGGATACGTCTCGTCCGCCATGCTGCCTCCCTGGTCGTGCCACACGCTCGCTGTCGACTGTCCAACCTGCCCCGGCCGGGCGAGCGGGAAACGCGCCCTGACGGCCGGGGAGCCCTGCTCCCGCGCCGGATACGAAAAAAGACAGGGTGGAGTATCCACCCTGTCTGACCGCGGCGCCACGCGGGCGCACCGCCATCCGGGGGCCCGTCCCGCCGCGCTCCGTTGGCCTGAGAGTTTCGGCGCCTGTCTTCGCGCCTTGCCCCTTCGGCGTCCCGCCCGCGGGCGGGACTCTCACGCGGCGTTCGTCCGGGCTGCTTCGCACCGGCTCAGCCCACCCACTGTAGCACCGGCCGCGAGGCACGCACAACGGACGCCGTCGACGCCCTTCGGCGACGGCGGAGAGACGACGACGGCCGGCGGAGCTCGCTCCGCCGGCCGTCGTCAAGTGCGGTCGACACCCCCCGACGCGACCGCAAGTCCGGCGCCCGCTAAGGGCGCCGGGCGCTCCGGGCGCGTTCGCCAGAATGGCGCCGGGAGCGAGTGGTCTGGAACAGGTCTTCAACCTCCCCAGAGGGGCAAGGGTAACCGCGATACGGACACCCGGTCAAGTTCGAGCGCCTTGAGATTCACCACGTGGTTTGTCTAGATAACTGGGGGATCTCGTGCGCGTGTCTGTGTGGCTCAGCGCAGAAAACCTCATCAAACTTTCTCATCGAGGGTTCTGACCCTCAGGAGGTTCATTCCACGGTGAAGCCGCGCCAGCCGCTGCTGGTCTCGGCGTGCGCCTCGTCGGCCGGGTGGACGGCCTGCACCCGCCAGGATCCCGGCGTGAGGCGGGCGTGGCCCACGTACCTCGTGGCGTCGGAGCCGGTCCGGACGCGGTTGACCGCCGAGCCGGTGAGCTTGGTCACCCACTCGCCACCCTCGCCACGACGCTGGAAGACGAGCTGCACGGTGTGCTCGCCGGCAGTGTGCTTCGGGGTGAGGTCGCCGGCCGCGGTGATGAGGTCGGCCTGGGCGACGGTCGCCGGCACTCTGGGGGTGCTGAGCGCCACGTGAGGCGTGACGGTCTCACTGCGACTCCTCACGGCGAGGTACTCGCGCCCGGAGGGCTGCGTCGCGGGCGGCGAGAAGACCACCCGGAGCGTCGTCGCGGCGGCCGGCCGGTAGAGGAACGTCGCGGCGCCGTCGGCGCCGGTGACGTCCAGGCGCACGTTGGCCCAGCGGTCGCCGCTGATGCGCTGCAGCTTGAGGATCCCGCCCTGCAGCGGCTCGCCGGCGGCGCTGGTCAGCAGGACGTCCAGCTCGGCGTCCTCACCCCACGCCGGCGTGGCGTGCACCGCGCGCAGCGTGAGCGCCGGGCGGCGGTCGGCGACGGCGAAGCCGATCGCCGGCGCGACCAGCGGCGCCGTGCTGTACCTGCTCGTGTCGAACGCCGGGACCTCGACTCCGGCGGCGAGTGTGACACGCTCGCCGCTCGAGAGGTCCTGGCGCCACGTCGTCGAGCCGGCGCCGCCCTCCTCAGACCAGTAGGCGGCGCCGTCCGCCGCGCCGTACTGGAACGGCGCCGTCTGCGTCACGATCTCCACCCACGGCAGCACCGGCGGATTGTAGGACGCCGCGCGCGAGTTGGTCTTGAGGAACTTGACGGGGTCCACGAACCCGCCGTGGTCGGTCCAGCTCTTCGGCACGTGCCCCGCGTACGGGTTCCCGTCACGGTACTGTTCGCCGGGGTGCGTGCTGAAGTGCAGGTGCCGACAGCCGTTGACACGGGCGATGAGCTGCCCCGCGGTCACGCGCTGTCCTTCCTTGACGCGCAGGTCGGAGACGTGGCCGTACAGCGCGTGGAACCTGGTCCCCGCCGCCGTCACATGCGTGATGATGATGCAACCACCTGGGGCGCCGCCCACGCCGTAGCCGCCGGCGTCGGCGCGGGAGATGAACACCACGCCCGCGCCGATGGCGTACACCGCGCGCCCAGCCGCGCAGGGCATGTCCTGGGCCACGTGCACGTAGGACCCGCGCGGCTCGAGCCAGCCGGACCAGCCCTGGAAGTCCTCGGTGCCGATGGGCCAGTACCAGCCGCCGCTGCCGGGCGCGGGAGCGCCCAGTGCGGCGCGCGCGCCGTCGGGCAGCGCGCCCTGGTACACGGGCTCGGCGAGGGTGGTGGACTGCGGCGGCGATGCTTCCTCGGCCGCCGCGGCGACTCCGGGCGCGAGCAGCACGAAGAGGACGGCGAGCGCCGCCGCGGCCGTGACGATCGTGCGGGAGCGACCTCCCGTGTCTTTCGTACGGACGTCCACTGACGCCGGAGTATGCCACGGGCCGGGCGCCGAGGCAGCCCGGGGGCCGTTCCGCGGCGGCCTTCATGCGATCCAGCCCAGGCCGTTCCAGTAGGCTTCGATGCGCCTGCGGCGGAGGCCGAACTCCATCGTCTTTGGCCAGATGCGCTGCGTCGCCTCGAGATACACATCGAATCCCGGCGCGCTGATCCTGCGGAAGCCCATCTCGCCCTTGGGCGGCTCGAGGGACGCGTCGAGCAGGCAGATGGTGGCGGGGAACCCCCGGTGGACCGAGATCCAGACGAACACGCGCCCGCCGTGGGCAGCGACGTAGTCGCGCACCTCGGCGGGCGCCACCATCTCGACGTCCGTCGCGACCTCGGTGATGTCGTGTAGCAGTCCGCAGCGCGGCATCCAGACCGCCATCGGTCCCCTCCGCGAGAGTGTCATCGGAAGTGTTCCTCGCGGGCGCCATCCCGATGCCGTCGCGGGCCAAACGGCGGCGCCCTCGCAGGCCGGGGAACCGTGTTTGTGACGCCGGCCGGGCTTCTGCTACGGTCGCGGGCGGCGCCTGCGGATGCCCCGGGCAAGCCCGGCCACACCACGACGAGGAGTCCTCGATGACCGACCACGACCCCTTCGGCGGCGCGCCGGCGCAACTGCGCGAGCTGCTCGCCCTGGCGAGCGACCTCGCGCTCCAGGCGGGACGCATCCATGCTGAGGGCCGAAGGAGCGTCCTGACCATCGAGACCAAGTCCTCGCCCACCGACGTGGTCAGCCAGGTGGACAAGGAGGCCGAGGCCCTCATCGTCGATCGCCTCCGCGCCGAACGGCCGGGCGACGGCCTGCTCGCTGAGGAGGGCAGCCTGCTGGAGGGCACGAGCGGGGTGCGCTGGGTCGTCGACCCGCTCGACGGTACCACCAACTACGTCTACGGCTACCCCGCCTACGCCGCGTCGATCGCCGTCGAGATCGACGGCCAGACCGTGGTGGGAGTGGTCCTGGACTCGAGCTCCGGACGGCTGTACCGGGCGGTCGCCGGGCACGGCGCCGTCTGCGACGACCGCCCCATCCACGCGCGCGAGCTGGACGACCTCTCGCGCGCGCTCGTGGCCACCGGGTTCTCCTACGACGCCGAGCAGCGCGAGCGCCAGGGCGCGGTGCTCGCCGCAGCGCTGGGCCGCATCCGCGACATCCGCCGCGGCGGGACGGCCGCGCTCGACCTCTGCCACATCGCCGCCGGCGAGGTCGACGCGTACTGGGAGCTCGACCTCTCGCCGTGGGACTACGCCGCCGGCACACTGATCGCCCGCGAGGCGGGCGCCGCCGTGGAGCACGTGGCGGCGGCGCACGGCCGCGGGGCCCGCCGTCGTGGCCGCGCACCCCACGCTCATGCCGGCGTTCCTCGAGCTGCTCGCGGAGGCCGGCGCGCTGGCGACGGAGTAGGCCCGGCGCGCGCTCGGCCGCGCGTCTCGGGGCCGCGTCTCGGGGCCAGCGCGATTCCCACAGCCTCAGCCACGCAGCGCCAGCAGGTCGAGCGGCGCGTCGATGACCGCCGTCGCGCCGCTCTCCACGAGCTCCTGCGGCGTGCGGAAGCCCCAGGCCGCGCCCACCGGGACCATCCCCGCGGCCGTCCCGGTGCGCATGTCCACCAGCGAGTCTCCGAGGTAGACGACCCGCGCCGGGGGCAGCCCGAACCGCCCCGCGATCTCCAGCGCCACGGCAGGGTCGGGCTTGAGCGGCGCGTCCGGCCGCGCCCCCGCGACCGCGACGAAGTCGTGCGGGTCGAACAGCGCGGCCACGATCGCCTGCGTCGGTGCGTCCGCCTTGTTGGAGTGGATCGCGAGCGGCACTCCGTCCGCTCGCAACGCGCGCACCAGCTCGGGCACGCCCTCGTAGGCGCGCGTCTTGACCAGCGAGTGCGCGCCGTAGTCCTCGAGCATGCGCGCGAAGCACCGCTCGACGCGCTCGTCGCTGCGCAGCTCCGCCGGCAGCGCCTGCGTCACCAGGTTCCGGATGCCGTGACCGATCAGGTAGCGGTACTCGTCGTAGCCGTGCCCCGGCGCGCCCTCGAGCGCCAGCACCCGGTTCATCGCGTCGGCGATGTCCTCGAGCGTGTCCACGAGGGTGCCGTCCAGATCGAAGATGACCGCTTCGAACTCCATGCCCGCTGTATATCACGCGGGCCGGAGCGCGCAGGTCGCGCAGCTGCCCTTGAGTGGGCAGGGTCAGCCTGTTAGCGTGGCACAAGGGGGTGTTAAGAACTAGTAAAGACGGCTGATTCCATCTCAGCCGTACTGATGACTCGTGGCAAAGCGACGCTATCAAACGGGAGACCGCGCCATCGGCCTTGGGGGCCTCCTTGGCAGCGCCTACGGCTACGTCGGCACGTCCATCTACGTGGTCCTCGGAGGTGTCGCGTCCTACGCCCTCGGCGTGACGCCGCTCGTGCTGCTCCTGGTCGGCGTCGTCCTCATCTTCACGGCCTGGTCCTACGCCGAGGCCTCGGCCGCCCTGCCGGACGCGAGCGGGGTGACGAGCTTTGCCCGCCGCACCTTCGGCCCCCTGACGGGCTTCGTCGCGGCCTGGGCGCTGCTCCTCGACAGCATCGTCCTCGTGGCGATCATCGCCGCCTGCATCCCGTACTACCTCAGCGTGTTCTGGCCGCCGCTGCAGGACGAGCCGTACTCCACGGTGTGCGGCATCGGGGTGGTCGCCCTGGTGATCCTGCTGAACGCCGCCGGGCTGCGCGAGTTGGTGCGGCTGAGCCTCCTGGTCACCGTCCTCGGGCTCGCGACCCTCACGCTCATGCTCGCCGTCGGCCTGCTGGCCGAGCTCAGGCCCGAGGTGGTCGTGCAGCAGATCGCCCTCGGAGAAGCGCCCACGTGGTCCCGTCTCGTGTTCGCCGTGCCGATCGCCGCAGCCGCGTTCATCGGCCTCGACGCGATCTCGAGCCGGGCGGAGAACGCCGTGCGCCCGGCGAGCGACATGCCCAGAGCCATCAACATCGTCCTGCCTCTGGTCGTGGTGCTGGGCATCGCCCTCGCCGTGCTCGCGCTCTCGGCCATGCCGACTGCGTCCAACGTGCTCCCCGTGGACCGGGCGACGGGGCTGACGGAGCAAGTCCCCGTCGTCGAGACCGGGGCTGACGGGGTCTTCGCCCTCGCCGCCGACCCCTCCGTCACCGTGGTCGTCCCCGTCCGGCAGGAGGGCTCGGCGTGGTTCATCCCGTCCCAGGAGCCGACGGGAGACGTGTACGAGCAGGGTGGCCGCGCGGTGACCCGGCTGTACGGGACCCTGCTGGGAAGCACGTATCTGCACGACCCGCTCATCGGGGTTGCCGACAGCTTGCCCGACGACCTCAGCTGGCTCCGCGACCTGCTGCGTCCCTGGCTGGCCGCACTCATCTCGCTCTCGCTGCTGCTGGCCGCCAACGCGGTGGTCAGCGGGTCGGGCCGCATCATCTACTCGCTGGCGCGCCACGCGCAGTTGCCGGCCGCGCTGGGCCGCGTAGATGCCGCCCGCGGCACCCCCTACCTCGGCATCACCCTCCTCGGCGTGTGCGCCGCCGTCCTCCTGCTGCCTGCCGATCCGGTTCTGCTGTTCGGGTTGTTCGGGTTCGGGGCGGCGCTCGCGTTCACCCTGGCCAACGCTTCGGTGATCGCACTCAGGTTCCGGGAGCCGGCGCTCTCGCGCCCCTACGTGACGCCGTTCAACGTCCGCTTCCGCGGCGTGCTCCTGCCCGTGCCCGCGCTCGTCGGCGCCGCGGCGGCCGCGCTCATCTGGATCTTCATGGTCGCGACACATCCCGAAGGACGGCTGCTGGGGTTCGTCTGGCTGGGCGCCGGACTGCTCGTCTACGTGGTGCACCGGCGGGGCGCCCGGCTGCCGCTCGGGAGGCAGCCGGTACAGCGCGCGCTGCCTTCGGCGGCGCTCGCCGACGTGGACTACGAGCGCATCCTCGTGCCCGTGGACGGCACCCGCCTCACCGACGAGATGATGGTGCTCGGGTGTCAACTCGCCGCGGACAAGGGCGCCACCATCGACGCCGTGTACGTCGTCCAGGTACCGATGAACCTGCCTCTGGACGCCACGATGCCCGAGGAGCGTGAGCGTGGGCGGAGCGTGCTCGACGCGGCGCTCGCGGTCGCCCAGGAGTTCAGGGTCGAGGCCTGGCCGCACCTCGTCGCGGCGCGCACCGTCGGCCGCGCTGTCGTCCAGACGGCGGAGGAGTGGGACGCGGACGTGGTCATCATGGGCGCCGTCCGCAGGCGCCGGCTCGACGACCGCCTGCTCGACGACTCCGCCGCCTACGTGCTGCGGCACGCACCGGGAGAGGTGCTGCTCAACTACGTGCCGGAGGACTACCCGATGGTGGGCTCCGGCGCCGAGATAGACGCGGAGCGTGTGGCAGCGAAAGAGCGTCCGCCGGCCCCGGCGAACGCCGCGAAGGAGTGAGGAGAGGGATGTACGCGATCATCGCAGGATGCGGGCGAGTGGGCTCCAGTGTCGCCCGCCAGCTGGTCGCGGAGGGCCACGATGTCACCGTGATCGACGAAGACCCGGGATCGTTCCGCCTCCTGGGTGAGGCGTTCCCCGGACGAAGGATCGTCGGCGCGGCGATCGGCTGGGACGTTCTGATAGAGGCCGGGATCGAAGGCGCGGACGCGTTCGCCGCGGTCACGGACGGCGACAACACCAACATCGTGTGCGCGCTGATCGCGGCGAGGGCGTTCGAGGTGCCGTGCTCGGTGGCGCGCGTGTACGACCCCAACAGGGCGCGCGCCTTCGCCGCGCTCGGCATCCGCACGTTCTGTCCCACCGAGGAGGCCGGCGAGCAGATGCTGCACGAGATGCACTCCTGCCCGGCCGCGCAGGCGGGGGGCTGAGCGGTGTTCGTCATCATCGTCGGCGCCGGCAAGGTAGGGCTCAACGCGGCGCGCAGCCTGGAGAAGCTGGGACACGAGTTCCTGCTCATCGAACAACGGCCTTCGCGGTTCAGCCTGCTGCTGCCCGAGATGGGCGACCGGATGCTCTTCGGCGACGGCACCGAGATGTGGGTGCTCGAGGAGGCCGGCATCACGCGCGCCGACCTCGTGGTGGCGGTGACCGGGGACGACGAGGACAACGTCATCATCGGCCAGCTCGCCAAGCACGTGTACCACGTGCCCAAGGTGGTGGGCAGGATCAACGACCCCCGCAACCGTCCGACGTTCGACCTGCTCGACGTGGACGCGACCATCTGCGCCTCCACCATGGTGGTCTCGATGATCCAGCGCGAGCTGCCGTCGCACCGCTTCGTCCCCCTGCTCTCGCTCAAACGGGAGAACGTGGAGGTCGTCGAGATCGAGGTCGGAGCCGACTCCCCGGCGGCCGAGCTCCCGCTGCGCGACGTGCGGCTGCCGGAGGGCGTGCTCGTCGCCACCGTGCTGCGCGGCGAAGAGGCGATCGTCGCGCGCGCCGACACCCAGCTCCTGCCCGGCGACCACCTTCTCTGCCTGCTGCCGCCCGGAAGGGAGAAGGCCCTGATCCGCGCGCTCGTTCCCGGCGAGAGGCCCGAAGTGGTGCAGGCGCAGGGCAGCATCGAGATCACGGAGGACTCGTGAGGGCAGTCCGCCTCACCACCGGTGACCGGTCGTGAAGATCATCGTCGCCGGCACCGGCACGCTGGGCTTCTCGGTCGCCCGCAGGTTCTCCGAGGAGCGCCACGACGTGGTCCTCGTAGGGGAGGACGAGAGCGCGCTTGCGCCGCGCCCAGGACCTCATGGACGTGGCCGCGGTGACCGGCAAGGCGAGCTCACCGTCCGTACTGCTGGAGGCAGGACTGCGCACGGCCGACATCCTCGTCGCGGTCACCGGCAGCGACGAGAGCAACATCGTCGCGTGCCTCATCGCCGAGTCGGTGTCGGAGCGCGTCGCGCGCGTCGCGCGCCTTCAGGACCCCGCCTACCTCGGCGAGAAGGGCATCATCGACGAGAGCTCGCTGAGCATCGACCTCGTCATCAGCCCGGAGGACGAGGTCGCCCGCGCGGTGTCCTCGCTCGCCGCCACGCCCGGGGCGAGCGACGTCCTCGAGTTCGCCGACGGCCGTGTCCAGGTGGTCGGCGTCGAGGTCGGCCACGGCACGCCCATGGCCGGCAAGCGGGTCGGCGACCTGCGGCGCCGGCCGGACGAGAAGCTGCTGGTCGCGGGCGTGTACCGGGACGAACTGGTGAGCGCGCCGTCGAACGACCTGCGCATAGCCGCCGGCGACACGCTCTTCTTCGTGTCGGACCGGCCGTCCGTACGCCGCGTGCTGGCGCGCATGGGCAAGCGCTGGACGCGCACTCGCAACGTGGTCATCGCCGGCGGCGGGTGGGATGGCGTCTCCATCGCCCGCCGCCTCTCCGAGGACGGGATCCACACCAAGCTCATCGAGCGCGACCCCCTGCAGTGCCACCGGCTCTCCCAGATGCTTGGGCGACACCCTCGTCCTGAACGGAGACTGCATGGACGAGGCCCTGCTGGTGGACGAGGGCGTGCGGCGGGCGGACCTCTTCGTGGCCGCCCTGGGCAACGAGACGGAGAACATCCTCGCGGCGCTCCTGGCCAAGCGCTTCGGCGCGCGCCGCGTGGCGGCGCTCGTCGACCGGCCCGAGTACATGCCGTTCGCGTCGACGATCGGCGTCGACGTGGTCGTCAGCCCGCTGCTCGCCGCGCTCAATCCCATCCTGCACCTGGCGCGGCGCGGCCGCGTGCTTGCCGTGCGCACCTTGCGCCACAACCTGGTGGAGGGCATCGAGTTCGTCGCGGCCGAGGACAGCGGGATCGTCGGCCTGCCGCTGGCGATGCTGCGCATGCCCCACGGCTCACTCGTCGGAGCGATCGTGCGCGACGGAGAGGTGATCGTGCCGGATGGTTCGAGCGTGGTCCGGCCGGGAGACTCCGTGGTGCTCTTCGCCCGGCCCGACCTGATCCCGCGGCTGCAGGGCCTGATGGCCGCGCAATGAGGGGCCTCTCGACGGCATGACCCAGCCGGTCCTGATCGCGCCCGCTGCGCGCGCCCAGCTCCACGTGCTCGGCGGAGTGCGGCGCGTGGCGTTCCTGCTCAGCGCCCTGCTCCTGGCCGCCGTCGGCACGATGGCGGCGCCGCTCGCCATCTCGATCGGGTACGGCGAACCGGAGACGATCAAGGCGTTCGCCACCACCATGTTCATCGGCGCCGCCATCGGCACGGTGGGGTTCTTCGCGCTGCGCAGCGACCTCTCCAGCCTCACGCGGCAGGAGGGGATCGCGGTCGTCGCCTTGGGCTGGCTGCTCGTGTGCGCCATCGGCTCCCTGCCCTACATCCTCAACGGCATCCTCGGCCCGGTCGATGCCTGGTTCGAGTGCACCAGCGGCTTCACCGGCACCGGGTCGAGCGTCATCCCCGACGTGGAGGCGCTGCCACGCGGGATCCTGTTCTGGCGCTGCTTCGCCCACTGGCTGGGAGCGATGGGGTTCCTCGTGGCGTTCGTCGCCCTGTTCCCGCTGCTCGGCGTAGGCGCCATGCAGCTCTACAAGGCCGAGGCGCCCGGGCTGGAGGTAGACCGGCTGCGCCCGCGCCTCAGCAGCACGGCGCGGGCGCTCTGGATCGTCTACCTCATCCTCTCGGTCGCCCTCACGCTGCTCCTGCTCGCGGGAGGGATGAACTGGTACGACGCGCTCTGCCAGATGTTCGGCGCCATCGGCACCGGCGGCTTCTCGACCAAGAACACGAGCATCGCCTGGTGGCACAGCGCCTACATCGAGTGGGTCATCGTCATCTTCCTCTGGGTGTCCTCGACCAACTTCTCGCTCTGGTGGGCGGTGCTCGGCGGCAAGTTCTCGACTCTCTTCCGCGACGCGGAGTGGCGCTTCTACACCGTCGTGCTCACGGCGTCGAGCCTGTTCATCGCCGCGCTCGTGTGGGCGACGTCCACGGTCTCGGGGAACCAGGCCATCAGGGACGCCTTCTTCACCGTCGTCTCGCTGGCGTCGACGACGGGGTTCGTCACCGCCGACTACGAGAAGTGGCAGCCTACGGCGCAGTACATCCTCTTCATGCTGCTGTTCATGGGAGGGTGCGCCGGCTCGACCGCCGGCGCCATGAAGGTCATCCGCGTGCAGCTCTTCGCCAAGCAGGCCGTGCACGAGTTCCACGACACCGTGCACCCCTACGCGGTCTCGACGCCGCGCCTCAACGGCAAGCCGATCACCCACGGGATGATGCGCTCCGTCTCGGCGTTCATGGGCCTGTACCTGCTCATCTACGTCATCTCGGTGAGCATCGTCTCGCTCACCGGTATGGACTTCACGACGGCGCTCTCGGGCGTCGCCACCACCATGGGAGGCGTCGGCCCGGGCCTCGCCGAGCTCGGCCCGTACGACAACTTCCTGTGGGTGCACCCCGTGGCCAAGATGGTGTTCACCTTCGACATGCTGGCGGGGCGCCTCGAGCTGATCACCCTGTTCATCATGCTGACGCCGGCGTACTGGCGGCGGTAGCCCGCCGGACGTACGCTCGCCCCGCGTCGATCGGCGCCCGATCCGGTGGACTCGCCTCGACCAGCACCAAGATGACGATGCGCGGCCGGGCCGGGGGAGGACCCAGATGGCGATGCGCGGCCGGGCCGGAGGAGGTACGTCGCCTGGGGGTGGGAGCCTTATCCGGCACCGCATGTAGCACCACTTGTGGCACCGCATAGGGCTCCGGATAGGGCTCCCACCCCCGAACACACGATGCCCCCGCGCTCCGTGCCCGGCGCCCGCGTCGCTCGCCTCAGGCCCGGCGCCCGCGTCCCGCGCCTCACGCCCCGCGCCCTGCTCCCCGCGCGGCGGGCTCGCTGGGTCCGCGACGGCGTTGGGATTGCCGGGACGGTCGCGGTGCGGTTCACTAACCCCGCGACGAGCCACTACGTTTCACAGCGGCCGCCCCTCCGGCCGCCGCCACAGTCGACAGCGGGAGGTTCCCAATGTGCTTGCGCCTCGAAGGCTTCGTCACCATCGTCACCGGCGCCGCGTCCGGCATCGGTAAGGCCACCGCCATCCGCTTCGCGCAGGAAGGCGCCAAGGTCACCTGCGTCGACATCGACGGTGACGGCGTCAAGGCCGTGGCCGACGCCATCGGCGGCGACGCGTTCGCCGTCCAGGCCGACATCTCCGACCCGGAGCAGGTCAAGGCCTACACCGACGGAACCGTCACTCGCTGGGGCAAGCTGGACGTGGCCTTCAACAACGCCGGCGTCAACCTCCCCGGCGTGTTCCATGAGGTCCCGGACGAGGTCATCGACCGCACGCTGGACGTCAACGTCAAGGGCACGATGTTCGGCTGCCGCTACGCCATTCCCGTACATGCTCGAGCAGGGCAAGGGTTCGCTGATCAACACGACGTCGGTCAACGGCATCGTCGCCGAGCCGTTCCTCACCGTGTACGCGGCGTCCAAGGGCGCGATCGTCATGCTGAGCAAGGGCATCGCGCTCGACTACGTGAAGAAGGGCATCCGCTGCAACGCCATCGCCCCCGGCTGGGTGGACACGCCGGTCAACTACGCGCACGCCGAGATGCTGGGCGGGCTGCAGCACGTGTACGACACCATCGACTCGTTCCAGCCCATCGGGCGGCCGGGCGAGCCCATGGAGATCGCCAACTGCGCGCTGTTCCTCGCCTCTGACGAGGCGTCGTTCGTCACCGGCTCGGTGCTGGTGGCCGACGGCGCGATGACGGCGCAGTAAGACGCAAGACGGAGACGGGCGGGCGGCCCAGGTACCGGGGCCGCCCGCCCGCCCGGGTTCACTCCGCGCCGGCGTCCTTGATGGTCTCCTCCAGCACGCCGGCGTCCGCCTGGATCTCGTGCTCCTCCACGCGCTCGGCGCTCTGCACGGCGTCGCCGAGCACCTCTTTGAGAAGCCCCGGGCCGATGACCACCAGCGCGGCCTGCCCGGACTCCAGGTGCTCGCCGATGTCCTTGACCTGCTTGCGCGACATGCCCTTCTCGAGATGAGCGATGAGACCGCCGGCCAGGCCCCCGGCCGCGGCGGTCACGATCATCCCGGGCGGGAACACGAGGCCGATCAGGGCGCCGACACCGATACCCGTCCAGGCGCCGTGCTGCGTCGGCTTCTCGCGCTTGTGGATGTGGATCTTGCCCTTCTCGTCACGGGTGACGAGCGCGGCGTCGTAGGTCCCGACGACGCCGGTGTGGTGCAGCTTCCAGATCGCCTCGTAGTCGCCCTCGGCGGCATCCTTGTTCGGATAGGTCGCGACCAGCAGGTAGATGGGTCCCTTGGCTTGGGCCATTTGGCCTCCCCTCGTCGGTGGGTCTAAGCGTCAACCTTCCCCGCGCTGCTCCTTGCGCTTCTGCGTGCCCTTGTCCAGGGTGCCGGCGAGGAGGAAGCCGGCGAGCATGAGCGCGGCCGCGACCATCTCGGCCGGGTAGAGCCCGGTCGTGTCGCCCAGCCGCGCCCGTGACCCGAGCGTCGCCAGCAGCGCCGCGCCGGCGGCGATGAGCACGTTGGCCCAGACGCGGTACCCGTACTCGCGCTTGCCGATGAACCGGATGATGGACCAGAGCGCGCCGCCGAACAGCAGGAGCGTCCCGGTGATGTTGATGGGCAGCGACATGAAGCGCGGGAAGCTCAGGCTCTCGCCCAGCGCCTGCCCGCCGACGGTGATGCCCGGGACCAGCTTGGTCAGGTCGAGCGTCGTCGTGAACGTGCCGATGAAGAACACCGCCATGCAGGCGACGAGGAAGATGAAGTAGTAGTCGCCCCACTTGCGCTTGCGCGCCACGAGGTAGAGCGTACCCAGGCCCAGGAACCCGACCAGCGACGCGGCGATCACGATGTAGATGCGGTAGATGAACGGGTGCCACGTCCCGGAGCTCTCCGAGTACGCCTCCATCGCCGCGGCCAGCGCGTACAGGAACAGGCCGATCGCCCACGCGAGCTGGTGCATGCGCCGCCGCTGCAGGTACTGCCAGAACACGAGGCCGAAGAAGACGAAGCCGAGGACGGCAGTCGCCGCCGCCCAGCCCCAGTTCGACCAGAACGCATCGCTCGCGATCATCCCGCCTCCCGTCGCACGAACGTCACCGTCGCGACCCTTGGTGACCCTTGGTCTCCGTGCACGATACGCGCCCGCGCACGGGAGGGGAAGAGCCGCCGGGGCCGTCAGGCGGCCGCCGGGCTTCAGTCCACCCAGGCCCGGTCGTCCCAGAACGCGACGACCTTGCGGCGCCGGCCGCGGAGCTCGAGCACGAGCTCGTCCGGCAGGCGCCGGCTGCCGGCGTCGAGCAGCACCTCGAACCCGCCGGCGTCGTGGGCGCTGAACCGGCGCGCCGCGCCCGCGGGCGGCTCGGCGCCGGTCTCGAGCAGCACCAGCGGCCCGGTGCAGCACCGGTGGGTGCTGGTCCACACGTAGAGGCGGCCGCCCCGCTCCCGCACGGCGGCCGCCACCTCTTCTGTCGCCCGGATCCTCATGGCAGGTGTGTACCCGCCCGCGGGCCGAGTCCCGTCCGCTACTTGCGCCAGTACATGACCGGGTCGTACCAGAGCACCGGGTGCAGGTAGAACCCGCCGACGTTCTTGCTGCACATGGTGGTCATCACCGGCGAGTACAGGGTGACGTAGGGCGCCTGCTCCATGATGTGCTGCTGGATCTCCGTGTACTTGGCGAGGCGCTGGTCCGCGTCGGTCATCGCCTGCGCCTCGTCGGTCGCCTGCTCCACCCACGGGTCCACGTAGTACGCGGTGTTCAGCCCGCCCTGCACCGCGTTGGCCTCGGTGAAGAAGGGGACGATCCAGTCCACCGGGTCGGGGAAGTCGAGGAACCAGTCGGTGGTCCCCATCTGCGTCTTGGCCGCGTCGCTGGAGAAGTTGTAGTACGTGGCGCGGTCCATGGTCTGGATCTCCGCGTCCACGCCCACCGCCTCGAGGTCCGCCTGCATGGACTGGACCAGCTTTGGCATCGGGTCGACGTTGCTCGTGTAGATGACCGTCTTGAAGCCATTCGGGTACCCGGCCTCGGCGAGGAGAGCCTTGGCCTTGGCCGGGTCGTAGCCGTAGTACACCTTGTCCGGCTCAGCGCCCGGCAGGTTGCGTGGGTAGATCTGGTACAGCGAGACGGCCTGACCGCTCTGGAGCTTCACCAGCTTGTCGCGGTCGATCGCCCAGCTCAGCGCCTGGCGCACCTTGACGTCGTCGAACGGCTTCTTGGTGCTGTTCATGAACAGGTACGTGGTGGCGATCAGCGGCTGCGAGTACACGTACGGCTTCCACTGCGGGTCGTTGGTCACGCGCGCGACGTCCGCCGGCGGGATGTTGTCGCCGAGGATGTCCACCTCCCCGCGCTGGAGCTTGAGCAGCGCGTTGGACGGCGTGAGGTTGAACGCGAAGTCCACGCCGTCCAGGTACACCTTGTCCGCGTTCCAGTAGTTGGGGTTCTTGACCAGCGTGATCGCGCGGCCGGTCGTCCACTCGGTCATGTAGAACGGTCCCGTGCCCAGCGGGTGACGGTTGATGTTCTTGCCCCACTTGGCGACCCACTCTTTGGGCACCACGTCGCAGAACTCCATGCTGAGCGCGTAGAGGAAGCTGAGGTCCGGCGACTTGAGCTGGAACTGGATGGTCTGCGGGTCGACGACCTTGACCCCGCTGATGGTCTTTGTCTTGCCGGCGACCGCCTCCGACGCGCCGACGACGCCCTCGTAGAAGTACGTCGCCGGGCAGCGCGGCGAGGTCATCATGCGCTCGAAGCTGTACTTGACGTCGTCCGCGGTCACGGCCCTGTCCACCGGCGGAGCGAACTTCGCGTCCGGACGGAGCTTGATGGTGTAGGTGGTGCCGTCCGCGGAGATCTGCGGCATCTCGGCGGCCAGGTCGGGGATGAGCTCCGTGCCCTCCACCCCGGACTTGGCCGCGTAGCGGTAGAGCGCGTTGAAGACGGAGTCCTCTACGGTCCAGCCGGAGACGTCCCAGCTGATGGCCGGGTCGAGCGTCACCGGCTCCGCCTGGAAGGCGATGCTGATGGTGCCGCCGGCCTTGGGGCTGGCGCCGGCGGCGGAGCCTCCGCCACCGGTGGATCCGGTGTCGCCGCCGCACCCCGCGACGGCGGCGGCGAGCACCGCCAAGGCGGCGAGAACGGTGAGGTACGGACGTGCGAGCACGCGCGGGCGACCACCCATGAGACACCCTCCCTTGTGAGACTCCCCCAGCCCCTTCAGCGCCGCGGAGGCGCCACCCGCAGCCTAGTCCCGCCGCGAGCGGCGCCGCAAGGGTGCGCCGTTGGCGGCAGAGGGTCGTCTGAGACGGCGGGAGGGCCGCGCTGGGAGTCGCAGGCGCTCCGGAGACGGTGACGGCCGCCGCGACCGGTGGTCGCGGCGGCCGTCACGTCCGTTGGCTGCGGTCGAGATGCGGCTCAGGCGGCCCGCTGCTCGGCCTCGTACCGCTGCCGGTCGAGCCCGACGGGCTCGGCGGCCTCGCGATATCTGCGCGCGTGCAGGAAGCCGAAGACGGACAGCACCACGAGGGCCAGGCCGCCGACCAGGGTGACGATCGCGGCGGTCTGGGCGATCGTCCCGACCGTCCAGAACGCGTACGCGTTCAGCAGCAGACCTCGCAGCGTGGTGCCGCGGAACAGGGTCTGTGCCTGCTCCTGCAGAGTGGCGTTGGTCGGGTCGGCCAAGGCCGCCGAGCTCACCTGCGAGTACGTCTTGCCGCCTGCTATCTCCTGAAGATGGACGGCGATGAAGTGGTTGGCGTAGGTCTGGGCCTGCGGGCCCGTGGTGAGTTGCTGACCGCCGTACTGGCGCATCTCGGCGAACTGCGGACCCTTGACCGCGTCGCTGTTGGCCGGCGGGAAGAAGATCTTCTGCGACGCGAGCTGGTCGTTCACCTGGTTGTGGACGAACGTGCCGCCGTACAGCAGCAGTCCGCCGGCCACGAGCAGCACGATCGCGACCACCAGCCCGGTCCAGCTGAGCAGGAGATCGATGGTCTTTCGATGCATGGGGTTCCTCCCATGGGGGATGAAGTGGTTCTGGGCGCCGGGACACGGCGCCGTACGCAAGAAGGCGGACGGCCGTGACGCTGACGAACCTGACCGTCCGCACGTACACTCCGCGTGGTTCCCCACGTTCACAGGTTCGAATCTGCCTCCCGGCGACGGCGGCCAGGCACGATCCGCGTTGCCACGTCGGGATACCCGGATGCCTCCGCCGGTCCGCCGAACCAGTTGCCGCGCACCGGCTCCTCGACTAGATTCGGAGGATTGAGGGGCGTCGCGCTCGACCGCAGCCGGCGAGAGCAGTGAACGAGGGGGTCCACATGTCCGTCCAGTCCCGTCCCCGCATGGCGCTCGTCGCCATCCTGGCGCTCGCCTTCGCGGCGCTGCTCCTGCTGCCGTCCGTGGCGGCGGCGGTGTCCTACAAGGCCGCCGCCACCACGGACGAGTCCTTCGTCGTCAAGAGCGACGGCACCCTGTGGTCCTGGGGCAGCAACGCCAACGGCAACCTCGGTCTGGGAGACCGGCAGCCGCGGAGCGTGCCGGTCCAGGTCGGGACCGCCACGACGTGGACGAGCGTCGTAGAGTTCCGGTTCAACGGCATGCTCGGCCTCCGGACCGACGGCTCCCTCTGGCGCTGGGGCCCACCCGCCGGGATCTCTCCCCAGCCGTACAGCGCCAACCCGGCGTGGACCGGGCCGTGGAAGCAGGTCACCACCGGTGGCGTCAACGGCGTGCACATGCTGCTGCTCAAGACCAGCGGTGAGCTCTGGGCCTTCGGCAGCAACGGGTCGGGTCAGCTCGGGGACGGAACCACGACGGGCACCGGCCCTACCCCGCGACACATCGGCTCGGACCTCTGGACCTCCGTCGCCGCCGGCGGCGACTACAGTCTCGGCGTGAAGAGTGACGGGACCCTCTGGTCCTGGGGAAGCAACGAGCACGGTCAGCTCGGCGTCGGCGGCACCGCACCCCATCCGACCATGCAGCAGATCGGCGGCGCCGCCGACTGGGCCGCGGTGTTCTCCTACGGGTACAGCTCGTTCGCGCTCAAGACGGACGGACAGCTGTGGGCGTGGGGCGAGAACGACTACGGGCAGCTGGGCATCGGTTCCAGCGGCACGGACCGTCTCACGCCCAAGGCGCTCGCCGGGACGTGGAAGGACGTGGCTCCCGGCTTGATGCACTCGCTGGCGATCGCCGAAGACGGCTCGCTCTGGGGCTGCGGCGTCAACTCGTCCCTGGCGCTCGGGTCCCAGGACTGGCAGGCGACGATGCTCCAGATGACGAGGATCGGGACGGCGAAGAGCTGGATCGACGTGGCGGCCGGTACGTACCACACCGTCGCCGTCGCCGGCAGCGCAGAAGGAGACAAGTTCGCCGCCTGCGGCATGAACTCGTACGGGCAGCTTGGGCTCGGCTTCTCGGCCTTCCGGCCGAGCCCCGAGCAGGTCGGCACCACCGGCGGCTGGCTGCAGGTCGACGCCAGCCTCACGCACGCCGCCGGCTTGCGTGACGACCACTCGCTGTGGACCTGGGGCTACGACATCGACGGCGGCCTCGGCGGCAGCGGAGGGCTCACCGCCCCAGCGCGGGTGGGCTACGACACCGACTGGGCGCAGGTGTCCAACGGCGCCTACACGGACAGCAACTTCACGCTCGCCGTCAAGACGAACGGCACCCTGTGGGCCTTCGGCGACAACAACGCGGGGCAGCTGGGCCTGGGCGACAAGCAGGACCGCCCGGCGCCGGCGCAGGTGGGTATCGACACCGACTGGCTCAAGGTCGCCGCGAGCGACGGCGTCGGCACTCGCGGGCGTGTGCTGTACGGCGAGCCCTACACCCACGACGATCACGCCCTCGCCATCAAGACTGATGGCTCGCTCTGGGCCTGGGGCGCCAACGACTACGGGCAGCTCGGCCTGGCCGACACCACGGCTCGGCTCACGCCGACACAGGTCGGCACCGCCACCGACTGGGTGGCCGTCGCCTGCGGCGACGACTACAGCGCGGCACTGAACAGCAGCGGGACTCTCTTCACGTGGGGCCACAACTGGTCCGGTCAGCTCGGCAGGATCACCTTGCTGGACAAGCACGTGCCCACGCCGGTCAGCACGGGCGCCTCCCCCGAGACCTTCTCCGCGTTCGCCTGCGGCAGCGGCCGCGACGCCAGCCACATGCTGGCAGTCAAGACCGACGGGACGCTGTGGGGCTGGGGCGGCAACTATTCGGGTGAGCTCGCCCAGGGCTGGGCCTACCCGCCTCTGGTGTTGCCGCCGACCAAGCTCGCCGCAGGTACTGACTGGAAGAGCGTGGCCTGCGGAAGCTCCTACGGCGACAACTTCAGCCTGGCCACCACGACCGCCGGCAAGCTGTGGTCGTGGGGCGGCAACTACCGCGGCCAGCTCGGCAACGGAGACTACGTGGCAGTCGTGGACTGGCCGGCCGCCGCGAGCACCACGGGCAGCTGGAGTGAGGTCGTCGCCGGCTCCGACTCGTTCGCGCTCAAGAGCGACGGCACCCTCTGGGCCTGGGGCGACAACGCCTACGGTCAGCTCGGACTCGGCGACCTGATGGCGTCCTCGAGCACCACGGTGTACAAGCTCGAGGAGTTCGTCGATGAAGTGGCGCCGGCGGTGTCCGGAACGACGGCTGCGGCCGTAGCGCCCGCTACCGTTGCGGCCGGCGGCACGGCTGCGAGAGGCGCGGGCGGCTGGACACGGTCGGTACGCACGATCACGGTCAAGGCCAGCGACGGCGGCTCCGGAGTGGGCCGCGCCCAGATCTCCCTCACCGGCGGCGTGAGCTACCTCACGCGCCGTTCGGTGACCGTCAAGAACGGTGACGTCGACGTCTTCGTGCGCGCCATCGACCGGGTCGGCAACACGTCACCCGCCAAGCACCTCGGCCGCTGGAAGATCGACACGACCAAGCCCAGACCGGCCGCTCTGGCCGCGAGCGTCAAGCGCGGCTCCACGGCGAGCCTGCGCTACCGCATCGGCGACTACTCGCCCTGCACGGTGCGGATCGCCGTCAAGAACGCGCGCGGCGTGACCGTCAAGAGCATCACGGTCAAGGGCGCACGGCCGATGACCTGGAAGGCCGCGACCTTCCGCTGCACGCTGGCCAAGGGCACGTACCGTTTCTACGTGACCGCCACCGACAGCGTCGCCTACAAGTCGGTCAAGGCGGCGGTCGGCAAGCTCGTCGTCAAGTGACAACGGGCGGGCGGGGAGCCGTGCTGCGCTCCCCGCCCGCCCGTGAGGCGTGCCGTCCCGCCGCGCGCCGCCCGCCTCTGGACCGGCGGCGTTCAGGCGGCCCGGCGCGAGGCGTAGGAGCAGGTCTCCTGCTCCTCGAGCCAGGTCGCCTTGGGCTCGGAGATGACGCCGCCCTTCTGCATGACCTCGCGCAGCGAGGGGCTCTGCATGAACTCCTCCGCCCGCTCGCGCGAGTCCCAGGACATGAAGATCGTCACGTCGTTGGGGCTGTCGGGGTCGCGGTAGATGCTGTGGCCACGGCAGCCGTACTTGGCCCGCTCCGGCTCATGCTCGTCGAAGGCCGGCTTCCAGGCGTCGTAGTCACGCACGGTGTGCTGCACGATGATGTCCATCGTCGTCACCTCTGAGTGGGGGGTGACGCGTCGCCCGCCGGGCGGGCCTGAGACGCGTCATACGAGTCAGAGCGTTGCCAACATCCCGACAGTGTAAACAGGCCGTGCGTGACCCGCGGAGATCGGTGGCGGCGGAGGCCTGGTCCGCCGGGCGCGGGCGGCGTCAGCCGGCCGGCGCCGGGCCGGCCGACGCGGGCTCGGTGGCCGGGCCGGCGGGCGCAGCCCCTCCGGCCCGCTCGTCCGGCAGGTCCACCCGCGGCAGCCACTGCAGCCACCGCGGCAGCCACCAGTTCCACTCGCCCAGCAGCACCATGGTCGCCGGCACGATCACGAGGCGGACGATGGTCGCGTCCAGCAGGATCGCCACTGCCAGCCCGATGGCGAACTCCTTGAGCACCGGGTCGGGGTTCGAGACGAAGCTGAGGAACACGACCACCATGATGATCGCCGCCGCGGTGATGACCCTCGCGCTGCTGCCCACCCCGGTGCGCACGGCCGCGTGCGTGTCCATCCCCTCCGCGTGCGCGTGGAAGATCTGGCTGATCAGGAACACCTCGTAGTCGGTGGACATGCCGAACAGCACGGCGAACATGATCAGCGGCACGTAGCTGGCGATCGGGACCGTGCCCGACAGGGTCTCCAGCCCGACCAGGCCGAGGCCCCACCCCCACTGGAAGAACGCGGTGAGGATGCCGAACGCCGCGCCGACCGCGAGCAGGTTGCAGAGGATGGCCTTGAGCGGGACGAGCACGGAGCGGAACGCCACCAGCAGCACCACGAAGCTGAGCGCGAGCACCACGGCGATCACCAGCGGCAGGCGCGAGGAGATGATGGTCGCCAGGTCGTCGTAGGCGGACGTGATGCCGCCGACGTAGGCGGTGACGCCGTCACCCCGCGTGGCGCCGGGGATGACCGACGTGCGCAGCCGGGTCACCAGGTCCGAGGTGGCGGGGTCGGCCGGCGCGGTCGTCGCCGTGATGGCGAACACGACCGCGCTCCCGCTCTTGTTGACGTTCGGCGGCGAGACGGACTTCACGCCCTTGGTCTGGGCGATGGCGTCCTGCAGCCGGACCAGCCGCGGGTCGGTGGCGCGCGGCAGCCCGCCTGCGTCCGTGAGCATACGGACGAGGTCCTTCTTGAGGGCGCGGGCCTCATCGGGCGCGGCGTTCGAGCCGCCGCTTGTCGCGCTTGAGCGCGGCGGCCGTCCTTCTTGAGCGCCGCGCCGCGCTTCTTGAGCGCGGCGCCCTCGGCGACGAGCCGCGCGCCCTCTGCCTGCAGGGCCGCGCCCTGCGCCGTGAGCGCGGCCGACTGCGCCTGCAGCCGGCTCCCCGCGGCCTGCAACTGCGCGCCCTTGGCGGCCAGCTGCTCGCCCTGCTTCTTGAGCGCGGCGCCCTGCTTCTTCAGCGCCGCGCCCTCGGCCTGCAGCTGGGCGAGCCTTCTGCTGGCCGCCCTGGACCGCCGCCAGCAGGGCCGTCAGCTGCGCCTGCAGTTGCTGGAGCTGCACAGGGTCCGTGGTCTGGGCGATCTGCGCCTGGACGGCGGCGATCTGCGCCTGCAGCTGCTGCATCTGCGCGGCGAGCGCGGCGGCCTGCTGCTGCAGCGCCGCGCCCTGCGCCTCCAGCTTGCTCTGCTGCGCGAGGAGCGCGCTCTTCTGAGCCAGCAGCTTCCGCTGCTGCGCGAGCAGCGCGTCCTTCTGGGCGAGGAGCGGCGCTGCCTGCGCCACGAGCGCCGCCTTGCGTGCCTTCAAGTCGGCGGCCCGGCGCTCGAGCGCCGCCTTCGTGACCTTGAGCGCCTCGGCGCGGCGCTCCAGCGCCTTGCCGCGCCGCTTGAGCCGGTCCGCGCCGCGCTTGAGCTGCTTGGCCAGCTTCTCGGCGCGCGCCTTCTCGGCCGTGTACGCCGCGCTCGGCTCCGCAGCGGGCGAGAACCGGGCCGCCACCAGCAGGCGGCCGTTCGCGCCCGGCCCCAGCCCCTTCGAGATCAGGTCGTAGCCACGGCGCAGGGTCGTCGAGTCCGGCCAGGCGCCCGAGGTCCTCCTGGCCGAGGATCAGCGTCAGCGTCGGCGCCGCGAGCGGCAGCAGCAGCGCCAGCGAGGCGGCGAGCGAGACCCATGGGTGTCGCGTCACGACCGCGGCCCAGCGTCCCCATACGTTGTCCTCGTGGGGCGTCTCCGAGGTCTCCCGCCGCCACGGCAGCCGCAGGGAGTCGATGCGCCGGCCGAGCAGGCTCAGCACCGCCGGCAGGAAGGTGATGGCGGTGAGCATGGCGATGAACACGGTCAGCGCCGAGGCGTAGCCCATGGCGCCCAGGATCGGCACGCGGGCCACCAGCAGCGACAGAAGAGCGATGATGACGGTGACCCCCGCGAACACCACCGCGCTGCCCGACGTGGCCAGGGACCGCGCTACCGCCTCGCGCACCTCGACACCGGCGTGCAGCTCGTCCCGGTAGCGGAAGACGATGAACAGCGCGTAGTCGATACCCACGCCGAGGCCCAGCATCGTGGCCAGCGTCGGCCCCACGACGGGGATGTCCACCACGTGCCCGAGCAGCCCGACGAGGCCGAGACCGGTCACCAGCCCCACGATCGCGGTGATGATCGGCATGCCGGCGGCCGCAAGACACCCGAACGTCAGCGCAAGGATCACGATGCCGGCGGCCAGGCCGATGGCCTCACTGCGCCGGGACTTCTCCTCGGACAACCGCACGCCGAGCACGCCGCCGGCCTCCACCTGCACGCCCGCGTCCCGCGCCGGTTGTGCCGCGGCCAGGACCCGCGCCGCGATCGCGCGTGTCACCGCACCGCCGTCGACGCTCAGCAGCACCTGCGCGAGCCCCGTGCGCTCGTCTTTGCTCAGCAGGATCCCGCGCCCGCCGGGCGTGTACGGACCGACCACGCTCTCCACGTGCGGCGCCGCCCGCATCCTGCGCACCGACTCCTCCACCGCGCGCTTGACCACAGGGTCCTCGAGCGTCCCGCGGGCGACGTGGAACACCACGGGACTCTGGCCGTTCTGCTGAGGAGGGAACTCCGCGGCGAGGAAGTCCGTGGCCGCCTGAGTCTCCGTGCCGGGCAGCCGGATGTTGTTGGAGGTCCGGCCACCTACCGTGACCCAGAGGGAACCCACCGCCACGACGACGACCAGCCAGGCCACGACGACCAGCCAGGCGCGGCGCGCACACAGTGACCCGAGGCTGTAGAGGAAGCTGGACAGGGTATCCTTCCCTTGGCCGAGAGTCTGACCATCGTACCCCGGAGGGAGTGCCGACCGAGCCTGACGACCGTCTGCGACGCGGACGCGAAACGACCAAGGAGACCAGCTTGAAGACCAGGACCCACTTCCGGAGCACGGCCGCGCTCGTGTTCGCCGTGCTCGCCCTCGCGCTCGTGCTCGCCGCCTGCGGAGGGACAGCCACCCCCAGCCAGTCGCCCTCGACGATCTACCCGGAATCCTCGCCCACCGGCACGGTGCCCGCCCTCAAGGCGTACCTCGGCGACGCGCAGACCGTGCTCGGGCAGGTGAGCACGACGGTCGGCGCCCTCCCGGACGCCGTGAGCGGCATGAGCGCCAAGCCGGACGCGACGTGGACCTCCGCGGCGACGCAGCTGCAGAGCATCGCCACGCAGCTGGGCGACGAGGCGACCGCACTCGCGGCGCTGCAGCCGCCGAGCGCGCTGCAGCCGGTGCAGGACGCCGTGGTCAAGGGCATCCAGGCGGCCCAGACGAGCGTGGACAAGCTCGCGACCAAGCTGCAGTCCGGCACGCAGAAGGCCGCGACGCGCAAGGCGCAGGTGCAGGCGCAGGTCGACAAGTTCAAGGCGCAGATCGACGGCCTGACGCAGCAGCTCCAGGGAGCGCTCGGCGGCCTCGGTCAGTGACGCGACTGAGCGTTCGGCCGGCCGCGGACGGCCGGCCGCAAGACGGCGAGCCTTCGCAGGTCGGCCTTACAGCGGCAGGATGTCCGCCGACTTCGTGTCGATGCCGGTCGCCCCGCTCGGGTACTCCCCGTGCGGCGTGGCGATCTGCAAGGCTCCGTCCCCGTCGTAGGCGCGCACCGCGAACGTGTGCTGCCCCTCGGCCCACGGCCACTCGTACCGCCAGATGACCCAGGTCAGCTCCGAGAGAGGCGCGCGCAGCTCCGCCGGCTGCCACGGTCCGTCGTCGACCTGCACCTCCACCTTGGAGATGCCGCGCGACCCCGCGTCCGCGATGCCGCCGACCGGCACGTACGTCCTGCCGCCTCGCTTGAGGAGAGCGCCCGTGGCCACCGTGTCGATGACGGAGGTGGTCTTGCGCACGGCCTGCTTGTCCCAGCCGCGCGTGACCCAGTAGCCGGGGATGAAGTCCTGCACCAGGACGACGTCGGTGATCCACTTGGGCTGCTTCATCCCGTACAGACCTGGGATGTACACACGCAGCGGGAAGCCGTGGGCCGAGGGAAGGGGCGCGCCGTTCCAGTCGTAGGCGAGCAGCACGCGAGGGTCGGCGCGGACGGTGGAGAGAGCGACGACCTCATCGAAGCCGTCCTGCGCCAGCATGTGCGCGTACTGCGCGGCCGGCTTGGGCTGGGCCGTCGCAAGGACGTCGCGGAAGGACGGGCCGCTCCAGAGCGTCGTGCCGATGAGCGGCCCGCCCACGGGGTTCGAGATGCACTCCAGCGTGACGAACTGGTCTCGCCGCGTGTAGCCAGTGCGCAGCTGGTCGAGGGACAGATCGACCGGCCTGTCCACCAGTCCCGAGATGCGCAGCTGCCAGGACTCACCGTCGATGGTCGGTGGGGAGAGGTCGATGTCGACCCGGTAGTGCTCCGCCACCGGCGTGTACTCGGCGCGCGTCCCCGGCACGGGCTGGACCGGCGAGGAGGCGTTGGGAAAGGGGATGGGCGCCCGCGTCACCGGCGCCACCTGCGGCCCGCCGGCCACGCGCAGCACCTCGGAGACCTCGGCGCCGAGCACGACGAACGTCGCCACGAGGCCGCCCATCCGGATCAGGAAGTGGCGCCGGTCCATGCGCTCCGCCACTGCCTCCTCTTCGGCGGCGAGCTCCACGGCGAGCGGCGTCTGTGGGGCAACGGGCGCCTCCGCGGCGGCCGGCGCCTGTGCGGCGGCGGTCAGCGTCTCCTCGGCGGCGGGCGCTACCTCTTCACGAGCGGCCGAGGTCGTCACGGAGTACAGCCTGCCGAGCGCCCAGCCCCAGACGAGGAACACGATGAGCACCCACACGGCGTCCGTGACGATCTTCGAGAACGAGGCGCCGCCGCCCTGCGCCGCGACAGGCACGAGCATGAGCCCCCCGGCGATGAGACCCGCGATCGCGCCGAGGCGGCGCACGTTCGTCGCCGCCGGCGGCACCACGACGAAGAACACGAGGCCGGCGACGGCTGACGCCGCGAACAGCTCGAACAGCGCCAGCGCCTCCTCGGTCGCCTTGGAGGCGTCCTTGATGCTGAGGCCGACGGCCTCGAGAGCGCGCAGCGTCGTCTCGAGGCCGAAGATCACCACGCGCCCCGGCAGCACGCGCGTGAGCCACTCGAAGAGGAGGAACGCCGCGTTGGGCCGGCCGAGGTGCGTACCGAGGGCGAACGCAGCGAGCAGCGCCGCGCCGAGCACGGCGCCGGCAGCCAGCCCGGTCAGGGCCCGGCCGGCACGTCCCGGTCTGTTCCGGCGACGCTCCATGACGGGCAACTACCCCGACCCCGCCGCACCCGGCGCAGCCGCCGTCGACGGGCGGAGACGGAGGCCGCCTGAGAGCGGCGTCGCACCGCAAGGCGCTCAACGCGGACAAACGCCCCGATACCCTATGGGGTATATGCTGGCGCCGACAGGGCTGCCGGGTCCTGCGGGTCAGGGAGGAGGCGCGGTGAAGATCGTCGGCTGCAGCGTGTTCACGGCGGAGCTGAAGCACATCCTGGGAGAAGAGGCGGATGTGGAGTGGCTGCCCGCCGGCCTGCACGTCAGCGAAGGCCGGCTGGCGGAGGCGGTGGACGCCGCGCTGGAGGGCACTGACGGCGCGGCCTGCGTCTACGGCGCCTGCTTCCCGGACATCGACCGGGTGCTGTCCGATCACGGCGCACGCAGGCTGCCCGCCGCGGAACTGCGTTGAGGCCTTCCTCTCCAAGGAGGAGCGGGCCGCCTTCGGCGACCGCGCCTACATCCTCTCCCCCGGATACCTCCGCGAGTGGCGCAGCATCTTCATCGACGGCCACGGGTGGGACGAGATCGACGGCCGCATCAACTTCGGGATGTACGACACGATCGTGCTGCTCGACTTCGGCCTGGAGCCCATCGACGACATGGACGTGCTCGAGTTCTTCGACTTCACCCAGACGCCCGTCGACGTCGTCCCGGCCACGCTCGACCACTTCAAGGCGCGCGTGGCCGAGCTTCTCGCGGCGGGCTGACCCGGGCGGGTCACCCCGCCCCGCCTGCCCGCCGCACCACCCTGCGCGAGCGTTTGACCATGGTGCGCGCGCGGTTATAATCAGACCGGCAGTCGGTTTATTTATCGGACCGGAGCGACAGTGATGGCCAGGACGGTTGACGCAGAGGCGCATGCCGTAAGGCGGGAGGCCTTCGTCGACGCAGCACAGCGGCTGATGCAGGCCAAGGGCTACGAGCAGATGAGCATCAGCGACGTGCTCGACGAGGTGAGCGCCTCGCGCGGCGCGTTCTACCACTACTTCGCGTCCAAGACCGAGCTGCTCGAGGCGGTCGTCACCCGCACCGTCGACGCCGCGCTGGCCGCGGCCGCGCCGGTGGTGGAGGATCCGGCCCTCGACGCCGTGAGCAAGCTCGAGGGCCTGTTCGGTGGCATCGCGCAGTGGAAGATGCAGCGCAGCGAGCTGATGCTGGCGCTCACGCGGGTCTGGCTCTCCGACGAGAACACGCTGATGCGCGACAAGATGTGGCGCCACCTCATGCTCCGCCTGGCGCCGGTGCTCGCGGGCATCATCCGGCAAGGCGACGAGGAGGGCGTCTTCAGCGTCTCGTCGCCGGACGAGACCGCGCGCGTGATCGTCGCGCTGATCCACGGCCTCAACGACACCGCCGTGCACCTGTTCGTGGAGCGCGACGAGGGCGCGGCGACGCTGGCCGACGCGGAGGCGCTCGCCGGCGCCTACGTCGAGGCGATGGAGCGGATCCTCGGGCTGCCGGCCGGCTCGCTGCACCTCATCGACCGGGGCGTGCTGGAGGAGTGGTACACGTGAGCGGCGCGACGAACGGCGCGCCGGCCGTCCTCACCGAGCAGCTCACCAAGAGCTACGGGCGCAGCCACGCCCGCGGCGTCGTGCGCCTGGACCTGGAGGTGCGGCACGGCGAGGTCTTCGGGTTCCTGGGGCCCAACGGCGCCGGCAAGACGACGACCATCCGCGTGCTGCTGGACCTGATCCGGCCGACGTCGGGGCGCGCCCTCGTGCTCGGCCGGGACAGCCACAAGGAGACGCTGGCCATCCAGGCGCGCAGCGGCTACCTGCCCGGTGAGCTGAGCCTGTATCCGAACCTCACCGGGCGCGAGACGCTGCGCTACCTCGCCAACCTGCGGGGCGGCGTGGACTGGGACTACGTCGCCGCCCTGGCCGGGCGCCTGGACTGCGACCTGGACCGCAAGGTGGCCGACCTCTCCACCGGCAACAAGCGCAAGGTCGGCCTCATCCAGGCGTTCATGCACCGGCCGGAGTTGCTGATCCTCGACGAGCCCACCTCCGGCCTCGACCCGCTCGTCCAGCACGAGTTCTACCACCTGCTGGACGAGACCCGCGAGGCCGGCCAGACCGTGTTCCTCAGCTCTCACGTGCTGCCCGAGGTACAGCGCGTGTGCGACCGCGTAGCGTTCGTGCGCGAGGGTGAGCTCGTGGCCGTAGAGGACGTGGCCGAGCTCATGGGCCGCGCCGTCCGCGAGGTCGAGGTGGTGTTCGGCGAACCGGTCCCGCCGTCCGCGTTCGAGGGCGTGCCCGGCATCACCCAGGTCGTCGCCGACGGCAAGGACGCGTCCACCCTGCGCCTCACCGTCACCGGGTCCCTGGACCCGGTGGTCAAGGCGCTGGCCGGCTATCCCGTGGTCGATCTGCTCAGCCAGCTCCCCGACCTCGAAGACGTCTTCATGACCTTCTACGAGGGCGAAGAGGCCGCTCGCCGCGGCCCGTCTGCGCCCGGCAAGGAGGGCGACGATGCTGCGTGACGCGTTCCTCAAGGGGCTGCGAGACCAGCTGCGGCCGCTCGCCATGTGGGCCGCCGGCGTGGCCTTCTACGTGGCGCTGCTCATCTCCATCTACCCGAGCATCAGGAAGAGCGCCGGGGCGATCCAGGAGTACGTCAAGAACATGCCGGAGGCGATCCGCGCCGCGTTCCTCGGCGCCAGCGACTTCTCCTCGCCGGCGGGCTACGTGAACGTGGAACTGCTCTCCTGGCTCGCGCCGATCGTGCTCATCGGGTTCGCCGTCGTGGTGGCGGCGCGCTCACTGGCCGGCGAGGAGGAGGCAGGCACACTCGGGCTGGTGCTCACGCACGGCGTGGGACGGACCCGGTTCGCGCTGCAGAAGTACGCCGCCCTGGTCGTGGTGGTCGTGACGCTGGGCGCCGTGTTCTGGGCCTCGCTGGCGATAGCCACGGCCATCGCCGGCACGCCAGTCGGGCCGGGGGAGCTCGCGGTCGCCTTCGTGCGGCTCACGCTGCTCGGTCTGGCGGTCGGCAGCGTGACCTACACGGTGGGCGGAGCGACGGGGCGCCGGCAGGCCGCAGTAGCGGCCGGCGCCGGCGTCGGCGTGCTGATGTACCTGCTCAACACGCTGGCGGTGATGAACGAGACGATCCGGCCGTTCCGCTACGTGTCGCTCTTCCACTGGGCGGGAGGATCGGCGCCGCTCGGCAAGCCGCTGGACTGGAGCGGCGTGCTGGTGCTGGTCGCCACCTCCGTGGTGTTCCTGGTGGCGACCCTGCCGCTGTTCGAGCGGCGCGACGTGCGCGGCTGACGGCGCGGGTCCGCGCGCCCTTCGGCCTCGGCTTCGTCCTTGCTCGCGGCGCGACCGCGCCGCCGTCAGCAGCCGCCTCAGCCGGGGCGGTCGCGGAGCTCCTCGAAGCGCTCGGACGAGGTCTTGCCGGCGTTGCGGACGCGGCTCTCCCAGTGCTCCCGCGTCCGCTCGGAGCCGCAGGCCGGGCACACCACGGACGCGTCCGCCGGCTGGTCGTCCAGCGCGAACGCAGCGCCGCACACGAGACACCGGTAGTCGCGGCGCGCAAGCACGCCGCCGCCCTCCCGCAAGCCGCCCGGCCGTGCGCAGCAGTCCGTCACCAGCCTAGCCCCGGGAGTGCAGCCCGACGGTGTTGCCCTCGGTGTCGGCGATCATCGCGAAGCTGCCGGCGCCTTCCATGTCGATGTCCGTCTTCGGCACGAGGATCTTGCCTCCGGCCGCCTCGACGCGGTCGAGCAGCACCTGCAGGTCGGGGTCGCCGTTCAAGAAGACGGCCGTGCCGGTCGCGCTGGGCACGGCGCCCTCACCGCAGACGAGGGCGCCACTGATCTCGCCCTTCTCCCAGTCCGCGGGGAACCCCCACATCTCCATGCCGGGAGACGCGAGCAGTTGCTCGAGCTCGATGCCGCAGACGGTCTCGTAGAACCGTTTGGCCCTGGCGATGTCGCCGACGGGGATCTGGAACCAGCTGATGGCGGATGCCATGGGGACCTCCTTGCGTGCGCCTCCCCGGCGGGGGGCTGCCCGGTTGATTGCCCGCCGGCCGGAAGAGAAACCTGGGCCGGCGTCTACGCGGCCGGTCGCCGGTGAGGAGCGCCGAGGGGAGGGGATGTGTGTTGCCTGGGGTCGGTGCCTGATGCGGAGCCCGATGCGGTGCCGATCCGGTGCCGATGCGGTGCCACATCCGGTGCCGGAAAGGGCTCCAGCCCCCAGACGACATACCTCCTCGCGTCACCCCCCGCGGGGAGGTGCTCCCTGTCCCACCAGCCACGTCCCATGACTCGGCTGTTGACGCAGGGCCTTCTCGTCTATGCCGCCGGCTCGTCGTCCGCGACGGCGGCCTGGTCGGCGGCCTCGGCCGCGGCCACCGGCCGGAACACCGCGCGCCAGAAGACCACGTCGGCGATCAGCAGCGCCGTGCCGACGGCCACGTAGAGGATGCCGAGGAACGTGCGTCCCCACCAGAAGTCCACCAGAGGCGTGCGCCGCAGCATCATGCCGCCGCCCATCATCACGAGGATGAACAGCCACGAGCTGGGCGCGAAGAAGCCGAAGAAGCAGGCGTGCCCGCGGGTGCGGATGCGTCGCACCGCCTTCTGGGCGTAGCGGATGAGGATGAGGCGCGCCTTGATCAGCCCGATGGTGATCGCGACGAGGCCGATGAGGGCGACGCCGTAGCCGAACCGGTCCAGCTCTTCCTGGGCGAACATGTAGAACACGCCGCGGATGAGCAGGATGGAGGTGCCGACGCCCCAGAGGACGGCGGCGGCGATGAGTTGGGCACGGATGCCGGCGCGCGGCGTGAGGCGTCGCCAGCCCGCGCGCGAGGGATGCGGCTGGTCCATACTCCCTAGGGTAGCAGGACGCCGAGCTCTCCGCGCAGGTAGGCGCCGGCGCCGTAGTACACCACGTAGTAGAGGATGATCGCGCCGGCCAGCAGCGCGATCAGCGTGACGAGCAACTGCAGGCATCCCTGCTGCTGCTCGCGCGGGTTCTCCCGGCGCCGCTGGAACACGCCGAGCCAGCCGCCGGCCAGCGCGACGCCGGCCACGAGGACGACGAGCGCGATCACTCCGGCAAGCGACCACCCACCAGCCCCTGTGGCCGGAGACGGCCGCGAAGTACACCGGCGCGACGCCGACGATCAGCACCAGGCCGATGCCGGTACGCACCACCCCCGCACGCGTGTCGTCCGCCTGTGTCACCCGATGCTGGTCCGCGCCACCCCCGCACGCTTGTCGTCCGCCTGAGTCACGGCTCTCTCGCCTCCCCACGCCAGCATACGCTCGCGTCTCGCGAGCGCACAGCCCCCGCCGCGTTCCCACGGTGCGCGCGGTGCTCAGCGTCGCAGGCGCAGGGAGTTGAACACCACGAGCAGGCTGCTGACCGACATCGTCACCGCGGCGAACACCGGCGTCAGAAGCCCGGCCGCGGCGACCGGCACCGCGACCAGGTTGTAGGCGAACGCCCACCACAGGTTCTCCCGCACGATCCGCCGCACCCTGCTGGACAGCGCGAGGAACCGCGGGACCAGCGTGAGGTCGTGGCGCAGCAGGACGACGTCGGAGGTCTCGGCCGCGACATCCGTCCCGCCGGCCGCGGTGATGCTGAGGTCCGCCCGCGCGAGCGCCGGCCCGTCGTTGATCCCGTCGCCGACCATGGCGACCCGGTCGCCGCTCTCCTGCCACTCCCCGATGAGCGCGGCCTTGGCCTCGGGCGAGGCGTCGCCCTCGCTGGCCGCGATGCCCGGTGTGGCGCGCGACGGCCGCGGTGGTCGCTGCGTGATCGCCCGACAGCAGCGAGGTCTCGACGCCTCGGCCGGCCAGCTGGACACCGCCTCCGCGGCCGTCGGGTCGGGCTGGTCGCGCGCGACGATGAACCCCAGGACCCGCGTGCCGCCGGCGACCCACACGACCGTGTCCCCCTCGACGAGCGCGGCGTCCGCCTCCGCCGCGGTGACCGCGGCCGCCCCGGCGCCGGCGAAGCCGGCCGATCCCACGAGGACCCGCTCTCCTCCCTCGAGCCGAGCGCTGACCCCGTGCCCGCGGAGCGACTGGTGCTGGTCCACGTCGACGTCGGGGTGCGGGCACGCGGCGCTGATCGCCCGTGCCAGCGGGTGCCCGGAGCGCTCCTCGACGGCGCCGGCCAGGCAGAGCAGGCCGGGCCCGTCCACCGGCGCGTCCGGGGCGGGCACCACGTCGACGACCGACATGGCCCCCGCCGTCACCGTCCCCGTCTTGTCGAAGACGACGCGCGTGATCGTCCCGGCGGTCTCGAGCGCCGCGGCGTTGCGCACGACGATGCCCGCGCGCGTCGCCCTTCCCAGAGCGACGGAGAGCGCGAGCGGCGTCGCCAGACCCAGCGCGCAGGGACACGCGACGACGAGGACGGCGACCGCCGGCAGCAGAGCCTCACCCGGAGAGCCGGTCGCGATCCACCAGGCCAGCGAAGCACGTCGCGGCGGCCAGGACGATGACCGCGGCGAGGAGCGCCGAAGCACGGTCCGCCAGGCGCTGCACCGGAGCCTTGGCGGTGAGCGTCTCCTGGACGAGCGCCGCGACCTGCGCGAGGCGCGTCGACTCCGGCGGCTGCGTCACCCGGTAGACCAGGGCGTCGTCGGTGACGAGCGACCCGGCCAGCACGCGCGCACCCACCGTCCTTCTCCACGGGCGTGGACTCGCCGGTCAGGAGCGCCTCGTCGACCGCGGCGGAGCCCTCGACGACCTCTCCGTCCGCCGCGACCCGCTCTCCGGGCCGGAGAGGACGACGTCGCCCTCAACGAGGTCCGCCGCCGGCACGTCGACCCACGTCCCCGGCCTCCCGCCGGGACGCGCGCTCCGGCTGCAGGGTGAGCAGTTGCCGCACGTCCTTGCGCGCCCGGGCGCCGCCGACCACCTCGAGGTACCGGCCGGCCAGGACGATGGCGATGATCATGCCGACGGAGTCGAAGTACGTCGGCTCCCCGCCCGTGACCGTCGTCCAGACGCTGTAGACGTAGGCGGCTGAGCGTGCCCAGCGCGACCAGGGTGTCCATCGTCGCGGTGCGCGCCAGCAGGGCCTGCCACGCCCCACGCAGAAACGAGATGCCGCCGTAGAAGAGCACGGGCGTGGTGAGCGCCCAGACCGCGTACTCGAACGCCTGACCTCCGCGAGGTCGAACTGGCCGCGCGCGTACAGCGGGTACAGACGCAGGACGTAGATGAGCATCACCTGCATGCCGAAGACCACGGAGACGACGAGGTGCAGGAGCGTCCGCTCCTCGAGTCGTTCGCGCGCCCGCCCGCCCGACTGCGTGAGCAGGCGGGCCTCGTACCCCATCCGGCCGAGCACGCCCAGCACTTCGTCCGGGTCGGCCGAGCCGGGGTCGTACTGCAGGCGACCGCGCTCGGCCGCGTAGCTCACGTCGACGCTGAGCACCCCCGGTCGCCTGCCGACCGCGCGCTCCGCGGCCACGGCGCAGCCCGAGCACCACATCCCGTCCAGCGAGAAGTAGGCCGTCTCGCCCCGGCCGAGCGCGACGTCCAGCGAACGCTGGCGAGGTCGGGTCGCGGGGAGGACATCCTCGAGCATGTGGTTGTCCGCGGCTACCTGGTACACGCGCCGGCAGCCCTCGCAGCAGAAGCTCTTGTCCGCCCCCTCGACGACCGCGACGATCGGGCTCATCGGCAGGGGGAGGCCGCAGAGATCGCAGCCGGAGGCGGCCCTCACCACAGGACCAGCGCCCGCCACTGCAGATGGGGGATCAGCCCGAGGGCGGCGCCTCCGCGCAGCACGAGCTGGACGCCGACGACGATGATGAGCACGCCGGCGAGGACGGTGAGCACGCCCCGCGTACGCGGGCCGAGACGCGAGGCGCCCAGGCCGAGGGCCACGAGCACGGGCACGGTCGCGGCTCCGAAGACGAGCATGGCGAGCCCGCCGCGGACGGCGCTGCCGCCGGCGGCCGCGGCGAGCAGGGCGCTGTACACCAGCCCGCATGGCAAGAGGCCGTTGAGGGCTCCGAGGGCGGCGATCCCGGACGCCCCCCCGCGCTGCACGGCCCTGCTCATCGCGTTGGTGAGCGCCTCGCCGCCCCACAGGGCGCGCCCGGCCCAGCCGGTCCGCGCCAGGAACGAGACGCCGAGGGCCACCACCGCGGCGCCGAGGACGACGCTGACCAGACCGGCGACGGTGCTGAGGCTGCCGCCGAGACTGACGAACGAGCCGGCGGCGCCCGCCGCCAGCCCGAGCAAGCCGTACACGGCGATGCGGCTCCCGTGGTACAGGAGGTGGGCCAGCGCCGGCAGCCGCGACCCGTCCCGGCGTGCGGTGACGCCGAGCATGGCGACCAATGGGCCGCACATGCCCATGCAGTGCCCGAAGCTGCCGACCAGCCCCGCGAGCGCAAGAGCACCGAGTGACACGCTGCTGGGATGCACGGCGCGCTCCTAGTCGGCGGAGAAGGTGAGCGGGATCGTCACCGTCTCGCCCTGCCCGTCGGCCTCGACTGTCAGCCGCCATTCTCCCGCCATGGAGAGCAGGGTGGTCGCCTCGTACACGCCGTCCCCGGCGGCGGTGACCGGCGGGCGGTTGGGCGCCATCGCCATCGCCGGCATGGAGAGGTCGAAGCTCACCTGACGACCCTCGATGGGCCGCCCGCCGGCGTCGGTGAGGGTGACCGAGAGCCGGATCGGCTTCATGACCGGCGCCGGCGCCGGGGAGAGGGAAAGCCGCGCCGTGACACCGCTGCCGGAGTCTCTACCCACGATGTCCGCCGGCGCCGGCGCAGTGCCGCAGCCGGCGCCAGCCACCATCGGCGCCGGCGATCGCGGCGGCGCACAGCGCCGCCGCGATCGCCACGCCGGACTCCGGCCGACGGCGCCCGGTCGCTGACCGGCGCCGCGGGCTCGCGGCGCGCGGCGCATCCCTAGACCCCGATCTGTCTGAAGATCTGGGACTCGGGGGGCTTGGTCAGATAGCCCTCGCCCCATTCCTCCAGCATCCGCTGGGCGTTCAGCCCGGAGTCGAGATGCCTGCGAAGGTCCGACCAGCTCTCCCAGGTGCTCTGGAAGATGACACGCACCGGGGCATCCTCGTCGAAGGAGTGCATCTCCAGGGCGCTGACGAGGCCGGGTTGTGCAGGGAGCTCAAGACGGACGGACGCGGCGAGCGCCTCGATCTCCTCACCCATGTCGAGCTGGCCCGCCTGGTCCTGGCTGAGCTCGATCTGCGTCTGGTAGATGTAGATGTGAAAAGGCACCTCGCCACCCCTAGTGCTTGTTCCAGTAGATGATCAGGTAGCTGAGCCACCAGATCGGCACGCCGATCAGCGCGACCCACGCCAGGATGGGCAGCTTGCCCTCGCCCTCCTCGACGTTCTTGTTGAACACGTCGATGACGCCTCCAGGACGGTGCTTCTCGTCGGCGACCTGGGGACCCTGCGGGGCCAGGTCGCCCTTCTCCGTCCCCGCCTTGCGTGCGACGTTTGCCGCGCGACATCTCGAGGGCGGCCGCGATGGACCAGACGAGGAACACCCCGGTCGCGAAGATGATCCAGAACGTCAACCAATCGACGCGGAGCGGCGCTTCGCTCATGTGGCCTCCCCTCTCCCGGCCGGCCGTTGCCGCGCGGCTCCGCGCGGCCACGGCTCCGGCTCACGGTCTTCGAGCATCGTCCGCTTGCTGGCCTCGACGTCCCGGAACTGGCCGCTGCGCCAGCCCCACGCGAAGAACACGACGCCGACCACGACCATGAAGGCCATCCACGCAACGATCAGCCATACTCCAAGGGCCATGTCTGCTCGCCTCCTCGCTCAGTCCGTCTGGCCCGGCGCCAGTTTGCCGACGTAGGCCGTGATGTCTCGCAGGTCCGCCTCGGTGAGCGACTTGGAGCCGCCCGAGACGTCGGTCGTCGTGACCTGCGACTGGAACTCGAGTGGCGAGTACCCGGCCATCATCGACTCGGGAACGCCCTCGGCGATCCGCCAGTAGATGTACGCGGGCGCCATGCCGGCGGGGAACGCCGCGGGGGCGCCGCTGACGCCGCTCGCGGCCGCCGAGCCGTTGCCTTCGCCCTCGGCGCCGTGGCACCCGGAGCAGAAGGCGTTGTACTGCTTCTTGCCGTTCGCCGGCGAGAGCGTGCCGCCCTCGTCCTGGAAGATGCCGTCGTCCCAGGTGACGTACTCGTAGGGGACCTGGCCGTCACCGAGGACGCTGGACGTCACCGGCCGGCCCTTCTGGAAGCCCTCGACGATGAACTTGACGAGGTCCCAGCGCTGGTCGATGGGCAGCCACTCTCCCCAGGAGGGCATCGCCGAGTTGCGGATGCCGAACGTGAGGATGCTGTTCAGCGCCGACGGCGGGTCGAGGTCGGTGGCCTGGTCCTGCAGGTTGGCGGGCTTCGGGTTGAGATAGAGACCGTCCGGCCCCTTGCCGTCGCCCGCCTGCCCGTGGCACTGCGTGCACATGTTGGCGAACAGGGCCTTGCCGACGCTCGAACGACGCCGTCTTCGGCATCACCTGCTTCTTGTAGAGCTCCGGGTACGTGAAGGTCTTGCCCTCCGGCAGCTTGGGCAGGCCGGCCTCGGTCTGCGTGAACATCGTGCGCAGGTAGTGCACGACCGTCCACAGCTCGTCCTCCGAGTACTGCAGCCCCCAGACGGGCATCGCGCTCCAGGGCACGCCGACCTCGAGACGCCAGATGTAGTCGCCGTCGGTGAAGTCGCCGTAGCTCGCCGTCGCCGAAGTCCGGCGGCAGCGGCTCGAGCCCGGTCCGGTACGGTCCCTCGCCGCGGCCGGAACAGCCGTGGCAGACCTGGCACTCGCGCGTCCAGATCGCCTTGCCCTGGTCGAGCACCGCGTAGGAGTTCTTGAGCGGGATTCGTCGCGTCCGGTACTGCGGCGGGACGTCGCCCTCGTCCGGGTCGTGGTAGAAGGGCTGCGCGTACATCAGCTGGATGTACTTGATGATGTAGCTTGATCTTCTGGTCGCTGAGGCTCGTCTTCCAGACCGGCATGAGCGTGCCGGGCACGCCCTCCTTGACGTGCCAGAACCACTGGTCGTCCGGCATCGAGCGGAAGGGCTCCTGCTTGAAGTTCACCGGCGTGACCACCAGGGTCCCGCCGTAGGTCCCGAGGCCGTTGCCGGCGCAGCCGTGGCAGGTCTGGCAGTGGGTGATGTAGATCGCTTGCCCTCGTAGAGCCCGGACTCCTTGAAGGTCGGCCAGCCCTTGGGCACGTCGGTCACGCCCGGCTCGGCCTTGCCCGCCGAGAGGAGTGACGGCGTAGAGATACGGCGTGTTGTACGGCTCGGATCATCCACGCCGCCGCGTTGCGGTCGCCGAGATCGAAGAGGTAGGCGAGATGTCGTGCTGGTCCTGGTCCGAGAGCCCGGCGAAGTTCGGCATGATCGAGAGCGGCGAGAGGTCGCGCGGATGCTGAGATGGTTGATCTCCCACTCCTGGCTGCGCTTGCGGCCGATGTAGGAGAGGTCCGGGCCGGTGCGCTCGGAGCCGAGGATCATCGGGTTGTCCTAGGTGTAGTTGCCGCCGTCGGCGCTGGGGCCCATGGCGACGTCCTGCCCGCGCACGTATTGGGTGTGGCAGTAGTTGCAGCCGTTGGAGTAGTACAGCGTGCGGCCGTGGCCCGCGTCCCCGACGTAGTCCTGGGCGATGATCGTCCTGTCCGGCTGCCAGAGGGCCGTGGGCAGGAACACCACCCACGTGACCACGGCGAAGAAGCCGACGAGGCCGCCGATGACGAGCACCTTGAAGGTCATGCTCATGACGGCTCCACCCCCGCCTCAGGACCGCTGAGCGGCGGCGCTGCGGCGGCCGGCGCCTTGTCCCGGCCGCGGCCGAAGCTGAAGTGCGGCTCCCGGTTCGGCACGCGCTTTGCCAGCGTGCCGATGACGATGATCGGCATCATGAGGAAGCTGCCGAACATGAGCCCGCCGCCGAAGATCCGCATCGGCCATGTAGGCGCGGATGCCGGGCAGGACCTCCCACACCGGCAGCCCCTGCTTGACCCAGTTCGACCCCTGGACGAGGCCGGCGAGGGTGAAGCCGATGAAGAAGAACGAGAAGCCGATGACGAAGAGCACCCACTGGATGCTCGCCAGGCGCTTGGCGTACAGCTCGCAGTTGAGCAGCCGCGGCAGGGCGTAGTAGATGCCGCCGATCACGATCGACCCGGAGAAGAACAGCAGGCCGAGGTGCGAGTGGCCGGGGATGTACTGGGTGAAGTGCGCCACCGAGTTCATGCCGAAGAGCGCGGTCTGCGAGCCCTGGAACGACACGATGATGTACGCGATGGCGCCGGTGATGGTGAACCGTAACGAGACGTTGGAGAAGAAGCGGTTCCAGTTGCCTCGCATGGTCATGACGGTGTTGATGAAGAACGCGGTCACCGGGAGGATCATGCCGATGCTCTCCGCGACCGCCGTGACCTTCAGCCAGCCGGGATCGGCGCCCACAGCAGATGGTGGCCGCCGACGCCGGTGTAGAAGATCAGGGTGCCCCAGAAGGAGATCAGCCCCAGCTTGACGCTGTACAGGGGCGTATGGACCTCCTTGGGCAACAGGTAGTAGAAGACGCCGAGCATGCCGTCGTGAACCACAGGCCGAGCACGTTGTGGCCGTAGAACCAGTTCCAGATGGCGTCGTTGATGCCGGTGAGGGCGCCGGTCGGCGGGCTCCAGACCACATTGCCGATGGCGTACAGCAGCGGCATCCACATCGACGTGCCGATGATGAACCACAGCGTCACGTACAGCTTGGACTCGACCCGGCGTGCGATCGTCATGAAGACGATCACGAGGTTGATCACCAGAGCCACCAGGATGGCGATGTCGACGCCCCAGACCATCTCCGCGTACTCCCGGCTCTGGCTGTGCGCCAGTGAGATGAGGACCACGCCGACGAGCACACCGACGGTCCACAGCAGAAGCACGACGTTCGCCAGCGCCTCGCTCCACAGGCGGCGGCCTGTGAGGCGCGGCAGGACGTAGTACCAGAGGCCGAGCATGCCCGTGGACAGAAACCCGAACATCACGGTGTTCGTGTGCTCCTGGCGGAGGCGCGAGAAGACGAAGGGCAACCACCCCATGAAGTCGGGAAACACGAACTCGATGGCGAGCAACAGGCCCATCGCCGTCCCGAAGACGAGCCACAGCGCGGACACGACCATGAAGTTGCGCGCCGCGCTGTCGTCCGCCTGGAACAGGCGGTAGCCTACCCCGCCACGGCGTTCTTGATTTGCGGCCTCATCGGCTCTGGACAGGCGCTGCATAACCACACCCCCCTCTGACGGTCGGGGCTCCCCAGCCGACCTCCGTCATTGACTCCTCAGGGGTCACTATTCCGCACATTTCGCGTGTCTCGTGCAGCAGCCGTTCACGGTTCGGGCTCGGCACCCGCTAGAATCTGAACGAGTCTCGCCCGCACGGAGGGTCACGTGAGCGCTACGCGCAGCAGCATCGTCTCGAGGACGGCCCCGTGG
>CAVVGY010000007.1:0-285013 GCA_963747935.1 uncultured Thermoleophilia bacterium | reverse complement strand
ACCGTTTACGCCACCGACTGCGACGCCGGCCCACATCATCGTGGTCCAGGGCGCGAAGATGATGCCGATCATCGGCCAGAGCCGCCGCTGAAGGCGGCGTCCCAGCGTCCCGGCTGGGCGATCCACCAGACGATGCCGCGGCCCGGGCCCGAGCAGGAGCAGGATGGTGAAGAGACAGCACATAGGGACTCCGTTCTCGTTTGACGGACGGGACCGGCGATGTCTCCGGGTCCCGCCCCGTACCCCCAAGGGGCTTCTAGTATGATGCGCGGAAGCTACCAGAGGGTAACGGCCGCGTACAGTAGACGCGTTGCGTACTATCCGAGCCGCACGCCCTCGACGTCGATCCCGCCGCCCTGGGGCAGCTTGCTCCAGCTCCGGCGCGCCCACTCCTCCTTGAGCACTTCCTCGGCCGCCTTCTCGAGGAACTCCGGCCGCGCCCACTCGTCCACGTCGAAGTCGTGCTTGATGTAGCCGTGCTCGAACATGAAGTCCTTGCCGATCTTGACGCACTCCAGGTTCCGCGCGCTCAGGCTCGGCACCATGTCGACGTCCTTGATGCCCTGGTAGGTGTCCTCGGCGTCGAGGTAGAACGTCTGGCGGTTGAGGATCGCGCCGGCGGCGTGCTTGTTCTCGTTGGCCCAGCGGCCGACCTTGATCATCGCCTTCATGTACGCCATGACGAGCTCGGGGTGCTCGTCGGCCATCACGTCGGTGCAGGTGATGACGGCGGGCGTGTTGGCGACCTGGATCGTCCAGTCCGGGTACTTGGAGAGGTCCTCGATCATCTTGATCTTGCCGGTGGCCTCCTGCAGGTGCTGGAAGACCTTGCTCTGCGTGTAGATGGCGTCGACCTTGCCGCCGAGCAGCGCCGTCTCGAGCGGGCGGAAGGCGAGGTCGTGCTTGTGGTCGCGGCGCATCCACAGCTCCGACGGGTTGTTCATGCACACCTGGAGCATCTCGGGCTTGTCGTACCAGTCGTCCGGATACGGGAACTCGACGAGCTCGATGTCGTCCATGGTCATGTCGTTGAGCTTGAGCATGTTCAGGATGCCCATGTGCTCCTGGATGCGCCACCAGTCGTTCTTGATGGTGTTGAGGCTCTTGGAGATGCCGATCTTCTTGCCCTTGAGGTCGGACATCTTGAAGATCTGGTCGCGGGCGCGCACGGCCATGCAGCCGCCCTCGTACACCCACGTCGCGCCGAGCAGCACGGTGCGGCGCAGGTCCGCGTTCACGTGGATCGGCGGGTAGAGGCCGCCCATGCGGATCGAGGTTGTCGAGGTTGTGGATGTAGTGCGGGTACCAGTTGTTCTCGGGGGCGTGGCGGAAGTAGGCGTACTCCACGCCGATCTTCTTGAACTCCTCGCGGCACCAGCCCAGCTCCTGGTCCACGTTGTTGGCGGACACCATGGGGCAGTTGGTGAACCAGACTTCGTTCCAGTCCAGCGGCACGGTGGTGCTGACGCGTTCTGTCTCAGCCATGTCGGTCCTTTCGTGTGAGATATCGAGGCAGAAGGGTCACGCGGGCGCCGCTTCGTCCGGTGCGGCGGGCCCGTCCTCCCCCGCCGCGCCGCGCTTGCCGATCAGCCGCGCCGCGGGGAGCAGGATCAGCGGCAGGACGATGGAGGCGACGAGCACGTAGGTCAGGGTGTCGGTGCCGGCGAAGTTCAGGCTCGCGACGAGGATGGCGGCCGCCACGTTGCGTTGCGCCGTTCCCAGCCCGAGCGTGCTGCGGACGTCGGCATCCGCGGCCGCCGCAGACGAAGCCGATCGCCAGCGACCCGACGACGAAGACGACGAGCGCCAGGAAGCCGTACGAGCCGACCAGGTCGATGATGTTGGAGATGTTCAGCCCCAGGCCGGCCACCAGCATGAGCAGCAGGGCGATGCCGGAGACCTTGTTCATCACCGGCGCCCAGTGCTTCGCGCCCTCCGCCGAATGCGATCTGACCAGGAGGCCGATCACGATGGGGATGAGCATGGTCACGATGAGCGACTTGGCGATCTCGCCTGCGTTCACGTCGACGCCGGGCAGCAGCAGCGGCAGGACGAGCGGCACGTAGAAGATGGTCACGATCATCAGCAGGAACATCAGCCCGACGCCGAGGGAGAGCTTCCCCTTCGAGGCCTGCACCTCCTTGATCAGGAAGGGCGCGCCGGCGACGGTCGACAGCACGATCAGGCCGATCTTCAGGGGCTCGTCAAGCGGGATCACCAGCGTGATCACGTACCCCAGGAGCGGCACCAGCGCGAAGTTCGCGACGAGCGCCAGGATCACCAGGCGGGCGTTCTTGAGCGGCTGGACGATCTGCCCGACCGTGAGGCTCAGGCCGGTCGCGAACATGCTGCCGACGACGAACGTCAGGCCGGCCAGCGTCGCGATCGTGGAGACGAACTGCTCGACCGTCATCGACTGTCTCGTGCTCAGAACCCGTCATGGTGCTCGTTGGAAGGCAGGCCGGCCTCCTGCCAGGCGGCGAAGCCACCCTCGAGGTTGGCGACGTTCGCGTAGCCCATGTCGAGGAGCGTCGCGCAGGCCAGCGCGGCGCGGACGCCGGAGCGGCAGTACACGATCACGCGACCGGCCGGGTCCAGCTCCGGCTTGTGCTTGGGGCTCGCGGGATCGGCGGCGAACTCGAGCAGGCCGCGAGGGACCTGCACCGCGCCCTCGATGTGATGCTCCCACTCGACCGGCTCGCGGACGTCCAGGAACACGACGCCCTCGGAGACTCCCTCGACCGATGCGTCCTTCGGCGACACGGTCTCGACACGGGCTCTCGCTTCGCCGACCATCTCAGCGACTGTCTTGGACATGGCACCCTCCCTGTACAGGCTTCACACGTAGGTCTGAGTCGAGGCTAGCTGGACGCGGGAGGGCTGTGACCTCGGGAAACTACGAGGCGAGCCGCTCGGGAAGTACGAGGTATCCGTGGGTGGTACCGTTGTGGACGTGGCCGAGACCGAACACAAGCCGCGCTCCGCGGAGCCCGCTGGAGAGTCGCCTCGAGTTCGAGACGCTGATCTCCGACCTCTCCTCGAGGTTCATCAACCTGCCGGCCGGCGAGGTGGACGGCGCCATAGAGAGCGCGCTGGGCAGCGTCTGCGAGCTCCTGGGTCTCGATCTCGCGGTGCTCTGGCAGTGGTCGGCGACCGCCCCGGACGTCATCGCACCCACCCACGCCTACCCCGCCCTGGAAGGTCTGCTCCCGCCCGAGCCGCTGCACGAAGAGCAGTTCCCCTGGATCCGGCAGGAGATCCTGGCCGGCCGTGTGGTCGCGTTCTCTTCGCTGGAGCAGTTCCCGGCGGAGGCCGCCGTCGACCGCGAGTACTGCCGCCACTACGGCGTCAAGTCGCATCTCAGCCTGCCGCTCTCCGTGGGTGGCGAGCCTCCCGTCGGCCTCATCGGCTTCAATACGCTGGGGGCGGAGCGCGACTGGCCAGAGGCGGTCGTCAAGCGGCTGCAGCTGGTCGCGCAGGTCTTCACCAACGCGCTGGCCCGCAGACGTACCGACGAAGCCTTGCGCGACAGCGAGGAGCGCCTGAGCCTCGCGGCAGACTCCGCGAACGCGGGGCTCTGGGTCCTCGACTACGCGACGAAGGTCTTCTGGGTCACGGCGAGGACCCGCTCGATCTTCGGGTTCTCGCCTGACGAGATCGTCACCATGGAGCGATTCGAGGCCGTCGTCCACCCCGACGATCTGGCTATCGTGCGGGAGACCATCCAGCGGTCCACTCGCACGGCTGGAGACCCTGTCGCCGTCGATTACCGGATCGTCTTGCCCGAGCGGCGAGCGCTGGGTCTCGTCTCGCGGACGACCCTACTTCACCTCCACCGGTGAGCCCGACCGGCTGATGGGCGTGTCCATCGACATCAGCGAGCGCAAGCGCTCCGAGGAGGCGCTCGCCGCCAGCGAGGCGCGTCTGGCGTCGGGGGCCGAGCTCGCCGGCCTGGCGTTCTACGAAGTGGACTTCGACGCCGGCACGATGTACTCGGACGACCGGCTGCGCGACCTCTGCGGCGTCCCTGCCGACCGGGTCGCCGGCCTCGGGGTCCTCGACTTCTGGATGGAGCACGTGCATCCGGACGACAGCCCCCGGGTGGTCGAGTTGCGCCGGCAGATGCACGAGGGGGAGCAGGAGCGGTTCTCCATCGAGTATCGCTACCTGCATCCCGACGGCGACGAGCGCTGGATCCAGCACCTGGCGGGCGCAGCCACGCGCGATGCCGGCGGCCGCGCCGTCCGCACGTACGGTGTCCTCCGCGACGTGACCGACCGCAAGCGGGCCGAGGAGGAGGCGCGCGAACTGAGCCGCCGCCTCATCCGCGCCCAGGAGGAGGAGCGCGCCCTGCTCGCCCGCGAGCTCCACGACGACGTGAGCCAGCGGCTCGCCGTGCTGGCGATCGAGGTCGGCCGCGCCGAGCTCGCTGCCGCGGACGGAGAGCAAGCAGAAGCCATGCAGGCCGTCCGCGAAGGGCTCGTGAGTCTGAGCGAGGACGTCCACTCCCTGGCCTACCAGCTGCACCCCTCGGTCCTGGAGGAGCTGGGACTGGCCGAGGCGCTGCGCGCGGAGTGCGGGCGGCGGACGCGCAGGGGCGAGCTCGACGTCTCCGCGGACCTCGGCCCACTGCCGCACGCGCTCACCAAGGACTCCGCGCTCTGCCTGTTCAGGGTCGCTCAGGAGGCTCTGGGCAATGTGGCTCGCCATGCGCGAGCAGGCCACGCGACCGTCACCCTCCGCCAGGTCGGCGACGGGCTGCTCCTCGCCGTGTCCGACGACGGCCTCGGATTCGAGCCCGGGCGTTCCGGAGAGGGGATGCACCTCGGCCTGGCCAGCATGAGCGAACGAGTCCGCCTGGTGCGCGGCACGCTCGACATCGAGAGCGCCCCCGGCCAGGGCACCAAGGTCATCGCCTGGGTGCCCGTCGAGGAGGAGGCGCCTGATGGCCTCCGCGCACCGGCCGCGCGTCCTCCTCGCCGACGACCACCTGATGGTCGCCGAGGCGCTGACGAGCCTGCTCAGCCCCGAGTTCGATCTGGTGGGCGTGGTCGAGGACGGGCGCCAGCTCATCGAGGCGGCCGGGAGGCTGCGACCGGACGTCATCGTGGCCGACATCACCATGCCTCACCTCAACGGCATCGACGCCTTGATCCGCTTGAGGGAAGAGGGCAACCGCGTACCCGTCGTCTTTCTCACCATGCACAAGGACGTGACCTTCGCCCGGCGCGCGCTCGAGGCCGGGGCGTCGGGCTTCGTGCTCAAGCACTCGGCCTCGGTCGAGCTGGTCGCCGCGCTCCACGCGGCGCTCGAGGGCAAGACCTACCTCACGCCGCAGCTCGCCGGTGAGGTGCTGGAGGCCATGAAGCAGGGGCCGTCGCAGGACAGCGACCCCGCCGCCTCCCTCACGCTGCGGCAGCGGGAGGTCCTGCAGCTCCTGGCCGAAGGCCGGTCGGCGAAGGAGATCGCGGCGAGCCTCTCGATCTCCACCCGGACCGTGGAGTTCCACAAGTACCAGATGATGGAGACGCTGGGTCTGCGGACCAACGCGGAGCTGATCCACTTCGCCATCAAGAGCGGCCTCGTCGAGTTCTGACCCCGTAGTTTCTCCGCCGCGCCCCCGTACTTTCCCGAGGTCACAGCCATCCCGCCAGCGACTAGGCTCGAGCCGACCCGGTAGTCACGCAGGCGCGAGAAGGATGGTCCCCATGCCCTACGAGCACTCGAGTTGCGTCCTGCTCGCGGACGGCCACCAGCGTCTGACGGAAGGCGTGCGTGGGCTGCTCGAGACCGCCTTCGGGACCGTGATCATGGTGGCCGACGAGGCGTCGCTGCTCGAGGGCGCGCGAAGGGTGCAGCCCGACGTGGCGGTGGTGGATCTGTCTCTGTCCCGGCACGGCGACCTGGACTGGCTGCGTGCCCTGCGCGAGCGGTGCCTCGGCATGAAGGTCGTGGTGCTCAGCGTGCACGACGAGGAGAGCGTGCGACAGGCGGCCTTCGAGGCAGGAGCCGACGCCTTTGTCCTCAAACGCGCGATCGCTACCGACCTGCTCCCTGCCATCGCGCGCCTCCAGACCGCCTGACCGCGGCGGAGCAGGTCCTTGAACGATTCGATCAGTGGTGACGGTGGCGATCATCGCCGTCGTCATCCTCGCGTGGAGCGCGTTCTCGCGGCCGCTCGACCGGCGCGGGATCACCTCGGCCCTGGTCTTCACGGCCGCCGGCTTCATCGCCGGAGCGTACGTCCTCGGGCTGATCGACATCTCGCTCGAGAGCGCGGTGGCCGAGCGGTTCACCGAAGTGACGCTCGTGCTCCTCCTGTTCAGCGACGCGGCCCGCCTCGACCTGGGCGCCCTGCGCCACGAGCTCGGCTGGCCGAGTCGCCTCCTGCTCATCGGGCTGCCGCTCACCATGCTCGCCGGGTTCGGCGTGGGCGTCCTTGCGTTCCCCGGCATGGCGCTCGCCTCGGTCTTCCTGCTGTCCACCATGCTCTGCTCGACGGACGCGGCCCTCGGCCAGCGCGTCGTCACCGACCCGTCCGTGCCGGCGCGCGTGCGGCAGGCGCTGGACGTGGAGAGCGGTCTCAACGACGGCCTCGCCGTGCCCTTCTTCCTCGTGGCGCTCGACCTCGCCAACGCCGAGCTCACGACGGGGATCACCTGGGCCGTCGTCAGCAACGCGGCGGAACAGATCGGCTGGGGACTCCTGGCCGGCGTGATCGCGGGCGTGCTGGGCGGCCTGCTCCTGCGGCTGACCGGCCGCCGGGGCTGGGTCGGGAGCGAGTGGCGGCAGATCCTCCCGCTGGCGGCCGCGCTTCTGGCCTTCGCCATCGCCCTGATGCTCGGCGGCAGCGTCTTCATCGCCGCCTTCGTCGGCGGCATGGCCTTCGGCCGCTTCTCGGGAAAGCAAGGGTCCGAGTCGACCCTGTTCACCGAAGAAGCGGGCGGAGTGCTGGCGGCGGTGACCTGGGTCGGCTTCGGCGCCGCCGGGATCGCCTGGGCCATCCCTCACCTCACCTGGCAGGTCGTGCTGTACGCGGCGCTCAGCCTCACGCTCGTGCGCATGCTCCCGGTCGCGATCGCCATGCTGGGCAAGGGAGCCCGGGCGCCCACCGTGGCCTTCATCGGCTGGTTCGGGCCGCGCGGCCTCGCCTCGGTCGTGTTCGGCCTGCTCGTCATCGAGCGAGGGGTGCCGCAGGGAGAGACGCTGCTCACCGCGGTCATCGTCACCGTCGCGCTCAGCGTCCTGCTCCACGGTCTCACCTCCGCGCCCCTCGTGGGCGTGTACCATCGCTGGTACGAAGGCCGGACCGAAGCGCATCCGAAGGCGGCTGAGGCCGCAGACGACGACGATGCCCCGCCAGCGTCGCCACCTGAGAGCCGCCGGACTCGAGCAGGCTCACGCGGACGAGCGGCAGAGCTCAATGAGGTGGAGGTCAAGATGAACGCCCCGGCATCGAGTGAGCGCGACGTCGTGAAGGTACAGCGGCGGGCGACGACTCCCATCGCCGGCGCCATCGCCGGCATCCTCTTCGCCGTCCTCTTCGGCGTCAGCGTGACGATCATGAACAACACCATGGCCGACGTCGCGACGGACACCGGCGCCTGGCTCCAGGGCGACTCCGAGCAGTTCAAGCTCGCGCTCGGACTCATCCCCTTCGCCGGGCTCTTCTTCCTCTGGTTCATCGCCGTGGCGCGAGAGCGCCTGGGGCGCTTCGAGGACCAGTTCTTCTCCACCGTGTTCCTCGGCAGCGGGCTGCTCTTCCTGGCGATGGTGTTCGCGGCCGCCGCCTCCGCGGGCGCCCTCGCGGCGGCCTACGCCAAGTCGCCCGCGACGTTCGCCAGCAGCAGCACCTACCTCTACGGGCGTGAGGTCGTCGCGCAGATCTTCGCCGTGTACGCCCTCAAGATGGCCGCCGTCTTCCTGATCTCGCAGGCGACACTCTGGGTGCGGACGAAGGTGATGCCCAGGTGGATGGCGCTGGTCACCTACGCGGTCGCGCTCGTCCTGCTCTTCGTCTTCACGCAGTCCGCCCTGGTCATCCTGATCTTCCCGGCGTGGGTGCTCATGGTCAGCCTGTACATCCTGGTGACGCGCCTCGCCGGAGGGCGTGCGGTGAAGGACTCCGGATGAAGGAGTCGCGCGTCGTCGGCGAGGCGCGCTGGCCGATGGCCTTCGCGGTCGTCGCCGTCATGGCCATGACCCTGCTCCTCCCGCACGAGTTGGTCGCGCGTCCCCGCTGGGGGGTGCCGCTCGTCGAGGGCCTCCTCCTGGTCGCGGTGATCGTCGCCGACCCGGGCAAGATCGACCTGGTCTCCCCGCGCGTGCGCGCCCTTTCGATCACTCTCATCACGCTGCTGGTCGCCACCACCCTCTGGTGCACCACGCAGCTGATGGTCGAGCTCATCGGCGGAGGGCCGGCCACCCAGTCCGGCGGGCAGCTGCTGGCGGCCGGCGGCATCGTCTGGCTCTCCAACTGCCTCTCGTTCGGCCTGCTTTACTGGGAGCTCGACAGCGGCGGGCCGGCCGTCCGTGCCCACGGCTTGCCGGCCCATCCCGACTTCGCCTTCCCCCAGCAGCTCAACCCGGACCTGGCGCCTGAGCACTGGCGCCCGCGCTTCATCGACTACCTGTATCTCGGGTTCACCTCGGCGACCGCCTTCAGCCCCACCGACGCGATGCCTCTGCGCTCCTGGAACAAGATCGCCATGATGGCGCAGTCGGCGATCTCGCTGGTGCTGTTGGGCCTCGTCATCGCCCGCGCAGTCAACGTCCTGCGCTAGGCCCAGAGATGGCCGAACGGAAGTCGCGGATGGACCGCCGCCCGCACGCACTAGAATCGATCGAAGATGACGGAGAGTCCGTTGACTGAGTTCGAAGTCGCCACAGACACACGTGCAGAGCTCGGCGAGGGCCCCCGCTGGGATGCCGCGACAGGGACGCTGCTCTGGGTCGACATCCCCGGGCATCGCGTGCACCGGTACGACCCCGAGACGGGACTGGACACGGCGGAACGCGTGCCCGGCATCGTGAGCCTGGCGCTGCCGCGCCGGAGCGGCGGGGCCGTCATCGGGCTGCCGGACGGCCTGCACGTGCTGGACGGCGAGCGGTCGCCGTTGCTCGTGCCCATCGACGCGGCCCGCACGGACACGCGCACCAACGACGGCGCGTGCGACGCCGCCGGCCGGCTGTGGGTCGGGACGATGGCGCTCGACGAGGCTTCGCCGCTCGGCGGGCTGTACCGGGTCGACGCCGACCTCTCGGTCGACGACGGTGCTGACCGGCACCACGATCTCGAACGGGCTCGGCTGGAGCCCTTCGGGCGACCGCTTCTACTTCATCGACAGCCCGACCCGGCGCGTCGACGTGTTCGACTTCGACCCGGAGACGGGCGCCCTCGAGGACCGGCGGCGGTTCGCCGCCGTCGAGGTCGAGGGCGCCGTCCCCGACGGCCTGGCCGTCGACGCCGAGGGCGGCGTCTGGGTGGCGCTCCACGGCGGCTGGGGGCTGCACCGCTACGCGCCGGACGGCGAGCTTGCGGCGGTCGTCCGCCTTCCGGTCGCGCGCATCACGAGCTGCTGCTTCGGCGGCGCCGACCTGCGGGACCTGTACGTGACCACACGGCGGGACGGCCTGAGCGCCGGCGAGCTCGCGGAGCAGCCGCTCGCCGGCGCGCTCCTGCGCCTGGACGCCGGCGTGGCCGGCCTCCCTACCCACGCGTTCGCCGGCTGAGCGCGGAAAGACGAGGTGACCATGAGACTTGAAGGCAAAGCGGCGCTTGTGACCGGCAGTTCCAGCGGCATCGGAGAGGCGATCGCCCTGCGCTTCGCGCGCGAGGGGGCCGACGTGGCGGTGCACTACCACCGCGAGGAGGACGAAGCCCGGTCCGTCGCGGCGCAGATCGAGCAGATGGGCCGCAGGTCGGTCGCGCTGGGCGCGAACGTCGGCGTGGTCGCGGAGGCCGAGAAGCTCGTGCGCGACGCGCACGCGGCGCTCGGCCGCCTCGACATCCTCGTCAACAACGCCGGCGTCGAGATCCGCGAGCCGTTCGTCGACGTCAGCGAGCAGCACTACGACCTCGTGCTCGGCGTGAACCTCAAGGGCGCGTTCTTCGCCGCCCAGACGGCGGCCAGGCTCATGATCGACGCCGGCGCGGGCGGCCGCATCGTCAACGTCTCGTCCATCCACGAGGACATCGCGTTCCTCGAGTACGCGACCTACGCGGCGTCCAAGGGCGGCATGCGCATGCTCACGAGGACGGTCTGCCAGGAGCTGGCGCCGCACGGCATCACCATCAACGACATCGCCCCCGGGGCGATCGCGACGCCGATCAACAAGCGCACGCTGGGCGACGGGGAGCTCCTCCACGCGCTTCAGGAGGTGATCCCCGCCGGCCGTCTCGGCGACCCGGACGAAGTCGCCTCGGTGGCGGTGTTCCTCGCCTCCGACGAGGCCGCCTACGTCACCGGCAGCACGTACTACATCGACGGCGGCATGGCCCGCTGGAACAAAGGACTGTAGACCATGACTGAACCCACACGAGCGTTCTTCACCAGGATCGCCGAACAGCATCAGCCGACGCTCCAGAGCTTGACCGGTACGGTGCGCTTCGACATCGCCGACGGCGAGCGCACCGAGCACTGGTATCTGCACATCCGCAAGGGCGACGTCACGGTGTCGCACGATGACGGCCGCGGCCGACTGCGTGATCAGCGCCGACATCGGCACGTTCGACGAGATCCTCTCCGGCCGCATGAACGCCATGGCCGCCGTGCTGCGCGGCGCCGTCGGCATCGAGGGCAAGGTCGTCCTGCTCACCGCGCTGCAGCGCCTGTTCCCCGGCGCGACCGAGGCGCACGCCGAGCCGGCCGCCGGCTACGCGAGGAGGCAGTCATGAGCGGCGAGGTCAAGATCCTCGACGGCAACACCTTCGTCGTGAGCGACGAGGCGGGGGACATCGAGGCCTCGCTCACGGATCCCACGGGCCTGTTCGCCTTCGACACGCGCTTCCTCTCCATGTGGGTGCTCACCGTGGACGGCCAGCGGCTCAACCCGCTGTCGGTGGACGACCTGCAGTACTTCGAGACCCGGTTCTTCCTCGTGCCGGGCACCGGGACCGTCTACATCGACGCCAAGCTCTCGGTGATCCGCCAGCGCGCCGTGGGCGGGGGCTTCCACGAGGAGCTCACGATCCTCAACCACGACGAGACGCCCGCCGACCTGGAGGTGCGCATCGAGGCCGGGTCGGACTTCGCCGACCTCTTCGAGGTCAAGGACGCCCTGCAGAAGAAGGGCGAGTACTACACCAGGGTGGACGACGGCCGCCTGGTGCTCGGGTACAAGCGCGAGACCTACGTGCGCGAGACCTGGGTGTCGGCGACGGCGGCCTGCGCCGTGGACGAGCACGGGCTGACGTTCAGCGTCCACGTGGAGCCCCACGGCGAGTGGACGACCGACCTCCACGTGACGCTCGGGCGCGGCGCCGCCGGGCTCAGCATCGCCCAGCCCAAGTACGAGCGGCACGCCAAGGACCCGCTGCCGATCATGGAGCGGAGCCTGCAGAAGTGGATGGAGGAGGCCCCGACGCTGGACTGCGACTGGGACCCGCTCAAGCGGACCTACGAGCGCAGCCTCGTCGACCTGGCGGCCCTGCGCTTCTCGCCGGTGTCGCTGCCCGGCCACTACCTGCCGGCGGCCGGGCTCCCCTGGTTCATGACGATGTTCGGGCGCGACAGCATCTTCACCAGTCTGCAGGCGCTGCCGTTCACGCCTGAGCTCGCCAAGACGACGCTCGTCGCCCTCGGCCTGTGGCAGGGCTCGCGCCGGGACGACTTCCGCGACGAGGACCCGGGCCGCATCCTCCACGAGCTGCGCTTCGGCGAGATGACGGCGTTCGAGGAGCGGCCGCATTCGCCGTACTACGGCTCCGTGGACGCGACGCCGCTCTACGTGGTGCTGCTCGACGAGTACGAGCGCTGGACCGGCGACACGAAGCTGGTGCGGTCTCTCGAGCCCCAGGCGCGCGCGGCGCTGGCCTGGATCGACGACTACGCCGACCTGCAGGGCAACGGCTACATCGCTTACCAGCGCCGCAACGAGCAGTCGGGGCTCGAGAACCAGTGCTGGAAGGACTCCTGGGACTCCATCTCCTACCACGACGGACGACTGCCCGGGTTCCCGAGGGCGACCTGCGAACTGCAGGGCTACGCCTACGACGCCAAGATGCGCGGCGCCCGGCTGGCTCGCCAGGTGTGGCGGGACCCCGACTTCGCCGACAAACTCGAGAAGGAGGCGGCGGAGCTCAAGCGGCGCTTCAACCGTGACTTCTGGGTGGCCGACGGGCAGTACTTCGCGCTCGCTCTGGAGGCGGACGGCAGCAAGGTCGACGCCCTGGCCTCCAACAACGGCCACCTGCTGTGGAGCGGCATCGTCGACAAGTCGAAGGCCAAGGCCGTGGCCGGGCACCTCATGTCGCCGGCCATGTACTCCGGGTGGGGCGTGCGCACGCTGGCCATGGGAGAGGCGCGCTACAACCCGATCGGCTACCACGTCGGCACGGTGTGGCCCTTCGACAGTTCCGTCGTCGCCTGGGGCCTGCGCCGCTACGGGTTCAAGGAGGAGGCGGCGAGGATCGCCGCGGGCATCCTCGACGCCGCCGAGTTCTTCGACGGCCGCCTGCCCGAGGCGTTCGGCGGCTACCCCCGGGAACTGACGAAGTACCCGGTGCAGTATCCGACCGCCTGCAGCCCGCAGGCGTGGTCCACGGGCGCTCCGCTGCTGCTGCTGCGCACTATGCTCGGGCTGGAGCCCGTCGGGGACAACCTCATCGTCGACCCGGCGCTGCCGGTGGGCATCGGCCGCCTGGAACTGCTGGACATCCCCGGTCGCTGGGGGCACATGGATGCCTTCGGGCGCGGCCGCGTGAACGTGGAGAAGCGGCGGCGGTCTCGCTCCCAGTTGGGAGTGATCGACCACGAGACCAAGAACAGTCGGCGCTGACCGGGCGCCGGGCGAGACAATCGATCGCGAGGGTGAGGGGACAGCAATGAAGGTGGTCATCGTCGGAGGAGTCGCGGGCGGCGCTTCGTGCGCCGCGCGCTTGCGCAGGCTGGATGAACAGGTGGAGATCGTCCTGGTGGAGCGGGGGCCCTACGTCTCCTACGCCAACTGCGGCCTTCCCTACTACGTCGGCGGCGTCATCGAGAAGGAGGCCAGCCTCCTGCTCGCGACGCCGGAAGTGTTCCGCAGCATGTTCGCCATCGACTGCCGCACCGGCTGCGAGGTCGTCGGCGTCTCCGCGGCGGAGGGGATCGTCGAGCTGAAGGACCTGGCGACGGGAGCGGTGACCACGGAGAACTACGACAAGCTCGTGCTCTCGCCGGGCGCCGCACCCATCCGCCCGCCGCTGCCCGGCATCGACCTGCCCGGCATCTTCCCGGTGCGCACGGTGCCGGACGCCGCCGCCGTGCGCGAGTGGGTCCAGAGCAGCCTCACCGAGCTCCCGGGCCTCGACTCGTACACGGGCGCGCAGGCGCGCAGGAGGCAGCGCCGCGCCGTCGTCGTCGGCGGCGGGTTCATCGGGCTCGAGATGGCCGAGAACCTCACGGAGCTCGGCCTCGACGTCACCGTCGTGCAGCGCGGCGACCAGCTCATGGCGCCGGTCGACCGGGAGATGGCCCGCTACGTCGAGCGGCACATGGCGAACCACGGCGTCCACATCCTGTTGAACGACGGGGCGTCCGGCTTCGAGCAGGCGGAAGGCGGGTCGCTCGAGGTCCTCACCATCTCCGGTCAGCGGTTGCCGGCGGACGTGGTGGTACTGGGCATCGGCGTGCGCGCGGAGACCAAGCTCGCCGAGATGGCAGGCATCGAACTCGGCGAGCGCGGCGGCATCCGCGTGGACGACCAGATGCGGACCAGCGACCCCGACATCTTCGCCGTCGGCGACGCCGTCGAGAAGTTCGACTACATGACGGACGAGTGGTCGATGCTCGCGCTCGCCGGCCCGGCCAACCGTCAGGGCCGCATCGCCGCCGACGTCATCGCCGGCCGCGACGCGCACTTCCGTGGCGTGCAGGGCACCGCCATCGTCGGCCTGTTCGGCGGCGCCCTCGCCTGGACCGGCGTCAGCGAGAAGACGCTGCAGCGGCTGGGTGACGAAGACTACGAGAAGGTCTACCTCTTCCCGAACTCGCACGCAGGGTACTACCCCAACGCCCTGCCGATCGCGATGAAGGTCATCTTCCGCAAGTCCGACGGTTGCCTGCTCGGGGCACAGGCCGTGGGCCGAGACGGGGTGGACAAGCGCATCGACGCGCTGGCCGTGGCGATCCAGCTCGGCGGCACGATCTACGACCTGGAAGAGGCCGAGCTCTGCTACGCGCCCCAGTTCGGCAGCGCCAAGTCGCCGGCCAACTTCGCCGGCATGGTCGCCGGCGACGTGCTGGCCGGCGACATGCCCGTCACGCACTGGGGCGACCTGGACGGCGAGTTCCTGCTGGACGTGCGGCACCCGGAGGAGATCGCCGCGGAGGCGCTGCCCGGCGTCGCCAACATCCCGGTCGACCAGCTGCGCGGCCGCCTGGACGAGCTGCCGCGAGACCGCCGCATCGCCGTCATCTGCCGTTCCGGCCAGCGCGCCTACTACGCGACGCGTATCCTCCTCCAGAACGGCTTCGACGCGCGCGTCATGTCGGGCGGGATGCTCTCGCACGAGATCTTCTCGGAGGTGTGACGCGGGCCGTCCCGGAGACCAGAGGAGGGCGATGCGGTGACGGAGGACCTGTACCTCGGGCTCGACGTCGGCTCGTCGAGCACCAAGGCGGTGCTCGTCGGCGCCGACGGCGTGGTGGTCGCCGACGCGCGCATCGAGCACGGCATCTCGCGTCCGCGGCCCGGCTGGGCGGAGCAGGACGCGGAGCGTGACTGGTGGGGCGGCGCGGTCGAGGCGTGCCGCCGCGTGCTCGCGGGACGCGCCTCGCGTGTGCGGGCCGTGGGCGTGAGCGCCCTCGGCCCGTGCGTGCTCGCGGCCGATGCCGGTGGGCGCGCGTTGCGGCCCGCCATCCTCTACGGGATCGACTCGAGGGCGGGCGCCCAGGTGGAGCGGCTGACCGCCGAGCTGGGCGCGGACGAGATCCTCGCGCGCTGCGGGTCGCGGCTCTCGAGCCAGTCGGCGGGACCGAAGATCCGCTGGCTCGCCGACGAGGAGCCGGCAGTGTGGTCGGCGACCCGGCGCGTCTTCGGCGCGAGCGCGTACCTGGTCTCGCGCCTCACCGGCGAGTACGTCCTCGACCACCACAGCGCCAGTCACTGGGCGCCTCTGTACGACGTCCATGCCAACGCCTGGATCGACGAGTGGGCGGAGTCGGTCGCCCCGGGGCTTGAGCTGCCTCGGCTGGTCTGGCCCCAGGACAGGTGTGGGGCGGTGAGCCGGGAGGCCGCCGCCGCGACGGGCCTGCCGGAGGGCACGCCGGTCGCCGCCGGCAGCATCGACTCCTGGTGCGAGGTGGCCGCCTCCGGGCTGCGCGGCCCCGGCGAGGGCCTGCTCGTCTACGGCACCAGCATGTTCCTCATCGAGGTCCACAGCCCGGCGCGTCCGGACCCACGGCTGTGGAGCACCGTCGGCTTCGCGCCGGCTCGCTCAACCTCGCCGCCGGGGTCGCCTCGGCCGGGGCGCTCACCTCCTGGCTCCGCGACCTCACCGGCGAGGTCCCCTACGAGACGCTGTACGAGGAGGCCGCCGGGGCCGGACCCGGCGCCGGCGGCCTCCTCGCGCTGCCCTACTTCGCCGGCGAGCGCACGCCGCTGTTCGACCCGGACCTGCGCGGCGCGGTGCTGGGCCTGACCACCGCGCACGGCCGGGGGCACCTCTTCCGTGCGCTCATGGAGGCCGCCGCCTTCGCCGTGCGCCACAACCTCGAGACGATGCGTGAGGCCGGGGCGACCATCGCCGGGCTGCGCAGCAGCGGCGGCGGCGCGGCGGGCGCGCTGTGGCCGCAGATCGTGAGCGACGTCACCGGACTGGCGCAGGACGTGCGCGTGGGTCCGTCTCGGCGCGGGCGTCGGCGCCGCGCTGTTCGCGGCGGTGGCCGCCGGCGCGGCGTCGCTGCAGACGCAGTGGCCGCAGGTGACGGAGCGCGTGGAACCCGACCCGCAGACGGCGCCCCTGTACGACGAGCTGTACGCGCGCTTCAGGGAGCTCGCGACCGCCACGCGCCCCCTCGCTCACGCGCTCGCGGTCTGGCAGTGGGACCTCGCCCGTGGCACGATGTCCGCCGTGGCAGACGACGGCGGGGCGATGCCCGCCTCAGAGGATCGGAAGGGGACGACATGACCGACGACACCGCGTTGCCGAAGCCCGGCGCAGCACGGCGGCTCGCCGCCGTCGCCGCGATCGTGATCGTCGTCTTCGTGCTCGTGACCACGGTGCTCGCCGTCCTCGACCGCCCGCTCGACGTGCTCGTGCAGCTCATCGTGCTCGTCGTCGCCTTCTTCGCCGTGTGGGAGGCGCTCACGAGGAAGGGCGCCGTCCGTGTGGTCTGGGTCGTCGTCGCGGCCGCGGCGGCCGTCGCGGTCGTGGCCATCCAGATCGCGGGAGGCGACGGCTACGTGCTCTCCCTGCTGGTGCGCCTCTCCTCCTGGGTGTCGCGCTGGTGCTGGCGCGCTACGCGCTGGCGCGCGACGTCCGCTCGCTCAAGGCAGATGGAGACGCCGGGCAAGCCGGTGCCGGCGGCGCGCCACGGCGTGCTGATCATGAACCTCAAGTCCGGCGGCGGGAAGGCCGAGAAGTTCCGCCTCGTGGACGAGTGCCGCGCGCGAGGGATCGAGCCGGTCGTCCTGCAGCGCGGGGACGACCTGCTCCAGCTCGCGCGCGACGCCATCGACCGCGGCGCCGACGTGGTCGGCATGGCCGGCGGCGACGGCTCGCAGGCGCTCGTCGCCAGCATCGCCGCCGAGCGGGGCGTGCCGATGGTCGTCATCCCGGCCGGCACGCGCAACCACTTCGCCCTCGACATCGGCCTGGACCGCGAGGACGTGGTCGGCGCGCTCGACGCCTACGGCGAGGCGCGCGAGCGCGTCATCGACCTCGCCGACGTCAACGGGCGCATCTTCGTCAACAACGTGTCGCTCGGCCTGTACGCGACCATCGTGCAGTCGCCGGAGTACCGCGACGCCAAGCGCGAGACGACCCTGGCCGCCCTGCCGGAGATGCTCGGTCCGACCTCCAAGCCGTTCGACCTGCGCTTCACCACGCCGGACGGCGCAGGAGCACGAGGGCGCGCACGTCATCCAGGTGTCCAACGGCCCCTACGGCACCACCGCCGGGGGCATCACCTCGCGCCCGCGCCTCGACACGGGGCAGCTCGGCGTCTTCTCGCTCGTCGTGCCGGACGCCGTCTCCGCGACGCGCGCCATCGCGGCGCTGACGACGGCCACAGCCGGCGCTGTACGAGGGCTATCTCTCGTGGGCGACGCCCACCTTCGAGGTGGACTCGGACGCGCCGATCGCCGTGGGCCTGGACGGGGAGGCGCTCGAGATGGACCCGCCGCTGGTGTTCTCGTCGCGGCCAGGCGTGCTGCGCCTGCGGCTGCCGCTGCAAGCCATCGGCTACTCGCCGGCCGCGCGGGCCACGGGCGTCAAGGGCCTGCTCGGCCTGTGGCGCGTGGTGCTCGGGCGGCCCGTGCGCATCGACGCTCCCTGACGAGGGCGCTCAGTCCTGTGGCTCGTCCGGCGGTTCGAGGTGCCGCAGGCCCTCGGGGTCGTGGGGACCCTCGGGATCGAGCGCCTCGACCCAGCGGTGCGGCGCGTCGTCCGAACCGGGGTCGTGCGCCTCGATGTCTCTGAGTGCCGGCTTCATCTTCGCGAAGAAGTGCTCGCGGTCCAGTTCGGTGAGCAGTCCATAGGTCTCCACGCGCTCCTGGAGGCGGGTGCGCAGTTCGACGAAGGCGATGTGGATGCCGTGCTCGTTGAGCTCGCGGTCCAGGCCCTTGAGCATGTCCGCCGCGGTGACGTCGATGTCGGTGATGGCCTCACACTGCAGCACGATCCAGCGCGGCTTGCGCGCGATGACGAGCTTGCGGATCTGCTGCCGGAAGATCCCGGCGTTGGCGAAGAACAGCGGCGCCTCCCAGCGGTAGATGACGACGTGCTTCTGCTGCTCCGCGTCCGGGTAGCGCTCGACGTCGTGCCAGCCCTTGAGCTCGGGGACGTAGCCGAGCACGGCGCCCGGCGGCCACCAGTTGCGGCGGAAGAACAGCAGGATCGAGAGGATGGCGGCGATGAGGATCCCTTGGAGCACGCCGAAGAAGACGACCCCGATCGTCGCCACCAGCGAGAGGGCGAGCGCGGTCTTGCGCACGCGGGCGAAGCGGCGCAGGGCGGCGATGTCCATCAGCGACGCTGCCGCCATGATCACCACGGCGGCCAGCGCCGTCTGCGGGAGGTCGGCAAAGAGGGACGGCACCAGGACGAGCATGAGGATCACGAGGCCGGCTCCGACGAGCCCGGTCACCTGAGTCTTGGCGCGCGAGCTCTCGGCGACGGCCGTCCGCGAGGCGCTCACCGAGATCGCGAAGCCCTGGAAGAGGCCGGCCGCCGCGTTGGAGGCGCCCACCGCGATCATCTCGTGGTTCGCGTCCACCTCGTCGCCGCGTTTCGCGGCGAAGCTGGACGAGGTGGCGATGGTGTCGGTCAGGGAGACCAGCACGATGCCGACCGCAGCTGCAGCCAGCATGGCGAGGTCGCTGGCGCTCGTCCACGGGATCGAGGGGACGGGGAGCCCCTGCGGCAGCGTGCCCACCGTCTTCACGCCCTCTGCGGCCAGGTCCAGCGCGGCCGAGACGATGGTGGCGGCGACGACCGCGACGAGCACGGCCGGGATCTTCTTCGAGATCCGCGGCAGCCCGAGCAGCAGCGCCAGCGTGCCGAGCCCGACGAGCAGCGTGGTGACGTTGGTCTGGTCGAGGTTCGAGAAGAACGCCTTCACCTCCTGGACGAAGGTGTCCGCGTCGGTCGAGAAGCCGAAGAACTTGGGAAGCTGGCCGACGAAGATGGTGATGGCCAGCCCGTTCATGTAGCCGACCTGGACCTCCTTGCTGAGCAGATCGGCGATGAACCCCAGCTTGCCGATGCCGAGGCCGATCTCGATGAGGCCCACCATGATCGCGAGCATCCCGGCGAGCGCGATGGCGGTGGCGGGGTCGTCGGTCACCATCAGCGGGACGATGGCCGCGAAGATGAGGGGTGAGACCGCGGAGTCCGGGCCGAGGACGAGGATCGCGGCGACGGCCCCAGCAGCGCGTACACAACGAGGCAGGCGATGGTGGTGTAGAGGCCGGTGACGGGAGGGAGCCCGGCCAGCTCGGCGTACGCCAGCCCCTGCGGCACCAGGATCGCCGCCAGCACGATGCCGGCGACCAGGTCGAAGCGCAGCCACTGCTTCTTGTACGAGCGCAGCATGCCGACGCCGGGGATCACCCGGTCCACCCGGTGCCGCTTGGCGCCGTTCGCCGCCGCGGCGTCCGGCGCGCTCTGCGTCGAGGCCCCTCCCACTGCTCCCCCCGTCCCGTGGCTTACCGCTTGGTCACGAATGGTAGCATCACCCCGTGACCGAGTCGCCACCCGATATCCCGGCCGAGGCGCCGCCCGAAGAGGAACTACGCCGGGCGGCTCCGCCCGGCTCGCTGCTGCGCCGCGTGTTCGACGAGCTCGTGGAGCTGGACGTCGCCGTCTACGAGGCCATCGAGGCGACGCCCACGCCGACCATCGACGTGCCGCTGCGCAGGCTGTCCAACGCCGCCAACCACGCCAAGCTGTACGCGGGCATCGCCGCCGTGCTCTTCGCCGTCGGCGGGCCCAAGGGGCGGCGAGCGGCCGTCACGGGCCTCGCCGCCGTCGGCCTCAACTCGTTCATCGTCAACCAGCCGATGAAGCTCCTCGGCAAGCGGCCGCGCCCGGAGCGCGGGCGCGTGCGCGTCGCCGAGGAGCGGCACACCAAGATGCCGACGTCCACCTCGTTCCCCTCCGGCCACTCCGCCTCGGGCTTCGCCTTCGCGGCCGGCGTGGCCGAGGCCATGCCGCAGCTCGGCATCCCGCTGCGCGCGCTCGCGACCGCGGTCGCGTACTCGCGCGTCCACTCGGGCGTGCACTTCCCGGGCGACGTCGTGGTCGGCTCGCTCGTCGGCATGGCCGTCGGCGAGAGCACGGTGCTGGCCTCGCGCGCCGTGCGCCGGCGCCTGCCCGGCTCGAGCACGGACTGACGCGGCGCGCCGCTGAGGTCTGAGGATCGGGCGGCGCGACGATGGGCGACCTCTGGGGCACACTCCTTCCGCTGATCGTCGCCAGCGCGCTCGTCCCCGTCCAGATCACGCTCACGGTGCTGCTGCTCCGCTCGTCGGTGGGCACGGCCGCCGCGTGGGTGGGCGGCATGACGGCCACACGGCTCGCCCAGGGCGTGTTCTTCGGCATCGTGTTCGCCGCGGGCCGGGGCCGCTGCCCCTGAGGGCGAGTCCGGCCCCGGCCCGATCGTCTCGGTCGTCCTGCTCGTGGTCGCCGTGCTCTTCCTGACCAAGGCGGCCAAAGAGCTGCTCGGCGGGGCCGACGACGAAGCCCCGCCGCCCAGGTGGATGAGGCTGACGGAGTCGGTCACGGCGGGCAAGGCGTTCCTCTTCGGCGCCGGGTACGTCGCGGTGGCCGCCAAGCTCTGGGTGTTCACGCTCGGCGCGATCGGCGCGATCGACGAGGCCGGCGCTCGGAGGCGCGGCCTCGGTCGCCCTCTTCCTGGTGTTCGTGCTGCTCGCGGAGGCGGTGCCGATCGCGGTGGTCGCCTACGCGGCGCTCGCGCCAGAGTCCTCACGGGCCGTGCTCGACCGGGTGTCGGCATGGCTCGAGAAGAACAACCGCATCATCGTCATCGTGCTCGGCCTCGTGTTCGGCGTCTGGTTCCTGCTGAAGGCGCTGCAGGGGCTCGGCGTCCTCTGACGTTCACCCGGGCGTACACTGACCTCGGGGACGCGCGACTCGGATCGGGCGGTCGCGCCGTCAGGTGACCTCACCGGGAGGGGGCGACGGTCATGGCTGAGAGGACGAGGCCGGAGCAGCGGGGATTCAGGTTCACGCGCAAGGCCGAGCACCACGCGCGCACACTCACGGCGGGCTCCATCGCGGGGATGCTGTTCGGCGTGCTGTTCGGGGTGTGCGTCACCATCGTCCAGTCCACGGCCGGCGGGACGGACCAGACGCGGGGCGTGGCTCGCCGACGGCAAGGGCGAGCTGGAGTGGGCGCTGGCCCTGCTGCCCTTTGCCGGCATCTTCTTCCTCTGGTTCATCGGCGTCTCCCGGCAGCGGCTGGGACGCTGGGACGACCGGTTCATCTCCTCGGTGATCCTGGGGAGCGGCGTGGTGTTCCTCGCCATGGTCTTCGCCTCGGCCGGGCTCGCCGGAGCGCTGCTCGGCATGTACGCGAGGGATCCGGCGGGGTTTCCCGGCAGTGACACGTACTCGTTCGTCCAGCTAGCGGTGGCCAAGATCTTCGGTGTGTACGCCCTGCGCATGGCGTCGGTGTTCCTGATCTGCCAGGCGACGGCGTGGCTGCGGCACGGGCTCATGCCGAAGTGGCTGGCGCTGCCGTCCTACGCGGTCGCTCTGGTGCTGCTGTTCGTGGTGTCGCAGGAGGCCTGGGCGGTGCTGATCTTCCCGGTGTGGATCTTCGTGATCAGCGCGTACCTGTTCGCGGTCGGCCGGCGGGCGCCTGAGACGGAGTCGGAGCCAGTCCAGAGCCTGCCGCCGGCCGGAGCGCAGGCCGAGTAGGCCGGTCGTCGCGCCGCGGCGCGCTCAGGCCTCGCAGGCGGCTGCGGCCTCGCCCGTCTCGAAGCGCATCTTGCACATCGCGTACTCCTCGGGCACCGCGATGGGGTAGTCGCCGTCGAAGCAGGCGCGGCAGAACTGGCTGCGCGGCAGGCCGGTGCTGGCCTGCAGGCCGTCGAGCGTGAGGTAGTGCAGGCTGGTGGCGCCGACGTGGTCGCGGATCTCGTCCACGCTCTTGTTGGCCGCGATGAGCTCGGCGCGGGTGGCCATGTCGATGCCGTAGAAGCACGGCCACTGGATCGGCGGCGAGCTGATGCGCAGGTGGACCTCGGCGGCGCCGGCGTCGAACAGCATCTGCACCAGCCGCCGGGTCGTGTTGCCGCGCACGATGGAGTCGTCCACGACGACGAGCCGCTTGCCCTTGATGACCGAGGTGAGCGGGTTGAGCTTCATGCGGATGCCCACCTGGCGCAGCTGGTCGTCGGGCTGGATGAACGTGCGGTGCACGTAGCGGTTCTTGATGAGGCCCTCGGTGTAGGGGATGCCGGAGGCGGCGGCGTAGCCGATCGCCGCCGGCATGCCCGTGTCCGGCACGGGGACGACCAGGTCGGCCTCCACGGGCGCCTCCGTGGAGAGGTGCCGGCCCATGTTCTGGCGCACGACGTGGAGCGTCTTGCCGTTCATGACGCTGTCCGGTCGCGCGAAGTAGATGAACTCGAAGATGCAGAGGGCCGGGCGCGCGCCCTCGAGCTCCACGCGCTCGCTGCGCAGCCCGTGCTCGGCGTCGGCGATGACGATCTCGCCCGCCTGGATCTCGCGCACGAACTTGGCGCCGATGATGTCCAGCCCCGACGTCTCGCTGCTGAACACCGGGTGCCCCTCGTAGTCGCCGAGGCAGAGGGGCCGCACGCCGTAGGGATCGCGAAAGCCGACCACGGCGTCGCCGCTCATGACCGCGGCCGAGAAGGCGCCGCGGATCTTGCTGACCGCCATGCGCACGCCCTCGAGCAGGTCGCCCTCGGACTCGTGCGCGATGAGCGCCGTGATGACCTCGGTGTCCGTCGTCCCCGAGAACTTGACGCCCTGGGCGACGAGCTCGTCGCGCAGCTCCGTGGTGTTGACGAGGTTGCCGTTGTGGCCCAGCGCGATGACGTCGCCGTTGCGGCTGCGCACCAGCGGCTGCGAGTTCTGCCAGTGGCTGGCGCCCGTGGTGCTGTAGCGCACGTGGCCGATGGCGTGCTGGCCGCTCAGGCTCTGGAGCATCTGCTCGTTGAACACCTGGCTGACGAGGCCCAGATCCTTGATGACCGTGATCTGGCCGTCGTCGGCCACCGCGATGCCGGCGCTCTCCTGGCCACGGTGCTGCAGGGCGTACAGCCCGAAGAAGGTCAGGCGCGCGACGTCGTGGCCAGGCGCGTGGATGCCGAAGACGCCACAGCTGTCGTGGAGACGATCGTCGTACAAAACGCTCGGTTCTGTCAGGCGAGCCGCTCCGGGAGCGACTCATACGCAGAATGGAGCTCGCTCACCGGGATGGCGAAGAGCTCCTCGTCATTCATGGTACACCGCAGGTCCCGACCGGCAACCCGGCCCACCGTCACGTGGGGCAGGTCGCCCAGGATGCCGTCCAGTTCGGCGACCTTGTCCGGCGCGCAGGTGACGACCACGCGGGTCGGCGCCTCGCCGAACAGCGCGAGGTCGGCGCGGTCGGCGGCGCCGGTGACGACCGACGGGTCGGGCAGGTCGACCTCGGCGCCGAGCCACCGGCCCGGACGCGCCGTCACCGGGTCGACGGTGACCGTGCCGCCGTTGCTGCCGCTGAACACGCAGCACTCGGCGAGCGCCACGGCGAGGCCGCCGTCGGAGCAGTCGTGGGCGCTCTTGAGCAGGCGCGCCTCGATCGCGGCGCGCAGCCTGGCCTGCAGCTTGACCTCCAGCGCCAGGTCGACGTCGGGGATGCGCCCGGCGACCACGCCGAAGAGCGTCTTCTGGTACTCGCTGCCGTCCATCCAGGCGGCGGTGTCGCCGAGCAGGATGACGACGTCGCCCTCGTCCTTGAAGGCGCCGTCGATGTGCACGCTCACGTCGTCGAAGATGCCGAGCATGCCGACCATCGGCGTCGGGTAGATCGCCTGGCCGAAGCTCTCGTTGTAGAAGCTCACGTTGCCGCTGACGACCGGCGTGTCCAGAGCCTCGCAGGCCTCGGCCATGCCCTCGATGGCCTGCTCGAACTGCCAGTAGATCTCGCCCTTCTCCGGGTTGCCGAAGTTGAGGCAGTCGGTGACGGCCACGGGCAGCGCGCCGGTGCAGGCGAGGTTGCGGGCGGCCTCGGCCGTCGCGGCCTTGGCGCCGCGGTACGGGTCGAGGTAGCAGTGGCGGCCGTTGCAGTCGTTGCTGAACGCGAAGCCGCGCTCGGTGCCCTTGATGCGCAGCACCGCGGCGTCCGAGCCGGGGATCTGCACGGTGTTGGCCTGGACGATGTAGTCGTACTGCTCCCAGGCCCAGCGCTTGCTGGCGATGTTGGGCGCGGCCATGAGCTGCGCTGAGCGCCGCGCCGAGGTCCTGCGGGCGCGGGTAGGCCGCGTCGTGACCGCGACCGGCTCGTCGACGATGTAGTCCGGCTTGACGGAGGGCGTGCGGATCACGGGGCTCTCGTCGGCCAGACGGCGAGCGGGGATGTCGGCCACGCGCTCGCCGTGCCAGTAGATGCGCAGCATCTTGCTGTCGGTGACCTCGCCGATGACGGTGCAGTCCAGGTCCCAGCGCTCGCAGACCTCGCGCACGTCGGCGATCTGCTCCTCGGTGACGATCGCCAGCATGCGCTCCTGGCTCTCGCTGATCATGATCTCCCACGGCTCCATGTCGGCCTCGCGCAGCGGCACGCGGTCGGCGTGGATGTCGAGGCCCACGTGGCCCTTGCTCGACATCTCCGAGCTGGAGCTGGTGAGGCCGGCGGCGCCGAGGTCCTGCATGCTCACCACGAGCTTGCGGTGGATGAGCTCGAGGCAGGCCTCGATGAGCTTCTTCTCGGTGAAGGGGTCGCCGACCTGGACGCTCGGGCGCTTCTCCTCGAGCGTCTCGTCGAACTCCTGGCTGGCGAGTACGCTGGCGCCGCCGATGCCGTCGCGGCCCGTCTTCGAGCCGATGAGCACCACGTGGTTGCCGACGCCGCTGGCGATGGCGCGCACGATGCCGTCGGTGCGGATGAGGCCGGCGCTGAACGCGTTGACCAGGCAGTTGCCCTCGTAGCTGGGCTCGAAGTAGATCTCGCCGCCGACGGTGGGGATGCCGAGGCAGTTGCCGTAGTGGGCGATGCCGCCGACCACGCCGTCGAGCAGGAAGCGCTGGCGCGGCTCGGTGAGCTCGCCGAAGCGCAGGGAGTCCATGCTCACGCACGGGCGCGCGCCCATGGTGAAGATGTCGCGCACGATGCCGCCGACGCCGGTGGCCGCGCCCTGGAAGGGCTCGACGGCCGACGGGTGGTTGTGGCTCTCGACCTTCATCGCCACGGCCCAGCCGTCGCCGACGTCGATGATGCCGGCGTTCTCGCCGGGGCCCTGCAGGATGCGCGGCCCGCTGGTGGGGAAGCGCCCGAGGATGGGCCGCGAGTGCTTGTAGCTGCAGTGCTCGCTCCACATGAGCGAGTAGATGGCGAGCTCGACGTACGTCGGCTCGCGGTCCTGGATGCGCTTGATGTGCTCGTACTCGTCCTCGGTGAGGCCGAGCTTGATCGCTGCGGCGAGGTCGGCCGTGCGGTTCACGTACGCCGGGCTCATGCCGTCACCTCCGCGCCGCGCAGGGCGTCGATCATGGAGCCGAAGAACCTGCGCCCGTCGGCCCCGCCGGCGAGCTCGGCCTCGACCGAGTTCTCCGGGTGCGGCATCATGCCGAACACGTTGCGGGTCGTCGTTGCAGACGCCGGCGATGTCGTCGAGGGAGCCGTTGGGGTTGGCTCCCTCGGCCCGCTCGCCGGCGGCGTTGACGTAGCGCACGACGATCTGATCGTTCGCCTTGAGCTTCTCGAACGTCGCCGGGTCGACCGTGTAGTTGCCCTCGTTGTGCTTGACGACGATGCGCAGCACCTCGTCCTGCGCGCACTGACCGGTGAACGGCGTGTGCGTGGTCTCCACGCGCAGGTTGACGTACTTGCAGACGAACTTGAGGCCCGTGTTCCGGATGAGGCCGCCGGGCAGGAGGCCGGCCTCGATCAGGATCTGGAAGCCGTTGCAGATGCCCATCACCAGTCCGCCGTCCGCGGCGAAGTCGGTGATGGACTGCATGATGGGGCTGAAGCGGGCGATGGCGCCGCAGCGCAGGTAGTCGCCGTAGCTGAACCCGCCGGGGATGACGATGCCGTCGACGCCCTTGAGGTCAGTGTCCTTGTGCCAGAGGTACTCGGCGGTGACGCCGGGGAAGGTCTCGAGCGCGTGGTGCGTGTCGCCGTCGGTGTTGATGCCGGGGAAGACGACGACGCCGATGCGCAGGGGAGAAGCAGCGGTCATCGCGGCGTCACCCCTCGGTGATCTCGAAGGTGTAGTCCTCGATGATCGGGTTGGAGAGGAGCTTGCGACACATGTCGTCCACCTGCTCGCGGGCGGCGTCCGCGGACGCCGCGCCGCCGATGGTGAGATCGACGATCTTGCCGATGCGGACGCCGCTCACACCCTCGAAGCCGAGGTTGGGGAGCGACCGCTCGACGGCTGCTCCCTGGGGGTCGAGGATGCCCTGTTTCGGGACGACGTAGACACGGACCTTCATCGATTCACCTGCCCGGAGAATGTGTGCGGGGACAGGTCGGAGTGTATCGCAGATGGGGGCGGGGCGGGGCGCCGGCCGGGCCCGCCACGAAGAGGGCCGCCCTTGCGGGCGCCCTCCCCGGTCAGAGCCTGCTACCGGCAGTCGTCTACTTCACGACCACGAACGGCCGCATCATGTCGTTCTCCTCGTGCTCGAGGATGTGGCAGTGGTACACCCAGCTGCCGTAGCTGTTGGTGGCCTTTAGTCGTAGTTTTGCCTGGCCGTCCACGGCAGCGTGTAGCTCGCGATGGTGCGGGTCACGTATGCCCGGCGGGGCCTTGACCGTGTCCTTGTAGCCAAGCTCCTCGGGCGCCGGCGGGATCGGGTCGCCGACCAGGTAGTCCTTGAGGCGCGGCTTGAGCGACGGATCGCGCCCCGCCTCGATGTACGTGTTCCAGGCGGCGGTGTAGCCGTCAACGTCGATCTTCTGCCGGTTGACCACCTGCATCCCGAAGAGGTGCGGGTGCATGGGGTGCGCGTCCACCGTGAGGTTGACCCAGCGCCACACCTCGGTCGTGCCGTTCTTGAGGTAGTCGGTCACCGGGTCGTGGAAGTGGAAGCCGTTGAGGAGCACTCGTTCGGACCATCTCCGCATCGGCGTGTCGGTCGCCATGTCCATGGTCTCCTTGGCGACCACGGTGTCCGCGGCGGCAGGCCGGCGTGTCTTCGTGAGTCGAGCCACGGACTTGGAGCCGCAGGTTGGCCGGGTTCACGGTGGTGTCCGGGTCGTTGGCCGGCACCGGCGTGTTCGACGTCGATCTTGAGCATGTCGGTGACCTGAGGCGCGTCACCGTCGGGGTAGGGCTCGTTGGCGTCGTTGCGGCAGCATGACCATCGGTGCCGAGCGGAACCTTGCTGAAGTCGACGATGAGGTCGTACCGCTCGCCGGGGGCGATGGTGAGGTTGCCACTTCTCGACCGGCGCCGGAAGGAGACCCTGCTCGGAGCCGATGACCCAGAATGGGATGTCGGCGTCACCGGGCTGGTCGAAGCTGAGGTTGTAGAAGCGGGCCTGGGACCCGTTGAGCAGCCGCAGGCGGTACCTGCGCGGCTGCACATCGAGATACGGGTACGCCTTGCCGTTCACGACCGGGGTGTCGCCGAAGAACTCGGGCACCCAGATCGGGTGACGCGCCGCTGCCGCCGTCGGCCTCGGTCGGGTAGTACAGGCTGCCGTCGTCGTTGAAGGTCTTGTCCTGCAGGACGAGCGGCAGGTGGTACTTGCCGTAGCCCGAGGGCACTTTCTGGCCGTTGATCGACCTGCCGTTGTCGATGCCGTCGAACAGCAGGTAGGCGGCGGCCAGACCGAGGTACGGCTTGAACCGCGTGCCGCCCATGGTGTGGTCGTGGTACCAGAGCAGCGCCGCGGGCTGGTCGTTCACGTAGGTGAACGTGTCGCTGGAGAAGTCCATGCCCTTCTGCCCGTCGGCCGTCCACCACTGGTCGGGCGTGCCGTCGTACTGGGCGGCGGTGTGGCCGCCGTGCAGGTGCGGGATGGCGGCGCCGGTCGGCACGTCCGCCCCCATGATCGTGGGGTCGATGGAGTCCTTGAGCGGGAACGCCGCCGGGTCGGTCGGCAGGTTGTTGATGTACTTGACCACGACCGGGCGGCCGGTCTTGCCGACGATCGTCGGGCCCGAGCAGGACGGGGTCCTGGCCGGGCTGGGCGTAGGTCCAGACGGTGGCCGGGCCGAGCGCGCTGCTGAACCAGTGCTGGCTGGCGCGCATGTCGATCTCGTAGTAGTCGGCCCAGCTGGAGTAGACGGGGCTGAACGTCTGCTGGGCGACGGGCGGCACCGGCAGCGGTTCCGCCCACTTGGGCATGTCCGGGCTCGCGAGCGCCGGCGACGGCGATCGCCAGGACCGGCAGCCAGCAACGCCAGGACGAGCAGGACAAAGGCAGGTCCCCTCTTCTTCATCTTCTTCTCTCCCCCTCGCCGCCCGGTGCGCTCCCCGATGGTGCGCCATGTGACGGACGGCACGAGGAGAAGAAGTGTATAGAGGACCCAATTTCTTCATATGACTTTCGACCAGTCTTGGCGTGGCCTGAGGGGATAGCGAGGAGCGCTGCCTCGCCAGACCTGACGACGCGTCCGAGGGTGAGCGCGAGCGGGACGGCGGAGGGCGGCCGGCCGTCGCGCCGGCCGCCCCTCGGCCAGGCGCCTCTCCGGAGTCCTCAGGTCTCCTCGAGGCTCGAGCGCCTCCAGCTGCGCGTCCTGGCGCCGTCGAGCCGGCTGTGCCGTCGCTCACTGCTGGTGCGAGCTGATGTACTCGCCCATCTCGTCGGACTGCCGCTTGAAGTCCTCCACGGGCACCTGCAGGCCGTGCAGGTAGGTGCTGTACTTGGCCGTCTCGGCCGCCATTCGCGCGGCCTCCTCGAGTTGCTGCTTCGTCGTGCCCATCATCTCGGTCGCGCTCTGATGGAAGTAGGTGCAGTACGGGCAGTGGATGGCTGCCGCCACCGCGAACCCGATGAGCTGCTTCTCGCGCGCGCTGATGGCGCTGTCCTCCATCTGGAACGACTTCCACTCCGCCCACTCGCGCGCGAGCGTGTCGTCCGGCATGTCCTTGAAGAAGTCGGGCACCTGCCCGAGGGTCTGGATGATGTCTTGCTCTGTGTCTGACCGGCTCATGGCCGACCTCCGCTGAGGTGTGTTCCGGGGAATAGTGCATGTGCGCACTTCAGACCCGGTTCCCGGGCTGGAGGGCGCAAAACCGTTCACGTGCGGTAGCGTGTTTGCGATTGGGCATTAGCTTGCAGAGACGATTCCAGCGCACAGCGAGGAGGTGCCGATGGCACGAGTAGAGATGTACTCGATGGAGTGGTGTCCGTACTGCGCCAAGGCCAAGGCGCTGCTGGGCGCCAAGGGCATCGAGTACGACGAAGTGGACGTCACCGACGACGAGGACAAGGCCCTCGAGATGGTCGAGCGCACCGGCCAGCGTGGCGTGCCCCAGTTCTTCATCGATGGGCAGTGGGCCGGAGGCTACGACAACCTCGCGTACCTCAACGCCACGGGCACGCTCGACAAGCTGTTCGGCATCGAGTCCACGGTGGACCTCGACAAGGTGTGGGACGTGGCGGTGATCGGCGGCGGACCGGCCGGCCTCTCGGCCGCCATGTACGCCGCGCGCAAGAACCTGTCGACGATCCTCATCGCCCTCGACCTGGGCGGGCAGGTGGGCATCACCCACCTCGTGACCAATTACCCCGGCATGCCGGTGGTGGAGGGTCCCGAGCTCGTCCGACTCATGTTCGAGCAGGCGTACATGTACGGGTTGGAGCGGCTTCTCGGCGAGCGCGTGGACGACATCGCCGTGGACGGCCGCGCCAAGATCCTCCGGCTGGCCTCCGGCAAGGAGGTCAAGGCGCGTTCCGTGATCGTGGCGAGCGGCGCCAACAAGCGGCGCCTCGAGATCCCGGGCGAGAGCGAGTTCGCGGGCCGCGGAGTGGTGTACTGCTCCACCTGCGACGGCCCGTTCTACAAGGACAAGGTCATCGCCATCGTCGGCGGCGGCAGTTCGGCCCTGGAGGCCGCCGTGGAGATGAGCGGCATCGCCAAGAAGGTGCACGTGGTCAGCCGCGGCCCGTGGAGTGGCGAGGAGTGGCTCAAGGACAAGGCCGCGTCGTCGCCTCACGTGCGCAAGCTCGAGGGCTACGAGCCCGTCGAGATCCTGGGCGGTGAGGTGGCGGAGCGCCTGGTCATCCGCGACATCGAGACACGCAAGCAGCGCACGCTGGTCGTGGACGGCGTGTTCATCGAGGTGGGCCTGGAGCCCAACTCCGGCCTGCTGCTGGACCTTGCCCGCACCAACCAGCGCGGCGAGGTGGTCGTGGACGAGTGGGGCGACACGGGCGTGCGCGGCGTGTTCGCCGCCGGCGACGTGACCGCCAACAAGGACAAGCAGATCGTCATCGCGGCCGGAGAGGGCGCCAAAGCGGCGCTGGCGGCGTTCGACTACCTGATCTCGCAGCGCTGACCCGCTCTCCGGGGCCGCTCCGCTTCAGGCGGCGGCCCCGGCGGGCTTCAGGCGCTGCCGGTGTGTTCGAGGATGAACGCCACGGTGCGCCGGTCGTAGTCCAGCCGGTGCACAAGGCCGCTGATCTCGTGGCCCTCGTCGGGGTAGACCATGTAGTCGCAGATCCTGCCGCGGCCGCGCAGCGCCTCCGCGACCTCCGTGATCTGCCGCGGCGGGCAGCGCGGGTCGAGGGCGCCGCCGAGGAGCAGGAGCGGCGCCTCCACGCGGCCGAGGTGGTTGATGGGCGAGTAGTACTCGAGCCTGGCCCGGTCGCGCTCGATGTCGCCGGTGTTCTGCCGGTCCCACCAGCGCAGGTCCTCGCGCACGCTCGGGTCGAGTTGCGCGTCGATGAAGTCGAAGAACGGCACGCCGGCCACGCCGCAGGCCCACAGCTCCGGGAACTGCGTGACGGCGGCCATGGTGTGGAACCCGCCCCAGCTGCGACCCGTGATCGCGATGCGCCTGGGGTCGCAACCGCGGCGCACGAGGAACTCGTGGGCCGCGGCGACGTCGAGGATCTCGCCCTCGCCCATGAGCCACCGGTTGGCCAGCTGCCAGCGCCTGCCGTACCCGTCGCTGCCGCGGTAGTTGGGGTGCAGCACGGTGAGCCCGGCGGCGACGAACGCCTGCCGCAGCGGGTCCCACTCGTTGGAGTGGTGCCAGGTCGGGCCGCCGTGGACGATGACGACGGCGGCCCCGTTGGGCTCGTCGGGTTCCACGAGGATGCCGGGTACCTCCGCGAGGTGGTCCCAGCTGGTGAACCACACGGGCTCGCCCGAGACGAACGGGACGTCCCAGAGGTGCTCAGGCAGCGACTGCGTGAGCGCTGTGGCGGCGCCGTCGTCGAGTTCCACACGGTAGAGGTCCGGCGGAGCGTCGGGGCGGCTGAGCACGCACACGAGCGCCGCGCCGTCCGGCGTGAAGACCGGGGCGTAGTGGTTGCCGGGCGCGATGCTGTACTCGGTCGCCGCGCCGTCGCGCAGGTCCACGTGGCAGAGGCCGGTCTCGCCCTCCGCGTCCACGAGGAACGCCAGCGCTGCGGCGTCGGGCGCCCACACCGGGTGGTGCGCGTCGACGTGGTGGTCCTCCCACGCCCAGGTGACGGAGCCCGTCTCGAGCTCGTACACGCCGATGGCCGGATGGTCGCCGGGCCCGCCGGAGAACGCGAGGCGCCGGCCGTCCGGAGCCCAGGCCGGCTGCGCCGCCAGGAAGCGGTCGCTACCGCCCACGTAGGTCGTCTCACCCGAGGCGACGTCGATGACGACCACCGCCGTGTCCTGACCGCTGACCCCCGTGGTGACGGCGAGGTGCGCGCCGTCCGGCGACCAGTGCGGCGAGGATTCGGTGTAGGGGTGCTCGGTGAGCAGCTGCAGTCCGTCGCCGGCGAGCAGCGGCTCCGCGGGCATCACGGCGACGGCGTACCCGGCGCCGTGCGCCACCGTGAGCGCGATGCGCGCGCCGTCGGGGGAGAGCTCCGGGTCGGGCAACGGCGCCAGGTCGGGCGTGCCCGGCAGGAGGTTCTCGAGCCGGCCCGAGGAGACCTCCCAGCGGTAGACGTCGTAGCACTCCGAGCCTCGGTCGTCGCAGGTGAAGTACACGTAGCGGCCGTCGGGGGAGAACTGCGGGCAGCCGCAGCGGTCGTGCAGGTCGCCGATGCGCCGAGGTGCGCCGTCCGGCAGGTCGCGGATGAAGATCTGCCAGTCGCCGCCCTCGTACCACTCGAACGCGACGGCGTCGCCGGCCGGTGAGAGCGCGAACGGCCGGTAGTCCTGTCCGACGGCCGGAGTCGCGGCCAGCAGTTCGATGAGCGGCGTCCTCACGGTCCCTCCGATCGCTCGTGCCGAGTGGACGGGGCGCGGACGCAGCGGCGCCGGCCCCGTGCGCGCCCAGTCTAACCTGCGGGTGCACGCACGGACGAACGCCCAGACGAACGCCCCTCGCAGCGGCAACGTCACCGCGCGTCTCCGGCAACGTCAACGCGGCGATGTCGCGCGACCGGTCCTCGCCGCCTGACCCGTCGCTAGACTCGCAGCGCCACGATCACCTGCCCGGCGCTTCACCGCAGGCGGCGATCAGGGCCGGCTCGGCAAGCGGCCCGGAGAGCTCGGGGAGGTGCTGGTGGTGACGATGTGTCTCGGTGTGCAGGCGCCGTCCTCAGCGGCGCATCTCGGCGGACTCCCCGGGCTTCCGCCCGTCGCGGGCGACCCCTCCCGGTCTCGCGCAGATGATCCTCGACTCCCCCACGCCCCACCTCCCCAGGGGGGCCGGCGGCCCGCATCCGCGGGTCGCCGGCCGGGGTCCCGGACCGGTCGCGCTCGTGCTGGAGCCCGACCCGCTGGCTCGCTACCTGGTCGTGCCTGCGGTCGCGGCGCTGGGGTTCGCGGTCGCGCCGCCAGGGTGGGCAGGCGATGAGGCCGGCGCCTCGCCGGCGGCGGTCTTCGTCTCGCTGGAGAGGCTCGTCGACTGCCGGCGCGCGCGCGAGCAGGCGACATCCGCCGTCCGCCCTGCGCGCTTGCCGTCGACCGGCGCGAACGAGACCTCCGGCGCCTGCCTGCCGTTTCTGGTCGTCGGGTACGGGGCGTGTTCCGAGCTCCTGCTCTCGGCGCACCGTGCGCACGGCTGCTGCGACCTCATCGTGCGGCTGGATGCGCCGGCCGGACAGCCGCGGCTGCTCCATCTGCCGCCGGGTGACGCGGCGGCCTCGGCGGGACTCTCGGCCCGGGAGGCCGACGTGCTGGTCCTCCTGCTGCGCGGCCTCACCACGCGTGCCTTGGCCGCGCAGCTCTGCGTGTCGGAGAACACGGCTCGCAGCCACTGTCGGGCTGTGCTGCGCAAGCTCGGGTTCCGGGACCGCCGGGCGCTGCGCGCCGGGTCGCCCGGCGGCGGGCCACAGGTTCGCCCCCGGCCACCGCGAACTTTGCCGAGGAATGCGGCGTGGCGGCGCGGCGGCCTTCGGCTCATACTTGAGCGACGGTCCAGCGGCGTGGAGGGGCGCGTGCAGACGCGGATCCAGATCCTGAGCGAGGACGAGAAGGCGCAGGTCCACGAGCGGACTCTCAAGGTGCTGGCCACCGCCGGCATGCGCTGCGACACCGAGGAGGGGCGCCGGATCCTGGCTGCCGCCGGCGCCGACGTCGACGAGGCGACGCGCCGGGTGCGGTTCCCCGCCGGCCTCGTCGAGGACCTGCTGGCGCAAGCTCCGCGCGCATTCGCGCTGCACGGGCGCAGGCCCGGGTGGAGCTTCACGGCCGGCGCCGGCGACTTCACGCTGCTGGCCGACGGCGGCGCCACGAGCGTGTACGACGTTGCCGCCGGGCTCCGTCGCGCGACCACGCGCGACGACTGGCGGGCGGCGACGCGCCTGCTCGACGCGCTGGACGACGTCGGTCTGTACTGGTGTCCCACCGAGTACGACGCCGACTACGAGCGGCCGGGCGGCTTCGTGCGCTACTTCACCGACGTGTTCGCCACCTTCGGCAAGCACGTCCAGGACTCGTTCGGCACGCCGGAGCTCGCCCCGTGGCTCAAGGAGGTGCTGGACATCGTGTTCGGCGGCCCGGACGAGGTGCGCCGGTCGCTGCCCCTGTCGTTCCTCATCACGCCGGCGTCGCCGCTCACCATCGAGCACGACTACACGCAGACGTGGCTCGAGCTGCGCGACTACGGACTGCCGGTGGCCGTGATGCCCATGCCCATGCAGGGCGCCACCGCGCCGGGCAGCCGGCTGGGGACGCTGCTGGCCGCCAACTGCGAGACCGTCGGCACCATGTGTCTGGTCCAGGCGGCTGCTCCGGGCACCCCGGTCTTCTACTCGCCGGTGGTCGCGACCATGGATCCGCGCACGGGGCTGTACGCCGCCGGCGCACCGGAGCACGCCGTGCTCTGCGCCGCCGGCACCGAGATGGCCCGCTACTACGACCTGCCGGCCGAGTCGTCGGGCCTCTGCACCCAGACCTACGAGCCCGACCTGCAGACGGCCTGGGAGAAGGCGGACAGCGGCCTGCTCGCCGTGCTGGCCGGACCGGACGTGCTGGTCGGCCCGGGGCTGCTCGGCGGCGCCACGGTGCTGTGCCTCGAGCAGATCGTGCTCGACGTGGAGGTCGTCCGGCGCGCCCGGCAGGCTCGCATGGGCGTGCCGGTGCGCGACGACCTCTGGCTCGACGAGGTGCTCGAGGCGGCCGGCCCGGGCGGCTCGTTCATCGGCGAGCGCTCCACCCGCAACGGCGTGCGGGGCGGCGAGTGGCGGCTCAGCGACTTCGGCGTGCAGGGCAGCTGGGACTCGTGGAGGGCGGCGGGGTCGCCGAACACCATCGCCGCCGCCACCGAGCGCGTGCGCGACGTCCTCGCCTCGCACGCGCCGCTGCCCTACAGCGAGGACCAGGCGGCGGCCCTCGCGGCGCTCCAGCGCCGCGCCGACGCCGCCTCCTGACGATCCACCGCTCCCCTTCGGCCTCTCGCCGCGTCCGTCCGTTCACCCACGACGGGTGAGGCGGACCTTCCTCACCCGCCTCCAAGGACGCACCCGAAGTACGGCACCCCGTGGGCCGCCATCGTGCTGATGGCGGTCGTGGACGCGATCCTGGTCCGCAACGGGTTCCAGACGCTCATCGTCATCGACGTGTTCCTGCTGATGCTGGCCCACATCACGATCTACATCTCGGCGATCCGGCTGCGCATCACGAGCCGACCTGGAGCGGCCGTTCAAGGTCGGCCTGGGCACGCCGGCGTTCGTCGGCATGTGCGTCGTGCCCATCACGGTGGCCGTGTTCGCATGACCCCGTGGGGCAACGGCCGGCGACTACTTCATCTTGGGCACCGTGGCCGCACTACAATTCAGCGCCGGCGGTCAGAAGGCGCTCGACGCCGAGCGCGCCGCCTCCGGCGCCTCCGGCGCGGGGACCTCAGCTGTCGGAGCCTCCGCCGGCATGCCCGCCCCGGCCCCCGGCGCCACCGCGGTCCCGCGCCCGGCGGCCGACTGACGCCGCGCCGAACCTCCGACCGGCACAAGATGGATCGGGCCGGCGAGGACACTGCGCTCACGCGGGCGCCTCTGTCGACGGATACGGGCGCGGAGAGGAGTGCGACAAGGGTTACCCCCGTACGCGAGCGTCCGCGGAGCGCGGGCTAAGGTGTCGGGGCTCGCTCTGCAAACGGATAGCCGGCGGCTATCCGTCCATGGGGCTCACGACCCAGCGATGCCGTCATGGATAGCCGGCGCTACACCTTTGGAGGGGCCCTCCAGGAGGACTCTGCGCACCAGCCGCAGCGCGCGGTAGGAGAGCGGCGGTCGGAGAGCGGCGGGCCTCAGTCCCCGAGCGCGTCGTAGACGAGCCCGGTGAGCAGCTTGGGGTAGAAGTACGTGGACTTCTGCGGCATGACCTCGCCCTGATCGGCGATGGCGCGCACCTGGTCGACCAGCGTCGCGTTGAGGAACGCGCCCAGTTCGTAGCGCCCGCTCCGTAACGCCTCCAGCGCGTCGGGCACGTTCTTGGCGTAGTCCACGTGGCGCTCGGCGTCCTCGTGTCCCAGACCGAGCGCCTCGCTGAACAGCAGCTCGTGGAGCATGGTCACGGAGAGGCCGGCGGCGGCGGGCGAGACTCCGCCGGCCGCGAGGCGCTCGGACGCCGCCGGCTCGCGCGTCTTGACTGTGATGCACGTCTCTTCGCGCGGCAGGTACAGGCCGAAGACCCTGGCGGGGTCGGCCTGCTCCGGCAGCGCCTCGAGTGCGGCGCGGCACGCCTCGGCGCCCGTCACCGGCTCGCCGACGAGATCGAAGCAGGGGCTCACGAGCTCGGTCAGCCGCGCGAGCGTGAGCTCCGGGATGCCGTGCACCAGCCGGTGCGTGGGGAAGACGGTGAGCCCCGGGTCGGTCAGGCTGCACAGGTAGACCATGAGCGTGTCGGCGCTGAAGTCCCCCATCGCACGGCGCTCGTCGCGGTACGCCAGCGCCGTCTCGTAGCGGTGGTGGCCGTCGGCGATGTAGACGGGCCGCTCGTGGAGCCCCTCGGCCACGCGCTCGGCGGCGGGGCCGGCGAGCGCCGCACAGCGGTGCGTGTTGCCGTCGCCGTCGTGCGCCTCGCGCCATGCGGCGGCGGGCAGCTCGGCAGCCGCCGCCTCCAGGTCGCGGCCCACGGATCCGTCGTCGTCCGGGAACAGCAGGAAGATCTGGCTGATGTCGGCGTGCGTGGCGCGGTAGAGCCGCAGCCGGTCCACTTTGGGGCCCGCGTGCGTGCGCTCGTGCGGGAGCACGACCCGCTCGTCCAGATCCTCGAGCCGGAGCCGCGCGACGAACCCCCTGCGGGTGCGTTCGCGGCCGTCCGGCCCCGTGTACGCCTGGTCCACGACCACGATGCCGGGCAGCTCGTCGCGGACGAGCGCCCCCTCCTCGCTCCAGCCGCGGAACGTCGCCGCCGCTTGCGCGTAGGCCTCATCGGTGGCCTCCGCGCCCGGAGGCACGGGCAGGTCGACGTGCGTGGCGTTGTACGGGCTCCGCGCCTGCAACTCCGCGGCCTGAGCCGCCGAGAGCACGTCGTAGGGCGGCGCGACGACGTCGTCGAGAGGGATGTCGGGGCGGTAGCGGATGCCTCTGAAGGGCGAGATGTCGGCCATCGTTCTCCTCGTGGCGGTCGCGCGAGCGTGCGCGGGCCGGGTCATTCTAGCGGCAACAGGAGCGAGGTGTGGGAGGCGGCTACTGCTGGATGATGACCGGCATGCCGATCACGACGTACTCGTAGAGCTGCTCCACGTCCCAGATGTGCATGCGGATGCACCCGTGCGAGGCATAGGTGCCGATGGAGGAGTCGTCCGGCGTGCCGTGGATGCCGACGCCGGGTGCGCTCGTGCCGATCCAGCGCGTGCCCAGTGGGTTGTCGACGCCCGGCGGGATGGGCTTGGCGTCCTTGGCCCAGTCCGAGTTGGGCGGGAGCCACGTGGGGTTCATCTGCATGGAGGTGACCACGAAGGAACCGGTGGGCGTGGGGTAGGCGGCCTGGCCGGTCGCGACGGAGTAGCTCTTGATGAGCTTGCCGTCGCGGTACAGGTACAGCTTGAGGTCACCGATGTCGACGACGATCTGGCCGCTGAGCGCGTTGAGCACGTTGCCGCCGACGATGCCGTCGACCTCGAGCCCGTACTTGGCCTGCAGTCTGCGCACGGCCTTCTCGGTGTCGGCGTCGTAGAAGCCGGTCTTCTTGCCCGAGTACACGTCCGCGTTGATGAGCTTGCTCTGGAGCTCCCTGACGTCCTTGCCCCTGGCGCCCGGCCAGAGGGTGGCCGAGCCGAAGTGCTCGGTGCTGTCGACGACGAAGGTCTCCTTGCGGGTGACCACGTTGCCGCCCTTGTCCTCGACGGTGACGACCATGGTGTGCTTGCCCTGGGCCAGGTTCTTGGCGGCGTACTTGGCCTTGGAGGCTGGGCCGTTGAGCTCCCGCTCCTCGCCGTCCAGGACGAACTTGACGGCCGGCACGCCCAGCTGGTCGGTGGCCTTGACGCGCACGGTGAAGCGCGCCTTGTCCAGGTTCTTGTCGAGCTGGGTCATCTTGAGTACGGGCGCCTGCGCGTCGACGTACACCGTGTGCCGCCTGGCGCGCGTGTTGCCGGCGCGGTCGGCGGTGGTGATGACGACCTGCGACTCTCCGTCCGGCAGGTCGGCGCTGACGGAGTACTTGCCCGCCGCGTCGGCCACGCCGCTCGCCTTGACGTCGCCGGCGGTGACGGTGACCGTGGCGTAGGGCTCCGTCTCGCCCCTGAACGTGGCCGGATCGGTGTTGATGCGTCCCTCGTCCACGTTGGCGGCCAGCACCAGCGTGGGGACGCTCGTGTCGACCGTGAAGTGCCAGCCCTTGCTCACGTCGCGCCGGAACACGTTGGAACTGGTGGCGCTGAAGGTCACGGCGTGCTCGCCGTCGGCGAGGTCGCTGGTGTTGATGGTGAGGGTGTCGCCCTCGCGCCTGGCGGTGGCGGTGACGTCCTCGCCGTCCAGGGTGACCGCGACGTCCTTGAGCGTGCTCAGTCCGTGGACGTTGAGGACGAGCGAGGTGGACGGGTCCTTGACGTAGGTGTCGGGACCCGGAGTGACCGCCGACACGCGCGGCACTCCGTAGAGCTGCCAGCCGACGACGGCCGCGAACACGCAAACCGCCGCGATGACGATGTACGGCCAGCGGCGGCGGCGGCGAGGTTGTTCGCTCTTATAGACGTGGTACCGCGCGTCCTGCACTGGCCCCTTCTTGGACTTCTTGGACGAAACTGCTCCGCATTATAACGCAGCTTTCGGAAGTCTCCTCGTTTTGCGTGAGCGTTGCCATGGAGCGATCGTCCGATTAGGGTCGGTGGATGGACCGTTCTCTCGAAGACCTCTTCGCGGACGTGGCCGCCGGGCGCCTCTCCGCAGCGGAAGGCGCCGATCGCGTCCGCCGGCTGGGCCTCACCTCCGTCGGCGACTTCGCTTGCCTGGACGTCACGCGCGCCGCGCGCAAGGGCGTGCCCGAGGTCGTCTTCGCCGAGGGCAAGACGGTCGAGCAGGTGGTGGCCATCACGCGGCGGCTCCTGGAGCACGACGCGGTCGTGCTCTGCAGCCGCGTCAGCGACGAGCAGGCCGCGGCGCTGGCGGCCGAGGTGGACGGCGCGGTGGAGCACGACCCGCGCAGCCGCGTCGTGGTCGCGCGCCGCGCCGGCGCCGAGAGGCGCGAGGAGCGCGGCGCCGTCGGCGTGCTTGCCGCCGGGACCAGCGACGTGGCCGTCGCCGCTGAGGCGGTGGCCATGATCCGCGCCATGGACGTCAAGGCGCTCACCGCGTTCGACGTCGGCGTGGCCGGGCTGCACCGCCTCTCCGGTCCGCTCGCCGAGATGGAGGAGGCCGGCGTGGGAGCCCTGGTCGTCGCCGCCGGCATGGAGGGCGCGCTGCCGTCGGTGGTCGCCGGCCTCGCGGCCGTGCCGGTCATCGGCCTGCCCACTTCGACCGGCTACGGGTTCGGCGGGCGCGGCGAGGCCGCGCTCATGGGGATGCTGCAGAGCTGCAGCCCCGGGCTCGCCGTGGTGAACATCGACAACGGCATCGGCGCGGGCGCCACGGCGGCGCTCATCGCCCGCGCCGCCGCGTCGTGAACAGCGTCCCGTTCACCCTGCGCGACCACCGCGAGCAGCTCTGGCAGCGGTGGGCCGGCGCCATGGGTGACGAGGTCGCGGCCGACTACCGGGAGATCATGGCGAGCCCGCTCGGGGAGCGGTACGTGCGCGCGTTCGTCGACGACCTCATCGCCTGGAGCGAGGCCGAGGAGTACGAGGCTCCCGGCGTGCTTCGGCAGGCCTGCGAGCGTGTGGCCGCCGACGCCGCCAACCGCCTCGCGCTGGGCTTCACGGCGCTCGACATCGCGGCCGCGCTGCAGGCGCTGCACGGCGCCGTGGTGGACGTGCTGCTCGACGCGCTCGTGCTCGGCGAGCTGCCCTCCTTCGCCGACACCCTCGAGCAGCTCAAGGCCTCCGGCCACTTCATCGACCGCCTCGTGATCGCCGTGCTGACGGCTCGGCCCACGGTCCGCGAGCAGTACTGAGCGCCGGCGGGCGCAGGGTTGCGCCCGTCTGGGGGCGGCAGTAGGGTCGCGGGCATGCTGAGGCTGGCACTCATCTTCGGCGGGCGCTCCGCCGAGCACGAGATCTCCCTCGCCTCGGCCCGCTTCGTCTCCTCCATGCTCGACCGGGACGAGTACGACGTCCTCCCGGTCGGCATCACGCCCGAGGGTCGCTGGGTCGTGCCGTCGGACTTCGACGCCGCCACCGCCCAGGGCCTGGACGCCGTGCCCTGCAGGGCCGCGCACCTGGTCGCCGACCCCACGAGGCCCGGTCTGGAGCTCGACGACGGCTCGTTCCACCCGCTCGACTTCGCGTTCCCCATCATGCACGGCACGTTCGCCGAGGACGGCACCATCCAGGGCCTGCTCGAGATGGCGGGCATCGCCTACGCCGGGTCCGGGGTGCTGGGCAGTTCGGTCGGCATGGACAAGGAACTCATGAAGGCCGTGTTCGCCACCGCCGGCCTGCCGCAGATGGACTACCTCGCCCTTCGCGACGACCGCGCCACGGGCGCGGACGCCGTCGCCGCCGTCGAGGCGCACCTCGAGTACCCGGTGTTCGTCAAGCCGGCCAACCTCGGCTCCAGCGTGGGCATGACCAAGGCCCACGACCGGGCCGAGCTGGGGCCGGCGCTCGAGCTCGCCGCCGTGTACGACCGCAAGACCATCATCGAGAAGTCCTGCGACGGCCGGGAGCTGGAGTGCAGCCTGCTCGGCAACGCCGACGTGCGCGCCTCCGTGCCCGGCGAGGTCATCCCGGCCAACGAGTTCTACGACTACGAGGCCAAGTACACCGAGGGCATGATGGCGTTCAAGATCCCGGCCGACGTGCGCGAGGAGCACCTGCGCACGGTGCAGGAGCTGGCCGTGGCGGCCTTCAAGGCCATCGACGCCAGCGGGTTCTCGCGCTGTGACTTCTTCCTCGAGACGGCGACCGACCGCGTGATCCTCAACGAGATCAACACCATCCCCGGCATGACCGCCATGAGCGGGTTCCCCCGCCTGTGGGCGGCGTCGGGCGTGGACGGCAAGGCGCTCGTCGCGGAGATCGTGCGGCTGGGGCTCGAGCGCCACGAGCGTCTCGCCCGGCTCAAGATGGCGCGCTGACGGCGCGCCTCCGGCGCGCCGTCCCTCTCTACGTCACTCCGCCGAGTTCGTGCGCACCGGGTGCGTGGTGCGCTCCACCCAGTCCTTGAACGGCGGGATCAGGCCGAGGTAGTGGAACGCGTAGGTCTCGGCCGACGTCTTGCCCGTGACCGTGACCCTCGCACCGCCCTCCGTCGTCTGGCCGACCGAGAACTTGACGATCTCCAGCCCGCCCTTGGCGGCGCGCTCCTCCGCCGCCAGCTTGGCGGCCTCGACGCTGGTCGTCTGAGCGTATTCGGTGATGGCCGCCTCGGCCGCATCGCCGGACCCGTCACCCGCGGTCTGGTACGCGTTGAAGATAGCCATGCCGTCGAGGATGACCACTGAGATGACGGCAAGGATGACGACCATCCAGACGAGACCCCGGATGAAGCCGTCCTGGTTGCGCAGACGAGAACGTCGCGACACCGATTCCCCCTTTGTCCGCCTCGCCGGTATCCACCTGTATCGGCGTAAGGCCCGAGTAGTTTACTCCAGCGGGCCGGTGAGGCGGATACAGAGGACGGCGACGTCGTCGCCGGCGGGGCGGACCGAGAATCTTTCGCCGGCCCGCACGAGCTCTGCGACTACCTCCGCGGCCGTCCGCCCGTAGCAGCCGCCGAGCACGTCCGCCATGGCTCCCTCGAAGAACGCGCCGTCCGCGTCGCGCAGCTCCGCGATGCCGTCCGTGAAGACGACGAAGAAGTCGCCTTCCGCGAGCTGCAGGATCTCGGTGGGGTAGGCCTCGAGGGCCGCGTCGAGCTCGACGCCGATGGCCGGCTCGGTCATGAGTAGCGGGCGCTCGACGCCTGTCGCGCGCACGAGGAACGGCGTCGGATGACCGGCGGAGGCCAGCTGCAGCAGTCCGGTCCGGGGGTTCAGCTGGCCGAACAGCACGGTGACGAACCGGTCGGTCTCGGGGCCGAAGTCGGGCTGCTCGAGCAGCCCGTTGCGCAGTTCCTGGAGAGCCTCGCCGGGTCGCGTCGGCCACGACAGCTGGCCGCCATGGACGGCGGCGCGCAGCATGAACTTGGTGACGAACGTGGTGGCCATGGCGTCGACGCCCTTGCCGGCAACGTCGCCGATGGCGAACGCGAGGCCGCCGGACGGGGGGCGCGTGTAGTAGTCGACGAAGTCGCCTCCGCTGAGCACGCCGGTGCTGGCCGAGCGGTAGGTGAAGGCGATGTCGAGGCCGGCGAGCTCAGGAGGGGGTCCCGGCAGCAGGCGCCGCTGCAGGCGCTCGGCCACATCGGCGAGCGTGACGAGCGGGTCCTGCGGCGTGGCGGCCGGCGTCATCGGCGCCCGCCCGCCGTCCTCCAGAGCACCAGCGCCTGGACGGCGAGCGCGCCGATGGCGACCAGCAGGATCAGGTCGAGCGGCAGACCGAACACGCCGACGAGGAGCGCGAAGACGCAGGCCCAAAGCAGCGCCCCGGGCAGCACGCGCCAGACGAACCGCCGCCGGAAGCTCAGGAGCAGCAGCCGGCGGCGCATCCCGCTGCCGCGCGCGTTGTCGTCCAGATAGCTCGATCCGCGGGAGTGGAGCGTGCCCGTGAGGTCGCGACCGTCGGCGGTGAACAGGCGGCACTCGAGCGGCAGCCCGACGCGCTGCCGCAGCACGGAGTTCTGGGCGCGGGCGAAGTACTCGACCAGCGAGTAGAAGCGATCGTCGCCGGAGAGCCTGGGGCTCACCACGCGGACGTCCAGGTAGAGTCGGTCCTCGTCGGGGTCGTACACGATCGCGCTCCTCCAGCCGCGACGGCTGAAGAAGTTGCCCAGGAACCTGTCGAGGTCTCCCGGGATGCTCTCCACATCCGGTCGCTCCATCACGCCCATGTCCCGATTCTACCCATCCGCCTTTTCATCGGCAGCCCGGCCGCCGGAGTGGAGCCGGGCTGAGTACGATAGAATCCCCGACTTGGTGGGGCGGCCCCGGCCGCGCGAAGCGAACGTACAGGAGCTCCCGTGAAGATCGCAGTGATCGGCCTGGGCTACGTGGGCCTCCCCCTGGCCATGGTGTTCGCCGAGTCCGGCATCGAGGTGGTCGGCATCGAGGCGGTCGCCTCCCGGTGTGACGAGATCAACGCCGGACGCAGCTACATCCAGGACGTGTCGAGCGACGCCCTCAAGCTCATGGTCGACAAGGGCCTCCTCCGGGCGACCACCGACTACGCGGACACCGAGGATTGCGACGCGGACATCATCTGCCTGCCCACGCCGCTCAACGCCAATCGCGAGCCGGACCTCACGCTGGTCAAGGACGCGACGGCCAAGCTGGCCGGGCACCTGCGGCGCGGCCAGCTCGTCACCCTCGAGAGCACCACGTACCCCGGCACCACGCGCGACGAGCTGGCGCCCATCCTCGAGGCCGGCTCGGGCATGACCGCCGGCGTCGACTTCCACCTCGCCTTCTCGCCGGAGCGCGTGGACCCCGGCCGCACCGACTACACCACCAAGAGCACGCCCAAGGTCGTCGGCGGCCTCACGCCGGCCTGCTCGGCGCGGGCGATGGAGGTCTACGGGCCCGCGCTCGACCACGTCGTGCCGGTCAGCACGCCCGAGGTCGCGGAGATGACCAAGCTGCTCGAGAACATCTTCCGCAGCGTCAACATCGCGCTCATGAACGAGCTCGCGATGCTCTGCGACCGCATGAAGATCGACGTGTGGGAGGTCATCGACGCCGCGGCCACCAAGCCGTTCGGGTTCATGAAGTTCCAGCCCGGCCCCGGCCTCGGCGGCCACTGCATCCCCATCGACCCGTTCTACCTGAGCTGGAAGGCGCGGGAGTTCGACTTCTGGACGGAGTTCATCGAGCTGGCCGGCAAGGTCAACGAGAACATGCCGTACTTCTGCGTCGAGAAGCTCCACCGCGCGCTCAACACCCGCGGCAAGAGCCTGAACGGCGCCAAGGTCCTGGTGCTCGGCGTCGCGTACAAGGCCGACATCGACGACCTGCGCGAGAGCCCGTCGCTCAAGGTGATCCGCCTGCTCCGAGCGCACGGCGCCGAGGTCGCCTACCACGACACGTACTGCCCCGAGCTGCCGGAGTTCGGGCTCAGCTCGGTCTCGCTCGACGACCACCGTTCGCTCGCCGCCTACGACTGCGTGGCGATCGTGACGGCCCACTCCAACGTCGACTACCGCTCCGTGGTCCACGACTCGGACCTCGTGGTCGACTTCCGCAACGCCACGGCCGGCATCCCGAGCACGGCCAACGTCTGGAAACTGTAAGAGGGGAGACCCGCTCGTGACTGACAAGGTCCGCGTCGGCGTGGTCGGGCTCGGCTATTGGGGCCCCAACCTCGCCCGCAACTTCGATCGCCTGCCCGGCGCCGAGCTCGCGTACTGCTGCGACCTCGACGAGGGCAACCTGGAGAAGGCTCGCAGCCTGTATCCGAACACCACGGTCACCGACGACTACGCACAGCTGCTCGCCGACGACGGCCTCGACGCCATCGTCGTCGCCACCTCGGTGCCCACGCACTACAAGCTCGGCAAACTGGCCATCGAGGCCGGCAAGCACACCTTCATCGAGAAGCCCATCGCCCTCAAGGCGGCCGACGCCGCAGGACCTCCTGGACACCGCCGACGAGTACGGCGTCAAGCTCATGGTCGGCCACCTGCTCGAGTATCACCCGGCCGTGGCCAAGATGAAGGAGCTCATCGACAGCGGCGAGCTCGGCAAGGTCTTCTACGCCTACGCGAACCGCCTCAACCTGGGCAAGGTCAGGACCGACGAGAACGCCCTCTGGAGCTTCGGTCCCCACGACATCTCGGTGCTCAACTACCTCACCGGCGACGAGCCGGTGGAGGTCAGCGCGCGCGGCGAGTGCTACCTGCAGGACGACGTCGAGGACGTCGTGTTCGGCTACATCAAGTACAAGAGCGGCGTCGTCGGCCACCTGCACGTGAGCTGGCTCGACCCGCACAAGAGCCGCAAGATCACCGTGGTCGGCGAGAAGAAGATGGTCGTCTTCGACGACATGGAGTCGGAGCGCAAGATCACCGTCTACGACAAGGGCGCCACCACGACGCGCACCAAGTTCGAGACCTACGGCGAGTTCGTCACCCTGCACTTCGGCGACATCCACATCCCCAAGATCGGGAACGAGGAGCCGCTGCGCGTGGAGTGCCAGCACTTCGTCGACTGCATCAACGACGACGAGACGCCGCGCAGCGACGGCCGCGACGCGCTCAACGTGGTCAAGGTGCTCGACGCCATGGAGGTCAGCCTGCGCGAGGGCGGCCGCCCCGTGAAGACCGCGGAGCTGTGAGCATGGCGCTGCACGCCAGCGAGCTCGGCCACAACCTGCTCCTCGGCGACGGCGTGGTCGTCGGCAAGGACGTCGTGTTCGGCGCCAACGTCGTCGTGTACGAGGACACCGTCATCGGCGACGGCTGCTTCATCCAGGACGGCGCGGTGCTCGGCAAGGTGCCGAGCCTCTCGCCGACCAGCACCGCCAAGCGCGGCGAGCTCGCGCCGCTGGTGCTGGCGTCCGGGCTGTGTGGTCAGCACCGGCGCCGTGGCCTACCGCGGCACCACGCTCGGCCCCGGCTGCATCCTCGGCGACTACGCCGGCGTGCGCGAGCGCTGCACCCTGGGCGAGAAGGTCGTCGTCGGGCGCAGCAGCGTCGTCGAGAACGACACGGTGATCGGCGACTTCACCAAGATCCAGACCAACGTGTACATCACCGCGTACATGACGATCGAGGACCGCTGCTTCATCGCGCCGTGCGTGCAGACCACCAACGACAACTTCATGGGCCGCACCGAGAAGCGCCACGAGCTCATCAAGGGCGCGACCATCCGCCGCGGCGCGCGCGTCGGCGGCGGCGTGGTGCTCTGCCCGGCGATCGAGATCGGCGCGGAGGCGTTCATCGCCGCCGGCGCGGTGGTCACCAAGGACGCGCCGGCCGCGCAAGGTGCTCATGGGCGTGCCGGCGCGCGTCGTGCGCGACGTCTACGAGGACGAGCTGCTCGAGAACCAGTAAGACCCGGGGCGGCGCTCGTCCGAGCGACCGGCCCGGGTCCTGCTCCGCGCTCGCGCGGGCAACGTCAACCCCCGTTTCGGTTGACCGCTCCCCTCATCGCCGTGATGCTCGCGGCAAGGTCGCTGGAGCGGCCGTCAAGCCCGCGCCGGCGCAGGACGTGGCAGAGAGGCCACATCGACCTCCGGCGTATCGACGAGGAGGTCCTGATGAAGATACGTCCGGTTCTCGTGTGCGTAGCCGCAGCTGGTGCTGGCGTTGTGGTGTGCCGCGCTCCGGCCCTTGCGGCACCGTCCCTTGCAGGCGGACGCTTCTACTACTACACCGCGGAGAACGCGCGCGTCACAGGCACGCAGAGCGTGTGGAAGGGCTGGAAGCATCGGCGGCCCGGCGGCAGCACGATCAACTGGAACAGGTCTCGTACGGCTGGAGCAACACGTGGAGCGCCTCGTTCGCCGGCATCACCGCCGGGCAGGCCGAGCGCCTGCGTCGGCTTCTCGGTCACGGCCGACGGCGTACCGAGTCTGTGGGCGTGAGCTGGCTCGTGCCGAAGGGCACGTACGGATGGCCGGATACTATGGACAACCTGCGGGTCAGCAAGTTCGACATCGTCAAGCACATCGGCCCCGGCGACATGAGCGTGGGGGTCGTCGACATCGGTACCGCCAAGAAGCACGTGCAGGTTCTCGACGGTGAAGGGCTATCCTCGGCGCCATGCGGCGCCGCCCGTCCGTGACCCGGCCGGCACCGGCGGGCTTCATCTGCTGATCCCAAGACCCGGCAAGGGGTGGACGTCATCGACGTCCCCCCCTTGCCATGTCGAGAACCCAGCATCGAGAATCGGGCCAGGGGTCCCGGCGCTCATCCGCTGAGGAAGGGGGGCTTCTGCGATGACCGTGTGCCGGCCGGCTGTCTTCTGCCGCGCCGCTCGTTCGTTCTGTGACTTCACTCATCAGGGGGAGGTGTTGCACAGTGACGGAACGCCGCACCCGAGGAACATCACGAGCATCACCTGTTCCACGACGAGATGGACGCGCAGCACAAGCGCGACAGGAGCAGCTCGCCAAGTTCGGCTACAACCAGGACCTGCGAGCGCTCGCTCGGATTCTTCTCCACGTTCGCCATCGCCTTCAGCTTCATCTCGGCGACCAACGGCTTCTACGCACTCTTCTACTACGGCCTCGACATCGGCGGCCCCGCCGGCCTGATCTGGCAGTGGCCGATCATCGTGTTCGGCCAGTTCATGGTCGCGCTCGTCTTCGCCGAGGCGGCCTCGCACTACCCGCTGGCCGGCGGCATCTACCAGTGGGCCAAGCGCTTCATGGGCGGCGACTACGGCTGGTGGGTCGCCTGGGTCTTCGCCACCGCCCTGGTGGTCACGGTCGCGGCGGTCGCCTTCGGCGTGGCGCCGATCGTCTGCGCTCTGATGGGCTGGGATGCGAGCAACACGACGACGCTGCTCATCATCGCCGTCTGCTTCGCGCTGGGACCGATGGTCCTGAACGTCCTCAGCGTCAAGGTCACGGCCTTCTTCAACAACATCGGGACCGTCACCGAGATCATCGGGCTCGTGGTGATCTCGATCGCGCTGTACGCCGCGGTCATCTTCGGCAAGGGCGACCACCAGAGCCTGAGCGTGCTGTTCGACACGACGCCGGGCGCCGGCGCGGGCGCTCTCTTCGGCTACGGCAGCATCTTCCTCGCCTCGATGCTCACCGGCGCCTGGGTGCTGTACGGCTTCGACACCGCCGGGGGTCTCGCGGAGGAGACGATCAACCCGACCCGCGAGGTGCCTCGCGCCATGCTCTTCGCCATCGGCATCACCGCGGTCATCAGCGCCTTCTGGCTGGTCTCGATGGTCCTCGCCATCCCGGACGTCGCCAAGACGCAGGCGCAGGGGACGGGGGCGATCGCGTACATCTTCGACGCGCACTTCCCGACCTGGGTCACGGACACCTTCCTGGTCACCGTGTGCATCGCCATCTTCGTCTGCTGCCTGGCGATCCAGGCGGCGACGTCGCGGCTGCTGTTCGCCTTCGGCCGCGACAAGATGATCCCCGCCTCCAAGTTCTTCGGCTACGTGCATCCGGGCACCAAGACGCCGCTGGCGTCGGCGATCTTCGTGGCCGTGGCGGCGATCGTCGTGCTGCTCTACGTGAACCTCGGCGGCAGCGACCCGTTCATCGCCATCGCCCGCGTCACCGCCTGGGCCACGGCCGGCACCTACATCGCCTACCAGATGGTGGTGTTCGGCGGGCTCATCGCGCGGGGCAGAGGCTGGCCGAAGGACAAGGCCTACTTCAACCTGGGCAAGTGGGGCTGGCCGGTCAACATCCTCGCCTTCGTCTACGGCGTCTTCATGATCATCAACCTCGTGTGGCCGCGGCACGCCCGACGCGGCCTGGTACGACAACTACCTCGTCATCGTCTCTCTGGTCGTCGTGGTCATCGTCGGCGCCATCATCTACGTGATCCAGAAGGCCCGCGGAGTCGACCTCAGCGCGACGATCCACGAGATCGACGAGTCGCCGGCCGAGGCGCAGGCGATGGAGGCCATGGCGGCCGGCGAGGCCGGCAAAGCGCTCGACTCCCGGTGGACCGTGCCGCGGGATGATCGAGAAGTGGCAGACGACGAAGGAAAGGGGGCCGGCACTTCTGACGTCCTGAAGCGGCCAGCCGCCCGTCGGGGCGGTGGGATGGAGGTGCGGGGGCGGCGGCCGTCAAGGCCGCCGCCTTCGCGTACGGGGATCCGCCCGTCGCCGGTTTCGGACAGGTGAGCTCGTCCCGGTGACGACGCGCGCGTCCGGGCGCGATGGACGACGCCCCCGCGTCGTTTCAGGACGGGAATAGTCCGGATGACGCGGAAGACGAGCGCGAGGACGACCATGAGCACTGAGGACGATCGGCTTACAGACCACGTGGCCGGCGAGGGCGGCACGGAGGGGCCGGCGGGAGCCGGCGCCGGTGCAGGCCGGGCCGCCCGAGGCGGCCCGGCCCATGGCGCCGTACGGTACACGCGCCGGCGCATGCTGGTGCTCGGCGGCGCGTTCGCGGCGGGCGTCGCCGCCGTGCCGCCGGCTTGCGGCCTTCGGCGGCCCTCCGAGTCGCCGAGAAGGTCGGCGGCCCCGTCGCCGACCAGTTCGGCACGTTCCCGTGCGCAGCGTCGAAGACGTCCCGACGTGCCGCCCGAGCGAGTGGGTCGTCAAGGTCGACGGCCTGGTCGAGACGCCGCTCACCGTCGACCGCGCCACGTGGGACGGCCTGCGCGCGGCAGCAGACGGTGACTTCCACTGCGTGGAGGGCTGGGGCGTGGACGACGTGCGCTGGGCCGGCGTCGCGCCGTCCGTGCTGCTCGATCAGGCCGGCGTGAAGCCGGAGGCGAAGTACGCCGTCTTCCACGCCTACGGCGGCGTCTACCGAGCAGCCTGCCGCTCGACCTGATGCGCGACGAGCAGACGCTGCTCGCGGACCAGCTGACGGTGCAGCCGCTGCCGCCCGAGCACGGCGGTCCGCTGCGCCTGGTCGTGCCCAAGCAGCTCGGCTACAAGAACGTCAAGTGGGTGGAGCGCATCGAGCTCAGCGCCGAGGCGTGACCGGGTACTGGGAGGCCAACGGCTACCCGGAGGACGCGCCGGTCCCGGGGGCTGAGCGAGCCTCCGGCGCCGTCGACTTCCGTCATCGCGGTTTGGGGCTGAGACGGCCGGTGGGCACGCTTCTCCGCGGGCGGCAGTGCGGCCGCCCGGCGCGTTACACTGGAGCCCGCGCCGAACCCTCTGCGCTCCCGACCATGCGCTCCAGGAGGCCGAGGATGACCAAGTACATCTGCAGCGTCTGCGACTACGTCTACGACCCCGAGGTCGGCGACCCCGACAACGGCATCGAGCCGGGCACGGCCTTCGAGGACCTCCCGGACGACTGGGTCTGCCCCGAGTGCGGTGTGGAGAAGGAAGAGTTCGAGGCGATGGAGGACTGACGGCCTCCAGCCTCACGGCTGCCTTCGCCCTCGGGCCGGCCGCCGGAACGGGCTTGAACCCTTCGGCGAACGCGATCAGCTCCTGACGCGTCAGCGCGCCGGTGACGAAGACCGCCCGGCGCGCTCCGGCTCACGAACAGCGACGGCCCGACTCTCCTGGTACCAGGTCAGGGCCGTCGCGCCCTTGAGGCGCCGTACTGCAGCGTCGTCTCCTGGTCGAGAGCTTTTCGTTGCCGGCCTCGCTCTCCCAGTCCCGGACGGCGGCCAGCGAGCGCAGCGTCGCCGGACCCACCTGTTCGAGCGTGAACCAGCGAGAGGCCGCGGGTGTACAGCTGCAGGACCGCGGTCCCGCGCAGGCCGACGGGCGGGTTCGAGACCGTGTCGCCGAGCCAGCTCGCGGGGCGAAGCTCGGCCGGCACGGTCGCCGACGGCCTCGAGCCCGTAGCCGTCCGGCGCCAGGTCTGAGACGAGCGGCGCGTACCCGGCGGTGCGGCCCGCCGCCGCCGGGGAGTCCTCGTAGGCCCCCGTCGTCTCCCGTCGTCTCCACCCGAGTACCGGCCGGAACGTCGACCTTGTAGGTCGTGCCGGCCGGCCGGCGGCGACATCCCAGTCCACCGTCGCCGTGAACGTGTCCTCGCTGTCGCTGTACCAGGTGACGATGCCGGTCTGCTGGTCCACGACCACGTTGATCGGCCTGCCGTCCAATCGTCATCGCGGCGCGCCAGACGGCGCGGTCGCCGTCCTTGAGTGGCTTGATGCCGACGGTCTCGTCGCCGTCCTCCACGGCGGTGCGCACGATCGCGGCCAGGCCCTGGTAGTCCAGCGGGCTGTGGGTCGCGACGCGCCAGACCGGCGGCCACGCGCCGACGGTGCGCGGTCGGCGGCGGGACGCGGCCGCCGCCGAGGGTCGTCTCGGTGCGCGCGTGCCGCATCGTAGGCCGACCGCGCGGCTGGTAGCCGAGGACGGGCTCGCCCGCGGGGAGCGCCGCTCTGCCGCCGGCGTTCCCGCCGGCGACCGCGCTGAAGTCTCCGTCCTGCGTCACGGGCGTCGCCCGAGGACGGCCGCCACGTGTACGTCCCCCGGATCCCGGTGACCACGGGGGCGGTCGCCGAGCCCGAGCGCACGAAGAACATCCAGGCGAGGGCGAACACGATGGCCAGCGCGATGAGGGTGACGGCGAAGCTCGGCGGCCGGCTGTTCGCCCCTGCCGTGCCGACCCCCGGCCCATCCTCTGCCGCGGGTCGCCACTAGTCCGTCACGCCCGTGGCTCTGCGGGCGGCGTGCCGCTCAATAGCTCTTGCGTGCATTAGTCCCTGGGCCGCCCGCCCCACACGAGGAACAGAGGCAGCAGCAGAAAGGTGAAGCCGAGCTTGCGCGAGACGAAGAAGGTCAGCGCCGCGACGAGCAGGGCGACGAGGATCGTGGTCCACAAGCGAGACGACATGGGCCTAGCCTGCCCGCCTCGCGCCCGGGCGCAAGCGGCGCCGCCGGCGGCCGCAGGACGGCGGCGCCGAGGGCCCCGTCTTGCCCTCGTCTCTGCGCGCACGGACAATGGAGCCCAGCGTCCACCCCGAACCTTCATCAGGCCCTGAACGAGGACTGCGTCCCGCAGGGCACGGCAGCACGATCGACCGCGGGAGACAGACCGTGAAGCGGAACCTGTTCGCCGGCCGCCGCAGGAGTGGCGGCCTCAAGCTAGACGTCTTCACCAAGGACGAGATCCAGGACATCCACCTCTCGACGCTCGAGGTGCTCGAGCGCACCGGCGTGTGGGTCGAACTGGACGAGGCGCTCGACATCTACAGCGACGGGGGGTGCGTCGTCGACCGCGAGTCGCGCATCGTGCGCATCCCGCCGCACGTGGTCGAGGACGCCGTCGCCAGCGCGCCGCCGAGCGTGGTGCTCTGCGGCCGCGACCCGAGGAACGACATCTGCCTCGAGCCGGGCCGCGTGGGCTTCAGCAACTTCGGCGAGGGCATCAAGGTCATCGATCCGCGGACGGGCGAGCTGCGGGCCTCGACGAAGAAGGACCTCGGGGAGATCGCCCGTCTGGTGGATGCGCTGGACGAGGTCGACGTGTTCGAGATGGCCGTCGTCTCCAGCGACCAGCCGCCGGAGTCGTTCAGCCTGCACAACCACGAGGCGGCCATCGTCAACCAGACGAAGCCGATCTCGGGCGGCGCCCAGGACGGCGACGCCGTCCACCGCACGGTGGACATGCTCGCCGCCGTGCAGGGCGGCAAGGATGCCGTGCGCGAACGCCCGATGATGGTCATGGGCACCTGCCCGGTGAGTCCGCTCAAGCTCGTCAAGGACTTCTGCGAGATCATCATCGAGTCGGCGCGCGTCGGCCTGCCGAGCTGCGTGCTCAGCATGGCGATGGCCGGCGGCTCGAGCCCGGTGACGCTCGCCGGCACGCTGGTCACCCACAACGCCGAGGTGCTCGCCGGCATCGTCCTCGGCCAGCTCACGGAGCGCGGCAGCAAGCAGCTCTACGGCTCGTCGACGACGGCCATGGACCTGCGGCTGGTGGCGGCCTCCGTCGGCACGCCGGAGTGCGCGCTGATCAGCGCCGGCGCGGCGCAGCTCGCCAGGCAGTACCGCCTGCCGAGCTACATCGCCGGTGCGTAGGGGGACAGCAAGCTCAGTGACGTGCAGACCGGTCACGAGAAGACCCTCACGGCCCTCATGGCAGCGTTGGCAGGGACCAACCTGATCTACGGCCTGGGAATGATCGAGTCGGGCGTCACCTTCGATTACGCGCAGCTGGTCATCGACAACGAGATCGCGCGCATGGTCAAGCACGTCGTCGGCGGCGTGCGCGTCGACGACGAGTCTCTGGCGGTGGACGACATCGCCTCCGTCGGGTCGTTCGGCGACTTCCTCAGCCTGGACGCGACGATGCGCCACATGCGCGACACCTCGCAGCCGGAGCTGATCGACCGCCGCGTGCGCGAGGACTGGGAGGCGCGCGGCTCCAGCGACATGTACCAGCGCGCCATGGAGAAGGCCAAGGATCTGCTCGCGACGCACCAGCCCGAGCCGCTGCCGGACGACGTGCTCAGGCAGGTGCGGAGCATCGTCGACAAGGCGGACCGGGAGCGGGCGACCGGCTGACGGAGCCGCCCGCTCCGGCGGCGCGGGGCTGCGGCGGCCGGCGGCTGGGGCTTCGCCTCCGCCGGCTTCATCCGCCGGGAGACGAAAGCGGGGCGGGTGGCCCTCACGGCCGCCCGCCCCGTTCGCGCCTTGGCCAGCCTCGCTCACTCCGGCGTGTAGTACTCCTGGGTGACGTGCTGCGTGACCTTCTGGCGGACGGTCAGGGTGTACGCACCGCCGGCGCCGGGTGTGTACTGGAAGTCGCCTGCCACGTCGCTGTTGACCATCGGGGTGCCCATCCACGGACTCAGCGGCCACCAGCCGTGGGAGGTGCCCACGGCGCCCGTCTGCGACATCACGTCCACCGTCGGCGGCGTGCCTCCATGGGCGGCCTTCCACTCCTCGATGTACTCCCGCAGCACCTGTCCGTGCGCCTGCACGCACATGTCCTTGAGGTTGTCTCGCGAAGCCTCCGAGCCATTCTGCCCAGGACCCGTCGACCGTGTAGTCCGTGCCGTCGCTCAGGTGACCTGAGAGCGTGTAGCCGTTCGGCCCACCTGGTGAGTAGGTGTACGAGCCCGCGTCCGTCCCAGGACCCATGTCCGTTCCGGCCAGCCAGGGGTGGGACGGCCAGTAGTCGACCGCCCACTCAGACAGAGTGACCTTGTCCACCGTCGCCGGGAACAGCAGGTTGTTGGCGACGGCATAGCGGTCGACGGCGCCCTGGAGGTAGTACATGTCCGCTTTGACACGCTCGTCACGGCTGGCGTTCAGGGCGTTCTTGAGCTGCTGTGGGACCGTCCCGCTGAGGTCTGTCCAGGACGTCGGTGACCTGCGGACCCTCAGCTCGTACGCGCCGGCGGGGTGCTCGGAGTAGTCGAAGCAGCCGGGCTCGACGCCCGGCGCCATGGGCTCGCCGGTATAGGGGTTGTCCGGCCAGTAGCCGAACAGTGCGCCCAGATCGCCGTGCGGGCGCACATCCTCCCACCGGGGCGGCCAGGCGTTGTTGAGCATCCCGTACTGCTCCACATAGCCCTTGATGACTCGCCCGCCGAGTTCGGCGGCCTGACCGCGTGCGTCGGCCGCGGCGGTCTGCGCGCCGTGCAGGTCCGCCGCCGCCGCCGCGCGCTCGTCCGCCAGCCAGCTCGGCGCGCGGCCAGTCAGCGTCAAGGAGCCCGATGAGAGGCGGCCCCTGAGGGTGTACGAGCCGCCGCCGGCGGCGAGCGTGTAGGTGTAGGCGCCGCGAGCCGTCCCCGGTGCCATCGGCCTGCCGGTCCAGGGGTTGGTCGGCCATACCGGGGCGGTGAGGCCGCCCTTCTTGACGACGGAGACCGCCGGGTAGGCAAAGCCTCTCCCGGCGGCAGAGCGCTCGACGTAGACCTGCAGCAGACGCAGGTTCTGCCTGGTCTGCGCGTCGCGTGAGAGCGCCCCGGCGGCAGGTGCGGCGGCGCCGATCAGGAGTGCGCAGGCGAGCGCGAGCAGGACGGACGGAACGAAACGGCGGTGCACGGCTTACCCCCCAACGACGATTGGCCCCGCGACAACGATGTTCCAGCCTCCGTCAGTCGCGGGTCCGGGTCAATCAGGTCGTGGCCCGAGCAGGGGTGAAACGAGCGTGCAGGAGCCGCGCGCCGTGTGCTCCGGCGCCGGCGCGCCGTCCGGTCAGTCGCTCGGCGCGGTGAGCAGCGGCGCTCCGACGGGCAACTGAACGAGCTTGTACGTGTCGCCGTTGGAGAGCCTGGTCGTCAGTTCGTAGCCGGTCCCGACGCTCTTCTGCGCGTAGGAGTAGTCGCCCGGCTCGGCGGTGAGCGCCATGGCTGTCCCGTCCACGGGTTCACCGGCCAGGTGAGGCTCGAGAAGGCCTCCTTGGTGAACGCTCCCGTCGCCGGGTAGACGTGACTGCTCGCGGCCGCCGCCTCGACGTACCGCTGAAGCAGCAGGAGGTTCTGCTTGGACGCCTGGTCGCGCTCACTCCGGAGCCAGCGCGGTATGCCACCCTTGAAGGTGTAGCCGCCGCTGGAGAAGTGCATCGTGAGCTTGTAGCTCAGGCCGTTGGCGGCGAGCGTGTACGTGTAGGTGCCCCTCGAGGTGCCCGCTCCCATGGTCCTGCCGGTCCACGGGTTGGCGGGCCACATCAGCGTCGAGTCCGGCAGCCCGCCGCCCTTCTTGACCATCGTCTTGGGCGGGAAGTGGAACCCGTTCGCCATGCCGTACTTGTCCACGTAGTTCTGGATGAGCAGCCCGCCGGCCTGGACCTGCTTGTCGACGAAGCTGATGGCCTCGGCGCGCGGCGCGGCCGCGGCGAGCAGCAGGGCGAGCACGGCGGTCGCCAGGACGGCGGCGGTCAGGCGTCTGATCATGTGGTACCTCCTGGGGTGGTCAGGACCCCGGCGAGCCGGAGTCGCGCGCCGGCGCCGCGGGTGACGGCGCCGTGCCTCCGGCTTTGAAGTCGCCGGAGTGGAGATGGATCGTGAGGGTGTACACGCCGGCATCGCCCGGCACGTACTCGTAACCTCCAGGAGCGATGCCGGGTTGCATGACGGCACCGCTGGTGGGGTCCAGGGGCCAGTCGGCGTGCTCTAGCCCGACGGCGCCGGTTGGCGCCAGTTCAGTGACCTTGGGCAGGGCGCCCGCGTGCTGCAGCGACCACTGCGCGATGTAGCCGGCAAGAACGCGTCCGCTGCGCCGCAGGATCTCGTCCTCGAGACTGGCCAGCAACTGCTGCCAGGGACTGGCGACCTTGCTCCCTGTGAGCACATAGTCGTGCTTGAGCGCGCGGTGCAGGCGGAGGGTGTACGAGGTACGGTCAGACCCCACCTCGTACGAGAACGAGCCGACGTCGCGACGCTGTTGCATGAAGGCGTGGTCCCACGGGTTGCTGGGCCAGTAGTGCTGGGCGGGTTCGGTGCCGACCGGGCCCGCCGCAGCGACCTCCGCCGGCAGTGGGTAGACGCCGTCGTGGGCCGCCGCGTAGGCCTCTACGTACTGGCGGATCAGGTTGAGCCCTTCCTCGCCGCGGTGGTCGTAGGCGAGCTTGACGAGCTTGGGCATGCCGCCTCTGAGCACGAGGCGTCCGCCGTCCAGGTACCCGATGAGGCGATAGCGTCGCCTGTCGGCTGAGCGGGCGTACTGGTACTCGCCGCGGCCTCTGCCCGGCCTCATGCGCGCGCCTGTCCAAGGATCGGACGGCCACCAGCCGCCGTCGAGCCGGCCGGCAAGTACGGCTCTGCGCGACGGGTACACGAAGAACTCCGCGGCCGCCTGGCGGTCGATGAGGCCGCGGATGGCCATGAGCGCCTCGCGCATCTGATCGTTGGGCGAGGCGGCGCGCGCCGGCGCGGAAGCGCCCGCGCCGAGCCAGGCCGCTGCGAGCAGTGCGACGGCGAGCGTGCGTGTGGTGCGTGCGATCATGCGGTTCGTCGTGGCCCCTTCTTCCAGTCCAGTGTCGCCGTGGGTACGAGACGGGTCAAGCGCGCGGGTCGTTCGGCGCGACGCGCCTCCTGCTACGATTCGCGGTGAGCGCCGCCGGGCCTGCCACGCCTGGGGCGGACCGAAGGGGGATGTTGTGGAGACGAGGATCCCGACCCGCATGGGAGACGGCTTCATGGTCGAGATGACGCGCAGCGAGCTGCGCGCCGACCTTGAGGAGGCGACGCAGCAGGCGGCGCGCAAGGCCAAGGTCCCGCCGCTCACGCAGGACGAACTGGACCACCTGCTCGACATCTACGCCTCGCGCGCCGCGTTCACCGCGGTCGACATCGGCGACCAGGTGGTCCTGAGCTGCGACGGCGGCGGCAGCAAGATGACCGGCACCGATCTCCTCGACCTCCTCGAGAGCGAGCAGCGGCTGGGCCAGGACATCCTCGAGCTCTGGCACATCGAGTACAGCTACAAGGCCATCAAGACGATCCTGCCGTTCCAGCAGCAGGTGATGCAGAACGTCCAGCTGATGTGTACGGCGCCGGTGCAGTACGGGGCGCAGCCCAACCTGGCCTTCTACAGCAAGCCCGACGGCCCGGCGGACAACTGGTTCGAGTTGCTGCCGCGCGGGGACATCTCGGGCGCCCGCGCGGCCATCGACGAGGCCATGGAGCACGCCACCAAGGACTTCATCTACGTGGGCGAGGGCATGCTGGACGCCGGCGCCGACGGCATGGACTTCGACACCACCGGCGGCGCCGGCGACGCCGACTTCTTCAGCACGCTGCGTGCGGTGAAGCACCTGCGCGAGAAGTACCCGGACGCCGGCATCGAGGTCGGGATGGCCGGCGAGTTCGTGATCGGCGTGCACGGCGAGCTGGAGTGGGACGGCCGCCGGCTCGCCGGCCTGTGGCCGGCGGACCAGGTGCGGGTGTGCCAGGACGCCGGAGCCACCATCTTCGGGCCGGCGGTCAATATCCGCACCGGCAAGAGCTGCGCCTGGAACGCCGCCTACTCCATCACGGTGACCAAGCCGTGCATGGACGTCGCGCGCATCCCGGTGCACCCCAACGTGGGCGAGGGCGTCGGCGGCGTGCCGGTGAACGGCTACCCGCCCGAGGACGCGGCGTCCCGGGCGGCCAAGGCGCACGTCGACATCCTGAAGTGCGACGGGTTGTAGGTGGGCTCGGGTGACTCCAGGGGAATGGACGTCACCCACGCGCTCGCCGCTGGCATGGGCGGGATGCGCACGGCCGGAGACCTGGTCGCGCGTATGCAGATGTCACGCGGGATGCGCCTTCCGGAGGCGAAGACCTACGTAGCGGACAAGCTGGGCTGCTCGGTGAGGGACCTGAGCGACAGCTACGCGATGGAACAGATCCGTGGTGAGAGGGGCCTGGGGCGGATCCTCGACCACTCCAACCTGCACCCGGGCGAACCGAACGGCATGATGGCCAAGTTCCGCATCGCCGAGCTGCTCGGCGTGCCGATCAACTCGGTGGAGCGCTTTCGGGAGCTGGCGGGCCTGTAGGGGGCGCGGCGGCCGCCAGCCGCTCCGCGCGCACCAGGATCCACGCCACCAGCGCCGCGGCGAGCCCGATGGGCACGAGCAGCACGGCGGCCAGGGTGGTGAGGTACATGCCGACGCCCGGGTCGTTCCAGCCGATGTGGGCCGCGGCGTCCTGGGCGGCGCCGAACGCGCGCGACGCCGCACGCCGCGACGAGCACGCCGAGGAGGATCGAGTAGCGGCGCGGCCGCGTGACGGCCATCACCAGCGCGGTCGCGACGACGGCCAGCGCGAGCACCAGGGCCGGGGACCCCCCACCTCGTGTCCAGCACGCCGTTGAACCCGCCGGCCTGGTCGAAGCTGAAGTTGACCCTCCCCTTGCCGTCCTCGTTGACCCACGGCAGGAACACCGAGACCAGCAGGACGATGCCGCACACCAGCGTCAGCACGGCGTCGCCGATCCAGTCGCGCCGGAGGATGCGTGGTTGCCGGAGGCGGCTCGGTCGCTTCATGCTCCCAGTATCGCCCATCCGGGCCGCGCCTTGAACGCGCGAGGCCTTGAGAGCGCGAGGAGGCCTTGAGCGCGCGTCGAAGCCTGCCGATGGATGTCAGAGCCGGCCGCGCGCCGGCGGGAGGGCCGCCCGGCGCGGCCGCACACCGACCCTGGAGGCGGACACGATGAGACGGACGCTCGCAGTGGTGCTGCTCGCCCTGGCGGTGGTCGCGGCGGCCGCGACGCTGCCCGCCTGCGGCCTGCAGGACAAGGCCATCGAGAACACGAGCGGCAAGATCGACGTGGCCAAGGACGCCGCCGCCAAGGCGGAGCTCATGATGGTCAAGACCGGCGTGCAGGCCTACGTGGCGACCAACGGCTCGGCCCCGGCCGACGCCTCGCAGGCCACGCTGGGGGGCTTCGTGGCGCCGTGGCCGGTCAACCCGTTCAGCAAGCAGCCGATGGCGCCGGGGGACGCGGCGGGCGACTACGTCTACACGCCGGGCGCCGGCACGGCGTACACCCTGGCCGTCCACCTCTCGGACGGCAGCACGTACACGGCGCCGTGATCGCGGCCCGCCTCGAGGTTTGAGCCTCCCCCGGTCTCCTGCTACGCTCGGCCGAGGAAGGGGGCCGTACGTGGAGGGATCCAAGTCAAGTGGCTGGCGGGCCAGACTCGCCCTCGTGGCGTTGGGCGTCGCGTGCCTGCTCGGCGTCTCCATCCCCCTCGCGCTGAGCGACGGCGGCACGCCTACCTGGCAGCTCAAGAGCTACTACAGCCGGGGCGTGGACCGCAGCTTCAAGACGGACCTCTACGAGGAGATGGGCCGCGTACCGCGCGTGCTCGTCTTCGGCGGCTCGCGCAGCCTGCGCATGGATCCGGCCACCATCAGGCAGAGGACCGGGCTCGTCTCCTTCAACTTCGGGATGCACAACGGACATCCGGAGGACGCCTGGGCGTTCACCGACTACGTCCTGGACCAGCACCCCGACAAGCCGCCGACGGTCATCTGGTGCGTACAGGCGAGCCTGTTCAAAGACGTGCCGATGAACCCCGGGCTCATCGTCGACGAGCGACTCTCGCAGGCGTTCCCCAAGGCGCTCATCGACGCCAAGATTGGCTGGGCGATGAAGCAGCCCAAGCGGAACCTGCTCTCCAGCCGCCGCTACGGCTTCGACGGCATGCTGTGGTGGAACGGCTACGACACCAAGCGCAGGGATGGGCTCACCCTCGACCAGTCGCTCACGGGCTACCTCGACGCCAAGATGCTGGCCAAGGCCGGCAACCGAGAGCTGCCGCACAACACCCGTGCGATGGCCTACTTCGTGCGCACCATCCGCCTGCTGAACAAGTACAAGATCAAGCCGCTCATCGTGATCATGCCGTACCATCCACGGGCCCTCTCTGCGTTCCTGTCCGTGGGCTGGGGCGTCAAGGAACGCTGGCTGGAGAACTACCTGCGCAATCTGCAGGGCCGGTTGGACTTCAGAGTGCTCAACTGCCTGAAGCTCAGCACGTTCGGCGGTACGACGGACGGGTTCTACGACGGCGCGCACCTCACGGCGAGCAACTCGCGCAAGCTCATCCGCTACTGCATCGCGCACGCGCCGGGCTGCTTCAAGCTGCCCAAGCCGCCGACCCCGACCCCGACCCCGACTCCGACTCCGAGTCCGTCGCCGAGCGCGAGCGGATCGCCCACGCAGCCCGTGGCGCCGCCGCCGTACACGCCGGTGCCCGAAGAGACGGGCGTGCCGGCCGACTTCCTCGAATGAGATGAGGCCGGGAGGCGCGGCTGCAGCCGCGCCTCCCGGCCTCGTGTCTCGGGGCCGCCCGCGGGCGGCCGCCGATCACGCGCCGATCAGCTTCTTGACGTAGGTCGCGCGCTTGCTCGGGCGTCCGGTGCGCAGTTCGGCGGCGTCGGCGCTCCCCATGGCCGTGAGCGCCGCGTTCACGCCGATCCAGCGGAGCGGCTCCGGCTCCCACGGCTTGGAGCGGTGGTTCACCCACGGCAGCGCCGTGAGCTCCGTGGCCTGGCCGAGGATGAGGTCGCGCAGCGTCCGCGCCGCCAGGTTCGTCGTCGACACGCCGTCGCCGACGTAGGCGCCGGCCCAGGCCAGGCCGGTCGCGCGGTCCAGGCCGACCGAGGTGTACCAGTCGCGGGCGGCCGCCACCGCGCCGCCCCAGCTGTGCGTCACGCTGAACTCGCCGATGGACGGGAACAGGTCGCCGACGAGCGCCTTGAGGTGGTCCTGCACGGCGGGCACCCGCTCGTAGGCCTCGCTCAGCCTGGAGCCGTAGTGGTAGGGCGCGCCGCGGCCGCCGATGGCGATGCGGCCGTCCTCCGTGTGCATGGCGTAGAAGATGAGGAACCGGTGGTCTCCGAACACCTCGCGCCCGCTCCAGCCCACCTCGTCCCAGAACGCCTGGGGCAGCGGCTCGGTGCCGATCATCAGGGAGTAGATCGGCACCAGCGTGCGCTCGTAGCCGGGGAGCTCGGGCGTGAACGCCTCCGTGGCGCGCACCACGACGTCGGCGCGCACGTCGCCGAACGGGGTACTGGCCACGCGTGGCTCGAGGCGGGTGACGGGCGTGCGCTCGTAGATGGGCACGCCCAGCTGCTCGACCACATCCGCGAGGCCGCGCGCCAGGCGCGCCGGGTCCACGCAGGCGCCGTGCGGCGTGTACGTGGCGCCCAGGCACCCGGCCACCTTGATGCGCGCTCGCGCGTCCGCGGCGCCGAGCAGGACGTAGTCCTCCTCGCCGAAGCCCCACGAGCGCTCGTAGTCGATCTCCTTGCGGGCGCGCAGCAGCTGGACCGGCGTGAGCGCGAGGTCCATCTGGCCGCCGAGGTGGAAGCGCGCGTCGATGCCCTCTTCGCCCACGACGCGCTGGATCTCGTACACCGTCCGGTGCAACGCTCGCTGCTGGTCGACCACGGCCTGCCGGCCGTGCGTCTTCTCCGCCATCTCGCGCGAGCCGGGGAAGATGGTGTGGCACCAGCCGCCGTTGCGGCCCGAGGCTCCGAACCCCGCGATCTCGCGTTCCAGTACGGCGACGCGCAGGTGGGGGTCGGCCTTCTTGAGGTAGTAGGCCGTCCACAGCCCGGTGAACCCTGCGCCGACGATGGCCACGTCGACGTCGAGGGGGCCGGAGAGCGAGGGCCGTGGGGTGAGCTCGCCGGGGAAGCCGTCGAGCCACATGCTGCGGGCGCGGTAGTCGGTCATGTCGGGCTCCTTGGTGGGTCGCCCCATGCTACCAACGTCGTCGACGCGAGCGGGCGTCGCTCGTTTGCCGAGGGGGACAAACAGAGGAAGGACGACCGGCCGGGGAGGTGAGGCGCATGGACGCGAGCAGGTTCGAAGAGGCCTACACAGGGACGCCGCCCTGGGACATCGGGCGGCCGCAGCCGGCGCTGGAGCGCATCGCCGGCGGGACGGATGCGCGAGGGCCGGTGCTGGACGCGGGGTGCGGCACCGGCGAGAACGCGCTGGCGTTCGCCGCCCGCGGCTTCGAGGTGGTCGGGGTGGACGCCGTGCAGGCCGCGGTCGCGGCCGCGCGCGCCAAAGCCGAGGCGCGCGGCCTTGCGGCGGAGTTCCTCGTGTACGACGCGCTTGCCCTCGGCGACCTCGGGAGACGGTTCGGGACCGTCGTCGACTCCGGCCTCTTCCACACGTTCGACGACGAGGACCGGCGGCGGTACGTGAGCTCGCTCGCCGCCGCTACCGTGCCCGGGGCCAGGCTGTACGTGCTGTGCTTCAGCGAGCACGAACCGGGCGGCGGAGGGCCGCGGCGGATCACGCAGGCCGAACTGCGCGAGGCGTTCGATCACCCGCCGTTCCGCCTGCTCGGCATCGAGCCGGCCGAGATGGCGACCAACCTCGAGGGCGGCGGCCGCAAGGCCTGGCTGGCCACCGTGGAGCGGCTGGACGGCGGCGAGGCCGCGGTCTAGGGGACGAGCACGAGCCGGCCGAGGGCCGGGCGCTCCATGAGCAGGCGGTGGGCCCGTGGGGCCTCCGCGAGCGGCAGCTCGCGGCCGACCACGGGCTTCAGGGCGCCGCTGCGCAGGCCGGCGTCCACAGCGGCGCGCGCGGCCGCCACTTCTTCGGGCCGCGCGTTGGGCCCGCGCATGCCGAGCACCGCGCCCTCGGCGTTCATGAGGTCGCGGGCGTCGACCTCCACCGGCCCCCGGCTCCCGACGACCACCACGCGGCCACGCTGCGCCAGCGCCCGGAGATCGCCGCCGAGGTTCACGTTGGCGAGGAACTCGACGATGATGTCGAAGCCGCGTCCGCCGGTGAGCTCGACCGCCGCGTCGAGGTGCGACGGGTCGCGGTGGTCGAGCACGCGCACGTCTCCCTGGGCCGCGACGAGCTCGCTGCCTGCCTCGCTGCCGGCGGTGCCGGTCACGTCCAGGCCCGCGGCGACCGCCAGTTGCACGGTGGCGATGCCCACGCCGCCGCTCGCGCCGTGGATGAGGATGCGCTCGCCCTCCACGGGCTGCGCCCGCTGCACGAGCGCCCGGAAGGCGGTGAAGTAGGGCACGCCGACGGCGGATCCCTGCGCGTACGAGAGCTCGTCCGGCAGCGGGCGCACGTCCGCCTCGTGGCACAGCGCGTACTCCGCGTAGGTGCCGCTCAGCGAGTCGGTGACGTACACGCGCTCGCCGGTGTCTGTGCGGACGCCGGCGCCGTCGACGCCGGGGGTGTAGGGCAGGGCGGGCAGCTCGGTGTAGGCGCCCGCCCGCACGTAGGTCTCGAACGGGTTGACCCCGGCCGCCTGGATGCGGACCAGCACCTCGCCCTCCACGGGCTCGGGCTGGGGCACCTCCTCCAGCGCCAGGACGTCGGGGTCGCCGAACTCGTGGACGCGGACGGCGCGCATGGGCTCAGTCTCCTATGGGATGGAGGGAGCCGGCGATGCGCGCCAGCTCCGCTCGGGTGAGGTCGCCCGCCACGCTGACGGAGATCTCGTGGCGGGCTCCGGTGGTGACGTACAGGTGCGGCCAGTCGGGCAGGCCGAGCACGACGCGAGCGTCGGCCCCGATGAGGCTGCCGGAGGTGATGTCGACGCGCGTGGACTCGGTGAGCGCGACCGAGTTCTCGTCGAAGGGGTCGTCCGAGCCGGGCGGGTTGTCGCTGCGCCAGCGGCTGACGATGCAGAAGCGGTCGAACCCTCGCTCGTAGGTGAGCACGACGGTGAGTGAAGCCATGTCCTCTGCCTTGATCGGCCGGTACTGGCCGAGGTAGGAGCCGTTGACCGCGCCGGTGACGCCGCTCAGGCGATAGCCGGCGGGCACCCAGGAGGCCCGGTAGGGCGTGAACGGCGAGGTCGCGCGAGCGCCCAGGGTGGCCGCCTCGCCCAAGCTCAGGCGACGGAAGCGCTCGCTCATCGGCAGGAGCTTGTCCTGCACGTCGGCGTTGAGCACGAAGCGGCTGCGCGGCACCTCGCCGCCGACCTTCACGTTCTCTATCCGCGTCCCGCTCACGTCGCCGTCGCTCGTCCAGTGCTCGACGGCGAGTGGATACCCGGACTGGGCGTCGACCACGATGCGCGCCGTGCCGTCGCTGCCGCCGCCGGCCAGGGGCTCCGGCACGGTGATGGACCAGGCCGTGCGCCCCTCCCACATGACCGGTGTGACCGGCACGTCGGGGTCGAGCTCGGCGATCACGGCGCGGGCGTAGGCGGCCACGCTGCGGTCGAGCACCTGCGTGGCGCCCATCCACGGGCTGAAGAACGGGCCGGGGTCGGGCAGGTCGCGGGCGGCCTCGGAGTAGAGGGCTTTGCCGTCGCGGAACACGTAGCGGTGCGCGACGCGCTTCTCGGCGTCGTAGGTGTAGGCGACGTTGTCGCTGCGCTGCACGATACGGTAGTCGCCGCGTGAGGTGAACGTGAACGACCCGACGCGGTGGGAGAACGGACGCCCGCGGGCGGTGCCGTACTCCACCACGTCGCCGCTGATGGTGGTGAGGTTGGCGAGCGCCCGCTGCACTCGCTGGAGCACGGTGTGGGCGGTGGCGGGGGCCGGCGTGGAGCGCTGGATGCCGGGCACGCCGGACCAGCTGACGGCCACGGCCGCGACCACGGCCGCTGCGACCGCCGCGGCGGCGGCGAAGCGGATGCCGAGCCGGCGGCGCGGCGCGGGCGGCGGCACGCGGCGAGCCCGCCCGCGGACCTGCGGCGCCGGCGGCCGGCCGTCGCTGCCGGCCGCCTCGCGCATGCGCTCGCGGATGCGCTCGAAGTGGTCCGGCGCGTGCGCGGGCATCGGAGACTCGCGCAGCTCGCGGCCGAGCTGGTCGTCCCAGTCGCCCCAGAGCGGTGCTCCTTCGACGCCCCGCTCGGACACGTGGCTGCGCCGGTCTCTCATGACGTCTGCTCCCGCACGTAGGCGGGCACGGAGAGCAGCCGCCGCAGACTCACGCGGGCGGCGGCGAGCCGCGAGGACACGGTGCCCTCGGGTACGCCGACGACCTCGGCGGCCGTGCGGTAGTCGTAGCCGTACTGGTGCACGAGCACGATGAGGACGCGCTGCTCCACCGGGAGCCGGTCCAGCGCGTCCTCCAGGTCGGCCCAGCGCGTGACGATGTCGCACGGGTCGTCGTCGCAGGCGAGGTCGGCCAGCGCCTCCTCGTTGGTCAGCACCTGGAAGCGGCGCTCGCGCCGCAGGTAGTCGAGGCACGTGGTGTAGGTGATCCGGTAGAGCCACGTGCCCACTTCACTCTCGCCGCGGAAGCCACGGAGCGACTGGTAGGCCTTGATCGACGCGTCCTGGAGCGCGTCGTCCATGAGCACGGGGTCGCGCAGCATGCGGAACGCGAGGGCGCGCAGGCGGCTGTCGTAGTGCTTGAGCATGCGCACGAACGCCTCACCGTCGCCGCGCTGGGCCGCGCGGACGGTCTGCTGATCGACTTCGCGTTCTGCCGGATCGTAGGTCACTCGCACCCATCCCTGCCCCTCCGCTGCGTACCGTGGGGCTCTCGGGGGCTTAGACGCCCGTGCCGCGGCGATCCGTCGCCGGCGGCGTTGCCTCGCCTGCACCGGATTCTATCGCCCAAGACGAGAGGCCGCCCGCCGCGAGGGCGGGCGGCCTCTCAGAGTGTCCGCCGGAGCACGCGAGCCTGCGGCTCGCGCCGCCGGCTCACGGCACCGAATACGTCAGGCCGTTGCTCAGGTATCCGGTGAGCTTGTACGCCTGGCCGCCGCTCAGCTGCTCGTACACGTAGCTGCCGGGCGAGGTGCCGGGCGCCATGGGCTGGCCGGTGTTCGGGTTGGTCGGCCAGGGGTTCACGTACTGCGAGATGCCGCCGCCCTGCACCACGTCCTGCGGCGGCGGATAGAGGTTGTTGTTGTCCGCCGCCCACGCCACGATGCCCACCTGCAGCGCGGCGATGTTGGCCTGCACCTGCTGGTCCACGTTGGGAGATGGGGAGGTGGTGGGCGTGGTGGTCGTGGTCGGTGAGGGCGAGGCCGTCGTCGTCGGCGACGGCGACGCGGTGGTCGGCGTCGGCGACGGGCTCGGGGTGCCGGGCAGCAGCACGTCGACGCGGACGTAGATGATGGGCTTGAGCTGCAGGCTCCCGGAGGAGAACTGCAGCGTCATGGTGTCGTCGGCGCTGTCGTGCGTGAGCGTTCCCTGCACCGTCCCGGTGACGTCGGTGAGGCCGATGGCGGAGGCCTTGACGGAGAGCTTGAGCTGGTCGCCCTCGAGCGTGGCGGTGGTGGACCCGGCCGCCTTGAGCTGGGGGTCGTACTGCGTCACCTTGAACTGGTCGCCATCCTGTTTGATGACGAGCCCGCCGCCGGTGCCGGCCTCGGGCGCCCAGTTGCCGATGAACACCTCGCCGCCGGTCGTCTGCGGGTGTGGAGGGCCGCAGGTAGAAGTACCAGAGCGCGGCGATGGCCGCGATGACCGCGAGCACCACGAGCAGCCAAACCCACCACGGAACGCCGCCGCGGTCCGATGGCGGGCGGCCGCCGTGGGTCATGAGCAGGGTGGGCTGGGTGGGCGGCGGAGGCGGAGCCTCTCCCGCCGCCGGCATCACCCGGGTCGCCCCGGTGTCGGCGCCGGGCATGATCCGCGTCGCGTCTTCGGCGGGCGGCATGACGCGCGTCGCGTCCTCGCCGTCCGGCGGGGTCACGCGCGTCAGCTCTTCGTCGTCTTCGGGCAATCTGCCCGTGGTCTCGTCGTCCATGCTCGCCCTCCGCGGCCGGTGACGCCGGGTGTGGTCAGTGGTGCGTCTGTACTACTTTGCCCAAGAGGCGCGGTTCCCTGTCCCCGGGTTCACGCGCCCTCGTGCCCCGCGGCCGCGGGCGTCTCCACGGCCGACCAGAGCTCGAAGAACGTGGGGCAGGTCTTGGCCACGCAGCCCGGGTCCTCGACGACGACTCCCGGCGCCCGCAGCCCGAGCACCGAGAACGCCATGGCGATGCGGTGGTCGCCGTGCGGGTCGATGCGCGCGCCGCGCGGCGTGGCGGGGAACACGCGCAGGGAGTCGGGGCCGGACTCCGTGGTCACGCCGGTCCGGCCCAGGTTCTCCTCCATCGCCGCGATGCGGTCCGACTCCTTGAGCCGCACGTTGCCGATGCCGGTGATGGTGACCGGCGACGTCGCGAGGGGCGCGATGGCCGCCAGGGTCATGAAGGTGTCCGAGATGTCGCTCATGTCCACGGTGAGGCCGGCGAGCGCAGCCGGCCCGGCCACCAGTACCCCGTCGGGATCGTCCACCACGGTGCAGCCCATGCACTCGAGCACGTCGAGGAACGCGACGTCGCCCTGCAGGGCCCCCTCGCGGTGCAGGCCGAGGACCTTGACGCGGCCGCCGGTGGCGGCCGCGGCGGCGAAGAAGTAGGAGGCCGTGGAGGCGTCGGGCTCGACGTCGTACTCGCGGGCGGCGTAGGCGCCGGGGGTGACCAGGAACCGGTCGCCGGCGTCCGTGCGGGCGCCGGCGCCGAAGCCCTCCATCATGCGCAGCGTCATCTCGACGTAGGGTCGCGAGATCAGGCCGTCCACCTGCAGGTCCAGCGGCCCGCGACCGAGGGGCGCCGCCATGAGCAGCGCCGAGACGAACTGGCTGGAGGTGTCGCCGGGGAGCCGCAGGCTGCCCCCGGAGAGCCCGCCGGCGCGGAGCGTGAGCGGCAGCGCGCCGGCGTCGTCCGGCTCCGTGCGCGCGCCTTGGGCGCGTAGCGCCTGGAGCAGCAGCCCGAGCGGACGGCGCCGCAGTTGCGGCGCCGCGTCGAACCGGTAGGAGCCCTGGCCCGTCGCGGCCGCCGCCAGCAGGAACCGGGCGGCCGTGCCCGCTTCGGCGCAGTCCACGTCGGCCTCGGCGGCGGGGAACGGGCCTCCGGCGCCGTCGACCAGCACCTGGTCGCCGCTCCTCTCGACGGCCACGCCGAGGCTGCGCAGTCCGGCGGCGAACGCGTCCGTGTCGCCGGCCTCGAGCGCCCCGCGCAACACCGAGCGGCCGGCCGCGAGGCCGGCCAGAAGCAGCGCGCGGTTGGTCACGCTCTTGGAGCCCGGCACGCGCACCGCGGCGTCCAGACCGGGGCGCGCGGGACGGATGGGTCGCGGGGTGCTGGCGGGCGAGGTGGTCATCGCCCGCATGATATCGCAGCGGCCTCCGCGTCCGGCGGACCGTGCGCTCGCGGTCCCTTGCGTCGACGGCGCGGAGCCGCCACTCGACGGAAATGGGGGGAGAATCGTAAGCAGCGCTGCAGTGGAGGCACGTCACCATCGACCCGTGGGGGTCCGCGTGACTCGGAGGGGGTTCCTCAAGTGGCTCATCACCGGCTTCGGCGCGCTGTCGCTCGCCGGTGTGCTGTATCCCGTGGCGCGCTTCCTCAAGCCGCCGGCGTCGGTGGCCGGCGCCATCGGCCAGGTGGTGAAGGTCGGCGACGTCAGTTCGTTCCCCGAGGGCGCACTCACTCCCGTGGAGGTCAACGGCCAGCCCGCGGCGGTGCAGAACGTCGGCGGGAAGATCGTCGTGTACTCGCTCATCTGCACGCACCTCGGCTGCGTGGTGGGGGTCACCGGCGACACCTTCGCGTGTCCGTGCCACGGCAGTAAGTTCTCGGCCACCGGCAAGGTCACGCACGGGCCCGCGACGCTGCCGCTTCCTACCTATCACTCACAGGTGCAGAACGGCGCGGTGCTGGTCGGGCCCATCGACCTGAGCGGCGCCAAGTACCCGGCCTGGTACACGGGGGAGTTCGGGTGAGCACCACCACAGGAGGCAGCGTGCCCCAGCCGGCCCCGGCGCCCGCCGCGCCGAAGAAGGGCCTCGTCAACTGGGTGGTCGGGCGCCTCGGCCTGAGCGCCACGATGGAGGACCAGTACAACCGCATCGTGCCGAAGCACGCCACGAACTACATCTACTGCTTCGGCGGCATCGCCTTCGTGCTCTTCATCATCCTCGCCGTGACCGGCATCCTGCTGGCGGTCTACTACCAGCCCACGCCGGACACGGCCTATCAGAGCGTCCTCAACATCTCCACGCACGTGCAGTTCGGCTGGTGGATCCGCTCGATCCATCGCTGGTCGGCCGGCGGCATGGTGCTGCTCGTGTTCATCCACACGCTGCGCGTGTTCTTCACCGGCGCCTACAAGGCGCCCCGCGAGCTCAACTGGCTCACCGGCGTCGCGCTTCTCCTCATCACTCTGGGCTTCGGGTTCACGGGCTACCTGCTGCCGTGGGACCAGAAGGCGTACTGGGCGACCAAGGTCGGCACCGACATCGCCGGCTCGGTGCCCGTCCTGGGTCACTTCCTCCTCGTCAGCCTGCGTGGCGGCGAACAGATCAGCGCCGCCACGCTGGGCCGGTTCTACGACCTGCACGTCCTGGTGCTGCCGGCGATCATCGTGGCGCTCCTTCTGGGGCACTTCTGGATGATCCGCCGCCACGGCATCTCCGGGCGGCTGTAGGAGGGGGCATGGCGAAGGCGAAGCGACAGGTGCCGACCAACGAGCCGCCCCGGTTCTACTGGGAGATCTGGCGCGACCCGGGGCAGGGCTACATCCCGTACTTCTGGGAGGAGCTCACGTCGCAGGCGATGGCCTTCTTCCTGTTCCTCGGCATCATGGGCGGCCTCGCGCTGCTCTGGCCGGCCGACCTGGCTCCCCAGGCCAACGTGCTGGTCACGCCGGCCGGCATCAAGCCTGAGTGGTACTTCCTCGGCCTGTTCCAGCTCATCAAGGTGATCCCGGAGATCGCCGGCATCGTCGTGCCGGGTGTCGTCGTGCTCCTCATGGTCATCCTGCCGTTCGTCGACCGAGGTCCCGAGCGCAATCCTCTGCACAAGCCTGTGACGACGACGATCGCGTTGGTCATCATCGTCGCGCTCGTCGTCCTCACGATCTGGGGCGCGGTGACGCCGTGAATACCCGACGCAGCAAAGGTATCGAGCGGGGCGCCGAAGGAGCACCGATCAGCACCCGACGCAGCAAAGGTATCGAGCGGGGCGCCGAAGGAGCACCGCTCTCCTCCCGGGGAGGGAACATGAAGCGACTCCTTCTATGGCTGACTCCGGCGTTGGTCGTCGCGACCGCCCTGGTGGCCGCCGGGTGCGGGAGCCTCGCCACGCCCGAGGCGCCGAGCACGGCGTCGCCCGGCTCGTCGGCGAGTCCGGCGGCCAACGTGACGCAGCAGGTCAAGGACGGCGGCCAGCTCTATGTCGACCTCGCCTGCATCCGCTGCCACGCGCCGAACGGCGTGGGCGGCATCCCCAACCGTCTCAACGTGGGCGGCGACAGCACCGTCCCCGCCCTGAACAACGCGTTTCGCGCCGCGGACGAGCAGTTCCGCGCGGCGCCACAGATCACCCAGGTCCTGAGTGAGGGCGGCATCGTCAGCAAGAAGCCCGGGGTGATCAACATGCCGTCGTGGAACGGGGTCATCAACGACGCCCAGGCGAACGCACTCGCCGCCTACATCCTGGCCGGCCTGCCCGGCGTCGGCGCCGAGTACGACGCCGACCCGGCCGAGCCGGCCGACATCTACAGCGCCTACGCGTGCATCGACTGCCACGGTCAGGTGGGCGGGACGTCCTCGCCGTCGCCGGCGCCGAACCCGAAGACAGCCGACAAGGTGGTGCCCGCGCTGCGCAACCCGGATGACGACGTACCGCCGAGCGAGCTGCGCTCGGTGCTGATGGAGGGCTCGATCCCCGATCCCGGCACCAAGGGCGTCATCTTCATGCCGGCGTGGGGCCAGATCCTGTCCGTCGACCAGATGAACGCGATCCTGCCGTACATCGCCGATGGGCCGGCGGCCAAGAAGCTGCCTCCGCCGGCCCCGGCGTCTCCGCTGCCGCTCAGCGGCGCCAGCCCGTCTCCAGCCCCGTCGAGCTCGGCCTCGCCGTGAGCGCACTCGCCGCCATCGTCGCCCAGGGCATCCCGCTCGCGCCGTCCCTCGAAGTGCGGCTGATCGCCCTCGCCGTCATCGAGGTGGTCCTGCTCACGACCGCCGTCCTCCTGTACGTCCGGTGGGCCCAGCTCAAGAAGGAGCCCCTGGACGAGTGGTGGGAGGGGCGCAAGAAGGCTGGGTTCTCGCCGCGTACGCGGGCGCTCATGCAAGAGGAGGAGCGCGAGCGGCTCGCGGCGCAGCGGGCCGCCGGCGGTCCCCGCGAGGAGGACCCGCCGGCCTAGCCGGCCGTGCGCGCCGCGGTCCGGCCGCCGCGCACTCCGTCGCCTACTGCAGCCCGGCCGCCACGTACTCTGCCAGAGCCTGGATCTGACCGGGAGGCATCTGGTCGGCGTACCCGGGCATGCCCTCGCCGCCCTGCTCGATCCAGCGCTGCACGCCGGCCGCGTCGTCCTCGCCGGCGATGCCCTTCGCCGATCCGCCGGCGCCGTCCGCGCCGTGACAGCCGGAGCAGTTGTCGGCGTAGAGCTGGGCGACCTCGCTCGTCGCGGGGCCGCCGGCGTCGGCGGTCCCGGACGCGGCCGGTTCGGGCGCCGCGGTCGTCGCGGCGGGCGCGGCCGTGGTCGCCGAGTCAGAGGTGGACGATCCGCCGCAGGCGATGATTCCGCCGGCGAGCATCACGGCGAGTGTCACGGCGAGGATGGCTCGTCCCATGCGGGCTCCCTTCGTCTCGTCTTGAAAGCCCAGTCCTACCCACGGAGCGGCCGGAGACAACCGCGCCTCAGGGGCAAGGGATGATGTCGTCTGGGGGCCGGCACCTGATGCGGAGCCTCTTCCAGCACCACATGTGGCGCCGGAAAGGGCTCCGACCCCCGGACACACATACCCCGCGGCTCCAGGCACTCGCTCTCGAGACCCGGGCGGTGCGAGGTGGGCGGCCGGAGACAACCGCGCCCGGGGCCGCTGTGCCGCGTCAGACCAGGGGCTTGCTGAACAGTTCGTACGCACCGCTCGCCTGCATACCGGCGCGCTCGTACAGGCGCAGCGGCCGGGTGGCTCCCTCGGCGTCCACGCCCAGGTCCACCCGCGACTGCCCCCGCGCCTCGAACGCGGCGAGCGCGTGAGCGAGCAGCGCCGCGCCGAGGCCCCGGCGCCGCCAGGGCCGCCGCACGCCCAGGCCCTGGATCCAGCCGAGGTCGCCGTGGTCGTAGGCGATGACGCCGCCCGCCGCCTCGCCGGCGGCGTCGTCCCACGCCAGCCACCAGAGCTCGGGCAGGAAGTCGGGGTGCCCGAGCAGCCTGGTCATCCACGCCTCGAACGGCTCGTCGCTGCGGCGGAAGTGGTCCACGAACGCGTCGTGCATGGCCTCGAACATGACGTGCTCGTCGACCCCCGGGCGGAAGGTCCGGATCTCGACGCCCTCGGGCGCCTCGGCTGCCGGCGCCGTCCGATCCTCGCCGAGGTCCACCGTCATGCGGTACACGGTGCGCGCGAGCTCGTAACCGTGCTTGTGCAGCAGGTCGCGCTTGGCGCGGTTGGTGGACAGGCAGTAGACATCGAGCGTCGGCGCCTGGTAGCCGCGCTCGACGGCGATGGCGGCCGCCCGGCGCTCGGCGAGCCCGAGCAGACGTCCCCGCAGCTCGGGCTCGTAGTGCTCCGGGTGCACCCACAGGTCGGCCTCCAGCTCGCCGGTGCGGAACTGGTCGCCTGCGTAGGCGTAGCCGACCAGACCCCCGGGACCCTCCGCCACCCAGGCGTCCCGGGCCGGGTCGAACCCCTCCCTGGCCCAGTCGTTCTCCAGGTCTTCCGGCGTGGTGTCGGGCTCGCCGATCTCGGCGACGTCGCAGGCGTTGAGCAGGTCGACGATCTCGGGGATGTCGCCGCGCGTGGCGGGGCGGATGCGGCTCGGTGCTGTCATGTGGATGAGGGGGTCGGGGTGGCCTGTTCGAGCACTGTGCGCTCGCTGACGTCCTGGCCCGCGGGCGAGGTGCCCGTGAGGTGCAGGACGACGCTGGTCGGGCCGACGCTGGAGAGCTCGACGCGGAAGTCGCCGGCGGCGAGCTTGAGGACCCGCTCGAGCTTCTTGGCGTTGGGGTCGCCGGAAGCTGAGAAGTCGCCCGGCGTCATGACCAGCCTGTCGCCGTCGAGGTGCGCCTGCACGCGCGCCTGCTGGCCCGTCTGGCCGGAGGCGAGCAGAACGTCGAAGGCGTCGCCGGATCGGGTGACCGTGGCGCTCCCGATGCTCTGCATGGATTGCGAGCGCCAGGTGCCGATGAACTCGTCACCGCTGGTGGTGGGGCCCCTGAGGACGAAGAACCAGACGAGGGCGACGGCGACGACCGCGAGGCCGCCGCCGATGACGATCCAGCGCGTGCGCCCGGAGAGGCCGGCGCGCCCGGCCTTGCCGGCGCCGGCCGCCGACGCGCCGACCGTGAGCCCGCAGACGCCGCAGGCGAAGGCGCCGGGCTTGAGCGGCGCGTGGCATCTCGGGCAGTCGGCCGTCAGAACTCCAGCCGCTCCAGCCGCCGGAAGATGACGTCGCGGCCGGCCCGATACTGGTTCGGGTCCATGGCGGAGTCGATCTCCTGCGGCGTCATGACGGCCATCGCCTCGTCCGAGGCCTTGATGAGGTCGCCGAAGTCGGCGGCGTCGCGCCAGGCCTGCATGGCTGCATCCTGCACCACGCGGTAGGCGTCTTCGCGCAGCATGCCCTTGTCGACCAGGGCCAGCAGGACCGCCCCGCTGAAGACGAGGCGGTAGCTCTGGCCCAGGTTCGCCAGCATGCGCTCCTCGTCCACGACGAGGTTGTCGATGAGCCTGGTGAACTTCTGCAGCATGTAGTCGAGCAGGATCGTGCTGTCGGGCAGCACCACGCGTTCCGCCGAGCTGTGGCTGATGTCGCGTTCGTGCCACAGCGCAACGTTCTCCAGGCCGACCAGCGCGTTGCCGCGCAGGACGCGCGCACACCCGGCCATCCGCTCGCTGAGGATGGGGTTGCGCTTGTGCGGCATGGCCGAGGACCCCTTCTGGCCCTTACCGAACGCCTCCTCGACCTCGCGGACCTCGCTGCGCTGCAGGTGCCGCACCTCGGTGGCGAACTTCTCGATGCTCGCGCCGACCAGGGCGATCGTGGTGAGGAACTCGGCGTGCCGGTCGCGCTGCACCACCTGGTTGCTGATGGGCTCCCGGCCGATGCCGAGCTCCTCGCAGACCAGGTCTTCCACGCGGGGGTCGATGTTGTTGTAGGCGCCCACCGCGCCGCTGATCTTGCCCACCGACGCGTTGATGGTGGCCACGCGCATGCGCTTGAGGTGACGGCTGACCTCGAACGCCCAGATGCCGAGCTTCATGCCGAACGTGATGGGCTCGGCGTGGATGCCGTGCGTGCGCCCGACCTCCACCGTGTCGCGGAACTCGAGGGCGCGCCGCTTGAGCACCTCGCCGAGGGCGATGAGGTCGCGCTCCAGGAGCTGCCCCGCGCGCTTGATCTGCAGCGCCAGCGCCGTGTCGAGCATGTCGCTGCTCGTCATGCCGTAGTGCACGTACTTGCTGGCGTCGCCGACGTACTCGGCCACGTTGGTGAGGAACGCGATGACGTCGTGGTTGGTGGTCTGCTCGATCTCGTTGACGCGGGCGACGTCGAACGCGGCCTTGGCCTCGATCTCCTTGACCGCGTCGTGGGGGATCTTGCCGAGCTTGCTCCAGGCCTTCACGGCGGCGATCTCCACGTCGAGCCAGGCCTGCATCCTCGCCTCGTCCGTCCAGATCGCGCCCATCTCAGGGAGTGTGTAGCGCTCGATCATCGGTGCCCTCCGCAGCCGCCGGCGTCACGGCCGGGCCGGACCACGCCGGCCGCCGTCTGTCGTCGGCGCGATTCTCTCACACTCGCCTCTGGCGCCGGCCGCCCGTCGGGTCCAGAATCGGAAGCGCGGTCGCCCAAAACGACGACGGGGAGGTCTGGCGATGCCGACAGAAGAAGAGCTGCGCGAGCACGCGATCAAGGTGATCAAGAAGAAGAAGGACTTCTGGAACCACGCGATCGCCTACTGCATCGTCAACATCTTCCTGGTGGTGATCTGGTACTGGAACGGCGCCGGGTACTTCTGGCCGGGGTGGGTGCTCGCCGGGTGGGGCATCGGCCTGGCGTTCAACGCCTGGGACGCCTACGGGCGCGGCAACCGCGCGATCACCGAGGACGAGATCCAGCGGGAGATGGAGCGGCAGCGGCGCTGATCCGCAGGTGACGGCGCTGCGGAGCGCGTACGCGACGACGGGGGCGCAGGCCGCAGCGGCCGGCGCCCCCGTCGTCTTCAGCGTCACTTGCCGATGGTGCTGCCGTCGGCGAGGTAGGCCTTCAGCGAGTACTTCTTGCCGCCGGCCAGCGGGCTGTAGCTGAAGTTGCCGGTGCTCGCGTCCTGGACCATCGGGCCGTCGGTGAAGAGGTTCACCGGCCAGGCGATCATCTTGGCGAGCATGCCGTCCGGCATGACCTCCTTGGCCGGCGGGTACTGCTTGCCGCCGCCGGCCTTCCACATCGCGAGCCCGCGCCGGATCAGCAGGAGGCCGTAGGCGACGGCGCCGTCCTTGTACGCCGCCTCGGTCACCCGCGAGAGCTCGATCGTCTGTGGCTCCTTGAACATCTCGCCGGTGAACTCCAGGCCCAGCTTGTCCTGCGGCAGGGGTGTGATCCGGATGCCTACGACGTGGGTGTCGATCATGAGGTCCTGGCCGTCCTGCTTGACCTCGCCCATGGGCTGGTCGGGATTGGACTTGACCGTGTAGGTGTCGCCGTCCTTGGCGATCTGCAGCATGGTCATCTGACCCCCTTGGCCGCCGCCGATCCAGTAGCCCACGAGGGGGTCGTCGCTCGCCGTGGTCTCGCCGCCTCCGCCGCAGGCGGCGAGCGTCACGGCGAGCAGCGCCGCCGCGACGAGCGCGGCGAGCACGAGGGCGGCGCGCCGCCCGGTGGAACGTCCTCGATTGTCAGCCACGGTACGCGATCGCCTCGATCTCGACGTGCAGGTCCTTGGGGAGGCGCGCCACCTCGACGGTGGAGCGCGCCGGGTACGGCTCCTCGAAGAACTCGCCGTACACCTCGTTGACCGCCGCGAACTCGTCCATGTCCCTGAGGAAGATGGTCGTCTTGACCACGTGGCCCAGCGTCAGACCGGCTGCCTCGAGGGTGGCGCGCAGGTTCTCGAGCGCCTTGCGCGCCTGGTCCTTGGGGGTATAGCCGACGATCTTGCCGTCCGGGTCGAGCGGGATCTGGCCCGAGACGAAGACGTAGTCGCCGGCGCCCACGGCGGGGGAGTACGGTCCGACGGCGGGGGCGCCGTCGGGGGACGCGTAGACCTGCTTCTCCATGGGGGTCTTCCTTTCGTGTGAGCCTGGGGTCAGGCGAACAGCGCGCGCACGGCCACGTACACCAGCGCGACTGCGATGAGCAGCACCACTACGTAGAGGAAGCCCGAGATCGTCCTCGGGCTCGGGGGCTGATCGTTCCTCGGCATCCTTGAGACTTTAGTAGCGTTGCGCGATGGCCGCCACCTGGAGCCGGGCGCCGCCGGGCAACCAGGAGACGCCCGCCAGCGTGACGGCAGGGTACGGGGGGACGAACCGGGCCTCGAGCGCGGCGTCGACCGAGGCGCGGTCGGCCTGGTCGACGAGGTGGATCTCGAGGCTCACCACGTCGTCCAGCGAGAGGCCGGTGGAGCGGAGCTGGTGGGCGAGGTTGTCGAGGGCGCGGGCGGCCTGCTCGGTGGCCGTGGTCCCACTGAGCTCCCCTTGCGCGTCGAGGGGCAGCTGCGCCGAGACGAACACGAAGTGGCCGGACGAGATGCCGGCGGACGCCGCGCCCAACGGGCCCGGCGCCATCGCCGATCTGATCGGTGACCTGCTCATGCGGTGAGTGTTCCCCGCACCCGGCCGGCACGCACCGGCCGCGCGCGCGCTCAGAGGTCGAGGATCTTGGCCGCCAGGATGGCCGCGTTGCGGGCGCCGTTGATGGCGACGCACGCGACCGGCACGCCGGGCGGCATCTGCACGATGCTGAGCAGTGAGTCGAGGCCGCCGAGGTCGCTCGTCTTGATCGGCACGCCGATCACGGGCAGGTTGGTGTAGGCGGCCAGCACGCCGGGGAGGGCCGCCGCCTTGCCGGCGCCGCCGATGAGCACCTTGAGCCCGCGGCTCTGGGCCGTCTTGGCGTAGTGCGCCACCTTGTCGGGGTCGCGGTGCGCGGAGAGCACGTTGATCTCGAACTTGATCTTGCGCTCCTGGAGCTCGGCAGCAGCCTTCTCCATTACCTCACGGTCGCTCTCGCTGCCCATCACGATGCCCACGAGCACGGGCTCCATCTGGATGCCCTGCAGGATCGTCTCGACCTCGGTCCTGGTCTCTTCCACGTCATCTCTCCTTTGACGGCGGCGTCGCGCCGTGGCTCAGCCGGCGAAGCCGGCCGGGAACAGGTCGAGCTCGCCGGCGCGCGCCCTGACGGCGCGCTCGGCGATGTCCGGCCGGACCTGCCGGCCGTCGAAGGTGATCTTGTCAACGGCTTGATACGCGCGCTCGCGGGCCGCGGTGAAGCCGTCGCCGAGCGCGCTCACGGCGAGCACGCGGCCGCCGGCCGTGACGACCTGGCCGTCCTGCAACGCCGTGCCGGCGTGGTAGACGGTCACGTCGTCCAGCGCGGCCGCCTCGGCCAGGCCGCTGATGACGTCGCCCTTGTGGCTGCTCGCCGGGTAGCCGGCGGAGGCGAGCACGACGGTGACGCAATCCTGTGGCTTCCACAGCGCCCTGGTGCCGGCGAGCTCGCCGCTGGCCGCGGCGGCGCACAGCTCCAGGAGGTCACTGTCCATCCGCGGCAGCACAGCCTGCGTCTCCGGGTCGCCGAAGCGGCAGTTGAACTCGAGCACCTTGATGCCGGCCTCCCCGACGATGAGGCCGGCGTACAGCACGCCGCGGTAGTTGACGCCGTGGCGGCGGAGCGCCGCCACGACAGGCTCGACCACCTGGTCCATGGCCGCGTCGACGGCCTTCTGCTCGAACCCCGGCACCGGGCAGTAGCTGCCCATGCCGCCGGTATTGGGTCCCTGGTCGCCGGCGAAGATGCGCTTGTAGTCCTGCGCCGGCGCGAGAGGCACCGCCGTCTCGCCGTCGCAGAGCACCAGCAGCGAGACCTCGGAGCCGGTGAGGAACTCCTCGGTGATGAGCACGTCGCCGGCCGCGCCGAACTCGCGCGCGACGAAGCAGGCTTCGACCGCCTCGCGCGCCTCGGCCTTGTCCTTGCAGATCAGCACGCCCTTGCCGGCGGCCAGGCCGTCGGCCTTGACGACCAGCGGGTAGTCCTCGCGGCTCTCTACGTCGGCGAGCGCCGTGTCTGCGGCGGTGTGCCGCCGGTAGGCGCCGGTCGCGACGCCGCCGGCGGCCATGATCTCCTTGGCGAACACCTTGCTGCCCTCGAGCTGCGCGGCCTTACGGTTGGGGCCGAACACGGCGAGGCCGTGTTCCTCGAACAGGTCGGTGAGTCCGATCACGAGTGGGGCCTCGGGGCCGATCACGGTGAGGTCGACGTTCTCGCGACTGGCGAAGTCGAGCAGCCCGGGCAGGTCGTCGGCGGAGATGGGGATGTTGTCGGCCTCGGCGGCGGTGCCGGCGTTGCCGGGGGCGCAGAAGATGCGCTCCGCGAGCGGGGACTTGGCGAAGGAATGGACGAGGGCGTGCTCCCTGCCGCCGCCGCCCACCACGAGCACGCGCATGAGGCCTCCGAGTGAGGGTTGACGGTGCGCCGGGCGGCACTGCCGCCCGCCCGGCCCGATGCCCGCAAGTCTACTCGGGCGCGTCGGGTCGGGGAAGAGCAGGGTTGACCGGCCGCGGTCGCCTGAGCGATGGTACCGGCAGGGGAGGCGGCCGCCGGGCCGGTGCGGCCGCCCGTCGCGGGAGGACCGTTGGCGCGACCTTCACGGAGATCCAGGATCCTGCACGCGGCGCTCGTCGTCGTCGCGGCCGTGCTGTGGATCGTCCCGGCCGCCGGCGCCTCCGTCCCTCCCGAGCCCACGTTCGCCGAGCAGGCGCGCGCCGCCCGCGGCCTCGCGCGCCTCCGCCTGAAGGCCACCGAAGAGCACACGCCTCGCCGCCACTACGCGTACTACACGCTCGGCGACGTCACCTGGAGGTACGCCGGTCCGGGCGGCTGGGCTTCGGGCCTCGTCCCCGGGGCGCTCTGGTCCGCCTACCAGATGACCGGGTCCCGTTGGTGGCTCGACCACGCGCTCTCTCGCCAGCGTGCGATCGGAAGCGAACAGCTCACGCTTTCATCCGTCAACATCGGCGCCCTCTTCTACCCGAGCTACGTGCGCGGGTACGCACTCACCGGCGACCCCGCCCTCCGCCGCACGGCGATGCAGGCCGCGAGGATCATGGCGCTGCGGTACGACCCCGTTGTGGGCGCGATGCTGTCCCGGCCGGGCGAGGAGTTCAACGTCATCATCGACAGCCTGATGAAGTCCCAGCTGCTCTGGTGGGCGGCGAAGAACGGGGGCCCACCCGAGTTCGCCGAGATCGCGCGGCAGCACTCGCTGACCATCGCGCGCGATTTCGTGCGCGCCGACGGCAGCACCTGGCACCTGGTCTACTACGACCCGGCGACCGGCGGCGTCACGCGGCGCGACCAGGGGAGCGCCTACTCGGTGGATTCCACCTGGGCGCGCGGACAGGCCTGGGGCATCCTCGGCTTCGCCGCGGCGTACCGGGAGACCGGTGACACCCGCTTCCTCACCGTCGCCCGCAGGGTGACCGACTGGTATCTGGAGCACCAGCCGGAGGACGGGGTCCCGTACTGGGACTTCGACGACCCGATGATCCCGGACGCGCCGCGCGACTCCTCCTCCAGCGCCATCGCCGCATCCGGCATCTTGGACTTGGCGCTCGCGGAGCCGTCGCCGGTGCGTCGCGAGGCGTATCTCGACGCCGCGCGCGGAATCCTCTCGAACCTGATGTCGCCGGCCTACTTCTCGTCCGGGACCAACCCGGCTGTGCTGCTGCACGGCACGTACCTGTGGCGGGCGGGCATCGTCGACTGCGGACTGGCCTACGGCGACGCGTTCTTCCTGGAGGCGCTCCTGCGCCTGCGTCGCGTGCAGCCGGACGTCGCCGCCCTGGCCGTGACCCAGGCGCGGGCCGACAAGGGCGCGCCCGCCGGGGCTCTTGACGGCGATCCGGCCACGAGCTGGGTCGCGCGCGGCAAGGCCTCGCTGGACCTGCTCCTCTCCGGACCGCAGGAGGTCGGCGCCGTGCGCGTCGCCCTCGCGGGAGGCGACCACCGCGCCGCGGTCCTGCGTGTCTCGGTCTCGGACGACGGTGCGCACTGGCGCCGCGTGCTGCGCACGGTGACCAGCGGCGAGACCGCCGGGTTCGAGACGCTCGACTTCGCGCCGGTGCAGGCGCGCTGGGTGCGCGTCAGCTGCAGCGGGACCACGACCGGGGTGGTCAATCGCCTGGCCGAGGTCCGCGTGCTGCCGGCGCTGTGAGGGCGCCGGCGCCGGCGCGGAAGCGCCCGGCGCCCCTCCCGGCTCAGATCGACCTCTGGTACACGCGGAACGCGCGTGTGGCGAGCCACGTGCACACGACGGTGAACAGCGCGAGCCACCCCATGCGGGTGAAGACGATGCTCCAGTCCGGGCCGGCGGCGAGGCCCTCACGGCCCGCCTGCACCGCCCAGTTCACCGGGTTGTACTTCGCCACGCTCTGCATCCACCCGGGCATGAGCGCCTGGGCCATGAACACGGAGCTCAGGAACGTCAGCGGCAGCAGCACGAAGTTGCTCACCGCGATCATCGTCTCCTCCTTGCGCGAGAGGAGCGCGATGGCGTTGCTCAGGGCGCCGATGGCGGTACCGAGCAGGACCGCGCACACGGTGAGCGCGACCATGCCGAGCAGCCCGCCCGGGTAGCTGGCCCCGACGATCAGCCCCAGGACGATGATGATCGCCGACTGGATCGCGCCGACCACGGCGCCCTGGAGCAGGCGCCCGGAGATGAGCGAGCCCCTGCTCGCCGGGCTGACGAGGAACCTGTCCACCACCCCGCGATTGATGTCGTCGATGAGGCCCATGCCGCTCCAGCCGGCGCTGAAGAGGCACGTCATGACGACGATGCCCGGCGTGAGGAAGTCGATGTAGCTCCCGGCGCCGAACCCGGGGATCTCGACGATCCTGCGGAACAGCGCGCCGTAGAGCAGCAGCCACACCACGGGCTGCACGAGCGAGATGAAGATCCAGACGGGCTGCCGGATGAGATTCCGGAAGTGCCGCTGGGTCATGAACCAGGTGTCGGCCAGCGCGTTGTTCATCGCTTCTTCTCCTCCCGGTCGGCCTCGCTGAAGGCGCGGCCGGCGTACCGCAGGTACACGTCGTCGAGTGAGGGCCGCGAGACCGTGACCGAGGCGACCTTGACGCCCTCGGTCTCGAGCGCGGCCAGCACGGCCGGCACGGCGCGCGCGCCGCTGTCGGTGCGCGCGCGCAGCGCGCGCCCCTCCACGGCGACGTCGTAGAGGTGCTCGGCTACCCTTTCCAGGGCGCGGCCGACCTCGCCGTCGAGCGGCTGGTCCTCCAGTTCGACGGCGATGGCGTCGCCGCGGAGCTCGCCCTTGAGCTCCTCGGGCGTGCCTTCGGCCACCACGAGCCCGCGGTCGACGATCGCCAGCCGCTGGGCGAGGCCGTCGGCCTCTTCCATGTAGTGCGTCGTCATGAGGATCGTGAGGCCCTCGTCGCCGGCGAGGCGCCCGATCTCGGTCCACATGTCCGCGCGCGCCTCGGGGTCCAGCCCCGTGGTCGGCTCGTCGAGGAACAGCACCTGCGGCCGGTGCATCAGGCCGACGGCGACGTCGAGCTTGCGCTGCATGCCGCCGGAGTAGGTGCGCACCGTCCGGTCCGCGGCCTCGCCGAGCCCGAACCCGTCGAGCAGTTCCTGCGCCCGCGACTTGAGGGCCGCGCCGCGCATGCCGTACACGCGGCCCTGCAGGATCAGGTTCTCGCGCCCGGTCGCCTGCGGGTCGAGCCCCGACTTCTGGTTCACGCAGCCGATGGCGAGGCGCACCTTGCCGGGCTGCCGCACGACGTCGTAGCCGGCTACGAAGGCCTCGCCGGCGTCGGGGCGCGAGAGCGTCGTCAGGATCTTCACCGTCGTCGACTTGCCCGCCCCGTTGGGGCCGAGCAGGCCGAACACCGTGCCCGGGGCGGCGGCGAGGCTCACTCCCTTGAGCGCCTGCACGTCGCCGCGATAGGTCTTGACCAGACCCCGGGCTTCGATCGCGTTGTCCATACCGTCCGTCCTTCCTTCCGCCCGGCGCTCGACCCGCCGGACGCCGTCAGATCCTGCAGCGGAAGTCAGTGTAGCCCTGATTGTTAGATTGTCAAATCTTTCGATTTGGGTATACTTCTCCCCAACGGAGAAACAACCGCGCTCCGGCCGGCGCCGCGACGGCCCCGGCCGGCCCGAGACCTTGTGGGGAGTGTTCCCCCTGGAGGTAGAGATGAAGGACGACGCGAAGACGGGCGACCTTGTCGACCAGGTCGGCATCGAGCTGGACGAGCTGCGCCGCGCCGGAGACCAGCTCGACGAGGCCGTGGCCCTGCAGTTCGGGCTCAACCGCACGGACTTGCGCTGCCTCGGCATCCTGTACCGCCGCGGTCGTGTGACCGCGGGGGAGCTCGCGGAGGAGAGCGGGCTGACGCCCGGCGCCATCACCACCGTGCTGGACCGGCTGGAGCGCGGCGGCTACGCGAACCGGGTCCCCGACCCGGCGGACCGCCGCCGGGTGCTGGTGGTCTCCACCGTGGCCACCCGTGAGATCGGCGCGCGCATCCAGGGCGAGGTGGAGCTCGCGACGCGGGCGCTGCTCGCGGACCGCGAGCCGGACGAGCTCACCGTCATCCGCGACTACCTGCGGGGCACACGCGGCGTGTACGAGAGCCAGATCGCCGCGCTCACGGCCGAGGGCGCGCCGGGGGCCGGAGAGGCCACCGGCGACGGCGCCGAAGACGTGCAGAGCCACGCCCCGCTGGTCGGAGTCATCGCGGGGCGTCTCGAGTTCACCAAGGGGGCGGCCAAGCTCACACTGCACGGCGACGCCGCCCTGACCGAGCTGTACCGGGCCACCTTCGAGGGCCCGGCCCCGCAGATCACCGTGACCGGCGGCACCGTCACGGTGCAGCAGCGTCGCCGCTTCCGCCCCTTCGACTGGCGCAACCAGTCGGCCGACTTCGCTCTCGCGGCCGCCGTGCCCTGGGACATCTCTCTCCGAGGCGGCATGTGGAAGCTCGTCGCCGACCTGCGCGAGCTCCACGTGAGGAGCGTGGAGGTCACCGGCGGCGCCAGCGACATCGAGATCTTCCTGCCGCCGCCGGCCGGCATCGTCCCCGTGCGCGTCTCGGGCGGTGCCAGCGAGGTCATGGTCCACCGCCCGCGCGGCGCGGAGGCGCGTGCCGAGGTCAGCGGGGGCGCCAGCGCGCTCGTCTTCGACGGGCAACGCCTGGGTGCGGTCGGCGGCCGGACGGTGCTGTCCTCCGGTGGGTTCGCCGACGCCGTCGATCGGTACGAGATCCGCTTCGCCGGCGGCGCGAGCCACGTCACTGTGACCACCGACTGATCGTGGAGTAGCTCTCCCCCGCGTGCGTGCTGGCGCGGGCGGCTGTCTGGGAGTAGGTTCGTCTGCAGGACCTCGTCCGAAGACAGGAGGGCATCATGGCAGCGTCCATCGTCCGTCCACGTCGACTCGCATTCGCCCTGCTCACGTCCTGTGTGGTCGCGACGGCCGTCGTGCTGTGTGCCGCCGCACCGGCGCCTGCGGCCAAGGGGCCGCCGGCGCCGGCTCAGTCGGTGCTCGTGCTCCGCAGCGCCGGCGACCACGACGCGCTGTGGCTACTCGCTCCGGACGGTACACCGACGGCAGCCGGCGACCTGCCCGGCCACGCCGGCGCCGTGGCTGTCTCTCCCGGCGGCGCCAACGTTGCCTACCTGCCGGCGAACCGCGGTCCGAGGGTCTGGATCGGCTTCGGCCCCCTCGGTCCCAAGACCATCTCGCTCACCGGCGCCGGCGTCCGGCGTGTCGACTCCCTCACCTGGGTCGACGACCACCGCCTGCTCGTCTCTGCCGCCACGAGGTCCAAGGCCAGCATCTACCAGTACAGGCTGTACCTCGTGAACGTGAGCACGGGCAAGACGGCGTCGTTCAGGGATCTCCGCGGCGTCGAGCCCAGCGGCGTGCCGGCGCTCGGCAAGATCGTCTACACCGCACTCACCGTGGTGAAGCCGGGGACTGCGGCCAACCAGAACTCGCCGACGATCCGTGAGAGCCTCAGGGTCGTCAAGCTCTCGGGGGGCACGGGGCGCATGGTGCTCAGCCAGACCTACGTTCTGTGGGCCGGCCATCGCTCGTTCTCGCACCCCAAGCTGTCGGCCGACGGCAAGTGGCTCGTGTCCGGCACCACCGGCAGCGACGTCTCCGTCACCTACACGGTGCGCGAGGGCACCGGATTCCCACTGTACACGGTGTTCACGGCCGCGCTCGATGTGACGGCCGGCTGGGACGGCTCCGGCCGGACCGCCTTCGCCGGTACGCCTCGGTGGGCCGTGGACCAGTCGTGCATCTGGGTGTCCGACCCGGGCAAGGGGACGCTCGCGTGCACGCCCGACGGCCTGCTGCCCGGCGTCATGGTGACCGACCTGGCGTGGTCGAGCGGCGGCGCCCTCGTGGCCGGGGCCACCGGCTGGAACACCACGCCCCAGACGCGTCACGTGTACGTGCTGCCGGGTGGCCTGACCGCTGCCACTGACCTCGGCACCGGTGGGCTGCCGGTGTGGGTGCAGCCTGAGGTGAACTAAGAGGACGACGAAGGGGGCGCGGGCCGACGGCCCGCGCCCCCTTCGTCGTGCGGTGCGCGGCGACCTGAGTCAGACGGCGCCGCCGCGGCCGATGCTCCGCGGCAGGATGATCGTCTCGTCGCGGCCGGGGCCGACGGCGATGAACTTCACGCGCGTCTTGGTGAATTCCGCGATGTACTGCACGTAGTCGCGGGCCGTCTGCGGCAGGTCCTGCCACGTCTCGCAGTCGCGCAGGTCCTCGGTCCACCCGGGGAGCTCTTCGTACACCGGCCTGGCGTGGTGGAAGTCCTTCTGCAGCAGCGGGAACTCGTCGAGCACCCGGCGCCCGGACTTGTACCGGGTGCACACCTTGAGCGTGGGCAGGCCGGTGAGCACGTCGAGCTTGGTAAGCGCGAGGTGGGTGATGCCGCTGAGGCGCACCGCGTACCGGAGCGCCACGAGGTCCAGCCACCCGCAGCGCCGCTGGCGGCCGGTGGTGGTGCCGAACTCGTGGCCGATCTCGCACATCGCCCCGCCGACCTCGTCGAAGAGCTCGGTGGGGAACGGCCCTTCTCCGACCCGCGTGGTGTACGCCTTGGCGACGCCGATCACGTGGTCGATGCGCGTGGGGCCCACGCCGGCGCCTGTGCATGCGGCGCCGGCGATGGTGTTGCTGCTGGTCACGAAGGGGTAGCTGCCGAAGTCGATGTCGAGCAGCGCCCCCTGGGCGCCCTCGAAGAGGACGTGCTTGTCCTGGTCGAGGGCGGTGTTGACGATCAGGCTCGCGTCGCAGATGAACGGCTCGAAGCGCTCGGTGTAGCCGAGCAGCTCGTCGGTCACCTGGTCCGGGTCGAGCACGCCGATGTCGTAGCGCTGCAGCAGGAAGTTCTTCTCCTGCAACGCGGTCCTCACCTTGCGGCGCAGGATCTTCTCGTCGAGCAGGTCCTGCACGCGGATGCCGATGCGCGTGTACTTGTCCACGTAGCACGGGCCGATGCCGCGCCCTGTGGTGCCGATCTTGTACTTGCCCAGCTGCTGCTCGTTGGCGCCGTCCAGCAGCAGGTGGTACGGCATGATGAGGTGGGCGTCGCCGCTGACGCGCAGGTTCTCGCAGCTGATGCCGCGCCCGCGCAGGGCCTCGATCTCGCCGAAGAGGATGTGCGGGTCGATGACGACCCCGTTGCCGATGATGCAGGTCTTGGCCTCGTACAGGATGCCCGAGGGGATCAGGTGGAACTTGAACTCCTCACCGTCTCGCACGATGGTGTGGCCGGCGTTGTTGCCGCCCTGGAAGCGTGCGACCACATCGGCCTTCTCGGCCAGCAGGTCGGTGATCTTGCCTTTGCCCTCGTCGCCCCACTGGGCGCCGACAACGACGGTACCGGGCACGGTGTTCTCCCTCCGTCTTCGCGTTCACTACGTCGGCCGCCCTGGTGCTCGTGCGCGGACGCGCGCGACCCAGAGGCGGCCGGGGGGATCGGGTGCAGAAAGGAACTTCCCTTTTCGAAATCATAGGGAGGTGGGCGGGCTTTGACAATTCCGCGCTCGCCGGCCATCTCCCGACCGACCGGCCGCCGCCCGCCTCGCAGCTCGAGTCCTCGCCTGTACAATCGAGCTGAGATGCAGGAGATCATCGACGAAGTCATCACCGAACTGCAGGCCGTGCGCCCGTTCGCCCTGGTCACGCTGGTCGCCGACCAGGGCTCCACGCCGCGTGCGGCCGGTGCGGAGATGCTGGTGCGCGAGGACGGGTCCATCGCCGGCACCGTCGGCGGCGGCCTGATGGAGCACACCATGATGCGGGCCGCCGCCCAGGCGCTCGCGGAGCGGAGTTCCCGCCGCGAGCGCTTCGACCTCGGCGGCACGGACCTCACGAGCGGCGACAAGATGGTCTGCGGTGGAGCCGCCGAGGTGCTGATCGCCTACGTGCCGCCCGGCGACCCCGAAGCGGCGGCGGCGTGCGAGCTGTTGCGCGCGGCGCGGGACGCGGGACGCCGCGCGTGGTTCGTCACGGCGCCGGACGCGGGCGCGCGCCGCGGCCTCGCTTCCTCCGCCGGCCGCGTCGAGCACTGCACGCTGGACGAGGCCGGCCAGATGGCCGGCGCCTCGGTCTGCGAGGCCGGCGAGCTGCGCAGGCTCACCGGCGCGGCCGCGCTCCACGGCGCGGCGACCCTGCCGGACGGTCGGGTCGCCGTCATCGAGCGCGTCGAGCCGCCGGCGCCGGCCGTCATCTGCGGGGCCGGCCACGTGGGCCAGGCTGTGGCGCCGCTGCTCGCCGGCCTGGGCTTCCGCGTCGTCGTCATCGACGACCGGGAGGAGTTCGCCTCTCGCGAGCGCTTCCCGAACGGCGAGCTCCTCGTGCGCCCGTTCGAGGGAGCGCTCGAGGCCGCCGGCGTGGACGAGCGCTCCTACGTGATCGTCGTCACTCGCGGACACGTGCACGACCTGGGCGTGCTCGAGCAGGCACTGCGCCTGCGCGCCCGCTACGTCGGCGTCATGGGCAGCCGCTCCAAGCGCGCGCGGATGTTCGCGGCGCTGCGCGAGGCCGGCGTGAGCGACGACGTCATCGCCGGCATCCACACGCCCATCGGCCTCTCCATCGGCGCCGAGACGCCGGCCGAGCTGGCCGTGAGCATCGCCGCCGAGATCGTCCGGGTGCGCGCAGGCGCGGACGACTGAGAGGTGGAGCGGCTCGCGGCCATCGTCCTCGCGGCCGGCCGGTCGTCCCGCATGGGTGACCTCAAGCCGCTTCTCCAGGCCGAGGGCAAGCCGCTGCTCGCCTGGGCCATCCGCGCGTTCAAGCAAGCTGGGGTCGCGGACGTCACGGTGGTCGTCGGACACCGCCGCGACGACGTGGCGGCGGTCGCCTCAGCCGAGGGTGCAGAGGTGCTGACCAACGCCGAGCCCGACGCGGGCATGTACTCCTCACTTCGCGTCGGGGTCCTCGGCGTGGATGCTGCCGTGACCCGGTTCTTCGTCCTCCCCGCCGACGTGCCGCTGGTGCGGCCCGAGACCGTGGGGAGGGTCGCACGTGAGGCTCGCGCGGCGTCGCTCGTGGACGGACGGAGGGCCTTGGTGGCCGTTCCCGTCCACGGAGGAGTCGCGGGCCACCCGCCGCTGATCTCGGCTGCTCTGCTCGACGAGATCCGCCACTCGGATCCGCCCGGCGGCCTGCGCGAGCTGCTGGACGGGCACGCAGGTTCCACTCTCGTCGTCCCCGTGGACGACCCCGGCGTGCTGCTCGACGCCGACACGCCGGACGACCTCGCGCGGCTCCGCGAGCTGGCGCCGCGCGAGACACTCCCGGACGTCTCTGCGTGCCTCAAGCTGCTCGCCGGCCACCCCGTCCCGCGCGACCGCATCGCCCACTCTCTCGTGGTCGCAGGGGTGGCGGCGTCGCTCACCACCGCTCTCGACCGGCGCGGACTGCACCTCGTCGCCCCGCTGGTCGCCGCGGGCGCGCTGCTCCACGACATCGCCCGCGACCAGCCGCACCACGCAGCGGCCGGAGCCGATCTGCTCGACGACCTCGGCTACCCGCGCGTGGCCGCCGTCGTGCGTCTCCACGCGCGCCTCGGCGACCGCGTCACGGACGAGCCCGACGAGGCGCAGGTCGTGTACCTCGCTGACAAGCTCGTCCAGGGCACGCAGGTGGTGGGGCTGGACGCGCGCTTCGCCGCGCGGTTCGCGCGCTACGCCGGAGACGCCGACGCCCTCCAGGGCGTCCAGCGGCGCAAGGAGGAAGCGCAGCGCGTCCTGCGCCGCGTGGAGAGGGCCGCGGGCGCGCCGATCGAGGAGTTGCTGCCCGAGGGCTCAGCCCAGGGCAAGGACCGCTGGTCGTTCTTCAGGCGACGCTGACTCGGCCGGCCCGCCCTACGCGCGTCAGCCGGTGGTCGCCGCCGCGGTGTCGCCGGCCGCGCTCGCGGTCGCGGCTTCCTCGGCCGTCGCCTCGTCCACGATGCCCAGGATGCTGCGCGCCGCGATCACGCCGGCCGCCGAGGCCTGGATCAGGCCTCGCGTGATGCCGGCGCCGTCGCCGACGGCGTACAGGTTCTTGACCGGCGTCTGCAGGCCGCCGTCGAGTTCCGGCCGCGCCGAGTAGAACTTGACCTCCACGCCGTAGAGCAGGGTGTCGCGGCCGTTGACGCCCGGCGCGATCTTGTCCATGGCCGCCAGCATCTCGAGGATGTCGGTGAGGTGGCGGTAAGGGAGGACGAACGCCAGGTCGCCGGCGGTGGCGCCCTGCAGCGTCGGCTGCACGGTCCCGCGGCGGATGCGGTCCATGGTGCTGCGGTGGCCCTGGTGCAGGTCGCCGAGGCGCTGGACGATGATGTCCTCGCCGAGCACGTTGGCCAGCCGGGCGATGCTCTTGCCGTAGGCGATCGGGTCGTCGAACGGCTCCGTGAAGTCGGTGCTGACCAGCAGGGCGAAGTTGGTGCGGTCCGTCTTGAAATCGGCGTAGCTGTGGCCGTTGACGGTGACGACGTCGCCGTAGTTCTCCAGTGAGACGGCGCCGTAGGGGTTCATGCAGAACGTGCGCACCGGGTCGTCGAACCGCGGCGTGTAGTAGATGAGCTTGCTCTCGTAGAGAGCCGTCGTGAGGGGTTCCATGACCGCCGCCGAGACCTCGACGCGCACGCCGATGTCCACGGGGTTGGTGCGCATCGCGATGTGCAGGCGCTTGCACTCCTCCATGAGCCAGGCGGCGCCGTCGCGGCCGGGCGCCGCGATGACGGCGTCTGAGGTGAGCCGCGTGCCGTCCGCGAGGACGATGCCGGTGGCGCGCAACTCGCTCTCGCCGGCGGGCTTCTCCACCAGGATCTTGTCGACGCGGCTGCGCGTGAGCACCTCGACTCTGGTCTCGAGCTCCGCGCGCATGCGCGTGAGGATGTCGTAGGAGCGCTCGGTGCCCATGTGGCGTACCGGTGACTCGACCAGCGTCATGCCGTGGAGGAGCGCCTCCTTGCGGAACTTCTCGAACTTCTTGCCGCCGCCGTGGACCTCCTCGGGCGCGCCGTACTCGCGCCAGACGCCGTCCACGTAGCCGATGAGGTCGGTGAGGCGCTGCCTGCCGACGAAGCGGTCCAGCCAGCCGCCGACGTCCGGGGTCAGGGTGAGCTTGCCGTCGCTGAAGGCGCCGGCGCCGCCCCAGCCGCAGGTGATGTCGCAGGGTTCGCAGCCGGCGCAGACGCCGCTCTTGCGCGCCGGGCAGGCGCGGCGGGAGATGTCCGGTCCGCGCTCGACGACGAGCACTTTGGCGCCGTTGCGGCGCACGAGTTCCAGTGCGGCGAAGATCCCGGCGGGGCCGGCGCCGACGACGATCACATCGTAGTGAGTGCGTGCAGTGTCCATAGGCGTTTGGGCGGGGGAGGGTCGACGAAAGGGTTTGGAGTTCCCTTGACGGGATGATAGCGGCGGTCTGAACGCCTGACAAACGTGGTGCGTCTCGAAGGACGTCAGGACGAGGGAGCGGGGGGAGCTCGGCCGGCGACTCAGACGGAGGTCGTGATGGTGGACAGGACGCGCAGAGGTCTGGCGGCGGGCGCGGCGGCGCTGGCGCTGGCCGCGCTGGGCGTGGCGCTGCTGGCGGGGTGCGGGGGCGGCGAGCCGGCGGAGCAGAGCTCGCCGCGGACCATCACGGTCGCGCCGACCGCGCCGGCGGGGACCACAGTCGACGCCAGCGTCGGCGACACGGTGGTCGTCTCGCTGGACGCGAACGCCACCACCGGCTACGAGTGGCAGTTCACCGCCGGCGACACGTTCACCATCGAGAAGAGCGAGTACGTGCCCGATCCGAACTCGGAGAACGTGGCCGGGGCCGGCGGCACACAGGTCGTCACCCTCAAGGTGACCAAGGCCGGCACGTCGGACCTCACGGGGACCTACGTGCGGCCCTGGGAGACCCCGTCGCCGAGTCCGGCGGCGGAGATGACGGTGACGGTCGTGAGCAAGTGACCGCCGGGGAGCACGTCACCGGGCGGCGGGGAACTCTCCGCCGCTGACAGCCGGGCTGCCGAGCGGCGCCGACCACAGGCGCCGCTTCGCAGCCCGCCGCGACCGTCGGGGGGCGGCCGCACCGGGTGCTGGCGGAGGAGCCGCCAGAACGCCGCAGGAGGGCGGCGCCGGCCACGGGGCAGGTCGGCGCCGCAGCGGCTTGGGGGTGCGGGGACGAGGCGGGGCGGGCGGCCGCAGGCATCTGTCGGCCGCCCGCCCGTTCCCCGCACGCGTGATACGCTCGCCGCGCCGTTCTTCACGACCCTGAGGTGAGCATGAGCGCCCCTGTCTCCGATCGCGACCCGGTCCTCAGCCGGCGCAGCATCCGCAAGTACACCGACCGGCCGGTCGACGACGCCACGGTGGAGCGGCTGCTCCGCGCCGGCATGGCGGCGCCCTCGGCCGGCAACCAGCAGCCGTGGCAGTTCATCGTGATCCGCGACCGCGCCACGCTCACGCAGATCACCGAGTGGCACCCCTACGCCAAGATGCTGCCGTCGGCGCCGGTCGCCGTGCTCGTTTTGGGCGACCCGGGCAACGCCAAGTGGGCGGTGCTCTGGCCCCAGGACTGCTCCGCCTGCGTCGAGAACATGCTGATCGAGGCCGAACTGCTCGGCCTGGGGTCTGTCTGGCTCGGCATCCACCCGCTGCCCGAGCGCGAGTCCGCGCTGCGCGGCCTGCTCGGCATCCCGGAGCACGTGGTGCCGTTCGCCATCGTGCCGTTCGGGTGGCCGCAGGAGCGCAAGGAGCCGTCCGACCGCTACGACGCGGGGCGCATCCACCACGAGCGTTGGTGACCCGGCCTCGGCCGCGTGCCTGCCGCCGGCGCCCGCGTCAACGGCGAAGTCACTGTTTCTCACCCCCTGCTAGGGGGTACTCTTGGCATCCGACCCGTGACGCGGCGGGCGCCGCCCTCCGGCCTGGCGCCGGCGAGACAGGCCCCGCCCCACGGGTCACTATGAATCCGACTGTACACATGGAGCGAAGGGGTGAGCCGTGACAGGACCTGTCTGGGTCCCGACCATCGACGAATCCAAGGTCCGCGACGGCGCCTACGTCGCGGTCTTCCCGAAGGGACTCGGCGTGCTGCTGGCGCGCATCGACGGCGACCTGTTCGCGGTCGCCAACAAGTGCGCGCACATGGGCTGCCCACTCGAGGGCGGCAAGCTCGAGGGCGCCGTCCTCACCTGTCCCTGCCACGACTGGCGGTTCGACCTGCGCACGGGCGTCTTCCTCGACGCGCCGGAGCTCTGCCTGGCCACGTACCCGCTCAAGGTCGAGGACGGCAAGATCCTCGTCGAGGTCAGGGGCGCGGCATGACCGACCAGGTCTTCGTCTACGCGCTGAGCACCTGCCCGTGGTGCCGCAAGACCAAGCAGTGGTTCGACGACAGCAAGATCACCTACGAGTTCGTCGACGTGGACAAGCTCCCGGACGAGGAGCAGGACGCCGCCGCCGACAAGGCCTACGAACTCAGCGGCGGCCGCCGGTTCCCCGTGGTCGTCATCAACGGCGAGGTCATCGTGGGCTTCAACCCCGACAAGTTCCTCGAGCACCTCAAGAGCTGGGGAGGGGGCGGAAAGGCGCATGAGCAGCGAGGCCCGCAAGGAGTCGCTCAAGTACCTGTACGAGCGTGTGGTCACACCGCTCGGCTTCAAGTTCACGCCCGACGCGCAGATGGTGGATGACCTGCTCGAGGCCGAGGTAAAGCTCGAGCAGGACCTGGGCGCGCCGTACTGCCCCTGCCAGGGGCGCAGCGGCGTGCGCGCCGAGGACATGCAGATCGTCTGCCCGTGCATCCCGTTCCACCGCGAGCACTTCGACGCGATGAAGCGCTGCTGGTGCGGTCTGTTCGTCCACCTGGACGTCACCGACCCGGACAGCCTGCCCCAGTTCCCGCCGGACGAGGTCTGACCATGTGGACTGAAGTAGCCAGGACCGACGACATCGCCGCCGGCGGCCTCAAGTACGTGCGCGCCGGCGAGGACGACCGCGAGATCTGCATCTGCGAGTACGACGGCTCGTACTACGCGGTGAGCCGCCGCTGCGGCCACGAGAACGCCCCGCTCAGCGAGGGCGCGCTCGAGGGCTGGATCGTCACCTGCCCGTTGCACAACGCGCAGTTCGACATCCGTGACGGCAAGAACCTCAGCTGGCCCATCGACCACGACATGGGCCCGGAGGAGGACATCCCGGAGCCCGTCAGGCGCTGGTTCAAGTTCGAGCACCGCCTGCAGTGGAAGACCAGGGTGCACGACCTGCACACGTACCCGTGCCGCGTGCAGGACGGCGCCATCGAAGTCGACGTGTGACGCCATCAACCGGCCGACGGCCGTAAGCTCAGTCAAACAGACCCAACACAGGAGGAACGATGGCGTTCGAACTGCCGCCGCTCCCGTACGCGGAAGACGCGCTGGAGCCTGACTACTCTGCGCGCACGATCAGCTTCCACTACGGCAAGCACCACAAGACCTACGTCGACACGCTCAACAAGCTCGTGGCCGGCACCGATCTCGAGGGCAAGAGCCTCGAGGACGTGATCATGGCCGTGGCCGGCAAGCCCGACAAGCAGCCCGTGTTCAACAACGCGGCCCAGGTGTGGAACCACACCTTCTTCTGGAACGGCATGAAGCCGGGCGGCGGTGGCGCGCCGACGGGTCCCATCGCCGAGAAGATCGAGGCTCTGGGCGGGTACGAGAAGTTCGTCGAGGACTTCAAGGCCGCGGCCGTGGGCCGGTTCGGCTCCGGCTGGGCCTGGCTGGTCTCGGACAACGGCGAGCTCAAGATCGTGAGCACGCCGAACGCCGAGATGCCGGCAGCGCCGGGCGTCACGCCGCTCCTCGTGGTGGACGTGTGGGAGCACGCCTACTACCTCGACTACCAGAACCTGCGTCCCGTGTACGTGCAGACGTTCTTCGACAAGCTCGCGAACTGGGACTTCGCCAACGAGAACCTCGCGAAGGCCAAGTGACGCAGAGCGGGTGAGAACGACGCGGGCGCCGCGTCAGGCGCCCGTGGACTGCAAGCACGGGAGGACCCACAGCCGTTCCGGGGCACGGTGACGGCGGGGTCGGAGACCCGGAGGGCCGGCGGCTGCGAGAGCGGCATGCCGCCGGCCGGAGCGCTCATGCCGGGCCGGCGGCGGCGGGCGCCGTGCGGCCCGTCGTCCGCGCCTGCGGGCCGCGGCGTCAGGTCGTCATCGACGTTGCGCCGTTCGTCCCCGTCGCCGCCGAGCAGCTTGAGGTAGCTCACGTACCGGGTACGCGACACCGAGCCGTCGTCGACGGCGCGGCGGACGGCGCACCCCGGCTCGTGCACGTGCGTGCAGTCGCGGAACCTGCAGTCGTCCACGTAGAGCGCGAACTCCGTGAACCCGGCGGCGATGGTGCCCGGGTCGTCGCCGCCGTCGACGCTGAACCGGCGGATGCCCGGCGTGTCGATCACGCGCACGCCGCCGGGCAGGTCGTACAGGGCCGAGTGCGTGGTGGTGTGCCGTCCGCGACCGTCGCCGTCACGTACCGCGCCGGTCTTGGCCGCGATCCCACTGCCCAGGGCGTTGAGCAGCGACGACTTCCCCACGCCGCTCTGGCCGACGAACACGACCGTCTGCCCGGCCAGCGCCTCGCGGACGGCGTCCACGCCGTCCCCGCCCTCGACGCTGCAGGACAGCACCGGCACGCCGAGCGAGCGGTACGGCAGCAGGAGCGCAAGCAGGTCGTGCCTGCCGGCCTCGTCGAGCAGGTCGGTCTTGTTGATCACGAGCACGGGCAGCGCCCCCGATTGCTCTACGGCGATCAGGTACCGGTCGATCAGCCGCGGGTGCAGCGGCGGAGCCGCGGCCGCGACCACCACGACCACCACGTCCACGTTGGCCGCGATCGCCCGCCGGCGCTGGGCCACGTGCGGGTCGGCGCGCGCCAGCAGGGTGCGGCGGGGCAGCACCGCGGTGACGCGGTGCGCGTCGTCCCGCTGCTCGACGAGCACGCGGTCGCCCACGGCGAGCTCGCTCTGCTGGCGGCCGGCGAGGCCGGCCGGCAGCACCGCCGCGACGTCGCCGGTCTCGCCGTCGAGGCGCACGGCGCAGGCGCCGGCGGTGATGCCGGCGACGACGCCGAGGCGGCCCGCCGCCGTCGCGCCGGCGCCGTCCTCGGGTGGGCCGTCGGGGCGGGCTCCATCGTCACCCGTCCCCGCCAGTTCCTCGCCGACCAGCTCGAGCAGGAAGTCCTCGAGCTCGAGCCGCCGGCCGTCCGGCCTGCGCGTCTTGAGCGCCGCCTTGCGCAGTTTGGCGGCGCGCTTCGTGAGTCTGTTGCGTTCGCCGGTGTCGAGTTCGGCGAGCAGACTCTTGAGTCGTCTGCGTTGCTTCTTGTCCATCACTGGAAGATGCCCTTCCGTCGGGTTCCGTCACGGTCGGGCGCACGGGTGCGCCCGGGGGCGTCACCCGCGAGGGGCTGGGCAGGTGCGGCCGCACGGGTGCGGCCGCGGAGCCGGCAGAGACCCCGCTCCTGAGGAGCGGGGTCTATGCGAGCGCCCTCGCGAGGGGTGACGCGGTGGTTCCGCTGACGGCCTTGGCAGTCATCAAGTCGCCTCCTTCGAGTCGGTCTGCGATCACAGGTCAGGTACGTCGGTGCTAGTGCCGGCCGCTCGGCGGCCGGCTGGTGAGACCGTCCGGCGCTCAGGGTGCTTCGTGGTCTGAGCGCCGGACGGCCGGCGGGCTCATCGGCGGCCTGCGCCGAACGAGTCCATCGCGCGCATGCCGGAGCCCGGGCGGGCAGGACGCGAGTCCCCGCCGCGTGGGTCTCCGGGGCCCGCGGCCCGCCGCATCCTGGCGGCGAACGCCTCGAGCCGTTGCAGTACGTGTACGTGGTCCATCGCTGGTGTGTCCTTTCGGAACGTCAAGGGATGTGCGTGTGCGCGCCAGCGCACCGGGTGCGTTCCGGCACCGGACCCACTCGTGGCGAAGGGTGGAGAAACAGAAAGGGCCGGCGCCGCGAGGGCTACCGGCCGGAGCGCCGCTCAGGACGAGCGGTGGCTCAGCAGGAGACCCTCACGAGGAACGCTGCGGTCTTGCCGCTGACGGTCTTGATTGTCATCTGTTCGCCTCCTCGTGAGTCGTGGTGGTCTGGACCGCGGGGCAGTGTACAGGCTCCGCGGGGTCCGCGCAAGGGGCACGGCCACGATTGTCGGTTCCCGACATGGAGCCGGCCCAATCATCGCCCGTTGACAGTCGACGGGACGACCCTTGGTCAATCGAGCGGCGGGAAGTACTGTCCTCCCTGAAGCCTGACGCCGCGCCACCCCCGAGGCGCGGCGCGACACGGAGCAAGGAGAGACACGCCATGATCAAGGGATTCCGGGACTTCATCCTCCGCGGCAACGTCATCGACCTGGCCGTCGCGGTCGTCATCGGCGCCGCGTTCGGCGCGGTGATCACCGCGTTCGTGGCCGACATCATCACGCCGCTCATCGCGGCCATCTTCGGCCAGCCCGACTTCTCCGGGCTCACGTTCACCATCAACGGGAGCAAGTTCCTCTACGGCGCGTTCATCAACGCCCTCGTCTCGTTCCTCCTCATCGCCGCTGGCGGTGTACTTCGTGGTCGTCGTCCCGATGAACAAGATGGCCGAGCTCCGCGCGCGCGGCCAGGCGCCGGAAGACGCGACGACCAAGCAGTGTCCCGAGTGCCTGAGTGAGATCCCGGCCGGCGCGCACAAGTGCGCGTTCTGCACCTCGGAGCAGCCGGCGCAGGCCTGACCGGCCAGCTCGCGCCGTCACGGCGGCGGCGCAGCCGACAAGCACGTGCGCCTGTGGTAGTCTCCGGGCTCGCCCGGGCACACTCCGGGCGAGCCCGAACCGTCCCCGGAGACTGAGCATGTCCCTGCAGCGACTGGACCTCGACGACCGCCAGGCGGTCATGTACTCGGAGGGCTCCGTGTGCGCGAGCACGCAGGAGCTCGTCGAGAGCTCCACGTTCGCGCGCGTGCTCGACCTCTACGTCGACCACCTGGAGGCGCACAACCCGCAGGCGCTCGACGAGCTGGGCCTCGCGGGGCCCGGGTGGGCGTCGGGCGGCGCCGCCTCGAGCGGGCCGGAGGCCGGCGACCCGCGCCGCGGGCGCCTGCTCGACCTCCTGCGCCTGCTCGCCAACAACCCACTGGAGCGCGTCTCCATCACCGCGTGCGCGCCGGGCGACCTGCTGGCGCGGCGCGAGCAGCTGCACGAGTTCGTCGAGGGGCTCTACGACTTCTGGCGCCGCTGGGACCGGTTCCTCGTGGTCCGCGCGGAGGTGGCCCCGGCGCCGGGCGACAAGCGTCCGCTGCGCGGGTTCACCGAGGCCGTCGAGGCGCTCGCCCGGCTGGTGCGCGCCGCGTACCGCGACGTCGCCGAGAACATCACCGGCAGGCGGCCGCGCGTGCTGCGCCAGGTCGCGGCCGGCGCCGAGGTGGGCGTGTACGCCGTGCGCCACAAGTGGCAGGTGCCGGCGCGGTACCGCCACCTCCTCACCGGCATCCCGTTCGTCCGCGACCTCCTGCTGTACCCGCCGCTGCTGCTCGACCCGCCGATGAACACCCGCACGGGGCAGTTCACCGAGGTCGAGGAGAACCCGCTCGACGGGCTCAACCTCGAGAGCGAGGAGTGGCTGTGCTACCCGGCCATCGTCGGGCGGATGACGGTGTTCGTGTACTTCCACCGCCGCTTCATGGGCCTGGGGCTCAGCCTCGCCAACCTCTTCGAGGTCGCCTCGGACGAGGAGATCGCCGCCGGCCCCGACGCCGTGTACCTCTACGGCGTCCCGCCGGAGGCGCTCGCCCGCTTCGGCGACCTGCCCACCGTGTTCCACGACGACCGCCGCAGCCGCCTGCTCGTGGCGGCGGTCCCGCTCGAGGACCGGTTCGGCTACTTCGGCTACCTCAAGAAGATGGTGCTCACGCTGCACAACGTGGCCGCCATGGACCGCGGCGTCATGCCGTTCCACGGCGCCTACGCCCGGCTGGTCCTGGACGACGGCAGCCGGGCCACCGTGCTCCTCATCGGCGACACCGCGACCGGCAAGAGCGAGACGCTCGAGGCTCTGCGCGTGGCCGGCGCCGAGCGCATCCGCGAGGTGCGCATCATCGCCGACGACATGGGATCGCTCGAGGTCGGCTCCGGCGGCGAGCTGCTCGGCTTCGGCACCGAGATCGGCGCCTTCGTGCGCCTCGACGACCTGCAGCAGGGCTACGCGTTCGGCCAGCTCGACCGCTCCATCATCATGAGCCCCAACAGGGTCAACGCCCGCGTGGTGCTCCCCGTCACCAGCCTTGAGGACGTGCTGCGGGGCTACCCCGTGGACTACCTCCTGTACGCCAACAACCACGAGGCGGTCGACGAGGCACACCCCGTCATCGACCGCCTCGAGGATGAGGAGGCCGCGCTCGCCGTCTTCCGCGAGGGCGCGGCCATGAGCAAGGGCACGACGACATCGACCGGCATCACCAACAGCTACTTCGCCAACCCGTTCGGACCGGCACAGCGCCGCGACCAGCACGAGGCGCTCGCCGCCTCCACGTTCGCGGCGGCGTTCGCGGCCGGCGTGTTCGTCGGGCAGCTGCGCACGCAGCTGGGGCTGCCCGGCGAGGAGTCCGCCGGCCCCCGCGCCGCCGCCCGGGCCCTGCTCGACCTCATCGCCGCGAAACGAGAGGGCGCAGCTGACGGCGTTCCGCGATGCGGGTAGCGTAGCTGTCAAAGCGAGCGAGAGGAGCGTCGCGATCATGACCACCGTGTACGAGACCAACGAATCCGCCTGGAAGCTCATCAACCGGGGCAAGGTGCGCGACGTGTACGAGTACGCGCCCAACCAGATCCTCATCGTCGTCAGCGACCGGCTCTCGGCGTTCGACGTCATCCTCCCCACGCCTATCGCGGAGAAGGGCACGGTGCTCACCCAGATCTCCAACTTCTGGTTCGAGCAGACCGACCCCATCATCCCCAACCACCTGGTGGACCCGGACCCGTTCAGCACCGACGCGGAGCACAGACACCTCGCCGGCCGCTCGGTGGTCGTGCACAGGGCGGAGGCGCTGCCGGTGGAGGCCATCGTGCGCGGCTACCTCACCGGGTCCGGACGCAAGGACTACGAGAAGACGGGCAAGGTGTGCGGCATCGACCTGCCCGCCGGACTGGTCGAGGCGAGCAAGCTGCCGGAGCCGATCTTCACCCCGTCGACCAAGGCCGCCATCGGCGACCACGACGAGAACATCTCCTTCGACAAGACGGTCGACCTCATCGGGCGGGAGATGGCGGAGAAGGTGCGCGACACGGCGCTGGAGCTGTACCGGTTCGGCGCCGACTACGCGCTGGAGCGCGGCATCATCATCGCCGACACCAAGTTCGAGTTCGGGGTCCTCGACGGCGAGCTGATCCTCATCGACGAGGCCATGACGCCCGACTCGTCGCGGTTCTGGCCGGCGGACGGCTACGAGCCCGGCAAGAGCCAGCCGAGCTACGACAAGCAGTACGTGCGCGACTACCTCGAGACGCTCGACTGGGACAAGACGGCGCCCGGCCCCGAACTGCCGCCCGAGGTGGCCGCCAGGACCTCCGAGAAGTACCTGGAGGCGTGGCGCCGCCTGACCAAGTCGTGAAGAGCGGCGGCGCGGGCGGCCGGGAAGGCTCGAGCGGCCCCTTCGGCCGTCCCGACCCGGCCATCCCGCAGGCTTCGCTGCACTGGGACCGGCGGTACGCGGCCGACGAGAAGATCTGGGGCGACGGCCCCAGCCCGCTGGCGCAGCTGGTCGTCGCACGACTGCGGCCGTACGCCACGCCGGGGCTGCGGGTCCTGGACGTCGGCTGCGGCTACGGCCGCGACACGCGGTACCTCGCCACCGAGCTCGGCTGCCACGCCGTCGGCATCGACGGCTCGCCGGCGGCCATCGACGCGGCGCGCACGGAGCACAACAACGCCGTGCGCCGCTCGGGCAAGACCCATCTCGACGCCGAGTACCTCGTGAGCGATCTCGCATCGCTCGCCGCCGACCGGGAGCGGGCCGGCGCGTTCGACGTGGTGTTCGCCTGCAACGTCTACCACCTGCTGGGGCCGATCGGCCGCCGGGAGTTCGCGGCGGCGTGCGCCGCCGTCGCCCGTCCCGGCGGCCTCCTCTTCCTCAGCACGCTCTCGCCGCGCGACGCCGAGCACTACGCCAAGGGCGAGCCGGTGTCCGGCGAGGAGCGCAGCTGGGTCGACAGGGTGTACCTGCACTTCTGCACGGCCGAGGAGCTCGAGCGGGACTTCGCCGGCGGCTTCGAGGTGCTCGACCTCGAGGAGCGCGGCTACGACGAGCCGCGGCCGGACGCGCCGCCGCACCACCACACGAGCTGGTTCCTGGAGGGGCGCCGGCGCTGATCCGGCGCTGAGCCTGCGACTCGCCGCCGCTCCGGCGCTGCTCCGCCGCGAACGGATTGACCCCCCGCGCCAAGGGCCCAGGTCATGTGTAGCGTCCTCTGTCGACGTATCCCCGGCGTATCCCCGCCGAGTCCACCAGATCGCTCGTTGGCGCCCTGACGTATCCCCGCCGGGGATACATCTGGAGAGGGGCCGGCAAGGACCATGCCGGCGTGGCGCTGAGAGGTGCGGTGCGACGTCGGCGCGGCGCGCGGAGGGCCGCCTTACGGGACGATCCGGTAGACCGACCCGGCGAGCGACACGATGTACAGCTCGCCGCGAGCGTCCTGCCCGAACGACGAGATCTGCGTCACCTGTCCGTCCAGCCCGGGCACCGCGCTGCGCGCCCCGCCGGGCCCCTTCTTCGCCCACACGTGGCCTGAGCCCCAGTCGGCGAAGAGGTAGAAGCCGCGGAGCGCCGGGATCGCCGCGCCGCGGTACACGTAGCCGCCCGTCACCGAGTACCCCAGGCTGTGGCTGTACTGCGCCACCGGCCAGGTGAGCTTCGACGTTGTCGAGCCGGGCGGCCGTCTGCGCGTCGTAGACGTGCGTGCCCTCGTAGCCGTTCCAGCCGAGGTTCGCCCCCGCCGGCCGGCCCGGCCGCAGGTAGTCGATCTCCTCCCACTGGTCCTGGCCCACGTCGCCGATCCACAGGGCTCCGGTGGACCGGTCGAACGAGAAGCGCCACGGGTTGCGCAGGCCCTTCGCGTAGATGGCCACGCGCACCGGTGAGACGTTGACGTTGAGACGCAGCAGCTTGCCGAGCCGGCTGCGGTCGTTCTGCGCGCGGCCCTGGGGGTCGCCGGCGCTGCCGCCGTCACCCATGCCCACGTACAGGCGCCCGTCGGGGCCGAACTGCAGCTGGCCGCCGTTGTGGTTCTCGTAGGGCTGGCCGACGCGCAGGATGAGGCGGGCGCTCGACGGAACGGCGACGTTGGCATCCGCCCCGGACGCCCGATAGCGCACCACACGGGTGTCGCCGGCGGTGTCGGTGTAGTCCACGTAGAACCGCCGGTTCGTCGCGTACCTGGGGTCGAACGCCAGCGAGAGAAGCCCCTGTTCGCCGCCGCTCGAGACCAGGCTCGAGATGTCGAGGAACGGGGTGGGGAGCAGCGCGCCGTCCTTGACGATCCGGATCACGCCGGTCTTCTCGACGATGAAGAGACGCGAGGTGTCGCCGCGCGGCGCGGTCAGGTAGACGGGCTGGTCGTAGACGCCCGGCAGCTTCTGAAGCGAGAGGGTCGGCGGCTTCGCCTGCTTGGCGACGGCCCCGACCGACGTCGCGGCCTGCACGGCCCCTCCGCCGGTCGCGGTGGCCGTCGCCCCCGGCATGGGGGCTGGGGCGGACGCCCCGGCGGTCGGCGCCGGGGGCGAGTCGAACACGATCAGTGCCGCGAACCCGGCGAGTACCGCCACGGCGGCGAGGATGACGACCAGGCGCTGCATGAGAGGACCATTCCGCGAGCCGCCGTACTCGTAAACGAACTCGCGCTTCGCGGGGGGTGTGCCGGGGTCGCGCTCCGGGAGCGGGGCGGGCCTCTAGAGGTAGGCCGCGCGGAACTCTTCGACGCTCGCGGCCTCGGCGTCCGCGATCAGCGCCTGCAGGCCGGCGAGCTCCTGCTCGTGTACGAGCAGCTTGACGTCGTCCACGCGCTCCACCGGCGCGATGCCGCGCACGCTGCTGGTGAGCAGCACGCCGTCGTCCGGGCGCAGGTCGGCGACGCGTGCCCACGCCTCCACTACGGGGATGCCGGCGCCGGTGGCGAGCTCCTCGACCTTGGCGCGGAGCACGCCCGGCAGGATGTCGCCCTCTGCCGGCGGCGTGACCAGGCCGCCGCCGCGCACCATGAACACGTTGGACGTGGCGCCCTCGAAGATCCGGCCCTCGCCGTCCACGAGCAAGGCGTCGTCCACGCCGGCGGCTCGCGCCGCCCGCTGGGCGAAGTAGGACTGCATCACCGTCATCGCCTTGTACTGGGCGCTCACGCGCACGCCGCGGTAGGAGATCACGCGCAGCGGCCGGACGGGGAAGTCGCGCCTGTCGGTCTGCACCAGCAGGCTGGACGCGCCGTCCGGCGGCCCGGCAGTGACCAGCAGCCGGCAGGAGTTGTCCCTGTGGCCGTTGGCCTCGCTGAGGCGGCAGATCTGCTCGGCGAGCTCGGGCCTGTCGACGTGCTTGTCGAGCCCGAGCGCGGCGATGCCCTGCACCAGGCGGACGACGTGCTCCTCGAAGAACACGGGCACGCCGCCGATGAGCTTGATGGTCTCGTAGAGCCCGAGGCCGTGCGTGAGCGCGCGGTCGGTGGCCGGCAGGGTGGCCTCAGCCTCGCTCATGAGCACGCCGTTGAGGATCAGCATCGTCACGGCGCAGAGTCTATAGCCAGCGTGCCTTCGGTGCATCGGCGCGAGGCCGACGCCGTGGCGAATGCCGGACCGCTCACCCCGCCCGTTCGGCGATGCTCGCGCTCACGGCGCGCAGCATCCCCGCGGCCTTGTGCAGGGTCTCGCGGTACTCGCGCACCGGCACCGAGTCGGCGACGATGCCGCCGCCGGCCTGCAGGAAGAGCCGGTCGCCCTTGCGCACCAGCGTGCGGATGACGATGTTGAGGTCCAGGCGCCGCGCGGCGATCCAGCCGAAGGATCCGGTGTACGGGCCGCGGCGCACCGTCTCGAGCTCGTCGATGATCTCCATGCAGCGCACCTTGGGGCAGCCCGTGATGGTCCCGCCCGGGAACATCGCCCTGATCAGGTCCACGGAGTCGCGCGACGGGTGCAGGCGGCCGCGCACGTTGCTCACGATGTGGATCACGTGGCTGTAGAACTCGTTGACCATGAGCTCGTTGACGCGCACGGTGCCGTACTCGCAGACGCGGCCGAGGTCGTTGCGCTCCAGGTCGACCAGCATGATGTGCTCGGCGCGGTCCTTGGGGTCGAGGTTGAGCTCGTCGGTGAGGTCCTCCGGCGTGAGCGAGCCGCGCGGCCTTGTGCCGGCGATGGGGCGGGTCTCGGCCCAGCCCTCGGCGTCCAGCGAGACGAGGCGCTCGGGCGACGAGCTGATGAGCTCGTAGTCGCCGAAGTGCAGGTAGCCTGCGAACGGGCTGGGGTTCACGGTGCGCAGCGTGTCGTAGAGGTGCAGGCTCGGGAGCGCGTAGCAGAGGTCGAGCCGCTGGCTGAGGTTGGCCTGGAAGATGTCGCCGGCGAACACGTACTCACGCGTGCGGCTCACGACCTCCTCGTACTCGGCCTGGGTGAAGTTGCTGCGGAACACCGGGAGGTCGCTGCCGTGCAGCGCGACGGGGGAGGGGCGGCGCGCGGCCTCGAGGGCCTGGCCCACGCGCGCCGCCTGCGCCGCCGCCGCGCCGGCGTCCGCGGCGAGGCGGTCGACGAGCACGGCCTCGCCGCTCGCAAGGTCGTAGCGCAGCAGCCTGCCCGGCAGGAACACGTCGATGTCGGGGATGCCGAGGTCGTCGCGCACCGTGTCAGGCAGGCGCTCGAGGTAGCGCACGGCGTCGTAGCTGAGGAGGCCGAGCAGCGCCTCGGCCTCCGGCAGATCCTCGCTCGGGCCGCCGGCCGGCTGCGGCAGGGCGGCCAGCCGTGTGGCCTCGCGCAGCGCCTCGAACGGCGCGAGCGCGGTGAGGGCGCCGGCTTGCTGCGCGAGGGCGCGGGCCGCCGGCCCGCCCTCGCGGGTGACGCCGGCGCCGACGGTGACCTCTACGACCCCGGCCCGCGCCCGCAGGCGGAAGATGGGGTCCCAGGCGAGGTAGTGCCGGCCGGCCAGTCGCGGCGACCCGCCGGCCGAGTCGAGCAGCGCCACGGGAGCGGCGCCCTCGAGCCCGAGCGCACGGATGAGCGCGACCGGGTCGAGCGCCGGAGTGCGGAAGCGTGTGACGGTCGGATCAGCCGAGGCCGGAGTCATGCGGCACAGTGTACCCGCGCCGCGCGGGCCGACCTACTCGTCGTCGCCGTACCCGTACTCCTCGGTCTGGCGCAAGGTGCGGAACTGCGTGTAGTCGCGCACGAAGCCGAGGCGTATCAGGCCGGTGGGGCCGTTACGGTGCTTGGCGATCTTGACCTTGACGACGCCCTTGGAGGCCGGGTCGCTGGGGTCTTCGTAGATGAACATGACCATGTCGGCGTCCTGCTCGATGGCGCCCGACTCGCGCAGGTCGGCGAGCTGGGGCTCACGGTCGGCGCGCGCCTCGGGCGAGCGGTTGAGCTGGCTGATGGCGATGACCGGCACACTGAGCTCGCGTGCGAGCTGCTTCATGCCGCGCGAGATGTTGCTGACCTCCTGCTGGCGGTTGTCCGCGCGGCCGTCGCCGGACATGAGCTGCAGGTAGTCGACGATGAGCAGGCTGAGCGGGGTCTTGGTCTGCAGGCGGCGCGCCTTTGCGCGCAGCTCGAACATGTTGAGGCCGGCGGTGTCGTCGATGAAGATGTCGGCCTTCTCGAGTACGCCGGCCGCCTGCACCAGCTTGGCGTGGTCGTCGGGTGAGAGCTTGCCGGTGCGGAGCTTGTGGGAGCTGACGCGGGCCGAGGAGCACATGAGTCGTTCGCCCAGCTCCTCGGCGCTCATCTCCAGGCTGAAGATGGCGACCGCGTGCTTGCCGCCGCCCGGCTTGTGGCCCTCGGTGGCCATGTGCTGGGCCATGTTGAGCGCGAGGCTGGTCTTGCCGACGCCGGGGCGCGCCGCAAGTACGATGAGGTTGGCGCGCTGGAACCCGCCGGTGAGAGCGTCGATGCCCTCGAACCCGGTGGCGACGCCGGTGAGGCCGCGCTCTCCGTCCATGGTAGCGAGGTGCTCGAAGTTGCGGACGAGCACCTCCCTGATGTGCTCGAACTCGCCGACGCTGCGCTGCTGCTGGATGGCGAACACCTTCTGCTCGCAGCGATCGAGCAGGTCGCGCGTGTCGCCGGGGTGCTGGTAGCCGAGCTCGGCGATCTCGTTGCCGACGCGGATGAGCGAGCGCAGCACGCTCTGCTCGCGCACGATGCTCGCGTAGTGCGCGGCGTTGGCCGCGGCCGGCACGAACTCGGCCAGCGTGTGCACGAACTCGCGCCCGCCGGCGCGCTCGAGCACGCCCTCGCGCTCGAGCTGGGCGCCGAGCGTGATGACGTCGACCTCCTCGCCGCGCTCGAAGAGCGTGATGACTCCGCGGTAGATGAGCCGGTGCGTGTCGCGGTAGAAGTCGTCGGGGCTGAGGAGTTCGGCTACCGCCGTGATCGCGTTGGGGTTCACCAGCATGGCGCCCAGCACCGACTGCTCCGCCTCGAGGTTGTGCGGCGGCAGGTGCGGACTTGCAGGTGCTGCGTCGATGCGCTCGACGGCCATGGCTCCCCCGGGCGGTCGGTGGACGGTGGACCAGCAGTCTACTCGCTGGAGCGGACGCGTTCCATTGCCCCACAGGCCTCTCCCGCAGCGTGTCGGAGTGGCGAGCAAGGCTCGGCGTAGCCGGAGTAAGCCTCTACTTGAGGGTGAGAGTCTGTTGGCTGTGGTGTGGCCTGCGCGCCTGCGGGAACCATGACGACCATGGTCGATGGAACTCATCCCGGTCCGCTTGTGCAGGATGAGGCCGCAGTCAGGGCGCTGGAGGCGGCCTACGACAACGCGTGGAACCGCGCGGACCTCGATGCTCTGGTCTCGCCTTTCGCCCCGGACGCGACCATCGTCGACCCATTCGGCGGAGTGAGCTCGGGGAGGGACGAGATACGCGGGCTGCTGTCCGCCCTGCTCACCGGCAGAGGCCGCGGCTCGACGCACACCGGCACCATCCTCAGCGTCCGATTCGTCTCCGCCGACGTCGCTCTCGCGGACGGCGAGGCGGTGATCGCGGGGTTGCACGACGCCGACGGCGTGGCTCTGCCGCCCCTGGTGCACCGGTTCACCGACGTCCTCATCAGGGACGGTGACGGGTGGCGGATCTCCGAGATCCGCGCCTACGTGTTCATGACGGGACCCAGGCCCTAGAGACGGCGTCGGTCCGGCTCCTGGAGGAGCGCTGAGCGTCGGAAACTGCTTGACAAACGAGTTCCCATGGTGGAAACTCACAGCGTAAGGAGTTTCCACGACGAGACCGGAGGGTGCCGTGAGCTCGACGCAGCAGCAGATAGCGGAGGTCTTCCGCCGTCGCGTCGAGGAGGTCGGGTACTCCGGCACGACGCTGGACGACGTCGCCCGTGCGCTGCGCATGTCCAAGAAGACCATCTACGTGCACTTCGGCGGCAAGCGCGAGATCTATGCGTACATCGTCGAGCGCCAGGCGGCGCAGGAGAAGGCGCGGCTGATGGCCATGCTGGCCGCGCTGCCCACCTTCGCCGCCCGGGTCGAGGCCGCCTTGCGCATCGTCATCGACACGGGGAGGCGCCACGTGGAGGAGACCGAGCGCGAGGAGTGGCTCGCGCAGTACGAGGTCGCCGCCGACGCGTTCCGCAAGGCCAACGGCGACCTCATCCGCGAGCTCCTCCAGTCCGGCATGGACTCGGGTGAGTTCCCGGCCGGCGATGCGCGCCTGGTGGAGCAGATGGTCAGCGCCATGGTCGTCGAGTACCTGCTGATCGTGCGCGACGACCCGTCCTACGACCGCGACGAAGAGCTGCTCGCGCGCATTCTCAGGTTCATCGGCTAGGCACGTCGAGGCTCGCCGGTGCGGCGGGCCTCTCTCAGGTCATCAGGAAACTAGAAAAGACAAGAGTTTCCACGGAAAGGAGTCACCATGCGCTACCTGATCCTCTGCCTGCTGCTGTTCGCGGCGCACATCAACCTCACGGCGCTCGTGCCAGCGAAGGCCGGGCAGGCTCCGCCGCCGTGGTGGGTCGGAGGCCGGTTGGTGTGGCCGTTCGGCCTGGACACGCGGACCCTGCTGCCGGCCGGCAACCTGGTCGACTCGCTCACGCCGCTCCTCGGTATCGCCAGCGCGGTGTTCTTCCTGCTCGCCGCCGCCGCGCTGCTGCACTGGCTGGTGCCGGCGCAGTGGTTCCTCGCGCTGGTCGTGGCCGGCGCCTCCTGCTCCGTGGTGCTGCAGGTCGTGTGGATCTCGCCGTGGGCGGTCCTGCCCCTGCTGCTGGACGGCGTGCTGCTGTGGGCCTTCCTCGGCTCACGGCTGAGCGTCCCCGGACTGCAGGCGTAGCGGGAACGCGTGACGGGGGCGAGAAGCCCTCGCTGCAGCAGAAGCCCTCGCTGCAGCAAGAAGCCCCGGGAGAAGCGCATCGCGCGCCTCGCCCGGGGCTTCCCGGTCTTGTGCGTGTCGGCCGGACTGCGTCAGGCGGGCACGACGATGGTCTTGACGCTGGCGACGAAGCCCTCGGCCACCTCGACGTCGACCTGGAAGGTGCCGAGTTCCTTGATCGGCTCCTCCAGCAGGACCTTGCGCTTGTCGATGGTGATGCCGCGCGCGTCCTTGATCGCGTCGGCCACGTCGGCGGCGGTGACGCTGCCGAACAGGCGGTCGCCCTCGCCGGCCTTGGCGGCCAGCGTGATGACGGTCTTGTTGAGCGTGGCCGTGAACTCCTCGGCCTGCGCGGCCATGCGGACGTCGCGGGCCTTGCGCTCTTCTTCGCGACGACGGAACTCGACGATCTTGCCCGGCGTCGCGACCTCAGCCAGCTTGCGCGGGATCAGGTAGTTGCGGGCGTAACCTCGAGCGACATTCGCCAACTGGCCCTTGTCGCCGAGATTCTCGACGTCCTGGAGCAGAATGACCTCCATGGAGCCCTCCTCAGCGGCTTACGTAGGGCAGCAGTGCCATTTCTCGCGAGTGCTTGACGGCCGACGCCAGCTGATTCTGATGACAGCGGCACGTGCCGGTGATGCGGCGCGAGCGGATCTTGCCCTTCTCGGACATCATGCGTCGAAGGGTCGTGAAGTTCTTGTAATCGACCTCTTCGATCTTCTCTTTGCAGAAGTAGCAGAAGCGGCGGCGAGCCTGGCCGAACCCTCCGGCCTTGCTCTTCTTCTCACGCCGCGGCTTGGTCGTGGAACTCGGCATGCGTCTTCTTTCTCCTTACAGCGCCCGAAGGCGCACTCTCTCGTCGCGCTCAGAACGGGATGTCGTCCTCGGGCTCGGCAGTGTCGCCCGGCCACGGGCCGTCGACAGGACCCGGCTGCGGCATGCCGCCGCCGCCCGCCTGCGCGCCCCGCTGGCCGCCCTGGCCCTGCTGACCGCCCTGGTAGGGCGGGCGCTGGCCACCGGCGTCCCCGGTCTCGCGTGGGCCGATGAACTGCACGTTGTCGGCCACGATGGACACGGCCTGACGCTTCTGACCGTCCTGCGTCTCCCATTCGCGCCAGCGCAGACGGCCGGCGATGGCGACCTGACGGCCGCGGGCGAGGTACTGCGCGCAGCGCTCGCCCTGTCCGCCGAAGACGTCGACGTCGAAGTAGTTGGGCTTGTCGCCCCACTCTCCGCTCGTCGGGTCCTTGACCCGGTCGTTGACGGCGATGCGCAGGCTGCACACGCTGGTGCCGCTCGGGGTCGCGCGCAACTCGGGGTCGCGCGTGAGGTTGCCGACGATGACGACGCTGTTGATGGACCCGGCCACGGTGGACTCCCTTCGCTCGGTCGTGCCGCTAGGACTTCAGCCGCTTGGTCCCGAAACGCAGGACTTCGTCGGTGATGCTCAGCACGCGTTCGGTCTCAGCGAGGGTCTGTGGTGTCGCCGTGAACGTGATGACGGTGTAGACGCCTTCGGATTCCTTCTTGATCTCGTACGCCATCTTCCGCTTGCCCCACTCGTCGATGCCGGCGACAGCGCCGCCATCCTTCTCGACGTTGGTGCGGAGACGGTCGACGATCTCCTTCTGGCGATCCTCGTCCGCGTTCGGGTTCACGATGAGCATGAGCTCATACCTGTTTATCCCAATCACCTCCTGTGGTCTGTGCGGCCCCGGCCCTTATGCCGGAGCAGGGGTGAACAGTCGCCTTGCGGCGGTCGTGAACGGGCACGGTACCATCCCGGACCCTGCGAGGGCAACCGTACTCCGCGGCGCGGACGGCAGGAAGGGTGACGCAGGGTGGGTCGCGGTGACGTTGGGGAGCGGGGGCGCCGCGACTCGAGCCGGCCCCAGGGGGAAGTGCCGGCTCAGGTCTCGGCGACCAGCATGCTGGTCGCCGGTGCGGCGGTCTGGACTTCGCGGAGCACGAGCTCGGAGCCGTCGAGGCCCTCGACGCTCCAGATGGCCGCCAGTCGCGGGCGGCCCTTTTCGTCTGAGTGCATGTGGACGAACGCGGGCTTGACGCGCGCGAGGAGATCGCGCGCCGCGGCGTCGTCGCCGTCGAACGCGGCGACGACGCCGTCCAGCGCGCGGTGCACCGTCTCCGCACGCAAGGTCGCGAGTCCGCCGGCCCGGGGGTCCTCGGCGAGGAAGCCGAAGAACTCGCGCACCTCTTCGGCGTGCATCTCGCCGATCACCAGGCGTCCCGGGGCCATGTGGCGCGCCTTGGCGAACAACGCCTGGAGGTCGGTATCTCCGTCCACGCCGAGGCGCACGCAGAACGAGCGCTCCTTGAGCGCCGGCAGGTCGGGGCCGCGCTCGATGGCGACGAAGCGCTCGTCCACCGGGATGAGTTCGAACAGCGAGTTGAGCAGCGTCGACTTGCCGGTCGCGCGATCGCCGAAGATGATCAGCGACCGCCGGTCGCTCAGCAACTGGGCGAGCTTGGCGCCCTGGCCGCCCGTGACCGTGCCGCCCTCGAGCAGGCCGCGGAACGTGGTGGAGATCACGCCGGGCGCGCCCACCTCGCCGGCGTACATCATCGACGTGTGCGAGAAGAGCGTGGCGCGCCGCGCCACGAAGTGCTCGAGGTAGGCCGTGACCTGCGCCTTCAACAGGCTGCGCAGGATCTCCAGGTGCTCGCGCGTGCTCTCGCCCATGCGCGCCCGCTCGAGCTTGCTGATGGCGGCGTCGATCTCCTTGATGAGCGCGACCTGGACGGCGCGCAGCGCCTGGTCGCGGCCGTCGGGCGCGCCGCCTTCCTGGGCGCCCTCGCTCTGCGCGTCGTCGATCGCGCCCGCGCCCGCCGTGGCCAGCTGAGGCTCGGGTCGCTGCGCGGCCGGGCCTCCCTCGAGGGGCGGCGCGGCTGGGTTGTCGTTCTCGATGGTCCCATGGTCGTCCACACGCCGCGGCCTCCACACCGGCGGGTGCTCGCCCTCCGTATCGGCAGGGTGGGGCGGGAGGATGAGTGGTATCGTCGAGGCATGACGGACGCCGCCGGCACGATCAGCGTCAGGCTCTTCGCGGGTCTCGAACTACGCACGCCGGGGCGCCGCACGGCCTGTGAGTTCGACCCTCTCGAGGTGGGTTCGGTGGCGGCCGTCGTCGAGGCCGTGGGGCTCGAGCCCGGGGCCGCCGGACTCATCCTCGTCAACGGCGTGCACGCCGGCCCGGAGCACGCGCTCGGGCCCGGCGACGAGGTCGCGCTGTTCCCGCCCCTGGGGGGCGGGTGAGCACGCGAGGACCAGGCTCGCCGGGGCCGTTCGACGGCGCCATCCGGCGCGAGCCGGCGCCTGACGACGCCCCCGTCCGCACCGTGGCCGCCGAGCCTCTCGCCGAGGCCGCCGAGCCGGCCGCCGCCGACGAGTTGGTCACGCGCGCGCCGGCGGCCGGTCGCCACCGGTTCGCGTACGCCATCGTCGGGCTCCTCGGGGCGGCGTCGCTCGTCTGTGTCGCGCTCATCGGCGCGCGCTCGTGGTACTCGCACACCTATCACTACTGGTTCCTGCTGTGGAACCTCGTGCTCGCCTGGGTGCCGTTCGTGTTCGCGGCCATCGCCTTCAGCCTTGCGGCCAGGCGCCGCGCCGCGCTGTGGGTGTTCGTCCTGCTGGCGGCGCTGGTGTGGCTGGCGTTCTTCCCCAACGCCCCGTACATCCTCACGGACTTCCTGCACCTCGGCAGCATGGGCGACATCGTGCCGGGGTGGTACGACGTGCTCATGCTCTACTGGTTCGCGTGGACCGGCCTCATGCTCGGTGTGGTCTCGCTGTACCTCATGCACGAGATCGTCTCGCGCGGCGCCGGGGTGGTGGCCGGCTGGGTCTTCGTGGTGGCGGTCGCCGGCCTCGGGAGCGTTGGAATCTACCTCGGCCGGTTCCTGCGCTGGAACAGCTGGGACCTGGTGCGCCGTCCGGGACCGCTCGCGAACGAGCTGCTCGGCCGTGTCACCGACCCGCACTCGCAGCCGCGGATCCTCGGGTTCACCGTGCTGTTCGCGCTGCTGTTCCTGTTCATCTACGTGGCGGTCTACATCTTCGCCAAGTTCACCAAGCCGCCCGGGGAAGAGCGCCGCGGCTGAGGCCGTGGGGCCGGCGTCGGCACGGTGCGCCGGCCAGGTGCTTGCCCGTGGCCCGGCGGCGTGCGTACACTCGGGCCATGACTCCCGGCAACATCCCCCGACTCATCGAGTCCCTGAAGGCCCACGCCGGCGACGAGAAGCGCATCGCCTGCGAAGACGCCTTCAAGATCGCTCGCGACCTCGACGTGCCGCTCGCGGACGTCGGTCGCACCTGCAACGAGCTGGGCATCAAGGTGATGCAGTGCCAGCTCGGGTGCTTCTGAGCGATCTCAGCTGACGCGGGCGCGCGGCGTCCGTGCCGCTTCCGCGCGCCCCAGGCCCGAAATCGCTCTGGCTTCCTTCGCGGCGCGGCCTCCGGGCGAGGCGGAGGTATCGCGGCCTCCGGGCGAGGCGGAGGTACCGTGTCTGGGGGGTGGAGCCTCTTCCGGTGCTGATTCAGGCTCCGAAAGGGGCTCCGAGAAAGGCTCCGAAAAGGGCTCCGACCCCCCGACGACGTACCTCCCCGCCGCCCCGGTGGCTTCGTCAAGCAGTCAGCCCCTGACCGCGCCGGCCGCATTCCGTCACGCCCCACCAATGCGTGGCGGGTTTCCCGACCGAAAGGGTGGGAATTCCCTGAGTGTGAGACGTCCTCGAGCGGCGGCGTGCAGGCGCGCCGTGCTCGACCCGTGCAAGACTCGCGCCCGGCGCAAGCCGGGCCCCGTGATGAGGTGAGAAGCATGGCCACCGTGGTACCAAGGTCAGGACAAGAGGTCAGGCACTACCAGATGTTCATCGACGGCCGCTGGACGGACGCGGCCGGCGGCCAGACCTACCAGGTCACAGATCCCGCGTCTGAAGAGGTGATCGCGTACGTGCCCAAGGCCGGCGTGGAGGACGCCGAGAAGGCCGTGCGCGCCGCCCGTGAGGCCTTCGACAACGGCCCCTGGCCGAGGATGAAGGCCATGGAGCGCGCGGTGATCCTGAACAGAGCCGCGGCGCTCCTCCGCGAGCGCGCCGAGGACTTCGCCCGCCTCGAGAGCCTGCAGATGGGCAAGCTCCTCGAGGAATCGCGCGTGGACATGCTCGACGCGGCCCACACCTTCGAGCTCTATGCCGGCATGGTCCAGGACCAGCACGGCGAGACGCTCGAGGTACCGGGCGAGACCATGAGCATGGTGGTACGCGAGCCCGTCGGCGTCACCGTGGGCATCACGCCGTGGAACTACCCGATGCTCATGGCGGCGTGGAAGGCAGGTCCCTCTCTCGCCGCCGGCAACGTGATGATCCTCAAGCCGGCCACCGTGAGCCCGCTCACCAACCTCGAGCTCGCGAAGGTGTTCGAGGAGGCCGGGCTGCCCAAGGGCGTGTTCCAGGTCGTGACCGGCCCGGGCGGTGAGATCGGCGACTACCTCGCGGGCCATCAGGACGTCGACATGGTGGCGTTCACCGGGTCCGTCGAGGTCGGCAAGAGCATCATGCGCCGGGCTGCCGAGAACGTGAAGAAGATCGGCCTCGAGCTGGGCGGCAAGAGCCCCAACATCGTGTTCGCCGACGCCGACTTCGAGGCCGCCGTCGACGGCGCGCTGATCGGCATCTTCGCCGGCGCCGGCGAGGTCTGCTCGGCCGGCTCCCGCCTGCTCGTCGAGCGCTCCATCCACGACCGCTTCGTCGGCGAGCTCGTCAGCCGCGCGATGGCGATCAAGGTCGGCGACCCGCTCGACGCCGAGAGCGAGATGGGCCCGCTGGTCAGCAAGCAGCAACTCGACAAGGTCGAGGACTACGTGCGCATCGGCCAGGAAGAGGGTGCGACCCTGGCCACCGGCGGCCGCCGGCTCAGCGGCAGCGGCTTCTACTACGAGCCCACGATCTTCGTGAACGTGGACAACTCCATGCGCATCGCGCAGGAGGAGATCTTCGGGCCGGTGCTCGTGGTGATCCCGTTCGACAGCGAGGAAGAGGCGATCCGCCTCGCCAACGACACCATCTACGGGCTCGCCGGCGCCGTGTGGACCAAGGACGTCACCCGCGCGATGCGCGTGGTCAAGGCGATGCGCGCCGGCATCACCTGGGTGAACACGTATCACCCGACGTACAGCGAAGCCCCTTGGGGCGGCTACAAGCAGAGCGGCATCGGCCGCGAGCTGGGCAGCTACGGCCTCGACGAGTATACGGAGATCAAGCAGATCAACATCGACCTCACCGACCAGCCCATGGGCGTGTACCAGCGCGGCAAGGCCGAGAGTTCGGGCAACGGCCGCCGGGTCGTGCCCCTGAGCGACCGGCGTCCGTTCCGCGAGGGTGAGGCGAGCAAGGACGAGGCCTGGGTCGAGTTCTGCGCGAACTGCCGGCCCTGAGCATCCGAGCAGGGCGGGGCGGCCGCGGACAGGGCACCGGGGCGCCGGTCGCACGAGCCGCCGTCCCGTCCTCTGGTGGGAGACGGCCGGGGCCGGCCGGAGGCGCGCCGCCATCGGCGGCGCGTGAGCCGGCCGGCTCCGCCGGGTAAGCACGCCGGCAGGACCACGTGACCATGCTGCCGGCGCGAAGGCGGCGGAGGGGGAGGCAAAGGATGAGCATCACCGCAAAGGACGCGGCGGGGATCCGGGTGAGCGACATCGTCGCGCCGGACCTCGTCATCACGGGGCCGTACGGGACCGGAGAAGAGATGACGCTGCGCGCGCCGTGGGACGGCGCGGAGCTGGCGCGCATCCCCACCGCAACGCTCGAGGACATGGACCGGGTGCTGGACCGTGCGCGCGTCGCCGCCGAGGCGTTCCGCTGGACACCGGCGTGGAAGCGCGCGGCGATCCTCGAGCGCGCGTCCCACCTCATCGAGGAGAACGCAGAGCAGATCGCGCACATCATCGCGGCCGAGGGCGGCAAGCCGCTCAAGGACGCGCGCGTGGAGGCCAAGCGCGGCGCGAGCACGTTCCGCTGGGCGAGCGAAGAGGCCAAGCGCACGGCCGGCGACCTCGTCCAGATGGACGCCGACCCCAGCGGCGAGAACCGGTTCGGCTGGACCATCCGCGAGCCGCGCGGCGTGATCGCCGCCATCTCGCCGTTCAACTTCCCGCTCAACCTGGTGAGCCACAAGGTGGCGCCGGCGCTGGCCGGCGGCAACGCCGTCGTGCTCAAGCCGGCCTCCAACACGCCGCTCACCGCCCTGCGGCTGGCGGAGCTGCTCGCCGAGGCGGGCCTGCCCGACGGCACGCTGCAGGTGGTGGTCGGCGCCGGCCGGACCATCGGGAACATGATGGTCACCGACGAGCGCACCAACATGGTCAGCTTCACCGGTAGTCCGCCGGTCGGGCGGCAGATCGCCGGCGACGCCGGCATGAAGATGATCACGCTCGAGCTGGGCAACAACTCGGCGACCATCGTCGACAACGACGCCAACCTCGACCTCGCCGTCCAGCGGGTGGTGGCCGGCGGGTTCGCCAACTCCGGCCAGATCTGCATCTCCGTGCAGCGCGTCGTGGTGCACCAGGCGGTGTACGACGCGTTCATGGAGAAGCTCATCCCCCTCGTCGAGGCGCTCAAGGTCGGCGATCCGCTCGACGAGACCACCGACGTCGCGTCGCTCATCAACGAGGACGAGACCGAGCGCGTCAAGGGCTGGATCCAGGAGGCGGTGGACCAGGGCGCGACCCTGGCCACCGGCGGCGTGAGCGAGGACGGCCGCCTGCTGCCGACGGTCCTGACCGACGTGACGCGCGAGATGAAGGTCTGTGCGCGCGAGGTGTTCGGCCCCGTGCTCAGCATCCTCAAGGCGCGTGACCTCTGCGAGGCGATCGAGATCAGCAACGACAGCGAGATGGGCCTGCAGGCCGGCGTGTTCACCAACGACCTGAACAAGGCGATGTATGCGGCGCGGCGCCTCGAGGTGGGCGGCGTGATGATCAACGAGGTGCCGACGTTCAGGGTTGACCACATGCCGTATGGTGGTATCAAGGGTTCCGGCATTGGCCGAGAAGGGTTGAAATACGCCATTCGGGAAATGACGGAGCTGAAGATGGTGGCCATCCGCGAGATGGACTGGCAGACCGGCGGACCACCGACCGACGCCTGCCTGCGCGAGCCGCTCGGGCCGTGAGGGCCGGTGAGCCGACAAGGCTCACCGGGGAGCACGGCCCACAAGGGGCTCGGACGGGCAGGCGGCCGGGGAGTCCGTGGCTTGGAGAGCACGGGCAGGACCGGCCGGGAGCCACGAGGAAAGGAGGCGCGCGACATTGACTGACTTACGAGGTGCGGCGCGCTAGACGCCCGCATGCGGTGCACTAGCGCGCCGCGCCGAGCACATGGGGCGGCGGGCCTTCGGGCCCGCCGCCCTCTTTTCGTCTGAGGCCCTGGATGGACTAGTTGGAGCCTCGCTGCACGGTCAGCGGATATTTAGCGTACGTAAACGACCTTACGTCGTTGCTTAGGGTCCCGGCCGAGGGTAATGCTCCTAAGAGACCACCAGTCGTGTCACGACCGGCGCGAAGAACGCCCAGGGAGGGATCCACATGAGTCTCAGCGCTCGGAACCATCTGCCCGGCACCGTCAAGAGCATCGTCCTCGGCACCGTGATGGCCGAGATCGTCGTGGACGTGGCGGGCAACGAGGTAGCCGCCGCCATCACGCGGCACTCGGCGGAGGCGCTCGACCTCAAGGCCGGCGACGACGTCTCCGTGGTCATCAAGGCCACCGAGGTCATGATCGACAAGTAAGACGTCGCAAGACGAGAACCTGCTCCGACGGGGCCGGGACGGCGGGCCGAAGCACCCGCCGTCCCGGCCCCGTTTCGTCCGCCCTTCCTCTCCGCCACGGGACAGCCTGTCCACGACGCCGTCTCTTCGTGCTCCAGTCGGTCGTTGCCTCACGCTAAGGAATTCCTTAGAATCCTCCTGCTTCTCCGAGCGCCGCACGCCTACGGGGAGACCTATGGATGCGGATGCCGGCAGGGTACAGCGGGAAACCGCCGTGTCTCCCAGAGCGGAAAGGAGAAGGCGCTCGCGGGCCCCTTCCGCGCGCACCTCTCGCCTCGCCGCTCTCGGCACCGGCCTCCCATCCCTCCGCCGGAGAAGCGCGAAAGGAACCCCTGGGGAGGAGTGAGGATGAAGACGAGATCGGTACTTGTCCTGGCCTGCGCGGCGGTGGTGCTGCTGGCGCTCGCCGCGCCGGCGTTCGCCGCCCGCGCCGCCGACACCGGCGTGCCCTACGGCTGGCTGCTGCAGCTGCGCGGCATCAAGAGCAGGCAGACCATGCCCGACTACGCCTATCGCGCCTGGCAGAAGAGTGCGCTGGTCAAGCGCGTCGTGGTCGACGACAACAAGACCCCCGACGACCCGAGCCGACGACCTCACCTACACCGGCGTCGCCCTCTGGCGCCTGGTCGGCCGCATCGACGACGCCAACCCGAACGGCTTCAACTGGAAGCTCGCCACCACCGCGCCCGGCTACACCGTGGCCGTCACGGGCGTCGACGGCTTCACCGCCAGGTACACGAGCCTCGAGGTGGCCACGCTGAAGAACAAGCTGGTCGTCGCCGACCTCATGAACGGCGCGCCGCTCACGCTCGGCACCGCCTCGATCAAGAACCCGATGACGGTGGACGAGTACGCCTCCTGGAAGCCCAACTGGCCGCTCAAGCTGGTCTCCAGCGACTCGAGCATCTTCGGCAACCGCAAGCCGGCCGGCGTGCAGCGCATCAGCATCGAGCCGGTGGTGCAGACCGCCCGCGCCGCCGACACCGGCGTGCCCTACGGCTGGCTGCTGCAGCTGCGCGGCATCAAGAGCAAGCAGACCATGCCCGACTACGCGTATCGCGCCTGGCAGAAGAGTGCGCTGGTCAAGCGCATCGTGGTCGACGACAACAAGACCCCCGACGACCCGAGCGACGACCTCACCTACACCGGCGTCGCCCTCTGGCGCCTGGTCGGCCGCATCGACGACGCCAACCCGAACGGCTTCAACTGGAAGCTCGCCACCACCGCGCCCGGCTACACCGTGGCCATCACGGGCGTCGACGGCTTCACCGCCAGGTACACGAGCCTCGAGGTGGCCACGCTGAAGAACAAGCTGGTCGTCGCCGACCTCATGAACGGCGCGCCGCTCACGCTCGGCACCGCCTCGATCAAGAACCCGATGACGGTGGACGAGTACGCCTCCTGGAAGCCCAACTGGCCGCTCAAGCTGGTCTCCAGCGACTCGAGCATCTTCGGCAGCCGCAAGCCGGCCGGCGTGCAGCGCATCAGCATCGAGCCGGTGGTGCAGCAGAGCCCCTTTTGACCGGGATGCGGTAGCACAGACGCCGCAGCCCATGGCGACCACCGACCCGGACGCTCCTCCGGAGGGCGGCTGGACGCTGACCCTGCAGGGGCGGCGGACCGTCGTGCTGCCCATCGACAAGGTGCCGGCCACGGTGATCTGGGACGGCACCAAGGCCGGGGACATCAACCCGTCGCTCAAGTACGTCTACAAAGGCCAGTCGCTCTACAAGCTGCTGGCCAAGGTCGACGACGGCAAGCCCGGGTCGTTCAACCTGGCCAAGGCCAAGAAGGGCTACACCATCCAGTTCTTCTGCCGCGACGGCTACAAGCCCAAGATCAGCAGCAAGCTGATCCTCAAGAACGGCAAGCCGCGCGTGCACTGGATCGTCGCCAAGCTCAAGGCCGACCAGCTGCTCGAGGGCGGTGAGGCCCCCTTCCGCTTCGTCGGGGGCCCGCCCATCACGCAGCCGTTCAACAACAAGCTGTCGGCCTACGGCGTCACCAAGATCCGGCTCAGGTTCTGAGCCGGCGTCCGCTCCGGCACGGCCGGCGCGGCGGGGTCTCGCCCATTCTCCCGCCGCGCCGCCGCCGGAGTCGCACACATGAGGGAGCAGAGATGAAGTTCCGAACGACCGTCGTGGCCGCTGTGCTGGTGGCGGCGCTCGCCGTCGCCGCCGTCGCAGTTGCGGCAGCGTTCTCGCCCGCCACGCAGGCGCGCGCCGTCGACCCGGTGGTGCTCACCGTGACCGGCGCCGACGGCCAGCCCAAGACCTTCACGATGACCCAGATCAAGGCGCTGCCCGAGTACTCCGGGTACTTCGGCTGGAAGAGCAGCGCCGGCACCGTCTACCCCAACCTCCCGGTCAAGGGCGTCAAGCTCGCCGACGTCCTTGCGCAGGCAGGCGGCATGTCGCCGCTGAGCGCGTGCGACGTCCTCGCCTCCGACGACTACGGGATGACGTACACCTACGGCCAGATCTTCAGCCACACCGACGTGCAGTTCTACGACGAGGCGACCAAGGCGGAGGAGACCGCCGAGGCGCCGTGGGACATGATCCTCGCCTACGAGGTCGACGGCCAGGCGCTCACCGGGCCACCGGCCGGCGACGGCCCGCTGCGCCTCATCGTGGCCCAGGAGTCGAACGTCCACCAGATCGTCGACGGCCACCTGATGGTCAAGTGGGTGGACCGCGTGACCCTGCGCGGCGCCGTGGCCGAGTGGAAGGTCAAGATGTTCGGCCTCAAGCGGCGCAACGGCACGCGCCAGACCTACACGCTCGACCGCGTCTCCTACGACTCGTGTGCCGCTCCCGGCTGTCACGGGTTCTCGTGGGTCAATCCCACCACCGAGAAGACCTGGAGCGGCGTGCCGCTGTTCCTGTGCATCGGCAAGGTGGACGGCGGCCCCGGCCACGACAGCTACGGCGCCTACAACGAGGCGCTCGCCCTGAGGGGCTACCGCATCAAGCTGGTCTCGGCCTCGGGCAAGTACGCGATCCTGGGATCCCGCACGATCCGCAACAAGACGAACATCATCCTCGCCAACAAGCTGATGGGGTCTGACCTCACCGAGACTTACTATCCGCTCCGGCTCGTCGGGCCGGTCAGGCAGGTGCCGGCCAGGTCGTCCATCGGGCGCATCACCAAGATCTACCTGCTGCCCAAGTGACGCGTGCGCCGCGCACACCGGGCCGGTTCCGCACCGCCCGGCGGCGCCGGCCCGCCGCGGCGCTGATCTCGCGCCGCGGCGCTCGGCCTGGCCGCCCTCGCCGCCGCCTGTGGCGGCGGCTCCGGCGGCCAGGCCTCGCCGTCTCCGTCTGACTCAGGCCCCATCGTGCTGACCGTCAGGGGTGACGACGCGACGAAGAGCTTCACCATGGCCGGGCTCAAGGCGCTGCCGGCCTACGAGGGGTACGCCGGCATCAAGAGCAGCACCGGCACCATCACCCCGCCGACGAAGTACAAGGGTGTTCCGCTCACCCAGCTGGCCGACCTGGTCGGGGGCATCACCGAGGCCAACGGCGTGACCATCGTGGCCGAGGACGGGTACGGCATGACGTTCTCGTACCGGCAGATCGCCGGCAACGGCTTCACCACGTTCGACCCCGCGACCGGCGAGGAGGAGCCCGCCGACGGCGACCTCCACGTGATCGTCGCCTACGAGCACGACGGGCGAGCCCATCGACGAGGACGACGGCCCGCTCAAGCTGGCCATCGCGCAGGACACCGCGGCCCAGGTGACGGAGGGCCACTGGGCCATCAAGTGGCTGCGGGAGCTCAGCGTCACCAAGGCGTCGGCGGCGTGGAAGGTGCAGCTGGAGGGCGCGGTGCCCGGAGAGATCACCCGCGCCTCCTACGTCAACTGCGCCTCGCCCGGCTGCCACGGCTCCGGGTGGGTCGACGAGCAGGGCACCCGCTGGGAGGGCATCCCGCTCTACCTGGTGGCCGGCATGGTCGACGACCAGAAGAAGCACGACGCGGGCGCCTACAACGCCAAGCTGGCCCGCGGCGGCTACGACATCCAGATCGAGACGACCACCGGCGACGTGGTGACCATCGACTCCCGCGACATCGCCGGCAAGGACGACATCGTGCTGTCGTCCAAGGTGGACGGCGGTGAGCTGCCCGACGAGTACTTCCCCCTGCGGCTCGTCGGCCCCGGTCTGAGCGAAGCCCAGATGCCGGGGGGCATCGCCCGCATCGTCGTGCGGGTGAGGTGAGAGGAGGCGGCGGTGGAGTGGTCGCAGCGCCGCTCTGCGGGGCCGGGCGTGACCGCGACCCGGGTCGCGGTCACGCTCGCCGCCCTCCTCCTTCTCTCCCTGCTCGCCGCAGGGTGCGGCTCTGACGCGCGCGAGGTCAGGCTCATGTACGCCGGCAGCCTCATCGTGCCGTTCGACAGGCTCGCCGCCGAGTTCGAGAAGCAGCACCCGGGCGTGGACGTGATCACCGAGGCGCACGGCAGCATCCAGGTGCTGCGCCACGTCACGGAGCTGGGCGACCGCATGGACTTCGTCGCCAGCGCCGACGAGCAGCTCATCCCGCCGCTCATGTACGAGCGGGACGACCCGGAGACCGGGGACCCGTGGGCGGACTGGTACTGCTCGTTCGCCACCAACCGCATGGTGCTCGCCGTCTCGCCCAAGAGCCCGCTGGCCGGCGAGCTGACGTCCGGGACGTGGTACCGCCGGCTCACCGGCGACGACGTCCGCTTCGGGCTCGCCGACCCGCGGTTCGACGCCGCCGGCTACCGCGCCCTCATGGTGCTGCAGCTCGCCGAGCGGGAGTACGACGACCCGTACCTGCTCGAGGACATGCTCATGGGCCGCTTCACCACGCCCATCACGGTCCAGCGCCGCGGCGACGTGGACGTCATCGAGGTGCCGGAGATCCTCGAGACGAGCGCCGGCTCCAACGTGGTGCTGCGCGGCGCCAGCATCCAGCTCGTCGCGCTGCTCGAGTCCGGCGACCTGGACTGCGCGTTCGAGTACGAGAGCGTGGCCCGGCAGCACGGGCTCGAGTACGTGCGGCTGCCGGACTCCATCGACCTCGGCGACGAGAAGCTCCGCGACGAGTACCGCTCCGTCACCGTCAAGCTGGACTTCCGCCGCTTCGCCAGCGTCCGGCCCGAGTTCACGGGGGACGTGATCCGCTACGCGTTCACGATCCCGGCGAACGCGCCGGACCCGGAGCTGGCGCGCCAGTTCGCCGCGTTCCTGCTCGGGCCGGACGCGCGGCGCATCCTCGAGGAGGACCATCAGCCGCTGCTCACGCCGCCGGAGCTCGACGGTGCCCCGGCGGCGCCCGGGGAGGTGAGGCGGGCGTGCGCGGCGGCGGACTGACCCGCCGCGCCTGATGCGCCTCCGCGTCTCGCCGTTCTGGGCGCTGTGCGCGGTGGCCGGCGTCGTGCTCGTCACGTTCGTGCTGCTGCCGGCGGCGAGCATGATCGTGGGCGCCGGCGCCGGCCTCCTCGGCGAGGCGCTCCGGCAGGACGACGTGCGCCGCTCCCTGGTCCTCACGGTGGTCGCGGCGCTCATCACCACCGTCATCGGCTTCGTCGTCGGCGTGCCGCTCGCGTACCTGCTCGCGCGCAAGGAGTTCCCCGGCAAGCGCGCGGTCGAGGGCATCATCGACCTGCCGATCGTCTTTCCGCACACGGCCGCCGGCATCGCCCTGCTGACGGTCTACGGCCGGCAGGGCGTCGTCGGGCGGCTGCTCGAGCCGCTCGGCATCACCTTCACCGAGAACATGGCCGGCATCGTGCTGGCGATGATCTTCGTGAGCCTGCCGTTCCTCGTCGACGGCGCGCGCGAGTCGTTCGCGCTCGTGGACCCGCGCTACGAGCACGTCGCGCGCACGCTCGGGTCGTCGCGCTTCGGCGCGTTCGCCCGCGTGACGTTCCCGCAGGCCTGGCGCGGTGTGATGGCCGGTGCGCTGCTCATGTGGGGCAGAGGCATCAGCGAGTTCGGCGCCGTGGTGATCCTCGCCTACAACCCCAAGGTCATCTCCGTGCTCACGTTCGAGCGGTTCGAGGGCTTCGGGCTGCGCGCGGCGCAGCCGCCGGCGGTGCTCATCGTCATCGTCGCGTTCGTGGTGTTCCTCGTGGTCCGGTCGTTCCTGATGCCGCGGCGGCGCCGCTCGAAGACGGGGGCGCCGTGATCGAGCTGCGCGGACTCGAGGTAGAGGCCGGCGGTTTTCGCGTCGGACCCGTCGGCCTGACGGTCGAGGACGGCGCCTACGCGGTGCTGCTCGGCCCGAGCGGCGCCGGCAAGAGCCTCGTGCTGGAGGCGGTGGCCGGCGTGCGGCCGGCGGTCACCGGAGAGGTCCTGCTCGCCGGCGAGGACGTCACCGCGCTCACGCCGGAGCGCCGCCATGTCGGCCTCGTGTTCCAGGACGGCCTCCTGTTCCCGCACCTCACGGTGGAGAAGAACATCGCCTACGGGGCCCGGGGCGCCTCGGGCGACGTCGAGTCGCTCGCCGAGGCGGTCGGGGTGCGGGGCCTGCTCGACAGGCGTCCCGCGACGCTCTCGGGCGGCGAGCGCCAGCGGGTGGCGCTGGCGCGGGCGCTCGCCGCCGGTCCCCGCGCCCTTCTGCTCGACGAGCCACTGAGCGCCGTGGACCCGGAGGCGCGAGAAGGTCTGCAGGACCTGCTGAGGCGGGTGTGTCGCGAGCGCCGCCTCCCGGTGCTCCACGTCACGCACGACCGCGACGAGGGGTTCGCGCTCGCCGACGAGTGCCACGTGCTGATCGCCGGGCGCGTGCACCAGCAGGGCCGGCCGCTCCAGGTGCTGCGACGGCCGGCCGACGCCGCGGTCGCCAGGTTCCTCGGCGCGCGCAACGTGCTGCCGGCGCGCCGCGACCCGCACGACCCGCGCGTCGCGGTACTCGGCGGCGGGGGGAGCTCGGCGTGGCCGCGCCGCTGCCGGACGGCGACGTGCTCGTGGTGGTCAGGCCGGAGGACGTGCGTCTCGCGACGGCGTCCGCGCCGGGTACGCTCACCGCGCAGGTGACCCGGCTCACCCTGCAGGGCGGCCACGTGCTGGTGGGCCTCGAGGCTCCCGCGCCGCTCGAGGCCCTCGTGCCGGCGGGCGATCTCGAAGCCGCCGGCATCGGGGTCGGCCACTCCGTCTCCGTGACCGTACGGCCGGCCGACGTGCACGTGTTGCCGGCCGGCTGACGGCGTTCCGGGCCTCCTTGCCCGACGTTAAGGGATTGCTTATACTGACGCTGCTTCTCCGAGCGCCGGACTCCTACGGGCATCGCCTATGGAGCCGGATGCCGGCAGGGTACAGCGGGAAACCGCCGTGTCTCCCAGTGTGGAAAGGAGAAGGTGCCCGGCATCGCGCCGGCCCCTCCCTTCCTGCTGTCTGCCGGTCTCGCGTGGGCGCCCGGGGGCAGGGTGGCGCGGCCGGGGTTTCTCGCCCATTCTCCCGTCCGCGTCACCCGGTCCCCCGGTGACCCCCTTGCGAGTCGGGGCCGGCGCGACGCGACGCCGGGCGGCCACTCCTGATGGGAGTGCAGGCACAGCCGCCCGGCGTCCGTCGCGGATCTGAGCCGCTCACCTCGGTCTCACCGCCCGCGTCGGGCTGCCGTTATCCCTCTGTGTGACGAACGCTTGCCGGTGGCGTACACTTCCGTTCCATGGACGGCACGCCGCGCGAACATGGCAGGGTCGACTACCTGCGCCTCTCCATCACCGACCGGTGCAACCTGCGCTGCAGGTACTGCATGCCGGCGGACGGGGTCGAGGCGCGCGACCACAGCGAGATCCTCAGCTACGAGGAGCTGGCCGCGTTCGCCCGTGTCGCCGCCGACGTCGGCATCACCAAGGTGCGCATCACCGGCGGCGAGCCGCTCGTCCGCCACGGCTGCACCGACTTCGTCGGCATGCTCGCGCGCACCAGCGGCATCCACGACATCTCGCTCACCACCAACGGCCTGCTGCTTCCGCGGTTCGCCCGCGAGCTCGCCGCCAGCGGGCTCAACCGGGTCAACATCAGCCTCGACAGCCTGGACGCCGAGCGGTTCCGCCGCATCACGCGCGGGGGCAAGCTGGAAGACACGCTCGCCGGCATCGACGCCGCCTTCTCGGCGGGGTTCTCGCCGGTCAAGATCAACACGCTGCTGCTGCCCGGTGTGGAGGAGGAGCTCGACGAGTTCGTCGCGCTCACGCGCGAGTACGACGTGCACGTGCGGTTCATCGAGTTCATGCCGCTGGACCGGCGCATCGCGGGCGACGACGAGCTGGGCGGCGAGGGGCACCTGCTGCCGGCCGGCGACGTGCTGCGCCGGCTCATGCAGGAGTACGTCCTCGTCGGCCACGACGGGCCGTACGGGCACGGGCCGGCCCAGTACTGGCAGGTCGCCGGCGCGCGCGGCACCATCGGGTTCATCGCCGGCGTGTCCGAGCACTTCTGTGAGACCTGCAACCGGTTGCGGCTCACCGCGGACGGACGTCTGCGCACCTGCCTCTTCTCCGGCCGGGAGGTCAACATCCGGCCGCTGCTGAGCGACCCGGCAGTCCTGCGCGGCGCCATCGAGACGGCCGTGGCCGGCAAGGCCTTCGACCGCTGCAGCGAGGCGCAGGCCAACGAGCGGTCGATGTCCCAGATCGGAGGGTGAGGATTTGAGCGAGCTCAGCCACCTCGACGAGCGCGGCCGCGCCGCCATGGTGGACGTCGGCGCCAAGGACGAGACCGAGCGCGTGGCGCGCGCCGAGGCCGCCGTCGTCATGGCGCCGGAGACCCTGGCGATCATCGTCGACGAGGCCGCGCCCAAGGGCGACGTGGTCGCGGTGGCGCGGCTGGCCGGCATCATGGCCGCCAAGCGCACCCACGAGCTCATCCCTCTCTGCCACCAGCTCAACCTCACCAAGGTGGCGGTGGACATCGAGTCCGACGAGGCGCTGCCGGGCCTGCGCATCACGACGGAGGCGCGGCTGCGTGGCCGCACCGGGGTCGAGATGGAGGCGCTGGTGGCCGCGTCGGTCGCGGCGCTGACCATCTACGACATGTGCAAGGCCGTGGACCGCGGCATGGAAGTCACCGGCGTGCGGCTGCTCGAGAAGAGCGGCGGTCGCAGCGGGCACTGGACGCGCGAAGACGTCGCGGAGGAGCAGGCATGAGCCACCCCCCCGACGGCCTCGTCCGCTCCGTCAACGTCTCGGAGAAGAAGGGCGTGCAGAAGAAGCCCGTCGATGCCGTGACGCTGGTCGTGGAACACGGCATCGAGGATGATGCCCACGCCGGGCCCTGGCATCGCCAGGTCAGCCTCCTCGCCGACGAGAGCGCGCAGAAGATGCGCGACGCCGGCGGCGACGTGGACGTCGGCGACTTCGGCGAGAACATCACCACCGCCGGCATCCGCGTGTGCGACCTGCCCGTGGGCGCGCGCCTGCGCCTGGGCCCGGCGCTCGTGGAGGTCACGCAGATCGGCAAGGAGTGCCACGCGCACTGCGCCATCTACCACCAGGTCGGCGACTGCGTCATGCCGCGCGAGGGCATCTTCGTGCGCGTGCTCGAGGGCGGCGAAGTCAAGGCCGGCGACGAGATCCGCGTTGAGAAGAAGAGCCTCATCCACGCCGCCGTGCTCACATCGAGCGACAAGGGCTCGCGCGGCGAGCGCGACGACGCCAGCGGCGACGTGCTCGAGGAGGCGCTGCGCGCGCTCGGCGTGGCGCAGGTGGAGCGGGCGATCGTGCCCGATGAGGCCGACCAGATCGCCGCCGCGCTGCGCCACTGGGCCGACGAGACACCGGTCAACCTCATCCTGACGACCGGCGGCACGGGCATGACCAGCCGGGACGTGACGCCCGAGGCCACCCTCGAGGTGCTCGACCGTCAGGCGCCCGGCTTCGCCGAGGCCATGCGCGCCGGCTCGCTCGCCAAGACGCCGCACGCGATGCTGTCGCGCGCGGTGAGCGGCGTGCGCGGCAAGACACTGATCATCAACATGCCGGGCAGCCCGCGCGCGTGCAGCGAGCAGTTCGAGATGATCGCCGCGGCGCTGCCGCACGGGGTGGAGAAGCTGCTCGACCTGGGCGGCGACTGCGCTCCGCTGAACGCGCCGCCCGCCGGCTGATCCGGCGGGGCCGGCAGCGGACGCTCCGTCAGCCGCCGAACCGCTGGCGGCGCTGGTAACTCAGGTAGGCGGCGACGGCGGCGTCCGCTTCTTCGACCGCCCGCCGGTTGCCCGCGCTCAGGCGGTCGCCCACGCTCTGACGCGTCACGCCCAGGCGCTCGGCCACCTCGCGCTGGTGCCCGAGCTCGCGGTAGGCGGCGATGGCCTCCCACTGCTTGTCGGTGCGCGCCCGGATGAGCGGGTCCACGAGCCGGCAGAGCGCGCCGAGCAGTACGTCGCCGGCGTCGCCGGTGCCGAGGTAGCGCGTGAGGCCCTTGTCGCGGATGACGAGCTGGAGGGCGCGACGTGCGACCGTGTAGGCGTCGCGCTCGGTCGTCGTGGAGTCGCGCAGGTGGTCGACCACGCCGATGCCCACGCCTGCGCGCACCAGCAGCGGAGCGAGCTGCTCGCGCAGCACGCTGAGGCACAGCGGCGTCTGCGCGGGGTCGGCGAGCGCGCCGTCCACGCGGTCGTCGCCGGCCAGGCCGAACGGCTCCGCGATCGCCGGCCTGAAGAGCTGGTTGACCCGTTCGAGGGTGCGCCGCACCCTCTCCCGGTCCGCGGCGTCCGCGTCCATGACGTCGGCGACCACCACGGCGATGACTTTCGTCTCTCGACGCTTGTCGATCGGCATGCTGCTAGCTACGCCGCCGCAGGCTACTTTTCCTGCCCGGCCGCCGACCCTGTCCCGAGCCTGACGCCGGGATGCGTCGGGCTCGCGCCCGGCGCATACTCACTCAGGCATAGTGAAAATGGCAACAAGGCTTCTCGTCCGCTACACTAAGTCCCGCTCCCGTCCCATACACGCAGGGGTATTCCGCTTGAACAAGAAATCCCGCACTCGTCTGCTCGTCGCGACCGGTGTCATCGTCGTCGTCTTCATCGTCGGCGTGGTCTTCCTGGTACAGCGGCAGGGCGCGTACTACCGGCAGGTTGCTGATCTCGCCACCGGGCAGTACGACGGCAAGAACGTCAAGGTCGGCGGCAGGGTGCTCGACGGCACCATCAAGCGCGACTCGACCGGCGTGCACTTCGCCATCGAAGACCTCACCGGCAAGACCGAGACCGTCAACGTGCTCTACGCGGGGCAGATGCCCAACACGTTCGACGCCGGCGTGGACGTGGTGGTCATCGGCAAGTACGCCAGCAACGGCCAGCTGATCACCGCCGACCAGTTGCAGACCAAATGTCCCAGCAAGTACAAGGGGTCGGCGTCTCCGGCAGCCGAGCAGTGAGGTCGCCTGATGCTTGAGCTGGGACGCTACTCGCTTTGGGCTGCGCTCTTCTTCGCGTGCGCCGCCGCGGGATTCCTCTTCATGGGTCTGCGCTGGGACCGTAAGGACCTCCAGCGCAACGGCTACTACGCGGTCTACGGCTTCTTCCTGGCCACGGTCATCGCCTCGGCGGTGCTGCTGCAGGCGTTCCTCAAGAAGGACTTCGGCTTCGCCTACGTGGCGGAGAACTCCGATGCCTCGCTCTCCACGTTCTACCGCATCGCGGGGTTCTGGGCCGGGCAGCAGGGTTCGTTCCTGCTCTGGCTGCTGATGCTCGCCATAGCGACCATCGTCATCGCCGTGATCGACCTCAATCGCCTCGAGCGGCTCACGGGCGGCGCGGTGGCGGTGCTCGGCGTCATCTCCGCGGTGTTCGCCGCCCTCATGGTGTTCGACACCAGCTCCAAGCCGTTCCTGGCCGCCGAGGCCGGCACGGTGCCCTTTGGCCTCAACCCGCTGCTGCTGCACCCGGGCATGGTGTTCCACCCGCCGACGCTGTTCATCGGCTACGTCGGGCTGGCCGTGCCGTTCGCGTTCGCCGTCAGCACGCTGCTGCTGGGGCGCGGCGACAAGCTCTGGGTCCAGCGCTCGCAGAAGTGGGCCGTGTTCGGCTGGCTGTTCCTCTCGCTGGGCATCGGCCTCGGCGCCTGGTGGGCCTACGTCGTCCTCAGCTTCGGTGGCTACTGGGCCTGGGACGCCGTGGAGAACACCTCGCTGGTGCCGTGGCTCACGGCAACCGCGCTGCTCCACTCGTTCACGCTCTACAAGGCGCGCGGCCTGTTCAAGCGCTGGGCGCTCGGCCTCGCGGTCCTGACGTTCTGGTTCACGATCCTCGCGACCTGGACCACCCGCACCGGGCTCATCCAGTCGGTCCACGCGTTCGGCAGGAACCCGGTGCTCATCTGGATCCTCAGCAGCTTCCTGGTGGTCACGGCGGTCGGCAGCATCGGGCTCATCGTCTGGCGCTGGAGCAAGTTCGACAGCCACGACGAGGTGGAGAGTTGGCTGTCCCGTGACTTCCTCTACTACGTCACGAACCTGCTGCTCACGCTGTTCGCGGTGGCGGTGGCGTTCTCCACCGTGGCCGTGCCGCTGCTGTTCCCCGACCGCGCCGTCGGCGCCAGCACCTACGACCTGGTGGCGCGTCCGCTGGGCGTCGTCGTCCTGGCCATGATCGCCGTCTGCCCGCTGCTCGCCTGGCGCAAGACCGACGGCGCGCAGCTGCGCAAGACGCTCATCCTGCCGACCGTGACGATGGTGCTGTCCATCCCGCTGTGGCTGTACCTCGGCTTCCAGAGCAACGTCTGGGGCTTCATCGGGTTCCTGGTGTGCGGCTTCGCCTTCGGCGCCGTCATCCAGTTCGTCCTGCGCGCCGCGAAGCGCGCGGCCGGACCCGACAAGAGCCTCTGGTCCGGCCTCGGCAAGGCCTTGAGCGGCAGTCGCACCCGCACCGCCGCCTACATCGTCCACTTCGGCATGGTGCTCGTGGTGGCCGGCCTGCTCGGCTCCACCGTGTACAAGGTGGAGCAGTCCGGGATCGTCAAGGTCAAGCCGGGCGCCACCGCCACGCTGGACGGCTACACGCTCACGTACAAGAGCATGACCGACAGCACGGGCCCGCAGAGCTCGACCAAGACCACGGCGACGTTCGACGTCTCCAAGGACGGCAAGTCGATCGGCGTGCTCAAGCCGCACACCGACATCTACCCGATGAGCGGCGCGGCGGTCCGCGCCGTGATCCTCGGCAGGCCGTTCGAGGACCTGTTCGTGGTGGCCGACGAGCCGTTCGACAGTACATCCACGACCATCGCGCTGCGCGTGGTCATCTTCCCGCTCATCCGCTGGGTGTGGATCGGAGCGATCCTCCTGTGCGTCGGCGCTGCCGTCTCCTTGTGGCCCAAGGGCCGCAGGCAGGAGCAGGAAGCTCGCGTCCGTGAGCCCGCCGGGGCGGACGCGACCGCGTAGGGGAGGCCGGCCGATGTCGGACGAACACGACCGGCAGGACGGCGCGCCTCCCCTCGAGATCGAGGTCGAGGGCCTGCGCAAGACGTTCGCCCGCCGCGAGGTGCTCAAGGGCATCTCGTTCGCCGTGCCGCGCGGCGGGTTCCTGAGCATCTTCGGCCCTAACGGGGCCGGCAAGACGACGACCCTGCGCGTGCTCGCCACCCTGCTCACGGCGAGCGGCGGAACGGTCAAGGTGGCCGGCCACGACGTCCGTGAGGACCCGATGCCGGTGCGCAGGACCATCGGCTTCATCTCGCACAACGCCATGCTGTACCCGGACCTCACCGCCCAGGAGAACCTGCGCTTCTACGCCGACATGTACGGCGTGGAGGACCGCGACGCGCGCATCACCGAGCTGCTCGAGCGGCTCGAGCTGTCCGCGCGCCGGCACGACGTGGTGCGCACCTACAGCAAGGGCATGCGGCAGCGGCTCGCCATCGCGCGGGCCATCTTGCACCGCCCGCGCGTGCTCCTGCTCGACGAGCCGCACTCGGGCCTCGACCCGCGCGCCGTAGACATCCTCGACGGTCTGCTCACCGAGATCCGCGACGAGCACACCTTCGTCATGGTCACCCACAACATCGCCAAGGGCCTGGAGTGGGGGACCGAGCTGATGATCATCGAAGGAGGCCGCATCGCCTACCAGCACGCGGCCGGGGTGGACCACGATTCGTTCAGCGCCGTCTACCGCGAGCACGTCAACGACGGGAGCGTGGCCTAGATGAGCGGCTGGGCGCAGTTCAAGGCCATCCTGCGCAAGGACCTCGTCCGCGAGCTGCGCACGCGGGACATGATCGTGAGCATGATCCTCTTCGTGCTGCTCGCGATGATCATCTTCCACTACGCGTTCACGGTGAAGGAGGGAACGGACCTCACCTTCTTCACCGGCGGCATGCTGTGGGTCACGTTCATCTTCGCCATGCTGCTCGGGCTCAACCGCTCGTTCGCGCAGGAGAAGGACGAGCACTGTCTGGACGGCCTGCTGCTCTGCCCGGTCGACCGCGTCACCATCTTCTTCGCCAAGACAGCCGGCAACCTCGTGTTCCTGCTGATCATCCAGGCGGTCGCGGTGCCGGTGTTCGCGCTGTTCTTCATCGAGCGCAACTTCGTCGGCGACCTGCTGCCGTTCCTCGTCGTGCTGCTGCTCGCCGACCTGGGCATCTGCGCGCTCGGCACGCTGCTCGCGACCATCTCCATGAACACCCGCTCGCGCGACCTGCTGCTGCCGATCCTGTTCCTCCCGCTGATCGTGCCGGTGCTCATCTCCGCGACCGGCGCGACCACGCTCATCTTCGCAGAAGGGGCAGGTTTCGGTAGTCTGGTCGCTCGCATGCTGTTTCTCCTCGGGTTCGACGCGGTGTTCCTCGTCGCCGCCTGGGGCACCTACGACTTCGCCATAGGAGAGTGAGCGTGAAGAAGCTCTTGAGCGCGCCGGCCCTGTTCGCGGTCGCCGGCGTCCTTCTCATCGTCGGCGTGGTGCTGGCGTTCTGGTACTCGCCCATCGACGCGTCGAGCATGGGGTTCAGCCAGAAGATCCTCTACTACCACGCGCCGATCGCCGCGGCCGCGCTGGTCGCGTTCGGCGTCGCGTTCGTCGCGGCCATCGCCTACCTGCGTTCCCAGGACCTCAAGTGGGACCGCCTGGGGTTCGTCAGCGTGCGCATCGGACTGGTGTTCAGCATCCTCGTCATGGTCACCGGGATGATCTGGGGCAAGGCCGCCTGGGGCGCCTGGTGGGCCTGGGAGCCGCGGCTCACCACGTTCCTGCTCGCCTGCTTCCTCTACGCCGCCTACTGGGTGCTGCGCTCGGTGGTTGACGAGGAACAGCGGCGCGCGACCTATGCAGCCGTGTTCGCCATCATCGCGTTCATCGACGTGCCGATCACGTTCTTCGCCACGCGTTTCCTGCCCGAGGGGCTGCACCCGGTGGTCATCGGCCCCGGGGGCGGCGGCATGGAGGGCAGCATGGCGATGAGCTTCGGCATCTGCATGCTCGGCATGCTCCTGCTCATGGCGGCGATGATCCGCCGCGACTACGAGATCGAGCAGATCAAAGACCATGTGACCGACCTCAAGACCTCGCTGGGAGGCTGATTCCATGACCGTTGCAGAAGGCGCAAAGTACGTCGCCGCCGCCTACGCCGTCATCATGGCGGTGCTGATCATCTACTACTTCATGAGCTCGCGCCGGGTCAGCGTGCTGAAGCGCGACGTCGAGCTGCTCGAGGACGAGGCGAAGCGCCTGCAGGCGCAGGCCGGCGGAGCGGAGTGACGCTCCGCAGCTCCAACGCGCCCCGCTCCGCGGGGCCCGGGACGGCCTGACCGGGGCCGATGGAGCTCGCCTCCGTCATCCTCGTGTGGCTCGCGTACCTGCTGTACGCGGCCGCCTTCGCCGTGTTCCTCATCGGCTTCTTCACGCAGCGCCCGTGGATGAACCGGCTCGGGCTCATCGTGGCCGCCGCCGGCCTCGTCGCCCAGACGCTCGGCATCATCTTCCGCGGCGTGGAGGCCGGGCGGTTCCCGTTCGTGGGCCTCTACGAGTCTCTGGTACTGGTGGCGTGGGCTGTCGTCCTGGTGTGGCACGTGCTCGAGTCGTTCACCAAGATCAAGGCCGTGGGCCTGTACGTGATGCCCGTGGTGCTCGTGCTGCTCACGATCGCCCTGATCTCCTACGACCCGCCGCGGGACATGGTCCCGGCGCTGCGCAGCGACATCGTCGTCGTCCACGTGATCGTCATGCTCGTCGCCATCGGCTGCCTCTACGTGGCCGGCGGCGCGGCGATCATCTACCTCATCGAGGAGCGGCTGCTGCACCGCCGCAAGACCGGCGGCGTGCTCGGCCGCCTGCCGTCGCTCGCGGCGCTCGACCGGCTCATCTACCACGCCACGCTGCTGGGCCTGCCGTTCCTCACCATGGGCATGGCCGCCGGCGTCATCCGCGCCGAGACGTTCAAGGTGCCCGGCTGGGCCACCGACCCCATGGTGCTGTTGTCCGGGGCTGCCTGGATCGTCTACCTCGTGCTCATCGCCGGCCGGGTGCGCGGCGACTGGTCGGGTCGCACCGTCTCGTGGCTCGCCGTGACCGGCCTCGTCCTGCTGTTCGTCATCCGGTTCGCCGCCGTGCCGTATCTGAGCGGGTTCCACACCTACGGGGGCTGAGCGCGTGCACGTCGTCGTCGCCGGCATATCGCACAAGACCGCCTCGCTCGAGCTGCGCGAGCGACTCGCCCTCGACGAGGAGGACGCGCTGCGCCTGAGCCAGGAGCTGCTCGAGGAGGGCGTGGCCTGCGAGGTCGTGGCGCTCAGCACCTGCAACCGCACCGAGCTGTACCTGTACGGGCGCGACTCGCTGGCGGCGCGGCAGGCTGCGCTGCAGCGCCTCGCGCACCACGCCGGCGTCCCCGCGGCCGAGCTGGAGCCGTCGCTGTACAGCTACTCCGGCGACGGCGCCATCTCGCACCTGTTCCGCGTGACCTCGAGCCTCGACAGCATGGTCGTGGGCGAGGCGCAGATCGTGGCGCAGCTCAAGGCCGCGTACCAGCAGGCCTGCGACGGCGGCTGCACGGCCGTGGTGTTCAACCGGCTGTTCCGGCACGCGCTCGAGGTCGGCAAGCGCGTGCGCACCGAGACCGCCATCGGCGAGCGCCCGGTGAGCGTCAGCTCCGCCGCCGTCGAGCTCGCCCTGCAGGTGTTCGGCAGGTTCCGCGACCACACCGTGCTCATCGTCGGCGCCGGCGAGACCAGCGAGCTGACGGCGACGCACCTCAAGGCCCACGGCATCGAGAAGATCCTGGTGACCAACCGCACGTTCGCCGCCGCCGAGGAGCTGGCGCGGCGGGTGGGCGGCCGGGCCGTGCCCTTCGAGGACCTCGAGGAGCACCTCCACGACTCCGACATCGTGATCAGCTCCACGTCGGCGCCGCACTACGTGATCACCCGCGAGCGCGTGGAGAGGGCGTTCAAGCGCCGCAGGCACCGGCCCATGTTCCTCATCGACATCGCTGTGCCGCGCGACCTCGACCCCGAGATCAACCGCGTGCGCGACGCCTACCTCTACGACATCGACGACCTGCAGCACGTGGTGGAGCAGAACCGCCACGAGCGCGAGAAGGACGCCGAGCACGCCGAGCGCATCGTCGAGCAGGAACTGGCGAGCATGAACGAGTGGCTGCGCAGCCTCGAGGTCGTGCCGACCATCGCCATGCTGCGCGAGGCCGTGGAGGACATCCGGCGCAGCGAGATCGACCGCCTGAGCAACCGCCTGAGCGACCTCACGGAGGATCAGCGCGCGCGAGTGGACCTGCTCACCACCAGCATCGTCAACAAGATCCTGCACGTGCCGACGGTCAAGATGAAGGAAGTCGCGGGCCGCGACCAGTGCTACCTGTACGTCGACGCGGTGCGCACGCTGTTCGACCTCGAGTTGGAGGAGGACGGCGAGGCGCCGGCCGCGCAGGCGGAGGAGAGCGCGGCTCCCGCGTCCGACGCCCCTCCGGAGGCCGGTCCGGCCGGCGGCACCGTCCATCAGCTGCGCGGCACCGGAACGGAGGACGTGTGAATAGCGACCGCAGGCGGGCTATCGAGCGGGGCACCGGAGGAGCACCGCTCAGTGACCTGATCCGCATCGGCTCCCGCGGCTCCCGCCTCGCCCTCGTGCAGGCGGAGTGGGTGCGCGACCGCGTGGCGGAGCGCCATCCGGACCTGCGCGTCGAGATCGAGATCATCAACACCAAGGGCGACAAGATCCTCGACGCGCCGCTGGCCAAGATCGGCGACAAGGGACTGTTCACCAAGGAACTCGAGACCGCGCTGCTCGAGGACCGCATCGACGTGGCCGTGCACTCGGCCAAGGACATGCCGACGGCCGTCCCCGAGGGGCTGGAGATCATCGCCTTCACCGAGCGCGAGGACGTGCGCGACGTGTTCGTGCCCAATCCGGCCCTGCTGGAGGGGCTCGAGCCCGCCGCCGAGCTGACGCTGGCCGGCGTGCCGGAGGGCGCGCGCGTGGGCACCTCGAGCCTGCGGCGCCGCTCGCAGCTCCTGGCGCTGCGGCCCGACCTCGACGTGGTGGACATCCGCGGCAACGTGGAGACCCGCCTGCGCAAGCTGGTCGAGGAGGAGATGACGGGCACGATCCTCGCGGCCGCGGGGCTCTCCCGTCTCGGCCGTTCCGAGGTGACCGGGTTCGCGTTCGCGTTCGACCAGATGCTGCCGGCCGTGGGTCAGGGCGCCCTGGCGATCGAGGCCAGGGCCGATCACCCGCGGCGCGAGGAGATCGTGGCGGCGCTCGACCACCCGCCGACGGCGCTCGCCGTCAAGGCGGAGCGAGCGCTCCTCGGCACCCTGGAGGGAGGCTGCCAGGTGCCCATCGCCGCGCACGCCCACTGGAAGGTCGACGGCGAGGGCGGCGCCGGCGCGCTGGTGCTCGCCGCCTACGTGGGGTCGCTCGACGGCACCCGCTCCGTGCGCGGAGAGCGCGTGCGGGTCGCCAGCGACCCTGAGGGCCTGGGGATCTTCCTCGCCTCCGAGCTGCTCGAACGCGGCGCCGGCGACATCCTGGACGAGATCCGCACGCTGTGAGCCCGGCCGGTCCGGACTCGGCGCCATCGGCGGACCGGCCGCTGGCCGGGCGCACGGTCGTCGTGACCCGGCCGCGCGAGCAGGCGCAGTCGCTCTCGCGCCCGCTCGAGGCGCTCGGCGCCGAGGTGCTCGTGGTGCCCACCATCCGCATCGAGCCGCGACCCCTGGACGACGAGGTCGCGGCCGTCCTGCGCGAGCTCGCCGCCTACCAGCTCGTGGTGTTCACGAGCGCCAACGCCGTGCGCGTGTTCGCCGGCTACCTGGCGCGCGGCACCGAGGACGGCGGGATGCCGGCCGGCCCGGTGGTCGCCGCCGTCGGCCCAGCAACGGCGAAGTCCCTCGACAAGCACGGCCTGTCCTGTCACCTGGTCCCCGACGAGTACGTGGCCGAGGGGCTGGCCGACTCGCTGGAGGGCACGGAGGCGGCCGCCGCCGGCGCCCGTGTGCTCATCCCGTGCGCCGCCGACGCCAGGGACGTGCTCCCCGAGACGCTGCGCGCGCGGGGAGCCGTGGTCGACGTGCTGCACATCTACGACACCGCCGCGGTCGAAGGAGCTCTCCGAGCCGGCCGAGCGTGTGGAGGCGGCCGACTACGTCACGTTCACGTCGGCGAGCACCGTCAGGCGGCTCGCCGGGCTCCTGGACGCCGCGGCCGCCGCGGCGGGTCGCGCCGGGACGCCGCTCTCCGAGCGGCTCGCCGGCGCGCGCCTGTGCTCCATCGGGCCCATCACCAGCGAGGCGCTTCGCGAGCTGGGGCTGCCGGTGGCGGTGGAGGCCCGGGAGTACACGGCCGCGGGCCTCGTCGAGGCCATCGCTCAGGACGCCCGCGGCTGATGAGCCTGGTCACCATCTACGGCGTCTGCGCCGTCACGTTCATGATGGTGATGTACGCGCTCGAGCCGAGGGGCAGGGTCTTCATCCTGGCGTTCGCCTTGGGCTGCCTGCTCTCGAGCGCCTACGGGTTCCTCTCGGGCGCCTGGCCGTTCGGCGTGGTCGAGGCGATCTGGGCCGTGGTCGCCCTGCGGCGCTACGTGGTGGCGCCCGCCGCTCTCGTCTGAGCGGGCGCGCCTACTCGAAGCACTCGGGCGCGAGCTCCACGGCGCGGCGGATGATGCGCTGCGTGTTCACGCGCGTGGGGTGGACGGCGTCGTAGAACTCCCGCGCGCTGCCGCCGAACGTGCGGATGTCGGTGAAGTCGAGCACCCGGAATCTGCCGCGCGTCTGTGCCTGCGCCAGGTAGCCCGTGAGCGCGTTGAGGTGCCGCTGGAACCCCGCCGCGCGGAACGCCGTCAGTGCCCGCGGCTGGACGGGCATGAGGATCACGAGTGGGGTCACGTCGTGCTGGTTGTACAACTGCACCGTCTTCTCGAAGTACGACTCGGCACGCGTCGCCCGCACCGGCCCGTGCCAGGAGTGGTTGGGCAGGAGGCGCGCGATGGAGACGTCGATGTGGCGCTCGAAATCGTATCCGTGCTGACGCGCGATGTCGTAGCGGTTGTGGACCAGATACCCCCGCGCCGTGTACCGGTTCTCTCCCAGCACTTCCTTTCGCTCCGGCTTGCCGAGCGCGGCCTTCTGCGCGGCGATGAGGTCGTCCGGGAACGCACTGGCCAGCCGCGGGTCGTACAGGAGCCCGGCGCGCATGCGGTCGTCGACCAGGGTGCGCGCCTGCAGCGCGATGACGCAGCGCAGCTTGGGGGAGCGCTCCCACAGATAGGAACTGAAGGCCCAGGCGTCCTCGGGGCGGAAGCACTGTACGGCGTTGTTGAAGGCGGAGAGGCCCGTGAGCTCCGTGATGTACGGCGGCGAGAAGCGCATGGCGCGGGAGCCCCCGAACACGACGAGGTCCGGAGGCGAGGGCAGCTGGTCGATCAGGTCCGCCTTGAAGCTCTTGTCGAAGCCGATGCGACGGTAGTTGCTCAGCTGCCAGACGGCCATGGGGGTGGCCGACGGAGTGGGGGACGAGGCCGCCGGCGCTGAGGCGGCAGTGACCTGCGTCCCGCCGCCGGCCATGCTGGCGGCGATGCCCGCCAGGGCGGCGAAGAGGATGAGAGCCGCCGCACCCGCGACGACGGGGAGGAACGCCGCCAGCCGGCGGGCCGGCTTCTGGGCGGGCTGTGGGGCGGGCGCCTCACGCCGCGTGGTCGTCCCCTGACTCATCGACGAGAAGTATAGCCGCAGGCGCGGGCGACGCTCACCGGAAGCACTCGGGCGCGAGCTCCACCGTGCGCCTGATGATGCGCCGCGCGTTCTCCCGGGTGACGTGCGCCCCGTCGTAGAACCAGCGCGGGTCGCCCCGGAACGACCGGATGTCGATCAGGTTGACCACGCGAAAGTCGCAGCGCGCTCTCGCGCGCCTGAAGTAGCCCAGCAGTTCCTGCACCTGGCGCTGGAAGCCCACCTCGCGGAACGCGCGGAGGACGCGCGGGTGGTAGGGCATGAGCACGACCACGGGCACCGCGCCGTGGGCGTTGAACAGTCGCACCGCCCGCTCGAAGTAGGCGTGTGCCCGTGGCGCCGCCGTGCGCCCGCGCCAGGTGGCCGCCGGCAGGATCGCTTTGATGTAGCCCTCCAGCCGGCGGTCCAGGGAGTAGCCCGGGCTCTCGCGTCGTACGTCGTAGATGTTGTGCACCAGCAGGCCGCGCGCCGTGAACCTGTTGATGCCCAGCACCTCCCTCGCGCGAGGCTTGCCCAGTGAGGCCTTCTGCGCGGCGATCAGGTCGGGCGGGAACCACTGCGAGAGGCGTGCGTCGTAGAGCAGCCCGGCGTTGAGCTGCTTGTCCCTGAAGGTGGTGGTCTGGACGGCGAAGAAGCAGCGCAGCTTGGTCTCCGGCGAGCGCTGGTAGAGGTGGCTCGCGAACGCGTAGAGGTCCTCCGGGCGGCAGTTCTGCACGGCGCAGTTCATCGCCTGCAGGCCGGTGCGCTCGAGCAGGACCTCCGGCTCGAACCGCGTGGCCCGCGAGCCGCCGACGACGAGGAGCTGCGGCGCCGTCGCCAGCTCATCGGCCAGCTGGGCCTTGAAGCTGCGGTCGCCGCCGATGCTGCGGTAGCTCCTGAGCTTCCAGGTCGGTGTGGGCGTGGCCGAGGGGGACGTGGTGGCGACCGGGGCCGGCGACCCGGGTGACGCGTGCGCGCCTCCCGCGACGGCGGCGACGGCGGCGAGGCCGGGCGCCAGGCACAGGCATGCGAGGACGATGCTCCATCTCGCTCTGGTGCTCGCTCGGCGCATGGCCCCCTCGCAGACGACGGCGACCATTGTACGCGTACGCGCGCGGGCGCCGGCGAAGTGACGTCCACCGGCGCCCGCGATGCTGGAGTCAGGCCCTGCCCCGGGCCTGACTCCAGCCTCCGTTCCCGCCTGTCACGCCGCCAGACGGTGCCGCGGGCTCGCCTGCTCCTTGCGGATCTGCCCGATCGCGGTCCGGCGGTGTCTCTCCGTGCTCATCAGGGCGACGCCGATGACCAGCGCCGCGGCCACGACCAGGGCGAGCGCGACCAACACGATCGCCGCGGTCGTCGAGGCCGGGGCGAGGTGCCCAGCGGAGTGTGCCGGCCGCGCGACGGCCGGGCCGGCGAGCGCCAGGGTCGCGAGCGCGACGGCCGCCATCACGATGACTTCAGCGAACCGCTTTCTCCGTGGCCTGCGACTGAGTGACATGTCGACCCCTTTCTCGGTTGCTGTCCTGCGGAGAGCCTAGGAGTCGCTCGCGGATGAGTCCTCACCCTCTTGGGGTGAATGCGACGGCACGGCCGGCCCCTGCAACTGTTGCGCGCGGCGGGGCTTCGTCGTAGGTTCGCGGCGTGGACCGACCCATCTGCTTCTTCAGCGACTACGGCTACACCGACGACTTCGCCGGCACCTGCCGGGCCGTCATCGCGCGCCTCGCGCCCCAGATCAGGGTGATCGACGTCACCCACGGGCTGCCCGAGCGGGACGTGCTCGCCGGCGCTGTGGTGCTGCGCAACACGCTCCCGTACATGCCGGACAGGGCCGTGATCCTCGCCGTCGTCGACCCGGGGGTGGGCGGGCTGCGGCGGCCCATCGCCCTGCGCAGCCACGGCGACCGGATCTTCGTCGGCCCGGACAACGGCCTGCTCATGCACGCCGCGGACTTCGACGGAGGCGTGTCGGACGCCCACGAGCTGAGCAACCAGGAGCTCTGGCTCAGCCCGCTCTCCGCCACCTTCCACGGCCGCGACATCTTCGCCCCGGCGGCCGCCCGCCTGGCGGCCGGGCTCAGGCTGGACGCTGTGGGCGCCCGGCTGGAGCCGGACCAGCTGGACCGCGTGGACTACCCGCAGCCCCGTCGCCACCGCGACGGTCTCACCGCCATCGCCGTGCTCGTCGACCGGTTCGGCAACGTGGCGCTCAACATCCGCGCTCGCGACCTGGAGAAGGCCGGCCTCACCGACCACGTCGAGCTGCTCACCGGCGACGAGCGGTATCTCGCGCGCGTGGCGCGCACGTTCCAGTCCGTGCGCCGCAGCGACATCGTCGTGCTCATCGACAGCTACGGGCAGGCCTCAGTCGCCGTCAACAACGGTTCCGCGGCCGAGGTGCTGGGGCTGGACGCCGGCGACGAAGTCAGGATCCGGCGACTCGGCTGACGACCGCGACGGCGGCCGTGTTGCGCCGCCTGCACGGATTCGCTATAGTCCCCTTTCGCGCGTCCACGCCGGACGCGCATTCCAGCTACCGAACGAGTGAGCGCATGAAGACTTACGTCGCCAAGCCTTCCACGATCGAGAAGAAGTGGTACGTCGTCGACGCCAAGGGCAAGACCCTCGGTCGCCTCTCCACCGTCGTCGCCGACTGCCTGCGCGGCAAGCGCAAGCCCATCTACACGCCGAACATCGACACCGGCGACTTCGTCGTCATCATCAATGCCGACAAGATCGTCGTCACCGGCAAGAAGCCCGAGCAGAAGATGTACTACAACCACTCGGGCTACCCCGGCGGCCTCCGGACCGAGTCGTACGCTCACCTGATGGCCCGCCGTCCGGAGGAGATCATCCGCCACTCCGTGCGCGGCATGCTCCCCCACAACAAGCTCGGGCGCGCGCAGCTCCGCAAGCTCAAGATCTACGCCGGCTCGGAGCATCCGCACGAGGCGCAGAACCCCGAAGTGCTCGAGATCAAGGAGTAAGGCGTGGCTGATGCAGTGACCTATCGCGCGACCGGTAAGCGCAAGACTGCCGTCGCCCGCGTTATCCTCACCCCGGGTGTCGGCAAGGTCGTCATCAACGACCGCGAGATCGACGCCTATTTCGGTCGTAAAGTCCTCGAGACCATCGCGCTCATGCCGTTCGAGACCACCCGCACGGCGGGCAAGTTCGACGTCAAGGCCAACGTGCACGGCAGCGGCATCAGCGCCCAGGCCGGCGCGGTCCGCCACGGCATCGCCCGCGCGCTCTGCGAGGCCGACGAGAGCCTGCGCACGCCGCTCAAGCGCGCCGGGTTCCTCACGCGCGACGACCGTCAGGTCGAGCGCAAGAAGGCCGGTTTCCACAAGGCGCGCAAGAAGCCGCAGTTCAGCAAGCGCTGACGCTGCGCCACAGACCAGAGCCTTTTCCCGACGGGCCGCCGAGAGGCGGCCCGTCGTCGTTCACCGGCCGCATACTGTGGTCAGATGATCCGTCCCTTTTCACTGTCTTGACAGTGTGAAAGGATAGATTCGGATATACGGATGAACGGTCGGTGGGAGGAGGGAGCGGCATGGCAAAGGTGGCGATCATCGGCGCCGGCTTCGCGGGGCAGACGGCCGCACTGTACCTGGGTGACGCGCTGGGTTCCGAGCACGAGATCACCGTCATCAACCGGCTGACGACGTTCTCCTACGTCCCCTCCTGGGTCTGGGTGGGGATCGGCAGGATGCCGGTCGAGAAGACGATGTTCCCGCTCGAGCCGGTGTACAGGAAGTCCGGCGTGCGGTTCGTGCACGGGCGCGCGACGCAGGTGCGTGTGGACGAACGCACCGTCGTCGTGGAGCGGGACGGCGGGGGAGAAGCCCTGGTCGGCTACGACTACCTCATCGTGGCGACCGGACCCAAGCTGGACTTCGAGGGCACTGAGGGGCTGGGGCCGGAAGCGGGCCACAGCCAGTCCATCTGCACCGGGCCGCACGCGGTCCAGGCGCGCGACGCCTACCTCGAAGAGGTCGCGCGCATGCAGAAGGGCGAGCGGCGCCGGTTCGTCATCGGCACCGGGCATCCGGGGGCGACCTGTCAGGGCGCGGCCTTCGAGTACATCACCAACGTGCACAAGGACCTGGTGCGGCGTGGCGTCCGCGACAAAGCCGACCTGCTCTGGCTCTCGAACGAGCAGGCGCTCGGCGACTTCGGCGTCCGCGGCGTGAGCGTGCGTCGCAAGGGCCGCACGCTCACCAGCGAGGAGTTCATCTCCGCTGCATTCACCGAGTACGGCATCCGCTCCCAGGTGCGCACCGGCGTGCTGGGGCTGACCGAGGACGTCATCGCCTGGGAGGACTTCGAGGGCCAGAAGGGTGAGACGGGCTTCGACTTCAGCATGCTGATCCCGAGGTTCCTCGGCCAGCCGCTGGCGTTCACCGGCAAGGACGGCGAGGACCTCTCCGGCGACATCCTCGCCCCCAACGGCCTCGTCAAGGTGGACGCCAAGTACGGGCTGCCGTACGACGAGCTCGTCAAGCAGCCCGACGCCTGGCCGCGCGTCTACCAGAACCCGGCCCACCCGGAGATCTTCGCGGCCGGCATCGCGTTCGCGCCGCCGGGACCCATCTCCGTGCCGCACACGACGCCCAACGGCACCGCGATCGCCGCGGCTCCGCCACGCACGGGCATGGTCTCGGGCATCATCGGCCGCGTTGTCGCGCTCAACGTGATCGACCTCGTCAAGACGGGGACCATGACGCACGGCGAGCGCATGACCGAGATGTACGCCGCCTGTATCGCCTCCATGGGTGACTCACTCTGGGACGGCTCCGCGGCGGTCATCATGATCTACCCCGTGGTCCCGGACCAGACGCGCTACCCCAACGACGAGGGCCGCGACCTGTTCGTCACGCACATGGAGATGGGACTCGCCGGCGCCTGGATGAAGCGCATGATCCAGACGACGTTCATGCACAAGCTGCGCGGCCGCCCCGGCTGGCGGTTCATCCCGGAATGAGGGAGAGAGAGATGGAGATCACCGAGAAGGATCGCCGGCGCATGGACAACAAGCTGCTGCAGCTCTGGCGCTTCGTCGTGCTCAACCTCAAGATCCTCAAGGGCGTGGACGCGAGCAAACGCGCCTGAGTGGGCACGCGCGAGTGGAGGCGGGGACAAGCGCTCCCGGCGCCGTCCCTCGGGGGACGCCCGGCCACACGAGTGCTACCATGGCGCGAGTCCAACCTGAGGAGTCCCTCGCATGGCCCACAACACTCGCCCGCGCGGTGCCCGCAACACCGCGCCGCTGTGGAAGAAGCTGACAGTCATCGCGGCCGCCATCGCGGTGCCGGTCGGTCTCGTCACCGTGCTCCATGCCGGCGCCTGGAACTACCTGGCGTTCATAGCTCTCGTCGTCGTCTCCGCGGTGGCCGCCGTCTGGGGGACCGCGAAGCTCATCGGCGTGCGCCTGAGCCTCGGCAACTGGGACGACGCCCCACCGCTCGGGCGGCGCTGACGTGGGCGAGTACTTCGGCACGGACGGCATCCGTGGGGTGGCCGGCGACCTGCTGACGCCCGAGTTCGCCGTCCAGGTCGGGCGCGCCGCGGCCGCGGTGCTGGCGCAGAAGGCCGGCCCGCACCCGCTGTTCGTCATCGGCCGCGACACGCGGCTCAGCGGGCCGATGCTCGAGGCGGGCCTCACCGCCGGCCTCACCAGCGGCGGCGCCCGGGTCGAGCTCGCCGGCGTGATCCCCACGCCGGGGCTCGCCGCGCTCGTGCTGCAGCACGGCGCCGACGCCGGCGTGGTCATCAGCGCCTCGCACAACCCGTTCGGCGACAACGGCATCAAGTTCTTCTCCGGCGCCGGCCTCAAGCTGAGCGACGAGGAGGAGGCCGAGATCGAGGCGCACATCGAGCACCACGACCTCAGGTCGCTGGCCGGCGCCGACTTCGGCAGCGCGGAGCAGCTCGAGGGCGCCGTGGAGGACTACGTGCGCTCGGAGCTCGAGCGCATCCCGCTCGACCTCGGCGGCATGAAGATCGCCGTCGACTGCGCCAACGGCGCCATGCACCGCGCCGCGCCGCTCGCGCTCGAGGGTTGCGGCGCGCAGGTCACGGTGCTGTTCGACCAGCCGGACGGGACCAACATCAACGCCGGCTGCGGCAGCACCCACATGGCCGCCCTGCAGGAGCTCGTGGCCGCGGACGGCTTCGACCTCGGCCTGGCGTTCGACGGCGACGGCGACCGCGTGCTCGCCGTCGACGCCTCCGGTGAGCTCGTGGACGGCGACTTCATCATCGCGATCCTCGCCAGGCACCTGAAGTCGCAGGGCAAGCTGCGCCGCGACACCGTGGTGACCACGGTGATGACCAACCTCGGCTTCCATCAGGCGATGAGGCGCGAGGGCATCGAGGTGCTCGTCACGCCCGTGGGCGACCGCTACGTGGTGGCGGAGATGCTCAAGGGCGACTACCTGCTCGGCGGCGAGCAGTCCGGCCACATCATCAACCGCGACGTGTGCACCACCGGCGACGGTCTGGCCACGGCCCTGCTGCTGTTGCAGGCGCTGCGCCAGATGGACGTGCCGCTCGTGGAGGCGGCCAGGGTCATGGAGCGGCTGCCGCAGCGTCTCGTCAACGTGCGGGTCCGCAGCCTTGGTGAGCTCGACGGCGCGGCCGCCGTGTGGGCGGCGGTGGACCAGGAGACCCGCCGCCTCGAGGGCAGCGGCCGCGTGCTGGTGCGTCCGAGCGGCACGGAGCCGCTCGTGCGGGTGATGGCCGAGGCGCCGACCCAGGCAGAGGTCGACGCCACCTGCAACCGCATCGTCGCGGTCGTCGAGGAGCACCTGGCCTAGTCGCGTCCGCGCCGCCACGGAGGAGTCCGGCGGCTCAGCGGGGTAAGATACCGTGCGACATACGCAGACGGCTGGCAGCGGACACCCGCAAGCAACCTGAGCGCCTGGCCCGCACTCGAGCGCCCGCGAGGGAGCCCGAGACGGGTGACGAGGTGGAGGTTCATCGAAAGACTCGGCGGATGCCTCCCGGCCCGGCACGGTCGTGATCGAGACGTCAAAACCCGCTGGTGACGGCGGAACAAAGCGCCTCGAGCGTGCCGTCCGCAGCCCGCACATCTGCGCCCTGCCCACAGAAGGGAGCTCACATGTGCGGCATCGTAGGCTACGTCGGCCATCGGCCGGGTAAGCCGATCATCCTCGACGGCCTCAGGCGGCTGGAGTACCGCGGGTACGACTCCGCCGGCATCGCCCTCATCGAGTCCGGCGGCATCGACACGGTGCGCGCCGTCGGCAATCTGGACGAGCTGTTCCGGGCCGCGGGCGACAACAGCTCGTCGTCCACCTGCGGCCTCGGCCACACGCGCTGGGCGACGCACGGCCGGCCCAGCGAAGCGAACGCGCACCCGCACAGCGACTGCACCGGCCGCATCTCCATCGTGCTCAACGGCATCGTGGAGAACTACAAGGAGCTCCGGGCGCGGCTCACCGAGCGTGGGCACACGTTCACCAGCGAGACCGACGCCGAGGTGGTCGCCCACCTCATCGAGGAGCACGCGGACCTCGGCCTCACGGCGGCGGTGCGCGCGTCGCTCCCCGAGATGGAGGGCCACTACTCGTTCGTCGCCATGTCGGCCGACGAGCCCGACAAGCTCGTCGGCACACGGCTGGAGACGCCACTGGTGGTCGGGATCGGCGAGGGCGAGATGTTCTTCGCCTCGGCCATCCCTGCGTTCCTGTGTCACACGCGCCGCGTGGTGGTGCTCGACGACGGCGACATCGTCACCCTTCGCGCCGACGGCGCGGAGTACACCGACGTCGCCGGCAACGTGTTCGAGCGTGAGGAGATGGAGTTCCCCGGCGACGACGACGCCGCCGAGAAGGCCGGCTTCGAGACGTTCATGCTCAAGGAGATCCACGAGCAGCCGGCTGCGCTGCGCGACACCCTCGCCGGCCGGCTCCGCGAGGACGGCACCGTCGACCTCAGCGAGGTCGTGGGACTGGGCGACGAGTTCCTGCGCCGCCTGCGGCGCGTCTTCATCGTCGCCTGCGGCACTTCGTACCACGCGGGCCTCATCGTGAGCTACGCGATCGAGCAGCTGGCGCGCGTGCCGGTGCAGATCGACGTCGCCAGCGAGTTCCGCTACCGCCAGCCGGTGTTCGATCCGGACACGCTGGTCATCGGCATCACGCAGTCGGGCGAGACGGCCGACACGCTGGCCGCCATGCGGCTCGCCAGGGAGGCCGGCTCGCCGGTGCTCGCGCTCACCAACATCATGGGCAGCCAGGCCACGCGTGACGCCGACTTCGTCCTGTACACGCGAGCGGGCCTGGAGATCGGCGTGGCGGCGACCAAGACGCACACCAGCCAGGTCGCCGCCCTCCTGCTCATCGCGCTGCGGCTCGCGTGGGCGCGAGGCTCCATGAGCGAGACCGACCTCAAACGGCTCGGGCATGAGCTGCGTACCGTGCCCGAGCTGGCCGAGCAGCTGCTCGCCCGCCCGAGCGCGAGCGAAGAGATCGCCAGGCGCTATCACGACGAGCGCTTCTTCCTCTACCTCGGTCGCGGCATGGGCTACGCGGTCTGCCTCGAGGGCGCGCTCAAGCTCAAGGAGATCAGCTACATCCCCACGGAGGCCTACGCCGCCGGGGAGATGAAGCACGGGCCTATCGCCCTGCTCGACAACGAGTCGCCCGTCGTGGTCGTCGCCGACGACGGGCCGGTGTTCGGCAAGCTGGTGAGCAACATCGAGGAGGTCCGCGCGCGCGGCGCCGACGTGATCGCCGTGGCCACCGACGGCAACGAGGTGATCGGCGAGCTCTCCAAGGACGTGCTGTGGGTGCCCAAGACCGACCATCATCTGGCGCCGATCCTCACCGTGATCCCGCTGCAGCTGCTGGCCTACCACATCGCCGGCATCAAGGGCCTCAACGTCGACCAGCCGAGGAACCTGGCGAAGACCGTCACCGTGGAGTGACCGGCCGGGAGCAGCCGCCGGGCGCGCCGGGCGCCGGGGGGAGCGACGGGCGCGCGGCGGATAGAATGCCTGCATGAGTGAGCTGAGCTTCCCGCAGATCCCGCCCGCCGGCCTGCTGTACGGCCTCGGCATCGACGTGACCGAGGCCGCGCGCATCCGCAGGCTGCTCGAGCGGCTCCCCCGCGCCTACGAGCGGCTCTTCAGCGAGCAGGAGCGCGCCTACTGTGACGGCTTCTCCGACCGCTGGTCGCGCTATGCCGCCCGCTTCGCCGCCAAGGAGGCGGTCGGCAAGGCCTTGGGAATCGGTATCATCGGGTTCGTGTGGCGCGACATCGAGGTACTGTCGGGTGGAAAGCCGCTCATCGCGCTGCACGGGGGCGTCGCCGACATCGCGCGGCGCCTGGGCGTGACGCGGATCGAGGTCTCGCTCAGCCACACCGGCGGTCTGGCGTACGCCATCGCCGCCGCTCTCAAGGAGGACGCGCATGGATGAGTCCCTGCTGCTGGCCCTGTACAGCGCCGACGGCATGCAGAAGGTCGACGGCCTGGCCATCCAGGGGATCGGCATCCCCGGCGGGCACCTCATGGAGCGCGCAGGCCTGGCCGTGGCCTCCGAGATCCTCGAGCGGTTCGCGCCCGAGGAGGTCGTGGTGTTCGCCGGCAAAGGCAACAACGGCGGGGACGGGTTCGTGGTCGCGCGCGAACTGTTCGACCAGGGCGTTGAGGTCTCCGTGTTCCTGCTCGCGGCGCCGGAGGAGTACCAGGGCGACGCGAAGCTGAACCTGGACATCCTCGGCCGGCTGGGGGTGGACGTGCGCCCCGCGACGGACGAGGACGGGGCGCTCGCCGAAGGCGCGATGGTGCTCACGGAGATGGCCGATGTGGTCGTCGACGCCATCTTCGGGACGGGCTTCACCGGGGCGGCCAAGGGACCGGACGCCGCGGTCATCGAGCTGATCAACGAGGCGCCCGGCGCCGTGGTCAGCGTGGACATCATGAGCGGCGTGGGCGCGGGCACCGGCTCGATCCACGGGCCGGCCGTGATGGCCGACGTCACCGTGGCGCTGCACGCGGCCAAGGTCGGCCACTTCGTCACTCCCGGCGGCGCGTTCTCGGGCGAGGTCGTCGTGGCGCCCATCGGCATCCCGGGCCTGTGCGACCAGGACCCCAGTGTCTGGCTGCTCACCGACGACGCCGTGGCCGAGCTGGTAGTGCCCAAGGCGTCGCTCGACCACAAGCGCTCGGTGGGCACCGTGCTCGTCGTCGGCGGGTCGAAGGGGATGGAGGGCGCCGCCCACATGGCCGCGTTCGCGGCCCTCAGGGGCGGCGCCGGCCTGGTGCACCTCGCGCTGCCCGAGGGAGCGAGCACCCAGAAGCCGCACCTCGAGGTGATCACCGTCACGGTGCCGGGAGACGACGGCCAGTTCGGCCTCGCCGCCAGGTCCGCCCTGTTCGAGCAGGCCGGGCAGCTCAAGGCGGCCGTCGTCGGTCCCGGCCTGGGCCGCACCGACGGCGCCCAGGCGCTGGTCAAAGAACTCATCGACGTCGACGTACCGTTGCTGCTCGACGCCGACGGGCTGTACGCGCTCGGCACCAGGCTGGAACTGCTCGCCGAGCGCAGCGCTCCCACCGTCGTCACGCCTCACGAGGGCGAGCTGGGCCGCCTCATCGGCCGTCCGGCCGACGAGGTGGCGGCCCAGCGCCTCGAGTGTGCGGTCTCGGCAGCCCACCGCGGCGGCGTGACCGTCGTCCTCAAGGGAGAGGCGACCATCGTCGCCGACCCTTCCGGCGTGGCTTACGTGGTCCCCGTCGGCAACCCAGGCCTTGCCACGCCGGGCACCGGCGACGTGCTGAGCGGGGTCATCGCCGCCCAGCTCGCCAAGGGGCTGCCGGCCACCGACGCCGCCTGCCTCGGCGCGTACCTGCACGGCCTCGCCGCCGACCTCGCCGCCGAGGACACAGTCGGCACCGAGGCTCTGGTGGCGAGCGACCTGTTCCACTACCTGCCCGCCGCCGTGGAGCGGCTCAAGGCCGGTCCACAGGAGGAGAGCCATGAGCACGAACACTGATCCCACGGACATCGGGGAGCCGCTCGCCCGCGACATCATGACCGCGCCGGCGATCACCGTGAAGCCCGATCTCGGCGTCAAGGAGCTGGTCGCGCTGTTCCGCGAAGAGCGCATCGGCGGCGCGCCCGTGGTGGACGAGGACGGCAGGCTGATCGGTCTCGTCACCGAGGGCGACCTGATGGCCATCGACGCCGACATCGCGCTGCCGCACTACTTCGAGATCTTCGACAGCATCATCTACCTGGAGAGCGAGAAGAAGTTCCGGGAGCGCGTGGAGAAGGCGTCGGCGGCCAACGTCGAGCAGCTCATGACCGAGGGCGACAAGGTCAAGACCGTGGGTCCCGACGATCCGGCGCGAGCGGCCGCCACGCTGATGAGCAAGCACCGGTTCGACCGCGTGCCCGTGGTCGACGACGACGGCAAGGTCGTCGGTATCGTCACGCGGCACGACATCATGAAGATCCTGGGGCTCTGAGTGCTGGCGGGGCGACACCGCGCCATCGCCGAGGTCGACCTCGAGGCGATCCGTCACAACGTCCGGAGGCTGATGCGGGACCTGCCGGAGGGCGCCGCGCACTGCGCCGTCGTCAAGGCCGACGGCTACGGTCACGGCGCCGTCCCGTGCGCGCGGGCCGCGCTGGAGGCCGGCTCCACCTGGCTCGGCGTGGCCACGGCGCCGGAGGCGGAGGAGCTGCGTGAGGCCGGCCTCACGGCGCCGATCCTGATCTTCGGGCCGCTCACCGGCACCGGGCTGGAGCGGGCCGCGCGGGCCGGCGCCGAGGTGGTCGCCTGGTCGCCGGAGTTCATCGGCGAGGCCGTCAGGCTCGCCGTGCCGGTGCACGTCAAGTTCGACTCCGGCATGGGCCGCCTGGGCGGCATGGCGCACGAGGTCCGCGAGTGGTGCGAGCAGGCGCACGCGGGCGGCGTGCTCCACGGGCTGATGAGCCACTTCGCCACAGCGGACGAGGAGGACACCAACTTCTTCGATCTCCAGCTGCACCGGTTCAAGGTCCTGGCCGAAGAGCTCAAGGAGAAGTACCCCGGCCTGCTGTGCCACACGGCGAACAGCGCGGCGACGCTGCGCGGGCCGCGCGCCCACTTCGACATGGTCCGCACCGGCATCGCCCTGTACGGCCTGGCGCCGGCCAACGACGACCCGTTCCGGGACGGCCTGCGGCCCGCGATGAAGTTCATGTCTTACGTCGCCGGCGTCCGCGAGATGGTGCCCGGCGACTCCATAGGCTACGGGCGCACCTACTTCGCGGTGGAGCTCACGCGCGTGGGCATCGTGCCGGTCGGCTACGCCGACGGCGTGCGCCGCGCGCTGGGCAACCGCGCCGAGGTGCTGGTGGCCGGCCGCCGCTGCCCCATCATCGGCCGCATCAGCATGGACCAGCTGACCGTCAAGCTGCCCGACGACTGGGGCTTTGCCGGCGACGAGGCGGTGCTGTTCGGACCCGCCGGGGACGGCGTGGCCGGCGGGTCGACCGTCGCCTGGACCGCGCCCGAGGGTCCGCGGCTCGACGCGCCCGAGACGCCGCGCATCCTCTGCGAGGAGATGGCGCGCATGCTCGGGACCATCAACTACGAGGTCGCCTGCGACGTCGCGCCGCGGGTGGTGCGCACGTACCGCGGCGTCACGCCGCCGGCCTGAACGCCATGAGCGCCCGCTACCTCGTCACGCCGCCGACCGCCGACGAGATCACGCGGGCCGCGCTCGCCGCGCTGCAGCCCGGCGAGGCCGGCTGGCTCGTCGGCGGCTGCCTGCGCGACGAGCTGCTGGGGCGCCGCGTCCGCGACGTGGACATCGCCGTGGACGGTCAGCCGGAGCGGCTGGCGCGTGCCTTGGGCGACCGCTTCGGCGGTGGCGTGTACCCCACGTCGGACGTCTTCGGCACGTGGCGCGTCGTCATCGGCGAGCTGCACATCGACGTCGCCGCGCTGCGCGCGGGGCCGCAAGGCGATCCGCCGGACCCCGCCACGCGCGCCGTCCGCCTGGAGGCGGACCTGAGGGCGCGCGACGTCACCGTGGACGCCCTCGCGCGCCCGCTGGACGGCGACGACATCGTCGACCCGCTCGCCGGGCTCTCCGACCTCGCGGCCGGCCGCCTGCGGCTCTGCTCACCGGCGTCGCTCGACGACGACCCGCTGCGCGTGCTGCGCCTGGCGCGGCTGGCGCGCGTGTTCGACCTGGTGCCGGATGCCGCGGCCACCGAGGCCGCGTTCCGCGCCGCGCCCGGCCTGGCACGGGTGAGCGGAGAGCGCGTGCGCGACGAGCTCTGCGCGCTGCTCGGCACGCGCGCCGCCTCCGTCGCGTTCCGCGACCTCGCCGTGTGGGGTGCGCTCGCGGTGATCCTCCCCGAGGTCGACCGCCTGCGCGGCGTGGAGCAGAACCCGTATCACCACCTGGACGTGTTCGAGCACACGCTCGAGGCGCTCACCTACGTGGTCGGTGTGGTAGCGCAGCTGGGCGGGAGGCGCTTCCTGGCGACGCCCGCGGAGGCGGGCATGCCCGGCGTGGAGCCGCTCGTGCCGGTCGCGTGGGCCGTCCTGCTGCACGACATCGGCAAGCCGGTGGTGCGCGTGGTGGACGACCAGGGCCGCGTGATCTTCTGGCACCACGACGAGACCGGCCGGCAGATGGCCGCCGACATCGGCCGGCGCCTGAACTTCAGCAACAGGTTCGTGGACTACGTGGGCACCCTCGTGCGGCAGCACCTGCGTCTCGGGTTCCTGACCCGCGAGCAGCCGCTCACGCGCCGGGCACTGGCCCGCTACCGGCGCGACGTGAGCCCCTGGGTGTTCGAGTCGGTGGTCGTCTCGCTGTGCGACCGGCTGGCGACGCGGGGCGAGAAGACGTCGCTGACGTCCATGGCGCGGCACTACCGCCTGGCACGCACGGTGTGGACCGGCGTGAGCAAGGCGCCGGCCCCGCAACTCCTGAGCGGCGACGACGTGATGACGCTGCTCGGCCTCGAGCCGGGTCCGGCGGTCGGACAGGCGCTGGACGCGCTGGAGGAAGAAGTGGAGGCCGGCGAGGTCGCCGACGCCGACGGCGCCCGGGCGTTCCTGCTCGAGTGGTGGGACCGCAAGGACGACGCCGCGGGCGGCGACCCCGGCGCCGGCCCCCACGCCGCGGACGGCGATGCCTGAGCTCCCCGAGGTCGAGACCGTCCGGCGGCGCCTGCTCACGTGCCTGCCGGGACTGCTGCTGCGCGAGGTGGTGGTCAACGACTGGACGGTGAGCGCGCAGACCGCGCAGGAGCTCAACGGCTACCTGGCCGGGCGCCGGGTGACGGGGCTGCGCCGGCGCGGCAAGTACCTGCTGGTGGACCTGGGCGCGGCCGGCGATCCAGGCGACGACGGCGACCCGGACCGGGCCGCCGTCGGCGGGTACCGGGGACCCTCCGTGGCCGTGGTCCACCTGCGCATGACCGGCCAGCTCGTGTTCCGGCAGAAGCCGGGCGAGCGGCCCGCACGCTTCGTGTGGCTGCTCGAGCCCGAGACGACGCTCTTCTTCCAGGACGTGCGGCGCTTCGGCCGCCTGTGGGCGTTCGCGCCGGCGGCCGAGGACGAGTTCTTCGGGTCGCGCGACATGGGCCCGGAGCCCTTCGGGCCGGAGTTCACGCCCGCGTACCTGCGCGGCGCGCTGCGGGACAGGCGCGCGCCGCTCAAGGCGTTCCTCATGGACCAGCGGCGGATCGCCGGCGTGGGCAACATCTACGCCGACGAGGCGCTGTTCCGCGCCCGCCTGCACCCGCTGCGGGCGGCCGGGAGCGTTGGGCCGCGTGAGGCGCAGCGCCTGCACGCGGCCATCCTCGAGACCCTGCAGGCGGGCATCGACCACGAGGGCTCGAGCATCGAGAGCTTCATCGACCCCGCGGGGCAGCGCGGCAGCTTCCAGGAGATCCTCAACGTCTACCAGCGCACCGGCGAGCCGTGCCGTGTGTGCGGGACGACGGTGGAGCGCGTCGTCGTGGGCGGCCGCGGCACCCACTACTGCCCAGTCTGCCAGCCGCGGCGCGGAGGCATGGCGGCAGGCTCGCGCCGCCTGCGCGGCGAGACGCTGCCGCCACGCTCCGCAAAGCCCGCCGACTGGGAGGCGCCGGGCCGGTGACCTCGCCGGCGTCCGCCTCGACGGGGCCGGCCGACTCGCCGGCGACTCGCCTGTACGTCGTCGTCACTCGCGTTCCCCGACGCTCGAAGCTCGCGGTGGGCTCGCTCGGCACTGTCACACTCGAGCGCGGCTGGTACGCCTACGTAGGGAGCGCGCTCCGCGCCCGTGAGGCGCGCGTGGCGCGCCATCTCGCCCGTCAGAAGCCGCTGCGCTGGCACGCCGACTACCTGTTCACGGCCTTCCCCGCCGAGCGCGCCTGGCTCGTGGACGGCGCCGCGGGAGAGTGCGACCTTGCCGGCGCGCTGGCGGCGATCGCCGGCGCGGAGCGCCGGCCGCGCCGCTTCGGCGCCGGCGACTGCCGCTGCGCCGGCCACCTCGTGCGTCTTCCGCGCCGGCCCTTGCGCCGCGACATCGTCGCGGCGGCGCACGCCGCCGGCGCCCCCGAGCGCCGGTCCGTCCGCGCGTTCGTCGCCGTCCCGAGCGACTGAACTCCGCCGCCTGCGCACCTTTCGTCCTCCGCTCATCTTCGTGCTGCAAAAGCTGCACTTTTCCCGGCTCGTACCTAGGTATCTAGGTATGGATACCTAGTACATCCGTCTACGCGAGCCTGAGAAATCCCTAAAGGCCTAGGTATCCCTGCCGATACATGCTCCCGCTGCGGGATGTTGCCCAACAAGACGACACCGGGAGGGGAGCACCGCAAACCGGTAAGGGATCGGCCCCCGCTCCTTCTCCTGGGAAGCCGACCAAAGTGGCACTCGCAGGGACGCGAGTGAGGCACACGGAGGAAGAAGACATGAAGCGCATGAAGATGATGTTCGGCCAGCGGAGGATCATGATCCTCGCGACGCTCGCCATCCTTGTACTGGCGGCTGCCGCACTCGCCGCGTCGAGCGCCAGCTTCACGGCCCAGCTCGGCCAACCCGAGCAACGTGTTCAGCACCGGCTCCTCAGCATCGGCAACTACCTGCCGGACGGCACGTCACGCTGAACGCAGCGGCCAGGCCGATCGCCGACCTCTCTATGGGCAACATGGCGCCCGGCGACTCCACCACCGGTCGCGCCATCATCCGCAACACTGGCTCCGTGAGCGGTCTCTTCACCCTGCTCCGCGCTCGAACACCTGGCGGAAACGCCGCCATGTACGACGAACTGACCTGCGTCGTCCGTGAGAACGGCACCTCGATCTACTCACGGACGTGTGGCCGACCTGAGCGGCCAGGGGCTGCACGGTGGCGCCTCTTGGCCTGCCGGCGACGGCAACACCTACGACATCACTGTCACCTTCCCGGCGTCGCGTCCACGACTCCAGAGCACCGAGCACCACGGTCGACCTTCACCTGGGACGCCGTCAGCGACTGATCGTCTGACCTGATCTGACTCCAAGGGGGCGGGGCCGGGCCGAACGGCCCGGCCCGCCCCCTTCCTTCACCACCCCGAGACCTCAAGGAGCCCCCAGTGACCGCCACGCACCCGACGACGACGAAGAAGGCCGGCAAGGCCATCTTCTCCCGTCTCGTCACCGTGCTCTGCGTGGCGGCTCTCGTCTTCGCCGTCGGCGCGATCCTGCTGCCGGGTCTCCTGGGCCTCCAGCGCTACGTGATCACCGGCGGCTCGATGACCGGCACCATCCCCAAGGGCTCGGTCATCTACTCGCGGATCACGCCGGTCGGGCAGCTCGAGGCCGGGGACATCATCACCTTCACGCCTCCCGGCATGTCCGGCGCCGTCACCCATCGCATCATCGCGGTGGAGCAAGGCCCCGAGGGGCAGCCGGCGTTCCGCACCAAAGGCGACTTCAACGAGGCCGCCGACCCGTGGAACCCCATCACGCTCAACGAGCCGGTGCAGGCGCGCTACGTGTTCCACGTGCCGCTGCTCGGCTACGGCCTGGCGGCCCTGAGCATGCGCATCGTGCGCGTCGCGCTGATCGGCCTGCCCGCCGTGCTCATCGCACTCTCGCTTCTGTGGTCGCTCTGGCGTGAGGCGGGCGAAGAGGTCGTCCGCCGCGCCGACGACGACCCCCTCCCGCACGACGCACCCAGCCGGGCGTAATCTCCGGCGCGGGGCAGGTCTGCCCCGCCGCCTGCCACGCTTCCCGCCATCCTCTTCTCCGATTCCTCATTCTGGGCGGGAAGCGGATGCCCGATGCTTTGCCCCAAGCAGCCAAGCGCGCAGCGGTGCGGGCGGGGCGACGGCGTCGACCGGCTGACTTCGCCGCCGCCCGGGAAGGGCGCGCCACCCGCGAGTCGAAACGTCCGCCCTGCCGGCGTGCTCACCCGGCGGGGCGGACCCATTGTCAGGAAAGACTACGGTTCTGTTTCCTCCTGCCGATACTCACCGTACACGCAGAACGCGGCGCGCTATGCTGCCCTGCGCGGGAAGGCTCCGTGCGCGTACTACCAGAGAGAGGCACCACGACCACGCAGAGCACACAGTCGCGTCTCCGCCGGAGCGGCCGGCTCGGACGCCGCGGCCTGGCCGTCGCAGCGGCGGCTGCCGTCGTCCTCGTGCTGCTCGGCACCGTGGCCTACGCGGCCGTCAGGCCCGCCGACGATGAGACCTTCCGGCAGCTCGCCCGCAGCGGTCGCGTGCGCATCAAGAACAGCCGCGGCGGCGACGCCCTGGTCGGCATGCAGGGCATGCTGCCCGGGGACGGCACCTCCGGCACGGTCAAGATCGGCAATGCGAGCAGGGTGCGCGCCCGCTTCTACCTCGGGCTCTCCAGACTCGTGGAGACCCCGGGTTCGGGCGGCGGGCGCCTCTCCTACCGTCTCGTCCTGACGGTCAAGCGGCTCTCGGCGCGGCACCGGCCCCAGCTCGTCTACACCGGGCCGCTGCGCGAGATGCCGATGCTCAAGCTCGGCGTGTTCCGGCCGAGGGAGAATCGCATCTACCTCTTCTCGGTCGTCTTCCCCGAGGGCGGGCAGGCCAGGGACGACAGCTTCCAGCAGGCCTCCACGAGTCTCCAGTTCAACTGGTACGCGCGCCGCGCGCGCTGACGACTTCTCCTGCAGTCAGGCCGGCCCGGCGTCCCGTCGAAGGGGCGGCAACCGTCCTTCGCGCCTAGCTCTTCTTCTCCCACTTCTGCAGGTAGGCGACCTCCGCCAGCGTCTTGCCGGCGTCGATCTCGCCGCGCATGCGGTTCTCCTTCTCGAGCACGTCCATGGCGCGGTTGGCCAGCTCCACGGCCTGCTCCCTGGGGAGGACCATCACGCCGTCGTCGTCGCCGACGATCCAGTCGCCCGGACGCACGGTCTGCCCGGCGATGGTGATGCCCACGTTGATCTCGCCGAAGCCCTTGGGCTCGCCGGCGTTGGCGCAGACCTTGCTGCTGAAGGCGGGGAACTGGAGGCGTGCGATCTCCGGGGTGTCGCGGATCGCGCCCCACACCACGAGCCCCGCGACGCCCTTGACCATCGCGCTGTGTGTGGCCAGCTCGCCCCACATGGCGGGCGTGGCGTCGCAGGCGTCGACGACGAGCACGTCGCCGGGCTTGCAGAGGTCGATCGCCTCGACCGGCTTGGCCCAGTCGCCGGCGTAGGTGCGCACGGTGACGGCCGGGCCGCACATGTGCGCGCCCGGCAGCAGCGGGCGGATGCCCGGCAGACTCGGCTGCCGGTGCCAGGCGTCGCTGATGTTGGCCGTCGAGACCTGGTCGAGCGCCGCGCGGATGTCCGTCTCGCTCGCGCGCTTGTACAGCCTGGTCTCGATGCACACGCCCTCGTCCACGGCGCGGCGGATCTCCGCTGCAGCCGCCGCCGCGTCGGCCGACTTGATGATCGCGCCGCCGACCACGACGATGCTCGCTCCGGCCTCGACGGCAGCGGCGGCCGTCTCGCTGTTGATGCCGCCGGCCACCGAGACCGGGATGTCCACGGCTTCGGCCACCGCCTTGAGCGTGTCGAACGGAGCCTCGCCGCGCATCTGCTGGTCGATGGCGGTGTGGATGCCGACGTAGTCGGCGCCGAGCTCCTGGGCGCGCTTCGCGCGCGCGACCGGGTCGGCCACCTCGATCATGTCGACGATGAGCTTGCAGCCGTAGTTGCGCGCCGCCTCGGCGCACTCCTTGATCGTGCTGTCGCTGGCGGCGCCGAGCACGCCGACCACGCCGGCGCCGGCCTTGGCTGCGTACTCCACCTCGGTGCGGCCGGCGTCCATGGTCTTCATGTCGGCGACGATGACCTTGTCCGGGAACTCGGCCTTCAGCGCCCTGACGGCGTTCAGGCCCTCGGCCTTGATGAGCGGCGTGCCGGCCTCGATCCAGTCGGCCCCGCCGGCCACGGCCTCGCGCGCGACCTCCATGGCGCGCGGCAGGTCGACGAAGTCGAGCGCGACCTGGACGAGCGTACGCTCGCGGGCCGGGTCGCAGCCGCCCGCGCCCGGAGTGTCGGCGGCCGTCGATTGCCCACGCAGGCGGGCCAAGGAGCGGCGCTCCGAAGGCTCGCCGCTCATACGCCCATCACCTGCACCACGACGCTGCGCTCACGCGGGCGCGCGTCGAAGTCGCAGAAGGCGATCTCCTGCCAGGTGCCCAGCGTGAGGCGGCCGTCGACGACCGGGATCGTCACCGACGGGCCGACCAGGGCGGCACGGATGTGCGAGTGGCCGTTGCCGTCGCCGTTGTTGATGTTGTGCTGCCACACGCGGTCGCTCGGCGTGAGCGTCTCGAGCACGTCCTGCACGTCCTCGATGACGCCGGGCTCGTACTCGATGGTCGTGATCGCGCCGGTCGCGCCGGGCGCGAACACAGTGACGGTGCCGTTGCGCACGCCGCTCTCGGCGACGCGCTCGCGCACCTCGTCGGTGATCCGGATGATGTCGGCGTTGCCGCGGCTGGAGAACTCCACGGCGCCGGTCACGACGCGCATGAGACCCTCGCTGACCTTGGACTCGGTGGACTGGGGGGTGACGACTGGGTTCACGATGTCCTTCCTTCCGTGCTCGTCGCGTCCTGGACGGGGTACGCGCTGGGGGATGACTGTGGGTGGCCGTCGGGCGTGCGGGACACGGCGACGGAGAGGGTGTCGATGAGGCGGGTGGAGCCGAGGCGGGCCGCGACGACGAGGCGGCTGCGCGGCCCGAGGTCTCCCTCCGGGACGAACGTCTCTTCGTCCACGACGGCGAGGTAGTCGAGCTGGAACCTGGGGTGGGCGAGAGCCTCGTCGATGGTGTCGGGATCGAGGCCGGCGGTGGGGAGGAGCAGGGCGCTGGTGGCCGCCATGACGACGTCCTTGGCGGCCGCGCCGGGCGCACCCGCGGCGGCGGCGCCGGCGAGTAGCGCGCGGTAGAGGTCCGGAGCCGCCGCGCGCTCATCCGGCGTGAGGTAGACGTTGCGCGAGCTCATTGCCAGGCCGTCCGGCTCGCGCAGCGTGGGTACGCTCGCGACCTCGACCGGCAGGTCAAGGTCGCGCACGACCCGGCGGACGACGGCGAGCTGCTGCGCGTCCTTCTCGCCGAGGAACAGCACGTCCGGCTGCACCACGCCGAGCAGTTTGGCGACGATGACGGCGACGCCGTCGAAGTGGCTCGGGCGGGAGGCGCCCTCGAACTTCTCGGTGAGCGCGCCTTCGACGTGGATGTTGGTGGCGAAGCCCTGCGAGTACATCTCGTCGGCCGTCGGGGCGAACACCACCGCCACGTCCGCCTCCTCGAGGAGGCGCAGGTCGCGGGCCTCGTCGCGCGGGTACGTGTCGAAGTCCTCGCCGCGACCGAACTGTGTGGGGTTCACGAAGACGGAGGCGGTGACGCTCGCGCAGCGGGTCTTCGCCGCCTCGACCAGGCTGAGGTGCCCGGCGTGGAGCGCGCCCATGGTCGGCGTGAAGCCGAGGGGGCGCGGGAGCTCTCGCAGCGCAGCACGCGCCTCCGGGATCGTGCGGGCGACCTTCACCGCTGTCCCCCTGCCCAGTGCGTGGGCGGCGGCGTCTCGTGCGGGCCGGCCTGGCCGGCTGCGCCGGCATCTCCGGCCCCGAGCAGCGTCTGGAGCGTCTCCACCTGCTCGTCGTCGAGTCGCGGCGCCGCCAGCGCGAGCGCCTCGAGACTCAGCGCGCGGTACGTCCCGGCGAGGCGCGGGCTCTCCCGGTCGAGCAGCCGGAGGTGCGCGCGCACGGTGCCGATGTCGCCGCGGGCGACAGGCCCGGTGAGCGCGAACGCCGGCTCGCCGCTGCGCAGCAGGTTCTCCATCGTCGTCCGGAGCAGCGCGCCGAGGTGGTCCAGCCCGCGGGCGTCTCCGGTGGCCTGGTCCATCAAGCGTTTGGCCTCGCTCTCCAGAGCGACCAGGAGGTTGCAGCCCACCACGGCCGCCAGGTGATACAGGGTCTTGTGCTCGTCGGCGAGTGGGAAGGGCCGCATGCCGAGGCGGCCGGCGAGCTCCTCGCCGAGCTGCAGGTCGCGCTCCTCCAGCGCCGTGACGGCGCAGGGAACGTCGCGCAGCAGCTCCGCGCTCGGCTCGCCGGCGAACGTCTGCAGGGGGTGCAGGCACAGCACACGCACGCCCTGCTCGTACAGCGGCTTGAGCAGGTGCACCGAGCCCAGCCCGCTGGAGTGGATGGCGAGCGGCTGCGGCGCGCCCGGCCGGCGGGTCGCCGGCAGAGCTTCGGCCAGCCGGCCGGCCACCGTGTAGATCTCGTCGTCGGGCACCGCCAGCCACCAGGCGTCCGCCTCGAGCGCGGCGTCGCGCACGCGTACGTGCGGGATCGCGCCGAAGAGACTGGTGTCGTCGTCCGCGTGGACGCCGACGGCGGTGACGGTGAGGTCGGCCTCCTGCAGGCCGGCGAGTACGGCCGATCCCAGACGTCCGGGACCGACAACGCAGAAGCGATGCGCGTCGATGGTCAAGCCTCCGACCTCTCCGGCTGCGGTCCGCCCGGTGGGGGTGGTACCGCGCCTGTCGCAAGACCTGTGCAGCACAGGCAGTGTCCCGGTCGCCTGCCGAGGCTCGGCGCCGGGCCATCGATAAGCGTACGGTCTCGCGCGCGCGAGGTCAATCGGCCGGACGTTGCGGTACACTACCGCCATGCCCATCTACGAATTCTGCTGCAACGAGTGCGGCACCGCGTTCGAAGAGCTCATCCGCAACGGCACCAGGCCGGTGTGCCCGCAGTGCCAGTCTGGCGACGTCTGCCGGCTGCTGTCCACGTTCGCCGTCCACTCCTCGAGTCTCGACATCGGCGGCAAGGGAGCCAAGAAGAGCTGCTCCACTTGCGCCACCGGCTCCTGTGGCACCTGCCACTGACGACGTCATCGCGCGCGCTCGACGCCCTCCGCGAGGAGGTCGAGTGCTGCTCCGGCTGCGTGCTCGGCGCCACCCGCACCAAGGCCGTGTTCGGCGAGGGAGACCCCGGCGCCGACCTGATGTTCGTGGGCGAGGCGCCCGGCTACCACGAGGACCAGCAGGGCCGGCCGTTCGTCGGCCAGGCCGGCAAGCTGCTCGAGCAGCTGCTCGCGTCCATCGGCATGACGCGCGAGCAGGTCTACATCGCCAACGTCCTCAAGAGCCGTCCGCCCAACAACCGCGATCCGCGGCCCGAGGAGATCGACGCCTGCCGGCCGTACCTGTTCCGGCAGATCGAGATCATCAAGCCCAAGGTCATCTGCACGCTGGGCAACTTCGCGACCAAGCTGCTGACGGGCGATCCCACCGGCATCACCAAGGTGCACGGGCGTCCCAAGGCCACGGAGATCGCCGGTCACCCGCTCTACCTGTATCCGATCTTCCATCCCGCGGCGGCGCTCTACACGCCGGCCATGCTGACGACGCTCAAAGAGGACTTCTCGCGGCTGCCCCAGCTGATGGCGCAAGCGGCGCCCAAGCCGGGGGAGGAGGCGCCTGAGCTGTCGGCCGTGGCGCCGGCCGCCGCTGAGGCGGCGCCCGTCGCAGTGCCGGCGGCTCCCGAGGCGGCTCTCGAGCCCACCATCGAGGAGATGGCGCGCATCACGCTCGGCGCGACGCCGATCGACGAGGACTCCTCCGCGAGCGGCAGCAGTGCGCCGCGACCCGAACCAGAGTCCGCAGCGCCCCAGGCTGCACCGCCCGAGTCCGCAGCGCCCGAGCCCCAGCGCGAACTCGCGCAGCCTGATCCCGCGCCCGAAGCCGCATCCACCGCGCCCGCGCCCGAGCCGGAACCCGCGCAGCCCGAGCCGGCGGACGATCCGCCCGCGCCGCCGGCCGAGCCGGCCGACGCCGCACCCGCGCCGGCTCCTGAGCCCCCGCGTGCGCCGGCCGCCCCGGCGGCCGAACCGGAGCAGCTCGGCCTCTTCTAAATGGTGGCGCTCACCCTCGCCTCGCCGGCCCAGACGCGAAAGCTCGCGCGTGTGCTGGCCCTCCAGCTGCGCCCCCCCATGTTGCTGACCGTGGAGGGCGACCTGGGCACGGGCAAGACCACGCTCGTGAGGGAGGTGCTGCGCGCCCGCGGAGTGCGCGGCGCCATCACCAGCCCGTCGTTCACGCTGGCACAGAGCTACCACGGTCGTGAGGGAGAGCAGCTGCATCACCTCGACCTGTACCGGCTGAGCCGCGGGGCGGACGCCGAGCTGTTCGCGTGGGACGACTACCTCGGTCAGGACGCGGTGACGTTCGTCGAGTGGCCGGCGGCCGGCAGCGACGCTCTCCCGGAGCCGGACGTGCGTGTCGAACTGGAACACCGCACGCTGCGCAGCCGTTCCGCGCGGCTCAGCGGGCCGGCGGCCCTGGAAGCGGCGGTCGCCGCAGGCGTCGCCGCGCGAGGGTATCGCCATCACCGCCGCCGAGCCGGACGTTCGGGGGGCCGGATGATCCTCGCGCTCGAGACGGCGACGAGGGCGTGCTCGGCGGCGCTGTGCGCCGCCGACGGCTCCGTCGTCGCGCAGCGCGTCGCCCTCGACGGCCCCGCGCACTCGCAGCTCCTGCTGCCGTTCGCGCGCGAAGTGCTCGAGGAGGCCGGCGCCGGCTGGGAGGCCGTGGAGACGATCGCGGTCGGCCTCGGGCCCGGCGCGTTCACCGGCCTGCGCATCGGCATCGCCACCGCGCGGGCGCTCGCGCAGGCGGACGGCGAGGCCGGCCTGGCCGGCGTACCGACGCTCGCGGCCGTGGCGCTCGCGCTCGCGGACGGGCCGGAGGCGGCCGGCCGCAGGCTCGTGCCGCTCATCGACGGCCGCCGCCGCGAGGTGTTCGCGGCCGTGTTCGAGCAGGAGGAGGGCGCGCTGCGCCAGGTCGAGGAGGTCGCCGTGGTGCGCGCGGACGATCTGGGAGCCTGGCTGGCCGCGCGCGGCGACGTGCTCACCGGCGGCGACGGCGCCGTGCTGTACCAGGATCTGCTACCTGCGTCGGCGCTGCGCGCTGCGGACATTGTCGCCCCCACGGCCGCAATGGTGGGCCGGGCGATCGCCTGCGGCGCGCCCGGCGTCGTCCACGGCCCAGACGCCGTGCTGCCCCTGTACGGCCGCGCGCCCGACGCTCAGCCGCGCGCGGCCGGTCCCGGCTCCTCGTCCACGACCGCCGGAGGTCCGGCATGAACCTCCAGGTCGTCCACCCGCGCCGCGAGCGCAGCATCCGCCACATGCACTTCACCGACCTCGAGGCGGTCGCCGCGCTCGAGGCGCGTACCTTCACGCTGCCGTGGTCGCTCGCCATCTTCAACGGCCAGCTGGCGCGCGACGCCGGAATCTGCCTGGTATGTGAGGACGACGGTCGCATCGTGGGCTACCTCATCGCCGACATGTTCGTGGACGTCTGGCACCTCATGAACCTCTGTGTGGCGGAGGAGGTGCGCCGCGAGCACGTCGCCTCCGCGCTGCTCGAGGCGTACTTCGAGATCACGGAGCGCAGGGGTCACCGCGGGCACACCCTCGAGGTGCGCGTATCCAACGCGCCGGCCATCGAGCTGTACCGGAGCTTCGGGTTCGTCTCCACCGGCGTCCGCCCCGGCTACTACAGCGACGATCGCGAGGACGCGGTCATCATGTGGAAGGACTGGGAGGGCGACTCCGCGTGAACGGCGGGGGCCGAGCAGGCTCCGCCCGCCGGCCTCATCCTCGCCGTCGAGACCTCGTGCGACGACACGAGCGCGGCGGTCGTGCGCGGGCGCGAGGTCCTCTCGTCGATCGTCTCGTCCCAGAACGAGCTGCACGCGCAGTTCGGCGGTGTGGTGCCGGAGGTGGCCTCGCGCCGCCACACGGAGCTCGTCAACGAGGTGGTCGCCGAGGCGATGAGCCAGGCCGGTGTGAGCTGGGACGACCTCTCCGCCGTGGCCGCGACGCAGGGCCCGGGCCTCATCGGCGCGCTGCTCGTGGGGCTGGCGACGGCGAAGTCCCTCGCCTACCGGCGGGGGCTGCCCCTGATCCCGGTGAACCACCTGCAGGGGCACATCGCCGCCAACTACGCCCTGGGTGTGGAGGCGCCGTTCGTGTGCCTGGTCGCGAGCGGCGGGCACACGCTGCTGGCGGTGGTGGAGGAGGGCGTGCGGTACCGCGTCGCCGCCAAGACCATGGACGACGCGGCCGGCGAGGCGTTCGACAAGGGCGCCCGGCTGCTGGGGCTCGGCTACCCGGGCGGCAAGGAGCTCGACCAGCTGGCGGCGCGCGGCGACGCGGGCTTCGCCCGGTTCCCGCGCGCCGTGCCCAAAGGCCGTGGCTTCAGCTTCAGCGGCCTCAAGACGGCGCTGCTCTACGACCTCAGGGATCGTGACGAGGCGGAGGTCGAGGCGCGCCGCGCCGACATCGCCGCCTCGTACCAGGCGGCGATCGTGCGGCAGCTCGTCGAGAAGACGATCGCCGGGGCGCGGCACGAGGGCCTGCGCAGCGTCGCCGTCGCCGGCGGCGTGGCCGCCAACTCCGGCCTGCGCCGCGCCCTGACGGAGGCCTGTGAGGCTGAGGGGCTGCAGCTCTCGCTGCCGCCGCTCAGCCTCTGCACCGACAACGCCGGCATGATCGGCCTGGCGGCCGGCTTCCTGCCGGCGCTCCCGTGCCCCGACTACCTGGGCCTGGACGCGTTCGCGAGCGACGCCGAGGCCAAGGCGGCGCGTGCGCCGCGAAAGCGCCCCCCGCGCGGCGACTGATCCTCGGCGGGGCGGGCCCGCGCAGGTGTCCTGTCCGAACACGCTGGACACCATCGCGTAGCCCCCACGGGGAACAGTACTGGAATGCTAGACTCGAGCGCAGCATGACCCACCGGCCTGACTCCGTCTTCCCCTCCGCGCCCGTCGGCGAGACTACTCGCACGGCCGCCGACCTCTTCGTCGACTGTCTGGAGAACGAAGGCGTGGAGTTCGTGTTCGGCATCCCGGGCGAGGAGACGCTGGACCTCAGCGAGGCTCTCGACCGCTCGCAGCTCATCACCTTCGTGCCCACCCGCCACGAGCAGGGCGCGGCGTTCATGGCCGACGCCTGGGGTCGCCTCACCGGCCGCCCGGGCGTCTGCCTCGCGACCCTCGGTCCGGGCGCCAGCAACCTGGCAACCGGCGTCGGCGACGCGACGCTCGACCACGCGCCGCTGGTCGCGATCACCGGTCAGACGGGCCTCGCCGGCATGCACAAGGAGACCACGCATCAGTTCATCGACACCGTCGAGATGCTGCACCCCATGACCAAGTGGAACACGCGCATCCACCACCAGCGCATGGTGCCCGAGGCGGTGCGCAAGGCGTTCAGCATCGCCTCTGCCGAGAAGCCCGGCGCGACCCACCTGGAGTTGCCCGAAGACATCATGGCGGCGGCCGCTACGGGCGCGCCGCTTCCGCAGGGTCCGCAGCCCATGATGGAGGCCGACCCCGTGAGCCTGCTGCGCGCCGCGGAGATCATCCAGGGCGCTCGGCAGCCGGTCATCCTCGCCGGCAACGGCGTCGTGCGCCAGGAGGCCGCTCCCGCGCTGCGCGCGTTCGTCGAGCAGACCGGGCTCCACGTCATCACCACGTTCATGGGCAAGGGCGTGGTGGACGCCTCGGACCACCACTTCCTGTTCACGGCGGGGCTGCGGCGGCAGAACTACCCGCAGGGACTGCTCGGCAAGGCCGATCTCGTGATCGCCATCGGTTACGACATGATCGAGTGGCCGCCCTCCGCGTGGAACCCCGACGGGCATCAGCGGATCGTCTGCATCGACACGGTGCCGCCCGAGATCGACGCCCAGTTCATCCCCGAGGTGGAGCTCATCGGCGACCTCTCGCGCATCCTCTTCCAGCTCACCGGCCTCCTGGAGGGCAAGGAGGTCGCGAGCCTCGAGACCAAGCCGTACCGGCGCGCGTTCCGCCGCGTGCTCGACGCCGGCACCGACGAGGACTTCCCGATCAAGCCGCAGCGCGTGCTGCACGACCTGCGCGAGCTGATGGCGCCCGAAGACGTCCTGGTGAGCGACGTGGGCGCGCATAAGCTCTGGGTGGCGCGCTTCTGGGAGGCGCGCGAGCCCAACACCGTGCTCATCAGCAACGGGTTCGCCGCCATGGGCTTCGGGCTGCCGGCGACGATCGCCGCGACGCTGGCGCGCCGCGGCCGCAGCAAGGTCGTGTGCATCTGCGGCGACGGCGGCTTCCTCATGAACGTACAGGAACTCGAGACCGCCCGCCGCCTTGGCCTGCCCTTCGTCATCGTGGTGTGGAGCGACGGCGGCTACGGCCTCATCGAGATGCACCAGCGGCGCAAGTACGGGCGCATCGCCGGCACGCGCTTCGACAACCCCGATCTCGTGCAGTTGGCCCGCTCGTTCGGCGTGGAAGGGCTCCGCGCCGAGAAGGCGGGCGACGTCAAACCCCTCCTCGCCCGCGCCCTCCGTCACCCCGGCCCCGTTGTACTGGACGTGCCGATAGATTACGGTGAGAACGACAAGCTGGCGGTCGACCTCTGGCAACTCGCCCCTGAGGCGCTGTCGTAGAACTTAGTCAAACGTACTCTAGGGGGGGTCCGGATGACGGAAATGCTTCGGAATGAGGGGCTGAAGCGCGTACGGATGCGGCTGATCACAGCAGTCGTGTTCGTCTTCACGCTGACGTGCTCCGGATCGTTCGGTATGGAGGACGTGGTCTCGTCCTCCGGCCCGGGACTCACGCTCATCCTGATCCTGGTGCTGCCGCTGGTCTGGAGCGTGCCGCTCGCCTTCGTATCCTCCGAGCTCTCGGCCATGATCCCGGAGGCCGGCGGTCTGTACCGCTGGATCCGCCGGGGCATGGGCGAGTACTGGAGCTTCCAGGCGGGCTGGTGGTGGACGTTGTCGCTGTACGTCGACTCCGCCGTCTACGTGGCCATGGCCCTCGACTACATGCAGAACCAGTGGGGGTTCGGCGCCGCCGAACGAGCCATGATCGGAGTGGCGATCGTGGCGGTGTTCACCTTCGTCAACATCAAGGGACTCGACCTCACCGGGTGGGCGCTCATCGTCATCCAGGTCGTCGTCCTGGTGCCGCTGCTCATCTTCACCGTGTACGGCGTCTTCAAGGGCACAGGCAACGCGTTCTCGCCCGTCCTTGTGCCGGGGGAGAGTCTGCTCACGTCGCTCAACCTCGGCTTGGCGATCATGATGTGGATGTACTCGGGGTGGGAGTCCATCGGCACGCTGGCCGGCGAGATCGAGGAGCCTCAGCGCGTCATCCCCAGAGCGCTGCTCATCACCACCCCCATCGTGATCTTCGTGTACTTCGTCACGGTGTGGGCCTCGATCCGCATCGCCCGCGTCGACGGCCCGGACAACTGGATGATGATGTGGACCGGGGGCGGCGGCGTCGACTTCGTGGTGGCGGCCAAGCTGGTCGGCGGCAGCGCCTTCGGCTACCTGCTGCTCATCTCCGCCATCTTCTCCAACATCGGCCTGTACGCCGGCTACCTGGCGACCGGCGCGCGACCCGCGTTCCAGATGTCCCGCGACCGCTTGTTCCCGCGGTTCTTCGGCAAGACGCACCCGAGCTGGGGCACCCCGTGGGTGGCCATCCTCGTCATGGGCCTCGTCAACGCCGTGCTGATCAACTTCAACTTCAGCGCGCTCATCACCATCGACGTGTTCCTGCTCATGTTCCCCTACGTGCTCATCTACCTCACGGCGATGATCCTGCGCCTCAAGGAGCCCGACGCGGTCCGGCCGTTCCGCGTGCCCATGCCGACGTGGCTGCTCGGCTGCTGGGTCTTCTTCCCGATCGCCATCGCAATCATCGCGCTGTTCGTCAACGGCACCGACTGGATGATCGGCGGCCTCGCCGGCGTGCTCACAGGCCCCATCGCCTACCTCATCTTCAAGAGCGTCTACAAGGGCACCACGGACGAGGCGCTCGAGGGCTCCACGATCACGCCCGAGGGAGAGCTGACGCCATTCGGCGCGGCTGTTGAAGGGAGGACGGCATGAGCAGCCAGACCGCTGCCCGCATCGCCGCCGTCGTCGGCATCCTCGGCGGCCTCGCCGCCATCGGTGGCGGCCTGTACGCGCACTTCCAGAGCCCGCAGCCGGTGTTCGGCATCCCGGGCTTCCTGTTCGTGTACAGCGACTACCTCTCCGGCGTCCACCAGCTGGTGGGGCTGGGCGTCATCATGGTCATCGGCGGCCTGCTGGGCTTCAAGTGGCCGGCGCTCGGCATCAGCATCGTCTGCGCCGGCGCCATGTTCGGCCTCATCGCCACCTACGACAAGGGGCGGCCGCCCTTCATGGGCGACGCGCTGCGCACACGCTGGATGCCGTACTTCTACTACTGGGCCGCGCCGTGGGTGCTGGCCTGGATCTCCGGCATCTTCGCCGGACTCTCGCTGCAGAAGTCGGTCAAGCAGTACGACACGCCGGCGGAGATCGACAAGGTCCGCGCGCCGCAGGCGGGCTGAGCTCGGAGCGTTGACGACGGGGGCGGGACTGCCTGCGGCGGTCCCGCCCCCCGTCGCGTACGGGGCGGAGGTCGAAGCCGGTCCCGTGCGGCCGCCGGCGTTCGGTTGCCCTCCTCTGCCAACGTCGATACGGCGTAGATACATTCCGGCGCCCACAGGCTGCGAAAAGGCGGAACGTGTCTACACCGGCTCTACATCTTCAGAGTGTGCCTGCACTACCTCCCGCACCAGCGAACCGGGGAGATGGAGTCAGGCCTCGAGGAGGATCGTCACCGGGCCGTCGTTGACCAGCTCGACCTGCATGTGCGCGCCGAACACGCCGGTCTCGACCGGCACGCCTTCGGCGCGCAGCGCGGCGACGTAGGCCTCGTACACGGCCTCGCCGCGCTCCGGCGGCGCGGCGTCGGTAAAGCTCGGCCGGTTGCCGCGCCGCGTGTCCGCGTACAGCGTGAACTGGGAGACGGCGAGCACGGCGCCGCCGACGTCGCCCAGGGCCAGGTTCATCAAGCCGGCCCCGTCGGCGAACACGCGCAGCCGCGAGGTCTTCGCGGCGAGCTTGCGGGCCGCGGCTTCGTCGTCCTCGTGGCCGACGCCCACGAGGGCGAGGAACCCGCGGCCCACCGCGCCGCGCTCCACGCCGTCCACGGCGACGGCGGCGCGGCTCACCCGCTGCAACAGCACTCTCACCCGGCCACGCTCCTCTCCCGGTCCGCACTCACGCCCGTATCCTAGCCTCGCTCGCCGTCCGCGGCCAGAGGAGGCGGCACTCCGCAGCGCTGATTGACAGGGTCCTCGGACTCAACAAAGACCTGCAAACAGACAAGTTCCGGTGGCCGGCTTCCAGAGTGCATCGTTCGCCGGCCATGGTTTGACATCTCCTGTCCGCGGCCATACCATACGCAGCCATGTGGACTTAGCACTCTCTCCCCGAGAGTGCCAGAACCAACTCGAGACAAACCACGGTGTACACACCAAGGAGGGTTGCTGCATGAAGCTCAAGCCGCTCGAAGACCGCGTGATCATCAAGGCGGTCCAGGAAGAGGAGAAGACTGCCAGCGGCATCGTTCTCCCCGACACGGCGAAAGAGAAGCCGATGATCGGTGAGGTAATCGCTGCCGGCGACGGCAAGTGGGACGAGACGGGCAAGACCCGCATTCCCATGGACGTCAAGAAGGGCGACAAGGTCATCTACGGTAAGTACGCGGGTACCGAGTACAAGACCACCGACGGTGACGAACTGCTGATTCTGCGCGCCAGTGAGATCCTGGCCGTAGTCGGAAAATAAGAGGGGAGGCTGACGAATCTTGGCTAAGGAACTCAAGTATCACGATGAAGCCCGGCGCTCTCTCGAGCGCGGTGTGAACGCGCTCGCCGACGCCGTGAAGATCACCCTCGGCCCCAAGGGCCGCTATGTGGTGCTCGACAAGAAGTTCGGCGCCCCGACGATCACCAACGACGGCGTCACCATCGCTCGCGAGATCGAGCTCGAGGACGTCTTCGAGAACCAGGGCGCCCAGCTGGTCAAGGAAGTCGCGACCAAGACGAACGACATCGCCGGTGACGGCACCACCACCGCCACCCTGCTCGCCCAGGCGATCGTGCGCGAGGGCCTGCGCATGGTAGCCGCCGGCGCCAACCCGATGGCCATCAAGCACGGCATCGAAGAGGCCGTCAACGAGGCCGTCGCTTCCATCCAGAAGCAGAGCAAGGAGATCTCCGGCAAGGAGGAGATCGCCCGCGTGGCCACCATCTCCGCCCGCGACCGCGGTGTCGGCGACGTCATCGCCGACGCCATCGAGAAGGTCGGCAAGGACGGCGTGGTCAACGTCGAGGAGAGCAACACCTTCGGCCTCGACCTCGAGTTCACCGAGGGCATGCAGTTCGACAAGGGCTACCTCAGCCCGTACATGGTCACGGACCCCGATCGCATGGAGGCCGTGCTCGAGGATCCCTACATCCTCATCGCCAACCAGAAGGTCGGCGCCGTGCAGGATCTCCTTCCGATCCTCGAGAAGGTCATCCAGGCCGGCAAGACGCTCCTCATCGTGTCCGAGGACGTCGAGGGTGAAGCCCTCGCGACCCTCGTCGTGAACAAGCTCCGCGGCACGTTCACCAGCGTCGCCGTCAAGGCCCCCGGCTTCGGCGACCGCCGCAAGCGCATGCTCGAGGACATCGCCATCCTCACCGGCGGCGAGGTCATCACCGAGGAGATGGGCCTCAAGCTCGACAACACCCAGATCTCGCAGCTCGGCCGCGCCCGCAAGGTCGTCGTGACGAAGGACAACACCACCATCGTCGACGGCGCCGGCGACACCGAGTCCATCAAGGGCCGCATCAAGCAGATCAAGAGCGAGATCGAGAACACCGACTCCGACTTCGACCGTGAGAAGCTCCAGGAGCGTCTCGCCAAGCTGGCCGGCGGCGTGGCCGTCATCAAGGTCGGCGCGGCCACCGAGGTCGAGATGAAGGAGACCAAGCACCGCGTCGAGGACGCCCTCAACGCCACGCGCGCCGCTCTCGAAGAGGGCATCGTGCCCGGCGGCGGCGTCGTGCTCGTCAACGCCATCTCCGCCATCAAGGTCGACAAGAAGTCCGACGACGTCGACTTCCGCTCCGGCAAGCAGATCATCGCTCGCGCGCTCGAGGAGCCTCTGCGTCAGATCGCCGAGAACGCCGGCCTCGAGGGCTCGGTCGTGGTGAACAAGGTCAAGTCGCTCAAGCCGGGCGAGGGCCTCAACGCCGACACCGACAAGTACGAGGACCTGGTCAAGGCCGGCATCATCGACCCCGCCATGGTCACGCGTTCGGCGCTCCAGAACGCCGCGTCGATCGCCAAGAACATCCTCACCACCGAGTGCATCGTGGCCGACAAGCCCGAAGAGGGCGGCGGCGCGATGGGTGGCGGCATGCCCGGCGGTATGCCCGGGATGATGTGATCACCCGACTCTAGCGAGTCATACGAAAGAGCAACGCCTCTTTCGCGTCCGGCAAGGCCGGCGGTGCGCATGCACCGCCGGCCTTCGCCGTTCCTGCTCCCGATCCGTCTTTGAGACTGGCGAGGGCCTGGTCGAACGTAACCCTCGAAGGGCCATCGTCACCCTGTTTGCACGCTCACTGCCCGCGTAGGTTGACCGGGCAAGAGGCGCACTCATCTCGAACGGGGAGGGAACATGCGAAGAGCCTTGATGGTGCTGGCTCTGGCGCTGCTGCTCGCGGGGACGTCCGCGAGTGTTGCGCAGGCCATGAACACCAGGTCGCTGGTCACCGGCTCGCCGACCGGCAAACACTGCGACTCGACCATCTACTACTTCCAGAACGACATCTTCTGGCAGACGGACCACGTGCGGTTCATCGCCAGGGGCGGGGCGGCTTCGCCTACCCAGAACACCGTCACGGCCACCATCAGAAAGGGCACCATCACTGCGGCCTACTTCCCGAACCACACCATCTACCGGGACTCGCCCTATTACTGGTACCCGGACTACTGCCTCACGCGCAAGACGCAGACCATCCTGTTCGTGCTCTACCTGCCCGCCGGCGGCAGCTGGCTGGCGGCCAACACCGGGTTCTTTTGAGTGTCGGCTCGCCTGCTGATCGCACTGCTCCTCGTCGTCACCCTCGCCTCAGTCGTGTGCGGGGGGTGCGGCGAGGCTCCTTCGGCGCAGGCGGGCGCCAACGACCAGGGGTCGCCTCAGAGCGGCTCCTGGTCGTTCTCGTCGGTGAGCCGTGGCCAGGCGGTCGCGTGGTCATGGGGGGACGTGCCCGTCGCCGGCGCGGTCCGGCTGTCTGGCCCGTCCCACGGCGCCGACGATGTCGTCACCTGGCTCTGGTCCTCTCGCGCTCGCGGCCGGGCCGTCCGCGTCGAGGGGGCGGGGGCCAGCGTGGTGGCGGGTTCGCCGGGCTCGGCGGTCGCGGCGTTCGTCGCCTCGTCTCGCGCGACGAGCTCGCTCATCTGGGAGTGTGTCCTCCTCGACACCCCCGCGGAGACGCGGCGGCTCGGGGCGCTCCGGGGTGAGCGGGTCACGGTGCTCTGGACCCGCGGTCGGCGGGCGCTCGTCATGTGCTACGCAGGGCGCGGCGGAGCACTCAACATGCTGGATCCCAGGCGCCGCCGCACCCTGCCGATCCGCACCTCGGGGCAGGTGGCTACGTGCCAGGTCTCGGGGGACGGTCGCCGGGCGGTCGTCGGGGAGGCGATGGGCGGCGGCCGATACCGGTTGGACTGGATCGAGGTGGACTGGCGCCGAGGTCCGCGCGTGGTCGCTCGTACCATGGGGCGGCATCCCGGGGCCGTCCTCGACGGCCCCGGGCGTCTGGCCGTGCTCATCGGATCGCGTCCACAGCTCGTCCGCTTCGGCAGTTCCACCGGGCGCCGACTGCCGGGGGCATTCGCGTCGGCGGCCCAGCTGGGTGGGGGCCGCATTCTCTTGCAGACGGCCGCGGAGGCCGGGGATGGGGCCGGCACCAGCTTGCGGGTCAGCTCCCTCGGGGGGCGACTGTTGTGGTCGCGCGCCGTCCCTGCCGTCGTCCGCGCTCACGCCGACCCCCGGCTGCGGTGGGTCGGCTACGCCGACGCACACTCGGGCTCAGGCGTCGTCGTCGAGGTCGCGTCCGGACGTGCGGCCCGGCTGGCGGGTTGTGACGACGTCTTCCCGATCTCGGCGCGCCTGGCGGCGACCGTCGACCCGGACGGCGCCATCGCCTATCGCGCCGTCCCGTGGTGAAGGGAGCCACCCCTGCTGGTGACGGACCGGGTGGACCCGCCTTGACGCCGCCGCCGTGCGCCGGATAGCGTGCGAAATCCGCGGCGCCGGGTACGAAGCTGTCCGGCGCCGGACGCGAGGCTCAGGGGGACGTCATGAACGGACGAGGCAACGGTTGGCACGGACGACACCGCGTCGTCACGCTCACCATCACCGTCATCGTCCTGGTCACAGTCCTGGCCGCGTGCGTGGGCACCGTCTCCGCCGCTACTTCGCCGTCGCCGTCGCCGGCCGACGGCAAAGTCACGCTGCGGCTCGGCTGGAGCGAGAGCCCGCTCAACCTCAACCCCTTCATCGGCTACAGCAACTCGTACGAGATCTGGCTGCTCAACTACGACACCCTCGTCGCCATGGGCGCCGACGGCCTGCCCTCCAAGGAGACCGGGCTCGCCGAGGACTGGACGCTCTCGCCCGACGCGAAGGTGTGGACCTTCAAGATCCGCCCGGGCGTGAAGTGGCAGGACGGTGAGCCGCTCACTGCGCGCGACGTGGCCTGGACGTTCAACACCATCATCCAGGACGAGCTCAGCCTCGCCGTCTACCTCAAGGACGTGAAGAAGGCGGTGGCGGTCGACGACACCACGCTCAAGGTCTACTGCAGCGCGCCCAAGGCCAACATGCTGGCCACCCAGGTGTACATCTACGTCCTGCCTGAGCACATCTGGGGCAAGCTCAGCGCGAACCAGCTGGCCAACACGTTCCGCAATCCGGTGCCGATCGTCGGCTCAGGGCCCTTCCAGACGACGGAGTTCAAGAAGGACGAGTACGTCAAGCTGGTCCGTAACCCCACGTACTGGGGCAAGCAGCCGACCCTCGATGAGGTCATCTTCCAGTACTACACCAACACCGACACGATGGTGCAGGACCTCAAGGCCGGCGCCGTCGACGGCGCGCAGGTCATTCCCGCGACCCAGTTCAAGCTGCTCGAGAACGAGCCCGGCATCAAGCCGATCGCCTACCCGCTGTACAACTGGGAGTACATCGACGTGAACTGCTATGACAGCCCGGACTCGCTCGGCAATCCGGTGCTGACCGACGCGAAGTTCCGCGTGGCCATGGCCTGGGCCATCGACCGGGCCAAGTGCGCCAGTCTCGCCTGGAGCGGCCTCGCCGACCCCGGGTACGGCATCTTCCCGAAGAAGGGCTGGCCGGCGAGCGCGAACCCGTACTTCCAGCCCGACGCGGCGGCCACGATCGGGTTCGACCTCGCCAAGGCGCAGCAACTCATGGACGAGGCGGGCTACAAGGACACGGACGGAGACGGCATCCGCAACGATCCCAAGCACGGCGGCAAGGACATCAAGCTGCGGCTCTGGGCGCGCGACATCTCGCCGGAGAGCCAGGTGCAGGGCAAGCTCATCGCCGGCTGGCTCAAGCAGATCGGCCTCGACATCGAGTACTCGGTGGTGGACGAGGGTGCGCTCGGCGACAGCATCTGGAACTACAAGGGTGACACGTACGCGCCCGACTACGACCTCGCCCTGTGGGACTTCATGGGGTACGTCGACCCCGGCGACTCGGCCGCCTGCTTCACCACGGACCAGATCGAGAACTACAACGAGATGAACTGGTCCAACGCGGAGTACGACCGGCTCACCGAGGAGCAGTACCGGGAGATGGACAGCGCCGCGCGCATGGAGCTGCTCAAGCAGGGCCAGGCGGTGATGTACGCGGAACAGCCGATGATCGTGATCGACTATCCGTCGGTGCTGCAGGCCGTCAATGTCGACCGCTGGGAGGGCTGGCAGCCCTACGTGGGCGGGAGTGTGTGGAACAACTTCCTCGACCGCCAGACCTACATCGAGCTCAAGCCCAAGGTGGCGGAGGCGGCGACGGCTGCCCAGGGTGGCGGGTCCACGACGATGTGGTACGTGATCGCCGTCGTCGTGGCGTTCGGGGGCGCCTTCATCGTGGTGCTGCTCAAGCGGCGCGACGGCGGGCGCGCGGTCGAGGAGTGAGCGCGCCCGCGAAGGGCCCGGCCGCCGCAGCTCTGCCCGGCGACTATCACGTGCACACGGAGTGGTCTGACGGCACGGGAACGGTCGAGGACGTGGCCCGCCGGGCGGCGGAGCTCGGCCTGCCCGAGGTCGCCGTCGCCGAGCACTTCACGCCGTCGCCCGGCCCGGACGAGGACTGGTGGTTGCGGCCCGAGCAGCTCGGCGACTACGTCGCCGACGTGCGGGCCGCGGCCGAGCGGCACGACGACGTCAAGGTGCTGCTCGGCATCGAGGCGGAGTACGAGGTCGGGCGCGAGGCCGAGCTGGCGGAGCACCTCTCGGCCTGGCCGTTCGAAGTCGTCGTGCTCGGCATCCACGTCGTGGACGGGTTCGTCTTCGACGACCCATCCCTGCGTGAGGACCCCCGCTGGGACGACCCCGACGCCTTGCTCGCCGCCTACTACCGCACCGCGCGACGGGCGGCGGAGTGGGGCGGGTTCGACATCCTCGCGCACCTGGACTACATCGGGCTCTGGGGGCACCGGCCGGGTCCGGCCGTGCTCCCGGAGATCGAGGCGGCGCTGGACGCCCTCGCGGCGTCCGGCGCCGCCATCGAGCTGAACAGCGACCGGTTCACCGACCCGGCCGGCGTGATGTACCCGTCGGTGGACATCCTCCGCCGCGCGCGCGTTCGGGGCGTCCCGCTCACCATCGACTCCGACGCGCACGAGGTGGAGCACGTCGGGCGCGCCTTGGACGAGGCCATCGTCCACGCCCGGGCGGCCGGCTACCGCGAGACGCTGCGGCTGTCGGACAGGGAGCTCGTCCCGTTGCCCGAGGTGTGAGCGAGACGGGGTCCGTCACCTGCCCCTGAGGCCGTGTGCCCAGCTCCGGCTACGCCGAGGTCTGTAGCCGACGGTCCTCCGGGGGTACAGTACGACCATGGCTGCCGACCCGGCACAACACAAACACGTCCTGTACGTGACCGGCCCGCAGCGCCAGCAGCTCTACGAGCACTTCTCGGCGCTCTTCCAGGGCCGGGATGACGTGGTGGTCCGGCTGGACCGTCGCGTCGCGGAGCGCCGGCGGTCTGAGCGCACACCGGCCGTCGGCGAGCGCCGCAGGCAGGAGCGCCGACGGCGGCCGCCGGACTGGATGGTCCCGCCCGGCGACGGCATCTGACCGCCCCTCACCGCCGCCACCGCGGCTGGTTCCTCAGCGCACAAGCCTTCGCAATTACCGACACAGCCGGGTCAGCAGGCGGTGCGCCGCAGGCACGCCGCCTATATACTCTGCAGACGTCCGTCCCGGGTAATCGTCGTGGAGGTTGTTGAGATGCTGTTGATGGGTGAATCGATCAACGGGACGCGCAAGCAGGTCGCCGAGGCGATCCAGGCGCGCGATGCCGAGTTCATCAAGACCCTGGCCAAAGACCAGATCGACGCGGGCGCCGGTCTGATCGACGTCAACGGCGGCGTCGCCGGCGGCGACGAGGTCGCTGACCTCCTGTGGCTCATCGAGATCGTCATGGGTGTCACCGACATGCAGCTCATGGTGGACTCCGCCAACCCCAAGGCGCTCGACGCCGGCGTGCAGGCCATCGTCGACGCCGGCGGCAAGGTGCCGTTCATCAACTCGATCAGCGGCGAGCAGCCGCGCATCGACGCCGTGCTGCCGCTCGTCGAGAAGCACAAGTGCCCGGTCGTGGGCCTCTGCCTGAGCGATGAGGGCATCCCGCCGACCGCCGAGGACCGCTTCGCCGTCGCCAAGCAGATCTTCGACCTCTGCACCGGCGCCGGCCTGCCGGCCGAGGACCTCTGGATCGACCCGCTGGTCATGGCCGTCTCGGCCGACCCGAGCGCGCCCGGAGTCACCATGGAGACCCTCAAGCTGGTCAAGGACCGTCTGCCCTCGAAGACCACCGGCGGCCTCAGCAACGTCAGCTTCGGCCTGCCGAACCGCGCGCTGCTCAACCGCACCTTCGTGGCCATGTGTGCCGGCCTCGGCCTCGACGGCCTGATCGTCGACGTGCGCAACAAGCAGATGATGGCCACCATCAAGTCCATCGAGGCGCTCCGCGGCGAGGACAACTTCTGCGGCTCGTACCTCAAGGCCCACCGCGCCGGCATCCTGGAGTAGACCCGCCGGCGACGGAGAGCAGAGTGACCGTGCCGCAGCGCTGCCGCCTGCGCGACCTCGGAGTCGCCGTCGGCAGGCTGCCGGCCGGGCCTCTCAACGCCATCACCGACGTGCCGGGTGTGCGCGTCGGTCACTGTACGGTCTCGTGGGGCGGGCCCGATCTGCCGCAAGGCGGCGGGCCCGCCCGCACGGGTGTCACCGCCGTCTTCCCGCATGACGGCGACCTCTGGAACGGCCGCGTCGTCGCCGGCGCCCACGCCGCCAACGGCGTGGGCGAGCTCATCGGCATCAGTTCCATCCGCGAGTGGGGCCTCCTCGAGACCCCCATCCTGCTCACCAACTCCCAGAGCGCCGGCGCCGTCTACGACGCCACGGTGCGCTGGCTGGTGGAGCGGAATCCGCGGGCGGGCATCGACGACGCCGTCATGCCCGTCGTCGGCGAGTGCGACGACGGGTTCCTCAACGACCTGCGCGGCATGCACGTGCAGCAGGAGCACGTGTGGGCCGCACTCGAGTCGGCCGCGTCCGGTCCCGTGGAAGAGGGCTGCGTCGGGGCCGGCACGGGCATGTCGTGCTACGAGTTCAAGGCGGGCATCGGCACCTCCTCCCGCCTCGTTACCGCCCACGGCCGGCAGTACACCGTGGGCGTGCTGGCGCTGACCAACTTCGGCGTGCGCCACCGCCTGCTCGTGGACGGCGTGCCGGTGGGGCGCGAGATCACCGACCTCCTGCCGGCGGAGAACCGCGAGGGATCGTGCATCGTGGTGCTGGCGACCGACGCCCCGCTCAGCGCCCGTCAGTGCGCGCGCATGGCCAAGCGCTGCGCGCTCGGCCTGGCGGCGACCGGCTCGTACGCCTCGGACGGCAGCGGCGAGATCATGGTGGCGTTCTCCACGGCCGCACGCGTCCCGCGCACGTCGGCCGAGCCGCTGGTGCTGGCCTCGGTGAGCAACGACCACATGTACGAGCTCTTCGAGGCCGCCGTGGACGCCACGGCCGAGTGCGTGTGCAACGCGCTCACGGCCGCGACCACCACGGTCGGCCGCGCCGGCAACACGGCGCACGCGCTGCCGCTCGACCGCCTCGTCGAGGCGCTGCGGCGCGCCGGCCGCGAGGCGCGGCTGCCCGGAGCCTGAGCGCGGCCGCACGGGGCGCCGCCCCGCCTTGCCGCGCCACCCCCTGCCGCATATCCTGACCCCCTCACCGACGGAACCGGGGGCGGCCTCCGTCTAACCACCCGAGGCTCTCTCCGGAGACGTCCACCGGCGGCGGCACCGCCGGCAACATCAGGGGTCCGGCAACCACGGATGCGAGAAGGGGGTAAGGGTCCGCAGGACGCCCGTCCCGGGCGCCGGCGACCCGCGGCGCAGTGGATAAACGAAGGTACTTCTTACGCAAGGTGCTGAACGCGGTGCTCACGATCATCCTCGTGGCCTCGTTCAACTTCGCGCTCTTCCGCATCCTCCCGGGCGATCCGGCCCGGCTCCTCCTGCCCAAGGGCAAGACCGACCCGTCGGTCATCGAGAAGCAGCGCAAGGTGTTCAACCTCGACAAGCCGATGTGGCAGCAGTTCGTCTTCTACTGGCGCGACACCATCCAGGGCGAGTTCGGCATGTCGTTCTCCGAGAAGCGCCCGGTGACGGAGGTCGTCGCCGAGCGCATCTGGCCCACCGTCCTGCTCGTGGGGGTGGGCACCGTGTTCGCCACCATCATCGGCATGATCACCGGTGTGTTCGCCGGGTGGAGACGCAACGGTACCTACGACGTAGTGAGTACCAACTTAGGGATGGTCTTATACGCCATGCCGACGTTCTGGTTCGGTCTCCTGATGATCATGCTGTTCGCCACCAAGCTCCGCTGGTTCCCCACGGGGCGCATGGAGGAGCCCGGCGTGGAGCTCAGCGGATTCGCGGCGTTCCAGTCGCTGCTGAAGCACCTCTTCCTGCCGGCGTTCACCTTCGCCATCGCCTACGTGGGCGAGTACCACCTCATCATGCGCAGTTCCATCACCGGCGTGATGAAGGAGGACTTCGCGCTCACCGCCCGCGCCAAGGGCCTGAGTGAGAACTCCGTCCTGTGGAAGCACGTGGTCCCCAACGCCATGCTGCCGACGGTCACCATCGTCATGATGAACCTCGGCTTCGTGATGTCGGGCGCCATCCTCGCCGAGAGCGTGTTCAACTGGCCGGGGCTGGGTCTGCTCTCTTACGACTCGATGCAGAAGCGTGACTATCCGGTGATGCAGGCGGTGTTCCTCATCGCCAGCATCGCCGTGATCGTCGCCAACCTCATCGCCGACATCATGTACTACTACCTCGATCCGCGGGTGCAGGCATGAGTACGCAATCGAGTCAGAGTATGGAGCGGGGCGTGGCCGGAGCGCCTGTCAGCACCTCGATCCCCCCCAGGTTCCGCAACTGGATCATCTTCTGGACCATCATCGTGTGGTGCGTCCTCGAGTTGCTCACGTACCCGAAGGACGTGCCCATCACGAGCGGCCTCTCGGCCGTCCTCAAGGGGTTCTTCTCTGAGACCGTGGGCGCCTACCCGGCCTGGTTGATGATCCTGCTGGCGATCGTCTGCATCGTCGCCGGCGTCATCGGCCTGGTGCGCAAGGCCAAGGCCAGGACCCTCAACATCCTGCTCGTCGTCGAGGGCCTCGTGTTCATCGTGTGGGCGGTGCTCGCCGGCCGCACGCCCGACGGCTGGTCCGCCGCCGCCAACGAGATCAGCTACAACTGGGCGATCCAGACGGTCGTCGTCTTGCTCGGCGGCGCCTGCGTGTGGGCCTGGGCGGCCGGCAACCCGGAGCGCGCCGAGCTCACCACCTGGAACACCCACCAGGTGTGGAAGCTCTACCGGGGCAACTGGCAGGGCATGGTGGGGCTCGGCATCCTCGTCGTGTTCCTCGCCATGGCGCTGTTCGCGCCGTTCCTCGCCGACCACGCGCTGCTCGACCCCAACGCGCAGATCAAGGACCCGGACACCGGCGAGTACTACCTCGCGTATCACCCGCCGACCACGTACTACTACAACTGGTTCGGCACCGACCAGGTGGGGCAGAGCGTGCTCACCCAGTTCATCTGGAGCGCGCGCATCTCACTCATGGTCGGTCTGCTCGCCGCCTTCATGTCCACCGTCCTCGGCGCCGGCATCGGCATCGCCGCCGGCTTCTACGGAGGGTGGCAAGGCGAAGGCTGGATGCGATTGACGGACGCGTTCCTGGTCATCCCGTGGCTGCCACTGGCGATGGTCCTCGCGGCCGCCTGGGGCCAGAACTACTGGATGATCATCCTCATCATCGGCATCACCAGCTGGCCGGGCACGGCGCGCGTCGTTCGCTCGGACGTGCTGCGCGTGCGCGAGCTGAGCTTCATCGAGCGCGCCAAGGCCATCGGGTCCAAGAACGGCCACATCATGAGCAAGCACGTGCTGCCCAACGTCATGCCGCTCATCTTCGCCAATCTCGTCCTCGTCGTGGCCATCGCGATCCTCTCCGAGACCACCCTGTCGTTCCTCGGCCTCGGCGACCCGCTCAACTTCAGCTGGGGCACCATGCTGCACTACGCGTGGGTCAACGGCGCCGCCGGTCTCCCGGCGTGGTGGTACCTGCTCCCGCCGGGCATCGCGATCATCCTCGTCGTGCTCGCCTTCACCTTCATCGGCACGGCGTACGACGAAGTCCTCGATCCGAAGCTCCGCAAGCGTGAGGACAGCTCCAGCGAGAGCCGCTTCACTGCTCGCGGTGAGCCGGCCGTGGCCGTCGCGGGCGGCGCCGGCATGGGCGGCGGCGGCGGCATCTTCACGCCCGGGCCAGCAGACCGACGACGCCATGCCCGACTTCAACAAGCCGGCCGGCGGCTCCATCGGCCGCCCCGAGGGCGGCGGCTGGGTCGGCGGCCACATCCAGGACGACGAGAAGGGAGGCGAGTGATGGCCAAGTCAGCCACCAAAGCGAAGCCCGCCTCCGAGAAGAAGACCGTCGAACGGATCGAGCACGAAGGACTGCTCGACGTCCGCGGGCTCACCACGTTCTTCAAGCTCGGTGTGGGTGACGTCAGGGCCGTGCAGGACGTGAGCTTCGTGCTCAAGCCCGGCGAGAGCCTCGGCCTCGCCGGCGAGTCCGGCTGCGGCAAGACGACCGCGGCGCTGAGCCTGCTCAAGCTGCTGCCGGAGAACGGCCGCATCGTGAGCGGCGAAGTCCTCTTCGACGGCAAGAACCTCGCCAAGCGCACCGAGTACGGCATGAGCAAGATCCGCTGGAAGGAGATCAGCATCATCTTCCAGGGGGCGATGAACGCGCTGAACCCGGTCAGGGAGACCGGCAAGCAGATCGCCGAGCCCATCCAGTTGCACGAGGGGCTCAGCGAGAAGCAGGCGATGGTGCGCGTGAGAGAGCTCTACGACCTGGTCGGCATCAACCCCAAGCGGGTGATGGACTTCCCGCACCAGCTCTCGGGCGGCATGCGCCAGCGCGCCATGATCGCCATGTCGCTGGCCTGCAATCCCAAGCTGGTCATCGGCGACGAGCCCACCACGGCGCTCGACGTCATGGTGCAGGCGCAGATCCTCGAGCTCATCCACCGGCTGCGCAAGGAGCTCGACCTCTCCTTCATCCTCATCAGCCACGACCTCAGCGTCATGGCCGAGACCTGCGACAAGGGTGTGGTCATGTACGCCGGCGAGGTCGTCGAGAGCGGCACCACGGCGGACATCTTCAACAACGCGACGCACCCGTACACGCGGCAGCTCATCAAAGCGTTCCCCAACATCCACGAGAAGCGAGAGATGGTCAGTTCGATCAAGGGCGACCCGCCCAACCTCATCAACCCGCCGGCGGGCTGCTACTTCTGTCCGCGCTGCGACGACCGGATCCCCGAGTGCGAGACCGAGCACTTCGGCCTCACCGAGGTCGAGCCCGGGCACTTCGTCCGCTGCGTGCACGCACGGAAGGCGGTGTGACGATGGCCACGGAGCAGAGCCAGCGCCCGGACCTCAAGCTCGCCCCCGAGACGGGCGACGTCCTGTTCGACATCAAGGACCTCGAGGTCTACTTCCCGATCCAGCAAGGCTTCTTCAAGAGCATGGTGGCCACCGAGAAGAAGTACGTGAAGGCGGTCGACCACATCACGTTCCAGATCAAGAAGGGCGAGATCCTCGCCCTGGTCGGCGAGTCGGGGTGCGGCAAGACGACCACCGGCCGCACCCTCCTGCGCCTCGAGGACGCCACCGGCGGCGAGATCCTGTACAAGGGCAAGCCGGTCAACAAGTACTCCGGCAAGGAGCTGCGCGAGTACCGCAAGAAGGCGCAGATCATCTTCCAGGACCCCTACAACTCCATCAATCCCAAGCAGACGATCTTCGACATCGTCGCCGAGCCGCTCGAGGTCAACAACATCTGCTCGAGCGAGCGGGAGAAGGAGGAGCGGGTCATCACCGCCATCAGCGAGGCGGGGCTGCGGCCGGCGGCGGAGTACCTGTACCGCTACCCGCACGAGCTCAGCGGCGGGCAGCGGCAGCGTGTGTGCATCGCCGGCGCCACCGTGCTCGACCCGGACGTGATCGTCGCCGACGAGCCGGTCGCTTCTCTGGACGTCTCCATCCGCAACGACATCCTCAAGCTGATGGTGGAGGAGAAGGAGAAGCTCGGCGTCACCTACATCTTCATCACCCACGACCTCTCGCTCGCCTGGGTGATCAGCGACCGCATCGCCGTGATGTACCTCGGGCGCATCGTCGAGATCGGCGAGACCGAGGAGGTCGTGGCCAACCCCCAGCACCCCTACACGAGGGCGCTGATCAGCGTCATCCCGGTGCCGGACCCGCTGGCCAAGCGCGAGCACGTCATCCTCAAGGGCGAGACCCCCAACCCGGTCGACATCCCGACGGGCTGCCGGTTCCACCCGCGCTGCCCGGAGGCGATCGACATGTGCCGGGAGGTCGACCCCGAGGACGTCCACATCGGCGGCGACCACTACGCCGCCTGCCTCAGGATCAAATAGTCGGGAGGGCCGGCCGGGGCGGTGCGCCGTGAGGCGCATCCACCGCCCCGGCCGGCCCGCGTTCGGAGCATGCGGAGGAGCCGGGACATGAGACGCAGCGACGCGGCGGCGGAGCACCTCCCGGCCGCCGCCTGTCTGCTCTTCGCGGCGCTGCTCGCGCTCCTGCTCGCGGCGCCGCTCCCGGCCGCCGCGTCGTCCGCTCCGCCGGCCGCCGGCACGCCGGCCCCGCTCGAGTACCGCATCGGCACCGCCCAGGACTGCGACGGGCTCAACCCCTTCCACTCGTGGAGCTCGGTCTCGTGGGAGTGCTTCCGCCTCGGCTACGACTTCCTCACCTGGTACGACGCCGACTACCGTCCCGCGCCGGACATCGCCGCCTCGTGGGAGACCTCGGAAGACGGCCTCACCTGGACGTTCCACCTGCGCGAGGGCATGGAGTGGCAGGACGGCGTGCCGCTCACGGCGGGCGACGTCGTCTTCACGTACGACCTCGTGCTCGACACGCAGCAGCCGGCCTATGCGCAGTACCTCAGCGGCGTCACCGACGTCCAGGCGCCGGACGAGACGACCGTGGTCGTCGTCACCCGGCGCCCCAAGGCCGACATGCTCGCCATCGCCATCCCCATCCTTCCGGAGCACATCTGGAAGAAGGTGGACCCCGACCACCTGGACGAGTTCGAGAACCTGCCGTTCGTCGGGTCGGGGCCGTTCCGCGTCACCGGCCTGCAGAAGGGCAAGGAGGTGACGCTCGAGCCCAACCCCGCCTACCCGCAGGCGCTGGGCGGGGCTCCCGCGCTCTCGCGACTCACGTTCGTCGTAGGGCAGGACTCGGATGCGCTGCTGGAGGACTACCGGGCCGGGCAGCTGGACGCGGTCACCGACTTCCCCGCGGCCATGGAGCCGGCCTACGCCGACGCGCCGGGCACGACCACGGTCGCGGCGCCGGCCATCGGCTTCCATGAACTGGGCTTCAACTGCTGGCAGAGCCCCCGGAGCAAGGGCGACCCGCTGCTGCGCGACCCGTCCATCCGCCGCGCCGTGCACTGGGCCATCGACAAGGACAAGATCGTCGCCTCTGCGATGGCCGGCCTCGCCGAGCCCGGCACGTCGCTGCTCTCGCCGGCCCAGGGCGACTGGCACTGGGAGGTGCCGGACAACGGTCTGTACCGGTACGAGCCCCGGCACGCCAAGCAGATCCTGGAGGACGCCGGCTACACCGACCGCGACGCCGACGGTATCCGCGAGGATGTGGCCGGGCGCAAGCTCTCGTTCCGTCTCACCGCGCTCACCGAGTACCCGGCCGACCAGGAGGCGGCGCGCATGATCGCCCGCTGGTGCCGCGACGTGGGCATCGACCTGCGCCTCGAGATCGTGGACGAGGCGGTGTTCAGCGACCGCATCTACGACGACGCCGACTACGACCTGTTCGTCTGGAGCTGGGGCGGCGACGTCGACCCCAGCTTCATCCTCAGCACGTTCACCACGCGCCAGATCATGAGCTGGAGCGACAGCCAGTACTCCGACCCGGTGTACGACCGTCTGTACACGCTGCAGGCGCAGGCGGTCGACCCCGCCGACCCGGAGGACACGACCCACCGCAAGGACCTGGTCGACGCCATGCAGAAGGTGCTGTACCGCGACGACCCGTACATCGTCCTCTGGTACAACGTGAACCTGCAGGCGTTCCGCACGGACCGCTGGGCCGGGTACGTCATGGCGCCCGCCGGAGACGGGGCGCCGTTCTGGAACCAGTTGCGCTCCAGCTACATCTCTCTGCGGCCGGTGCGCGCCGCGCAGCCGGCCGCGGATGCGTCCAGGGCCTGGGTGTGGGGCCTGGTGGCCGGCGCGGTCGCCGTCGCCGCCGTCGGGTTCGCCGTGTTGCGGCGACGCCCACGCACCGCGGAGGACGCGTGACGACCGCCGCACCTACGACGACACGGAGGGGACCCGTATGACCGAGCTCGCCGCACTCTGGCCCGACGAAGCGATCGAGGCCATCCACCTCGCGGCCCTCGCGCTCCTGGAGCGCGCCGGGGTGCGCGTCGAGTCCTCGGCCTCGCGCGACCTGTTCCTCGCGAACGGTTGCACAGCCTCCGGCGACCGGGTCGCGATCCCGCGTGCCGTGGTCGACGAGGCGCTGGCGCGGTGCCCGCAGGAGTACGTGATCGCCGCGCGTGACCCGGAGCGCTCGCTCGCCATGGACCCCGGCCCCGGCGTGACCTACGTGCACAACCTGGGCGGCGCCGCCGACGTGGCCGACCCGCGCACGGGCGCGCTTCGCCGGGCGACGCTGCACGACCAGGTGCTGGCCACGCGCGTCATGCACAACCTCGAGCACCAGCAGACCGTCACCTCTCTCTGGCAGCCCCAGGACGTGCCCGACCTGCTGGAGCCTCTCTACTCCTACCTGGTGCTCGCCCACGAGACCGACAAGGCCATCGGCGGTCCGGGCATCTCGCACCCGTTCCAGGCGCAGTACCTGCAGGAGATGGCGGTCGCAGTCACCGGCGCCGACGGGAGTGACGGCATCTACCCCGTGGATCTCGCGTTCTCGCCGGTGAGTCCGCTCATCCTCGGCGGAGACGTGTCCGACGCGCTCGTGGAGCAGGTCCGCCGCGGCGGCGCGGCGGTGGAGATCCTGCCTTGCCCCGCCGCCGCGACCACCGCGCCCGCCGCCCTCTCGGCGGCGCTCGCGCAGCAGCACGCCGAGGTGCTGGCCGGCGTCGTGCTCACGCAGCTGGCGGCGCCGGGCACGCCCGTGTACTACGGTCCGCGGCTCAGCGCGGTGGACCCGCGCAGCGGCGTGGTCGTCAGCGGCACGCCGGAGACGGGTGTGGGCTCCGTGGCCGCTGTGCTGCTGGCGCGCCGCTGCGGGCTGGCCTGCGACTGCTACGGCCCGTGCAGTGACAGCAAGGTCGTGGACGCGCAGTTCGGCTACGAGCGTGCCGTCAACGCGCTGCTCGGGCTCGCGGCACGACCGCGCATGCTCAGCGGTATCGGCGAGATCCAGGCCGGGGTCGCCAGCTGCCTCGAGGTGCTCGTCATCGACGACGAGGTGCTCAACAACGCGCTGTACGCGCTCGCGCCGCGCCCGTGGGACCAGGACGCGCTCGACGTCGAGGCGATGGTCGACGGCGTGCTCTCCGGGCGGGGGTTCCTCGGCACCAAGCACACGCGCCGCTACATCCGCTCCGAGTTCGTGAGCCCGCTGCTCAGCTACCGCGGCGGCCTCGGCGACTGGCTCTCCGCCGGGCGCGGCGGGCTCGTCGACCTGGCCTCGGACAAGGTCGCCGAGCTGGTCGACCGCGAGCCGGTCGGGCTGCCGGACGACATCCTGGACGAGCTCGTCGGACTGATCGACCGCTGCGCCGCCGAGATCGGCGTGGCGGATCATCCCGACCCCCGTCGCGCCCTCGGGCTGTAGACTGCGGCCATGGCGATGGTCCGGCCCCCCTTCGACGGCCCGCACGACGATTCGGCTTCGCCGATCATTCCGTTCGTCCACGTCCAGGCGAGGGGCAGCTACCGCGAGCTCGGCCGCGCGGTCGGTGAGGCCGCGCGTGAGCAGGTGCTGGCGTCCGTCGACTTCTTCCGCGACAACTTCCCGGCGCTCACCGGCGGCCGCCTGACGTTCGGCGAGGCCGAGCGGCGCGCTCCGGCGTTCGCCGAGCACGCGCGCCGTCGGCTCCCCCAGTACGTGGACGAGCTCGAGGGGCTCGCGGAGGGCTCCGGGGTCCCGTTCTCGCAGCTGCTGGTGCTCAACTGCGGCGAGGAGTTCACGGCCGACGAGCCGCTCGCCCCCACCGCGGGCCGCTCGCCGCACTCCGGCGACCACTGCACGGCCGTCGCCGTGGTCATGGACGGGCGGCACATCGTCGGCCACAACATGGACTGGTACGTCATCGACGCCGTCAACAACGTGCTCTTCGACCTCACGGTCCCGGACGGGACGCGCCTCATGGGGCTGGCCGGCGCGCCGTACCTGCTCATGCTCGGCATGAACAGCCACGGCGTCGGCAACGTCAGCAACTCGGTCCACTCCACCGACAACCGCATCGGTGTGCCCAACGTGTTCGTGCGCCGGTCCACACTCGAGGCGCGGAGCCTGGAAGAGGCGCGGGACAGGGGACTCCTGGCCGACCGCGCCCGCGGCACCAACCAGTTCTTCGCGGACACCGGAGGGCGGCTCTGGGACCTGGAGACCTCGGCGACCGCCCACGCGCTGGCCGACCACACCGCAGCCGGATTCATGGCGCACTCCAACCACTACGTCTCACCGGCCATGCAGGCCTACGAGGGCTACGAGGGCGGCGAGTCCGAGGTGCGCCTCTCCACCGCCGAGCGCCTGCTGGCGGAGGGCCTCGCAGTGGGTGGCGATCCGGTCGACCTCGTCGCCCGCGTGCTGCGCACGCACGAGCCGTCGCCCGAGCAGTGCATCTGCGGTCATCCGGAGCCGGACAAGCCCCCGGCCGACCAGGGCATGACCGTGGGCAGCATCATCTGCGACCTCGACGAGCGTCGCATGTACGCCTGCGCCGGACCGCCGTGCGAGAACGGCTACCAGGTGTTCGAGATGGGGGACGGATGACCGCTCACGACCTCGTCGTCTCCGGCGGCCGCGTCGTCGACGGCTGCGGCAACCCGTGGTTCCGCGGTGACGTCGCCGTCTCCGGCGACCGCATCGCCGCGATCGGCGCGCCGGGTACGCTGCGCGGCCGGCGCGTCGTCGACGCGGGCGACCGGTACGTCACGCCCGGGTTCATCGATCCGCACACCCACTCCGACCTCACCATCCTGCTGCACCCGCGGGCCGAGACGGCCGTGCGCCAGGGCGTCACCACGCACGTCACCGGCAACTGCGGCATGTCGGCTGCGCCGCTCACGGAGAAGCACCGGGCGGACGCGGTGCGCAACTGGGCGCACTACGCCTGGGGTCTGGAGCGCGTGGTCTGGGACTGGCGCACGTTCGGCCAGTACCTGGGGGCCGTGCGCCGCGGCGGCCACGCCATCAACATCGCCCCGCTCGTCGGCCACGGCGCGCTGCGGCTCGCCGTGGTGGGCTTCGCCGAGCGCGCCGTCACCGAGCAGGAACTGGCGCGCATGGAACGCCTGCTGGACGCCAGCATGCGCGCCGGCGCGCACGGCATGTCCAGCGGGCTCGTCTACCCGCCCGGCTGTTTCGCGACCACTGAAGAGCTCCTGCGGCTCTGCCGCGTGGTCGCCCGTCACCAGGGCATCTACACCTCGCACGTGCGCGGCGAGCGCGAGACGATCCTGCAGGCCGTGGCCGAGGCGCTCGAGCTGGGGCGCGCGACGGGCTGCCCCGTGGAGGTGTCGCACAACGCGCCCAAGTGGGGCGCGCCGGAGGACGCCGCGGCCAACCTCGGCCTCATCGAGGAGGCTCGCCGCGGCGGTCTGGACGCGACCACCGACAACGACGTGCACACCGACCTCGCGCCGCGCCTCTCGCGGGCGCTGCCGCAGCCGGTGCTCGACCTGGACCACGACGCGCTCATCCGGCTGCTGTCTGACCGCGAGGCCCGCACCGCCCTGCGCCGGGAGGTGCTGGAGGACGCCCTGCCCGGCGCCGGCTACGCGGGCCTGGTGCGGCACGGCCGCTTCGACCGCATCGTGGTGTTCCACGCCGGCCGCCACCCGGAGCTGCGCGGCCGGTCGGTCGCCGACGTCGCCGCGGAGCGCGGCGCCGACCCGTGGGACACGTTCCTCGACCTCATCGTCGAGGAGGACGACGACATCGTCGGGCTCTTCGACTACATCGAGGAGGAGAACATCCGCGCCCTGCTGCGGAGCCCGATCGCGATGATCTCCTCCGACGGACTCGTCATGCAGCCGGCCGAGCAGCTCGACGACCCCTCCGTGTACTGGCCGTGCAGCTACGGTGAGTACCCGGGCGTGCTCGAGCGCTACGTGCGCGAGGAGCCGGTGCTGCGCCTCGAGGAGGCCGTGCGCAAGATGACCTCCTTCCCGGCGCAGCGCTTCCGCCTGTCCGACCGCGGCGTGCTGCGCCCGGGCCTCAAGGCGGACCTCGTCGTCTTCGACCTCGAGCGCGTGCGCGACCGCGCCACGAACCTGTTCCCGCACGCGTTCCCGTTCGAGAACATCCCGCACGCCTCGCCCGAGGGCATCGACCTGGTGGTCGTCAACGGCGTGCCGGTGCTCGACGAGGGCGAGGTCACCGGCGAGCTGCCGGGCCGCGTGCTCAAGCGCTCCTGACGCGCGGCGGACGCCTGACGCTCGCCAGCATGTACAAGGCGTCCCTATCCAACACGAAGTGCATCTTCCCTGTGGATTTGGACATCGTGTAGAATCCCCGCGATGATCACCGTCCAGGACATCCTCGAGATCCCTGAGCTCGATCTCAAGCTCCTCGCCGGCGGCAAGTCGACGAGCAACCCGGTCCGCTGGGTGCACATCAGCGAGGTGCCCGACCCCACCAGGTGGCTCAAGGGCGGCGAGCTCCTCCTCACCACCGGCTACAGCTTCGTGGGCGACGAGGAGCAGCAGGTCGCGCAGATCAAGCGGCTCATCGACCACAACATCTCGGGGCTCGGGTTCGGCACCGGATTCAGCTACGACAAGGTGCCGCCGGCGCTGGTGAGCGTGGCGCAGGAGTACGACTTCCCGCTGTTCGAGGTGCCGTACCACGTGCCGTTCATCGCCATCACGGAGGCCGTGGCGAGCAAGATCGTCAACGAGCAGTACTCGCTGCTGCAGCGCAGCCTGGCCGTGCACGAGAAGCTCACCAAGATCGTGCTGGAGGAGAAGGGCCTCGAGGCCATCCTGTCCACGCTCTCGGCCCTGGTGGGCTGCTCCGCCGTCCTCTTCGACTTCCACGGCGTCGTGCTCTGCGAGGCGGCGTACCGCCGCCACCTGGGCGCGGAGCTCATCGCCGACCTGTGGGGCATGATCAGCGACCGCCGCGCCGACCGCCAGAACTTCGCCCTCACCATGGAGGGCGTCGGCTCGGGCGTGCAGGTGTACCCGGTCGTGGCGTCGCACCGCATCGGGGCGTTCCTCGCCGTGGTCAAGGACAGCGGCGACTTCAGCGAGTACGACCGCATCATCCTGCACAACGTGGTCACCGTCACGGCGCTGGAGCTGGTCAAGAAGAAGGCGGTCGCCGAGACCGAGAAGCGGCTGGCCGGCGATTTCTTCGACGAGCTCATCGCCAGCGACCTCTACGAGGAGGAGATCGCGCGCCGGCTCGCGTTCTTCGGGCTCGACCCGCAGTCGCCGCACCTCATCGTGCTCGTCGACATCGACGAGGCGGACGGCGACGCCGCCGCCGGAGACGCCCCACAGGACGTCAAGGAGCGGCTGCACTGGACCGTGGACGAGTTCATGGCGAGGCGCGACGTCCTGGGCATCAGCGCGTCGCGCAGCGACTCCGTGGTGGTGCTCGTGCAGCCCGGCAAGATGGACACGCGCGAGATCATCGGCCTTGCCGGCGAGCTCCAGGCGGTCATCGCCGAGATGCTGCCCGAGATCTCCGTGAGCGTCGGCATCGGCCGGCCGCACCGCCAGCTCATCGACCTGCGCCAGAGCTACTACGAGGCCAGCTACGCCATCAAGATCCGCAAGCTCAAGGGCGAGCCTCGGGTCATCGCGAGCTTCGACGACCTCGGCTCCTACGGCCTGCTCCTCGGGCTGCAGGACACGCTGTCCCTGGAGGTCTTCTACGACAGCGTGCTCGGCAAGCTCCAGGAGTACGACGAGCAGAACTCGAGCGACCTCGTCAAGAGCCTCGCCTGCTTCCTCGAGGCCAACGGCCACTGGGGCGACGCGGCGGAGAAGCTCTACGTCCACCGCCACACGCTGCGCTACCGCATGAAGCGCGTGGAGGAGATCACCGGCCGCGACCTCAACCAGTCGCAGGACCGCATGGAGTTCTGGCTGGCGCTCAAGGCCAAGGAGCTCATCGACCAGTCCAAGAAGGGCAAGCCCGCTCCGGCCTGACACTCCGTGGCGGCTCCGCCGGCCACCGCCGGACGCCTCGTCTCACGCCGGCTCCCGCGCGGACCCGTCAGTTCAGGACATCACCAGCGAGCCGTTGTCGACGGCGATGTTGACCCCCGTGAGGCCGTCCGTCTCGAGGCAGAAGCGGACGGCCGCTCCGATGTCACCGGGCGCGACGAGCCGCTCGGCGGCCACGCGGGCCGCGGCGCGCAGCGTGGCCTCCCGGTGCTCGTCGTCGTCCAGGTCCACAGGCCCGGGCGCCACTCCGCACACGCGCACCAGGTCGGGCGCCCAGGCGCGGGCGAGGATCCTGACCAGGTGGATCTGGGCCGCCTTGGCGGCGCTGTGCGCGGCGAAGGTGGCCCAGGGCTGCAGGCCCAGGTAGTCGGTGATGGCCACGATCACGCCGCCGGTGCTCAGGCGCTCGTGGGCGGCGCCGGCGCTGAAGAAGAAGCCCTTGGCGATGGTGTCCAGGGAGGCGTCCCAGGATGCCTCATCGATCTGCTGCGGCTGCTGGGGCACGAACGGCCCGCTGGCCGCGTACACCAGGCCGTCCAGGCCGCCGAGCGCCTCCGTGGCGGCGGCGACGAGGCCCGCTGCGCCGGCGGCGGTGCGGACGTCCCCCTCCACCACGTGCGCGGACGGCGCTCCGGCTGTGAGCAGCGCCTCGGTCTGCGCACCGGCCTGCCTCGTGCGCGCGCGCGTAGAGACGGCGAGCGCGGCGCCGTGGGCCGCGAGGTCGAGCGCGACGGCGCCTCCCAGGCGCCGCACCCCGCCGACCACCAGCAGCCTGGCGCCGACGACGTTCATGCCGGCACTCCCAGGTGCTCGTAGAGCACGCCGGCGATCTCCGCGATGGCCGCGGACGCCTGCTCTTTGGCCGCGTAGCCGAGGCCTTTCCAGAAGACGACCATGACCACTGGTGCCCCACAGGGCGTGAAGACGATCGCGGCGTCGTTGCTCGTGCCGCTCACGCCGCCGGTCTTGTTGGCCACGAAGACCCCGTCGGGGAGCCCCGCGGGGATCTTCTCCCGCCACTCCTGCTGCGCCAGCACCTCCACCATGAGGCGGCAGGACGGAGCCGACGCGCAGCGGTTCTGGGCGATCATCGCCAGCAGTTCGGCCATGTCGCGCGGGGAGCCCGTGTTGTCGAGCGCCTGGTCCACCGCGAAGGAATCGTCGTAGCCGAGGGACTCGTCGCGCCCCCAGCGGCGCTCGTAGAGGTGCAGGAACCCGGCGCCGCTCAGCCGCGCGTTCTCCTCGAGCACGCGGCGGAACGCCTCTTCGTACTCGCCGCGCGCCTCGAGCTCGCGCCAGCGGGCGACGATCTGCGGCCCGCTCAGCCCGGCCCACTCCTCGCCCGCGCCGCACTCGATGAGGAAGTACTCGCGGTTGGGCATGAAGCAGTCGATCGTCTCGAGGCCGAGGCCGCGCATGGTCTCGTTGACCGAGGCGAGGCCGACCAGTCTCCAGAGCATGTCGGTGGCGGTGTTGTCGCTCAGCGTGATCATGAGGTAGAGGAGGTCGCGCACGCTCGGCCGCAGCCCCTCGTGGCAGTGGATGAGCGTGCTGCCCGGGCTCTTGTCTGCCTCGGTGAGCGTGAGCCGGTCGTCCAGGCGCAGGGCGCCCGCGTCCACCTGCCGCAGCACCTCGACCATCACCGGGACCTTGAAGCAGCTCGCCATGGGGAAGAGGTCGTCCGCGTTGACGTGCGCCTCGGCTCCGCTCGCCAGGTTACGCGCGGCCACCCCCACCGTGCCTCCGAGCGGCGCGGCGATGGCCGCGATGCTCTCGTGGACGCCCCTATCCGTCTGCACCGGCCCCCCTTCCAGTGACATCGCCGCTACGATAGCCGAGTGGGCTGGTATGGTCCAGAGCCGCTCACCGGTGAGGGTAGTTCAGAAGTGGGCGGTTCTTTTGTGTTTTGGGGTTTTCTGCGCGCTGCGTTGTTGGTAGACTGCCGAACCGTGTACAAGAGTGTGCACATCCGAGCATGAGCCACATCAGGTAGATGAGGAAGCGAGGAGGAGTCATGATCGTCGGTTGTCCCAAGGAGATCAAGAACGAAGAGTATCGGGTCGGCATGACGCCGAACGCGGTCAAGGACTTCGTGGCCGCCGGCCACAAGGTCATCGTCGAGGCCGGCGCCGGTGTGGGTTCGGGCTTCGCCGACAAGGAGTACAAGGCCGCCGGCGCGACGCTGGCCCCCGTGGACGAGGTCTGGGCCAAGGCCGACATGATCTACAAGGTCAAGGAGCCTCTGCCTGAGGAGTACGGCAAGTTCAAGCCGGGCCAGATCCTCTACACGTACCTCCACCTGGCCGCCGCTTACGCCAAGGATCTCACCAAGGGCATGCTCAAGGCCGACATCCGTGGTATCGCGTTCGAGACCGTCGAGCTCACCAACGGCGCGCATCCGCTCCTCTTCCCGATGAGCGAGGTAGCCGGCAAGCTGGCCATCCAGGCCGGCGCCACGCACCTGCAGAAGAACAACGGCGGCCGCGGCCTGCTCCTCGGCGGCGTCACCGGCGTGCCGAAGGGCAAGGTCGTCATCATCGGTGGCGGCACCGTGGGCATCAACGCCGCCAAGATCGCCGTGGGCATGGGCGCCCGCACCGTCATCATGGACGCCTACGCTCCGCGCCTCACCTACCTCGACGACGTGTTCGGCGGCGCCGTGGAGACCGTGCTCTCCACCCAGGCTGCCATCGAGGAGCAGATCGCCGACGCCGACATCGTGGTCGGCGGCGTGCTGCTTCCGGGCGGCGCCCAGGCCCCGCACCTCATCACCAAGGCCATGCTCAAGGGCATGATGCCGGGTTCCGTGCTCGTCGACGTCGCCATCGACCAGGGCGGCTGCTTCGAGACCTCCAAGCCCACCACGCACACCGAGCCCACCTACGTGGTCAACGACGTGATCCACTACTGCGTCGCCAACATGCCGGGCGCGGTGGCCCGCACCTCCACGATGGCCCTCTCCGGCGCCACCCTGCCGTACGGCCTCGCGATCGCCAACAAGGGCTTCGAGCAGGCCGTCAAGGACGACGCGGCCCTGGCCCTGGGCGTCAACGTGTACCGTGGCAAGCTCACCATCCCGTCGGTGGCCGAGGCTCACAAGATGAAGTACACGCCGCTGGACAAAGTGCTCGCCTAAGACGGCATTCCGCTCCGCTGCGGCCACTGGCCGCTGACGACGGTAGCTGATTGAATGGAGCCGCGTTCGGACGACCGTCCGAACGCGGCTCCTTCCGTTCGAGGCGCCACTCCGGGCGCCTCGCCGCGGACGGGCTCCGCCGACCAGGGGTGGCCGCGGGCGCAGCGGGAGGAGTGCCGGTGGAGTCTCACGGCACGAAGGAGCAACTGAATGGGCGACCTGCTACGCATCGACCTCACCACACGTACGACCTCAGAAGACACGGTCCCGCCTGAGCTGATCAAGGAGTTCATCGGCGGCAAGGGCATCGGCACCCACTACCTCATGCAGGAGGTGGGACCCGAGGTCGAGCCGCTCAGTCCGGAGAACAAGCTGATCTTCGTCGTCGGGCCCATGGGCGGTACCACGATGCTCGGCAGCAACCGGTACGCCGTGTACTTCGCCTCGCCGCTCACCAACGGGTACGGCGAGTGCTATTCCGGCGGCAACCTCACCCCGCAGTTCGCGAAGACCGGCTACAAGGTGGTCATCGTCGAGGGCAAGGCCGACGGCCCCATCTACCTGGAGATCAGCGAAGAAGGCGCCGCGTTCCACGACGCCTCCGACCTCTGGGGCATGGACGCGTTCAAGGCCGAGGACGCGATCCTCGAGCGCACGCCGCACAAGAAGGCCCAGGCCTGCGTCATCGGCCCGGCCGGCGAGAAGCTCGTCAAGTTCGCCTGCGTCAACAACAACTACTGGCACCAGCTCGGCCGCGGCGGCCCCGGCGCGGTGTACGGCTCCAAGAACCTCAAGGGCATCGTCTGGCACGGCGAGAAGAAGGTCGAGGTCGCGCGGCCGGACGAGTACAAGGCCGTGGTCCGCGACCTCATCGAGCGCACCAAGGACGACGCCGGCGTGGCCGCCTACCAGCGCGGCGGCACGCTCAACATGGTACGCATCATGAACGGCGCCAACGCGTTCCCCACGCGGTACTGGCGCAAGGGCAAGCTCGAGAACTTCGAGCGCATCACCGTCGAGACCATGCTGGCGGAGCACGGCACGGTCAACCAGACCTGCCCGCCGTGCGTGTTCAAGTGCGTCAAGCGCAACACGGTGTTCGAGGGCCGCCACAAGGGTCTCGTGGTCGAGGGTCCCGAGTACGAGACCGCCTACGTGTTCGGCGGCCTCTGCGAGATCGACGACTTCGCCGAGATCATGTGGCTCAACGATATCTGCGACCGCCTCGGCGTCGACACCATGGACGCCGGCAACCTCGCCGCCCTCGGCATCGAGTGCGCCGAGCGCGGCCTCATCGACGACAAGCTCGGCTGGAACGATCCGGTCGGCGTCGGCGCGTTCCTCGAGAAGATCTGCCTGCGCGAGGGCATCGGCGACCTGTTCGCCGAGGGCGCGCTGGCGGTGGCCAAGGAGTTCGGCCTCGAGGACGTCGTCGTGCACGCCAAGGGCATGACGCCTCCCGGCTACGAGCCGCGCAAGATGAAGGGTATGGGGCTCGGGTTCGCGACCACGGCGCGCGGCGCCTGCCACCTGCGCGCCACCATGTACAAGCCCGAGCTCATGGGCGTCACCGCCTACGGTGAGATCAACGACAAGGCCCCGGTCTACGTGGACTGGGAGGACCGGCTCACCATCATGGACACGCTCATCTACTGCCGCTTCTACCGCGACATGGTGCAGTGGCCGTACATCACCTCGGTGGTCAACGCCATCATCGGCGCCGACTACACCGAAGAGGACATGCACCGCATCGCCAACCGCATCATCACGATGACGCACGAGTTCAACGCCGCGCGCGGCATCGGACGCGAGACCGAGAAGCTGCCGAAGTGGGTCACCGACAAGCCCATGGAGGACGAGGAGGGGCTCACCTTCCCGCAGGAAGAGATGGTCTCCATGCTCCAGGACTACTACACGCTGCGCGGCTGGGGAGACCTGCCGCCGCTGGAGGCCTGAGCAGACCCGCCCCACGGGGACTCCCGAGGGGGCGGTGGACGCGGATGGGCCCGGGACGCTCGCGAGAGAGTCCCGGGCCCATCCGCGTCCGGGCGGGAGCGGCAGCGCCGCCCGCCTCGAGTGTCAGAAGGTCAGATGCCCAGGCCGCGCCAGTCGCGCTCGCCCGAGAGCCACCCCGCGATGAGGTAGTAGGGGCGCAGCGCGTCGTTGAACGTGGCGGCGATGACCTGCAGCCGGGCCAGCGAGCGCTGCATGCGCTGCAGGTTGACGTTGAGCTGCTCGCCGTCCTCCGTGAGCCGGTCCACCGCCAGGGTGATCTCGTCGCCGCGGCGGGTGAGGCCGTCGACCAGCGGGGTGATGCGCCCCGAGACGGCGGCGGCGTGCTTGAGGAGCCGCCACGCCTTGAGGCCGACGTGGACGAGTACGGCGAGCACGAACGCGATGCTCGCGAGGGCGATGATGAGGAGCACGTACCAAGGCATGCCCGGAGTCTACCCCGTCGCGGCGCCCCGGGACCAGTCCACCGGGCAGGGCTGGGCGCTGGGCGCCGGCCGGCGTCAGGGCAGCCGGATGTCGTACCGGCAGATGAGCGTGCAGCCGCGGCCGGCCAGCTGGCTGACCTTGACCACGTCGCCGGTGTGCGGCGCCTCGATGAACAGCCCGTTGCCGATGTAGATGCCGACGTGGTGGTAGAAGGCCGGGTACCCGAAGAAGACCAGGTCCGCCGGCTGCGCGCTGGACTGCGACACCGGGTCGCCCATGTGCGCCTGCATGGTGGCGCCGTGCGGGAACTGGATGCCGAACTTGGCGTACACGTAGAGGACGAGGCCGGAGCAGTCGAACCCGCCCGACGGCGTGGCGCCGGCCCACACGTAGGGGATGCCGAGGTACTTCATCGTCTCCTTGACCACGGCGATCTGCGCGGGCGTGCCGTGGATGGTGCCGATGTCCACGCCCGCCGCCTTGGCCAGGCGCGCGGCGGCCTTCTGCTCGAGGAGCGCCTGCTGCGCCAGCATCTTCTTGACCTGGGCGTCCAGGTCGGTGAGCAGCTGCTCGCGGGCGGCGAGCTCGTCCTCGATCGCCGCCTGCTGGTCGCGCAGGCCCATCTCGCGCTTCAGCGCGTCGGCGCGGTCGCGGTCCATCTGCCGCGCGAGCCGCTGGACCTCCTTCTCCATCGTCGCGACCCGGCTCACCGTCTCCTGGTCGGCCTCGATCGATGGAGCGGAAGTAGCCGAGCTGGGTGTCGGCCTCGCCGATGTCCTGGAGGTTGAAGAGCACGTCCAGCACGCTGTAGCCGCCGCTCTTGTACATCGCCGAGAGTCGCTCGCCGCGCAGGGCCTGGGCGACGTCCAGTTCAGTCTGCACGCGCTCCAGGTCGCGACGCGCTTCCTGCAGGCGCACGTTGACGGCGTCCAGCTCGGCGCGCGCCACGTTGTACTTCTCGGTGAGCACTTCGGCGCGGTGGTCGAGGCGTGCGACCTCACTGCGCACGGCGCGCGCCTGGGCCTCCAGGTCCTCCACCGACGGGCTCGCGAGCGCGCGCGAGGGGATGAGCCAGAGGCAGAGGAGGGCGAGCGCGGACAAGCAGAGCACGAGGGCCGCGGTGCGAGCCGCCGTCCCTGCTCCGTACTGCCTGTCTGTCGCCCCGAGCGAGACCATCTCCGAAGAAGTGTATCGGAACATCCCGCCAGCCCTTTACGCCGCGCGTGAGGTGGGTCCCTGCCGGGTAACTTTACAATTCAAGGACCACTCGTATACAATTCCTAGTCCAACGTCGCGGGGTGGAGCAGTCCGGTAGCTCGTCGGGCTCATAACCCGAAGGTCGCAGGTTCGAATCCTGCCCCCGCTACCATCACCTTCCTGGGCGCCCGTTCGGGCGCCTTTTTTGTTGCCCGGATCGCGCCCTCCTGACGTCGTGGTGGGCCACGCCGCTTGAGGGGTAGAATCGCGGGGCAGTGGGTAACCACCGCCCCGATAGTATGAAAACCCTGACGTGGTGGTGGAGCATATGAATACTGGCAAAGCCGCGGTCGCTGAGTTCTTCGGCACCTTCTGGCTCGTCTTCGGAGGTACTGGCGCCGCGGTGCTTGCGGCCTCCGTGGGGAACAGCGGCATCGGCTGGCTCGGCGTGGCGCTCGCGTTCGGGCTGACCGTGGTGACCATGGCGTACGCCGTCGGCCACATCTCCGGCGCGCACTTCAATCCGGCGATCACCATCGGCCTCTGGGCCGGCGGCCGGTTCCCGGGTGGAAAGGTGCCGATCTACGTGGTCGCTCAGGTGATCGGCGCCATCTGTGCGAGCGCCGTCCTCTACGTGGTCGCGAGCGGCAAGGCCGGCTTCAGTCTGTCAGACGGCTTCGCCGCGAACGGCTACGGCGCGCACTCGCCGGCCGGCTACAGCCTCACGGCGGCGATCGTCATCGAGATCCTGCTCACGCTCGTGTTCGTGCTCGTCATCCATGGGGTCACCGATCGGCGCGCGCCTGTCGGACTCGCTCCGCTGGCCATCGGCCTCACGCTGACGCTCATCCACCTGATCGCCATCCCGGTGGACAACACCTCCGTGAACCCGGCCCGCTCGCTCGCCCCGGCGCTCTTCGTCGGCGGATGGGCGCTCAGCCAGCTCTGGGTGTTCATCGTGTTCCCGATCGTCGGCGGGATCGTGGGCGGACTCCTCTATCGGTACCTGCTCGAGGTGCCCGCGTCCCAGCGCGACAAGGTCGAAGGTCCCGGCGAGTCCGCCGAGGAAGCGACCGCCTGACCCACGCACCGGCTTGAGGCCGGGGCGCCGGTGCAGCCGCCTGCGGCGGCCCTGCCGGCGCCCCGGCCTCTGTTATGCTCGGCGCACCCCCGGCGCCGAGCCTGCCGGGCCTCACGCGTGAGGAGGTCGCATGTCCGTCCTGCTGGTCGTCAACACCCCGCCGTACGGCTGTTGCGTCACCTGCTGCGCCGCGAGGGGGCTCGCCGAGGACCAGCTCGTCGCGCACGCGCGCGTGAGCACCATCCACGATCGCGCCGAGGCGACCGTGCGCTGCGTCCGCGTCCTCTCCTTCAGAGGCCCGTGACTCGTCTGCCGGCCGCCTGCCTCCGCCTCCAGCGCCGGGTGAGCGACGAGCTCGCGCGCACCGGTGCGGTGCGCGCCGGCGAGCGGGCGCTGCTGCTGCTCTCCGGCGGGGCCGACTCCATGGCGCTGCTCTCGTTGCTGCGCGCGGCCGACCGGCGGCTCGACCTCGGCCTTGAGCTGGCGGCGCTGCACGTGGACTATGGCCTGCGCGGCGCCGACTCGGACCGCGACCGGCGCATCGTGGAGCGCGCGTGCGCCGAGGCCGGCGTGCCGCTGCACGTAGAGCGGTTGCGTGGCGGCCTCTCCGGCTCCGACTTTCAGGCTCGCGCCAGGGACGCCCGCTACGGGTGCGCGCGGCAGCTGGCGGCGGACCACGGCTACGACGTGGTGGTCACCGCGCACAACCGCGACGACCAGGCGGAGACGGTGCTGTACCGCCTGGTCAAGTACGCGTCGCCGCGCGGGCTCGCGGGCATGCGGCCGCGGGACGGCGACCTGGCGCGGCCGCTGCTCTGCGCCGGCGGGGCGGAGATCCGCGAGTACTGCCGGCTGGCCGGCGTGGAGTACGGGGAGGACGTCACCAACGCGGCTCCCCTCTATGCGCGCAACCTGCTGCGCCTCGAGGTCCTGCCCCTGCTGGCGGCGCTGAATCCTCGCGTCGCGGAGACGCTGGCGTCCTCGGCCGAGCAGGCCGCCGCGGAGGCGGAGGTGCTCGCCGCGGTGACGGCCGCCGCGCGGGAGCGCACCAGCTTGTCGCCGGCCTCGGGCGAGCTCGCGCGCCTCAGTCTCGCCGCGCTAGCCGCCGAGACTCCCGCCGTGCGCGCGCTCGTGCTGCACGACCTGCTCCGCGAGGCTATGGGTGGGTCGGCCCTGGTCGAGCGCAGCCTGGTGGAAGCGCTCCTGCGGCTGGCGGAGCGGCGGGACGACGCCGGCCGCGCCGACCTCGGGCGCGGCCTCGAGGCGGTGCGCGGCGGCGGCGAACTGTGCGTGCGGCCCATCGCCTCCGCGCACGCGTGCGACCCGGCCGCAGTCGTCCGGCGAGGAACTCGTGGCGGCCGGGGACGCCGGCCTCACGGTCGCCTTCTGCGGCAGCCGCTGGCGGCTCCGCCTGCGGGCCGGCGAGACCTTCGACCGCGAGGCCGCCCTCGCCGGCGAGGCGTTCGTCGGTCTGCCGATCGCGCCGCGGCGTGTGGCCTTGCGACACGCGCGCCGCGGCGAGCGCTTCGCGCCGTCCGGACTCGGCGGTGAGACCACCGTGGCCCGGTACCTCGCCGCCGCTCGCGTACCCGCCGGGCTGCGCCCCCGCGCCGTCGTGCTCGACGTGGACGGCGCGGTCGCGTGGGTCGGCGGGCACGCAGCGCCTCCCGGCAGGGTTGCGCACGGCTACCGGGTGGCCCACAGTAGAGCTTTGACACTGCACGTCATCCAGGAGGGAACGTGAACGTGCCGATCGATGAAGTCCTGGTCGACCGCGAGACTCTTGCGCGCCGCATCGACGAACTCGCTACGGACATCACCCGCGACTACGAGGGCAGGGAACTGCTCATGGTCGGTGTGCTGAAGGGGGCGGTGTTCTTCATGGCCGACCTGGCGCGCCGCGTCGACCTCCCGGTGGCGCTCGACTTCATGGCGGTGTCGAGCTACGGCTCGTCCACCGATTCGTCGGGCGTGGTGCGCATCCTCAAGGACCTCGACCTGGAGATCGCCGGGCGGGACGTCCTCATCGTGGAAGACATCATCGACTCGGGCCTCACCCTGAGCTACCTGCTCAAGAACCTGCGCAGCCGCAAGCCGGCCTCGCTCGAGGTCTGCGCGCTGCTCACCAAGCCCTCGCGGCGGCGCACCGAGATCCCGTGCAGGTACGTGGGCTTCGAGATCCCCGACAAGTTCGTCGTCGGGTACGGCCTGGACCTCGCCGACCACTTCCGGACGCTCGATTACATCGGCGTCCTCACACAGGAAGCGGCCGACGAAATCCTCGACCAAGCTGGTTCTTTGCTGTAGTCAGCGGGGTATGGTACGGTCACCGGACGTCTTGATTTGCAGGCATATCAGCCAGCGAAGGCCGCCGGGGACAGTCCCCATCAAGAAGGGTCACCGTGAGCAGATTCATCCGTAGCGCGCTGTTCCCCATCCTCATCGTCATCATCGTGGCGATGTTCATCGAGTGGGTCATCTCGGGCAACAAGGCCAACAACACGCCGAAGGCCATCTACGCTGCGCCGTTCGTCACCACGCAGGCCGTGCTCCAGAGCGATCTGCAGAATGCCGTGGTCAAGTCGATCATCTTCGACTCCGCAGACTCCTCGACGGCCAAGGTCACCGAGGTCGGGGGGCTGCAGTACTACGTCACCGGCATCACCGACCAGGCGCTCCAGGCCCAGGAGATCAAGACGAACGACCCCAACGTGGCCGTCTCCGAGGGCACCGTCACGCCGCCCAAGGCGGCGGACGTCCAGCCGTCCTTCACCCAGGACGTCGTCAACGGCAACGTCGAGTCCGTGGTCATGAACGTCAAGGACCAGACCATGGAAGTGACGCTCAAGCCGGTCGACGGCAAGCAGGAGCAGTACAGCGTCGCTTACGCCGACCCGGTCGCCACCACCGCGTTCCTGCAGCAGTACAACGTGCCGTTCGACACCACCAGCCCCAAGAGCCCGTGGTGGTCGAGCGCGCTGTTCACCATCCTGCCGATCCTGCTCATCATCGGGTTCTGGTTCTTCATCATGAACCAGATGCAGGGGGGCGGCTCCAAGGTCATGAGCTTCGGCAAGAGCCGCGCCAAGCGCGTCAGCGTGGACTCGCCCAAGGTGACGTTCAAGGACGTCGCCGGGGCCGACGAGGCGGTCGAGGAGCTCCACGAGATCAAGGAGTTCCTCGAGAACCCCAAGAAGTTCCAGCAGCTCGGCGCGCGCATCCCCAAGGGCGTGCTGCTGTACGGCCCGCCCGGCACCGGCAAGACGCTTCTCGCGCGTGCCGTGGCCGGCGAGGCGGGCGTCCCGTTCTTCAGCATCAGCGGTTCCGACTTCGTCGAGATGTTCGTCGGCGTCGGCGCCTCGCGCGTGCGTGACCTGTTCGACCAGGCCAAGCAGAACGCACCCTGCATCATCTTCGTCGACGAGATCGACGCCGTCGGCCGCCACCGCGGCGCCGGCATGGGCGGCGGCCACGACGAGCGCGAGCAGACGCTCAACCAGCTGCTCGTCGAGATGGACGGCTTCGAGATGAAGGACAACATCATCCTCATCGCCGCCACCAACCGTCCGGACATCCTCGACCCGGCGCTGCTGCGCCCGGGCCGCTTCGACCGCCAGATCGTCGTCGACCGCCCGGACCGCCCGGGACGCAAGATGATCCTCGACGTCCACACGCGCGGCAAGCCGATAGACAAGGACATCGACCTCGACACGCTGGCCGCGCAGACGCCGGGCTTCACCGGCGCCGACCTCGCCAACCTCGTGAACGAGGCGGCGCTGCTCGCGGCGCGCCACGGCAAGAAGCTCATCACGACCACCGAGCTCGAAGAGGGCATCATGCGCGTGCTCGCGGGTCCCGAGAAGAAGACGCGCATCATCAGCGAGAAGGAGAAGGCGATCACCGCCTACCACGAGATGGGCCACGCGCTGGTCGGCCACTTCCTCGAGTACACCGACCCGGTGCACAAGATCTCCGTGGTGAGTCGCGGCCAGGCGCTGGGCTACACCATCTCGCTGCCCACCGAGGACAAGTTCCTGACCACCAAGCAGGAGCTCATGGACACGCTCTCCATGACGCTCGGCGGGCGCGCGGCCGAAGAAGTCGTGTTCGGCGAGATCACCACCGGCGCCGCCAACGACCTCGAGAAGGCCACGGCGACGGCCAAGCAGATGATCATGCGCTACGGCATGAGCGAAGAGCTCGGCCCGCGCACGCTGGGGCACGACCAGTCGATGCCGTTCCTCGGCCGCGAGTTCCAGCAGCAGGCCGACTACTCGGAGGAGATCGCTCGCCAGATCGACGACGAGATCCGTCGCATCATCGAGGAGGCGCACCAGCGCGCCAAGGACCTGCTCGGCGAGAAGCGTCACCTGCTCGACGGCATCAGCAAGATCCTCATCGTCCGCGAGACCATCGAGGCGTCCGAGTTCCAGGCGCTGGTCGACGGCGTGCCCGAAGAAGAGGTCTTCCGCCAGCGGGACGAGAAGGAGCGCCAGCGCCAGTCCGGCCTGACCGAGCCCGAGCAGCGGCAGCGCGTCAAGCAACCGCCGGTGCCCAAGCCCGCCCACGTCAACCCCGTCAACCCGGAGGCGACGTGATCGCCCTCCGCGGCGACTGCTGACGCCACGTGGACCAGGACAAGATAAAGACCGGGGTGCGCCTCATCCTCGAGGGGATCGGCGAGGACCCGGACCGGGCCGGGTTGCAGAAGACGCCGCAGCGCGTGGCCGACATGTACGTGGACATCTTCTCGGGCATCGGCGCGCCCGACCCGGCGGAGTTGCTGGCGGCCATCCCGGGCGACCACCATCGCGAGATGGTGCTCATCCGGGACATCGACTTCTACTCGATCTGCGAGCACCACCTGCTGCCGTTCCACGGCGTGGCGCACGTGGCGTACATCCCGAGCGACCACGGGCACATCGCCGGGCTGAGCAAGCTCGCCCGCGTGGTGCGCCAGGTGGCCGCCCGCCCGCAACTCCAGGAGCGCATCACGAGTGAGGTCGCCGACGCGATCGAGACCGCGCTTCAGCCCACGGGCGCGGCCGTGCTGATCGAGGCCGAGCACCTGTGTATGAGCATGCGCGGCGTGCGCACGCCGGGCGCCAAGACGGTCACCAGCGCCGTGCGCGGCCTCATCCAGAGCAACGAGGCCACCAGGGCCGAGGTGTTCGCCCTCATCAACGCCCAGCGCTGACCCCCGCCATCATGCCGCCGGCCGCGCCGACCTTCTTGCTCGAGCTGCAGTTTCCCGCCGTGATGGGAATCGTCAACGTCACGCCCGACTCGTTCTCCGACGGCGGGCAGTTCTTCGCCGCCGACGCCGCGCTGGAGCAGGGCCTCACGCTGGTGCGTGAGGGCGCCTCGGTCGTCGACATCGGCGGCGAGTCCACGCGGCCGGGCTCCGAGCTGGTCACTCTGGACGAGGAACTGCGCCGCGTGCTGCCGGTGATCGAGGCGCTCGCCGGCAGCGTCGGGGTGCCCATCTCCGTCGACACCATGAAGGCCGGTGTCGCCCGCAGGGCGCTCGCGGCCGGGGCGGCCATCCTGAACGACGTGAGCGCCCTCCGCTACGACCCGGAGATGGTGGACGTGGTGGCCGAGTCCGGCGCGCCGGTCTGCCTCATGCACATGCAGGGCATGCCCAAGACCATGCAGGAAGACCCACGCTACGACGATGTGGTGGACGAGGTCCTGGCCTTCCTCGAGGAGCGCATGGCGTTCGCGCTGGCCCGAGGCGTGCGCGAGGAGCAGATCATGGTCGACCCCGGCATCGGGTTCGGCAAGACCGTGGCGCACAACCTGGCGCTGCTCGACGGACTCGACCGGTTCACCGCGCTCGGCCGTCCCATCCTGCTCGGCGCCTCGCGCAAGCGGTTCCTCGGGGCGATCCTCGGGACGGAGCCGTCGGGCCGCGCCATCGGCACCGTGGCGACCACCGTCATCGGCTATCTCGCCGGGGCGCACATCTTCCGCGTCCACGACGTCAAACCGAACTTCGAGGCGCTGCGCGTGGCCCTCGCCGTGCGCGAGGGCGTCGTCGCACCCTGACCGGCCGGCAAGGAGGCTGCACCATGACGCGAAGCCTGTCCATCGTCCTCAGCGGCATCGAGCTCCGCGGGCGCTGCGGCGTCACCGCCGAGGAGCGGGCCATCGGCCAGACGCTCTCGATCGACGTGCGCCTCGACCCGCAGCCGCGCGGCGCCGGCCAGAGCGACGAGCTCGACGACACCGTCAACTACAGCCAGATCGTCAACTACGTGCGAGGGGTGGTGGAGGACGGCGAGTTCAAGCTCCTCGAGCGTCTCGCCACCCTGCTCTGTGACGGCCTCTGGGAGAGGTTCGATCCGGTGCTCGTCGAGGTGGCCGTCAGCAAGATCGCGCCGCCGGTGTCGCTGCCGGTGCACGCGGCCCGCGTCGAAGTGGTGCGCACCGCGTGAATACCCGACGTAGCGGAGGCATCGAGGGGGGCGCCGAAGGGGCACCCCTCAGCGGGCGGTCGGGCAGGCGGGCATTCGTTTCGCTCGGCTCCAACCTCGGCGACCGGGCGGCGTACCTGGGCGCCGCGCGCGAAGCGCTCTCGGCGCTGCCCGGCACCTCCGTCGTGGCCGCATCGGCCGTGTACGAGACGGCGCCCCAAGGTCTCGAGGACCAGGACGCGTTCCTCAACCAGGTGGTCTGCCTGGAGACCGGGCTGCAGCCGCTGGACCTGCTGCACGAGTGCCAGCGCATCGAGCGCGAGCACGGGCGCACGCGCGAGCTCAGATTCGGCCCGCGCACGCTTGATGTCGATATACTGCTCTTCCAAGACGCCGAGTCCGACGATCCCGAGCTCACGCTGCCGCACCCGCGCATGGTCAAGCGGGCGTTCGTGCTCGTACCGCTCGCCGAGGTGTGGGACCACGCGCGAGGCATGCCGGACCTCGACGTCGACGGCCTGGGCCGGGAGACCTCCCGCACCCAGCAGGTGAGGCTGTACGACGCCACGGAAGGGTGAGCGGTGACCGATGACCAGACGGCGTTGAGGCGAGTCCGTTGACTCGCCCCTACGTCGCCATCCGATCGGGCGAACCTCTGCACCGGCGGAGCTTCGACGTGCTCGTGCTGGGCGGCGGCATCGCCGGCCTCACGGCTGCCATCGGCGCCGCCCGTCGCTGGCGCGTCGGCCTGCTGACCAAGTCCACCTTCGAGGAGACCACCACGTTCCTCGCGCAGGGTGGCATCGCCGCCGCCATCGGCGAGGGCGACTCCCCCGAGCTGCACTTCGCCGACACGCTCCAGGCCGGCGCCGGACTCTGCGACGAAGAAGCGGTCCGGGTGCTGGTCAACGAGGGCCCCGACCGCGTGCACGAGCTCATGGAGATCTGCCCGCGGTTCGACAAGGTCGACGGGCAGATCGTGCTCGGGCGCGAGGGCGCGCACTCGCTGCCACGCATCGTGCACGCTGGGGGCGACGCCACCGGCAGCGAGGTCTCCAGCGCCCTGGCCGAGGCCGCCCGCCTCGGCAGCCGCGTACAGCTCTACGAGGACGAGTTCGTCATCGACCTGCTCACCGTGGACGGCCGCTGCGTGGGTGCGCTGACCCTCAACATGGCCGACGGCGGGCTCACGCTCAACGTTGCCATGGTCACGGTGCTGGCCACCGGCGGCGCCGGGCAGGTCTACGGGCGCACGACCAACCCGCCGGTCGCCACGGGCGACGGCGTGGCGATGGCCTACCGGGCCGGCGCCGCCATCCGCGACCTCGAGTTCGTGCAGTTCCACCCCACCGGCCTGGCGCTGCCGGGGCAGGAGACGGTGCAGCTCATCACCGAGGCGCTGCGCGGCGAGGGCGCGTACCTGCGCAACGCCGCCGGCGAGCGCTTCATGACCGAGTACGACTCGCGCGCCGAACTGGCCTCGCGCGACATCGTGGTGCGAGGCATGGTCGCGGAGATGCGCAAGGAGGGCAGCGACCACGTCTTCCTCGACGCCACCCACCTCGAGGCGGCGTGGCTCTCCGAACGGTTCCCGAGCGTGACCGCCGGCCTCCGCGAGCACGGGCTCGACCTGGCCACGCAGCTCATCCCGGTCGCCCCCGTGTGTCACTACTTCGTGGGCGGCGTCGTCACCGATGTCTGGGGGAGGACCACGGTCCCCGGCCTCTATGCGAGCGGGGAGGTGGCCAGCACGGGGGTGCACGGCGCCAACCGGCTGGCGAGCAACTCGCTGCTCGAGGGCCTCGTGTTCAGCGATCGCGTGGTGCGGGACCTCGACCGCTACATCGGGCGGCTGGGCGAAGACGTACGCCGCCTGAGCTTCGACATCCCGGAGGCGACGCCGGGCGGCGGAAAGAGCGACGCGGGCGCCGCCCGCCGTCGCCTCACCCACGTCATGCAGGAGCAGGTCGGCGTGCTGCGCCGCGCCGCCGACCTGCAGGCCGCGCTGGACGAACTCAGCCGCCTCGCCACCGAGCTTCGCTTCCGCCACATGGGCGCCGCCGAGTACGAGGTGCTCAACATGCTCACGTTGGGCACCCAGATCGCCAAGTGCGCGCTGCTGCGCGAGGAGTCGCGCGGCGTGCACCTGCGGTACGACTTCCCGGAGCTGGACGACGCGAAGTGGCGCAAGCACATCACGCTTCGCCTTCCGGATCACGAGCGCTCCGAGGGCGTGGGCAAGGTGACCCCGAGCGGAGGCGGCGGAGGATGAGCGGTCTGACTACGGCAGCCCGCTCGTGTACGCCGGAAGAGGAGGCGTCATGAGCGTGCGCAGCTCCCGGGTCGCCGCCCGCACGGCCGTGCGCCGCGCCCTGCGCGAGGACCTCGCCGGGTACGGCGACCTCACCGGCTCGGTGTTCGAGGGCGACGGGGTCGCGCGCGTGGTCGCGCGCGAGGCCGGCGTGCTGTCGGGCATCGCGACGCTCGAGGAGACCGCGAAGCAGGTGGACCAGACGCTCGCCGTGGAGGTCCTCATCCACGACGGCGAGCGCTTCGAGACCGGCGACACCATCGCCGAGCTGCGCGGCCCTCTGGCGGCGATCCTTGCCGCCGAGCGCACCGCGCTCAACTTCCTGTGCCGCCTGAGCGGCGTGGCGACGCTGACGGCGACCTACGCGGCCGAGACGGCCGGCACCGGGGCGCGCATCGCCGCCACGCGCAAGACCACGCCCGGGCTGCGCGCTCTCGAGAAGCAGGCCGTGGTGGACGGCGGCGGTACGCCGCACCGGTTCGGCCTGTTCGACGGCGCGATGATCAAGGACAACCACGTGGCGGCGGCCGGCGGCGTGACTGCCGCCGTCGAACGCGTGCGCGCCGGCGCCGCGCACCTGCACGCGCTGGAGGTCGAGGTCGACACGCTCGAGCAACTGGACGAGGCGCTCGCGGCCGGCGCGACCATCGTGCTGCTCGACAACATGGACACGTCCACCGTGCGCGCGGCCGTGGAGCGGGTGGCCGGCCGCGCCCTCGTGGAGGTCAGCGGCGGCGTGCGGCTCGAGCGCGTGCGCGAGCTCGCCGAGGCCGGCGTGGACGTCATCTCCGCCGGTGCGCTCACCACGCGCGCGCCCTGGATCGACCTCGCCCTCGACCTGGAGGTGTGACGTGCTGCTGGTGGTCGACGTCGGGAACACGCAGACCCACATCGGGGTCGTCGACGGGGGCACGGTGCACGACGAGTGGCGCATGGCCACCGTGCGGCACCGTACCAGCGACGAGATCGCCGGCATGCTCCAGGGTCTCTTCTCCCTGAAGGGTGAGCGCCTCAAGGAGGTCATCGACGAGGTAGGCGTCGCCTCGGTGGTCCCGCGGCTGACCCAGCAGTGGGAGGAGATGTGCGAGAAGCACCTCGGGATCACAGCGTTCGTGGTGGGCCCCGGGGCGCGGACCGGCATGCGCATCAAGACGCGCAACCCGTCCGAGGTCGGGGCGGACCGCATCGTCAACGCCGTGGCCGCCTACGAGGCCTACGGCGGGCCGTGCATCGTCGCCGACTACGGCACGGCCACCACGTTCGACGTCATCTCCGCCGAGGGTGACTACCTGGGCGGCGCGATCGCCCCCGGCATCGAGGTCTCGCTCGAAGCGCTCACCACCCGTGCCGCCAAGCTCATCAAGGTCGAACTGGTGGAGCCGGAGCACGCCATCGGCAAGTCCACCATCGAGGCGCTGCAGGCCGGCGCCGTGTACGGGTTCGCCGGCGAGGTGGAGGGCGTGGTGCACGCCATCTGGGCCGAGCTCGGGGTCAAGTGCCCCGTCATCGCTACCGGCGGGCTCGCCGAGATGATCGCCCGGCACACCGATGTCATCGAGAAGGTCGACCAGTTCCTCACGCTGCGCGGCATCGAGATCGTGATGCGGCGCCAGCAGCGGGGTTGAGGCGACAGGCGTGACGGGAGTGACGGGCGTGGGCGCACCCGACCCGTCGCGCGCCGCCGCCGCGCCGCCGGCCGCATCCGACCCGCTGCTTCGCCCCCTCACGATCGGCGAGCTCCGGCTCGACCGCCGCCTCATCATGGCGCCGATGGCCGGCCTCACCACGTCGTCGTTCCGGCGCAGCGTGCGCCGCTGGGGCGCCGGGCTCGTCTTCACCGAGATGATCTCCGCCTACGGAGTGCACTACGACAACCGGCGCACACTCGACTACTTCGCACACGGCGAGGACGAGCATCCGCTGGGGTTCCAGCTGTTCGGCGCCCACGCGGACGTGCTGGCCGACGCGGCCGGGCGCGCGGTGGAGGCCGGCGCCGACGTGGTCGACCTCAACATGGCGTGCCCGGTGCGCAAGGTCGTCAAGACGGGCGCTGGGGCGGCGCTGCTGGCGGAGCCGGACCTCGCCGCCGCCATCGTGGCCGCGGTGGTGCGCGCGGCCGGCGAGGCTTCGCCGGGCCGGCCTGTGCCCGTGACCGTCAAGATCCGGGCCGGCCTGCGCGCGGGCGACGATCTCGGGCCGGCGCTCGCGCCGCGGCTGGTCGAGGCGGGGGCCGCGGCGGTGTGCATCCACCCGCGCACCGCGGCGCAGCTGTACCGCGGGCTCGCCGACCACGCGGTGACGTTCGCGCTGGCCGCGGCGCTCCCCGTCCCGGTGGTCGCCTCCGGCGACGTGGACGGGCGGGACGCGGCGCTGCGGCTGCTGGACGGCGGCGCCGCGGCCGTCATGCTCGCGCGCGGCGCCGTCGGCGCGCCCTGGTTGTTCGCCCAGGCGCTGGGCGCCGGGGAGCCGACGGCCGCCGAGAAGCTCGAAGAGGTGCGCCGCTTCACGGCGGAGGCATTCGAGGAGCTCGGCGGCCGCGCCGTGGGTCACCTGCGCCAGTTCTGGGGCAAGTTCCGCCGCCACGGCGCCTTCGACAAAGAGCTCGCCGTGGGGCTCATGCGGGCGCGCTGACGAGGTCGCCATCCGCGCCCTGCTCGGCCTCTGAGAGGCTCGTGTCGACGGCGTTTTGGCCCCGTTTGCGGAACGGCCGGGCATGCCCTATACTTGCTCGCCACTTCGGCGCGCGGCCTCGAACGGGGCCGCGTTGCCGCGTTGAAGAGGAGGCTTCAGTGGTCGACCGCGAGATCATCCTCACGCCTGAGGGCTTCCAGAGCCTGAAGGAAGAGGTCGAGTATCTCTCATCCGTCAAGCGCGATGAGGTCGCCGAGCGCATCCGTGCGGCTCGCGACTTCGGCGACATCTCGGAGAACTCGGAATACGACGATGCCAAGAACGAACAGGCGATGCTCGAGGCGCGCATCTACTCCCTCGAGGAGCGCCTGCGCAGCGCCATCGTCATCGACTCGGACAGCATCACCACCGATGTCGTCGGCGTCGGCACCAAGGTCACCCTTCAGGACATGCAGCGCGGCGATGTCGTGCAGTACGCCATCGTAGGGTCGTCCGAGGCCGATCCGGGCGCGCACAAGCTGTCCAACGAGTCGCCGGTGGGCCGGGCGATCATCGGCCACAAGCCCGGCGACAAGGTCACCGTCGCCGTGCCCCAGGGCTCCAAGAAGTTCAAGGTCCTGGCCATCGAGAAGGCCTGACTCCCGCCGTGGACGAGCAGCACGCTGAGCACGGCGACGTCTTCGCCGAGCGGCGTGACAAGCTCGCCGCCTGGCGCGAGACCGGCGCCGCGTATCCCACCAGGTTCCAGCCGCGCGACGAGATCGGCGTCGCTGAGAGGCCGCCTACGAGTCCCTCGAGGCGGGGCAGGACGCGACCGACGTGCACCGCGTCGCGGGCCGCGTCGTCGCCCGCCGCGTGCACGGCAAGCTCACCTTCGTCGTCCTCAAGGACATGAGCGGCGAGCTGCAGCTGTTCTGCCAGCTCGACGCGCTCGGCGACGAGCGCTACGCGGCACTCGAGAACGTCGACCTGGGCGACTTCGTCGGCGCCGAGGGCTCCATGATGCGCACCCGGCGCGGCGAGCTCAGCCTGCGCATCACCTCCTGGCAGCTCCTCAGCAAGTCGCTGCGCGGCATGCCGGAGAAGTACCACGGCCTCACCAGCGTCGAGACGCGGTACCGCAAGCGCTACCTGGACCTCGCCGCCAACGACGACTCGCGCGAGGTGTTCATCAAGCGCGCCAAGATCATCGCCGCGGTCCGCAGGTTCCTGGACGACCGCGGCTTCGTCGAGGTCGAGACCCCGGTCCTGCAGCCGCTCTACGGCGGCGCCCTGGCCAAGCCGTTCATCACGCACCACAACGAGCTCGAGCGCGACCTCTACCTGCGCATCGCCACCGAGCTCTACCTCAAGCGCTGCATCATCGGCGGCATCGACCGCGTGTACGAGATCGGCAAGGACTTCCGCAACGAGGGCGTGAGCTTCAAGCACAACCCCGAGTTCACCATGCTCGAGACCTACGAGGCCTACGTGGACTACAACCACGTCATGGACATGGTCGAGCAGATGACGGTGTTCGCGGCCGAGACCGTCGGCGCCCTCAAGGTCACGTTCCGCGACAACGAGATCGACCTCACGCCGCCGTGGCCGCGCCTCACCATGCGCAAGGCCATCGAGGACGAGACCGGCATCGACATCGGCGCCGAGGACGCGCGCACCGTCGCCGACCTCCAGGCGCGCATCAAGGAGAAGGGTCTCGAGAGCACGTCGTCAAGCTCGCTCCCGCCTGGGGCGCCCAGGTCGACGAGCTGTTCAGCGAGTGCGTCGAGCCCAAGCTCATCCAGCCGGTGTTCATCACCGAGCACCCGCTCGAGACCAGTCCGTTCGCCAAGAAGACCCCGGCACGACCCGCGCTTCGTCGAGCGGTTCGAGGGCTTCATCGCCGGCATGGAGCTGAGCAACGCGTTCAGCGAGCTCAACGACCCCGACGACCAGCGCGAGCGCTTCATGCAGCAGATGCAGGACCTCGCCGACGGCGACGAGACCGCGCACCGGCTCGACGAGGACTTCCTCGAGGCCATGGAGCACGGCATGCCGCCCACGGGCGGCCTGGGCATGGGCCTCGACCGCCTGGTCATGGTCCTCACCGGCGCGCCGAGCATCCGCGACGTCATCCTCTTCCCGGCGCTGCGCAGCTAGAGACCGGGCGCCGAACGTCGCCCCTGCCGATGGGCACCGTCTCCATCCTCGCCGTGGCCGCCTGTGCCGTCTTCGTCAGCGGCCTGCTCCTCGCCGAGCACCGGCGGGCGGGCGTCGCGAGAGCGGTGTGCAAGCTCGGCGCGAGCTCCGCCTTCGTGGTGTTCGCGGTCTCGCTCGGGGCCACCTCGACGACCTACGGCACGCTCGTCCTGGTCGCGCTGCTCCTGAGCTGGGTGGGGGACGCGCTGCTGCTCTCGAGCGCCGAGCGGGTGTTCTTCGGAGGGCTCGCCGCCTTCCTCCTCGCCCACGTCGCGTACACGGTCGCCTTCTGGGTGACCGGCCCGCCGCAGCTCGTGTTCCTGTTCGCGCTGCTGGGCTTCGGCGCCGCCGGCGTGGTCACGCTTCGCTGGCTCTGGCCGCACCTGTCCGCGGCGACCGCCCGCCGGTCGTCGCCTACATCCTCGTCATCGTCGTGATGTGCGCCGCGGCGACCGGCTCCTCGCGCGCCGTCGGCTCTCTGGTCCCGGTGGTCGGCGCCGCGTGCTTCATGGCGTCCGACGTGGCGGTCGCCCGGGACCGGTTCGTGGTGCAGAGCGTCGCCAACAGGCTGTGGGGCCTGCCGCTGTACTACTTCGCCCAGCTCCTGCTGGCCTGGACCGTCACGCTGGCCCGGTAGCAGGCTCGCGGTCTAGGCCTCGTCCCCCGACGCGGCTCGCCTGCACGACCGCGCACGTCCTGCGGCGCGCTGCCTGCTGCCGCGTCGCGCCTTCTTCGTCCACCGCGGCCCCGGCCAGCCGGCCTTGGGCCCGATCCACAGCGTGAGCCCCGGCACCAGCGCCGTGCGCACCAGGAACGTGTCGATGAGCACGCCGAGCGCCACGCCGATGCTGATCTCGGCGAGGTCCTTGACCGGCTGCGACAGCAGGATCAGGAACGTGCCGGCCAGGATGATGCCGGCGCTGGTGAGCACGCCGCCGGTCGCCGAGAGCGCCTTGACCGTGCCGTCGCGCAGGCCGCGCAGCATGGCCTCGCTGCGGATGCGCGTGGTGATGAAGATGTTGTAGTCGCTGCCCAGCGCCACCAGGAAGATGAACATGTACAGCGGGATGCGGTAGCTGATGTGCTCCCAGCCCAGGATCTTCTCGGTGATGACGATGGTCGCGCCGAGCGCCGCCAGGTACGAGAGCACGTTGGTGAGCAGCAGGTAGAGCGGCGCGACCACGGCGCGCAGCAGCAGCATGAGGATCGCGCCGACCACGACGAGGGCGACGACGGCGACGACGAGCGTGTCGCGGTTGCTCTGCGCCCAGGTGTCGGCCTGGGTGGCGGTGGGGCCGCCGACGAGGGCTATGCCCCCGCCCTGCGGCGGCCGCCTTGCGCGCGCCTCCCGCAGCTCGCGCACCTGTCTGAGCGCCTCGCTCGAGTACGGGTCGCCCTCGAAGATCACCTGGAAGCTGAGGAGCTTGCCGTCCAGGGCGGTGCCGGTCGGGAAGGCGGCGGCCACGCCCGGGCTCTTGTTCAGCGCGCCGGTGATCATGCCGGTGACGAACTCCGGCGGCGCCTCCGGCGCCTTGATGAGCACCGTCGTCGGCGCCAGCGCGCCCTTGGGGAAGTGCTTCTCCAGCAGCGTGTAGCCCTCGCTGGACGGCATGCTGGTGAGGAAGTCCTCGGTGAAGCTGAAGCGCGGGCTGTAGAAGAGGCAGCCGAGCGCCAGCACGACGAGGATCGCGGCGACCAGCGCGGCCGCGCGCCGCGGCCCCGCGGCCACCCAGCTCGGCGACGCGCTCCCAGGTGCGGTGGCGGGTCGCGTCGCCCTCCTTGGGCACGCGCGGCCAGAAGGCCCTGCGGCCGAGCACGGCGAGCAGCGCCGGCATGAGCGTGAGCCCGGCGATGAGGGTGACGAACACGCCGACGCCGAGCACCGGCGCGAACGAGCGGTAGTCGCCGTACTGCGCGAAGAGCAGCGTGAGCACGGCGAGCGTCACGGTGAGCCCGCTGGCGGCGATGGCCTCCCAGGTCTCGCCGAGCGCGGTGGCCAGGGCGTCGCGGGCGTCGGCTTCGCGCCGCAGGTCCTCGCGGTAGCGGGAGATGAGCAGCAGGCCGTAGTCGGTGCCGGCGCCGAACAGCAGGATCACCATGAGCGACGTCGCCTGCCCGGAGAGCGTGACGTCCAGCGCCGTGGCGAGCAGCGCCAGGATGCCCGCCGGCGACGAAGTAGCCGAACCCGACGGCGACGAGCGGCACGAACGGCAGCACCGGCGAGCGGTAGATGAGCAGCAGCAGCACGAGCACCAGGATGACCGTGCCGACGAGCAGCTTGATGTCGGCGTTGAGGAAGATCTTGTAGACGTCGGTGATGAGGCCGCCGGGGCCGGTGACGCGCACCTGCATGCCCTCGACCGTCTCGCCGAAGTGGTCGCGGATCGCCTGCACCGAGTCGCGGAACGCCTCGTCGCCCGGGTTGCCGTCCAGGCTGGCGAAGACGAGCGCCCCCTTGCCGTCCTCGCGAGAACTGCACGCTGGCGCTGTTGACCGGCTCCTCGCCGCTCAGCAGCCAGTCCTTGCCGCTCGGCGATCGCCGCCTTGTCGGCGGCCGTGAGCGGCGCGTCCGAGCTGTAGACGACGATGACCGGCGTGCCCTTGGCGTTGGGGAACGACGCCTGCTGCAGCGCGTCGGCGCGCTTGCTCTCCACCTTGTCCGAGAGGCCCTTGGAGGCGTCGTTGGTGGTCACGCTCTGGAGCTTGGGCCCCATGGACAGCAGCGCCGGCGACGACGATCCAGAGCGGCGATGACGATCCACGGATGTTTGCCTCGGACGGACCAGGTGATGATGCGGCGCATGCGCGAGTCTCCTCTCGCCGTGGCGGCGGCCGTACGCGTCGCCCAAAGGCCACATCATACTGGTCCGGCGGACCGCGAAGCCGGGCCAGCCACGGCGGGTCGCGTCGTCCGGGGAATCGGGTACCATAGACCTACGTCGTGTCTCCGGTGGGGCGAGAGTGGGTATCCCGGAGACTGAGAGCAAGCACCGGAAGCCGTCTCCGTCCCCCCGACGAACCGAGCGGCTTCCGTACCGTGAAGGAGTGGCCGCATGTTCGAACGCTTCACCGAACGCGCCAGACAAGTCGTGGTCCTCGCGCAAGAAGAGGCCCGTTCCCTCAAGCACAACTACATCGGCACCGAGCACCTGCTGCTCGGCCTGCTCCGCGAGGAGGAGGGCGTGGCCGCGCGCGTGCTCGACGGTCTCGAAGTGTCCGTCGAAGAGGTCCGCGCCGCCGTCGTGCGCATCGTCGGCTCCGGCGAGGAGTCGCCGCAGGGCCAGATCCCCTTCACGCCGCGCGCCAAGAAGGTCCTCGAGCTGGCGCTTCGTGAGGCCCTCAGCCTCGGCCACAACTACATCGGCACCGAGCACATCCTGCTCGGCCTCGTGCGCGAGGACGAGGGCGTGGCCGCGCGCATCCTGCTCGACCTGGACGCCGAGCCCGAGAAGATCCGCAACGAGGTCATGCGCGCGCTCAGCGGCCCCGGCCGCCGCAGCTCGCAGGGCAGCGGCGGCGAGCTCCGAGGGCAAGCGCGCCGCCAAGGTCCTCGACCAGTTCGGCCGCAACCTCACCAAGCTCGCCGAAGAGGGCAAGCTCGACCCGTGCATCGGTCGCCAGACCGAGATCGAGCGGGTCATGCAGATCCTCAGCCGGCGCACCAAGAACAACCCCGTGCTCATCGGCGAGCCGGGCGTCGGCAAGACGGCCATCGTCGAGGGCTTCGCCCAGCGCATCGCCAACCACGAGGTCCCCGAGCTGCTCAAGGGCAAGCAGGTGTGGACGCTCGACCTCGCCGCGCTCGTCGCCGGCAGCAAGTACCGCGGCGAGTTCGAGGAGCGCCTCAAGAAGGTCATGAAGGAGATCCGCGAGACGGGCGACATCATCCTGTTCATCGACGAGCTCCACAACCTCGTCGGCGCGGGCGCCGCCGAGGGCGCCATCGACGCGGCCAGCATCCTCAAGCCGGCGCTGGCCCGCGGCGAGCTGCAGACCGTCGGCGCCACGACGCTGGACGAGTACCGCAAGTACCTCGAGCGCGACGCCGCCCTCGAGCGGCGCTTCATGCAGATCAAGGTGGCCGAGCCGTCGGTCGAGGAGACCGTCGAGATCCTCAAGGGCCTCCGCGACCGCTACGAGGCCCACCACCGCATCCGCATCACCGACGAGGCGCTCAGCTCGGCGGCCGAGCTGGCCGACCGCTACATCAGCGACCGGTTCCTGCCGGACAAGGCCATCGACCTCATCGACGAGGCCGCCAGCCGCATGCGCATCCGCACCATGACCGCGCCGCCCAGCTACCGCGAGCTCGAGGAGGAGATCGCCTCGGTGCGCAAGGAGAAGGAGGCGGCGATCGAGGCGCAGGAGTTCGAGAAGGCGGCCAACCTGCGCGACAAGGAGCGCAAGCTGAGCCACAAGAAGCTCGAGCTCGAGGACGCCTGGAAGACCAGCGACGAGGGCATGCGCGCCAGCATCGGCGAGGACGAGATCGCCGAGATCGTCAGCATGTGGACCGGCATCCCGGTGGTCAAGATCACCGAGGCCGAGACCAAGAAGCTCCTCCGCATGGAGGACGAGCTGCACACGAGGCTCGTCGGCCAGGACCCGGCGGTCCGCGCCGTCAGCAAGGCCATCCGGCGCAGCCGCGCCGGGCTCAAGGACCCGCGGCGGCCCACGGGCTCGTTCATCTTCCTCGGCCCCTCGGGCGTGGGGAAGACGGAGCTCGCCCGCACGCTCGCCAACTTCCTCTTCGGCGACGAGGACCACCTCGTGCAGATCGACATGAGCGAGTACATGGAGAAGCACTCCGTGTCCCGCCTCGTCGGTTCGCCGCCCGGCTACGTCGGGCACGACGAGGGCGGCCAGCTCACCGAGATCGTGCGCCGCAAGCCGTACAGCGTCATCCTCTTCGACGAGATCGAGAAGGCGCACCCGGACGTGTTCAACATCCTCCTGCAGATCCTGGAGGACGGGCGCCTCACCGACTCGCAGGGCCGCACCGTCGACTTCCGCAACGCGATCCTCATCATGACGAGCAACATCGGCGCCGCGATGATCACCAAGGACACGCCGCTCGGCTTCACGCAGACGGCCAACAAGGGCATGACCTACGACGACATGAAGGGCCGCATCACCGGCGAGCTCAAGCGCGTCTTCAAGCCCGAGTTCCTCAACCGCGTCGACGAGGTCATCGTCTTCCACAAGCTGGAGCGCACCGGAGATCGGCCAGATCGTCGACCTGATGATCGACCGGCTGCGGCAGCAGCTCAAGGTGAGCGGCGTCGACATCGAGCTCACCGACGCCGGCCGCGACGTGCTCGTCGAGAAGGGCTACGACCCCATGCTCGGCGCGCGTCCGCTGCGCCGCGCCATCCAGCGGTACATCGAGGACAAGCTCAGCGACGCCATGCTCGAGCGCGCGTTCCCCGAGGGCACCGTGGTGCTGGTCGACGGGCAGAACGAGGACACCGTGCTCACCGTCAACGGCGAGGTCGTCGGCGGCAGCGTCGAGCTGCCCATGGTCGGCCTCGACGAGCCGGTGTCGCAGGGCGTCGGTCCCGTCCGGGCCGCCGCTCGGCGGCGAGGGCGACGGTCCCGACGCCGGCGGCGCGTCCGCGGGCGCCTGAGGGGTCGTGACGGCGCCCGGCGACGCGCGGCCGCGAGGGCCGCTGACGGTGGCGAAGACGCAGACCGTCTTCACCTGCGGCGAGTGCGGCCGCCGGGAGGCCAAGTGGCTCGGCCACTGCCCGGACTGCGGCGCCTGGGACTCGTTCGTCGAAGAAGTGGTCGCGGCGGCGCCCAAGGGGCGCGGCCGCGGCGCGAAGACAGGGGACGGGGCCGGTGGCGGCACTGCCGCCGGCCCCGTCCGTCTGTCCGAGGTCGTCTCGTCGGCCGCCGAGCGGTTCTCGAGCGGCATCGACGAGCTCGACCGCGTGCTCGGCGGCGGCATCGTCCCGGGCTCGCTCGTGCTGGTCGGCGGCGAGCCCGGCATCGGCAAGTCCACGCTGCTCCTGCAGGTGCTCGACAACGTCGCCGCCGGCCGGCCGGCGCTGCTCGTCTGCGGCGAGGAGTCGGCGGCGCAGGTCAAGATGCGCGCCGAGCGCATCTGCAAGGGCGCCGGCCAACATCGACGTCCTCGCCGAGACGGAGCTCGAGCTCGTCCTCGAGGCCGTCGCCGCCGCGCGCCCGGCGCTGGTCGTCGTCGACTCCGTCCAGACGCTCTACAGCGACTCGTTCACGTCGGCGCCGGGCAGCGTGAGCCAGGTGCGCGAAGCGGCGGGCCGCTTCCTCCGCCTGGCCAAGGACACCGGCGCCGCCGTCTTCCTCGTCGGGCACGTCACCAAGGAGGGCGCGATCGCCGGCCCCCGGGTGCTCGAGCACATGGTCGACACGGTGCTCCAGTTCGAGGGCGACCGCTACCGCTTCTACCGCACGCTGCGCGCCGCCAAGAACCGGTTCGGCTCCACCAACGAGCTCGGCATCTTCGAGATGACCGGGTCGGGCCTCAAGACGGTGCCCGACCCCTCCGCCCTCTTCCTCGAGCGACGCGGCGCCGGCCGCCGGCTCCGCCGTGCACGTCGCCGTCGAGGGCACGCGCTGCTTCCTCGTCGAGGTCCAGGCGCTCGTCAACCAGACCGAGCTGGCCATGCCGCGCCGCGTCGCCGTCGGCTTCGACCGCAACCGTCTGGCGATGCTGGTGGCGGTGCTCGGCAGGCATGCAGGGCTGAAGTTGTCGTCGTTCCGACATTTTTGTTACAATTGCAGGCGGAATTCGCATCGACGAGCCCGCGGCGGACCTCGCAGTCGCACTCGCTGTCGCCTCAGCGCAGCGCGACGTCACCGCTTCCCGCCGGGGCGGCGGTGTTCGGGGAGATCAGCCTGACGGGCGGACTTCGATCCTGCAGCCAGAGCGAGCGACGTGTCGCCGAAGCCGGGCGTGCCGGCTTCGACCGTGATCGTCGTACCCGCCGCCGATGCGCGCCGGGCCGGTGGGCGCGTCGCCGGCGCGGCAGACCTGCGTGGAGCGTTCGCCGCCGTCCTCGGCGAGCGCGCCCCGTTCGGCCTCCGGGGCCACGAACGACGAGTGGGGGGTTTGATGTATTCAGTCGGAGACAAGGTGGTCTATCCGCACCACGGCGCTGGCAAGATCATGAAGATCGAGCAGAAGGAAGTGCTCGGCCAGCAGCGCGACTACCTCACCATCCAGATCCTGCACAACGACATGACCGTCATGGTCCCCGTCGAGAACGCCGATCGCGCCGGCCTGCGCAAGGTCATCGAGAGCGACGTTGTCGACAGGGTCCTCGAGGTCCTGCGCGGCGACCCCACCAAGATGCCCAAGAACTGGAGCCGTCGCTACAAGCACAACCGCGACAAGCTCAAGACCGGCGACATCTTCGAGGTCGCCGAAGTGGTCCGCAACCTGGCCATCCGCCACGCCGACAAGGGGCTGTCGACCGGCGAGAAGCAGATGTTCTCCAAGGCCAAGAAGATCCTCGCCAGCGAGCTCATGTACGCGCGCGACTTCGACGAGGACGAGGCCAACGCGTTCCTGGAGACCGTGCTCGAGGACATCCACGTCGACGGACCCGCTCTTGCCGACGACTCCCGAGAGCCCGCTCCCGTCGTCTGAGCCCGGCTCGGCCGGGGCGCCGCGCAGGCCGCGCGGCGTCCTGCAGCCGGCCATCCGCGTGGCTCCTGGCGCTGCTGGGCGCCCTCGCCGGGTACCAGCTGGCCGACCGCATCCGCGCGTCGTCGTTCGCGCCCGCCCTCGACCAGGACGGCAAGGTCATCTGGCTGGTCGTCTTCACGGTCGCCGGCCTCCTCCTCGGCTACCTGCTCGGGCGTCGTGCTCTCGCGCCTCATGCGCCGCGGCCTCGACCACGTGGACGAGGTCATGGCGCGGGCCACGCGGCGCCGAGGTCGTGGTCGGCATCGGCGGCGTGGTGGTCGGCCTCTTCATCGCCACGCTCATCAGCATCGCCCTCGTGCGCATCCCCATCGTCGGGCCGTACCTCACGGTGCCGATCTACCTGCTGGCCGGGTACTTCACCGCCTATCTCGCCGCCAAGAAGCACGTCGAGATCCTGCGGCTGCTCGGCGTGCGCGGCGCGTTCGAGGTCATCCCGGGGCTCACGCCGGCCAAGCTGCTCGACTCGAGCGCCATCATCGACGGGCGCATCCTCGAGATCATCGACACCGGGTTCGTCGAGGGCGAGCTCCTCGTGCCGCGCTTCGTCGTCGAGGAGCTCCAGCGGCTCGCCGACTCCGCCGACGCGGAGAAGCGCGTGCGCGGCCGCCGCGGCCTCGACTTCGTCAAGCGCCTGCAGAACAGCTCCGGCGCCGTCACCATCGACGGCACGGACTACGCGGACATCGACGCCGTCGACGCCAAGCTCGTGCGCTTCGCCAAGGACACCGGCGCGCAGATCATCAGCACCGACTACACGCTCAAGAAGGTCGCCGAGATCCAGGGCGTCAAGCTGCTCAACGTCAACGACCTCGCCAACTCGGTCAAGCCGGCCGTGCTGCCCGGCGAGGTCATCGAAGTCAAGATCCTGAGAGAAGGGCGCGAGCAGGACCAGGGCGTGGGCTACCTCGACGACGGCACCATGATCGTCGTCGAGGCCGGCAGCGGCCTGGTGGGCTCGCGCGTCAAGGCCGAGGTGACCAGCGTGCTGCAGAGCCCCTCGGGCAAGATGATCTTCAGCCGCGTGAGCGCTCCGCCGCCGGCTGACAGACTGACCGGGAGGGGATGGACATGGAGGATCAGCAAGCCGGGGAGACCTGGGTCATCGTCGCCGCCGCCGGCGAGAGCCGGCGGATGGGGCTGCCGGACGGAGAGTCCAAGCAGTTCCTGCGTCTCGGCGGCGAGACCATCCTCTCGCATTCGGTGCGAGCGCCTGCTCGCCATGGAGCTGCGTGCGACGGCATCGTCGTCGTGCTGCACCCGTCGCACACGGTGCGCTTCGCCAACGAGCTCACGCCTGTTCGACGACGCCAAGCCGCTGCTGGTCGCCGAGGGCGGCACGACGCGCTCGGACTCCGTGCGCGCCGGCCTCGAGCTGGTGCCGGACGGCGCCGCCGTCATCGCCGTGCACGACGGCGCGCGGCCGCTGTTCTCCAAGCACGTGTTCGAGGCACTGCCTGGACGCGCTCGGCAAGGCCGACGGCGCCGTGCCGGCCGTCGAGGTGAGCGACACGCTCAAGCGCGAGGGCGAGCGCGGCGCGGTGGCCGGCACCGTCGACCGCGCCGGCCTGTGGGCCGCGCAGACGCCGCAGGTGTTCCGCGCCGCCGCCCTGCGCGACGTGTACAAGCGCACCGACCTGAACGGCGCGACCGACGACGCCATGCTGCTCGAGCGCGCCGCCTACACGGTGACGCCTCGTGCCCTCCACGCCGGCGAACGTCAAGATCACGACGCCCGCAGACCTGCCGCTCGCCGGCGCGCTGCTCTCGTGGGAGGTCGAGACCGACGTATAGGGTCGGCGGCGGCTACGACGCGCATCGCTTCGCGGACGGGCGCGACCTCGTCCTCTGCGGGGTGCTCATCGACCACGCGCAGGGCCTCGCCGGGCACTCCGACGCCGACGTCGCCGTCCACGCGCTCATGGACGCGCTGCTCGGCGCCGCCGGGCTCGGCGACATCGGCGAGCTGTTCCCCGACACCGACCCCGCGTTCGAGGGCGCCTCCAGCATGGCGCTCCTCGAGCGCGTGGTCGCCTGGCTCTCCAAGTCGGGCTGGAAGGTGGAGAACGCCGACGTGACCATCGTCTGCGAGCGGCCGCGCCTCTCCGGCTACCGCCTCGAGATGCGCGAGCGCCTCGCCGCCGCCCTCGGCGTCGGCAGCGACGCCGTGAGCGTCAAGGCCACGACCACCGAGGGCATGGGGTTCGAGGGGCGTGGGGAGGGCATCGCCGCCCACGCCGTCTGCCTGCTCAGCCGCTGAGCTGAGCCGGGCCCGGCTCGCGGCCCGGCTGCACATCCGTTAACGACGACGGCCCGCCAGTGGCGGGCCGTCGTGCGTGATCTCGTTGGTGACGCTCAGGAGGCCTTGACGTCGTCGTCCTTGGACTCGGCCGTGGCGTCCTTCTTGACGTCCACGATGTCGTCGTCGTTCGCTGTCCTCGTTGAGGCCCTCCTTGAACCCCTTGATGCTCTGGCCCATCGACTTGCCGAGCTTCGGCAGCCGCGTGGCGCCGAAGAGCAGCAGGATCACCAGAGCGATGATGATGAGTTCTGGTGCACCGAGGTTTGGCATGTTCCTAGTCTCCCGTCTCTCCACGCGCCGCGACTGCGGTACGCGCAGCCGTTGACGCTGTCGCACTCCCCACTGTAGAGCCTGCCCGGGCGGCAAGCAAGTTCGCAGGGGGTGGCGGCCGGCGCCGGCGAGCGCCCGGCGCGACCTCGACCTCCCCTCCTCGAGAACCAGAAAGGCCCGGCCCCCCTTGCGGGAGCCGGGCCCTTCCCCCCGACCTTCGGTGTCACGCCTTCCAGACCGCGATGTCGCCGACGTTGATGTCCTTGGTGGCGTCCACCGGGCCCAGCTTCTGCGGCAGGTAGCCGTCCTTCTCCACGAGCACGGTGTACTCGCCGGGCTCCACGTCCTTGAGCCAGAAGTCGCCGTAGCTGTCGGTGACGGCCTCGTAGACCTTGCCGTTGCCGACCTTCTGCGCCGTGACCTTGGCGCCGCTCGGTGCACTCGTCGGCCTCGCTGTCGAACACGGCGCCGGCGATGAACGGCTTGGGCAGGCCGATGTAGTAGACGCGCGGCTTCACGGCCAGCTCGGGCTTGAGCGGCTCGGCCTTGGCGATGAGCGCCTGGATCTCGGGATCGTTCTCATCGCCGAACCGGAACGCCCCGGTGGGGCAGGCGTCCACGCAGCGCGGCTCGGTCCAGCCGTCGTCCAGGAGGTGCGCGCAGAACGTGCACTTCTGGGCGATGTTCAGCGAGTCGTTGAAGTAGATGACGTTCTCGTACGGGCACGCCTCCAGGCACAGCTGGTTGCCGCGGCACTTGTCCGGGTCGATGATCACGGCCCCGTCCTCGCGCTGGTAGATCGCGTCGACGTTGCACGCCGGGATGCAGGGCGCGTCGTCGCAGTGCTGGCAGATGCTGTGCAGGTACGTGACCTTGACCTTCGGCACCTGGCCGCGCTCGAGGTCGGTGACCTTGTTCCAGAACTGCCCCGTGTCGGGCTGCGGCTTGGCGATGGGCGACCAGTCGTTGGCGACGTGCTCGTCCTTGCAGGCCACCTGGCAGTTGTAGCAGCCGTTGCAGATGTTCAGATCGATGACGAGGACCTTGCCCATCACGCCCTCCCCCAGATGCAGGCTTCCAAGCCGGGACCAGCACAGGGGTGGAACGGCTTCTCGAACGCCTCCGGATACTTGGCCTTCAGCTCTTCCATGTCGGTCTTCTCGCAGTCGGCGAGGAAACCGCTCACGGCGTGGCCGACGGCGTTCTTGGAGGTGGTGCCGCGCGGCACGATGGTGTTGATGGCGCCGCCGCGGTCGATCTCGCCGGGGACGATCGGGTCCCACTTGGCGCCGTGGTCGATGTAGATCACGCCGGGCATGATGCGCTCGGTGACGTAGGCGCCGGCGAGCACGGTGCCGCGGTCGTTGAAGATGCTGACCACGTCGCCGTCCTTGATGCCGCGCTTCTCGGCCTCGGACGGGTGCAGCCAGATCGGGTGGTACTGGTAGCCGTCGGGACCGGTGACCTTGCAGGTCTTGATCTCGCGCAGCCAGGTGATGTCGTCGTGCTGGCTGTGGACGCTCCAGCGCGGGTGGTTGGAGCACACGAGCATCGGATACTTCTTCGAGCGCTCCGTGCCCACGGTCTCCTCGTGCGTGACGCCCTGGGCGACCCACTTGGGCACCGGCGGCCGCTCGAGGTCGTTCGGGAAGTTCTCGAGGAGGCCCGACGCCTCGAACTCGAGCTTGCCGGTCGGCGTGGTGAGCGGGTACTTCTCGGGGTCCTTGTAGAAGTTGTAGAAGCCGGCGGGGATGTCTTCCCAGCCGTCGTCCGTCGGGACCGCGTAGTAGCCCTTCTCGTTGAGCTCCTCCCAGCTGATGAGGTCCTCGCAGCGCGAGGTCTCGTAGCCGTACTTGATGAGCTCGGGGATGGTCTTGCCGCCGGTGTACTCCTCCTTGAGGCCGAGGCGCTCGGAGAGCATGACGACGATCTCGTAGTCGCTGTAGCTCTCGCCGAGCGGCTCGATGCACTTGTGCTCGGGGAAGAGCAGGTTGGTCTGGCCGCTGAAGATGTCGCCGGCGATGTCGTCCTCTTCGAGCTTGGTGTTCACGGGGAGGATGACGTCGGCCATCAGGCAGTCGTTCTCGAGCCACGGGTGCTGCGCGAACATGAACTCGATGTCCGGGTGGCGCATGGCCTTGACGTAGTCGTTGCCCGAGTTCCAGCAGGTGATCCAGCTCGGCGAGTCGGTCCACACCATGTGGATCTTGGAGCAGCCGTCGGCCGGGTACTTGTAGTGCTCGAACTGGTTGACGCGGTCGGCGGTCTCGGACTCGCAGCCCCACCAGTCGCACTCACCCTCGAGGATCGCCTTGGGGATGTACGTCTTGGGGATGAACGACGGGTGGTTGCTCTCGTCCGGGTGGCCGCCGGTGTAGGCCTTGCGCAGGTACGGCACGCGCAGCGGCTTGGGCTGGGCGTACTGGTCGGGCTTGTCGAACAGGCCCCACTCGATCATCTTGGCCTGGTTCTGGCCCGGCTTGCCCAGGCCCTGCATGGCGAGGCAGATGCCCTGCAGGCGCGCCGGCTCGGTGGCGTAGGGGCCGCGGATGCCGGGGCCGCCGTTGCCGATGACGACGGTGGTGCGCTTGCTCGCCCACTCGTCGGCGAGGGCCTTGATGACGCGCGCCTTGACGCCGCAGATGGGCTCCGCCCACTCCGGCGACTTCTCGACGCCGTCCTCGTCGCCCATGACGTAGGCCTCGTACTTGTCGACGCCCACGGCGTGGGTGTCGAGGTACTCCTTGTCGTAGGTGCCCTTGCTGAACCAGCGGTGCGTGATCGCCAGGTAGAGCGCGGCGTCCGTGTTGGGGAGCACCGGGATCCAGCGGTCGGCGTGCACGGCGGCGGCGTAGTTGAGGTCGGGGCAGACGTAGATCTGCTTGATGCCGATCTCACTCCACCAGTAGCTCAGGCGGCTCGGGAGCTGACCCTGCCAGCCCCACGGGGTGGTCTCCTGGTCGCAGCCCCAGAACAGCAGCAGCTCGGCGTTCTTGGAGATGTCCCAGAGGAGGTTGCTCTGCTGGCCCTGGCCGACGGGCTCGCAGCCCCAGAAGTGCTTGTTGCCCCACCACCAGCCTTCCCAGCTGTCGGGCTGGCGGATCTGGAGGGTGAAGCCGCCCCACGCGCGCAGCAGCTTGCGCCCCGCGCCGTGGCAGGCCTGGACGACCTTGTTCTCGCCGTGCTGGTCGCACTGGTAGAGCAGGGCGGTCGGGCCGTACTTCTCCTTGATGCGGTTCATCTCGCTGGTGATGACGTCCAGAGCCTCGTCCCAGGAGATGCGCTTGTACTTGCTCACGCCGCGGTTCTGCGGGTTGCGCTCGCCGTTGGGGTCGAAGTCGACGCGCATCATCGGGTAGCGGATGCGGGCGGGCGAGTAGACGCGCTTCTTGTAGGCGATGCTGTACGGCGGGATCAGGGTCTTCATGCTGGGCTCGAACGTGCTGCCGCGCACCTCGAACTTCCAGGGGTTGAGATCCGCCTTCTTGTACTTCCAGTCGTAGTGCATCGGGCGGATGCGGACGATCTTGCCGTCCTTGACGTCCACCATCGACGCATTGGACCCGTTCTCCGGGACGCCGCAGAAGCTGATGTCCCTGATGAGGGTCGTTTCGCCGGAGGTACCGGTCTTGCTCATGTCCTCCGCCATACCCACACCTCCCCATGGTCGCTGACGTGGAAGCGGGACGCGATGGCCGGCGCGCGCGGTTCCGAGATGGGATTCTCACGATGCGGATTAGCTCGACCGCATCATGGGCATCGTCTAACCCTCGAGGGAGCGATGTCAAGCGGTGAGCGACGTTCCGCGCGCGAGTGCGAGGCTGAGCGCGTGCGAGTCGGCGCGCGGTGCGCCTCTCGGGCGGACGGCGCCTCGCGGCCCGCCGCGGATCTAGTACTCGCGCAGGGCGTCGAGGCGCGCGGCGAGGAACGCCGCGAGCGCCGCGCCGTCCTCGAGGCCGAACTTGTGCTCGTGCTCGAGTTCGGCGTCGGTGACGAGGGCGATGGCCTCGCCGGGGCCGCACAGCGGCTCGGTGTGGCCGGCGCCGACGCGGAAGAGCTCGACCCGGAGCGGGGCGGTGCGCTTGTACCCCTCGGCGACGACGATGTCGAAGCCGTCGTAGAAGCGGTCGACGATTCGACGAGCTGCAGCTCCCCGCTCGAGCTTGGCGATGAAGGCGAGGCGCTCGGGCGAGGCGATGACGTAGGCCTCGGCGCCGGCCTGGCCGTGCCGCCAGGAGTCCTTGCCGGGGTGGTCGATCTCGAACGAGTGCGCGTCGTGCTTGACCGTCCCGACGCGCAGGCCGAGCTTGACCAGCTCGGGCACGACCTTCTCGACGAGGGTGGTCTTGCCGGAGTCGCTCTTGCCGACGATGGCGACGAGGGCGGGCTTGCCTGTGCGCTGCTCGGTCATGCGGTGGAGCGTAGCGGAGAAGCGGGCGTGGCGAAACCCGGCGCTGCCTCGGACGAGGGGGAGGTATGTGTTCGCACCCCTGGTGCCACATCCGGCACCACATCCGGCACCGGATGTGGTGCCGACCCCCAGACGACACACCTCGGTGCCGGCGCCGCTCGGCCTCCGTCGGGCCGGCTCCGGCTCCGGCCCTCAGGCCTCGTAGACCTCGACCTCCATGGCCTTGACGGCGACGAACACGGGGCCGCCGTCGTCCAGGCGCATCGAGGCCACGGCTCCGGGCGTCACCTCGGCGATGATCGGCAGCTCGCCGCTGATGTGCGCGCGCACGTGGTTGCCGACGACGTCGAGGTCCTCGACGACCCCCTTCCACACGTTGCGCGGCGAGCCGTCCGGCAGCTGGCGGTGCAGCGCCACCGCGCGCGGCGGGATGACGGCGAACACGTCGCCGGCCTCGGGCACGGGGTCGGCGGCGACCAGCGTCTGGCCGCCGGCGAGCAGCACGGTCTTGCCGTCGGCCCGGCCGCGGTAGAGGTTCAGGCCGAGCAGCTCCGCCACGTACCGCGAGCGCGGGTGCGAGGAGAGCTCGTCCGGGCTGCCCGCCTGGACCACGCGTCCCGCCTCGAGGACGACGAGCTGGTCGCCGAGCGTCATCGCCTCGATGGGGTCGTGGGTGATGACGAGGCAGGTGCCTTCGTAGGCGGCGAGGTGCCGGGAGAGGCCTCGCCGCAGCTCGGCGCGGGCGCCGGCGTCCATGGCCGCGAGCGGCTCGTCGAGCAGCAGCAGGCGCGGGTCGGTGGCCAGCGCCCGCGCCAGGGCGACCCGCTGCGCCTGGCCGCCGGAGAGCGCCTTGGGCTTCGCCGAGGCGCGGTCGGCCAGGCCCACGCGGTCGAGCATGGCGAGCGCGCGCTCGCGCGCCGCGGCGCGGCCGGCTCCGCGCGAGCGCAGGCCGAAGGCGACGTTCTCGAGCACCGTCATGTGGGGGAACAGCAGGTAGTCCTGGAACACCACGCCCACCGGGCGGTGCTCGGGCGGCACGCGCACGCCCGCGCCGGCGTCCTCGAGCACGTTCCCGTCGAGCGCCACCCTGCCGCGCTCGAGCGGCACGAGGCCGGCCAGCGTGCGCAGCAGCGTCGTCTTGCCGGCGGCGTTCGGGCCGAGCAGCACGACCACCGACCCGGTCTCGGCGCTCAGCGTCACGTCCAGGTCGAGGGATCCCTTGGCCAGGCCTACCTGTGCTTCGAGGCTCATCGCGACGGGAACCAGCGGTCGCGCAGGGCGACCAGGACGACGAGACAGACGATCAGCATGACGAGGCTCAGGGTGATGGCGGCGTCGGGGTAGTTCTGCAGCGCCAGGTACACGGCCAGCGGGATGGTCTGGGTCTTGCCCGGCAGGTTGCCGGCGAAGGTGATGGTCGCGCCGAACTCGCCGAGCGCGCGCGCCCACGTGAGCGCCGCCCCGGCGCCCAGCGCCGGCGCGATGAGCGGCAGGGTGACGCGCCGGAACGTGGTCCAGCGGCCGGCGCCGAGCGTGGCCGCCGCGTCCTCGTAGCGCCGGTCCATGGAGCGCAGGCCGGCCTCCACGGTGATCACCAGGAACGGCATGGCCACGAACGTCTCGGCCATGATCGCGCCCCAGGTGGTGAAGGGGAACGTGAGGCCGAACCACGCGTCGAGCCACTGCCCGACGATGCCGTTGCGGCCGAACGCGAGCAGCAGGGCGACGCCGCCCACCACCGGCGGCAGCACCATGGGCAGCGTGACGATGGCGCGCACCACGTTGCGGCCGCGGAACGGCACCCGCGCGAGCAGCCAGGCGAGCGGCACGCCGAGCACCACGGAGACGGCGAGGGCGCCGAGCGAGCAGACCAGCGAGAGGCGCAGCGCCGTCAGCACGCCGGGCGCCGTGAGGTCCTCGGTGAGGTGGCCCCACGGCGCCTTGACCAGCAGGCCGAGGAGCGGCAGCGTCAGGAACAGGACGGCGAGCACCGCCAGCGGGACGAAGCCGAACGGCGCCCCGCTGCCGCGCCGCGGCGCGGCAGCGGGAGCATCGGCCGGCCGCCGCCACGGCGGCGGCCGGCGCGGCAGCGCGCGCGGCTCGATGGCGTCGCCGGCGACCACGGCGAGCTTGCCGGCGACGTCCTTGTCGCGCGCGCCCGCGCGACCGCTCGTGTCCGCGTGCCTGGTCACGGCGCCGGCAGGAACCCGTACTCGGCGAGGACCTTCTGGCCCTCCGGGGACAGGATGAGGTCGACGAACGCCTGCGCGTCCTCGGGGGACGCGGACTCCTTGAGCGTCGCGATGGGGTAGGTGGCGGTGACGTTCTGGTCCGCGGGGATCGCCACTCCTTCGATCTTGCCCTGCGCCGCGGCGACGTCGGTGACGTACACGATGCCGGCGTCGGCCTCGCCGAGCGACACCTTGGTCACCACGCCCTTGACGGACACCTCGAGCGAGACCGGCTGGACGGCAGCGCCGGCCTTGGCGAGCGCTTCCTCCGCGTACTTGCCGGCGGGCACCTCCGGCGCCGCCAGCACGACCTTGAGGTCCGGGTCCGCGAGGTCGGCGAGCCCGGTGATGTGCTTGGGGTTGCCGGGCTCCACGGCGATGATGAGCTGGTTGCCGGCGAACGCCTGCGGCGCGCCGGTGAGGCTCGCCACCTTGTCCATGTTGCTGGTGTCGGCGGTGGCGAGCACGTCCGCCGGCGCGCCCTGCTGCAACTGCGTCACGAGGTCGCTGCTGCCGGCGAAGGCGAACGTGACCTTCACGTCCGGGTGCGCGGCCGTGAACTGGTCGCCCAGCTCGGTGAACGCCTCCGTGAGCGACGAGGCCGCGAAGACGCTGAGCTCGCGCTGATCGTCGCCGCCGGAGCTCGAGGCGGCGCCGCAGGCGGAGGCCAGTGAGGCCAGCAGGACGAGAGCCACTGCCAGCAGTACGCGCAGGCGTACGGCGGAACGGCAGTGTGAGGGGGGCGGCGGTGGGGCCGTGCCGGCCGGGCGCGCGGGCCCGGCTCCGGCGGCCCGCCCACCATGGGTCGGGTCGTTCATGTCCCTGGCTCCTTTCCAAGCACGGGGAGGTCCGGGCGTTTCCACCCGGGCCCACGACGGCGACTCCCTCTGTCGCCGACCCACGGTCTGTCCGTGGTACGGCCCAGCGCCCGTAGCAGTAGCCGTAGGGCGAAGGGCTTGGAGAATTGGACGGGCTAGAGGCTACACCCGGGCCCGGGCCGGCGCCAGTCCACCGCGCCGGCCGGTCTCAGCGCGGCCCGGTCCTCCGCGCCGGCCGGCCCGGCGTCGGCGCCCGCCCCTTTTCAGTCCAGGCCGGGTCGGGTAGGTTGAGGCCGCTCGTTCCCCCCAAGATGGAGGCGCTCAGATGGCCGAACTGCTCATCCGTCACAGAGTCGGCGACTACGAGACGTTCAAGAAGATCTTCCTCGAAGACCAGGAGCGGCGACGCGCAACGGGCAGCCGTCGTGCGCGCGTGCTCCTGAACGCGGACGACCCCAACGACATCTGGGTCGTGCTCGACTACGACAACGTCGAGCAGGCGCGGCAGCACGCCCATACTCTGGAACTGCACGAGGCCATCAAGTGGGCGACCAGCAACGTGTCGATGCCCGAGTTCGTGGTGCTCGAGAGCGACATGACGGTGGACGCCTAGGCTCCATTCGCTCGGGGGAGCGACGGAGGCCCGGGAGCGCCGCCCGCGAGGGCGCCGCTCCCGGGCCTTCACGCGTGTGGAGTCAGATCCAGGCGCTCGACGAGGAACCGCGCCAGCGCGGCGGCGTCGTCGAGCCCGAACTTGTACGGGTGCGAGAGCTCGGCGTCGGTGACCAGCGCCAGCGGCTCGAGAGGTTCGCAGACCATGGACTCGTAGCCGGCGCCGGACCGGAAGACCTCCACCACGTCCGGCGCCTCGCGGCGGTACCCCTCGCAGATCACCACGTCGAAGCCGCCGAAGAACCGCGCGACGATCTCTTCGAGCGTCGCCTCCTCCTGCCGCCGGGCGACGAACGCCACCTTGCCCGGCGACCCGACCGCATAGGCGTCGGCGCCCGCCTGCGAGTGCCGCCACGAGTCCTTGCCGGGCACGTCGATGTCGAACCTGGCCACCCGCTTGACGGCGCCGATGCGCAGGCCGCGCGCGGTCAGCTCGGGGATGAGCTTCTCGATGAGCGTGGTCTTGCCGTTGTTGGGCCTGCCGACCACGCCGAGCACTACCGGCTCGCCAGGCGCACGCGGTCGGCGCGCGGGATGCGCGCGGCCCTCAGAGGTTCCGGGCGGCGAGCCGGCCTCTGCGCCGAGGCGCCGCTGCGCCTCGACCCAGTCCGCCGGCGTGTTGACGTTGAAGAACGGCGCCACGTCGTCGAACGGCACGCGCGCCACGCGCACGAGAGGGAACAGGTCGAGCAGGCTGTGCGCGCCTGCCGCGAGCAGCCGTCGCATGCGCGGCAGGCACTCCGGCCCGTACACGGCGTGCAGCGGCTCCAGGTGGTCGTCCGCCACCGGCAGCGCCACGTCGACGTCGCGGTACGCGTCGAGCACCCGCGCCACCGCGGCAGCGTCGGGAGCGATGAGATCGGCCGCCATGGCGAAGACCGGCTCGCCGAGCCACGCGAGGATCCCCGCCAGGCCGCCCATCGGGGATCCGGGGGTCTCGTCGGGGATCACGAGGACGTCGTCGGGCAATCCGACCGGCGCCTGCTCCACGGTGCGCACGGACAGGCCGACCACGGGGAACAGGCCGCGGAGGAACGCGAGGTTGCGCTCCAGCAGCGTGTCCCCCTCGAGGCGCAGCTCGCGTTTGTCGCGCCCCATGCGGCGCGACTCACCGCCGGCGAGCACGACGCCGACGCGCACGGGATCGGGTGGTGTGGGATGGGCGCTCATGGCGAGCATGCAGTTTAGCTCATCGGATGGAGCCCGGCCGCCCGGCACGGCCGCTTGACTTCCGTCTCTCGCTCGGTACGATGCCCATGATGCGGTCCACCTAGTCCGCATCGCGGAACAGGAGCGTTCGGGGGAACGCAGGCGGTCTCGACCGCCGCCACGTCGCATCTTTGGGAAGCGAGGTCTGCGAGTATGGGTGAAGTCAAGCGGCTCACAAACTGCACCACCGGCGGCCCGGTGTTCGTGGACGTGGAGGACGACAGGATCGTCCGCATGTACCCGATCGACCTCGCCGACGACGACAAGGGCGACTGGGTGATCGAGGCGCGGGGCAGGAAGTTCTCGCCGCCGCGCCGCACGACACTCTCGCCGCACGCGCAGGCGCAGCGGTCGATGGTCTACTCTCCCAACCGCATCCTGACGCCCCTGAAGCGCGTCGACTGGGACCCGGAGGGCGAGCGCAACACCCAGAACCGCGGAGTCTCGGGCTACGAGGAGATCAGCTGGGACGAGGCCCTCGACCTCGTCTGCACCGAGCTCAAGCGGGAGAAGCGCGAGAACGGCCCCGGCTCGATCCTCACCACCTGCAGCTCGCACCACCTGTGGGGCAACCTGGGCTACCGGCACAGCGCCTACTACCGCTTCCTGAACCTGATGGGGATGGTCCACACGGCCCACAACCCCGACAGCTGGGAGGGGTGGCACTGGGGCGCCATGCCGATGTGGGGCAACAGCCACCGCCTCGGCATCCCCGAGCAGTACGACCTGCTCGAGGACGCGCTCAAGCACACCGACATGGTCGTCTTCTGGTCGGCCGATCCCGAGTCCACCGGCGGCGGCATCTACTCCGCCTTCGAGAGCACCTCGCGCCGCTACTGGATGAAGGAGCTCGGCATCAAGATGGTGTTCGTCGACCCGTACTACAACCCCACGGCCGAGCTCTTCAGCGACAAGTGGTTCGCGCCGCGGCTCGGCACCGACGTGGCGTTCGGCCTCGGCATCGCCCACACCTGGCTCGCCGAGGACCTCTACGACAAGGAGTACGTCGCCGAGCGCACGCACGGGTTCGACGAGTGGAAGGACTACGTGCTCGGCGTGACCGACAACGTGCCCAAGACGCCGGAGTGGGCCGAGACCGAGTGCGGCATCCCCGCCCGGCAGATCCGCGCCCTGGCGCGCGAGTGGGGCAGCAAGAAGGTCATGCTCGCCGCCGGCGGCCTCGGCGGCTGGGGCGGCGCCTGCCGCTCGGCCACGGGCAACGAGTGGGCGCGCACCATGGTCGCGCTCGCCGCCATGCAGGGCTACGGCAAGCCGGGCGTCAACATCTGGGGCACCTCCCAGGGCGCGCCGTCGGACTGCTCGTTCGTGTTCCCCGGCTACGCCGAGGGCGGCATGTCCGGCGACACCGAGAAGTCGGCCGCCGGCTACCGCATGCTCTACCGCATCTTCAAGCCGGAGACCGGCCTGCACCCCACGGGGAACCCGCACGACTCACCGGAGGGCATCGCCATCCCGCGCCTGCGCATCCCCGAGGCGATGATGCACGAGAAGTTCGAGTGGCGCGGCAAGGGCTTCTGCGGCCCGAGCATCCAGAGCCAGATGCAGAAGTACCAGTACCCGGCGCCGGGCTACCCGTTCGTCACCATGTACTGGCGCTACGGCGGCTCGTTCTTCGGCACCATGCAGCAGACCAACCGCTACGTGAAGGCCTACCGCGAGGGCCACGTCCGCACGGTGGTCAACCAGTCCATCTGGATGGAGGGCGAGGCCAAGTACGCCGACATCATCCTGCCGGCCTGCACCAACTTCGAGCGCTGGGACATGAGCGAGTTCGGCAACTGCTCCGGCTACATCCCGGACAACCACACCCAGACCAACCACCGCGTGATCGTCTTCCAGAAGAAGTGCGTCGAGCCGCTCGGCGAGAGCAAGAGCGACTACGACATCTTCGCCGCCGTCGCCGAGCGCATGGGCATGGGTGACGTGTTCACCGAGGGCGGCATGGACGAGTACGACTGGTGCCGGGCGTACTTCGACGCGACCGATCTCCCGCAGATCACCACGTGGGAGGAGTTCGAGGAGAAGGGCTACGTCGTCGTGCCGATCCCCGACGACTACAAGAGCACGCCGGCCATGCGCTGGTTCGCCGAGGGCCGCAAGCGCGACACCCCGGACTGGGGCCCGCGGCCGGGCGACACCATCGGCTTCGAGGGCCTGCAGACGCCGTCGGGCAAGATCGAGTTCGTCAGCAAGACGCTCAAGAACCTGGAGATGGACGTCGTCGACCCCGAGCGGCCGGCCATGGGTCCGCAGTTCATCGCCAGCTGGGAAGGCCACCACACGACCGAGCTGTACGGGCGGTTCCCACTGCAGATGGTGAGCCCGCATCCGCGGTTCAGCTTCCACACCATGGGCGACTCCAAGGGCACCTGGCTCAACGAGGTGGACGAGCACCGCATCCTGCACGAGGACGGCCACCGCTACTGGATCATGCGGCTGAACTCCAAGGATGCGGCGGCGCGGGGCATCGCCGAGGGCGACCTCATCCGCGCCTACAACGACCGCGGCTCCGTCAAGCTGAGCGCGCAGCTCACCGAGCGCGTCGCCCCCGGCACGGTACACTCCTACGAGAGCTGCGCCGACTACCTGCCGCAGGGTGAGCCCGGCGAGTCGACAGACGTGGCCGGCTGCGTCAACATCCTCACCAACAAGCGGTTCATCACGCCCACGTCCATCGCCATGTCGAACAACTCCTGCCTCATCGAAGTAGAGAAGTGGGAGGGGGAGGCTTCATGAAGAGCTGGCACCTGATCGTCGACGTCGCCCGCTGCCACGACTGCAACGACTGCTTCCTGGCCGACAAGGACGAGTTCGTCGACAACGAGTTCCCGCCGTACTCGGCCGCCCAGCCGTGGCACGGCCACCGCTGGATGAACATCAAGCGCAAGGAGCGCGGTCAGTACCCGCTGGTGGAGACCGCGTACCTGCCCATGCCGTGCATGCACTGCGACGACGCGCCGTGCCTCACCGCCGACGGCGCCGTGTACAAGCGCCAGGACGGCCTCGTCATCATCGACCCGGTCAAGGCCAAGGGTCGCAAGGAGATCGTGGCGAGCTGCCCGTACTCGGTCATCTACTGGAACGAGGAGAAGGAGCTCGCCCAGAAGTGCACCGGCTGCGCCCACCTGCTCGACGATGGCTGGACCGAGACGCGCTGCAGCCAGGTGTGCCCGACCGAGGCCATCAAGCTCGTGATGGCCGAGGAGGCTGAAGTCGAGGCCCTCGTGGCCGCCGAGAAGCTCGAGCGCTACCGCGACTCCCTCGGTACCAACCCGCGCGTGTACTACAAGAACCTGCACCGCTGGGAGAAGGCGTTCGTCGGCTGCAGCGTCGTGTTCGGCGACACCGACGAGTGCGCCGAGGGCGCCACCGTCACGGTGTCGCGCGACGGCGCCGTGGTGGGCGAGGCCGTGGCCGACATCTTCGGCGAGGTCAAGGTGGACTACCTCGACCCGGGCGCCGAGTACACCGTCAAGATCGTCGCCGACGGCTACCAGCCGGCGGAGATGACGCTCAAGGTCGACGACAGCCTCAACGCCGGCACGGTGACGCTGCAGAAGGCCTGACGAGACCGAGCCCAGCCGCACGGCCTGCGGCCGTGAGGAGCTTCCGGGGCGCCGTTCCCTCTTCGTGGGACGGCGCCCCGTTTCTGTGCGCGCCCTGCCCGACTCACTGTCGTTGACGGGTCAACGGCTTTCGTGTATGCATACGCACTATCGCGTCGCCACCCTGGCAGCGCGCGCGTCGCGGACGCCGGTCACGTGTGGCGTCCGCCGGACGACGCTTCCTGGACGAGCCTGTTCAGCCGCAGGACCCATCCATCTTCCCGGCGGTACGTTCCCCTACGGGCGTGCTGCGCTACCGAGCAGGAGGACACACATGGGTGGACGTGACACGTTCAAGGACCAGGGAGCGGAGTTCCTGAGGTCCGCCAACGCGAGCGCGACCTACGACTACCAGGAGTACATGCCGGCGGCTACGCAGGCTCTCGCCGGTTCCGACATCCTGTCAGACTGGACGAAGCCGCCGAGTGGATCCGGGTGAAGTTCGGCGACGCCTCGCTCGACTTCGAGCTCGGCGCTGGCGACGAGAAGGGCGCCGAGGGCTCGTCGGCCTATCAGGCCTTTCAGATGGGCGAGGGCATCTACTTCGTGACGTTCCTGTTCGAGCCGGACAGGTCCTGCTGCCTGCTGCTCGATCTGCGAAGGTCGGTGGTCACGGCCGTCCGCGGGAGCCGCGGTGAGGACGGCGACATCGAGTCCTCGATCGTGGGCGGCTACGTGGACGACGGGGGGACGGCCCCCAGCGAACGTCATGCCTCGGTCTCACTCGCCGGCACGCGCTTTCAGAACGATTACGCGCACAATGTCGTCTACCAGCACATCTACCTGAACGACCGTTACGATTCCTGGCTCTCGCTCGACGGTCCGCAGAAGGGGCAGGCCGACACCGAGGAGTACCTCGCGTTCAAGGTCGCCGACGGCGTGTACTGCACGTTCTGGAACGAGAAGGTCCTGACCACGCAGATGACGTTCCTGCTCAACTTCTTCAAGGGCGAGTGTGTGTGCGAGGTCTTCGGGACGACCGGGGGCGAGCGGGTCTACAACACGATCGGAGCGACCACCAAGGTCATCCACTCCGAGATCGAGGAACTCGACGTGCCCCGCCTGAGCGGACTGGCCCCTGTCTGAGCGGTGGAGGGAGCGCTCTCGCTCCTGTGTCCTTGAGCCTGGTGGACTGTGCCAATTTGCACAAGCGGACCTCCTCAATTGTGTCGAAAAGCACAATTCTTGACAAAGGAGGTAGGAGTCCCTAGGGTGCGCAGAATCCTGCTGTCCGCATGGCGGTCACCGTGTTCGCGATGCTGACACAGGGAGCATTCGAACTGCGATGGGTCGCGAGGACGTGGTGCACCAGAGGCCAGGCGCTTGCGACGAAGGGTTCGTGACCAGGGGGAGGTGAGGCGACGCTCTCACCGGCGCGCAGTCCGCGCGTCACGGCCGGAGCGATCCAGGGGACTGCACAGAGCGGCTTGTCCTGACCAGGGAACCGGACCGCCAGGGGGTCCGTGGGACATGCCGGCAGAGGCGGCTTCGCCACTGCCGGCCAGCAGACCGCATCAGGGGGATTCCTATCGTGACCAAGAGACTTGCACTCGTCGTTACGCTCATCGTCGTCATCGGCCTCGCGGCCGCGCTGGTCCTTTCGGCGTGTGGTGCGACCGGTGAGTCCACCTCCAGTACCACCAACGAGCAGGCTACCGGCGGCTTCGACGGCGGCACCATCACCATCGGCGCGGTCAACAGCATGACCGGGCCGGGCGCGATGATGGGCTCGGAGCAGAAGTGGGCCTACGACAAGGCCGTGACCGACATCAACGACGCCGGCGGCGTCACCATGAACGGCAAGAAGTACAAGATCGAGCTCAAGTACGCCGACGACCAGTCGGACGCCAGCCAGGCCGCCGCCGCCATGGAGCAGCTCATCAAGGTCGACGGCCTCAAGCTCATCCTCAGCACGGAGACCACACCTGTGAACCAGGCCGCGGCCACCGTCGCCGAGAAGTACAAGGCCTTCTACATGATGACCGTCGCGTGGGCCGACTGGATCGAGAAGGACAAGAACCAGTGGTCCGCCGACTACTTCTTCACGCCGGCGATCGCGGCGGCAGTGCCGTTCGAGATGGTCAAGGCCATGCCGAAGGGCGAAGTCCCCACCAAGTGGGGCATGTTCACCGAGGACAACCCGGACGGCCAGGGTCTCGCCGCGGGCGTTGAGGCGACCGCCAAGGCCAACGGGTACAAGTGGGTCTACACGGCCGCGGCGACGCCGGGCGGCAAGGACTACTCGGCCTCGATCCTCAAGCTCAAGGAGGCCGGTGTCGAGGCGCTCATGGCGTTCTGCTCCCCGGCCGACGCCGTCACCTTCGTCAAGCAGATGAAGGAGGCCAACTACTCGCCCAAGTTCTTCTTCGGCTGGAAGGGCTTCTGGGCCAACGAACTCCCCGCCGCTCTCGGCGCCGACGCCAACTACCTCGGCCACGACGGGTTCTGGAACATGGACCTCGGCTATCCGGGCGCCAAGGAACTGGGTGACGCCTTCGCAGCCGACCACAGCGGCCAGACGTCGGTGAGCATCGGCCTGGAGTATGCGGCGGTGCAGATGCTCGCCCAGGCCATCGCCAACGCGAACTCCACCGAGCCGGCCGCCGTCCGCGACGCCGTGTTCGGGCAGACCTTCACCGGCACCGTGATGGGCGACGTCGAGTACAACGCCAACGGTATCGCGGTCATGCAGGGCATCGGCAACGAGTGGCAGAACGAGCAGCGCGCGCTGATCGTCCCGCAGGTCGAGGGCGGCAGCAAGCCGCTCGAGTGGTTCGTCCCGTGGGGCGACCGCTGACCGCCTGAAGCGAGTCTCCCGGGCGTGTCTCCCCCGCCAATACGTGGGGGAGACACGCCCGGGACTCCGACCGGCCTCCGAGAACTCAGTCTCTGCGAGGACCCGATCGTGATGATGGAGTGCACGTGAGCTCGAAGTCAGGAACAGGGCGCCACCACGGCGCCGAGCGGCAGGAGATCCGAGACGTGGGCGCTTGCCACGCGGGTCCGTACCATGCTACTGATGTCCGCATCGCGAACAACTGGCGACCGCTCGGCCCTAGCGCGCTCTGGCCGGTGCCGGTTCCGCCCCTACGGTGAGGTAGCAGTGACGTGGCCGACACAGTGACGACGACGATCGAGCGGCGAGACGGTATCCAGGTGATCGCGCGGGTGGCAAGCCTCCTGCGGGCACTGTCGGCGAACACGGAGGGCCTGAGCCCGCAGGAGATCGCCGACCAGTGCGACATCCCCCGGCCGACCGTCTACCGCCTTGCAAAGGCACTGGCGAGCGAGGACTTCGTGCGCATGCTTCCGTCCGGGCGGATCCTCATCGGCCCGGGGCTCATGCGCGTGGCCATCGCGAACACGCGCGACATCCGTAACGACATGCGCCCGTTCCTCGAGCAGCTCGCGCGGGATATCGACGAGCACACGGAGGAGGCCGTCCTCTATGCCGGTGAGGTGCTCTTCGTCGACCAGTACGTGACACGTCGCGTCATGCGTGCGATCACGAACGTAGGCACCAGGGGCCCGCTGCACTGCAGCGCCAACGGAAAGGCGCTTCTGGCCTCGCTCACCCCGGGAGAGGTGGAGGACATCCTGCCCAAGGAGCTCATCCGCATGACGCCCAACACGATCACCGACCGGAGTGTGCTGCGGGCGGAGATCGCGGAGGTGCAGCGCACCGGCCTCGCCTACGACATCGAGGAGTACACGGTCGGGGTCTGCGCCTGTGGCGCCTACGTGCGCAGCGTGATGGGCGACGTCGTGTCCATCGCAGCCGTCGTCACCAAGGAACACTGGGACGAGAACCACGAGAAGATCGTAGCGGCGGTGACCCGCGCCCGGGACGCCGCTCAGGCGGCGCTCGGCGCGCCGCTCGCCCTCACCTGATGTCAGCGCCCGTCGTTCTCCGTCGCGGAAGAGGCGACGGGCCCCACTACGTCCGATTCGGTAGTCAGTTCCCATTTTCGTGCTTCAATCGGCAGCATTCTGGGATGAGCGTTTCATTTCCTCTTGACTTTTTCGACCCCCCTCTCTACTCTGACCGGCATCTCGCGTGTGTCCGCATAGCGATAACGAAGTTCGTTAGGCGGACGGAGACAGGATCAGGGGGCCGCGAGGGCCCAGCAGATGGCCTCGTCGCGGCGGATGACCGCGTCCCCACAGGGAGGAGGTGTGCCGAAGCTCCGTCTGGGGCTCCATCCCTGAGCCCAAGCCGGAGCAGTGCAGTGGACTGCACGCAGCGGGATCGTCCTTACCAGGGGAATCGGACCACCAGGGTCCGTGGGACGTGCCGGCGCGAACCGTCGCAGCCGGCCGCAGACCGCATCGAGGGGGAATCGTGACCAAGAGACTCGCGCTCGTTCTTGCACTCGTACTCGTAGTCGGACTTCTGACCACCGGGCTGCTCGCCGCTTGCGGCGCCACCGGCAGCAGCGAGTCCAGCACCACCGACCAGCAGGCTACCGAGGGCTTCGACGGCGGCACCATCACCATCGGCGCCGTCAACACCACCACCGGCGGCGGCGCCATGGGCGGCGCCGAGCAGAAGTGGGCCTATGACCAGGCGGTCAAGGACACCAACGACGCCGGCGGCATCGCCATGAACGGCAAGAAGTACAAGGTCGAGCTCAAGTACGCGGACGACCAGTCCGACCCGAGCCAGGCCGCCGCCGCCATGGAGCAGCTCATCAAGATCGACGGACTCAAGCTGATCCTCTCGAGTCAGGTGACGCCGATCAACATGGCCGCGGCGACCGTGGCCGACAAGTACAAAGCCTTCTACATGATGAACATCAGTTGGGCCGACTGGATCGAGAAGGAGAAGTACCAGTACGTGGCCGACATGTTCTTCACCCCGGCCATCGCCGCCGCCGTGCCGTTCGACATGATCGCGACCATGCCCAAGAGCGAGTGGCCCAAGAAGATCGGCATGTTCACCGAGGACAACGCCGACGGCCAGGGCCTGGCCGGGGGCGTCGAGGCGACCGCCAAGGCAAAGGGCTTCAACTACGTGATGACCCAGGCCGCCACGCCGGGTGGCAAGGACTACTCCGCCGCCATCCTCAAGCTCAAGAACGCCGGCGTCGACGGCCTCATGGCCTTCTGCGCGCCGGCCGACGCCGTCACCTTCATCAAGCAGATGAAGGAAGCCGACTACTCGCCCAAGTTCATCTTCGGATGGAAGGGCTTCTGGCCGACCCAGATCCCGCAGGCCCTCGGCCCCGACGCCAACTTCGTCGGCCACGACGGCTTCTGGAACATGGACCTCGGCTACCCCGGCGCCAAGGAGCTGGGCGACAAGTACGCCGCCGACCACAACGGCGACAGCTCGGTGAGCATCGGCCTCTCCTACGCTGCGGCGCAGGTGATGTTCCAGGCCATCGCCAACGCCAACTCGACCGACCCGACCGCCGTGCGCGACGCCGTCTGGGGTCAGACCTTCACCGGGACGACCATGGGCGACGTCACGTTCAACGAGAACGGCATCTGCACGACCCCGGGAGTCGGCAACGAGTGGCTCAACGAGAAGCGCGCTCTGATCATCCCGACGGTCGAGGGTGGCTCCGTGCCGCTCGAGTGGTTCGTCCCGTGGGCTCAGCGCTGACATCCAAGCAAGCAAGGCTCTTCCGGACGGCGGCTCACTGAGAGTCGCCGGCTCCGGCGGAGAGGCCGGCAGGCGTGCCCCCGCCCCGCTCGCGGGGCGGGGGCACGCCGTCAGCCTCGGTCAAGGGCCCCACCAGCGCCACCTCGCGCCCGGGTCCGGTCTCTGAGAATGGAGTGCACATGAGTGCAATGCGAGCGGGACTCAAGCGCATCCCGGCGCTGAGCGGGGAGCGCTGAACGTGGCCGCGGGCGACGAACTGCTGGTCCTGGGCCAGGTCAACAAGCGCTTCGGCGGTCTCAAGGTCATCGTCGACCTCGACTTCCGCGTGGACGAGGAGGAGATCGTCGGCCTGATCGGCCCCAACGGCGCCGGCAAGTCGACGGTGTTCAACCTGATCACCTCCATCTACCGCCCGGACTCCGGGAGCATCACCTTCAGGGGCCGCGAGATCGCCGGCATGGCGCCCCACAAGGTCTGCCACGTGGGCATCGCGAGGACCTACCAGCTCGTGCGGGCGTTCCTGAAGATGACGGCCTACGAGAACGTGATGACCGCCGCCGTCTACGGCGGCAAGCACCTCGAGCAGGGGCCCAAGGAGCGGACGCTCGAGGCGCTCGAGCTGGTCGAGCTCTCCGCCAAGGCGCACGAGAGCACCAAGCACCTCACGCTCTCCGACCGCCGCCTGCTGGAGATCGCCATGAGCCTCGCCTCGATGCCGAGCCTGATCCTCTTGGACGAGCCGATGGCGGGCCTTACGGCGACCGAGATCGACCACCTGTTCGAGGTCCTCAGAGCGACCAAGAAGGAGCGCAAGTTCTCCATCCTCTGGATCGAGCACAAGGTCGACGCCGTGCTCGACTTCTGCGACCGCGTGGGCGTCCTTGACTATGGGGCCAAGATCGCCGACGCGTGTCCCGACGACGTGGCCTGCGACCCGAGAGTAATCGAGGCATACCTTGGCGAACCAGTTGCTTGAAGTCACCGACCTGAGCGTCTCCTACGGGGACGTGCGCGCTCTCGCAGGGGCTTCGCTCAAGGTCGAAGAAGGCACGATCGTGGCGCTCGTCGGCGTCAACGGCGCCGGCAAGACCACCCTGCTCAACGCGATCTCGGGCCTGCTGCCGCGCTCGAAGGGCAGCATCACGTTCGAGGGGCAGGAGCTCCAGAAGCTACTCGATGAAGCAGCGCGTCGAGCTCGGCATCGTGCAGGTGCCCGAGGGCCGGCGCCTGTTCCCCGACCTGACCATCTACGAGAACCTGCGCCTCGGCGCCTACCTGCCCAAGGCGCGCGCCGCGCTCGCGGAGTCGCTCGAGCGCGTCTACGGGCTGTTCCCTGTGCTCAAGGACCGCGAGAACGGCAAGGCCGGGCTGCTCAGCGGCGGCGAGCAGCAGATGCTCGCCATCGGGCGCGCCCTGATGGCGCTGCCCCGTCTCGTGATGATCGACGAGGCGTCGCTCGGCCTGAGCCCGAAGCTCACCCGGCAGATCTTCGAACTCATCGGCGTGCTGCACGACCAGGGCACCACGGTGCTGCTGGTCGAGCAGAACATCCACATGGCCCTCAACATCTGTGACCGGGGCTACGTGTTCCAGAACGGCCGCGTGGCCCTGAGCGGCACCGGTCAGGAACTGCTCGCGGACGAGGACGTCCGGACAGCCTATCTCGGAAAGCGCGGGAGCTGCGTCGTATGAGCATCTTTCTCCAGGTCTTCATCAACGGCATCCTGTTCGGCACCATGTACGGCGTGGCCGCCATCGGCCTCTCCGTCATCTTCGGCACGATGCGCATCATCTTCCTCGCGCAGGGGACGATGATCGTCCTCTTCGCCTACCTCGTGTACTGGCTGCACGAGCTCCTCGGCGTCGACCCGTACCTGTCGGCGCTGATCGTCATCCCGGTCTCGCTGCTGGTCGGCCTCGGGCTCTTCTACCTGCTCTTCAAGAAGGCCTCGGCGCTCGAGGACAAGAACGTCTCCCTGCTGCTCGCGGTCGGGCTCATGTACATGATCGACAACCTGCTGCTCAAGGCGTTCACCGCGAACCCGCGCTACGTGAAGACCTCCTACGGGGACCTCACCTTCCACCTCGGCTCGATCAACATCTCGTTCGTGCGCCTCATGGCCCTCGTGATCGCGATCGTCGCCGCCGGCGCCGTCTACTACTTCCTGCGGCGCACGCTCCTGGGCACCGCCCTCCGCGCCGCCTCGGTGGACATGCAGGCGACCCGCCTCATGGGCATCAACTCCTACTTCGTCGCCGGGATCAGCTTCGCCATCGGCATCGCGCTCGCCGGCACCGCGGGGGTCGTCATGGCCTCCGTCTACTCGTTCGACCCCAACTACGGCTTCGTGTTCGCGATCAAGGCGCTGGTCGTGCTCGCCCTCGGCGGCATCGGCAACGTCTGGGGCGCGCTCATGGCGGGCCTGCTGCTCGGGGTGATCGAGAGCCTCGCGGCCTACTACGTCGGCGCCGGCTGGTCGGACGCCATCTCCTACGCGGTGTTCATCCTCGTGCTGATCTTCCTGCCCCAGGGCCTGTTCGGCGCCCGTTCCGTCGTGAAGAAGGTGTGAGCATGGCCGTCACCGGTTACCTGCGCGGACTCACGCGCAAAGAGAAGGTCCTCTGGCTGCTGGCCGTGGCGTTCGTCGCGGTCCTCGCCCTCATCCCGATGGTGATCAACGTCGACGTCTCGTACCTCGGCTACTACGTGTTCCTCACCTGCATCTACCTGACCATCGCCCAGGGCTGGAACCTGGTGGGCGGCTACACCGGCCAGGTCAGCCTCGGCCAGAACGCCTTCTTCGGCATCGGCGCCTACGTCACCGCCGGCATGTGGATCCACGGCATCGGCCTGTACTTCTTCTTCGACTTCGCGATCATGATCACCGCCGGCATCCTGCCGGCGCTGCTCGCGGCGGTCATCGGCCTGCCCCTGCTCGCGCGCCTGCGCGGCGACTACTTCGCCTTCGGCACGCTGGGCTTCTCGATGATCATCCTCGTGCTCTTCCTCAAGGGCGGCAGCCTCACCGGCGGCGCCTTCGGCGTGCAGCTCGACTCGAGCGTGTTCAACGGCATGCTCATCTACTACTGGGTCGGCCTGGCCGTCGCCACGCTCTCCACGCTCGCCGTGTACTTCGTCACCCACTCGCGCATCGGCCTCGCCCTGCGCGCCATCCGCGAGGACGAGATCTCCGCCGCCTCGCACGGCGTCAACGTGCTCAAGTACAAGGTGATCGCCTTCATGATCGGCTCGTTCATGGCCGGCGTGGCGGGCAGCATCTACGCCTACTACCTGTTCGACGTGAAGCCGCCCGACGTGTTCAACATGAACTGGCTCTTCTACCCGATCCTGATCGTCGTGCTCGGCGGCGCCGGCACCGTGTTCGGCCCCGTCATCGGCGCCTTCATCGTGAGCGCCCTGTTCGCCTACGGCAACGTCTACTTCTCGGGCTACCAGACGATCTTCTCCGGCCTGCTGATCATCCTCGTGATGCTGTTCATGCCGGAGGGCCTGCTGGGGGTCGCGACCAGGGTGCCCAAGCTCTGGCGCAAGTCGCCGGCGCTCGTCGACGTGCCCAAGACCGCCGAGTAGGCACCGCAGTGAACCCGAGGAGGACGAGGTGAGAGGCAACGCAGCGTTCGTGGTCTCGTCCAACGCCGTCGCGGGACGCGACGACGAGCTCAGGGCCTGGTACCACGACGTCCATCTGGCGGACGCCCGGCTCATCCCGGGCGTCTCGTCGGCGGTCCTGTACGAGCCGCAGGCCGTAGAGGGCAGGCCGCCGTGCAGTCACGCCTTCATGGCCGTGTACGAGGTCGAAGTGGACCCGGCGGCCGTGTGGGCGGAGTTCGATCGCCGCATCGCGGAAGGCGTCATGACGATGACTCCCGCGCTCGACCCGGCGTCCCTCTCGTTCGCGGTCTGGACGCAGAGTCATGCCGAAGGCAGCTGAGGCCGGCGAGAGAGCGGCGCTGACGATGCGACTGGAGTTCCTCTTCGAGCCGGGCGCGATCGGCCCGGTCACGACGCGGAACCGGATCATCAAGACCGCCAACGGAACGTCCTTCATGGAGGACGACCAGACGGTCGGCGCGCGCATGGTCGCCTACTACGAGCGCCTCGCCCGTGGGGGCGTGGGGTTCCTCGTGGTCGAATCCTGCGGCGTCGAGTACCCGCTCGGTACCCAGCACGTCCACTATCGCCCAGACGGCTCGTATCAGGGGGTGCAGCTGCACCTCGACGACGACCGCTTCATCGAGGGGTTCTCCCGCCTCACCGAGGCCGTCCACCGGCACGACTGCCCGGTGTCGATCCAGCTGCAGCACTCCGGCCCGTGGAATCCCACCGGGCTGCTGCCGCGCGACTGGGGTGTGCGCGACGTGAAGTGCGCATCCGCTCTGACGGATGACGAGCTCCCGGGCCCGGACTTCCTGCCGTGTCGCGCCATGACCAGGCAGGAGATCGAGGACCAGATCGACCTCTGGGCGTCCGCGGCCGAGCGGGCGTACAAGGCGGGCTTCGACGCCGTCGAGATGAACCACGGCACGTGCCACCAGGGCAACACGTTCCTCTCGCGGGTGTGGAACCGGAGGGAGGACGAGTACGGCCCCCAGAGCCTCGAGAACCGTACGCGCTTCCTCCGCGACATCATCGCGGAGACCAAGCGGCGCTGCGGGCCGGGGTTCGCCGTGCACGCGCTCATCAACATCGCCGAGTTCAACCACCCGCTCGCGACCACCATCGACGAGGGCGCCGGCATGGCCGTCCTCATCGGGGAGGTGGCGGACGGGATCAACTGCCGCGGTGAGCGCTACGGCCACCGCGGCGGCCTGCTGCAGCCGGACCGCCTGTTCTACCCCGAGCCTCCGGTAGACCTTCCGGCCGGTCTCGACTGGAGCCGGAAGGGCGTGGGCGCGACCGTCCCGCTGACCGAGGCGTGCAAGCGGGCCGGCGTGACCGTCCCGGTCTGGACGGCCTGCCGGCTCGACCCGGAGCTCGGGGAGGAGTGCCTGCGGCGCGGCAGCCTCGACTTCGTCGGCATGACGCGCCGCCTGCTGGCGGATCCCGATCTGCCGCGCAAGCTCATGGAGGGGCGCGAGGACGAGATCCGCCCCTGCCACGGCTGCCTGCACTGCTTCGACATGCGCAACCGCAACAAGAAGCTCGAGTGCCGCGTCAACGCCACGCTGGGGCGCGAGACCGACCCCGAGTTCACGGCCGGGCCCGTCACGGCGCCCAGGAAGGTGCTGGTCGTCGGGGGCGGCCCCGCCGGCATGGAGGCCGCCCGCGTCGCCGCCCGGCGCGGCCACCAGGTCGCGCTGTACGAGCAGTCAGACCGCCTCGGAGGGCTGCTGCCCCTGGCGGCGGTCGTCAAGGACCTCGAGACGCAGGCGATGGTCGACACCGTCGCCTACTTCAAGAAGCAGCTCGAGAAGGAGCACGTCGCCGTGCGCCTCGGGCAGAAGGTGACGCCGGAGCTGGTGGAGCGGCTCAAGCCGGACGTGCTCGTCATCGCATCGGGCGCCGTGCACACTGCGTTCGACGTCCCCGTCGCCGACGGCGGCAAGGTCGTCGCCACCGAGAAGCTGCACGGCCTGCTCAAGCAGGCGCTCCGGGTCCTCACGCCCGAGCAGGTGAACCGGCTGTCGAGCTACTGGATGCCGATCGGCAAGAGCGTCGTCGTCACCGGGGGTACGCTGCACGGCTGCGAGCTCGCCGAGTTCCTGACGAAGAAGGGCCACCACGTGGTCGTCGCTCACGACGGCCCTGAGGCCGAGCTCGGTGACGGCATGACCGTCGACGACCTCGACAACCTGTGGCCGTGGCTCAAACAGAAGGGCGTCACCGTGTGGGCGCCGGTGGACTACCTCGAGGTCGTCAAGGCCGGACTCAAGGTGCGCATCCCGGACAGCCGCACGTACGTGCTCGAGGGCCGGCAGGTCCTGCCCACCCAGGACTGGGCGCCGGACGCGGCGACCTCCGCCGAGCTCTCGCCGCTCGCCGCCGAGACGTACGTCGTCGGCAGCGCCCAGGACCCCGGGCTCATCGTGGACGCCGTCCGCGAGGGCGCCCGGGCGGGGTACGCGATCTAGCCATGCATGCCCCGTCCGCTCACCCCGAGTTCCCGAACCTGCTGCGCTTGCGGCAGGTCGTCGAGGCTCCTCGCCTGGACGACGTCGCCGCGCGTGAAGAGGAGCTGCTCGCGGCATCCGGGTTCGAGGACCAGATCGCCGATGGCGACCGCGTCGCCATCGGCGTGGGGAGCCGCGGCATAGGGACCTCGTGCCGCTGCTCGCCACGCTTGCCGGCGCGGTCCGGCGGGCGGGTGGGGAGCCGTACCTGGTCCCCTGCATGGGCAGCCATGGGGGGGCGACGGCGGACGGGCAGACCGCAGTTCTGGCCGAGCTCGGTGTGATGGAGGGGTCCGTCGGCGCGCCCGTCGTCTCGACGATGGACGCCGCCGAAGTGGCTCGCAGCCGCTTCGGCGCTCCGGTCTGGGCCTCACCCGACCTCCTCGCGGCCGACGCCGTCATCCTGGTCAACCGCATCAAGCCGCACACGGACTTCAGCGGACCGATCGAGAGCGGGATCGCCAAGATGCTGGTCATCGGCGCCGGCAAGCATCGCGGCGCCGTCGAGGCGCACCGGTTGTTCGTGCGCCACGGGTTCTCCCCGGTGATCGAGGAGTACGCGCAGGTGCTCCTCGACCGGCTGCCGGTGCTCTTCGGCCTCGCGGTCGTGGAGAACCAGCTGGATGAGACGGCCGAGCTCCACCTGCTCGGACGTGACGAGATCCTCGCGCGCGAGCCGGCGCTGCTTCGCCGCGCGCGCGAGCTCATGCCGGCGCTCCGGCTCTCCCGGCTCGACTGCCTCGTGGTCGACGAGATGGGCAAGGACGTCAGCGGCTCCGGGATGGACACCAACGTCATCGGCCGCAAGCCCCTCGACGGCGGCACGGGAGACGGCCCTGCCATCACGCGCATCGTCGTCCGCGACCTCACCCCGGGCAGCGAGGGCAACGCCCTCGGCGTCGGCCTCGCCGACTTCATCACCACCCGCCTCGCCGCCGCCGTCGACCCTGAGGCCACCCGGATCAACGCCGTGACGGCGATGGCGCCGGACATCGCGCGACTGCCGCTGGCGTTCGATCATGACGCCGACGCGCTCGCGGCGGCATATGCGACCAGCGGCGCGGCCTCGGCGGCGGAGTTCCGGATGGCCTGGATACGCAACACCCTCGACGTCGGTGAACTCCTCGTCTCCGAGGCCCTGGCCGATGAGGTCGCCGTCGACCCCGTCTTCGAGGTGCTTGAAGGTCCGTTCCCGTTCCCGATGGACGCCGACGGTCGATTCGTTCCTGCTTGGGGCTCGGGCAGGCAGACGACGTCATTCGCGCACGGACGAACATGATTCAATCGTCGAATCTCGATGGTCTGACGATCCTCAGAAAGGAGGACCTTGACGCCCACAGGAGGGCACCGCTACCATCGTTCGTATTGCGATAACGGTGTTCGTATGGTGAACACGCGACGAACACGCAGTACGTGTACCAGGGGCCGGTGCGGATCGATCGCAAAGGGCGCCGCCGCAGCGTGGGAAGACTGCGGTGGAGAATCAGCATCGGATCGAACGAGGGACGACGTCAGGTCGCGGACGACCGCGTCGGCGCTCGAGATGTGTCACATCAGATCGACGTGCATCGCGTGCGGGGGGACTCTCGCTTCCGGAGGACATCCCACTTCGCACCGCCGGTCCCGTCGGGTCCCAGGGGGAAAGGAACTCACGTGAAGGTCAAAGCAGCCGTTCTGCGCGAAGTCACCAAGGGCTACAGCATCGAGGAGCTGGAACTTGAGCCGCCGAAGGCCGGCGAGGCTCTGGTCAAGTACGCGTACACCGGGTACTGCCACAGCGACCTCACCAACATGATGGGCCGTCTCGACATGGCGCTGCCGATGGTCGCCGGCCACGAGTGCGCGGGTGTCGTCGAAGCCGTCGGCGAGGGCGTCACACGCGTCAAGGTCGGGGACCACGTGGTGGGTACCTGGATGATCCCCTGCGGCAAGTGCCCAGAGTGCCGCTCCGGGCGCGGCAACGTGTGTACCGGCACCTTCCCGCAGTTCGTGGCCGGGACCATGCTCGACGGCACGACGCGCTATACCGACGCCGAGGGCAAACCGGTCCAGCACGGCAACTTCGTCTCGGGCTTCTCGTCGCACACCGTGGTGCCGGAGGGCGGCCTCGTCCCCATCCGCAAGGACGTCCCGCTCGAGGAGGCGTGCCTGATGAGCTGCGCCATCCCCACGGGCTGGGGCTCCGTCGCCAAGATCGCCGGCGTGATGCCGGGCGACGGCGTCGCCATCTGGGGCATGGGCGGTATCGGTCAGAACATCCTCCGGGCCGCCAAGCTGCGCCAGGCCAACCCGCTCATCGCCGTCGACGTGGAGGAGGCTCGTCGCAGCCACGCCATGGAACTCGGGGCGACGCACTTCATCAACAGCTCCAAGGAAGACCCGGTGCCGATCGTCCAGGAGCTCACCGGCGGCGGCGCGGACTTCTGCTTCGACGCCACAGGCCAGCCCGGCGCCTACGAGCAGATGATCTGGTGCCTCTCGATGGCCGGCAAGATCATCGCCATCGGCATCATGGGGCAGAACGAGGTGGCGAAGATGCCGCTCACGTTCTTCAGCCTGCAGCAGAAGTCCATCCTCGGAGGCCTGTACGGCTCGGTCTCGGTGCAGGACGACATCCCCAAGCTCATCGACGTCCTCGCGACCGGCGAGATGAAGATCGACAAGATCATCGAAGGCAAGTTCAAGGTCGAGCAGATCAACGAGATCGCGGAGAAGATGGAAGCCCGGCAGCTGAGCGGCCGCTGGGTCTGCGAGTGGGACTGAAACCGGACGGAGGTCACACCTATGGGCGCGTCAACTCACGACGCTTTCGACAACGAGACCGGTGGCGCAGCTTCCGGCGAGCCGGCGATCCTCGAAGAGATCGAGGTCGAGGACCTGGCCGTGGACGGGATCTGCGGAGTCTATTGAGCGCAGGAGAGGCCGGGTGCAGCGGGACGTACCTCGTCCCCGACTGGGTGCGCGTGCGACGGGAGAGCTTCGGCTTGCTCTTCTACGACACGCGGTCCACGAGGCTGACCTACGTGCGCTCCGGCGACAGCCTCGACCCGCCGCCCTTCACGGGGCCGGGTCGCAGGCTGAGCGTGGCTGCACCCGGCGGCGTCTCGCCGGCGCTGGAGCACGTCCTGCAGGATCTCGTGGCGAAAGGCCTGATCGTTGGCGATACCTCTGAGTGAAGCGCCCCTTCGGGCGCCGGTGAACGTCACGTGGGAGATCACGGAGGCGTGCAACCTCAGCTGCAGCCACTGCCTGTCCGCGGACCTGCGGGCGCCCGGCAGGGGCGAGCTCGACACCGGCGCCTGCCGTGACGTGCTCGACGAGCTCGCCCGCATGCAGGTGTTCCAGGTCAACCTGGGCGGCGGCGAGCCGTTCCTCCGCGAGGACATCCTCGACCTGCTCGCGTACGCGCACGAGCTGGGCATCACCACGTGCGTGAGCACCAACGGCACGGTGCTCGACGCGGACCTGGTCGACGAGCTCCTGTGCATGGACGCGCCGGTCTACCTGCAGGTCAGTCTGGACGGCGCACTCCCGGCCACCAACGACGCGATCCGCGGCAAGGGCACGTTCGCGCGCATCCTCCACGGCGTCGAGCTCCTCGCGGAGCGAGGCTACCCCGACCTCAGCCTCAACATGGTCGTCACGCGCGTGAACGCGGGCGAGCTGGCCGCGTTCCACGAGCTCGCCCGCGGCTTCGGCGCCCGCACCCGGCTCTCCCGGTTCCGCCCGTCGGGCGCCGGGTGCGGGCGCTGGGACGAGTACCGGCTGAGCCGCGAGCAGCTGCTCGAGCTGAGCAGCTTCCTCGGCGAACACCGCGACATCGCCACCGGCGACTCGTTCTTCGCGCTCGCGCCCGAGAGCCGGCGCGAGCTGGGGCTGCACCGGTGCGGCGCCGCCAAGATGACCTGCGCCATCGCGCCGGACGGCGGGGTCTACCCATGCGCGTTCCTGTGCGACCCGGCGTTCCTGGCCGGCAACGTCGTCGACCGTCCGCTGTCCGCCATCTTCGCGGACTCACCCGTGCTGGCGGCGTTCCGTGACCTCGAGGTGGAGAGCTGCCGCGACTGCGACCGCTTCAGCGCCTGCCACGGCGGCTGCCCGGCGATCGGCTACTTCCTGACGCACTCGATCGGCTCGCCCGACCCGGAGTGTCTCCGCAGCACCGCACTGGAGGTGGCGTAGGCCATGCAGTTCCCGCACCTGTTCAGCCCGCTGCAGCTCGGGCGCGTGACCGTCGCCAACCGCGTCTCCTTCTCGGCGCACCTCACCAACCTGGCCGACGACGGCCTGCCGACCGAGCAGCTCATCGACTACCACGTGGCCCGCGCCCGCGGCGGCACGGGCCTCATCATCACCGAGGAGCAGTCGGTGCACCCCACCGACCGCGCCTACGAGCACCTCATCGAGGCGTTCCGGCCCGAGGCGATCCCCCTGTATCGGCGCTGGACCGCCGCCGTGCACGAGTACGACACGCGCATCTTCGCCCAGCTCAACCACAACGGGCAGCAGTGCAGCGGGGCGTACTCCCGGCTGCCGGTGTGGGCTCCTTCGCCCATCCCCGACGTGCTGTACCGCGAGACGCCCAAGGCGATGGAGCCCGAGGACATCCGCGAGGTGATCGACTACTTCGCGCGTTCGGCGGTGCACGTGCGCGAGGGCGGGTTCGACGGCGTCGAGTTGCAGTTCGGGCACAGTTCGCTGGCACGCCAGTTCATGTCGCCGCTCACCAACTTCCGCGGCGACGAGTACGGCGGCGAGCTCGAGAACCGCCTGAGGTTCCCGCTCGAGCTCATCGCCGCCGTGCGCAAGGCTGTCGGCGCCGACTTCACGCTCGGCGTGCGGCTCTGCGCCGACGAGCTCATCCCCGGCGGCCTCACGCTCGACGACATGAAGGGTGTCGCGCAGCGGCTGCAGGAGACCGGGCACCTCGACTTCTTCAACCTCACGCTGGCCACCTTCTACAACCTGTACCTGGTCGGCGGCCCGATGCACATGCCGCTCGGCTACGCCGTGCCGCTCGCGGCCGGCATCAAGGAGGTCTCCACGCTCCCCGTGTTCGCGACGGGGCGCATCAACGACCCGGCCATGGCCGAGCGCGTGCTCGCCGACGGGCAGGCCGACATGATCGGCGTGGTGCGCGGGCAGATCGCCGACCCCGACTTCGTCGCCAAGGCGCGAGAGGGACGCACCGAGGAGATCCGCTACTGCATCGCCTGTAACCAGAACTGTTACGGCCGGGTGGGGCTCAACCGGTCGATCGGCTGCGTGCAGAACCCGTCCGTCGGCTGTGAGGCCACCGAGGGGGAGCACCACCTGCGGCCGGCGCTGCGCAAGAAGCGCGTCATGGTGGTCGGCGGCGGCCCTGCCGGCATGTGGGCCGCCAAGATCGCGACGCTCCGCGGCCACGAGGTCACCCTCTACGAGCGCAGCGACGAGCTCGGCGGCCAGGTGCTGCTGGCGGCCAAGGGCGCCGGGCGCGACGAGTTCGGCGTGCTCGCCCGCAACGAGCGCAACCAGCTGGCCGAGCTCGAGGTGCCCGTGGAGTACGGCGTGGAGGTCACGGCGGACTTCGTGCGCGAGCGGCAGCCGGACGCCGTGATCGTGGCCACCGGCTCCCGCCCAAAGGCCTGCCCGGTGGGCGGCGCGGACGGGCCGGACGTGTTCAACATCTGGCACGTCCTGGGCGACGAGGCCGAGCTGGGCGACAAGGTGCTGCTGATCGACTACGACGGCCACCACCAGGCCACGGCCACGGCGGAGTTCCTGGCCGAGCTCGGCAAGACCGTGCACGTCATCACGTCCAGCCTGTTCGTGGGCTCGGACCTGGGGCCGTCGCAGGACCTGTACCTCAGCCGCCAGCGTCTGCTGCAGAAGGGGGTGACCTTCACGCCGGACTTCGCGGTGATGGAGATCGCCGGCACCGAGGTGAAGGGCTTCAACGTGTACTCCAACGAGTGGGACTCCTTCACGGGCTATCAGAGCATCGTGACCGCGATGGGCAACGACGCCGAGGAGGCGCTCTACTTCGCGCTCAAGGGCACCGTCCCCGAGCTGGTGCGCGTGGGCGATTGCGTGGCTCCGCGGCGCGTCGACATGGCCATCTTCGAGGGCTACACGGCGGGCAAGCGCGTATGAGCGCTGCGGACGCCGGCGCGCAGGAAGCCGTGCTTCTGGTGGTCGTGGAGCCGGGCCTCGACTCGGCCGCGCCGGCAGTGGCCGCGCTGGGCGCCGAGGCCGCGAGGCTCTCCGGCGCCCTCGGGACCACCGTCCGCGCCGTCACCTGGCCGGACGAGTCGCCCGCCGGCCTCGAAGCGGTGGCCGGCGCGCTGGCCGAAGCGGTACGCGCCGCGCAGCCGGTGGCGGTCCTGCTGCTCGACACCGACCTCGGCCGGCAGCTCGCGCCGATGATCGCGCACCGCTGCGGCGGCGGCGCCGTCGTCGGGTGCACCGACGTCACCGTGCTCGACGACGCGGGCGCCGGCGACGTCACGGCGAAGAGGCAGCGTCTCGCGTTCTCGCGGCTCGCGTTCGGCGGCTGGCTGCAGCGGGACCTCACCGCCGGCGACTGCTGCGTGCCAGTGGCGGCGCTCGACCTGGCCGGCGTCGACGCCGGTGCGGCTGCTGCGAGCGTGCTCGCCGCGCCCGAGGTGGTCGAGCCGGACGCGGCTGAGAGCACGGTGCGTCACCTCGAGACTCAGGCGCCGGACGCACGGTCCGTGGACCTGGTGCACGCGCGGCGCATCGTGACCGCGGGCTCCGGCGCGGCCGGCGAAGAGTTGCTCGGCACGGTCCGCGAGCTCGCCGGCCTCCTCGAGGGGTCGGTCGGCGCCACCAGGCCGGTGACCGACGAGGCCCGCCTGCCCAAGGAGCGCCTCATCGGCCAGACGGGCAGGTCGGTCACGCCCGAGCTCTACGTCGCGCTCGGCGTGTCCGGCTCGCCGCACCACGTGGCCGGTGTGCGCAGCGCCGACCGCATCATCGCGGTGAACCGGGACGTGCGCGCCCCGATCTTCCAGTTCTCGGACGTCGGCTACGTGGCGGACCTCGAAGAGGTCCTTCCGGCCCTCGTCCGCCGCATCAGCGAGTGGCGGGATGAGCCCTCAGATTCCTGACAGCTTCGACGCGATCGTCGTCGGCGCCGGCCCGGCTGGGTCGAGCGCCGCCATCGGCCTCGCGCAGCGCGGCGCCAAGGTGCTGCTGCTCGAGCGCGGCGAATACCCGGGCGCCAAGAACATGTTCGGCGGCATGATGACCTGGTGCCCCGCCGCCGAAGAGCTGGTGCCGGGCTTCTGGCAGAAGGCGCCGTGGGAGCGGGCGGTCACCAAGCGCACGCTCAGCGTGACCGCCTCCGGCTCCACGACCTCCCTGGTGTTCCAGGCCGCGTCCGGCTCGGACCAGCCCGCGGCCGGCGCCGGCTCCACGTCCGACAGGGCGCTCACCGGCTTCACCCTGTACCGGCCGCTCTTCGACCGCTGGCTGGCGGACCAGGCCGTGGCCCAGGGCGCCACGCTGCTCACGAGTTGCGTGGCCGAGTCCGTCGTCATGCGTGAGGGCGTCGTGCGCGGAGTGCGCCTGGCCGGTTCTGGCGACGTGGTCGAGGCTCCCCTCGTGGTCGCCTGCGACGGAACGCTCTCCCTGCTCGCCAAGGGGGCCGGCCTGCACGGCGGCTTCACCGCGGAGCAGGTGGGGCTCGGCGTGCGGGCGCTCTACGCGCTCGACGAGCGGACCATCGACGAGCGCTTCGGCCTCGCCGGCCGCGAGGGAGCCACCAGCGAGTTCCTCGGCTGCACGGAGGGCATCCGTGGCGGCGGCTTCATCTACACGCAGACGGACACACTCTCCGTCGGTCTCGTCGTGCACCTCGACTCGCTCAAGGAGAGCGGCGTCCCGCCTTACGACCTGCTCGAGCGGTTCACGGCGGCGCCGCAGGTCGCGCACCTTCTGCGCGGCGCCCGTCTGGTCGAGTACTCGGCCCACCTCCTCGGAGAGGCCGGTCTGCGCATGACGCCCCGGCTCTCCGCCGCCGGTCTGCTCGTCGCCGGCGACGCCGCCGGCTTCTGCTACACCAACGGGCTCATCACCGAAGGCATGAACCTCGCGATGACCTCGGGGCTCATCGCCGCGCAGGCCGGGGCGGACGCGCTGGCCGCCGGGGACCTCTCCGCGGACCGGCTGGCCGCCTACTCCAAGGCGCTCCGCCGAAGCTTCGTGCTGCGCGACCTCAAGACGTGGCGCAACGCGATCGGCTTCATGCACCACGACCGGCTGTTCACCGACTACCCGGAGGTCGTCGGCGCGCTCATGGAGGGTCTGTACCGGTCGGACGGATCGCCCAAGCGGCGCGTCGCCAAGCTAGGCCTGGGGGCGTTGCGCGGCCGCCTGGCCCTGCGCCGGCTGCTGGGCGACGCCGTAGAGGTGGGGAGGAGCTACCTGTGAACGTCGACGACCTCTTCGATCTCGTCAGCTACCGCATCCACCCCGACGCGCACATCCGCGTGAACGAGGACGTGTGCCTCGACTGCACGCACCGCGCCTGCACCTACGCGTGCCCGGCGCACTGCTACGAGTTCAACAAGGACCGCGGCCGCGTGGACTTCGCCTACGAGGCGTGCCTGGAGTGCGGCACCTGCCTGCTCGTCTGCGACCGCGGCGCGCTCGACTGGAACTACCCCTGCGGAGGCTACGGTGTGCGCTTTCGGACGACCTGACCGCCGGCCGCTCACGGGAGCGGCAGGATGAGGGTGCTGGTCCTCCTCGAGGTCGGCGCCGACGTGCGCGTCCCGCCGCAACTCGACGCGCGCAGCGGGCGCGTGCGCGAGGAGTGGCTCGTGCGCCAGCCGGACCCCGCGTGTGAGCGCGCGCTGGCTCTCGCCCTTGGGCTGGCCGCCGGCGAGTCCGGCGCGGAGGTGACAGTCGTGCACCTCGGGCCGGCGCAGGGCGAGCCGTGGCTGCGCCGGGCGCTGGCCGCCGGGGCGACCGGCGCAGTGCGCGTGTGGTCGGACGAGCTCGCAGGCGTCGGCGCATCCGGCAAGGCCGTCGTGCTCGCTGAGGCCGTGCGAGCCGCGGGATTCGACCTCGTGCTCGCCGGCGCGCGCGGCGTGGTCGACGGCAGCGGGACGCTCGGCGTGCTGCTGGCGGAGGGACTGGGCGTGCCGTGCGTGACGCAGGTGGAGGCTGTGGCGTGCGCCGCAGATGACGCCGCGGGGGGCGTGGAGCTGACGCGCGCCCTCGATCGCGGCTACCGGGAGCGCGTCGCCGCGCCGCTGCCGCTCGTGGCGACCGTGGCGCCGCCGGCGGGCGAGCCGGACGTGCCTCCCGGACCCGTCGGCGTTCGCGCGCCTGCGCGCCGAGGCGGCGGACATCCCCGTCTGGGACCTCGCCGACCTCGGCGTGCCCGCGGCGCGGCTCCGCGACGCGGAAGAGGCCCTTGGCGTCGGGCCCCTCGTGCCCGCCAGGCCGAGGCTGCACCCCCTCGCCGCTCCGGACTCGTCGCTCCCGGTGTTCGATCGCATCCTCAAGCTCGTGGAGGGATCGGTGAAGCGGCGCGAGGGTCGCGTCGTGCGGCAATCCGCGGAGCAGACGGTGGAGGAGATCTTCGAGGCGCTGCGCTCGGAGGGCTGGCTCGACCACCTGCGCGCCGATCCGCACGGCGCCCGCAGGAGCGGCGAAACCCCGTGACCGGCCCGACGATCCCCATCCGCTACCGGCTGCGCCCGGGGGTCGGGCTCGAGGCCGCGGGCGACGGCAGCTGGCGCGTCGTCTCGGGCGTGCCGCTCAGTGTGCTGCGCGTCAACAAGGCGGCCGCGTTCCTTCTGGGGCGCCTGCGTGGCGGCGCGAGCGTGGACGGACTCGCCGCGGAGCTCTCGCTCTCCCCCGAGCGCTGCCTGGAGCTGTGTGAGAAGTTCCGCCGGCGCGGGCTGCTCGAGGCGGAGCCGGCGGAGGCTGCGGACGCGCCACTGCCACGCGTGACCGTCGTGGTGCCCACAAAGGACCGGGCGGACGCGCTCGCGGAGTGCCTGGACGCGGTCGCGGAGCTCGACTACCCGCGGGACCTGCTCGACGTCCTCGTGGTCGACGACGGCTCGGAGGACCCGCTCGCGGTGGGGCAGGTGGCAGTCACGCACGGCGCCCGGCTGCTGGTCACCGGGCGGAACGTCGGACCGGCCGCCGCTCGTAACCGCGGTGCGGGGGAGGCGGAGGGCGAGGTGCTCGCCTTCGTCGACAGCGACTGCGTCCCCGCCCCGGGCTGGCTGCGGGCGCTGACGCCCTACTTCGCCTGGGACAAGGTCGGCGCCGTCGCCGGCCGGACGGTCGGCTTCTTCACCGAGTCGCGCCTTGCGCGCTACGAGGAGGTCTCGTCGCCGCTCGACATGGGCGTGCAGTTGCTCGTCGCAGCAGAGGGTCCGGACAGCTTCTACGCGCCGACGTGCAACCTGCTCGTGCGGCGCTCCCTGTACCTCCGGCTCGGAGGCCTGCGCGAGGAACTGAGGCTCGGCGAGGACGTGGACTTCTGCTGGCGTCTGCGGGACGCCGGCGCCGTGCTCGTGTACGCGCCGCAGGGCGTGGTGAGCCACAAGCACCTCGACCGGCTGCCGGCCCTGCTGAGGCGGCGCGCCGACTACGGCAGCTCCGAGGCGGTCCTGCACGCCCTGCATCCGGACAAGCGCGGGCGCCTGCGCCTGCCGCCCGCGCCGGCCGCCACGGTCGCGCTCGCCGCGGCGGGCATCGTCACGCGCCGGCCGTGGCTCCTGGCCGCCGCGCTGGTCCCTCCCCTGGTGGATGCGGCGCGCCGCGGGCGCCGTCTGCGCCGCACCGGCGTGCGGGTGCCGGCCGCGCAGGTCGGCTACTCCACGCTGCGCGGCCACCTCTCGGCGCTGTACTTCGTCTCCTTCCGGCTGGTCCGCTATCACCTGTGGGCGCTCGCCGCGCTGGGCGCCGTCTTCCCGGGCGTGCGGCTGCTCGGCGCCGCCTGCGTCGTGTACGCGGCCGGCGTGGACTACACCACGCGCCGGCCGCGTCTCGGCTTCGCGACGTATTTGGGTCTCTATGCGGCCGAGCACGCCGCGTACCAGACCGGCGTGTACGCGGGCCGCCTCCGGGCGTTGCGGCGGCGCGGGCCGATCGGCCGTGAGCGCGCCGCCGCGCCGGCGCCCGGTCCCCTGCCGGCACGCGCGGCGCCCGCGTCCCCGGTCGCCGCTCCCGCGGAGCTCGCGATGCGCACGTAGGGGAGGAGGACGCCGCCGTCCGCAGAGGAGCGGCGGCCACGCACGAGGTCACCCGAGGAACGACGAAAGGCGGGCGCATGGCACTGCGGTACCGGATCTTCCTGCACAGCTACCTGGGCTTCAACAGCAACTCGACACTGATCTACGGCGAGAAGGACGCCATCCTCGTGGACGCGTCGCAGCTGCAGAGCGACTCGTTCAGCATGGCCGCCGAGATCCTCAGGATGCGCGTGAACCTCACGCACATCTACGTCTCGCACTTCCACCCGGACCACCACTTCGGCCTGCAGGTGCTGCGCTTCGCCTTCCCGGAGGCCAAGATCGTGGCCCTCAAGCAGTCGGTGTACGACATCGTCTTCACCAGCACCGACAAGACCGACATGTGGGCCATCGACCGTTTCGGCCCCGGCGACATCCCTAAGCAGACCGTGGTGCCGATGCCGCTCAACGAGCCGCACCTGTTCCTCGAGGGGGAGGAGATCGTCTTCTCCGGCGACTGGGAGGGCGACAGCATCAACAACTCGGTGGTGTGGATCCCCTCGCTGAGGACGCTGCTCGCCACCGACGTCGCCTTCCACGACTGCAATCTGTGGCCCATCGAGAGCAACGTGGAGCGCCGCGCGAAGTGGCGCAAGGACATCGCGCGGATGATGGAGTTCGACCCGCGCATCATCGTGCCGGGGCACCACGACCAGGCCAAGCTGCGGATCCTGGAGGAGGTCCAGGAGGACACCTCGCGCACGTACACCGACTGCGTGGACTGGTCCATCAAGTACCTCGACACCTACGACGAGGTGTACCAGGCCGCCCAGACGGGCCTCGAGCTCGTGGACGGCATGAACAAGTACTACGGCGACGTCAAGGCCGAGGACTTCGCCATCCACTGGCAGGCGCGGCTGCTGTTCCCCGAGAGCAGCCCCGACTGGCTCACTCCGCTGCCCGGCACGCCCGGCGAGATCTTCCTCAACCCCGCCGGCGGCTACGACGGCGACCCGCCCAAGGAATGACGAACGAAGGAGCGCTCCATGCAGCTTGAAGGCAAGGTCGCACTCATCACAGGAGGCGGCAGCGGGATCGGCGCGGCGCTCGCGCGGCGCTTCGTGGCGGAGGGCGCGACGGTGTGCATCACCGGTCGCCGCGCCGAGAAGCTCGAGGAGGTCGAGGCGTCGCTGCCGTCCGGCAGTTGCGTGACCGTAGTCGGCGACGTTCGCGTCCCGGGTGACACCGAGCGCATGGTCGCGGAGGCCGTCTCCGTGAGCGGCCGCCTCGACGTGCTCGTCAACAACGCGGCCGCCAACCTCGCCGGGACCGTGGTCGACATGGATCTCGAGACCTGGCAGGAGATGCTCGACACCAACCTCAACGGGCCCTTCCTGCTGATGAAGGCGGCCCTCCCGCACATGGTCGCCGCCGGGGGCGGTTCCATCGTCAACATGTCCTCGCTGGCCGGCGTGGTCTGCGTTCCCGGCTCGCCCGGGTACTGCGCCACCAAAGCCGGACTCATCCACCTGAGCAAGCAGGTCGCACTCGACTACGGCAAGGACGGCGTGCGCTGCAACGTCGTCTGCCCCGGACCCGTGCGCACCGAGATGCTCGAGTACAACCTCGCCCCGATGGCCGAGGTGATGGGTACCGACATCGACGAGGTGTTCCGCGTGCTCCCCAAGTTCATGCCGCTGCGCCGGGTGGCCGCGCCGGACGAGATCGCCGGTGTGTGCGTGTTCCTGGCAAGCGACGACTCGGCGTACATGACCGGCTCGACCCTCATGATCGATGGCGGCACCCACTACGTGGACGCCTTCGCCTGCGCCGTCGGAGAGGCCGGCGTGAGCTGGGGCTAGACACGTCCTCGACGCCGGGCGGCGGCGCGCTGGCCGGCGCCGACCGTCGCCGCCCATCCCCCTCGTCGAGGAGTCGTCCCGTGCGCAGGCGCGCGGGACGCGAGGGGCGCCCGACTGTACCCCCGGCGGGCGCCCCTCCTCTTCCCCTACGGCTGACCCGCAGGCCCGAGCACCGGGACTGCACGCAGGCTGCAAGCATGCAGCCTTGACAAAGGAGAAGGACATCATGCGACGCCACTTCGAGGATCGGCATCTCTTGCGCGAGCACGACTTCGCCGTCCTGGACAAGTTCGACTTCAAGTACGAGCCCGTCGGATTCAAGTTCTTCAACACGAAGCCGGAGATCCCCGGCCTCGAGAAGCTCGGCAAGAAGCTGGCCTGGTGTCAGATGCTGCCGGAGGCGCAGGGCGGCAGCGCCTTCTACGCCGAGGCGGACAACCACTACTGCGAGCCCGGCGTGTTCCTGCCCGGTCACGCCGCCTGCGACCCGATCGCCGGTGGCGGACGCATCGGCCCGCCGTTCCACATCTACCCTGACGAGCGCGCCAACCGCCGGGTCTACGACGCGCTGACCCTGCTGCCCGTCGGCTCCGTGCACAGCACGGCGTTCGCGCCGCTCTCCAAGCTGGCCTTCGACCCGGACCTTCTGATCCTGACCTGCGACGGCATGGATCAGACCGAGCGGGTCCTGCGTGCGATCCAGTACGACACGGGAGACGTCATCGAGAGCCGGATGACGTACGTGATGGGCTGCAACTGGATGTTCAACTACCCGTACGTCAGCGGCAAGATCAACTACATCACCACCGGGGTCTGCTACGGCATGAAGATGTACCGCCTCTACCCGGCCGGCATGCAGATCGTCTCCATCCCCTGGCATCACCTCGACCGCGTCCTCCGCAACCTGCGAGAGATGCCATGGTCATGCCCGGGGCACACGGATGAGAAAGACGAGTTCTACAAGATCGCCCACGCGCGCCTGGGCGTGGACCACCTCATCTAGCCGCGGGACCGGAGCGTCGACGCTGCGGAGTGTGTTCGCCGGACGTTGTCTGTAGGATGCGGTCCGTGACTTCCGCATCGGACATCGAACCGCAGATCCCGGCCGCCGCCGCGCCCCCCGCCTCCGGCGAGGCCGGCAAGGCGCCGGACCGCCGCATGGGCGTGCAGGTCATCGCCCGCGCCGCGGAGATCTGCCGCGAGCTTGCGACCGCCGTCGACGGTCTGACCACGGCCGAGTTGGTCGAGCGGCTGCACCTCTCGCGGCCCACGGTGTACCGCATCCTGCGCGCCCTCATGGACGAGGACTTCGTGCGCCAGGTCGGGCCGGGCCGCTTCGCCATCGGCCCGGCGTTCCTCGTGATCGCAGGCTCCACCTACGGCGGCCTGCGGCACGACATGCGCCCGTTCATGAAGGACCTCTCCAACGAGCTCGGCGAGACCATCGACCTCGCCATGCTCGACGCCGGCGAAGCCCTGTTCGTCGACCAGTTCGTCGCCGTCCGCGGGCTGCGGGTGGTGGCGCACATGGGCGCCCGGCTGCCGCTGCACTCCACGGCCAGCGGCAAGGCGCTGCTGGCGGTCCTGGAGCCGGACGAGATCGAGCGCGAGCTGCCGAAGAGACTGCAGGGCTACACGCCCAACACGGTGATCGACCGGGCCGCGTTGCTTCGCCAGCTCGACGACGTGCGCCGCACCGGCGTCGCTTACGACCACGAGGAGTACGTGATGGGCGTGTGCGCCATCGCCACTCCGGTGCACGACGCCGTCGGCGCGGTCGGGGCGCTCACGGTCGAGATCCCCGCTGTCACTCTGCAGGAGCAGGGCCGGGAGGAGCACATCGCGGAGGTCCTGCTGCGCCACCGCGACCGCGCCCACCGTGCGCTCCTCGGCTCTCCTCGGCGCCAGCGGGGGCAGGAGCCCGGGACCGACTGACGCCCCTCAGCCCGCGTCCCGCGACGTGCCGTGCCGCCCCGTTCGAGCCCCCGGAAATCTCTGGAGAATCAATCAGAGCTCTTGACTGACGCCCCGACTCCCCCTACGATGCGTCCATATTGTGAGCTACATGTCCGCATTGTGAGCAGAGGGGGACAGGAAATGAACCAGCGGGACGACCACCCCACGGGGGTGGACGGTGTGATGCAGCGCAAGGTGTCGCGCCGCGGATTTCTCAAGATGGGCGCCCTGACCGGCGCGGCCCTCGGCGTGGGCGGCGCGTTCGGCGGCGCCCTCACCGCGTGCGGAAGCGACAGCGGCAGCACCACCGACAGCGGTGGCGGCAGTGGCGACGGCCGCGAGATCAAGATCGGGTTCGTGACCCCGCTCACCGGCCCGCTCGCCTCGTTCGGTATCCCCGACGCCTGGTGCGTCAAGCAGTGGGAGGCCGCGGTCTCCGGCGGACTTGATTGCGGCGACGGTCAGAAGCACCCGATCAAGTTCCTCGTCAGGGACACCCAGTCCGACACCAACCGTGCCGCGCAGGTGACCGGCGACCTCATCACCAACGACGGCTGTGACATCATCATGGCGGCCTCCACCGCCGACACCGTGCCGCCGGTGGCCGACACGTGCGAGGCCATGCAGGTGCCGTGCGTGACCAACGACTGCCCGTGGCAGGCCTACTTCTTCGGCCGCGGTGGCGACCCCGCCAAGGGCTTCGAGTGGACCTACCACAGCTGGTGGGGCCTCGAGGGCATCACCGCCACCTTCGTCAGCATGTGGGACTCGCTCCAGACCAACAAGACGGTCGCCGAGATGTGGCCCAACGACGGCGACGGTCTGGCCTGGGCCGACGAGAAGACCGGTCAGCCTCCGGTGCTCACCAAGGCCGGCTACACGATCATCGACGGCGGCCGCTACCAGGACATGAGCGAGGACTACTCCTCGCAGATCGCCAAGTTCAAGGACGCCGACGCGCAGATCGTCAGCGGCGTCATGCTGCCCCCGGACTTCACCAACTTCTGGAAGCAGTCGCTGCAGCAGGGCTTCAACCCCACGATCGCCACCGTCGGCAAGGCGCTCCTCTTCCCGCAGTCGCTCGAGGCGCTCGGCGACATCGGCTACAACCTCTCCAGCGAGTGTTGGTGGTCGCCGAACCACCCGTTCAAGTCCTCGCTCACCGGCCAGACGTGCCAGGAGGTTGCCGACCAGTACGAGACGGACAACAGCGCGCAGTGGACGCAGCCGATCGTGCACTATGCGATCTTCGAGGTCGTCGCCGACGCACTCAAGCGCACGACCAACGTCGACGACAAGGCCATCATCCGTGACGCCGTGGCCGCCACCGACATGGTGACGCTGGGCGGCCCCATCAAGTGGAACAGCAGCGACAAGGCGCTCAACCCTGTGCCCAACGTCTGCACCACGCCCATCGCCGGCGGCCAGTGGGTCAAGGGCACCAAGTACCCCTACGACCTCGTCGTGGTCAACAACTCGCAGGCTCCCGAGGTCCCCACGCAGGGCGACCTCCAAGCCCTGACGTACTGACAGACAGGGGCTTCCCCCCGGGCCCCCGACGACGCGTCTCGCAAGTGCTTCCCTTGCGAGACGCCGGGGCGGCCGCCCGTCCCCCGAGACGGCCGCCCCGTATCTTCTCCGCAGGCGACGGCCGCGGCTCCAGGAGCCGCGGCCGTCGCCGTTCTTCTGCCGCACAACGCCTCGCGCTTGACCAGCACGCAGCTCGCGCGTTAGCGTACCGTGTAGCGGAATAGCTATTCCGCGAAGCGGAACGACAGGGACCGCCTCTGCGGGGCGACGGGTTGAGGCGGCGCGGAGGAGACATGGCGATGAGCGAGCGGCGGGGAGCCCGGCTGGCCGGGCAGGCGAAGAGCGCGGCGGCACATGCGAAGAAGGCGGCGGGGCAGGCGAAGAAGGCCACCGCCGAGACGCAGTTCACGGCCACCCTCGCCGGCCTTGAGGTCCTCCTTCGGGCCACGGCGCGCCGGTACCCCGCGTTCGCGGCGCGCCTCAAGGAGCGCGACCTCGTGGCGCAGATCCGCCTCGCGGGCCGTACCCGGGGCAGGGCGTACCTCATCGAAGGCGGCAAGGTCCGCTCGCGGTCCGGCCTGCACCCGGCGCCGGACCTCACCATGACGTTCGACTCGCCCGACGTCGCGGCCCGCATCATGCGGCCCGGCCGCGACTACCTCGAGTTCATCGACGCGCTCAAGAACTTCCAGATGCGCGTCGAGGGTCCCGACGAGCTCGCCGTCTGGTTCTCGGAGACGCTGCAGATGATGTTCACCGTGGGCCTCGAGGCCGGCGTGGACGTGGGCGGCGGCGTGCGCCGGTTCACCAGCAACACCAACGGCGGGCCCGTCTTCGTCTACGTGCGCGACGGGCGCATCCTGCGCATCACGCCCATCGAGTTCGACGAGGACGACGCCGCCACGTGGGTGGTGGAGGCGCGCGGCAAGAAGTTCTCCCCGCCGCGCAAGACCACCGTGAGCTCGCACACGCTCGCCTGGAAGAGCCTCATCTACTCGCCCGACCGCCTGCTGTACCCGATGAAGCGCGTGGACTTCGACCCCGACGGGGAGCGGAACCCGCAGAACCGCGGCGTCTCCGGCTACGAGCGCATCAGCTGGGACGAGGCGCTCGACCTGGTCGCGCGGGAGATCAAGCGCGTCAAGCTCGAGCACGGGCCGGGCGCCATCATGAACGGCAGCGGCTCGCACCACACCTGGGGCGTGCTCGGCTACTGGCTGAGCGCCCGCATCCGCTTCTTCAACATGATCGGCTGGTCGCCGGTCATGCACAATCCGGACAGCTGGGAGGGCTGGTACTGGGGCGCCGCCCACCACTGGGGCCAGACCGCGCGCAACGGCGGCGGCGAGACCTACGGCACCGTGGAGGACCTGCTCAAGCACGCCGAGATGGTGGTGTTCTGGTCCTCCGACCCAGAGGCCACCAGCGGAGTGTACGGCGCCCACGACGGGACCATCCGCCGGATGTGGCTCAAGGAGCTCGGCATCCCCTGCGTGCACATCGACCCGTTCCACAACCACACCGCGCAGATGCTGGGCGGCAAGTGGATCGCCCCGCGGCCGGGCACCGACAGCGCCATGGTGCTCGCCATCGCCCACGTGTGGATGACCGAAGGCCTGTATGACGAGCAGTACGTGGCCGACCGCACCGTCGGCTTCGACAAGTGGCGCGCCTACGTGCTCGGCGAGGAGGACGGGGTCGCCAGGACGCCGGAGTGGCAGGAGCCCGAGACCGGCGTCCCCGCGCGCGACCTGCGTGCGCTCGCGCGCGCGTGGGGCAAGAAGAAGACCTACCTCGCCGCCGGCGGCCTCGTCGGCTTCGGCGGCGCCTGCCGCACCGCTACCGGCACGGATTGGGCGCGCGGCGTGGTGTGCCTGATGGCCATGCAGGGCCTGGGCAAGCCCGGCGTCAACATGGGCTGCCTGCAGCAGGGCACGCCGCTCGACACGCACTTCTTCTTCCCGGGCTACGCCGAGGGCGGCTACTCCGGCGACCTCTACGGCACGGCGCTCAGCATCAACATGTACCAGCGCATGCCGCAGCTCCCGACGGTCAACACCGTCAATCAGGCGATCCCTCGGCTCAAGATCCCCGAGGCGGTGCTCGACGGCCACGTGGAGGCGTACCCGACCGACTCGAAGTCCATCGAGGGCCAGTTCCAGCGCTTCGAGTACCCGGCGCCGGGCCACAGCGAGATCAAGATGTACTACAAGTACGGCGGCTCGCACTTCGGCACCATGACCGAGACCGACCGGTTCGCGCGCATGTATCGGTCGGACAAGCTCGAGATCGTCGTCAACCAGGCGATCTGGATGGAGGGGGAGACGAAGTTCGCCGACGTCATCCTCCCGGCCTGCACCAACTTCGAACGCTGGGACATCAGCGAGTTCGCCAACTGCGGCGGCTACATCCAGCACGCGTACACGCAGTGCAACCACCGCGTCGCGGTGATGCAGCACAAGTGCATCGAGCCGCTCGGCGAGTCCAAGTCGGACCACCAGATCTTCCTGGAGCTCGCCACACGGTTCGGCCTCGGCTCCATGTACAGCGAGGGCGTGACGGAGCTGGACTGGTGCCGCCGGCTGTTCGACGCCACCGACCTGCCCACCCGGGTCTCCTGGAAGGACTTCCTCAAGAAGGGGTACTACGTGATCGCGCCGTCGCCGGAGGACCGGCGCGACCCCGTGTCGTACCGGTGGTTCGCGGAGGGTCGCGCCAAGGACACGCCCGAGCTGACGCCGCTGCCTGCCGACTACACCGGCGACTTCGGCTACGGGCTGCAGACCCAGTCGGGCAAGCTCGAGTTCGAGGCGTCCAGCCTCAAGCGGTTCGACCCCGACGACCCGGAGCGCGCGCCCATCATGCGGTACGTGCCGGCGTGGGAGGGCCCGCACTCCGACGAGCTCTACGCGAAGTACCCGCTGCAGCTCATCACGCCGCACCCGCGCCACAGCTTCCACACGCAGAGCGACGGCAAAGACGCGGTCACGAACGACATCCGCGACCACCGCGTCCTCATCGACGGCCGCTACTACTGGATCGTGCGTGTGAGCTCCAGTGACGCGGCCGCGCGCGGACTCCGGCAGCACCAGCTCGTGCGCGTGTTCAACGACCGCGGAGCCGTGATCTGCGCGGTCCAGCTGACGGAACGCGTCCCGGCAGGTACAGTTCACTCGTACGAGTCGTCTGCCCGTTACGAGCCAGTGGGCGAGCCGGGGCACTCCGCCGACAGGGGCGGGTGCATGAACGTGCTCACGCCGAGCCGGATGATGATCCGCAAGGCGCACGCCCTCGCGGCCAACTCGTGCCTCGTCCAGATCGAGGCGTGGGAGGAGGCGGACGACGCCTGACGAGAGGGGAACGATGCCCAGGCGGCGGTCCGACGAAGAGGGAGCAGACGGCGGCATGCAGGTGATCACGCGGGCGGCCGCCGTGCTCGGCGCGCTCGCCGAGCCCGACGGCGGCCGCAGCCTGGCCCAGCTGGCCGAGCAGACCGGCCTGCCCAAGACCACGGTGCACCGCATCTGCACGGCGCTCGAGCACGTGGGCTACGTGCAGACCGACGCCAGGACCGGCCGGCGGGAGCTCGGCCCGAGCCTCCTCCGGCTGGCGTTCGCCGGCCGCCGCGACCTGGTGGCGCTGCTGCAGCCGTCGCTCGAGCACCTGTCCCAGCAGATCAACGAGACCGTGGACCTGGCGGTGCTGGACGGCAGCCGGGTCCTGTTCGTCGCCCAGCACCCGGCGCCGCAGCGCGCGCTCATGGCGATCGCCCGCGTGGGGGCGCACTTCCCGGCGTACAGCCTCGCCAGCGGCAAGGTGCTGCTGGCGCAGCTGCCCAAGGACGAGGTCCTGCGCCGCCTGCCGCGCCGGCTGGAACCTGCTCTCGACGGGCGCGCGCGCACGCGCGAGGCGCTGCTGCAGGAGCTCGACGAGGTCCGCGAGGCGGGGGTCGGGTACGAGCGCGAGGAGATGCGCAACGGCATCTGCGCCGTGGCTGTGGCGATCACCGACGTGGACGGGCGCGCCGCGTCCGTGGCCGTGCCGATGCCGACGGCGCGCTTCCAGGAGAGCGAGGAGCTGGTGACCGCGAGGCTCATCGAGCTCAGGGACACGACCGAGGCCCGCCTGCGCGGGGCCTGAGGAGGGTCGATGGACGAGTTCGACTTCTCCGGCCGCAGGGCGCTCGTGGTGGGCGCCGGCGGCCTGGGCGGCGCGATCGCCGCCGGCTTCGCCGCCCACGGCGCCGACGTCGCCGTCGCCGACGTGGACGAGGGCCGCGCGCTCGCGCTCGCCGACGACCTGGCCGCGGAGCACGGCGTGCTCGGCGCCGGGATCGCCGTCGACGTCACCGACGAGGACTCCGTGGAGCGGATGGCCGCCGCGGCCGTGCGCGACCTCGGCGGCATCGATGTGCTCGTCAACGCCGCCGGCGCCACGGTGCGCACGCGCGCCGAAGACCTGGCGCCGGCCGACTGGCGCCGCATCCTGGACATCAACGCCACCGGCACGTTCCTCTGCTGCCAGGCCGCCGGCAGGCGTATGGCCGCGGCCGGCGGCGGCGCCATCGTCAATCTCTCGTCGGTGCGCGGCCGCTACGGCGCCACCTTCGGTCAGGCCGAGTACTCGGCCAGCAAGGGCGCCGTGGACTCGCTCACCCGCTCGCTCGCGGCGCAGTGGGCCGAGCTCGGCATCCGCGTCAACGCGGTGGCGCCCACCTTCGTCGAGACCGAGCTCACGCGCTCGGTGCTGGCCGACGAGAAGTTCGCCGCCGGCCTGCGCGCCAGCATCCCCATGGGCCGCTGGGGTGACGCCGGCGACGTGGTGGGGCCGGTGCTCTTCTTCGCCTCACCGGCCGCCCGGTTCGTCACCGGCCAGATCCTCTACGTGGACGGCGGCCTCACAGCCCGCGTCTGAGACGCTTGACCTGCCCGCGCACCCTGCCATAGTGTTCGCATCATGGAATACCAGTTCCGCATCGTGGGCAGTCGCCCCAGTGCGGAACGGCGCGTGAGGGATGTCCGGCCGGGCGCCGGGCGGCCGTGGTGGGACGCCAAGCACGTCCTCCCCGACCCTCGGCGGCCGTACCGACAGTGTCCTGAGAGGAGAGCGCGATGGCTGACCGTGAGATCTGGAGCGTCGAGAAGATCCGCAACCTGTTCGACCTGACCGGCAAGACCGCGGTCGTGACCGGCGGCTCCGGCGCGTTCGGTCACGACGCCGCCAAGGGTCTGGCCGCCTACGGCGCCAACGTGGTGGTCACCAGCCGCCGCGCCGAGAACCTCGAGGCGGCGGCCAAGGACATCGCCGACGCCACCGGCGCCAACGTCAAGGCCGTGTCGTGCGACTGCGTCGACCCGGAGAGCGTGGAGAACATGGTGCAGGCCGCCGTGGCCGAGTTCGGCTCCGTGGACATCCTCGTCACCGCCGCCGGCCAGGCCGACCGCCATCCCGCCGAGGAGTTCCCGATCGACTCGTGGCAGATGGTCATGGACTCGCTGGTCAAGGGCACGTACCTTACCTGCCAGTCCGCCGGCCGCCAGATGATCAAGCAGGGCGGCGGCAAGATCATCACTGTCGGCTCCGTGCGCGGGGAGTTCGGCCATCCGGGCGGCTACTCCGCCTACGGCACCGCCAAGGGCGCCGTCCACCTGCTCACCAAGCAGCTCTCCACCGAGTGGGCCAAGTACCAGATCAACGTGAACAGCATCGCGCCGTGCATCTTCTGGACGCCGCTCACGCAGCAGGTCATCGAGGACCCCGAGCTCAAGAAGATCTTCCTCTCGCGCATCCCGTGGGGCCGCGTCGCCGATCCTCAGGACTTCATCGGCGCCGTCGTCTACCTCGCCTCCGCCGCCTCCGACTTCGTCACCGGCGAGATCATGGCCGTGGACGGCGGCAGCACGGCCGGCTGATCGCCGGCCGCTGAGGAGGTTGGACTTGAGCGCCGAGAGCGGAGAGCGCATCGCCGTCATCGGCGGCGGCATGATGGGCGTGGGTGTGGCCCAGGTCTTCGCCGCCGCCGGGCACGAGGTCGCGCTCCAGGACGTCTACCCCGAGGCCCTGGAGCGCGCCCCCGGCGCGCTCACGGCCAACCTGACCTTCCTTGCGGAGCATGGTCTGTTCCCGGCCGACGGCGTCGAGGACGCCGTCGGCCGGGTGCGCACCACCACCGACCTGCCGGACGCCTGTGAGGGCGCCGACGTGGTGGTGGAGTGCGTGTTCGAGGACCTCGCCCTCAAGCAGGACGTGTTCGAGCGGCTCGACGCCGCCTGCCCGCCCGAGACGATCCTCTGCACCAACACGTCCGTCATGAGCATCACCGAGATCGGCGAGAGGGCGCAGCACAAGGAGCGCGTGGTGGGCACCCACTTCTGGAACCCGCCGTACCTCATCCCGCTGGTGGAGGTCGTACGCACCGAGCACGTCGACCCTGCCGTCGTGGACCACGCGATGGACCTGCTGCGCCGCGTGGGCAAGCGGCCCATCGACTGCAAGAAGGACGTGCCGGGGTTCGTGGCCAACCGCCTGCAGCACGCGCTGTGGCGCGAGGCCATCTCCATCGTGGAACACGGCATCGCGGATGCGGCCACCGTGGACGAGAGCATCCGCTTCGGTCCCGGCCTGCGACTGCCGATCCTGGCGCCCATGGAGAACGCCGACATGGTCGGCCTGGACCTCACGTACGCGATCCACGACTACATCCTGCCGCACCTCGAGGCGTCGGGTGAGCCGTCTCCGCTGCTCAAAGAGAAGCTGGATGCCGGCGACCTCGGCTTCAAGAGCGGCAAGGGCTTCTTCGACTGGCCGCCCGAGGCGGCCGACGCCTCGCGCAAGCGGCTGGTCGCGTACCTGGTCCACGTGTTGAGCGACCCCGAGCGCGGGTTCTAGGCCGGCCCGGCCGGACGGGACGGGGGAGATCTGATGGCGGCCGAGCGGCGCGACGGCGTACAGGTGCTCTCACGTGCTGCGCTCCTGCTGCGCGAGCTCTCCGTCGCGCCCGAGGGGCTCACGCCCATCGCGCTGGCCGACCGCGTCGGGCTGCCGCGCTCCACGTGCTACCGCATCGTCGGGGCGCTCTGTCAGGAGGGCTTCATGCGGCTGGCGCCGTCCGGCAAGTTGCACATCGGCGCCGGCCTCATCAGCGTCGCCGCCGCCGGGCGCCGTGAACTGCGTCACGAGGCGGCGCCGTATCTCAAGAAGCTCTCGCTCGAACTGCACGAGACCGTCGAGCTCGTGGTGCTCGACGGGGAGGAGGCGCTGTTCACCGACCAGTACGTCCCGCAGCGGTCGCTGCGGGTGGTGGCCGAGGTCGGTGACCGGTTCCCGCTCTACTGCACGGCCTGCGGCAAGGCCATCCTGGCGGAGTTGTCGCCGGAGGAGGCTGAGCGGCTCATCCCGAGCCCCATCGAGCCGCTCACCAGCCGCACCATCGTCGACCGCGAGGCGCTGCTGCGCGAGATCGAGGCGGCGCGCGGCACCGGCGTGGCGTTCGACCACCAGGAGCACACGCTGGGGGTGTCGGCGGTCGGCGCCGCACTGGAGGACGCGGGCGGATCGATGGCCGCGATCACGGTGGCCATGCCGGCCGCCCGCCTCGAGGGCCAGGAGGAGCGCATCGCCGCCGCCCTCCTCCGCACCCGTGACGACATCCAGAAGGTCGTCAACGCGGACTGACGCGGCAACTCCGCGTCCCCACGTCGGCGGCGTATTGACAGCAGATTCATCAGACCTATAGCGTATCCACGATACGGGCACTCAGTGTCCGGGATGCGGAACGCGACCGAGGAGAGAACGCCCATGGGCAAGAAGGTATTCGTCGACCTCACACACCCGTTCAGCGCGGAGATCCCCCGGTGGCCGTACTTCGTGAAGCCGGTCATCGACTCCATGCACACCCTGGCGAAGGGCGGCGTCCTCACGCAGCGCATCGACTGCGTGCAGCACACCGGCACCCACGCCGACGCTCCCCGCCACGTCATGGAGCGCGAGTTCAACGGCAAGCGCGCCCGCTACACGCACGAGATGCCGGTCGACGCCTACACCGGCGACGCCGTCTGCCTCGACATCCAGATCGAGAAGTGGGGCCTCATCCTGCCCAAGCACATCGAGGACGCCTGCGAGCGCGCGGGCATCAAGCCCGAGGAGCTCAAGGGCATGGTCGTGTGCCTCAACACCGGCATGCACCGCAAGTTCGACGACTCCATGGACTACTACCAGTACTCCTGCGGCACCGGCGTCGAGGCCGGCAGGTGGTTCGTCGAGAAGCAGGTCAAGGTCGTCGCCATGGACATGCAGGCCCTCGACCACCCGCTGCACACGGCGATGGGCAAGAACGGCCCGCCGCAGATGAACCTCCCGGGCGCCTCCGGCCGTCCGATCACCGAGGAGTACATCGAGAAGTACGGCATCGAGGCCTACGCCGAGTTCGAGAAGGCCGTCTTCATCGAGGTGCACGGCCAGGACGCCTACGACGCCAAGTTCGGCGACCTCGAGGCCATCGGCTGCGAGGGGACGTGGGAGCCCTGCCACAAGCAGATGCTCGGCCACGGCATCGTCGGCGTCGAGAACCTCGGCGGCGACCTGGACAAGGTCAAGGGCAAGCGCTTCCGCTTCTTCTGCTTCCCGATCCGCTGGTACATGGGCGACGGCTCCATGGTCCGCTGCGCCGCCGAGATCGACGAGGACGACCTGAACGACGTGCCGGATCGCACGTACACCTACGCCGGCACCGGCTACGGCCCCGGCGCCGGCTACTGAGAAGGAGTGAGGCATGGAGGTAACGAGGTACGACGAGGCGCCGAGCTACGAGGCTCCCGGTCATTTCGACGTGTACGGCCTGCGTCTGCAGGGCTTCGAGGTCAGCAAGACCCGCAACTTCTGGATGAGCATCTCCCACTTCCTGCCCGGAGGCGGGTGCGAGTACGTCGCCACCCCGCTCGAGAAGGTGTACTTCGTGCTCGAGGGTGAGGTCACCGTCAAGACAGACGAGGGCGAGACCATCCTCAAGAAGTACGACTCCGTCTACCTGGCGCCGGACGAGGCTCGCTCCATCCTGAACCACACCAACTCGCCGGCGAGCATGCTGGTCGCCATCCCGTACCCGGAGCCGCGCGAGTTCTGAGGCGGGCCTTCGGGAGCCGCTTCCGGGTTCCCTGATGGGGACGGCGGACGCGGGCGAGCGGACGGCACGGGGACGGGCGGCAGCACCACCGCGCGTCCCCGTGCCCACTGACCACACGACCTCCGAGGAGAGTCTCCATGCCCAACCCGATCATCACCGCGGCGCTCACGGGGCCGGTGGCCACCAAGGCGGACAACGCCGGCATGCCCGGCAGCGTGGCGGAGATCGCCGCCGACGCCAGGCAGTGCTACGACGCCGGCGCCGCCGTCATCCACATCCACCTGCGCGACGACCAGGGCAACATGACGGCCGACCTCGACGTCGCCAGGCGCACCGTCGAGGCCGTCCGTGAGGCCTGCCCGGGCATCACCCAGCTGTCCACCGGCGGCCTGGCGTTCACCTACGAGCAGCGCATGGCGCTCGTCGAGGCGAGGCCGGCGATGGCGACCCTCAACCCGTGCACCATGACGTTCGGGCCGGCCGAGTTCCAGAACCCGCCCGAGAAGATGATGAAGCTCGCCGCGCGGATGATCGAGCTGGGCGTCAAGCCCGAGATCGAGATCTACGACACCGGCCACCTCGACATGATGCTGTACCTGCTCCACAAGGAACTGCTCGTCGAGCCGCTCCAGGTGTCCTTCGTCATGGGCGTCCGCGGCGGCATGCGCGGCGACCCGCAGATCCTCTCCTGGCTCGTCAAGGAGCTGCCGGCAGGCACCAGCTGGCAGGTCATCGCCGTCGCCAAGGCCAACCTGCCGATGACCACCATCGGACTGGCCATGGGGGGGAACGCACGTACGGGCATGGAGGACACGCTCACGCTGTCCAAGGGCGTGCCGGCCGCGTCCAACCTGCAGCTCGTCGAGCGCCTCGTCGGCATCGCCAAGTCCATGCAACTCGAGCCTGCGACCGTGTCTGAAGTGGTCGATCGGCTCAAGCTCCACCCCGAACTGGTCAATCCCGCCTGAGGCTTTGTGCCAGAAGGTACAAGCGGCCCGCGGCGTCCTTGACACCACTTACCTCGACGGTATGATGTCCCGTATCGTGGGAGGGACCATCCGTATCGCGGATAGACGCGGAGGTGCAGGGAGCAACTGAGCACACACCACAGGCGCTGGTTCGGCTGAAGGAAGCAAGCACGAACACCCGTTCGCAGCGCCTGAGAACAGAAGCCATCGGGGGGGTCCCGGCTGTCTGCGGCGTCCAGAAGGGGCGTTGGGACGGCGGGACCACGTAAGGAGGCGGTATGAGTTCGGACGACAAGACCCGCAAGGCGACGAACGGCGTCAGGACGCCGATCACCCGTCGCGACTTCCTCAAGACCGCCGGCGTGGCCGGTCTCGCCGTCGGCGCTGCCGGCGGTCTGAGCGGCGTGCTCGCGGCTTGCGGCAGCAGCAGCGACAGCGGCGGGGACAGCGGCGGCTCCGGCGGAGGCCGTGCCATCAAGGTCGGGTTCGTCAGCCCGCTCACCGGCCCGCTCGCCGCGTTCGGCGAGACGGACCAGTGGCTGGTCGAGCAGTGGAAGACCGCGGTCAAGGACGGCGTCAAGTGCGGCGACGGCCAGACCCACCCCATCGAGATCATCATCAAGGACTCGCAGTCCGACTCCAACCGCGCCGCGACGGTCGCCGGTGACCTCGTCACCAACGACGGCATCGACGTCATGATGGTCGCGTCCACACCTGACACCGTGAGCCCGGTGGCCGACCAGGCCGAGGCGCTGCAGGTCCCGTGCGTCTCCAACGACTGCCCGTGGCAGCCGTACTTCTTCGGCCGCGGCGGCGACCCCGCCGTGGGCTTCAAGTGGACCTACCACGCCTTCTGGGGTCTCGAGGACGTCACCGCCGTGTTCACCGGCATGTGGGACCAGCTCGACACCAACAAGAAGGTCGGCGCGATGTGGCCGAACGACGCCGACGGCCTTGGCTGGGCCGACCCCAAGACGGGTCAGCCGCCGATGCTCAAGAAGGCGGGCTACACCGTGGTCGACGGCGGCCGGTTCCAGGACGGCACCGAGGACTACACGCCGCAGATCAGCAAGTTCAAGGCCGCCGACTGCAACATCCTCAGCGGCGTCTTCATCCCGCCGGACTTCGTGAACTTCTGGAAGCAGTCCTACCAGCAGGGCTTCCAGCCCGTGGCCGCCACCGTCGGCAAGGCGCTGCTCTTCCCGGCCGAGATGGAAGCCATCGGCGAGATCGGCTACGGCCTCACCACCGAGTGCTGGTGGTCCCCGTGGCACCCCTTCAAGTCGTCCCTGTCCGGCCAGACGTGCCAGGAGCTCGCCGACGCGTGGACCAGCAGCAGCGGCGGCAAAGAGTGGAACCAGACGCTGCTGCACTACGCGGTGTTCGAGATCGTCGTCGACTCCCTCAAGCGTGCCACCACCGTGGACGACAAGCAGGTCGTCCTGGACGCCATCAAGGCCACCGACATGGACACCATCCAGGGCAAGATCACGTGGTCTGCCGGCGCTCCGCTCAACCCTGTGCCCAACGTCTGCCGCACCGTGCTCGTGGGCGGCATGTGGACCAAGGGTACGGACTACCCGTTCGACCTGCTCCTCGTCGACACGCAGCACGCCGCCGAGGCGCCGTTCGACGTCACCATCCCGACGAACGGCAAGGTCGAGGCCATCAAGTACTGAGAGAACGTGCAGGTCCCGACCCGTACTGCCCGATGGGAGCCCTGCACCTGAGGAGGTCGATGTGATGCAGGGTGGTGAGACGTCATGACCGTGGTCCTCGAGACCGCCGGTCTCATGAAGTCGTTCGGCGGCGTACAGGTCATCGATGACCTGAGCGTCAAGCTGAGCGACGGTGAAGCATTGGGCATCATCGGGCCGAACGGCGCCGGTAAGACGACGCTCTTCAATCTGATTACCGGCGTGTATCGGCCCGATGGGGGTCGGGTCACGTTCGAAGGCAAGGACATCACCGGTCTCCCGCGGCAGGATCGCTGCCGCGCGGGGATCGGCCGGACGTTCCAGATCCCGAAGCCGTTCTCCGACATGAGTGTGTTCGAGAACGTGCTCGTATGCGCGGCCTACGGCCGCAACATGACCGAACGCGCGAGCTACCGGCGCTGTGTGGAGACGCTGGAGATCACGCGGCTGTCGGCCAAGGCCAACCAGCAGGCCGGCACCCTGCCGCTGCTGGACCGCAAGCGGCTCGAGCTCGCCCGCGCGCTCGCCGGCGACCCCAAGGTCCTGCTCCTGGACGAGATCGCCGGCGGGCTCACCGAGGGCGAGGTCGAGATCCTCATCGAGACGGTCAAGGACCTCCACCGCGAGGGCCTGTCCATCATCTGGATCGAGCACATCGTGCACGCCCTGCTCGCCGTGGTGCAGCGCATCGTCGCCATCAGCTTCGGGCGCAACCTCGTCGAGGGCGAGCCCAACGAGGTCATGTGCAGCGACGAGGTGCAGGCCTGCTACATGGGGGGGACGCCGCTATGAGCGACGTCGTCCTCGAGCTCAAGGACGTCGACGTCTTCTACGGCGACTTCCAGGCGCTCTTCAACGTCTCGTTCGAAGTCCAGGAAGGCATGACGTTCGCCTTCATCGGCGCCAACGGCGGCGGCAAGTCCACGCTGCTGCGCACCATCGCCGGCCTGCAGCGTCCGGCCTCCGGTCACGTGCTGTTCCACGGCGAACCTGTGGACCAGTACCCCGCGCACAAGCGCGTGGGCATGGGCATCGCGCTCGTTCCCGAGGGCCGCCGCGTGTTCCCGAGCCTCACCGTGCGCGAGAACCTGCTCATGGGCGCCTACGGCGGCCGCAAGGGCGACTGGAACGTCGACTCGGTGGTCGAGCTGTTCCCGCTGCTCAAGCCGCTCCTCAAGCGCGGCGCCGGGAGTCTCTCCGGCGGCGAGCAGCAGGCCATGGCCATCGGGCGGGCGCTCATGTCCAACCCCGAGCTGCTGCTGCTGGACGAGGTCTCTCTGGGTCTCGCGCCGGTGGTCATCAAGCGCATCTACGAAGCCATGGTCCAGCTCGTCGGCAGCGGTCACACGATCCTCGTCGTCGAGCAGGACGTGGGGCACGTGCTCACCGTGTCCGACTACGTGGCCTGTTTTCTGGAGGGCAAGATCTCGCTGGAGGGTAAGCCGGCGGATCTGAGCTCTGAAGCGATCACCGCAGCGTACTTCGGGATGTGACGGCATGGTCTGGGCAAATGTGACACTTCAAGGGATCCTCCTGGGCGGCCTGTACGCCCTGTTCGCGACCGGCCTTGCGCTCGTGTTCGGCGTCATGCGCATGGTCAACCTGGCGCACGGCGACCTCGGCATCCTCGCCGCGTTCGTCGCGCTGTTCATCGTGCAGACGCTCGGTCTCCCGCTGCTGTGGGCGACCGTGCTCACCATCGCGATCATGTTCCTGCTCGGCTACGTGCTGCAGCGCGGCCTGCTCAACTTCACGCTGGGCACCGACGACACGCGGCCGATCGTGGTGACGTTCGGGTTGTCGATCATCATCCAGAACGCGCTCATCCTGAAGTTCTCGGCCGACTCGCAGGGTCTGGACGCCGGCAAGATCGAGAACATCAGCGTCAAGATCAGCGACCAGCTCTCCATCGGCTGGTTCCCGCTCATCGTGTTCCTCGTGGCCGTCGCGGTCATCGCGGTCCTCGAGGTCTTCCTGGCTCGCGCCAAGCTTGGACGCGCCTTCAGGGCGACGTCCGACGACCGTGAGGCGGCCGAGCTCATGGGCATCAACAACAAGCACATCTACTCGCTCGCCATGGCCATCGCGCTCGCCATCGTGGCGCTCGCCGGTGTGCTCCTGGCCATCCGCACCACGTTCGACCCGACCCAGGGCGGGTTCCGCCTCATCTACGCGTTCGAGGCCGTCATCATGGGCGGCATGGGCTCCATGTGGGGCACGCTCGCCGGCGGCATCATCCTCGGCGTCGCCCAGACGCTCGGCACCCAGGCGTTCGGCGCCGGGTGGGGGCTGGTGGCGGGACACCTCGTCTTCCTCACGGTCCTCGCCGTCCGCCCGAGCGGGTTCTTCGCGAAGACGGTGACGGCATGAGCACCCCGGACATCACCAAGGACATGCCGGCCGTGCCGGGGTTCCGCGTCGCGCGTTCCACGCGGCATGCACAAGATCGTGCTGATCGTCAGCGTCGGCATCATCGCCGTCCTGGTCAGCGTGCCGTGGTGGGCCGAGGTGAGCGTCACGCGCACCATGGTCACGTTCTTCACCCTGCTCGCCCTGGCCCAGATGTGGAACCTGCTCGCGGGGTACGCCGGTCTGGTCTCCATCGGCCAGCAGGCGTACATCGGCCTCGGCGCCTACGGCATGTGGCTCATCGGTGACGTGATCGGGTTGAACCCGTTCCTCGCCGTGTTCCTCGCCGGCCTCCTGGCCGCGGTGGTGGCCCTGCCGGTCGCGCCGCTCATCTTCCGCCTTCGCGGCGGCTACTTCAGCATCGGCACGTGGGTCATCGCGGAGGTCGTGCGGCTCATCGTGTCCAACATCCAGGCGACGGGCGGCGGCTCCGGCAAGACGGTGCTCTCCGCTGCCCGGCTCCCGATCGACACGCGCATCACCGGCACGTACCTGGTGGCCCTGTTCGTGGCCCTCGGGTCGATCCTCCTGGTCTACTTCCTGCTGCGTTCGCGCACCGGCCTGGCGCTCACCGCGATCCGTGACAACGACATCGCGGCGCAGAGCTCCGGCGTCAACGTGTTCCGTTCCAAGCTGGTCGTGTGGGTCCTGGCGGCCTACGTGTGCGGCGTCATCGGCGCGGTCGTCGCCATGAACCTGCTGCGCATCCAGCCGGCGGCGGCGTTCAGTATCAACTGGACCGCCTACGCCCTGTTCATCGTCGTGATCGGCGGCTTCGGCACCATCGAGGGCCCGATCATCGGTGCGGTCATCTACTTCGCGTTGCTGCAGAGCCTCAGCCAGTACGGCACGCTGTACATGCTGCTGCTCGGCGTCGTCGCGGTCATCATGGCGACCGTCGCTCCCAAGGGCATCTGGGGCTTCATCGCCAAGAAGTGGAACATCCACCTGTTCCCGGTCAGGCGCCGGTTGCTGCTCGACGAGCTGCCCGCCGACGGGGACAAGCCGGCCGACAAGCCGGAGCCTGTGGCGGCGGAGCTCGCCTGACGCAGGCACGGGGGCAGTCGCCGGGCGCCGCTCACGCGGCGCCCGGCGACTGGCTCCCGGCGGCCGCCCTGAGGGCGGCCGCCGCACACGAGGCGCGGACCGCATGGCCGCGTGACCACATGAGGAGTTGCGCCCTTGGGGCCACCGTGGGGCGAGAGGATGGAGGAGACGTGATCGACACCGATCGCGAGGAGGACAGAGAACAGCGCAACGGCGTGCAGGTGCTCGCGCGCGCCGCCACGATCCTGCGGCTGCTGGCGGCTGATTCCTCCGGCGGACTCACCTTCAGCGAGCTCGTCGCCCGCTCGGGGCTGCCGCGGACCACGGTGCACCGCATCCGCGGCGCACTCGAACACGAGGACTTCATCACCACTGACGGCGCTACGGGGCGCCTGCACCTGGGGCCCGGCATCATGCGCCTGGCCATGGCCAAGCGCGACCTGCCGACGGTGGTCCGTCCGTACCTGGAGCAGCTGTCGCGCGAGCTCAACGAGACCGTGGACCTGGGTGTGCTGGACGGCATGCACGTGCTGTTCATCGCCCAGCACCCGGCGCCTCAGCGTTCGCTGATGGTGGTCTCGCGTGTGGGTGCGCGGTTCCCGGCGTACTGCACCGCCAACGGCAAGGCGCTGCTCGCGCAGTTGCCGGTGGAAGAGGTCAAGCGGCGGCTGCCCAAGCGGCTGGAGACGCCGGCCAAGCACACGCCCGTCAGCCGCAAGGATCTCTTCGCCGAGCTCGAGCTGGTGCGCGAGAGCGGCCTGGCCTACGACTGCGAAGAGCACCGCGCCGGCATCTGCGGCGTGGGCGTCGCCGTCATGGACATCGACGGCAGCTCCGCATCCATCTCGGTGCCGATGCCGGCGGCCCGCTTCCACGAGGACCCCGACACCGTCGCCGCGGCGCTGCTGCGCGTGCGCGACGAGGTCCAGGTGGCCCTGCGGAATGGCTGAAGCGGCCGGAGCAGCTCCCGCGGGCGCCGCCCGGCCCTCCGTCGTCGCGGTCGTCGGCAGCCCGCGCACCCGCAGCAACACCGCCGCGCTCGTGGCCGCGGCGCTCGGGGAGCTCGAGTCCGCCGGCGCTGCGTGCGAGACGATCGTGCTCAGCCGGTTGAGCATCGAGCCCTGCTTCGCGCACGACCTCTGCGCCGACCTTCCGCGCTGTCCGCTGGAAGACGACACGCCGGCGGCGCTCGACAAGGTGTACGCGGCCGATTGCCTGGTCCTCGGGTCGCCGGTGTACTACGAGAACGTCTCCGCGCAGATGAAGGCCTTCATCGATCGCAACCTGTTCCCGTACTCCAAGGGAGAGCGCCTGCGCGCCAAGGCGGTCGGGCTGGTCGCCGTGACCGCCGAGAGCGGGCTGCAGGAGACGCTCGACGCGCTGCGTCGTTACGTCGGCCTCTCGACGGAGGGGGACGTGAAGGTCCTCACCTGTGGCGCCTACGCCGACGAGGCCGGCGCGCTGGCCGCCGACGACGCGGCGCTCGGGGAGGCAAGGCGGTTGGGCCGAGCGCTCGCGGAGGAGCTCGGCCTCACTCCGGCCTGATGACCCTGCGCTCGGTGACGATCGCCGTCACCGGCAGGTCGTGCGCCTCACACGCGATGCTGGGGACCAGTTGCGCCTCGAACGCGAGCGCCACCCACGGCGTGCCCGGGCGGGTGAGCGGCAGGTAGTTGTCGTAGAAGCCGCCGCCGTACCCGCAGCGGCCGCCCTCCTCGTCGAACGCTGACCCGGGCACGAACACGAGGTCCAGCTCCTCCGGAGCCACCTCCGGCAGCCCCTCGCGCGGCTCGGGGATGTCCCACTTGCCGGGGACCAGGTCGGCGGCCAGGTCGCCGACCTGGTAGGCCGCCATGACGCGCGGCCCGAGCACTCGCGGCAGACACAGCCTCTTGCCGGCCTCGATGACCCGCCGCGCGATGGGCATCGTGTCCAGTTCGGTGCGGAACGAGGCGAACAGCATGACGGTGCGGGCCGCGGTGAGCTCGGGGAGCTCGAGGGCGCGCGCACGCACCGCGTCGGCGAGGCGCTCGCGCTCGTCCTCCGGCAGCGAGTCTCGTGCGTCGAGCGCCCGGCGCCGGGCCTCCTGCTTGGGGATCGCGCAGGCGTTCTCAGGCTCGTCGTGAGGCTGTCGTGAGCTCACAGGGGCACTCCGTCGTACACTGAGCTGGCAACGCTTGGGGGCCCGCGTCAGGTCTGGGCGTGGGCCCCTTCGCCTATAGTATAGGCACGATGGCTGTGCGGGCATGCGGAGCCGTCGCGGGAGGGGAAAGGCCCACACCGGATGTGTGCGCCTTCGGGCGTGTGCCCGAGAGGTCTGAGCATGGCGCTTCGATCCCAGGAAGAAGTATCTCTGGCGACCATCTTCGCGCGTACGCTGCGGAGCGTCATCGCGCTCACGGCCGCGGAGGAACGCCGCGTGTACCCCGACGCCGGAGAAGTTCTCCGGGGCTCGAGCCCGGACCACACGGCTCCGGTGGCGCTGGTGCGCCTGCTGCAGTTCTCGATCCTCCCCGAGATCCTGGGCGAGAGCGCCGGCCCCGCCATCTACCTCGCCAGCAAGCGCGCCAGCCGCGACTTGGGCATCTCGTCGATCCAGGGCCTCAAGGACTGGTTCGCGAAGATGATGATCGGCGACCTCGAGGTGGAGCTCGACGAGGAGCGCGTGCTGGTCAAGCTCAACCGTACCCTCGGACACGATCACATGCCCACGACCGGCACGCCCGTGTGCGACGTGGAGCGCGGCATCATCGACGGCGTGCTCGAGGACATCACCGGCACCGAGGTGCTCACCAAGGAGACCATGTGCTGGAGCCTCGGCGACACGGTCTGTCAGTTCGAGGGGTACGCCGGCAAGCAGGCCGGCTACCTGTACAACGAGAACGGCTTCCACCCGGTGGAGCAGCGTCGCCTGCTCACGCAGCTCGCAGACCAGGCGGACGTCGCGCTGGACAACCTGCGCCTGCTCAACGAGCGCAAGGAGCACGAGACGCACGACCCGCTCACCGGACTGCTCAACTTCCGCTCGCTGCGCGAGCGCGCCGCCTACGAGCTGGCGCGCGCCGAGCGGCATGGGCGCAACGTGGCGTTCGCGATGCTCGACCTCGACGGCTTCTCCGAGGTCAACGACACGGCCGGGCGCGCGGCCGGCGACGAGGTGCTGCGGCACTGGGCGGCGGCGCTCACGGCCCAGCTGCGCAGCTGCGACCTCGTGTGCCGCTACGGCGCCGACGAGTTCCTGCTGGTCATGCCCGAGACGGCCGACCAGGAGGCCGACGCCGCGCTCGCCAGGGTGCTCGGCGCCATGCGCCAGCTGGCCGTGGAGACCGAGGACCGGCCCATCGCGCTCACGGCGTCGGCCGGCGTGGCGAGCTATCCGCTCGACGGCCGCAGCGCCGAGGAGCTCGTGGCCAAGGCGGCCACCACCGTCTACACGGCCCGGGCCGCCGGCCCCGGCCGGGTGGCGTTCTACTCCGGGCCGCCCGCACCTGATCCTGGTGGCGGCGCGCGTCGAGCTCCTCGTCGTCGGGGTCGCTGCACCGCGACCTCGCGCCCGCCGCGCAGCACTACCTCGACCTCTTGCGCCCGCTCATGACCGTGAGCGTGCGCGAGGTCAAAGAGGTGCCGCTGCGCGGACGCGGTGAGGCGGAGGTGCTCCGCGACGAGGGCAAGCGCCTGCTCGCGGCGTGGCCGCAGGCGCCCGTGGTCGCGGCGCTGGCCGTGGAGGGCGCGCGGCTGAGCACGGAGGAGTTCGCCGCGCGCCTGCAACGCGCGTTCGAGCGCGGCGGCGCGGGGTTCGTGATCGGCGGCTCGCTGGGGCTCGCCGCCGACGTGCGCGCGCGGGCCGGCGAGGCGCTCTCGCTGTCGGACCTCACGCTGCCGCACCAGCTGGCGCGGGTGGTGCTGCTGGAGCAGCTGTTCCGCGCCGGCAAGATCCTGCGCGGTGAGCCCTACCACCACTAATGCCCGTAGGCGCCGAAGGCGCCGTAGTGCTATTGAGCGGGAGACGGCCCGAAGGGCCCCGCGGCTCACGGACTAAGCCGGCCCAGCCCCATCGCGCCCCACGACGCGGACGGATAGAATCGGCGGGCGCCCGCCGCCCGGCGGGCTCACGACACGGACCAGGGTGACCATGAGCGACGATCTCTACGACCTGAACGGACTCGCGGCCTCTCTGCAGACCGCGCTCGAAGAGGAACTGGCGGCCGGCGGGGCCACCGAGGTGGCGGCTCCGGCCGTGGAGCTCTCGCTGCCGGCGCGGCCCGAGCACGGCGACGTGACCACCAATGCGGCGCTCATCACCGCCAAGCGCGCCGCACGGGTGCCACGAGAGCTTGCGGAGGCCGTCGAAGCGCGCTGGCTGGCCGGCCCGGGCGCCGGCGTGTGCGACCGCTTCGAGGTCGCCGGGCCCGGCTTCCTCAACCTCTTCCTGAACGACGCCTGGTACCGCGGCGCCCTCGACCGTCTCCTTGAACAGGGCGCCGACTACGGGCGCGACTCGCTGCCGGTCGCGCTCCGCCAGAAGATGAATGTGGAGTTCGTGAGCGTGAACCCCACGGGGCCGCTGCACGTGGGCCACGCGCGCTACGCCTCCTACGGCGACGCGCTCTGTCGCATCCTCGCCTTCGTCGGTCACGACGTGACGCGCGAGTTCTACGTCAACGACTACGGCCGCAGATGACGCGGTTCGGCCAGTCGCTCGCGGCTCGCTACGGGCAGCGCATGGGCCTGGACACACCGGTGCCGGAGGAGGGCTACCAGGGCGACTATCTGCTGCCTCTTGCGGACGAGCTCATCGCCGCGGTGGGCGACCGCTTCAAGGAGGCGCTGGAGGCTTCGGCTTCGACGTCACGGCGCTGCCGGCCGAGACCATCGACGAGATCAAGGTCTGGGGCCGGGACGCGATCCTCACCCAGTTCAGGCTGCGCTGGAGCGGTTGCGCGTCCCGTTCGACGCGTGGACGCCCGAGAGCTCGCTGTACGCGGGCGGGGCGACCACCGCGGGTTCGGCGGCGAGGTGGGCAAGTCGCTCGCCGACCTCGACGGCGAGAGCCTCCTCTACGACGAGGGGGGCGCCTGCTGGCTCACGACCACCCGGTACGGCGACGACAAGGACCGGGTGCTCATCCGCCAGACCGGCGACCCCACCTACTTCCTCAGCGACATCGCCTACCACCGCGACAAGATGGACCGCGGGTTCGAGCGCATGATCGACATCTGGGGCGCCGACCACCACGGCTACGTGCCGCGCATGAAGGCCGCCTTCACGGCGCTGCCGCCGCACGACCCCGACAAGCTGGAACTCATCATCGGCCAGCTCGTGAACCTGCTGGAGAGCGGCGAGGCGAGGCGCATGAGCAAGCGCCGCGGGGACATCGTCACCATCGACGACCTCCTCGAGGCCATCGGCGTGGACGCCGCGCGGTTCCTGCTCGTCGGGCGCTCGCAGGACACCACCCTGGACCTCGACATCGACCTCGCCGTGCAGCAGAACAACACCAACCCGGTGTACTACGTGCAGTACGCGCACGCGCGCATCTGCAGCATCCTGCGCAACCTGCCGGGGGGGGGGAGCGGCCGGCGGGCGAAGCCGTCCCGGCCGTGGACGTCACCTCACACGAGCGCGCGCTGCTGCAGGCCCTCGCGCGCTTCCCGGACGTGCTGCTGACGCGGCGGACCGCGATCGCCGCACCGCGTGCACGGCTACCTGGGTGAGCTCGCCTCCGAGTTCCACGTGTTCTACCGGCACTGCCGCGTGCTCAGCGACGACGCCGACGTCACGGCCTTCCGCGCCGGCCTCTCACGGCCGTGCGGAGCACGCTGGCCGCCGGCCTCGGCCTGCTGGGCGTCAGCGCGCCGGAGACGATGTAGACGGTGCATCTTCGGCTCACCGTCAGTTGACGCGGCGTCGCCGGTCGATGACGAGGGCCGGGCTGGCTGCCAATGCCGGCCCGGCCCTCGCGAGCCTCGTGGATGTACCGCCCGCGCGGTGTCAGGCGCCGAACTTCTCCCGCGCCACGCCACGCAACTCGTCCAGCTGCTCGGTCGTGAGGTCCTTGTCCAGCTCCATGAGCATGGAGACGGCCGTTCCGGTCTTGTCGTCGATGAGCTTGTGGACCACGCTCTGGAGCACCGTCTGAGCTACTTCGCGCCCCGGTATCGCCGGGGTGTAGACGTAGGCGATGGCGGTCTTGTACTGCGCCAGCAGGTGCTTCTTGACGAGATTGTTCATGACGGTCATCACCGTCGTGTAGGCGATCGTCCTGCGTTCGCGCAGCGTCTCGTACACGGCGCGCACCGTGGTCTCATCCTTCTCCCAGACGACCGCCAGAATGTCAGCCTCGAGAGAACCGATGCCTGTGAAGGGCGCGCCCTTGGTACTGCGCAGCCACTTTCGGTCTTGCCTCCTCCATCACGACTCCCTCCGTCGCGTGTGGTGTGGACGTACCGTGGACTGCCCCGTGACGCTGTCCAGTACGTATGACACGGTACGTATTCCCTTTCATCCCGATGTCACGCGCCGTTCCGTACATTAAAATCTTCCTGAGCG
>CAVVGY010000006.1:0-171091 GCA_963747935.1 uncultured Thermoleophilia bacterium | reverse complement strand
CGGGGGCGCGGACGACTGTCGCGAGTGCTTAAGGCGAATGTCACCACACCGGCCGACGCCAAAGGCGAGCGTTTCTTGACAACCTGCGGTAGTATGACGCGCACGGGCCTAAGGGGGCCCAGTGAGTTGGCGGCGTGACCCCGTTCCTCCCGCCGGCGTGGACAGCGGATCCAGGCACTCGGTCGCGTCGCTTCGTTTAAGCCCTTCGGGGGCGGAAAAGGATGCGTCAAAATGGCAGAAGGCACCGTCAAGTGGTTCAACGCGGCCAAGGGCTACGGCTTCATCTCGCGCGAGGATGGGGACGATCTGTTCGTCCACTTCCGTGAGATCCAGGCTGATGGCTTCCGTACCCTCGATGAGGGCGATCACGTCACCTTCGACGTGACCGAGGGCCAGAACGGCAAGATGCAGGCGAGCAACGTCCGTAAGGCCTAGCCGCGCGGAACAGCCGATTGCCGCGGCAAGGGCGGCCTCCGCTGGGGGCCGCCCTTTCCGCGTACGGAGTCAGATCGCCGGCTGGAGGCGCGCGGCAGTCCACGCGGTGCGCGCCTCCAGCCGGTGCGCTACCATGCCCGCGTGAGCCCGCGCCGCACCCCCATCGACTCTATCGTCGTCGACGACCTGCGGTTCACCGTGCGCCGCAGCGCCAGGCGGCGCACCATCGGCATCACGGTCAAGCGGGACGGGGAGCTCGTGGTGGCGGCGCCGGACCGCGCTTCGGAGCGCCGCCTCGAGTCGGTCGTGCGCGAGAAGCTCCCGTGGGTGCGGCGCAAGCTGGCCGAGTTCGCGGCCATGGGCCCGCCGCCGGAGCCGCGCGAGATGGTGGCCGGCGAGTGCTTCCCCTACCTCGGGCGCGAGTACCGGCTGGCCCTCGCCGACCGGCCGGCGCAGCCGGTCTCCCTCGGTGAGGGCACGATCGAGGTGGACCGCGCGCTGGATGGCCAAGCGCGCGCGGCCGTGCTCGCCTGGTACCAGGCGCGGGCGACCGAGTACGTGGAGGCCGCGGTCGCCCGGTTCGTCCCGCTCGTCGGCGCCGCACCGGCCAAGGTCGTCGTGCGTGACCTCGGCAAGCGGCGCTGGGGCGTGTGCGACCACGGCAAGCTCACCGTGAGCTTCCACTGGCACCTCGTCGCGCTGCCGCCCGAACTGATCGACTACGTGGTCGTCCACGAGCTGGCCCACCTGCACGAGCCCAATCACGGCAAGGAGTTCTGGCGCCAGGTCGAGGACGTGCTGCCGGACTGCAAGGCGCGCCGCCGCAGCCTGCGTGGCCTCGGCGACGCGCTCGTCTTCTGAGAGGCACCCGTCAACCCATCGCGCCGGCGCTGCGCCGCAGCAGCAGGACGTCGAGGACGCGCTGGATCCGCCCGCCACCCTTTCGCGCGTCCTCGAGGCGCCGCACTTCGACGCCGCCGAAGTAGTCGAACACCGCCCGCACCTGATCGTCGGCGAACGTCCACACGTGGATGAACGGGAGCGGCATGATCTCCCACGTGCCGCGCAGGCGCGCCCGGAAGCGGCCGCCGACCACCAGCGTGCTCTTCTTCTGGTAGACGTCCCACACGCGCAGTTCGACGCCGACGACCTCCCATTGCTCGGGCAGGCCGCCGGCGAACAGGTCCATGGCCACCACGTCGCGTGTGGCGTGCAGGTGCCCGCTCTCGTCGATGACCCACCGCGGCGGGTCCAGTTGCTCCTGGTGGAACATCGCAAGCACGTCGCGCGGCGCGCCGGGGCCTATGGCCCTGTAGCCGCGCTTGATGCGTTCCAGTACGTCCATGATGTCGTTTTCCCCCGACCATGGGCTGTGGTATCCTCTGCACCCCCACGGGCCGCACGGCCTGCTGGACCCGTGGGCGATTAGCTCAGCGGGAGAGCGCCCGCCTCACACGCGGGAGGTCGTTGGTTCAAATCCAACATCGCCCACCACCTCCTCCCTTCTCATTGCGCCCACGCGTCTTCGCCGATCAGGGGCATCCCGGCTGACGGACCGCCGCGACACCTTCATCCGCCTGTTTGAAGACGGCCGAGCGGCACCCCGATGGCTCATCCGCTTGGCGGACGACTCGACCGTATGTCGGAATGGGCACGCCCTAAGTGCCAGCTTGCGGGGAGCGGTTCATCCATCCCGATGAACCGCTCCCGCGAAGCTTGCTTTTCCCACGCGTCGTCAGTAGCGTTGCCCATTGGCCTAGCCCAAGGAGCGAGGCGCACATTGACGCCGCACGGCCCACACGGTCCAGGACCAGAGGGCATTACGGAGCGGCGACTGTGGTCGCATCGCTGGCAGGTCCCGCCGCGCGGATTTCCTGGTAAGCCCGCCGGCCGTGGACGAGCCCCCCGCGCGATTCCCCCCCTGGGCACCGCGCGGGAGGAACCATCCAGCGAAACGGATCATGTGAAGATCCATGGGAGGTGAACAGGGTGGCTGACGAGCCTAAGCTCTTCCCGCCGACGCCCGAGTTCCAGAAGACCGCGTATTACTCCTCGATGGAGCAGTACGAGGCGGACTACAAGCGTTCCGTCGAAGACCCCGAGGGGTACTGGGCGGACCGCGCCGAGGACGCCCTCGTCTGGACCAAGAAGTGGGACAAGGTCCTCGACTGGAGCTTCGACCCCAAGCCGTACATCAAGTGGTTCGAGGGCGGCGAGCTCAACGCGGCGTACAACTGCGTCGACCGCCACGTCGAGGCCGGCAAGGGCGACAAGGCCGCGATCGTCTTCGAGGGCGACCCCGGCGACACGTACACCTACACGTACGCGCAGCTCAAGGACGAGGTCAGCAAGTTCGCCAACGTCCTCAAGAAGCACGGCGTCAAGAAGGGTGACCGCGTCGCCCTCTACCTCCCGATGATCGCCGAGCTGCCGATCGTCATGCTCGCCTGCGCGCGCATCGGCGCCATCCACATGATGGTGTTCGGCGGCTTCAGCGCCGAGGCCCTCAAGGCCCGCATCGACAACAGCGGCGCCAAGATCCTCGTCTGCGCGGACAAGGGCCATCGCGGGTCCAAGTCCACCCCGTCCAAGGCCAACGCCGACGTCGCCATCCAGGGCGAGACGACGGTCGAGAAGGTCATCGTCATCAAGCGCGTCGACGGCGACGTCCCGATGACCGAGGGCCGCGACCTCTGGTACCACGACGAGATGGCCGCTCCGGACATCTCCACCGAGTGCGAGTGCGTGCCGGTCGATGCGGAGCACCCGCTCTTCATCCTCTACACGTCCGGCTCCACGGGTACCCCCAAGGGCGTCATCCACACCACCGGTGGTTACCTCCTCTACGCGCACGACACCACGAAGTACGTCTTCAACATCCACGATGACGACGTGCACTTCTGCACCGCCGACATCGGCTGGATCACGGGCCACAGCTACATCGTGTACGGCCCGCTCGCCCTCGGCGCCACCAGCCTCCTCTACGAGGGTCTGCCGACCTATCCGGAGCCGGACCGCTACTGGCAGGTCGTCGAGAAGCACAAGGCCACCACGATCTACACCGCGCCGACCGTCATCCGCAGCCTCATCGGCCAGGGCGACGAGTGGCCGATGAAGCACCCCATGGACAGCCTGCGCTTCATGGCCTCCGTCGGCGAGCCCATCGATCCCAACAGCTGGCTGTGGTACTACGAGAAGGTCGGCAAGAGCCGCATCCCGCTGAGCGACACGTGGTGGCAGACCGAGACCGGCGGCCACATGATCGCCCCGCTGGCCGGCGCGATGACCCTCAAGCCGGGCTCCGCCGGGCGTCCGTTCTTCGGCGTGCAGACCGCCGTGCTCACCGACAAGGGCGAGCCCGCCGGCGTCGGCGAGGACGGTCACCTCGTCATCACCGCTCCGTGGCCCGGCATGATCCGCGGCACCTGGGGCGACGATGAGGGCACGCGCTTCAAGGACGTCTACTTCTCGATGTTCAAGGGCTACTTCACCACCGGCGACGGCTGCGCCATCGACGCAGACGGCGACCACTGGCTCAAGGGCCGCATCGACGACGTGCTCAACGTCTCCGGTCACCGCATCGGCACCTCCGACGTCGAAGGCGCGCTCGTGAGCGCTCCCCAGGTCGCCGAGGCCGCCGTGGTCGGCTACCCGCACCCCATCAAGGGCACGGGCATCTACGCCTACGTCGTGCTCAACGACGGCGTGGAGCCCAGCGACGACCTCAAGAAGTCGCTGGTCGTGCACGTGCGCAAGGTCGTGGGCCCCATCGCCACGCCCGACAAGATGCAGTTCGCGGCCACCGGCCTGCCGAAGACCCGCTCGGGCAAGATCATGCGCCGCATCCTGCGCAAGATCGCCGAGGGCGAGTTCGACGCGCTGGGCGACACGTCGACGCTGGCCGATCCGGCCGTCGTGGACGACCTCAAGGCCAACAAGCAGTAGTCTCGCGCTCAGAGACGAACGCTCGAAGAGGGCGGGCGGCCGGCAGGCCGCCCGCCCTCTTCTTTCACTGCTGCTCGCCGGGCGGCCTCACGGGCTGGCCGAGGTGGACGGCGTCGGCGTGGACGTGGGCTGCGGGCCGGTCGAGACCACGATGCTCACCGTGCTGCCCTGCGATGCGATCACGCCGGCCTGCGGAGCCTGCGACACCACGGTGCCGGCGGGCACGGTGTCGCTGGCCGCCTGCGTGACGACCACCTGGAACCCGGCGTCGGCGAGCTGCGCCTGCGCGTTGGCCTGCGAGCTGCCTACGACGTTCGGCACCGCGACCGGGGTGGCCGTCGGGGTGGGAGCCCCAGCGACCTCGAGGTCGACGGCGGAGCCGTCCGCCACCTTGTCGCCTGCTGCCGGGTCCTGCGCGACCACCGTACCCTCGGGCTCCGAGCTCTGGACGCGCGTCACCTTGCCCGTCTTGAGACCGGCGTCGGCGAGTGTGGCGCCTGCCTTCTTCTGCGTCATCCCGGTCACGTCCGGGACCTTGACGTCTCCCCCCGTGTCGCGGGTGAGCGCCCAGACGGCGCCGAGCGCGATGAGCGCGGCGATGACCACCAGCAGGATCCAGAGCCAGGCGCGGCTGGGCTTGCGCTCCACGGCGACCTCTTCGACCTGAGCCGAACGCAGCACGCGCTCGATGTCGGCCTGGAACTGGGCGGCGGTGCCGCGCGCGCCGGGGTCCTTGGCCAGCGCGCGCATCACGATCTGGGCGAGCGCCGGCGGCACCTCCGGGTTCAGGAGCTGCGGCGGCCGCACCACCCCGTCCAGCTGCTCCTGAGCGACGATGGCGGCGTCGACGCCGTCGAACGCGTGGTGCCCGGTGAGCAGCAGGTAGGCGACGAGCCCGAGACGGTAGACGTCGGAGGCCGGCGACGGCGCGCGTCCGGCGACCTCCTCCGGGCTCAGGTACCGGGCGATGCCCGGCGGCGTGCCGGGCCGGAGGTCCGGCGGCGGGTACGCCTCCGCGAATCCCGCACCGGTCAGCTTGGTGGAGCCGTCGGCGGCGCGCGTGAGCGTCGTGGGGTCGACGCCGCCGTGGACGACGCCGCGCGCGTGGAGCGCGGTGAGCCCGGCGGCGGCCGACGCCGCCATGAGCGCCGCGTTCGCCACCGGCAGCGGCCCGGCGCCGGCCAGCGTGAGAGCATCGGTCCCGCCCGGGTCCTCCTGCACCACGAAGCAGTCGGCGCCCTCGCGCCCCGCGTCGACCACCGGCGCGAGGTCCAGGTGGCGCACCGAGGAGACGGTGCCCACGGTGCGCAGGAACGTGTCCGGGTCGAACGGCCGGAGGACGGTCACGACCACCGGCCGCCCCTGCGCGTCCTGCCCCTGGTAGGCCGCGGCCGCGCGGCCCGGCGGAAGGTGCTTTCGCGTGTGGTAGCGCTGCGCGTAGATCGGTTCGGTCATGCCGCCTCCCCGGGCCGGAGTGTGTCGGGCCGGGTCTTACCCGCGCCGTCCGCGCCAGAACCTTCACGAAACGGACCGCGACAGGGTGAATCCCGGGCGCACACGCGTTAAGATTCACAAGGAGTCTCTGGACCGATACGACAGCGTGCGTGGGCAAGCTCTCCGCCGAGGCCCGGCACTCGCGCCCTGAGACCCCCCGCGAATCGTCACAAGACGGTTCGTCGTGGACGCATACGCGCGGCGGAACACCGCAACCACGAAAGACGGGACCAAGAAGATGAGTACACGCAATCTGGACAAGCTGTTCGACCCCAAGAGCATCGCCGTCATCGGCGCCAGCAACAAGAAGGGGTCCGTCGGCTACATCCTCCTCCGCAACCTGATCGGCGCCGAGTACCAGGGCATCGTCTACCCGGTCAACGTCTCGGCCCAGTCCGTGCAGGGCATCCAGGCCTACGCGAGCATCAGCCAGGTGCCGCGCAAGATCGACCTCGCCATCATCGCCGTGCCGGCCAAGAACGTGCCGCAGACCATGCGCGAGTGCGGCGAGGCCGGCGTCGCCGGCGCCGTCATCGTCAGCTCCGGGTTCAAGGAGATCGGCAAGGAGGGCCGGCGGCTCGAGGACGAGGTCAAGTCCATCGCCGAGAGCTACGGCGTCCGTATCGTCGGGCCCAACTGCCTCGGCTACATCCGCCCGGCCATGAACCTCAACGCGACGTTCGCCCACGTCATCCCGCCGGCGGGCCGGGTCGCGTTCTTCAGCCAGAGCGGCGCCCTGGGCACCGCGATCCTCGACTGGGCCGCCGCCAACAACATCGGGTTCAGCGCCTTCGTCAGCGTGGGCTCCATGAGCGACGTGGACTTCGGCGACCTCATCGACTACTTCGGCGCCGACTCGCACACCAGCAGCATCATCCTGTACATCGAGTCGATCACCGACGCGCGCAAGTTCATGAGTGCGGCGCGGCACTTCGCCAAGAGCAAGCCGATCATCGTGGTGAAGAGCGGCCGCACGGCGCGCAGCGCGCTTGCGGCCGCCAGCCACACCGGCGCCCTCGCCGGCGACGACACGCTCTACAGCGCCGTCTTCCGCCGCGCCGGCGTCGTCCGCGTGGACCAGATCGAGGACCTGTTCGACGCGAGCGAGGCGCTGAGCCGCGTCAGCAGCCCGCGCGGGCCGCACCTCGGCATCGTCACCAACGCCGGCGGTCCCGGCGTCATGGCGAGCGACCGCCTGCTGCACCTGGGCGGCGAGCTCGCCGAGCTCGATCCCGAGACCGACGTGAAGCTGAAGGCCGCGCTGCCCGGCTTCGCCGCGCGCGGCAACCCCGTCGACGTCGCCGGAGACGCCGACGCGGTCCGGTACGCAACGGCCGCCCAGGCGCTCATGGACGACCCCAACTGCGACGGCGTGCTCGCGATCCTCACGCCGCAGGCGATGAGCGACCCCACGGGCACCGCGAACGCGCTCATCGAGGTCGCCCGCAGCCACCAGCTCAAGCCGCTGCTCACCTCGTTCATGGGCGAGATCAAGGTGGCGGAGGCGCTGAAGATCCTGCGCGAGGCCCACGTGCCCACCTTCGGCACGCCCGAGGACGCGGTGGGCGCCTACATGTACATGTACCAGTACACGCGCAACCTCGGGAACCTCTACGAGACGCCCGCCGACATCCTGCCGGACTTCGAGCCTGACAGGGACGCGGTCAAGAAGATCTTCCTCGACGTGGCCCGCGACGGGCGCAGCATCCTGAGCGAGCCCGAGGCCAAGGACGTGCTCGACGCGTACCAGATCTGCGTGGTCAAGACGCTGGTCGCCAGGACGGCGGAGGAGTGCGCCAAGGCGGCCGAGGAGATCGGCTTCCCCGTCGCCATCAAGATCCTCAGCCACGACATCACCCACAAGAGCGACGTGGGCGGCATCGCCCTCAACGTGCGGTCCGCCCCCGAGGCGGCCAACCAGTTCGCCAAGATCACCGACCGCGTCCGTGAGGCGAAGCCGGACGCGGTCATCATCGGCGTCGCCGTCGAGGCGATGAGCCGCGGCGGCTACGAGGTCATCCTCGGCTCGAAGAAGGATCCCACGTTCGGCCCGGCGATGATGTTCGGCATGGGCGGCACCGGCGTGGAGCTCTACCGCGACGTGGCCGTGGACTTCCCGCCGGTCAACCAGGCGCTCGCGCAGTCCATGATCCAGAGCACCAAGGTCAGTCAGCTGCTGCGCGGCTACCGCGGCAAGGCGCCTGTGGACATGGTGGCGCTCGAGCAGGCGCTGGTGAAGATGAGCTACCTGCTGGTCGACTTCCCCGAGATCCTCGAGATGGACATCAACCCCCTGCAAGTGCGCACCGACGGTGTGTGCGCGCTCGACGCGCGCATCGTCATCGAGCCCAAGGACGTACGCAAGATCGCCCTGCCCGGCGCGCACCTCATGATCTCCATGTATCCCAGCAAGTATCGCTGGGAAGTCCCGCTGGACGGTGAAGACGTCGTCATCCGCGCCATCAAGCCGGAGGACGAGCCGCTCTGGAGCGACATGATCGAGTCTCTCTCCCCCGCCACCGCCGAGTACCGCTTCTTCGGGCCGATCAGAGAGGTCACCAAGTCGATGCTGGTGCGCTACTGCCACATCGACTACGACCGCGAGATCGCCCTGGCCGCCATCCGCGAGCCCAAGGGCAAGAAGAAGATGATGATGATCGGCGTAGCGCGGCTTACCATCGAGACCGCCAACGTGGAGGAGGGTGAGTTCGCGATCGTCGTACGCGACGCCTACCAGCGCAAAGGCATCGGCAGCAAGCTCATGGACGCGCTCATCCAGGCGGCCCGCGACCGGCACGTGCGCGAGATCCGCGGGCACGTGCTGGCGGCCAACCCGGGCATGACCCGCTTCGCCGAGGACCTCGGGTTCGACGTGCGCCCGGGCGACGAGCCGGAGGTCCGGGAGCTCGTGCTCCGGCTCTAGGGTGGCCGGGCGCGCCCACCTCGAGATCCGTGACGCGACGGCGGCCGACGCGGCCGCCGTCGCCGCCATCTACGACCACTACGTGCTGGGGACCGCCGTCACCTTCGAGGAGACGGCGGTCCCCGCGTCCGTGATGGCCGCGCGCATCGCCGCCGTCCGGGACGGCGGCCTGCCGTGGCTGGTCGCCCTGCGGGACGGCACGGTCGCCGGCTACGCCTACGCATCGCCGTGGAACCCGCGCGACGCGTACCGGCACACCGTGGAGTGCACGGCCTACGTCGCGCCGGACGCCACGGGCGGCGGCATCGGCACCCGCCTCTATGAGGAGCTGTTCGCGCGGCTCCGAGGGCTGGAGGTGCACGCGGTGATCGCCGTCATCGCCCTGCCCAACCCGGCCAGCGTGGCGCTCCACGAGCGCTTCGGGCTCGCGCAGGCGGGCCTGTTCCGCGAGGTCGGGCGCAAGTTCGGCCGCTGGGTCGACGTGGGCTACTGGCAGAGGGTGTTGTAGGAGCGCCGCATACCCACCGACACCCGGGGTCAGCGCTGGGTCGCCGGCAGCCTGAGCGTCGTCTCGGTGAGCGTGCCGTCGCCGAGGCGGCCCGGCAGCATGCCGGCCGGCCGGGCCGGGTAGGACCCGGCGGCGCCGGCCGGCAACCCGTACGTGAAGTCCACGGCTCGCAGTTGCACCTTGGGTCCCGCGGCGAAGTCGAGCGTGACCTCGACGCCCTCCGGCGGCGGGGCGTAGTAGTCGAACGACCAGCGCACGTTGCTGGCGTCAAAGAGCGTCGTGTCCCGCCCGGCCAGGGCGTGCCCGTCGACGCTCGCGCTCAGGGTGCCGACCACGGTGTGCACCAGCAGGCTGAGCACCGCGGCTTCGCCCTGCGGGCGCAGCCTGAGCTTCACGGTGCGGCGGTCGCCGACCGTCACGTCCGAGAGGACCTTGATGGCCGGCCTGCGCAAGGCGTAGACGGGCGCCGGCCCGCTGGTGATGGCCTGCGACCCGAACTGCGGGTAGTACTGCGGCACCATCTGCCGGCTCGATGAGGCGCCGAGGAACGTGCGCGTGTAGGCGTCGGGGCGGTCGATGGTCTCCCAGGTGGCCTTGCCGTTCGGCGCCAGGCGGTAGGAGACGCTCGTGAACTTGGGGTGCTGGCTGTCGAACGCCACCGTGGACCCGACGGCGAACAGCACCACCACGCCGGCCACGGCGAGCGCCCCCGGCAGCCAGAACCGGAACGCCCGCAGGACGGCTGGCGAGCGGCAGCATCAGCAGGCCGGCGAGCAGCCAGACGGCCAGCACGGTGACGCCCTGCTTGAGCCCGGCGGACATCAGCAGCAGGTACACCGCGGAGCTCAGGAGCATGAGCCCGGGCACGGCGCCGGCCAGGGCGATGAGCGCGGCCGCCGGACGGCCGTCCCCGGGCCGGTCGACGAGGGCGGCGCCGGCGAGCCCAAGCGCGCCGCCCGCCAGCGACCACGTGAGCAGGTAACTGGCGCCGGGGAACGACAGCGCGACGATCACCGAGCCGGCGGCCCACCAGGCGAGCGCCACCACGGCGAGGTCCCAGGCGCGCAGGCGGCGCAGCAGGCCGGCGTAGATGCCGAGCACCACGGCCGCCGCCAGCAGCACCAGACCCAGCCGGTACCAGTCGCTGATCACCACGCCGGTGCCGGTCCACACGCGCTCCTCATAGGCCGTGCGGTACATCGACCAGCCGATCGCCACGACCAGCAGGGACGCACACAGTGTGGCGCTGGTGCCGAGCGTCGCCCAGGCCACCCCGCGCAGTGTCAGGAGCCTGCGACGCGCGGCGAGCGCCACGGCGGCCACGAACAGCGCAAGGGCGACGTACATGAACGGGCGCACGTAGGACGTCGGGTACGAGACCGCCACGCTCCCGGTGAGGTCGAAGTAGACGAGGTCCGGGCCGCGCAGCGACCAGAGGTCGGCGTCACCCAGGCGGCGCGCCAGCGCGAGCGCCGTCTCGCCCTCGTGCTGCAGCCCCGCCTCGTGGAAGGAGCCCAGCGAGTCGTAGGCGGTGTGGTCGTAGGCCGGGCCGTCCAGCATGCCGAAGGTCATGCCGGGGATGCCCCTCGCCACGAACGGGCGGAAGTCGCTCACCACGGGCTGGCGCCGGGACACCTCGTACATCAGCGACGACCCGTAGGGACGACCGGCGGCGAGGTAGGCCTGGACCAGCCGGCCGTTCTGCGGGCTGGTCTCGTACATGAGCGCCGGAGACGACGAGCCGGCGCTGTCGAAGTTCAGCACCACGCCGGCCGCATACGCCCACGGCTCCCGCTCCAGGAACGACTGGGAGCCCAGCAGCCCCCGCTCCTCCCCGTCCGTGAACAGGAAGATGATGTCGTTGGCGGGCGGCGGGCCGGCGCGCAGGGCGCGCGCCGTCTCGAGGAGGGCGGCGACGCCGCTGCCGTCGTCCGCGGCACCGGGCGCCGTCGCCACGGAGTCGTAGTGAGCCACGAGGAGCACCGCCCGAGACGGGTCCCGGCCGGGCAGGCGGCCGACCACGTTGTGTACGAGCCCGGCCACGCGCGGCTCGCGCTGGGACACCACCTCGTTGGCCTGCACGTGAGGCATCAACGCCAGAGCCTGCAGGCGGGCGAAGATGTACTCCCTCACGACCGCAGACTGCCGGGAGCCTATGGGACGCGGCTCGGCCGCGATGTGCCGCAGGACGTCCATGGCGCGCTCCGAGGAGAACCGGTCGGCCGGAGCAGCGCTCGAGACGGGTCCCGGCGCGTCCCACGGTGTCACCGCAAGGGCGACCGCCAGGACGACCAGCGCCACGATCAGCGCCGCGAAGAGGTGACGACGTGTGCCCACGACCTCACTGTAGCCGGGGGTCAGAGGTTTGCAACTGGACGTCACCGCCAAGACTGCCTGCATGAGGGGTGGATCCGCAGGCAGACCGGCAGCCCTGACTCCGCCGGGCTCGTTCGTCGTCGCCGGGGGTGTGCGCGTGCACTTCGTGCGCGCCGGCGAGGGACCGGCGCTCGTCTACGTCCACGGCGCCAAAGGCTCCACCTACGACTTCACGCTCTCGCTGGGACCGCGACTGGCCGAGAGCTACACGACCGTGGCGATGGACCGTCCGGGATCGGGCTTCAGCGGCAGGCCGCCGGACGGGGCGAACCGGCCCGAGGCACAGGCGGCGGTGCTGCGCGCCGCCGCCCGGCAGCTCGGGCTCGAGCGCCCGATCCTCGTGGGCCACTCCATGGGCGCCGCTGTGGCCCTCGCTTGGGCGCTCGACGCCCCGGACGAGGTCGCGGCGGTGGTCACGCTCGGCGCGTACGCGCTGCCGCTCGGAGGCCCCCCGCCGTGGGTGGTCAAGCTGATGCGGTACCCGGCCGTGCTGCAGGCCGTCGGCGCTCTGGGCCGCTCCCGCCTCGGACGCCCGCTGGTACGCGGCGCCGTCGAGCGCGCCTTCTCCCCCACGCCGGCGCCGGCCGCGTACCTCGACATCGCGCCGCGCCTGGCGCTGCAACCCGCGGCGCTCAGGACCGACGGCGCCGACCGTCAGATGGCCGAAGAGGGCCTGGCCGCCCTGCGGCCCCGCTACCCCGGTCTGCAGGTCCCGCTGGTGATCGTGGTCGGCGCGGAGGACCGCATGGTGCCGCCCGCGGTGTCCGAGCGGCTCCACACCCTGGTGCCGCGCTCGGAGCTCGTGCGCGTGCCCGGCGCCGGGCACATGCCCCAGTTCTCGGACCCCGACGCGGTGGTCGCGGCCGTCGGCCGCGCGGCCTCCCTCGCCGGACTCGCTCAGGCGGCCGGGCCGGACGCTCGGCAGCCGCCGGCCGCTCAGCAGCCTGAGTAGGCAGCGTCGACGTTTGCTTCCCCCGCGGAGCGCGGGTAGCCTTAACGGCGGTCGCGCTAGGCGGGGAGCCAGCGGTGCCCTGTACCCGCAATCCGCTACAGCGGGGCTGAATTCCCGCCCGAGGGGCCGTTCCGCGAGGCTGTCAGTCGTGTCGCGGCGTTGAAGGTCGGGTCCTACGCAATGGAACCCTGCGAACCCCGTCAGGTCCGGGAGGAAGCAGCGGTAAGCAGGCCATTCCATGTGCCGTGGGGTCGCCTGACCCGAGCTTGCGCACGACAAGGACGCTCGGAGGACGTGCTTCGACGGCGGGTGCGCGGCCACTTTTCTCATCTCTTGACGACCGGGGAGGGAGCGCCGCAGCATGAACCGCCCGCCCGACGCTCCCCCTCCCGGCGCGCCCGAGCCCCAGCCCGGCGAGCAGCAGCCCGATGACCCGCAGCCGGACCGCGACCCGCTCGCCTACCACGACGCCGGGTTCATCGACGAGCGACGAGGGCCGGCCGCTCCGCATCCTGGCCGAGTACCTGCGGCCGCTCGGCGTGTTCCGCCGCCGGCGTATCCACGACACCATCGTCTTCTTCGGGTCCGCGCGCATCACCGAAGACGGACCCCTGGCCGAGTACTACGCCGCCGCCCGAGAGGTCGCGCGCCAGGTCACGGAGTGGTCCGAAGGGCTCAAGAGCCCAGCCCACCGCTACCTCGTGTGCACCGGCGGCGGCCCCGGGATCATGGAGGCCGCCAACCGTGGAGCCCAGGACGCCGGCGGCCGCTCCATCGGCCTCAACATCGGCCTGCCGCACGAGCAGCGCCCCAACCCGTTCATCACCCCGGGCCTCTCGTTCGAGTTCCGCTACTTCTTCATGCGCAAGCTGTGGTTCGCCTACGTCGCGCGGGCGCTCATCGTGTTCCCGGGCGGGTTCGGCACCCTCGACGAGCTGTTCGAGTTCCTGACTCTGTCGCAGACCGGCAAGATCGATCCGCCGCCGGCCACACTGCTCTACGGCACGCGGTACTGGAACGAGATCGTGGACTTCGACGCCCTGGTCCGCCAGGGCATGGTGGACGCCGCCGACCTCAAGCTCCTGCACTTCGTCGACACGCCGGCGGAGGCCATGGCCGTGCTGCGCACGCGCCTGCGGCCGAAGGGCGAGGACGAGCCGCGCCGGCGATCGCCAGGTCGGTCACGGCGGAGGACGACTGTGCTACCTGTGGCCCCGAGAAGGAGGAACGCCGGTGAGCGCGCACCAGGACGACCAGCGCGACCTGCTGATGCGCGTCGCGCGCGACGCGATGGTCGAGTACGGTCTGGAGCCCGAGTTCCCGGCGCGCGCGGTCGCGGAGGCCCGCGCGCTCGACGACCTGCCGCCGGACGGCGCGGGCGCCGAAGACCTCCGCGGTCTGCTGTGGTGTTCCATCGACAATGACGACTCCCTCGACCTCGACCAGCTCACCGTGGCCGAGGGCGAGGTGGCCGGCGGAACCCGGATCCTGGTGGCGATCGCCGACGTGAGCGCGACCGTGGCGCCCGGCTCGGCGATCGACGCGCACGCCGGCGTCAACACGACCTCCGTCTACACGCCGGCGCGCATCTTCCCCATGCTGCCGGACCGCCTCAGCACGGACCTCACGTCGCTGAACCCGGGTGAGGACCGCCTGGCGATCGTCGTCGGAATGACCGTCGGCGAGGACGGCGCGGTGGTGGCGGACGACGTGCGCCGCGCCCTCGTGCACAACCACGCCAAGCTCGCCTACCCGTCAGTCGGGGCGTGGCTCCAGGGCGAGGACGACATGCCGCCCGCGCTGGCGGCCGTCCCCGGCCTGGCCGAGAACGTGCGGCTGCAGCACACCGTGGCGCAGCGCCTGCGGGCGCGCCGCCGCGAGCAGGGCGCGCTCGACCTCGAGACGCTCGAGGTGCACGCGCGCTTCGACGGCGGCGCCGTCAGCGGCCTCGTGGTCGAGCCGCGCGACCGCGCCAAGGAGCTCATCGAGGACTTCATGATCGCCGCCAACGGCGTCGTCGCCCGCTACCTCGCCGGCAAGCGGTTCCCCGTGGTGCGCCGCGTGGTGCACGAGCCGGAGCGCTGGCAGCGCATCGTCGACCTCGCCGACACCTACGGCTTCCTGCTGCCCGAGGAGCCCGACGCGCCGTCGCTCAACGCGTTCCTCGAGCGAGCGGCGCGCCGCCGACCCCGAGCGCTTCCCCGACCTCTCGCTGGCGATCATCAAGCTGCTCGGCAGCGGCGAGTACGAGGCGACCCGGCCGGGCGAGCCCATCGACGGGCACTTCGGCCTCGCGGTGACGCACTACGCGCACTCCACGGCGCCCAACCGCCGCTACCCGGACCTGATCACGCAGCGCCTGGTCAAGGCGGCGCTCGCCGGCGCGCCGCAGCCCGTACAGCGGCGAGCGGCTGGTGGAGCTCGCCGACCACTGCACGCGCCAGGAGGACCAGGCGCAGAAGGTGGAGCGGCGCGTGCGCAAGTCGGCCGCCGCCTGCTTCCTGGTCGAGCGCCTCGGCGACGAGTTCGACGGCTTCGTCACCGGCGCGAGCCCCAAGGGCACGTGGGTGCGCGCGGTGGACCCGCCGGTGGAGGGCCGCGTGGTGGAGGGCGCCGACGAGCTGGACGTGGGCGACGCCGTGCGCGTGCGCCTCGTGGACGCCGACCCGGAGCGCGGGTTCATCGACTTCGCGGTCATCTCCTGACCGGCCGCCGAGGTACACTAGCCATCCGATGAAGCGCTCCCTGTACCGCGAATACCGCCCGCAGACCTTCTCCGAGCTCGTCGGCCAGGACCACGTGGCGCGCACGCTGCGCAACGCCGTGGAGACCGACGCGGTGGCGCACGCCTACATCTTCGCCGGGCCGCGCGGCACCGGGAAGACCAGCACCGCGCGCATCCTCGCCAAGGCGCTCAACTGCATCGGCGCGGACGGCGCCAACGACCGGCCGACGGCCACGCCCTGCGGCGTCTGCCGCCACTGCGTCGCCATCGCCGACGGCGTCTCGCTCGACGTGATCGAGATGGACGCCGCCTCCAACCGCAGCATCGACGACGTGCGCGACCTGCGCGACAAGATCGCCTTCGCGCCCGTCGACGGCCGCTTCAAGGTCTACATCATCGACGAGGTCCACATGCTCACGCGTGAGGCCTTCAACGCCCTGCTCAAGACGCTGGAGGAGCCGCCCGAGAACGTCGTGTTCGTGCTCGCCACCACAGAGGCGCACAAGATCCCCGAGACCATCGTCTCGCGCTGCCAGCGGTTCGACTTCCACCGGCCCCAGGTCACCGACATCGTGCGCCTGCTCGCCGGCATCGTGGAGCGCGAGAACGCGCGCCCGGACCGAGGACGGGGCGGGCCGCCCATCGACATCCAGGCGGAGGCGCTGCACATCATCGCGCGGCACTCGCAGGGCGGGTTCCGCGACGCCATCGGCACGCTCGACAAGCTGGTCACCTACTCCGAGGGCACGATCACGCCCGAGGACGTGCTCGAGGCGCTCGGCGTCACCAGCAGCGACCTCCTCTTCGAGATCACCGACATCGTCATCGAGCGCCGCACGGCCGAGGCGCTGCAGTTCGTGCAGCGGCTGGCCAACGAGGGCACCGACTACAGCCAGTTCATCCGCGACCTGCTGCGCCACCTGCGCCAGCTGTTCCTGCTCCAGCACCTGGGAGAGGCGGCGAGCGACGAGTCCACGCTGCGCACGCTCGGGCAGACGGTGGAGCTGGACGGCGAGCTGTTCCGCGAGCAGTTGCAGCGCGCCGGGCAGGTCTCGCCGCGCGAGGTCGTGTACTTCATCGAGCAGCTCGGCGAGGCCCAGCGCGAGATCCGCGACGGGCTGGACCCGCGGCTGCAGCTCGAGCTCGCGCTCGTCAAGGTCACACGGCCGGAGTGGACCACTCCGCGGCCGCGCTCGAGGAGCGCCTGCGGCGCCTCGAGGCAGCGGCGGCCGGGACCGGTCACGCGCCGGCCGCCCCGCGCCCCGCGCCGGCCCCGCAGGCCGCCGCGAAGCCCAAGCCGGAGAAGCCGGCGCCGGAGCCTCCGGCGAGCGCGCCGGCCCAGCCGGCCTCCGCCGGGAAGCCTGCGGCCCCGGCGGCGCAGCCCGCCGTCCGGCCGCCGGCAGCCGCCGAGCCTGCTCCGCCGGCCGAGGCCGCTGCCGCACCCGAGGCCGCGCCGACCCCGGCGCCCGCCCGCGCAGGCCACCCCGCAGGCCAGCGCAGGCGCTCACGGTCGAGCGCGTCAAGCACGCCTGGCAGCTCATCCTGCAGCACGTGCAGACCACACGCGTGCCGCTGTACGGCTTTCTGCGCGACGGCCGGCCCACGGCGGTGGACGGCGGCGTGCTCACCGTCTGCGCTGCCCTCGGACTTCGCCGCGCGCAACGCCGGCCAGGGCGACAACGCCCAGGTGCTGGCCGACGCCGTTGAGGGCGTCCTCGGACAGCGGCTCACGCCGCGGTTCGAGGTGACCGCCGGAGCGGCGGCGCCCACTCCCTCCACCACAACGGTCGCCGCGGCGGAGTCGCCGGCGACCCTGCCGGACTTCACCGACCAGATCCGTGCCGCGCAGGCCAAGCTCGACGCCGAGCTGCTGCCCGACGAGCCCTGAGGAGACCATCATGGCCAACCCGCAGTACAACAAGATGATGAAGCAGGTCCAGGAGATGCAGCGCAAGATGGCGCAGGCTCAGGAGGAGCTCGCCGTCGAGACCGTCGAGGCCAGCGCCGGCGGCGGCGTCGTGACCGTCGTCGTCACCGGCTCCCTCGAGATCAAGGAAGTGCGCATCAACCCGGACGCGGTGGACCCCGAGGACGTCGAGATGCTCCAGGACCTCGTGGTCGCCGCCACCAACGAGGCGCTCCGCGCCGCCCAGGACCTCGCCAGCACCAAGCTGGGCGGCGCCACCGGCGGCATCGACCTCCCCAACATCCCCGGCCTGTTCTGAGGCCCGGCCGGCCGGCCACGGGTCCGGCCGCGGCCGGCAGCGGCGGTCGCACGGCCTCGGCGACCCGGCGGCGAGCGCCGGGCGATACGAACACCTGTTCGCCTCTCACCCGGCGGGCAGAGGCAGGCAGAGCCGCCTTCCGGGCGCCTCTCTGAACGAGCGTACCCGCCGGGTATCCGGGAGGCGGCCGACGTCGGTCCGGAACGGGCGCCGGCGCATGGGACGCCGCCGCGCCTCACCCGCGGTTTGCAGGCCGCGGACCGCGCGTTTAGAATGTGTATATCGGACTCAATCAGTCCGGTAGATGGTCCTCAGCAGCCGCCCGCGGCGCGCCGCACAGGTCACCGCCGCGGCCGACACCGGGGTGCCGCTCACCACCCCGGCACACGAAGCGAGAATCGCGCCCTTCGCGTTGCCGCCGCAGCCTCAAGAGAGTAGACTGTCAAGCTGTTTTGTGGGCGCCGTAAGTGGCGCCCGAATCATGCAACGATGTTGCATAGCGAGTCGTTACTCGCGGGAGTAGATGCGAATGTATGCAGCCCCGGTCGAGCGTCTGATCACCGAGTTCTCCAAGCTCCCCGGCATCGGTCCCCGCACCGCCCAGCGACTCACCTTCCACCTTCTCAGGCTGCGGCCGGAGGACGTGCTGCCGCTGGCCGCCGCCATCACCGAGGTCAAGGAGAAGATCGGGTTCTGCACACAGTGCTTCAACCTGGCGGAGGGCGAGCTCTGCACCATCTGCGCCGACCCGCGCCGCGACCCCTCGGTGCTGTGCGTGGTCGAACAGCCGTTCGACGTCGTGACCATCGAGCGCACGCGTGAGTTCCGCGGCTACTACCACATCCTCGGCGGGGCGCTCAGCCCCATCGACGGGGTGGACCCTGAAGACCTGCACATGACCGAACTGCTCGCGCGAGTGGGCGAGGACGTGACCGAAGTGATCGTAGCTACCAACCCGACCATGACGGGCGAGGCGACGGCGATGTACGTCGCCGACCTGTTGCCGGAGCGCGTGCGCGTCACGCGCCTCGCCAGCGGCCTGCCCGTGGGCGGAGACCTTGAGTACGCCGACGAGCTGACACTGGGCCGCGCCCTCGTAGGGCGACGGAACGTGCGGCACGGAGAGGAGTGAGCATGGCGACGAAGACCGGCAAGAACAAGGCGGAGGCCACCCCGGCCCTCACCGAGATCCGCTGGCACGGCCGCGGCGGGCAGGGCGCCGTGACCGCGGCCAAGATGGTCGCGGAGCTCGCGCTGGGCGAGGGCAAGTACTTCCAGGCCTTCCCCGAGTACGGTCCCGAGCGCTCCGGCGCGCCGATCGTCGCGTTCACGCGCGTCAGCGACGCGCCGATCCAGGTGTACTCGGGCATCGAGCACCCGCAGATCGTGGTCGTGCTCGACTCCTCCCTGCTCAAGATCGTCGACGTCACCAAGGGCGCGCCCGACGACGTCATCGTGCTCGTCAACAGCGAGCGCTCCCCGGCCCAGCTTCGCAAGGACTCGGCGCTCGAGCACGGCCGGCTGTACACCATCGCCGCCACGCGCATCGCCGTGGAGACCATCAAGCGCCCCATCCCCAACACGCCGATGGTCGGCGCGCTCACGCGCATCACCGGACTGTTCGACATCGATGACGTCGTCACGTTCCTGCGCGAGGACTTCGGCAAGAAGTTCCCGCCCAAGGTCGTCGAGGGCAACATCGCCGCCATCACGCGCAGCTACGAGGAGGTCCAGGGCGAATGACCGTGGACAAGAAGGCAGGCGCCAAGAAGCCGGCGCCGCTCAAGAAGCCTGCGGCGCGCAAAGCGCCCGCCAAGAAGAAGCCGACCTGGGACATCAGCGACGTCGACCAGTGGGGCCCTGAGCGCCACGAGCTCGGCGCCACGATCATCGAGGCCGGCAACTCCGTCTACAACGAGACCGGAGGCTGGCGCTCGCTCGTCCCCGAGATCGACGTGGAGAAGTGCGACGGCTGCATGCTCTGCTACTTCTACTGCCCCGACGCCTCGATCGTCGTCGAGGACAACAAGGCGACCGGCATCGACCTCGAGCACTGCAAGGGCTGCGGCATCTGCGCCAAGGAGTGCCCCACCAAGGCCATCGTCATGCAGATCGACAAGAAGGAGTGACCATGGCCATCACTGAGTCTCCGATCCTGGCGGTCACCGGCAACGAGGCCGTCGCCGAGGCGATGGGCCAGATCGACCCCGACGTCGTCTGCGCCTATCCCATCACCCCGCAGACCGAGGTCGTCCAGCTCTACGCGCAGATGGTCGCCGACGGCAAGGTCGGCACCGAGTTCGTGACCGTCGAGAGCGAGCACAGCGCCATGAGCGCCGTGATCGGTTCCGCCGCCGGCGGCGCGCGGACGATGACCGCGACCTCCTCCCAGGGCTTCGCCCTCATGTGGGAGGTCCTGTTCGTCGCCGCGAGCTACCGGCTCCCGGTGGTCATGACCACTGTGAACCGCGCCCTCTCAGGCCCCATCAACATCCACTGCGACCACAGCGACACCATGGGCGGCCGCGACACCGGCTGGGTCCAGCTCTACGGCGAGAACCACCAGGAGGCCTACGACAACTGCATCCAGGCCATCCGCATCGCCGAGCACATGGACGTGCGCCTGCCGGTCATGCACATGTACGACGGCTACGTCATCAGCGGCGCCATCGGCCCGCTGCAGATGCTCACCAAGGACCAGGTCCAGAAGTTCATCGGGCCCTACCGCCCCACCAACCCCATGCTCGACGCCAAGAACCCCGTCACCGTCGGCCCGTTCGACGGCCTGCACGGCTGGTACTTCGAGCACAAGGTCGCCCAGAACCGGGCGATGGACCGCTCGCTCAAGGTCATCCAGGACGTCGCCGACGAGTACGCCGAGCTGAGCGGCCGTCAGTACGACCTGCTCGAGACGTACCAGCTCGAGGACGCCGAGATCGCCATCGTCGTCGTCGGCTCCACCGCCGGCACGACGCGGATGACGGTCGACAAGCTGCGCGCCCGCGGCGTCAAGGCCGGCATGGTGCGCGTGCGCGTCTTCCGGCCGTTCCCGCACGAGGCGTACGCCAAGGCGCTCCAGCACGTGAAGGTGGTGGGCGTCATGGACCGCGCCGACTCGTTCGGCGCCCAGGGCGGCCCCGTGTTCCTCGAGGTGCGGAGCGCCCTCTACGACTGCGACCCGCGCCCGCAGGTCCTGCCGTTCATCTACGGCCTCGGCGGACGCGACATCTTCCCAGACAACATCGAGCAGGCGTTCGCCGAGCTCGAGAAGGCTGCCAAGAGCAAGAAGCGGGTCTCTACCGAGCGTCGGTACCTGAACCTGCGGAAGGACTGAGGTGACCGGGATGCCGAGACGTTCCGACGGCAACACCGCGACCGAGCCCAAGGGCTCGGCCCTGTACGAAGTCCTCAAGGGCATCGACTTCGAGCGCCGCGAGCTCGTCGAGAAGCCTCGCGGCGTGGGTCTGTTCGACCTCGTCAAGGACAAGGCGGGCGCGTACAAGTGCTACGCCTGCACCCTGTGCGAGCGCAAGTGCCCCGTGGACTGCATCGAGATCGACTACTGCCCGGAGTTCGAAGAGCTCCCGTTCGACCGCGAGGCCGAGCGTGCCGCCGCGCTCGCCACCCTGCCGGGTGAGAGCTGCGGCGCCAACTCCGCCTGCGTCATCGGCGAGAAGCCGGCCGGGTTCGTGCCGGAGATCGACATGAAGCTCTTCGACCCCGTCGTGGCCGGCATCCGCTCCGGCACCGGCCTGGTCCAGGCGCTGCACGCCACGCAGGAGGCCTACGGGTTCCTGCCGCGCGTCGCGCTCGAGAACATCGCCGAGGAGGCGCACTTGCCGTTCTCGCGCGTGTTCGGCGTCGCCAGCTTCTACGCCCAGTTCCGCCTCAATCCGGTCGGCAAGAACGTCATCCACGTCTGCATGGGCACCGCCTGCCACGTCGCCGGCGCGCCGCTCGTAGCCGAGGCGTTCGCGCAGGAGCTGGACGTCCCGGTCGGCGGCACCACGCCCGACCTGCTGTTCACGCTCGAGACCGTCAACTGCATCGGCGCCTGCGCGCTCGCGCCGGCCGTCCGCATCGGCGAAGAGGTCACGCACGCACGCGTGACGCCGCAGTCGGCGCGCAAGCTCGTCCGTCAGCTCCGCAAGAAGGAGGCCTGACATGGCCGCCACGCGCAGCACCTCGGAGCGAGCCCGCAAGACCCGCATCACCAAGGCGCTCAAGGCGGCGTTCCGCCCCGAGCTCGCCACCCCCGGCGACGACACCGTCAAGATCCGCGTCTGCGCCGGCTCCACCTGCAACGCGACCGGCCGTGCGGCCGTGAGCGACGCGCTCACCAAGGAACTGGCCGCCCGCGGCCTCTCCGACAAGGTCAAGGTCGTCCTCACCGGCTGCCACGGCCTCTGCCAGGAGGGCCCCATCGCGGTCGTCCACCCCAAGGGCGTCTTCTACCCGCGCCTCAAGGCCAGGGACATGGCCGAGATCGTGGAGACCAGCGTGGTCGGCGACGACGTCGTCGAGCGCCTGCTGTACCGCGACCCGGAGACCGGCGAGGCGATCGCCCTCGAGAAGGACGTGCCGTTCTACGCCGGCCAGACGCGTCTGGTCCGCGCGCTCAACGGCACCATCGACCCCACGTCGATCGACGACTACCTCTCGCGCGGCGGCTACGCGGCGCTCGCGGCCGTGCTCGCGGCCGGCGACCCGGAGGCCGTCATCGACGAGGTCGAGCAGTCCGGCCTGCGCGGCCGCGGCGGCGCCGGGTTCCCCACCGGCACCAAGTGGCGCTACTGCCGCGCCAACCCCGGCGACAAGCACTACCTCATCGCCAACGGCGACGAGGGCGACCCCGGCGCGTTCATGGACCGGGCCATCCTCGAGGACAACCCGCACTCGCTGGTCGAGGGCATGCTCATCGGCGCGTTCGCCATCGGCGCCGACGAGGGCTTCATCTACGTCCGCCACGAGTACCCGCTGGCCGTCGCGCGTCTGCGGCTGGCGCTGGAGCAGGCGCGCGAACGCGGCCTGCTCGGCGACGACATCCTGGGCACCGGCTGGTCGTTCGACCTGCAGATCAACCAGGGCGCCGGCGCGTTCGTCTGCGGCGAGTCCACGGCGCTCACGGCCTCCATCGAGGGGCACCGCGGCATGCCGCGCGGCAAGCACATCCGCACGGTGGCGCACGGCCTCTGGGGCCAGCCCACCGACCTGAACAACGTGGAGACCTTCGCCAACGTGCCGTGGATCGTCAGCAACGGCGCCGACGCGTTCGCCGCCCTGGGCACCGCGACGTCCAAGGGCACCAAGATCTTCTCGCTCACGGGCAAGTCGCGGAACTCCGGCCTCGTGGAGGTCCCCATGGGGGCCACCCTGCGCGAGGTCATCTTCGACGTCGGCGGCGGCATGCAGGACGGCCGCGAGTTCAAGGCCGTCCAGCTCGGCGGCCCCAGCGGCGGTTGCCTGCCGGCCGACCTGCTCGACACGCCCATCGACTTCGAGAACCTCACCAAGTACGGCTCGATGATGGGCTCCGGCGGCATGGTCGTCGTGGACGACGCCACCTGCATGGTCGACTTCGCCAAGTTCTTCTTCGAGTTCACCGCGCAGGAGAGCTGCGGCAAGTGCGTGCCCTGCCGCGTCGGCACGCAGCGCGTGCTCGAGATCCTCGAGCGCATCACCGCCGGCGACGGCACCGAGGCCGACGTCGAGCTGCTCGAGCGGCTCAGCGACGACATCATCGAGGGCTCGCTGTGCCAGCTCGGCGGCAGCGCGCCCAACCCCGTGCTCACCACGCTGCGGTACTTCCGCGACGAGGTCATGGCGCACGTGGTGGAGAAGCGCTGCCCGGCCAAGGTCTGCCGGCCGCTCATCAAGTACACCATCGATCCCGACGCCTGCACCGGCTGCATGGCCTGCACTCCGGCCTGCCCGGTCAACGCCATCAGCGGCGAGAAGAAGCAGGCGCACGTGATCGACCAGAAGCTCTGTACCAAGTGCGACACCTGCCGTCAGGTCTGCAAGTACGACGCCATCCCCGTGGTGGACGCGCGACCGGCGCTGGTCGAAGGGAGGCAGCAGTGAGCCCCCGCACCAAGACCGCCGTCCAGCTCACGGTCGACGGCCGCCAGCTCAACGCCCGCGAGGGCGAGACCGTGCTCGACGTGGCGCGGCGTGAGGGTATCGACATCCCCGCGCTCTGCCACCAGGAGGGCATGGCCGCGTGGGGCGCCTGCCGCCTGTGCATGGTCGAGGTCGAAGGCCTCGACAAGCTCCAGGCCGCCTGCACCACGTGGGTCAAGGACGGTCTGAACGTCAAGACCGACACCAAGCGAGTACGCGCGCGCCGCGAGAGCTACCTCAAGATGTACCTCTCGGACCACAACGCGTACTGCGAGGCGCCGTGCTCGCACGCGTGCCCCACGCACATCGACATCCCGGCGTACATGGCCGCGCTGGCGTCGGGAGACGCCGTCGGCGCGGCCGGCATCGTGCGCGACGAGCTGCCGTTCCCCGGCATCCTCGGGCGCGTGTGCCCGCGCTACTGCGAGCCCGTGTGCCGCCGCAGCGACGTGGACGAGCCCATCGCCATCTGCGCCCTGCACCGGGCGGCCGCCGACCACAGCGAGACGCTGCTGGTGCCGGGCGTGCCCACCGGCCGGCGGGTCGCCGTCATCGGCGCGGGCCCGGCCGGTCTGGCCGCCGCCTGGTTCCTCATCCAGGCCGGCCACGAGGTCACCGTCTACGACGCCAACGAGGAGCCGGGCGGGACGTTGCGCTACAGCATCCCCGAGTTCCGGCTGCCCGGCAAGGTCGTGGAGAAGGAGCTCGCCCCGCTGTGGGACGCCGGCGCGCGGTTCGTCGGCGAGTCCGAGCTCGGCTACGAGGTCGACCCCGACGGCCTGTTCGACGCCGGCATCGACGCCGTGATCATCAGCGTCGGTACCTGGGAGGAGCCGCGGCACGTGCTGCCCGGCGACGACGTCGCGGTGAACGGCATGGAGCTCCTCAAGCGCGTGCGCGAGGGCCGTGCCGTCAAGTTCACCCAGAAGGTCGCCGTGATCGGCGACGGCATCACGGCGTTCGACGTGGCCCGCACGGCGCGCCGCAAGGGCGCCAAAGAGGTCGTCGTCATCGCCCAGCACGAGGCCGACGACATCCCGGCCGGCGCCCGCGACCTCGCCGCCGCCCTCGAGGAGGGCGTCAAGGTCGAGTACGGCGCGCTCGCCAAGAAGATCAAGACCAAGAGCGGCAAGGCGCAGGGCGTGGAGTGCGTCCGCGTGGTGCGCGAGAAGGGCCGTCGCAAGGAGGTCCGCGGCTCGCGCTTCGAGCTCGCCGCCACCACGGTCGTCATGGCCACCGGCTTCGCGCCGCGCCTGGGCGAGAGTGCCGACTACCTGCCGCTGGCCGACTCCCGGCTGCTCGGCAACTACTACACCGGCCGCACGCCCGAACAGGGCGTGTTCGCGGCCGGCGACGCCGTCACCGGCTCCCAGTCGGTCATCCACGCGGTGGCCGGCGGCAAGCGCACCGCGCTCGCCGTCGACGCGTGGCTGGGCGGCCAGGACCTCGAGCAGCTCGAGGAGCGGCTCGCCGTGTTCAACAGCCTGCCGTACCTCGACCAGCTCGCCGACGAGGCGCAGCTCGGCGAGCTCGGCGAGCGGCTGGCCGAGCGCAGCCCGGTGTGGCTCAAGATGGGCGCGAGCGCAGAACCTGCCCCTCGCGCCACCATGCCCAAGGTCGGCAAGCAGAAGCGCCTCACGGCCACCGACCTCGAGGTCGAGAAGGGCTACAGCCTCGCCGCCGCGCGTGCGGAGGCGAGCCGCTGCCTGCAGTGCGAGTGCCCGAGCAACGGCGCCTGCGACCTGCAGAAGCTCGGCGTCGAGTACGACGTCACCGACAACGAGCTGGTCGTGAAGGGCAACATGGTCCGCCAGGTCGAGCCGCAGACCGAGCATCCGTTCATCCGCCGCGACATGAGCCGCTGCATCGCCTGCGGCAAGTGCGTGCGCGTGTGCCGCGACGTGGCCGGCCCGGCCTGCTACGACTTCACGGGCCGGGGCTTCACCATCAACGTCGACACGCCCTACAGCGACGCCCTCCAGCTGGCCGACTGCATCAGCTGCGGCCGCTGCGTCACCAGCCTGCCCCACCGGCGCGCTCACCTTCAACGAGCGCGACCTGGCCTCGTACCGTATCGACGAGAGCCGCTGCATCATGTGCCACGAGTGCGTGGACGTGTGCCCGGTGGACGCGCTCAAGGAGACCAACCACTTCGAGGACGCGCGCACCAAGTGGCGCGAACTCGTCTCCAAGGGCAGCGAACTGGCCGGCGGCCACCGTATGTGCGCCGGTTGCGGCGCCCCGGTGGCGGTGCGCCAGATCCTCATGGGCACAGAAGACCCGATCGTCGTCTCCGCGGCGACCGGCTGCCTCGAGGTGAGCACCACCATCTACCCGTACACCTCGTGGAAGGGCAGCTACATCCACACCGCCTTCGAGAACTCGGCCGCGACCCTCTCCGGCGTCGAGACCGCGTTCCGGGCCCTCAAGAAGAAGGGCCTCGTCGAGGAGAACACCAAGTTCATCGCCTTCGGCGGCGACGGCGGCACCTACGACATCGGCCTGCAGTCGCTCTCCGGCGCCATGGAGCGCGGCCACCAGATGCTCTATGTCTGCTACGACAACGGCGCCTACATGAACACCGGGTTCCAGCGCTCCGGCGCGACGCCGCAGGGCGCCTGGACCACCACCAGCCCGGTGGGCAAGGCGCAGGCGGGCAAGCTGCAGAACCGCAAGAACCTCACCGACATCATGATCGCCCACGAGCTGGGCTACGTGGCCCAGGCCTCGCCGCACGACCCGCGCGACCTCGTGCGCAAGTCGGCCAAGGCCCTGGACACGCCGGGCGCCACGTTCATCAACGTGCTGGCGCCCTGCCCCCGCGGCTGGCGCGCGGACGGCGCGGAGACGATCGCCCTCGCGCGTGAGGCCGTCGAGACGTGCTACTGGCCGTTGTTCGAGGTAGTGGACGGCGAGTACAGCCTGACCTACCGGCCGCGCTACAAGAAGCCGCTCATCCCCTGGCTCAAGAAGCAGGGGCGGTTCGCGCACCTGTTCAAGCCCGGCAACGAGGAGATCCTGCTCAACCTCGAGGCCTGGGTGGACCGCGAGTGGGAGAAGCTGCTCAAGAAGTGCGGCGAGCCCAGCGAGGCCGAGTGGCAGGAGTACCTGCAGGCTGAGGGTTGCCTGCTGCGGTAGGAGCCTGCGCTAGACTGGTCTCGGCTACCAGCCGGACGATCGAAAGGGGCGGGCCTTCGGGCCCGCCCCTTTCGCATCTGAGCGTCGGGCGAGAGGGCGTTGGTGCGCGAAGGCTGGTGCTTGATAGCCTTGAAGTAATCAGCCACCAGCCTTCGGAAGAGGGGGATGCTCGTGCCCGCCGTGAGGAGCGCCAGGGACAGAGATGAGGCACGCCGGCGGCGCCGGCGCCAAGGCCGAATGCGCCTGGCGGTGCTCGTCGCCGCCGTGGTCGTCGTCGTCATCGTCGTGGTGCTGCTCCTGCGCGGCTGCGGCGGAGGAGCGGATCAGCCCGTCCAGCCGGCGCCGGCGACGACCCAGGCCGGCGCCTCGGCCACCGCGAGCAAGAAGGCCACGCCGACCCCCAAGCCCGTCTCCACCAAGCCTCCGCTGGTCTCGCTCGGCGACACGGTGCGGTTCGAGACCCCGGAGGGCGCGGTCGTGCGCGTCACCGCGGACGACTTCCAGGACCCCGGCCAGGTCGACGGCGTCTCGCCCGACTCCGGTGAGCGGCTGGTCACGCTCAAGCTCACGGTGACCCCCGAGGGCACCGCGGGCACGGCGGCCGTCCCGCTGCCGTTCGAGGTCGCGGACTCGTTCATCCTCGTCATGGAGAACGACGAACTTGCGCCTGCCGTACTCGCCGACGACAGCCTGCTCGGCGCCTCGCTGCAGCCCGGCAAGAGCATGACGACCACCCTGGCGTTCTCTGTGGGGGCCTCCCCGCCCATCCGGTTCGTGTGCAAGCCGGCCGCCGACTCCGTGCCGGTGTCGGCCACCTGGCAGCTGGACTGACCGGCCGAGGCTGGTCAGTCCGCCGAGAGATAGCGCTGCGCCGAGGCGGCGGCAGTCGTGCCCTCGGCCACCGCGGTCGCGATCATGCGCACCTTGCCGGGGTACAGGGCGAAGTCGCCCACGGCGAACACACCCGGCAGCCCGGTCGCCATGGTCGAATCCACGTCGATCTTGGCGCCGTGCAGGCCGAGGCCCCAGTGCTCGATCCCGGAGAGGTCGGGCACCTGCCCGATGCTCACCAGCACCAGGTCGGCCGGCAGTTCGTCCGTCGAGCCGTCGGTGCGGCGGACCACGATGCTCTCGAGGCGATCCTCGCCCTTGAGCCCGACCACCTCCCCGTTGCTGAGCACCTCGATGCCGGCGTCGGCGAAGCGGTCCTGCGTGTGCGCGTACGCGCGGAACTCGTCACGCCGGCGTACCACCGTGACGTCCGCCACCTCGCGCAGGGAGAGCGCGGTGTCGAGCGCCGTGTCCCCGCCGCCGACGACGATGGCGCGGCGAGCACGCACCTGTTCGAGCGGCGGCAGGCGGTAGGCGAGGCCCCTACCGAGGAACCGCTCCTCGTCGGGCAGGCCGAGGCGCCGCGGCGTGAAGCGGCCGAGGCCCAACGCCAGCACGAGCGTCCGAGCGTCGTCCTGGCGCAGCGAACCGTCGACCTTGAAGCCGCCGTTCTGCGGCGTCACGTTCTCGACGGCCCGCCACTCCCGGAGCTCCGCCCCGAACTGCTCCGCCTGGTCGGCCAGGCGCAGCGCCAACTCGCGCGACGGCAGTGAGGGCTGCGCCGGGAAGTTGCTCACGGGCTTGCTCGGGTACAGGTTGATCAGCTGCCCACCGAAGGCCTCGGCCTCGTAGACGACGGCGCCGAGGCCCCGCAGACCGGCGTACATGGCGGTCGACAGCCCTGCCGGGCCGCCACCGATGATCGCGATGTCGTAGGTGCTCATCTCAGCCCTTCTGCTCCGGATGTCACTTGGACCGTTCCACGTTTTGAGCGGCGTGACACACAGAAGCTTCCGGGAAGCGCGTTGCGGACGCGCCTACTCACTTGCTCATACTCCCCAAAGGCCAAGACCCCGGCCGCGAGCTGAGACGGCGACCGGCCGCTTCGCCCGCCGACGGATGCGGGCGCCGGGCTGCTTCGGCGCCAGGCTTCAGCAGCGGTTGGGCGGGCGTCAGGCCACGCGCTCGTCGCCCGAACCCGGCCCGGAAACGGCCTCGCTGACGACGCAGGTCGCCGCCGGCTCCGGACCGAAACAACCGGGCGTCTCGACTTCCATCGCCAGGCCGGCCGCGGCTGCGCCTGAGCCGGCCGGCTCCTCAGCCCACACGAGCCTCTCCGCCGGGCTGTCCTTCTCCGCCTTGCGCGCGACGCCGAGCAGCGGCACGCTGATGGCCTGGATCGCGCCGCCCACCAGCCACGCGGCGGGGATGGACACGGCGGAGGACAGCCAGCCCAGGCCGACCTGCCCCACCGTGGAGCCGCCGTCGCCGAACAGAGCGTCCAGCGAGATGATGGTCGCGCGCTGCTGCGACGGGATGCGCGCGTTCAGCCACCCCTGCTTGACCGGCAGCGAGATGCCGAACGCCACCGTCGAGACCAGGTACAGCGGCACCGCCACCCAGAAGTTCTGGATGAGCGCCGCGCCGATCACCGCGACCGTGGTCACCGCGGCGCACACCATGAGGATCAGGCCGCGGTCCGGCCAACGGGCGACGATGCGGCCGACCGCCATGTTGCCGACGATCTGCGTGACGCCGACCAGCGCCGCGATGACGCCGGTCACCCAGACGAGGTCGCGGCCGAGCAGGTCGAGGAAGTACTTCTGCCACGAGTAGAAGCCGTACATGAAGAACACGCCCTGGACGAGGGAGGCGAGCATGATGAAGCGCACGGTCCTGTCGCGCAGACCGTACGTGACGCCGGCGGTGGCGATCTTGCGCGTCTCGGCCCCGAAGTTGCCGAGCGTGAGCGGGCGACCCTTGAACCCGAGGTCGCGCATCACCAGCAGGCCGAGCAGGAACGCGGGCACCAGCACGACGGCCCGCGCCACGTACGGGATCCACAGGTCGACCTGCCCCAGCAGGCCGCCGAGCGTGGTCCCGATGAGCATGAAGATGCCGAACGTGATGCCGTACCGCGCGAAGATCGGCTCCAGCTTGCCCTCGTACCCCACCGAGTGGAGGGCGTCGACCATCCACGCGTCCACGGCGCCGGTGTAGAAGGTGTAGCCCACGCCGAGGATCGCGGAGGCCGCGGCGAAGGGCCACAGGCCGTACCCGGCGAGGCCGAACCCTACGTACAACAGGGTCGAGACCAGGATCGTGCCGACCGCGAGCAGGTACGAGACGCGCCTGCCGACCGTGTCAGCGACCACCCCGGTCGGCACCTCGAACAGCACCTGCGCCACGGTGTACGCCGCGTTGATCAGCATGACCTCGAAGATGTCGAAGCCCACCGACAGCAGGAACAGCGTGTTGACGCCCCAGATGAGCGCCTGCGCGAGCGTGGTGGTCGCAGCGATGCCGTAGTACGTGCGGATGATGCGCTGGGACGTCATGGGCGGCTTGTTCCCCGCCCGCCCCCGGGCGACTCACGGCGCCCGTCGTCGGCCCGTCACTACGTCGCGCAGCCGCGCGGGCCCAGGGCTACTGCGCCGCGGGAAGCCCCTTGACCACCTCGGCCGAGAGGCGCGCCTGCCAGCGCTCGTAGCCGGGCTTGAGCAGGTGATGCAGGTCCCAGAACGACGAGCTGGGCAGGCCCAGTGACTCGTTGAAGCGGACGTAGCGGATGTTGTTCCTGCGCGCGAGACCGTTCATGGCCGAGCGGATGGCGTTGCGCGGCTTGTCGAGGCCGGACCCGACGACGCGCAGGTCGAGCGGCAGGTCGAGGATGATCGGGCGCAGACCCTTGCTCTTGCAGAGGTCGATGATCCGCTGGATCTTGGCGACGTTCCTGGCCTTGTTCTCCTGGAAGCCGGCCCAGCGGCGGTCCATCCAGCGCGGGACGAGCTCGCGTTTGCGCGTGAGGGAGAGAGGCGCGCGGCCGTCGTAGTGGTGCTGCGCCCACGGGCTGAGCGGCGGCTCGAGGCCGGGCGCCGGGGGCTGCAACGAAGCCGGCGCCATGGGCGTCGGCGGGCCGATGAACCGGCTGATGCCCACGCCGATGAGCACGATGCCCTTGGGCTGCCGCGCGGGCGTCGGGGGCAGCCCCTCCACGATCTTCTCGTCCATACCGAAGGTCTGGTTGTGCCCCGCCACGTCGCGGGCGGTGAAGACCCTCACCTTGCCGGCCGCCGCAGCCTTGCGCTGCAGGGCGCGCGTCCAGGAGGCGTCGTTGATGGTCGATTCGCGCGCGATGGAGTCGCCGAGCATGTACACGAACACGCCGCCCGGCGGGGTGGGCCGGCTCTGCTGGTAGTCGACGAGCCGCACGACCTCCCAGATGTGCACCCAGTCGTCCACACCGGCGGAGGCCGTGGCTGGGAGCGCGGCCAGCAGCGCGGCCGCGGCCACGACGAGCGCGAGCGCGCAGAGGCCGCCGCGCAGGCGCCGGGAGACCGCGGATGCGCTCCTGTGCGTGGACGTCACCATGCCGTCTAGTCTAGCCGATGTCGCCCGGGGGCAGTCCTGCGACGCCCCGGGAGTGCCGCCGAGGCCCCTCTGCAAACGTGTCTACGGAGTAGATACATCCGAGGCCCAGGCGCTCACCCCTGCCGAAATGTATCTACAGAGTAGACACGTTCTCAGAGTGGCGCCACTGCGCCACCCGGCGCGGCGGCCGGTGGCCCACCCGACGAGCGGTCAGCCCGGGAGGTCAGCCTCGAGGCGGCCGTCGCGCAGCAGGATCGTGCGGTCGAAGTACGTCTGGATCTCGGGGTTGTGCGTGACCATCACGATCGTGTTGCCGTCGCGGTGGAGCTCGGCGAAGAGGTCCATGATCTCGACCGTCGTCTCGGAGTCGAGCGCGCCGGTGGGCTCGTCGGCGAGGATCAGCGGCGGCTCGTTGACGAGCGCGCGGGCGATCGCCACGCGCTCCTGCTCGCCGCCGGACAGCTTGCCGGGCAGGTGGCCGCCGCGGTCGGCGAGCCCTACGCGCTCCAGCACCTGGAGCGCACGCTCGCGCTTCTCGGCGGACGGCATCTTCTTGACCGCCAACGGCAGCGTGACGTTCTCCAGCGCCGTCAGGTAGGGCACGAGGTTGAAGCTCTGGAACACGAAGCCCAGGTACTCGCGGCGGAAGTCGGCGAGCTTCTCGCCGCCGAGCGCGTAGAGGTCGATGCCGTCCACGGCGATGGTGCCGGCGCTCGGGTGGCACAGCCCGCCCAGCATGCTCAGGAACGTGCTCTTGCCCGAGCCGGACTGCCCCATCACACCGAGGAACGCGCCCTCGGACACCACGAGGTCGAGGCTGCGGAGGGCGAGCACGGGAGCGCCGTCGCCCTCGAACGTCTTCTCGAGGCCGCGCACGTCGATGAACCGCGCGGCCCGCTCCGCCTCGCGCGCCTGCGCCTGCGGCTCGCGCGCGTCCTGCTGCTCCGGCGTCTGCCCGGGCATCCTGTGTCCGGTCTCCATCCTGGTCTGCTTGGTGACGACGACCATTCTCTCTCCTTACAGAGGTCTCGCGCGTCAGAGAGCGCGAAGCGCCTCGGTGGGGTCCATCTTGCCGGCGTGCAGGGCCGGGTACAGCGACGCGAGGCCGCCGATGCCCACCGCGAGCACGACGGCGGTGAGGCCGAGCAGCGGCGCCCAGGCCACCTCGGCGCTGTGCGCCACCAGCGGCAGCACCACGTACGTGACCGCCATGCCCGCCACGTAGCCGAGCACGCCGGCGATGGTGCTGGCGACCACGGCCTCGATGAGGATCAGCCGCGTGATGTGCACGCGGCGGAAGCCGATGGCGCGGAACACGCCGATCTCACGCGTGCGCTCGCTCACCGAACCCATCACGGTGAGGAACACGACCAACGCCTCGATGGCGATGACCACGCCGACGATGGCGTAGCTGAACTGCCGGAACTGGTCCACGGCGTGCTGGCGGCTCTTGACCGCCTCCTGCATGGCCGTGACCCTCGCCTGCGGCAGCGCTGCGCCGAGCTCGCGGGCGATGCGCTCGACGGGGGTTCCCGCCTCGAGCGCCGCGATCTCCACGAGGGTGAGCTTGCCGGGCTCGCCCAGCACCTGCTGCACGTCTCCGAGCTCGGCGATGAGCAGCGAGTCGTCCTGGGAGCCGGTCTCGCCGAGCACGCCGGTGACGGTGAACCGGCGGCCGCCGATGGTGAGGTAGTCGCCCATCTGCAGCTTGAGGGTCCTGGCGGCCGCGGCGCCGGCGATGAGCTCGCCCTGCTTCTGGGGGGCGTGGCCGGAGCCGACCGACCACCAGCGCTTGAGCTTGAACTGCTGCGCCGGGTCGACGCCCAGCAGCAGGGCGCGGTGGCCCTTGACCCGCACCGCGCCGACAAGCTGGGGAGCCACGGCCGAGATGTCCGCGCGACTGGGGATCGCGTCGATGCGCGCCACGTCGTCCTGCGAGAGGTACTGCTGCCCCACGGAGAGACCACCGGCCGAGATGCCGCCGTAACTGAGGGCGACGTCCTTGGCCCTGGGCTGCACGAGGATGTTGGCGCCGAAGCTCTGCAGGTTGGCCTTGGTCTGCCCGGTCATCGACTGCGTGAGGGAGATGAGCGCCACCACCGTGCCGACGCCGATGAGCAGGCCGGCGACGAGGAACGCGGCGCGACCCTTGCGACGGCGCAGGTTGGTGAGCGCGACGGTGAGCAGGGTCATGCGGAGCCTCAGAGCGCGCGCAGCGCGACGGTCGGGTCCATACGGCTGGCGCGGAGCGCCGGGTAGAGTGAGGCGACGGCGCCGATGGCGACGGCCAGGCCCACGGCGCCGGCGGCGAGCGCCGGCGCCCACGTGACCGTCACGCCGTCCGCGGCGCCGCTGCCGGCCAGCACCGGCAGCAGGGCGTAGCTGACGCCCATGCCGGCGAGGTAGCCGAGCACGCCGGCGAGCAGGCTCGCGACCACGGCCTCGATGAGGATGAGGCCCGTCACGTGCAGGCGACGGAAGCCGAGCGCGCGGAAGATGCCGATCTCACGCGTCCGCTCGTTGACCGAGCCCATCATGGTGACGAACACGACCAGCGCCTCGATGCCGATGATCACGCCGGCGACGATCCAGCTGAACGTGCGGAACTGGTCGATGGCGTGCATGCGGTTCTTGACCTGCTGCTGCATGGCCGTGACCTTGGTGCCCGGCAGCACGCCGCCGACCTGGGCGACGATCTTCTCCACAGGGCAGTTGCTGCACAAGGCGGCGATCTGGACCATCGAGACCTTGCCGGGCTTGCCGAGGAGGGTCTGCGCCGCGCCGAGGTCGGTGATGAGCAGGTTGTCGTCCTCGGACCCGGTCGGGCGCAGGACGCCGGTGACGGTGAAGGCCTTGCCGCCGATGCTGACGCTGTCGCCCGTCTTGAGGCGGAGGGAGCGGGCGGCCGCCGAGCCGGCGACGACTTCGTCGCCGTTCCGCGGCGGCCGCCCGTCCACGCTCCACCACTTCTTGAGGTCGAACTCGTCCTTGGGCCGCACGCCCATGAGGAGGCCGTCCTTGCCTGCGACCTTGACGGCCCCGAGCAGCTCGGGCGCGATGATCGCGATGTTCCTCCGGTTGGCGATCGTCGAGATGCGCTCGAGGTCGGCCTGGCGGATGTCCCGGCTGCCGGTCGCCGCCGTCCCCAGCGTGACGCCGCCGTAGGTGAGCGAGAGCGCGTCGGTCCGCGGCACAACGAGGATGTTGGCGCCGTACGTCTCCAGGTTGTTCTGCGCCTGCACGGTGAGCGCCTGGCTCAGGGTGAGCAGCGCGACCACGGTCCCGATGCCGACCAGCAGGCCGGCGACCAGGAACGCCGCGCGCGACTTGCGGCGCTTGAGGTTGCTGAAGGCGACGGTGCGGAGCTTCACAGGATCAGAAGTACTGCGCGCCCTGGGTGAGGCTGTCCGGGGTGATGGTCATCTGACCGCCGGAGATGGTCTTGTCGAGCGGGATGGGGTTGCAGCCGCCGGTGATGACGTTGATCTGGTCGCTCTGGAACACCTTGCCGCAGTTGTTGCACTGCATGGCGTCGCCCTGCTGCGTGTAGCCCTTCTTCTGCGCGTAGCAGACCTCGCAGGCGTCGAGCGCGGCGCGGACCTTGCCGTTCTTGTCCGCCAGCACGAAGTAGCGGACCGTGGTGCCGCCGGCGTCGTAGCTGTAGAAGTGCGCCTTGCCGTCGCTGACCTGGGAGATGGGGATGGTCACGTCGCCGCTCGGGGCGGCGGCGGTCGCGGTGGCCGCCTCGGCGCCGCTGCCTCCGCGGTTCATGACGACGATCGCCGCCACGGCGACCACGATCACGAGCGCGACCGCGGCGAGCACCAGGTGCAGGCTGACGCCCTTCTTGGGCTGCTCGAACTGCGCGCGCTTCTCCTGGCGGACGGTCTGGGAGCTTTGAGCCTGACCGGCGGCGCGGTTCCTCTTGGTCTGCTTTGATGACAAGGTCTTCCTCCCTGTGCGAGGCCTGGCTGGACCGGGCATGGTGTGGTGTGCGTGGGGGCACTGTAGGGGGTCGAGGTGAAGAAGTTGTGTAGAAATGTGGGTACGCTGCCGCGAGAGACCGCGAGGAGTGAGGCGAGAGCGTGAGCGGACCGCAGAGGATCGTGGTGATCGACGACGAGGAGTCCGTCCGGGACGTGGTCAAGGCGTACCTGGAGAAGGACGGGTTCACCGTGTTCACGGCCGCCAACGGCCGGGACGGGCTCGCCCTGGCCGAGCGCAAGAACCCCGACCTCATCGTGCTGGACCTCATGCTCCCCGACGTGAGCGGCGAGGAGATCTGCGAGGAGGTCCGCGGCCGGTCGGACGTGCCCATCGTCATGCTCACGGCCAAGGCCGGCGAGGAAGAACGGATCGCCGGCCTCATGTCGGGCGCCGACGACTACCTGGTCAAGCCGTTCAGCCCGCGCGAGCTGGTCGCTCGTGTGCGCGCGGTGCTGCGCCGCAGCGGCGGCGTGGAGACGCCCCTCGTGGAAGTCCTCCGCTTCGACGAGGGGCGCCTCGAGATCGACACCGTCAAGCGCGCCGTGCTGCGCGACGGGCAGCCCGTGGACCTCACGCCCAACGAGTACAAGCTCCTGCTGGCGCTCGCGCGCTACCCCGGGCGCGCCTACTCGCGGTTCGAGCTCGTCGACCGCGTGCAGGGCTACGACTACGAGGGCTACGAGCGCACCATCGACGTCCACGTCAAGAACCTGCGCAAGAAGATCGAGCCGGACCCCTCCAGGCCGCGCTACATCGAGACCGTGACGGGCGTCGGGTACCGGCTGGCCAGGCTGTGAGCGGTATACCTACGTTGTCCCGCTCGTGTACGCCGGGAGAGGGAGCGTCATGAGCGCCCGCCGCCGGCACGGAGGCCTGCGGGCGCGCCTGGTGGCGGCGTTCGTGGTCGTGGCCCTGCTCGGCACCGTCATCACCACGCTGTACTCCAGTTTCAGCCTCACCTCGCACCTCGAGGACTCGGCCAGGACCCGCCTGCACAACTCCGCCGCCCACTTCGGCGACGTGGCCGCCGTGGTCTCGCGCAACGGGGCGTGGGACCAGCAGGCGGTGGAGACCCTGCACCACCTCGCGCAGCTGGAGTTCCTCGCGGTGGACCTCTACGACGCACAGGGCCGGCTGGTGTTCTCGCACCCGCCCTCAGGGCCGGTGCAGGAGGGGGCGGCCGCCACGGCCCCGGTCAAGGCCGGCGGCGAGCTGATCGGCAAGGTGGTCGTGAGCCGCGACGACGGCCGGCTGTTCACGGCTGAGGAGATCCAGCTCCGCCAGGAGCTGCTGCGCATGCACGTCGTCGCCGGCGCGCTCTCCGCCGCCATCGCCGTGCTGGTGGCGCTGTACCTCGCGGTGACGCTCTCGCGCCCGCTGCGCAGCATCCGCGCCGGCGCCGAAGCCATGACCGCCGGCGACCTGGACACCCGGGTGCCCGAGAGCGGCGACGACGAGATGCGCTCGGTGGCGGCGGCGCTCAACCGCCTGGCCGAGACGCTGCAGCAGGAGGAGGGACTGCGCAAGGAGAGCGTGCAGGACCTCGCGCACGAGCTGCGCACGCCGGTGATGGGCGTCCTCGCGCGCGTGGAGGCCGCCCAGGACGGCGTGCTGGAGGACGAGGCGGCCAACCTCTCGGCGATGCACGACGAGGCGCTGCGGCTGGCCCGGCTCCTGGACGACCTCTCCGCGCTCGCCGAGGCCGAACGGCCGGGCCTGCTGCTCGAGACCGAGCCGGTGGACCTTGCCGCCGTGGCCGCCGCGCAGACGGCGGCGTTCGCGGCGGCGTTCGCGGACAAGGGCATCGAGCTGGCCTCTGACGTCCGGCCCGCCGTCGTGGACGGCGACCCCCGGCGGCTCGAGCAGGTCGCGGTGAACCTGCTCTCGAACGCGCTGCGCTACACGGACGCCGGCGGGTCGGTGCTGGTGACCGCCGGCCCGGACGGCGACCGCGCGGAGCTCGAGGTGCGCGACACCGGCATCGGCATCGCGCCCGAGGACCTGCCGCGCGTGTTCACGCGGTTCTGGCGCGGCGAGAAGTCGCGCTCCCGCGAGACGGGCGGCGCCGGCATCGGCCTCTCCATCGTCAAGGAGCTCGTGCAGGCGCACGGCGGCGAGGTGACCGTGGAGAGCGTGCCCGGCGAGGGATCGGTGTTCCGGGTCAGCCTGCCGCTCGCCGGTCCGGCCTGAGCGGCCGCACGAGGGCCAGCCCGTAGTGCCACGGCGGCAGGTCGATGACGCCGCCGTCCGCGCCGAGCGCACCGGTCGCGGCGGCCCACTCCACGATCTGCTCCGGCCGTGGCCGGATGCTGAGGTCGGGACCGCGAGGGGTCGAGGCGTCGTACCGCCAGTGGATGACGAGCACCCGGCCGCCCGGCCGGACCACCTCGGCGGCCAGGGCGAGCAGCGCCACGGGGTCGTCGTGGTGCAGGATGTTGAAGAGCAGGCACGCGTCCTGCGAGCCGGGCGGCAGCCCGAAGCCGTCCGCGATGACGTCACGACGCTCCACGGCGACGTTGCGCAGCCCTTCGTCCGCCGCCCGCCGGCGCGTCGCCTCGACCATCTCCGGCTCCACGTCGAAGGCGCGCACCTGTCCGCCTGTCCGGCGCGCGAGGGGGATCGTGAACGTCCCGTGTCCGCAGCCCAGTTCGGCAACGTCGCGGAGCGCGCCGTCCACCTGCAGGCGCTCGAGTATGAGCTCCACGTCGAAGAGCCGCTCCCACATCTCCCTCTCAGGCATGCCGCTGTCGCGTACCTTCACACGCTCGCCCTCCGCTTCGACGACGCTCTCGTCAACTATGCTGCCCTGCCCGCGCGCGGGCGACTCTACAGAGGGTGCCGCGCCCTCGTCCCTCTTCTGGTACCGTCCTCCTGATGAGCACAGTGGAGACAGACGCGCCGCCGCTCACCGGCCTCAGCACCGCTGAGGCCGACCGGCGGCGTGCCGCGGGCCAGGGCAACGACGTCGAGATCCGCGCCGGGCGCACCTACGGGCGCATCGTCCGGGACAACGTCTTCAACTTCATCAACAACCTCTTCTACATCCTCGGCATCCTGCTGCTGGTGCTGGGCAAGCCGCTGGACGCGTTCGCGGTGGTGTTCGTCATCTTCGCCAACACCGTGATCAGCCTGTTCCAGGAGGTCCGCGCCAAGCGGGTCATGGACAAGATGGCGATCCTCCTGCGGCCCAAGGCCGACGTGCTCCGCGACGGGCAGCTGACCGATCTGGACCCGTCGCAGGTCGTGCTCGGCGACATCCTCCGGCTCGAGCCCGGCGACCAGGTGGTCGTGGACGGGCCGATGGTCGGCGAGGGCCGCATGGAGGTGGATGAGAGCCTGCTCACCGGTGAGTCGGACCTCGTCACCAAGCATCCCGGCGACGAGCTCATGTCGGGCAGCTTCTGCATGACCGGCGGCGGCTTCTACGAGGCGGAGCGCGTCGGCCTCGAGAGCTTCGCCAACAAGCTCACCGCCAAGGCCACGGCCTACAAGCGCGAGCTCACCCCACTGCAGCGGCAGGTGCTGCAGATCGTGCGCGTCCTGCTCATCGTGGTCATCGTGTTCGAGACCCTCGTGTGGGCGCGCAACATCCTCGTGGACGTGCCGTTCGTGGAGAGCGTGCGCATGTCCACCGTCATCCTCGCGCTCATCCCCAACGGACTGGTGCTGAGCATCGCGCTCACCTACGCCCTGGGAGCCGTACGCCTGCTCGGCAAGGACGTGCTGGTGCAGCAGTTCAACGCCATCGAGAGCCTGAGTAACGTGGACGTGCTCTGCACCGACAAGACCGGGACGCTCACGTCGGGCGTGGTGAAGTTCGAGGAGCTGGCGCCGCTGGGCGCGGACGCGAGCGGCGAGCAGGCCATGCAGCGGGCGACGCACCTGCTGGCCGCCTTCGCCGCCAGCACCACCGACGCCAACCGGACGATCGAGGCGCTCCGCACAGCGCTTCCGGCGGAGCGCGTGACGGCCGCACACGAGGCCTTCTTCAGCTCGGACCGCAAGTGGAGCGGCCTCGCGTTCGCGGACGGCGACGCGCAGGGCACCTACGTGCTCGGCGCGCCCGAGATGCTGGCGCCGGCGCTGGGCGCCGGCGCCGAAGCCGCCTGGCGCGCTCAGGCCGACGAGTGGGCCGCGCGCGGCCTGCGCGTCGTCCTCTTCTGCGGACGCGACGACGCCGTCGCCTTCGGCCCCGACCCGGACACCCCGCCCGTCCTGCCCGACGGCCTCCGCGCCGTCGCGCTCATCTGCTTCAGCGACGAGCTGCGCGAGGGCGTCCACGAGACGCTCAAGGGGTTCTCCGACGCCGGCATCAGCGTCAAGGTCATCTCCGGCGACAACCCCAAGACGGTCGTCGCCCTCGCCAAGCAGGCCGGCATGCAGACGCTGCAACGGCGCGAGGGCGTGGACTCGTACTGCGACCTCGTGACGGGCGCGGCGGAGACCTCCGCGCCCGACGCCCATCCGCCGGCGGGTCCGCCGCGCCCACCGCCGCGCCCGACGACGTCACCGCGCCGCTGCCGCGCGAGCTCGTGGCCGTCTCCGGCGCCGAGCTCGCCGAGCTCCCTCCGGACGAGTTCGCGGCCAAGGCCGACGAAGCCGCCATCTTCGGCCGCGTCACGCCCGAGCAGAAGCAGGACCTCGTCGCGGCCCTGCGCAGCCGCGGCCGCTACGTCGCGATGATCGGCGACGGCGTCAACGACGTCATCGCGCTCAAGCAGGCCAACGTCGCCGTGGCCATGCAGGGCGGCAGCCAGGCCGCCCGCAGCGTCGGCGACCTCATCCTGATGAAGGACACGTTCGCTCCGCTCCCGTTCGCCTTCTCAGAGGGGCAGCGGATCATCAACGGCATGAACGACATCCTGCGCATCTTCATGGTCCGCATCTTCTTCAAGGCGGCGATGATCCTCATCGTCACCATGATCGGCGGGTTCCCGTTCGCGCCCCGCCAGTCGGCGCTGCTCTCGTTCTTCGGCGCCACGGTGCCCGCCATCGCCTTCGCCCTGTGGGCGCAGCCGGGCCCGACGCCCAAGGTCGGCCTGTTCAAGCTGCTGGCCCGGTTCGTGATGCCCGCGGTCGTGTTCATGACGGCGATCGGCACCGGGGTCTACCTCGTCTGGAGCATCCCGGCCGAGCACGTCGCCGCCGGCACGGCCGCCACGGAGACCGAACTAGCCGCCACGGGTTACCCGCAGGCGATGACGGCGCTGACCATCTTCGCCTGCTTCGCCGCCATCTTCCTCATCCTGCTCATCGTGCCGCCGAGCAAGTGGTGGGCCGGCGGCGCGCCCGTCGTGCGCAACGACAGCCGGATGCTGGGCGTGGTCGCGTTCCTGTTCCTGAGCATGCTCGTGGTGCTGGTGGTGCCGCTCGGGCGCACGTTGTTCGAGATCACCGCCCTGCCGTGGTGGCAGTACTTCGTGCTGCTCGGGCTCGCGTTCGTCTGGAGCCAGCTCTGCCTGCTCGTCTGGAAGACCCACCTGCTGGACCGCTGGCTCGGCACGGCCGAAGACCCGGGCAACGCGTGCTCCAAGGCGGCGGCCCAGGCTGCCGCGGAGGCCGCCGGGTCAGGCAGGTAGGCCGGCCGACGGGCACATCGGCGCCAGGGGGCACTCCCCGCAGGCCGGCCGCCGGGCGTGGCAGATGCGGCGGCCGTGCCGCACGAAGTCCACGTGCACGGCGTAGACCTGCTCCGCGTCGTCCGGGCCGGACAGCTCCGTGAGCAACGGGTGCGCCTGGTCGGCCGTCACCTTCTCGTCGATGATGCCGAGTCGCCGGGCGAGCCGGTGGACGTGCGTGTCCACCGGCATCACCGGCCGCCCGAGCGCGAACAGCAGCACGCACGCGGCCGTCTTGGGTCCGACCCCGGGCAACGCGACCAGGTAGTCCACGGCCTCCTGGTCGCTCATCTCGTCCAATTCGCTGAGGTCCGGCGCGCCGGTCCGCTCGCTGATCGCCTCGAGGATCCGCTTGATGCGCGGCGCCTTGGTGTGCGCGAGTCCGCCGAGGGCGATGGCCTCTTCGATCTCCTCGGACGACGCATCGCGCGCCGCAGGTCCAGTCCGGGAACCTCGCCTTGAGCGACGCGAACGTGCGCTCGGTGTTCACGTCGGCGGTGTTCTGGCTGAGCACGGTGAACACCAGTTCGTCGACCGGCGGATAGCGCGGCGAGAGCACGGGGCGGCCGTAGAAGTCGTCCAGGATGTCGGTCGCCTGCTTGAGGCGTTCTGCGGGTGACGGGGCGCTCACGAAACGGGAGTATACCGGGCGAGCGACCGCTCCAGCACTACCGACGGACACTCTGTTCGCGGATAGCCGACGGCTATCCATTCGGCGCTTCGCGCCGACGGTAGGCCGAAAATGTGTAGCCGCCGGCTATCCGTCTTCAGAGGACGGCAACAGCAGCCGCCCGACCACCCCCACGGCGCTTGCGCCGGCGCCCCAAACGCATTTCGCGCCGGCCGGCCGTGGGAATCCTTTGAGCCTGAGGCTCGATATCTGAGGTTCGAGAGGGGGTGATCGCATGAAGGGCATCCTCGTGCTCAGCGGATCGGGACCGCTGCTGATCCTGAGCTCGTATCCCACGATCGACGACCCGGCGCTCATCGCCAAGCTGCGGGTCAAGGGGCTGGCCAAGTTCCTGGCGTGGGAGGTCCCCATCGACCATTTGCGCGACCTCTACGGCTACACGTTCCGTGACATCGCCGAGCAACTGGAGACGCGCGACGACATGCGCGTGCTCGACTTCGACGGGCACCGGATCTTCCTCAACCTCTCGCTGCGCGACCTCGGGGAGCACATCCTCTTCGAGGACGAACGGATACTGACGGCGCCGTGACGGCGTCGTGATGGCCGGACGGACAGTCACACCCGGCCCGGCGGCGACCTGCGGGCGCGGCGGCCCCTGACCGCGCCCGCGCCGCCCGCCCCTCGCGGCCCGCGCCCGTGGTAGCCTCGCCGGTTGATGGGAGCCAAGGCTGCAGAACACGCCTCGCGCGGCGCCGGCTGGCGCTTCTGGATCGACCGCGGCGGTACGTTCACGGACGTGGTGGCGCAGGCGCCGGACGGCTCCCTGCGCATCCACAAGCTGCTCTCGGCAGACCCGGGGCGGTACGAGGACGCCGCGATCGAAGGGGTGCGGCGTCTGCTCGGGCTGCGGGGTGGCGGCGGCGGCGAGCGTGACGGCGGCGGCGGTGTCGGCGGCGACTGTGACTGCGACGAGCCGATCCCAGAGGCGCTCGTCGCCGAGGTCCGCATGGGCACCACCGTGGCGACCAACGCGCTCCTGGAGCGCGAGGGCACGCCGACGCTGTACGTGACCACGCGCGGGTTCGGCGACGCGCTGCGCATCGGCTATCAGGACCGTCCGGACATCTTCGCGCTCGACATCCGCCTGCCCGCGCCCGCCTACGCGCGCGTGCTCGAGGTGGACGAGCGCGTGGGCGCGGACGGGCAGGTGGTACGCCCCCTCGATGAGGAGGGCACGCGGCGCGGGCTCGAAGAAGCCCGCCGCGCCGGCCTGGACGCCTGCGCCATCGCCTTCGTCCACGGCTACGCCCACCCGGAGCACGAGCGGCGCGTGGCGGAGCTGGCGCGCGCCGCCGGCTTCTCGCAGGTCTCCGTCTCGCACGACACCAGCCCGCTGATGAAGCTCGTCGGGCGCGGCGAGACCACGGTGGTCGACGCCTACCTCTCCCCCATATTGAGGCGCTACGTCGACGGCGTGGCGGCTCAGCTGGGCGACGTCCGCCTGCGGTTCATGCAGTCGCACGGCGGCCTTACCGACGCGGCGCTGTTCCGCGGCAAGGACGCGGTCCTCTCGGGTCCCGCGGGAGGCGTGGTCGGGGCGGTCGCGGTGAGCGGACGGGCGGGATTCGACAAGGTTATCGGGTTCGACATGGGCGGCACGTCCACCGACGTGAGCCACTACGCGGGCGAGCTGGAACGCAGCTACGAGAGCGTGGTTGGTGGCGTGCGATTGCGCTCGCCGATGCTGCGCGTGCACACGGTGGCGGCCGGCGGCGGGTCGATCTGCACGTTCGAAGGCGGGAGGTACCGCGTCGGGCCGCGGAGCGCCGGCGCCGACCCCGGACCGGCCTGCTACGGCAAGGGCGGGCCCCTCACCGTGACCGACTGCAACCTGGTGGCGGGCAAGCTGAGGCCCGCGTTCTTCCCGCACGTGTTCGGGGCGGACGGCGCCGGAGCGCTCGACGAGGAGGCGGCGCGGCAGGCGCTCGCGGCCGTGGCCGCGAGCATGCGCGCCGCCGGCGTCGAGCCGCCGGCGCCCGAACAGCTCGCCGACGACTTCATCCGCGTGGCCTGCGAGTCCATGGCCCGCGCCATCAAGCGGATCTCCACCCAGCGCGGGCACGACGTGACCGGCCACGTGCTCTGCTGCTTCGGCGGCGCGGCCGGCCAGCACGCCTGCCTGGTCGCGGACGCGCTCGGCATGACGAGCATCCTGCTCCACCCCCTCGCCGGCGTGCTCAGCGCCTACGGCATGGGCCTCGCGGACGTCCGCGCACTGCGCGAGCGCACCGTCGAAGCGCCGCTGGCGGACGCCGGCGCGCCGCAGGTGGCCGTCGCTCTCGCAGATGTGGAGGCGGCGGCGCTCGACGAGCTCGCCCGGCAGGGGCTCACAGCCTCCCAGGTCCGCGTCGAGCGCCGCGGCCACGTCAAGTACCAGGGCACGGACGTCTCGCTGGCGGTGCCCTGGGGCGCGCCGGACGAGATGGAGCGCGCCTTCCTCGGCGTGCACCAGGCGCGGTACGGCTTCCTCATGCCCGGGCGCGCGCTGACGCTCGAGGCCGTCTCCGCCGAGGCGATCGGAGCAGGGGCGGCGATAGGCGGCGAGGACGAGTCCCGCGGCGGGGTGACGATCGGCGGCGAGGCGGGCGCAGGGGCGGCGGACGCCCAAGCCGAGCACGCACGCCGAGCCACGTGAGGTCGCCGCCGTCTTCACGGCGGGAGCACGGCATGAGGCGCCGGTCTACCTGCGCGAGGACCTGGGCGCCGGCTCGGTCGTCGAGGGGCCGGCCGTGATCTGCGAAGCCACCAGCACGACCGTCGTAGAGCCGGGCTGGCGGGCAGAGCGGCGGGCGGGCGGCGAGCTGCTGCTGCGCAGGACCGCGCCGCCCGCCCGTCCCTCTGCCGACCCCGACACCGTCTCGCCGCTGCTCCTCGAGGTGTTCAACAGCCTGTTCATGTCCATCGCCGAGCAGATGGGCGCCACGCTGGCCAACACCGCGGTCTCGGTGAACATCAAGGAGAGGCTGGACTTCAGCTGCGCGGTGTTCGACGCCGACGGGGGACTGGTCGCCAACGCACCGCACCTCCCCGTCCACCTCGGCTCGATGGGAGCGTCCGTGCAGGCCGTACTGGAGCGGCACCGCGGCGGCATGCGCCCCGGCGACGCCTGGCTGCTCAACTCACCCTACGCGGGCGGCACGCACCTGCCCGACCTGACCGTGGTCACCCCGGTGTTCATCGACGGCGGGACGGAGACGGCCGCCGGCCGTGGCCCTCGCCAGCCGCTCTTCTTCGTCGCCTCCCGCGCCCACCACGCCGACGTGGGCGGCGTCACGCCGGGGTCGATGCCGCCGGGCAGCCGGACCATCGAGGAGGAGGGCGTCCTCATCGAGGACTTCCACCTGGTCGACGCCGGCCGGCTGCGAGAGGCCGAGGTCGCGGGACTGTTGACCTCGGCTCGCTACCCCGTCCGCGACCTGCAGCAGAACCTGGCCGACCTGCGCGCGCAGGTGGCCGCCAACGCGCGCGGAGCGTCCGAGCTCGCACGCATGGCCGGCGAGTTCGGCCTGCCCGTGGTGACGGCATACATGCGCCACGTGCAGGACAACGCCGCGGAGGCCGTGCGCCGCGTCCTCGACCGGCTGGCGGCGCCCGCCGCCGGCGCCGACGTCGGGGGCGGCGCGCCCGGTGCGGACGTCCCCGCCGCCACCCGCAGCTTCCGCCAGGGACTCGACGACGGCAGCGCGATCGTCGTCGCGGTGACGGTGGACGCGGAGGCGCGCCGCGCCGTCGTCGACTTCACCGGCACCTCGCCGCAACGCGCCGACAACTTCAACGCGCCGGCGGCCGTGACGACGGCGGCCGTGCTCTACGTGTTCCGCACACTGGTCGACGCCGACATCCCGCTCAACGCCGGCTGCCTCGATCCCATCGACATCGTGATCCCGCCGGGGAGCATGCTCTCGCCCGTCCCGCCGGCCGCCGTGGCGGCCGGCAACGTGGAGACGTCACAGGCGGTGACGGCCGCGCTGCTCGGCGCCCTGGGCGCGGCCGCGGCCAGTCAGGGCACGATGAACAACCTCACCTTCGGCGACGAGCGCTACCAGTACTACGAGACCATCTGCGGCGGCGCCGGGGCCGGGAGGGACTGGGATGGCTGCAGCGCCGTGCACACCCACATGACCAACTCCCGGCTCACCGACCCGGAGGTGCTGGAGTGGCGCTACCCGGTGCGCGTGGAGGAGTTCCGCGTGCGTGAGGGCAGCGGTGGCGATGGCGCCCACCGCGGCGGGGACGGCGCGGTCCGCCGCCTGAGGTTCCTGGAGCCCCTCACGGCGGCGATCGTCTCGAGCGGCCGCCGGGTGCCGCCCTACGGGCTCGCCGGCGGCCTCCCCGGCGCATGCGGCCGCAACGCGGTGGAGCGCGCCGACGGGAGCGTGGAGGAGCTGCCGGGCGTCGCGCAGGTGCGCGTGGGGCCGGGCGACGTGCTGGTGATCGAGACGCCGGGCGGCGGCGGCTACGGCCTGCCGCCCGCCTCAGCCTGAGGCCGCGGCCGGGCTCAGTACGCCGCGGCCTTGCGCTTGAGCTGCTGGCGGCGCCTGCGGCGCAGCAGCGCGCTCACGGCCAGTCCGACAAGGAACCCGACCACGAGCAGCACGAGCAGCATCAGCGCCGCCGGCAGCGAGAACCACCAGAAGAAGAAGTGGATCCGCCAGTCCTCCTTGGTGTTCTGGAGGACCAGGATGAGGATCACGATCGCGATCACGGCCGGCGCGATGAACTTGGTGTAGCTCGGGCCGCCTGCCCGGGTGTCCCGCTGGACCTGGACCTGCGGGCCGTCCTGCGTCGAGCTCATGCCTACCCCCCTCGTGGTGGTCGCGACTTGGTTCGCCGTGAGGGCGGTCTCCCCTGCCGGACGGCACGCACCCGGGTGACTGTCGCGCGCCGGCTGCGAACGCGCGAGGGGCGGGAGGCCCTGCGGCCTCCCGCCCCTCGCAGCAGATGCGGCGCCGTCCCCCCGGCAGGCGCTCGCGGTGTGCCCGGCCTCCCGGCCCGGCTCAGTCCATCCTACCGCTTCGTCAAGCGACCACGGCCTTGACCGAGGCCTCGATGCCGTCGGCAACGGTGGCGAACACCCGGTCGAGCTGCGCGTCGTCGATCACCAGCGGCGGCTGGATGCGCAGCACGCTGCCGAAGTTGCCGCCCACGCCGATGAGCACGCCGTGGTCGAGGCAGTACTGGCGCACGAACCCGGCCTGCGCGGTGCCGTAGGCCTTGGTGGCCGGGTCGGCGATGAGCTCCACGCCGACCATGAGGCCCTTGCCGCGCACGTCGCCGATCAGCGGCTGCGTCTTCTGCAGCTCGCGGAACCTGGCCATGAGCGCCTCGCCCTTGCGCGCTGCGTCGTCCACCACGCCGTCCATGAGGAACTCGATGTTGGCCAGCGCGGCGGCGCAGCTGACGGGGTTGCCGCCGAACGTGCTGAGGTGGTCGCCGATCTGGAAGGCGTCGGCGATCTCGGGCCTGGCGATGAACGCGCTGAGCGGCCAGCCGTCGGCGATGCCCTTGGCCATCGTCATGATGTCCGGCACCACGCCGAAGTGCTCGATGGCGAACATCTTGCCGGTGCGCCCGAACCCGCTCTGGACCTCGTCGGCGATGAACAGGATGCCCATCTCGTCAAGGATCTCCTTGACGCGCTTGAAGTAGCCGTCCGGCGGGACGATGATGCCGCCCTCGCCCATCACGGGCTCGGCGATGAACGCGCAGACGTCGCCGCTGAGGTGCAGGCGGGCGACCTCGGCCACGCGGCGCGCGCACAGCAGGTCGCACTTGTCGGGCGTGGTCTCGGCGAAGCAGCGGTAGCAGTACGGCGTGGGCGTGAAGGCGACGCCCGGCATGTAGGGGCCGCCGCCCTTCTTGCGGCCCGAGTTGCCGGTGACCGAGAGGGTCGCGTAGCTGCGGCCGTGGAAGCTGGACTCGATGGCGAGGAGCTCGCGCTTGCCGCTGTAGCGCTTGGCGAGGCGGAACGCGCCCTCGATGGCCTCGGCGCCGCCGTTGCCGAAGAAGGTCTTCTGCAGCGTGCCGGGCGTGATCTGGGCGAGCTTCTCGGCCAGGGCGCCGACCGACTCCACGTGGTAGACGTAGGAGCAGGCGTGGACGAGCTTGTTGGCCTGCGCGATGGCCGCGTCCAGGATCTGCTGGTTGTGGTGGCCGGCGTTGGTGACGCTGATGCCGGCGAAGCAGTCGATGTACTCGGTGCCGTCGGCGTCGTAGAGATACGCCCCGTCACCGTGGTCCGCCACCACCGGCTCCACGCGCTTGACGAACCCAGTCATGACGTAGTCGCGGTACTGTTCCTGCACACCCATGCTATCGACTCCCCTTCGGCGGACGCTTGGTTAATCACTTGATTGACTTCTGTAGCAGTAGGTTATCAGATGCGGCCGCCGAGGTGCAGGTGGACGGCACGCAGGCGTTCTTCGTGCGCGGCGGAGGACAGGCACGAACACGCGGATGTAGACTCCTCTGCGCCCCGGAGGGAATCTGATGACCATGGACGACAGACGCAAACGCGTGAACATCAAGGACGTGGCACGCCTCGCCGGCGTGAGCCCCACCACCGTGTCGCACGCCCTCGGCGGGCAGCGGCCGGTGTCGGAGGCCACGCGCAAGCGCGTGCAGGAGGCCGTGGAGCAACTCGGCTACCGGCCGCACCCCGGCGCTCGCAGTCTCAAGGCGAGCGGCACCGGCGTCATCGCCCTCTGCGCGGTCAACGCCACCGCCCACTCGCCACTGGCCAACCTCGAGTACTACTTCCGCCTCATGCAGAGCGTCACCGAGGTGGCGCACGAAGAGGGCTACGCCCTCGTCGTCGTCCCGAGTGACGGCAGCCACCTGTACTGGGAGCGCCTGCTGGTGGACGGAGCGGTCATCTCCGACCCGTGGGAGGACGACTCCAACGTCGCCTTTCTGCGCGGCCAGGGGCTGCCGTTCGTCACCATCGGGCGGCGGCCGGAGGATCCCGAGAACGGCTACTGGGTGGACGACGACGTCGCCGCCGAGACGCGAGCGATGCTGGACCACCTCGCCGAACGGGGCGCCGGGTCCATCGCACTCGTCACCTGGACGACCACGGACTACTGGACCCAGACCGGCCTGAAGACCTACCGCGACTGGTGCGGCGAGCGCGGGTTCACGCCGCGCATCGAGGAGGTGCGCGACGAGGACGACGACGCGCTCGTGGCCGCGGCCTCGCGCCTGCTCGAAGGGCCGGACCGCCCCGACGCCGTGTACGGGTTGTACGAACTGCCCGCCGTCGCCGTCGTGCGGCGGGCCGGCGAGCTCGGCATCAAGGTGCCGGAGCAGCTGCTCGTCGCCGGCCCCGGCGACTTCGGCCTCTCGGTGAAGACCACGCCCACCATGACGACCCTGGAGTACGACGTCGAGAGCCAGGGTCGCGAGGCGACGTGCATGCTCATCCGGCTCATCCGCGGCCAGCCCATCGACGAGCCGCGCAAGATCGTCCCCTTCTCCATCGCCGAGCGCGAGTCCACGCGGCGCTAGTCGAGCGGAGCGCCACGCCCGGCGTCGCGGCCGCCCATGTCCTGAAGCGCCGGGTGTGCGGCCCGGGGGTCAAGTCACGCCAATCGCGCAAGTTCGAACGTCGGGACGCCTGACGGGGCTCGCGTGCGCGCGTCCTGCCCGTGTGGACGCGCTCACAATCGCACAGCTATACTTGGCCCACCCAAGTGGGCCGTTGAGTCTGTGGTCACCCCACTCGTTTTCTGGGACCGCCGCGTAGTCGCAAAGGAGTGCGTATGTCGGGTTCACCGCCCAAGTCCACCGGTGCTGCGCTGGTCGTGGGAGGCGGCGTCGCGGGCATCCAATGCTCGCTCGACCTTGCCGAAGGGGGGTACAAGGTCTACCTCGTGGAGCGGTCCCCGGCCCTCGGCGGCCACATGGCCCAGCTCGACAAGACCTTCCCCACCAACGACTGTTCGATGTGCACCCTGTCGCCCAAGCTGGTCGAGGCCGGGCGGCACCTCAACATCGACGTGATCACCAACTCAGAGCTCGATCGGCCTCCAGGGCGAGCCGGGCAGCTTCAGCGCCAAGGTCTACCACCACGCCCGGTTCGTCGACCCCGACATCTGCACGAGCTGCGGCGAGTGCTCTCCCGTGTGCCCCGTGGTCGTGCCCGACCCGTACAACGAGGACCTGGGCGAGCGCAAGGCGATCTTCAAGCTCTACCCGCAGGCCATCCCCAACACCTACGCAGTCACCAAGAAGGGCCACAGCCCCTGCAAGCGCGCCTGCGCCGTACACACCAGCGCGCAGGGCTATCTGGCGCTCATCGCCGACGAGCGCTTCGCCGAGGCGTACACCGTGGCCAGCGAACCCAACCCCTTCCCCGCCGTCTGCGGCCGCGTCTGCACGCACAAGTGCGAGACCGACTGCACGCGCGGTGACGTGGACGAGCCGCTCGCCATCGCCGGCCTCAAGCGGTTCATCAGCGACTACGCGTTCGAGAACGTGCCGCTGCCGGAGAAGGCCGAGGTCACGTACAAGGAGAAGGTCGCCGTGGTCGGCGCCGGTCCCAGCGGCCTCACCGCCGCCCGCGACCTGGCGCTGCTCGGCTACGCCGTCACGGTGTTCGAGAGCAAGCCCGAGGCGGGCGGCATGCTGCGCTTCGGCATCCCCGAGTACCGCCTGCCCAAGGCCGCCCTGCAGCAGGACATCGACCGCGTGCTCGCGCTCGGTGTCGACCTGCAGGTCAACAAGGCCGCCGGCAAGGACTTCACCGTCGACGGCCTCATGAAGAAGGACGGCGGCGGCTACAAGGCCGTGTACCTCGCCGTCGGCCTGCAGGGCGGCCGCACGCTGCCCGTCCCCGGCGCCGACGCCAAGGGCGTCCTGGACGCCGTCAGCGTGCTCAAGGCGGCCACGCTGGGCGAGAAGGTCGACATGGGCAAGAACGTCGTCGTCATCGGCGGCGGCGACGTGGCCTTCGACGCGGGGCGCACCGCACTCCGCCTCGGCGCCGAGAAGGTCACCATCAACTGCATCGAGGACGACCAGAGCGTGCCGGCCTCGGACGACGAGCTCACCGAGGGCCTGGACGAGAGCATCAGCTTCAACTGCTCGTGCATGCCGTCGCAGATCGTCACCGACGCCGACGGCCGCGCCTGCAAGGTCGAGTTCCTCGCCTGCTCCCTCGGCGACCCGGACGAGCGCGGCTGGCGCCCGCCGGTGGCCATCGCCGGCTCCGAGCACGAGCTCGACTGCGACACCGTCATCTTCGCCATCGGCCAGAGCATGGTCGAGGACTTCCTCGAGGGCGCGCCCAAGAGCGTCAAGGTCGTGAAGGGCCAGATCGTCACCGACAAGGCCACGCTGGCCACCGGCAAGAAGGGCGTGTTCGCCGGCGGCGACGCCGCGGCCCGCGCCCCGTGGACGGCCATCGAGGCCGTCGCCGCCGGCCGCCGCGCCGCGCGCAGCATCCACAACTTCCTGCGCGGCGAGGAGCTCCTCCCCATCGAGGACGACGTGATGGACGAGGCCAAGCCCGAGGACGCCATCCTCGAGGCCGCGGAGCGCACGGCGCGCATGCCCATGCCGCACCTCGCCGGCGCCGCCCGCAAGATCGCCTGGGACGAGGTCAACACCGGCTTCTCCGCCGAGCAGGCCGTCGCCGAGGCCAACCGCTGCCTCAACTGCGCCATCTGCTCCGAGTGCATGGAGTGCGTGCGCGCCTGCGGGCCCGGCGCCCTCGCTCCACGGTGAGCGCGACGCCGAGATGGACCTCGACGTCGGCGCCGTCGTCATGGCCACGGGCTTCGACCTCTCCGTCCCCGGCCCGAACAGCGAGTACGGCTACGAGCGCTACGCCAACGTGCTCTCGGCGCTCGAGTACGAGCGCATGCTCAGCGCCAGCGGCCCGACGATCGGCTCGGTGCAGCGCCGCGACAACGGCAAGCACCCCAAGAAGATCGCCTTCATCCAGTGCGTCGGCTCGCGCGACCAGGAGCACGAGTACTGCTCCAGCGTGTGCTGCAGCTTCGCCAACAAGCAGGCGATGCTCACCATCGACCACGAGCCCGACTGCGAGCCCACCGTCTTCCTCATGGACATGCGCGCCCAGGGCAAGGGCTTCGACGCCTTCTACCAGCGCGCCATCGACAAGGGCGTCAAGTTCGTCCGTTCGCGCCCCTCGTACATCAAGGAAGACCCGCATCACCGGCGACCTCCTGATCAGCTGGGAGGACGAGGCCGGCAAGCTGCACGAGACCCGCTACGACATGGTGGTGCTCTCGGCCGGCCTGGAGCCTGCGCGCAAGGCGCAGGAGGCGGCCGGCCACATCGGCGTCGCGCTCAACCGCCACGGCTTCTGCCAGCTGCACGAGTTCAACCCGCTCGAGACGAGCCGCAAGGGCGTGTTCGTGGTCGGCCCGTTCGGCGAGCCCAAGGACATCCCGGACAGCGTGGCGCAGGCCTCCGCGGCCGCGGCGCAGGTCATGACCGGCCTGGCCGACTCGCGCGGCACGCTCACCGTGGACAAGGAGTACCCGGACGAGAAGACCGTGGTCGGCGAGGAGCCTCGCGTCGGCGTCTTCGTCTGCCACTGCGGCAGCAACATCGCCGGCGTCATCGGCGTGGAGAGCGTCGCCGAGTACGCCAGCAGCCTGCCCGGCGTGGCGTTCGCCACCGACACCATGTACACGTGCTCGTCGGACAGCCTCACGCTCATCCGCGACGCCATCGAGGAGCACAACCTCAACCGCGTCGTGGTGGCAAGCTGCACGCCGCGCACGCACGAGCCGATCTTCCAGGACACCCTGCGCGAGGCCGGCCTCAACCCGTTCCTCTTCGAGATGGCCAACATCCGCGACCAGGCGAGCTGGGTGCACGCCAAGGAGCCGGAGAAGGCCACGCAGAAGGCCAAGGAACTGGTCCAGATGAGCGTGGCCCGGGCCCGGCTGCTCGAGCCCCTGTACAAGGTCGACGTGCCGCTCACGCACACCGCCATCGTGATCGGCGGCGGCGTGGCCGGCATGACCGCCGCCTCGGCGCTCGGCGACATGGGCCACGAGGTCCATCTGATCGAGCGCACGGACAAGCTCGGCGGCCACGTGCTCAGCCTCGGCCCGACGACCAAGGGCAACGACCCGCAGGCGCTGATCGGTGAGCTGGAGCAGCGCCTCGTCGACAACCCCAACGTCAAGATCCACCTCGAGGCCGAACTCGCCGACTTCCACGGCTTCATCGGCAACTTCTCGAGCGTCATCGCGGAGAAGGACGGCAAGCGCACGCCGGTCGACAACGGCGTGGTCGTGGTCGCCACCGGCGGCGTCGAGAACAGGCCGGACGAGCTCTACGGCCTCGGCGGCAGCCAGAAGGTCGTCACCGGCATGGACCTCGAGCGCATGCTCAAGGAGGACGACCCGGCGCTCAAGGACGTCAAGTCCGCCGGGTTCATCCTCTGCGCAGGCTCGCTCGACGAGTCTCACCCGTACTGCTCGCGCACCTGCTGCCAGCAGAGCGTGCGCAACGCCATCGCGCTCAAGGAGCAGGACCCCTCGCGGCCGGTGTACGTGTGGTTCAAGGAGATGCGCACCTACGGCCTCCTCGAGGAGTACTACACCAGGGCGCGTGAGCTCGGCGTCATCTTCACGCGCTACGACAACGACACCCCGCCGCAGGTCAACGCCAACGGCAGCGTCAGCCTCAAGGCCCGCGACCCGTACCTGGGCCGCGACATCGAGATGCCGCTCGACCTGCTGGTGCTGGCCACGCCGACGGTGGCCTCCTCGGGCGCCAGCGAGCTGAGCAAGATGCTCAAGGTGCCGCTCACGGCCGACGGCTTCTACCTCGAGGCGCACGTCAAGCTGCGTCCGGTGGACTTCGGCTCGGAGGGCATCTTCCTCTGCGGCGCGGCCCACTACCCCAAGAGCATCGAGGAGACGATCTCGCAGGCTTACGCCGCCGCGGGTCGCGCCGCGGCCATCCTGGCCAAGCCGGCGCTCAAGGCCGGCGGCGTCGTGGCGGAGGTCGACCAGGACAAGTGCGCAGCCTGCCTCACGTGCGTGCGCGTCTGCCCCTACGACGTGCCGATCATCGAACTCGAGACCAAGAAGGCCAAGATCGAGGCGGCCGCCTGCCAGGGCTGCGGTGTGTGCGTGAGCGAGTGCCCGGTCAAGGCGATCACGCTGCACCACTACACCGACGCGCAGGTCTTCGCCAAGGAAGAGGCGCTCTTCATGGAGGTGAGCTGACATGGCCGACGCCGACGTGAAGACCGTGGCCGAGGGCGAGGCGCCCGAGGCTGCGGACGAGGCGCCGAAGAAGCCTGTGGACCCGGACTTCGAGCCTGAGATCATCGTGTTCGCGTGCCACTACTGCGCGTATGCGGCGGCCGACCTGGCCGGCAGCATGCGCCTGCAGTACCCCACGAACATCCGCATGATCAAGCTGCCGTGCACCGGCAAGCTCGAGGTCATCCACCTGCTCAAGGCCATCGAGTCGGGGGCCGACGGCGTGTACGCCGCCGGCTGCCTCGAGGGCGAGTGCCACTACCTCAAGGGCAACCTGTGGGCGCGCAAGCGCATCAACCACGTCAAGGACCTGCTCGCCGAGCTCGGCCTCGAGCCGGAGCGCGTCGAGATGTACAACATGTCGTCGGCCATGGGCGCCAAGTTCGCCGAGGTCGCGACCGAATTCACCGAGCGCATCAAGGCGCTCGGCCCCAACCCTGTGAAGCGCGAAGGTGTGGACGTGCACGCCGCCGCCCGCGAAGCTCTCGGCGGCGCGGCCATGCCCGATGACCCCGCTCCGTCCGCCGCCATCAGTGAGGAAGGACACGCAGAATGATCACCGCCGAACGCAAACCCCTCGACGAGATCCTCGCGCTCGTCGGCGACAAGAAGAAGGTCCTCGTGGCCGGATGCGACACCTGTGTCGCCATCTGCCTCACGGGCGGCGAGAAGGAGGCCGAGATCCTGGCCAGCGAGCTGCGGATCAAGGCCGAGCAGGACGGCCGTGAGGCCACCATCGAGCACACGGCGGCCATCCGCCAGTGCGAGTGGGAGTACCTCGACATGATCGCCGACAAGGTCAAGGACGCCGACATCGTCGTCAGCATGGCCTGCGGCATCGGCATCCAGAGCATGGCCGAGAAGTTCTCGCCCCAGCTCGTCGTGCCGGCCGTGAACACCAACATGCTGGGCATGCCCCAGGAGCACGCCGTGTGGCTCGAGCGCTGCGGCGCCTGCGGCGACTGCGTCATCGGCGAGACCGCCGGCATCTGCCCCGTCGTGCGCTGCAGCAAGAGCCTCATGAACGGCCCGTGCGGCGGCTCCCACGACGGCTTCTGCGAGGTCACCACTCCTGAGAAGGAGAACATCGACTGCGCCTGGCACCTGATCTGGGACCGCCTCAAGGAGCAGGGCCGCGAAGACCTGATGATCAAGAACAGGCCGCCGAAGAACTGGGGCAAGAGCAGCTCCGGCGGCCCACGGAAGATGGTGCGTGAGGAGGCGAAGCCGGTATGACCGCCACCGAGTACAAGGCTGGCACGAACCTCGAGAAGATCTTCAGCGAGGGCAAGTTCGCGGTCACCGGTGAGTGCGGTCCGCCCAAGAGCGCCGACGGCAGCGTCATCGCCGGCAAGGCCGACATGCTCAAGGGCTACGTGGACGCCGTCAACATCACCGACAACCAGACGGCCGTCGTCCGTATCGCCTCCCTCCCGTCCGCCGTCACCGTGCAGCAGCACGGCCTCGAGGCGATCATGCAGATGACCTGCCGCGACAGGAACCGCCTCGCCATGCAGGCCGACATGCTCGGCGCCCACACCCTGGGCGTCCACAACGTGCTCTGCCTCACCGGCGACCACATGAGCTTCGGCAACCACCCCGAGGCCAAGGGCGTGCACGACCTCGACGCCATCAACCTCATCCAGATGCTCAAGGACATGCGCGACGAGAAGAAGTTCCAGTGCGGCGACGAGATGGACGTGGCGCCGAAGTTCTACATCGGCTGCGCCGAGAACCCCTTCGGCGACCCGTTCGAGTTCCGCAGCATCCGGCTCAAGAAGAAGATCAACGCCGGCGCCGACTTCATGCAGACGCAGTGCATCTTCAACATCCCCAAGTTCAAGAAGTGGATGGAAGAGGTCCGCGCCGAGGGCCTGCACCAGGAGATCAAGATCATGGCCGGCCTCACGCCGCTCAAGGGCGTCGGCGGCGCGCGCTACATGAAGAACTTCGTGCCGGGCATGGACGTGCCGGACGAGATCATCGACCGCATGGCCGGCGTCGAGAAGGGCCCGCCCTCGCACGCCGAGGGCAAGAAGCTCGCCGTCGAGATGATCAAGGAACTCTCCGAGATCGAGGGCGTCGCCGGCGTGCACATCATGGCCGTCGAGTGGGAACAGGCAGTGCCCGAGATCGTGGAGGCGGCCGGCCTCATGCCGCGTCCCGCGGTCGCCTAGGAGGTGCGGATGGCCACCACCTGCACACCGAGTCCGTCGCTGAGCCGGCAGGTCACCGCCGGCTGCGACGAGAACGCCTACAAGTGCTACCAGTGCAAGAAGTGCACCTCCGGGTGTCCCGTGGCCCGCTACGCGGACATGCACCCGGCGATGATCATGCGCGCCGTCCAGCTCGGGCAGTACGACATGATCTTCGACGACCGGTTCATCTGGCTGTGCACCGGGTGCGAGACCTGCACCACCCGGTGCCCCCAGGGCATCGACATCGCCACGATCATGGACGAGCTCAAGATCATGGCGCGCAAGCAGGGCCGCATCCCGGCGGACACGCCGTCGGCGACCATGCTCAAGAGGAACTACGACTCGTTCGTCCGCTGGGGTCGCATGTGGGAGGTCGAGCTCATCACCCTCGACGTCCTCAAGCGGCCGAGCAGCGCCAAGAACTGGTTCACGCTCGGCCCCAAGTACCTGCTCAAGGGCAAGATCAACCCCACCCTCAAGCGCGGCGACACGGTGGCCATGAAGCGCATGGTCGCCACCGCCGACAGCATCACCAGGGCGCGTGAGGCGAGGGCCGCGAGCGCGGGAGGACGGTCATGACCAAGACCCTCGCCTACTACCCCGGCTGCTCGCTGCACGGCACCTCCGGCGAGTTCGACAGGAGTTTCAAGGCCACGGCCCGGGCGCTCGACCTGGTGCTCCAGGAGATCCCGGGCTGGGAGTGCTGCGGCAACACCGCGGCGCACTCCATCAACCGCCTGCTCAGCGTGGCCCTGCCGGTCAACGAGCTCGCAAAGGTCGAGCAGGACATGAAGCTCGACGCCGTCGCCGTCCCGTGCGCCGCCTGCTACAGCCGCTTCAAGACCGGCGCCCACGAGATCACCGAGAGCGAAGAGACGGCGGCCGACGTGCGTGCCGTGGTCGGCCGCGCCTACAACGGCGGCGTCGAGGTCGACAACCTCATCGACATCTACCACGACGCCGTGGGCCTCGAGGCGCTCAAAGCCAAGGTGACGAAGCCGTTCGCCGGCCTCAAGGTGGCCTGCTACTACGGCTGCCTGCTCACCCGGCCGCCGAAGGTCACGCTGGCCGACGACCCCGAGTACCCCATGCACATGGACGAGGTCGTCAAGGCGCTCGGCTGCGAGCCGGTCGACTGGGACTACAAGACCGACTGCTGCGGCGCCGCGCTGGCGCTCACGGAGCAGGGCATCGTCGACGACCTGGTCGCGCGCATCGTCAAGGACGCACGCGACCGCGGCGCCGACGCCATCGCCGTCGCCTGCCCGCTGTGCCAGGTCAACCTGGACGGCCGGCAGATGGAGATCGCCAAGAAGGACGCCGGCTGGAAGCACGTGCCGGTCATCTTCCTGAGCCAGCTCGTCGGACGCGCGATCGGCATCGACGACAAGGAACTCGGCCTCAAGAAGCACCTCGTGGACGTCGCGGCGGTGATGGCGTAGCCCATCGCACCGCCGTCAGGCCGGCTCCGCCGGCCCACGGGTGACGAGAGACCAGGAGGGGCGCCGCATCCGCGGCGCCCCTCTTCGCGTACGGGACGACGGGCTTGCGCACGCCCGGCGTGGGCGTAGAGTGCGGGCGTGAACGCGCGAAGGGAGCAGCCATGGACGAGTCGCGGGACCAACCGCACGGGTCGCACACCGAGGAGCCTGTTCCGCAGCCGCAGTCGCCGCCCGCGGGTATGGGGGTAGCCACGGGCGGCCGGGCCCTGCTCGTGTACGCGACCAGGCACGGGTCGACGCGCGAGGTCGCGGACGCCGTGGCCGAAGAGTTGCGCGCGGCGTTCGCCGAGATCGACGTGCGCGAGGCGAAGGCCGCCCCGCCGCCGGGCGGTTACGACGCCGTGGTCGTCGGCGGCCCGATGATCATGGGCTGGCACAAGGAAGCGGAGAAGTACCTCAAGCGGCACAGGGAACTGCTCGCCGCCGTGCCGTTCGCCGTGTTCGTCACCGCCGCGTCGCTCACCGAGGACGGCCTCGACGCGGTGCGCGGCGTCCCCGTCGCCAAGGACACGTGGCTGGTCAAGAAGCCGAAGAACGCGGACAAGCTCGGCCGCAAGGAACGCTACGCGCTGCCGTCGCACTACGTGGGCGACATCCTGGACGCGTGCGCGCCGGCGCGGCCGCGGTCCGTGGCCCTCTTCGCCGGCTCCCTCGACCTGACGACGATGAACGTGCTCGAGAAGCTGTTCGTGCTGCTCGTCGTCGGCGCGACGCCGGGCGACGGCCGCCACTTCGAGTTCATCCGCGAGTGGGCCGGCGGACTGGGAGACCTGCTCGCCGGCACCTGACCGGCGTACGCAGGTGCGGGCGGCGGAGACCGCCGGCCTCCGCCGCCCGCATCCCGCTCCGCCGTGATCGTCAGCGCACCGTCTTCGCCCGGTACACCACCGCCTGCCGCTGCCCCTGCTCCATGATGCCGGAGACGAGGACCTGCTGGTTGCCGATGACGAGCAGGTGCAGGAACTCCCCGAACGCCGAGGGACCGCCGTCCGGCGTCCACATGGCCTGGGCCGCGCCCCTCGCCGAGTAGCGCATGAGGAGCGTGCCGCTGGCCGGCTGATGCGCGCCCGACAGGCCGGCCGCGTAGATCCTGTCCGCTGCGTCCAGCGCCAGCGCGTCGAATGTCCCGTTGCTCCAGCCGCTGCCGATCACCTCGCGATGCCACGCTGTCTTGCCGGCCGGAGTCAGCTTCCAGAGCGCCGGGACGTCCACGCCGGCCGGCGCCACTTCGCTGGCCTCGCCGGCCACCACCACCGCGTTGGTCGAGTCGACCGCAAGACCCCTCGCCTCGCCCCCTTCCTGCGCGAAGATCCGGGTCTTCAGGCCCCACAGCCGCTTGCCCGTCAGCGTGTACTTCGCCGCGATGAACCCGCCGTCGGCGCCGTGGCAGTCGCCGGCGGCATACACGCCGGTGCCCTTGACGACCAGCGCCACGAACCGCGTGCTCCGGGTCGATTGCCCGGCGGCGACGCTCCAGCGCTGCTTGCCTGCGGGCGTGAAGGAGCGGAGCACCGCGACCGAGGGCGTGCCGCCGGCCATGCCGCTCACGTAGACGTTGTTGTTCGCGTCGGCGCCGACTCCCCAGAAGTAGTCGTTCACGGCGCCGCTCCCCGACAGGGTCTTCGCCCACTGGAACGCCCCGCTCGCCGTCCACTTGACGACGGCCGCGTCCACGCCGGTGCCCGCGGCCACCGAGCACTGCCCGATCACGACGACCGCGTTCTTGCGGTCGAACGCGATCGCATAGGGCGCGCGGTCGGCGCCCGCAGCGTAGTCCTCGTCCCAGAGCAAGGTCCCGGACGCCGAGAACTTGGCGATCGTCCATCCCGTCGCGCTCGTCATGGCCACGACCACGTTGCCGGCGCCGTCGCGAGCGATGGCCTGCGGCAGCACCGAGGCGCCGGGCGAGGCCGGATACGTCCAGGACTTCGCGACGGCTCCCGTGGCGATCGACACTTTGGAGACCAGCGCCGCGACCGTGCCTCCGTTCGACTGGCTCGCCACCTCGAACACGTAGCCGGACGGACCCCTACAGAGCCCGGCGTCGGTGGTGAGCGCGCCCAGCTGGCGCAGCCCGTCCGGGCTCACGCTCCAAGCAGCCGGGTACTCCGGAGGCAGCGCTCCGGCCAGCGCCGGCAGCGCCAGCACGATGATGAAGACGGCGACACCGACCAGCGTCGCCACGGCCCTGCGCGATCCAGACATCCCCGCACCCCCTCCGCACGAGACTGATGACCATGCGAGTCTATGACGAAGGTCGGAATACGAGAGCGATAGTGCCGTTTGGCGCCGGACCGAGCGCCGGCGGCGCGGACGTCGTCAGACCGGGCGGCCCTCGCGGACGAAGAGCAGCAGCACGAGGGCCACGGCCGCCGAGCCGGCCATCGTCCACCACGCCTGCGGATACGAGCCGGTGCGGTCGACGATGTAGCCGAAGATCGGCGGCCCGAGGAAGATGCCGACGTTGAAGAACGCGGCGGAGACGCCGGCGGCCGCGCCGGCGGCCCTGTCGCCGCCGGTCTCGCCGGCGAGCGTGCCCATCAGGCCGCCCCAGCCGACGGCGCCGAACCCGAGCAGGAACAGGGCGCCCCACAGCAGCCACTCGTGCCCCGGCTGGAGCAGCGCGAAGGCCACGCAGGAGAGGCCGGCGAGGGTGCCCATGCCCAGCAGCGCCGGCACGCGGCGCCGGTGGAGCGGGCGGTCGCTGACGAGCCCGCTCAGCGGCTTGCCGACGGCGCCGGCGAACTGGCAGAAGGCCAGCATGCCGGCGGCCACCGCCACGCTGTAGCCCCAGTCGGTGTTCAGGAACAGCACGAGGTGCGCCAGGGCAGCGAACTCCACCACACCGAGGAAGAGCGCCGCGAGGCCCATCATCCAGATGTCCCGCGAGCGGAGCACCGCCACGAACCCGGACTTCACCACCGCCTTGTCGGTCTGCTCGTCGCCCGTCACCGCCGGCAGGCCCTGGTCGATCTCGGACACCGGCAGCGGCGCGGCGGCCCTGCCGGACCACTCGTCCGGCCGCGGGTCGCGGTAGAAGAGCACGGCGACCACGCAGACGACAAAGGCCAGGCCGGCGGCGAAGACGAACCCGGCCTGCCAGCCGTAGGCGACGGCCAGCCACGGCATGACCGCGGCGCCCATCATGCCGCTGACGTTGACGGCCGACTGGTTGACGCCCACGGCCGTCGCCCGCTCCCGCGGCGGGAACCACAGCATGATCGCCTTCACGGCCGTCGGGTAGATGAACCCGCAGCCCAGCCCGGAGGCGCCGAGCAGGAGCAGCATGGTGCCGTAGCTCGGCGCCAGCGCCACGGCGCCGATGCAGATGCCGGTGATGACGGTGCCGATCAGCAGCGCCCGCCGCACGCCGATGCGGTCGACGAGCCACCCGGCGAAGATGAGCGTCGGCGCGTAGGCGACGGCCGTCGCGCTGGTCAGGCCGCCGATCTGCGCGTTGCTCAGGTCGAACGCGTCCTTGAGGAACGGGGCGAGCGGCCCGACGCAAAGACGCGAGAGGAAGACGACGAGGTACGCGCACCAGACCACCCCGAGGGTGACGAACCGGTAGCGCGAGAGCGGCAACTCGGCGGCGACGGCAGGCGCGTCCGTGACGGCAGATGTAGCCGAGGACGCGGCTGGGGCGGCGGGTTCCATCGCCCGGATTCTATCGGGTCGGGACTCAGCCGGCGGCAACGGCGGCCGCTCTGGACTACGCGATACCTATGTGATATCACTTCGGTATCGCGCACAGCGCGGCCGCGCGACCACACGGGCGGGGAGGGACCCGCCGGCGCGGCCCCCGGAGGTGGGAGCAATGTCAGCGAACCAGAAGACCCCGACCCAGGAGCGAGAGGCGCGCGTGATGAGCGGCTGGCCCATGCTGGTCGTCACCATCGTGCTGTACGCCCTCTGCCCCGTCCTCATCTACTTCGCGTTCGTCAACGGCACGACCAGCTCCTCCGGAAGCGCGATCCCCCAGTGGCCCCTGCTCATCGCCGGCTGCGTCGTGCTCGCCGTCGCCATCCTGCTGAGCCCCGGGTTCTTCACCATCCAGCCCAACGAGGCGCGCGTGCTCATCCTCTTCGGAGCCTACAAGGGCACCTGCAAGCAGGGAGGGTTCCGCTGGGGCAACCCGTTCTACGCCAACGGCCCCGCCGGCCAGGGCAGCGGCAGCCAGACGCAGTGGAACTGGGGCAAGAAGAACAGCGACGAGTCGCAGGGACAGGCCGGCCCCAAGAAGCTCAAGCGGTACAAGGTCAGCCTGCGGGCGCGCACGCTGAACGGCGACCGGCTCAAGGTCAACGACAAGCGCGGTAACCCTGTGGACATCGCGGCCGTCGTGGTGTGGCGCGTGGAGGACACGGCGCGCGCCGTGTTCGACGTCGACGACTTCGAGAGCTACGTGGCCATGCAGAGCGAGACGGCGGTGCGGCACCTCGCGAGCGCGTACCCCTACGACACCGGCGAGACGTTCGCCGACACCCCGGACGAGACCACGCTGCGCGGCAACGTGGACGAGGTCTCCGAGGCGCTGCGCGTGGAGCTCACCGAGCGGCTCGCGCAGGCCGGCGTCGTCGTGGAGCAGGCCCGCCTGAGCCACCTCGCCTACTCGCCGGAGATCGCCCAGGCGATGCTCCGCCGCCAGCAGGCGGAGGCCGTCATCGCCGCGCGCCGCAAGATCGTCACCGGCGCGGTGAGCATGGTCGAGATGGCGCTCCACGACTTCAGCGAGCACCAGACCATCCAGTTCGACGAGGAACGCAAGGCGGCCATGGTCAGCAACCTCATGGTCGTGCTGTGCGGCGAGAGTCAGGTCACCCCGGTCGTCAACACCGGCACGCTGTACCAGTGAGGCCGGTCATGAAGCCGACGACGCACTCGACCCAAGGCAGGTGACGCGATGGGGCGGCCGTGGTTCAGACCCAAGCGCTACGGCTGGGGGTTCACGCCGGTCTCCTGGCAGGGATGGGTCCTGACCGGCGCCTACGTCGCCGCCGTGTTCGTGCTGGCCATCCTGGTGGCGCCGACCCAGCCTTGGATCTTCTGGACGCTGCTCGTGCTCGCCACCGTCGGCTACTTCCTCATCGCCCTCCTGACGCGAGGCGACGGACGCTGAGGCGGGCGGACGTGGGACGGCGATAGAGATGGCGGCGCGCAAACAGTACCTGCTCCGGGTCGACCCCGACCTGTGGGGCGAGGTCGAGAAGTGGGCCGCCGACGAGCTCCGCAGCGTCAACGCGCAGGTGGAGTACATCCTGCGCGACGCGGTGCGGAGGCGGCGCGGCGGCCGCGCCGCAGGTGACGAGCCTTCGGGCGCCGCCGGCCAACGAGGCCCGGCGGGCTGACCGGCGGCCGGGGCCGGCCGGCCGAGCTCACGTGGCGGCGGCGGAGGCGCAGGGCCTCCGCCGCCGCCGTCACGGACGCAGGATTGCTCCCGCCGCCTCGCGGACAAGACAGCGGTACGGTCCGGGAGCGAAGAACAGGAGGCGGAGATGGATGAGCTGGCGCCCGGGATCCACCGCTGGACGGCGCCGCACCCCGAGTGGCGCCCGCAGGCCGAGGAGGTCGGATCGTACGCGCTGGTGGCCGGCGAGGCGCTGCTGCTGGTCGACCCGCTGCTGCCGGCGGAGAGCGACGAGCGGTGTTCTCCGCTGCTCGCGCGGCTCGAGCTCATGGCCGCGGCCGCGGCGCGCGTCGAGCTGCTCATCACCATCCCCTACCACACGCGCAGCGCCGAGGCGCTCTACGACCGCTACTCGCCGGAGCGCCCCACGCGCATCTGGGGCCACGCCAACGTGCGCAAGCGGCTGCGGCCGGACACGCCGCTGGAGGTGGTGCCGGCGGGTCCGGCGGGCACCGCGGCCGCGATCGCCGGCGGGGCGGCCGAGGCCTACTCCATCGGCCGGCCGAGGCGCAGCGAGCACCCGCTGTACGTGCCCGGGCTGCGCGCCGCCGTGTTCGGCGACGCCGTCGTCGGCGCGCAGGGCGGACTCCGCTTCTGGAACCAGAGCAGCGGGACCGGCGAGGCGTGGTACCGCAACGTGTTCGCACCCGGTCTGGCGCCGCTCGTGGAGCGGCCGCTCGAGCACGTGCTGGTCACCCACGGGCCGCCGGTGATCGGCGACGGTCAGCGGCAGCTGGCGGTGTGCCTCGCGTCGCCGCCGGTGCAGATGTACTAGTCCGTCGGGTGCTTGTCCTCCCGGCGCTTGCGCAGTTCGATGCGCGCCAGGCTGATGAGGAACCACGCCACGCTCGCCAGCGTGACGAACAACACGATGCGGTAGCCGATCCGCTCGGCGCTCGAGAGGCCCGGCCGGCTCACCAGGAACGAGAACCCGATGATGAGCGCGGCGATGATCAGCGCGTAGGCGAGCCGCGTGAACGCGGCCTCCAGGCGGTCCATGATCGGCTTGAACTCCGTGGGCCGGATGGAGACGCGGAACTCCCCCTCCCCCGCGCGCCGGAGCACGCGCGTGAGGTGCAGCGGCAGGTGGTCGAAGAACCGCGCGTAGGCGCGCCCGGAGCGCAGCGTGGCCTTGAACATCTTCTCCGGGCCGAACTGCTGCGGGATGAGCCCCGGCGGGCGAACGGCTGCGCCGAGTCGACCAGGCGGAACGTCGAGCTCGATCTGGTTGCCGCCGGCCTCCTGCGCGCGCCGCAGCGCGCTGTCGGCCGGCGCCGACTGCTCCGTGCCGGAGACGACGAGCGGCGAGATGTACAGTGCGACGTGGGCCGTCACCGCCCCTCCCAGGTCGGCGTCCTCCCTCTCTCACCTCCCTCCATCGACCGTATGCGCCCGCAACGTGAAGCGCGGAGGAGCCGAGCGTGAGAACGGGCGGGCGCGGAGGGGAGGTCCACGCCCGCCCGGGGAACGGCGCCGGATGTCCGGCGCCTGGCGAGTGACCGGCAGGCGGGGGCACGCCGGAGCGCCGGTCACGGGGAGGGCGTCACACGACGGCCGCCGCCGCGAGCACCGAATCCGCGATCCTCGGCTCCGCGGAGAGCCGGCGGCCGGCCAGAGGCTCGGCCTCCAGCCGCCCGCGGTCGAGCCAGATGCGCCGCGAGGCCCGGCTGGCCACCCACGTGTCGTGGGTGACGACGATGAGCGTCTGCCCCTGCTCGCGCCAGAGCTGCTCGAGCAGTCCGATGATGTCGTCGCGGGTGCGCTCGTCGAGGTTGCCGGTGGGCTCGTCCGCGAGGATCACGCGGGGTTCCCTGACCAGCGCCCGCGCGATGGCCACCCGCTGCTGCTCGCCGCCGCTCAGCTCCCCGGGGACGTGCCTGGCCCGGTCGGCGAGGCCGACGCCGGCCAGGGCCTCCGCGGCCCGGCGGCGGCGCTCGTCCGCAGGCGTGTGCCAAGGCACGAGCGCGGTCTCCACATTCTCCTGGGCGGTCAGCGTGGGGATGAGGTTGAACCCCTGGAAGATGAAGCCGAACGAGTGGCTCCTCAACTCCGAGAGGTCCCTCTCCCCCATCTTGGCCAGGTCGCGGCCCTCGAAGTCGAGGCTGCCTCCCGAGGGCCGGTCCATCGCGCCGAGGACCTGAAGGAGGGTCGTCTTGCCCGAGCCCGTGGAGCCCTGGATGGCGAGGAACTCGCCCTCGTCGATGGCCAGGTCGATCCCGGCCAGCGCGTCCACCTGCTTGCGGCGCTGGCGGTAGCTCTTGGTCACGTCTGTCAGTTCGTAGAGCATGGTGTCTCCGTTCTCGTCAGTCGTCGTTCCGTGCGGCGCGGCTCAGTGAGCGGTGCACCTGCGGAGCCCCGCTCGTTGACCCGGCAATGCTGGTCAATCCACACGCCGGAGGGCGTCCGCCGGACGCAGCCGCGAGGCGCGCCAGCCGCCGAAGCCGCCGGCGATGAGCGCGCCGGCCAGCGCCAGGCCGACGGCGACGGCGATCAACTGCAGGCTCACCGGCGCCGTGAGGGCCACGGTGACGCTCTGCGCCGCCTCCGCGGCCTGCGGCGAGCCGGGAGGCCCGCCGGCGCCCTGCGCCGCGTTGCTCATGGTCGCCTGGAGCGCCGGCGAGAAGGCGGCGATGAGCCGCGCGGCGAGGATGCCGAGCCCCACACCGAGCACGGCGCCGATCACGCCCTGCACCATGGACTCGCCGAGCACCTGTCCGACGATGCGGCGGCCCTTCCAGCCGAGCGCCTTGAGCGTGCCGAACTCACGCACGCGCCGGCTGACGGCCGAGACGGTCAGCAGGCTGGCGACCGCGAACGAGGCCACCAGAGCGGCGATGGCGAGCCACTTGCCGAGGCGGTCGGCCAGCGTGGAAGCGCTGGAGAGCGAGCCGCTCACCTGACTGGCGAGGTCGGAGGAGGTCGTCACGGTCGCCTTGGGCATGAGGCCCTTGATCTGGCTCTTGACGCTCGTGATGACCTTGGAGCTGTCCGCCTTGACGTAGATCTGGTTGACCTTGCCGCTGTTGTCGCTGAGCTTCTGTGCCCACGCGAGAGGGATGTACAGGTCGGAGGACGTGCTGCCGCTGGGCAGGGCGACGATGCCGACGATCTCGAACTTCTTGCCGTCGATCTTCTTGGTGTCGCCGACCTTGAGAGAGTTCTGCTTGGCGTAGGCCCGGGTGATCACGGCGACCCTGGCGTTCGCGTCGGCACTGGTCAGCTCGCGACCCGAGGACACCTGCGCGGAACTGAGGGGCCCGAGATCGAGGTCGGTGGTGTCGACGCCCGACACGCTGAGCGACGAGACGTCGATGGGCGCCATCTGCACCTGGCCCTGCTGCTGCGATGAGCTCGAACTGCCGGACTGCTGCTGGGCGCTCGGCTGGCTGCCGCCGCTCGCGCCCTGCGCCTGGGCGAACTTGCCCTGCACGTTCATCACCTGCATCGTGATGCTGCCCGTGACGTCGCCGACGCCGTCGAGGGCGGCGATCTGCGCGAGTTTCTTGGCGGAGATCGACTGCTGGCCCGGAGCCGTCATGACCGCAGAGCGGTCGAACTTCTTGCCCTGTTTGGTCTGGTCGGGCGGCTTCATGCTGAAGCGCTGCGAGCCGCCCTGGTCCATCTTTGCCTGCTGGGACACCGTGATGTCGGTGCCGACGCCGTAGAGCGACTGCAGCACCTGGTCCTGCGCCTTGCTCACGCCGCCGGCGTAGGCGGTCACGGCGACCACGAGCGCCACGCCGACCGCCAGGCCGAGCGCGGTGAGCAGCGCCTGGCGGTGCCTGCGGCGCAACTCCCTGAACACGTACGTGAAGAACATGCTGCCTCCTTGACTTCCATTCACTGCCCCGGTTGTACGACCCGGGATTGGGAGGCGGCTGAGGCGCCACCTGAACGTTCTCTGTGAGTGCGGGCCTGCGATGCGTCCCTCACGGGCGCCCGCATGCGAAGGGAGAGCTCAGAGAACTCACAGGCAGTTCTCAGGAATCCGGTCTACACTGCGCACAGGTCGGGGGACGGACACCGAGCGGAGGGCCAAGATGATCGAGATACCTGCGGGAGCGACCAAGGTGCTCGTCGTGGACGACGAGCCGAGCATCACCGACCTCGTGTCGATGGCTCTGCGCTACGAGAAGTTCGACGTGCGCGTGGCGAGCAGCGGCCGCGAGGCCCTCGACAGCGTGGAGAGCTTCGCGCCCGACCTGGCCGTGCTGGACATCATGATGCCGGGCATCGACGGGTTCGAGGTGGCCCGGCGCCTGCGCAACCAGGGCGTCCGCCTCCCCATCCTGTTTCTGACCGCCCGCGACGCGACCGAGGACAAGGTCCGCGGGCTCACGCTCGGCGGCGACGACTACATGACCAAGCCCTTCAGCGTCGAGGAGCTCGTCGCGCGCATCCGCGCGATCCTGAGGCGGGTGCAGCCGGCCGCCGAATCCCAGAGCCGGCTCGCCTTCGCCGACCTGGAGCTCGACGAGGACACGCACGAGGTGCACCGCGCCGGGCGTGAGATCGAGCTCACCGCCACGGAGTTCAAGCTCCTCCGCTACCTGATGCTCAACGCGCGCCACGTGCTGAGCAAGGACCAGATCCTCGACCACGTGTGGAACTACGACTTCGGCGGCAACGCCAACATCGTCGAGACCTACGTGAGCTACCTGCGACGCAAGGTCGACGCCGAGGGCGCGCCGCTCATCCACACCGTGCGCGGCGTCGGCTACAGCCTGCGCCTGCCGAAGGACTAATACGGTGAGCCTGCGCACCCGTCTCTTGCTGGCCGTCCTGGCCTGCGTCGCGGCCGGCCTGCTTGTGGCCGGCGGCGCCACGTACCTCTCGCTCAAGGACTTCCTGCTGGAGCGCGTCGACGTGCAGCTCCGCGACGCGCGGTTCCCCGTCGCCATGGAGCTGACCAACAACCAGAGCGGCAGCCAGTTCGGTCCCGGCGGCACCCCGCCCAACCTGCCGCCGGGCACCTACGGACAGCTGCGCGACAGCTCGGGCGCGGTCGTCAACGCGGTCTCGTTCACGTACGGCAACCAGGACCAGCCGACCCCCGTGCTCCCCGCCTCGCTCCCCGCCATCACCGCAGGGCAACAGCCTCATCTTCCACGCCCCGTCCACGGCCGGCGGCGCCGGGTTCCAGGTGCTCGAGGAGAAGGACCCCACCGGCGGGCAGACCCTCATCGTCGCCATCCCGCTCACCGAGACGCGGCAGACTCTGAACCAGCTCCTGGGCATCGAGGCCGTGGTCTCGCTGCTGGTGTTGGGCGCCCTGACCGCGGCCGCCTGGTGGCTGATCAAGCGCGACCTGCGGCCGCTCGAGGACATGGCCGAGACGGCCGACGCCATCTCCGCCGGCGACCTCTCCCTGCGCGTGGAGCCGGCCGAGCCGCGGACGGAGGTCGGCCGGCTCGGCCTCAGCCTCAACACCATGCTCGCCCGCATCGAGGTGGCGTTCGCGGAGCGCGCGGCCACCGAGGAGAAGCTGCGCCGGTTCCTCGCCGACGCCTCGCATGAGCTGCGCACGCCGCTCACCAGCATCCGCGGGTACTCCGAGGTGTTCGAGCGCGCCAAGGACGACCCGGAGAACCTCGAGCTGGCCATGCGCCGCATCGAGGAGGAGAGCAAGCGCATGGGCGTCATGGTCGAGGAGTTGCTGGTGCTCGCGCGCCTCGGCGAAGGGCGCGAGCCCGAGAGGCTGCCGGTCGACCTCGCGCGCGTCGTGGACGACTGCGTGAGCGACGCGCGCGCCGCCGCCCCCGACCGCGACGTCACGCTCGAGCGCGTTGAGGCGGCCGACGTGCTGGGCGACGACCACCAGTTGCACCAGGTGCTCCACAACCTGCTGAACAACGCCGTGCGGCACACGCCGCCGGAGGCGCAGATCCGCGTGACGCTCGCGGCGAGTGACGGCTACGCCACGCTCGCCGTCGCCGACGACGGGCCCGGGCTCGAACCGGACGTGGCCGCGCAGGTGTTCGAGCCCTTCTTCCGCGCCGACAAGTCGCGCGCCCGCGAGACCGGCGGCGCCGGCCTGGGCCTCGCCATCGTCGCCGCCATCGTCGAGGCCCACCGCGGCACCGTGCGCCTCGACACCGCGCCCGGCGCCGGCGCGACCTTCACGGTCACGCTGCCGCTGCTGGGCGCGCGCGCCTGATCCCGGACCTTGCCGGCCGGCGAACGCCCGCGCGACGCGGCTCAGGGGTGGTCGGGCGTGAACGCGCACGCGCCAGCGAAGTGAACAGCTGCGAGGCAGCGGTCCGAGCGGGCGCACGAAGGACCGCACACGCACCGCCCCGTCCGGACAGACCTCGATCGGTGCCCATCGTCGCGGCGTCCAGCAGCGCCGGCCAGATGCACTCGCGCTCGCCGGCCGGTATCCCGGAGGGCAGCACGAAGATGACGTCGCTGCCGGCCGCCGGCTGCGCCGACCGCCCCCTTCACGGTGCACCGCACGCCCGAGGGCGTCCTTCCAGTATGCAGGCGGTGTCGTAGTAGTCGGCGTAGGGCCCCCAGCCGTTCTCTGCAGGGCGATCGGCCTCGGCCGGGACGATCTTCATCTCCTGTCGCGGTCACCGCGTGGCTTCATCGAGCTTGGTGTGCGACGACCGAGCGGTTCGCGAGCGAGCTCGCCGCAGACCACCGCTGCCGGATACGACCGTGCCTCCCGAGTGCGACGCACAGGGCGATCGGCGGCCAGGACGAACGCCGGCGATGGCTCTGAACGCTGCGCGACGCGATGACCTCCCTCACTATCGCGACGGCGGCGCGCAGAGCATCACGCGACGCGAGCGGCCGGGAGCAGTGTCGCGCCGCGACCGGCAGGGTGGCACACGCGCGCACGGCGTTCCGCAAGGGCGAGACGCCGACAGAGGGCGCCGCACGACGGGACCTGGCTCGTGCCGAGGCGCACCAGGGCGACTCACAGGAGGCGGGACAATGACACAGGGATCGGGCTCGGAGAAGTCGGGCGGCAACGGCTTTCTCATCGGCGGCGGCATCCTGCTGGTGCTGCTGCTGCTCTTCATCTTCCAGAACACCGCGCGACACGACGTTCAAGTACCTGTTCTGGGACTTCACCCTGCCGCTCTGGCTCGGCCTGCTGATCACCGCCGTGGTGGCGTTCGTGGTCGGCCAGCTCGCGCTCATGTGGCGCCGGCACAAGCGCCGCCAGGCACGACGCGACGCCAGGTAGCTCGACCGGGGCGGGCGCGCCGACAGGAGATGCCCGACCGCGGGCGGCGGGCGCCGGCGGGGCCGCGTAGCGGCTCCTCCGGCGCCCTCCTGCCTTGAGCAACGTCAAGAGTGGCCGGCGTTTCCCGGTGGTACTCTGAGCCCAGACACAATCCCAACCAACGGAGTCGGGTATGAGCGCCGAGACGCACGCAATGACCATCACCCCCAAGACCACCATCCACACGCTGCTCAAGGAGTATCCGTTCCTGCTGGAGTTCCTCGCTGAGTACCACCCCGAGTTCAAGAAGCTGACCAATCCCGTCCTCCGCCGGACGGTCGGGCGGATGGCGACCCTGGACACGGTGGCCGAGCAGGGCAACGTGCCGCTCAACGTGCTCACGCAGGACATCGCCGACGAGGTCGAGCGCGAGACGGGCACACGGCCGCCCATCGCCGACGTGGCCGACGCCCAGACCATCGACCCCGCGCGCCTCGACGAGCTGCACGCGATCGTCAAGGACCTGCACGCGGGCAAGACGGTGGAGGAGGTCAAGCCGCGGTTCGAGGAGCTCATCCAGGACGTGGAGGCCACCGAGATCGCCGCCATGGAGCAGAAGCTCATCGAGGGCGGCGTGCCCGACAGCGAGGTCAAGCGCCTCTGCGACGTGCACGTGCAGGTGTTCGCCGACGCGCTGGCCGGCCACGAGCCGATCGTCGTGCCGGCCGGCCACCCGCTGGACACGTTCCAGCGCGAGAACCAGGCGCTGCTGCAGGTGACCGCCTCCCTCCGCAAGGTGGCGGAGGCGGTGGGCGAGCCGCCGGACGGCGCCGCCTGGTCGCGCTTGCAAGGGCGCGCTGGCCGACACCGTGGAGCGGCTCTCCGACGTCGACAAGCACTACCTCCGCAAGGAGAACCAGCTCTTTCCCTTCCTCGAGGACCACGGCGTGGAAGGTCCGAGCAAGGTCATGTGGTCCATCCACGACGACATCCGCGCGCTCATCAAGCAGGCGCGGCAGACCATCAGCGATGACGACGCCGCCCTGGCCGTGAGCACCTGCCTCGCACTGGCGAAGATGGTCGACGACATGGTGACCAAGGAGGAGCAGGTGCTCTTCCCCATGGCCGTCGACACGCTGAGCGATGCCGAGTGGGCACAGATCCGCGCCGGCGAGGGCGACATCGGCTACGCCTTCATCGAGGGCGTGCCCGCGTGGCCGGCGCGGCAGGCGCAGACTGAGGCCGGCGCCGGCCTCCGAGGCGGACCGGCAGCGGGCGCACCGGCGACGGCCTCCTCGATCTCCGTACCGGCGGACTGAAGCTGGAGGAGCTCAACCTGGTGCTCGGCGTCCTCCCCATCGACTTCCAGTACGTCGACGAGCACGACCGCGTGCGCTTCTACAGCGAGGGCCACCGCATCTTCCCGCGCAGCCCCGGCGTGATCGGCCGCAAAGTGCAGAACTGCCACCCGCCGCAGAGCGTGCACAAGGTGCAGCAGATCATCGACGCGTTCCGTGCAGGCGAGAAGGGCACAGCCGAGTTCTGGATCGAGATGCAGGGCAAGTTCCTGCACATCCGCTACTTCGCGGTGCGCGACGCGGGCGGCGACTACCGCGGCGTCGTCGAGACGGTGCAGGACGTCACGGAGATCCGCGCCCTGGAGGGACAGCGCCGGCTGCTCGACTGGTAGCCGCCACACGCCGGCATGACGGCCAACACGCGAAGGGGCCGGGCGCAGCGCGCCGGCCCCTTCGCCGTCAGTCACCATTCAGCCTGTGTCACCGCGATCTCGTACTGGGGCTTGGCGTGACACTCCTCCCAGACGCGGTCAGCCTCCACCGCTTCGTCCTCACCCAACGCCTCCCGGACGTACCGGGTCGCGTCGTAGTCGAAGCGCTGATCCAGCGGATCGGGCATGATCACGTCGTCCAGGTGCCGTCCTCGTTGGCCGTCACCGGCTCCAGCAGGCGCGTGCAGGCGAGCACCTCGGATCGCACGCGAGCGCAGCGGGCTGGATGACGTCGTGGATGAGGTGCTCCCAGGCATCGCGCTTGTCCGCCTTGATCACATCCACCCAGATACTCACGGCCTCCCCCGCGCGGGCCCGCGCAGCGCTCGCCTCCACCGGGGTGTCGACGTGCTCCTCCAACGTGACCTCCTCCCACGAAGACCAAAAAGGGCCCGTCCCTGGCCGGACGGGCTCCACCCCTCTCGCGAGGGGCACAGCAAGCAGTCTTCCCGTTGAGCGGCGCTCGACCGCCGTTCACGGGATCAGCAGCAGAGGCAGGCGACTGCGCGACTGCCCGCGCCCACCTGCATGTTGGTCCACGGCTCGACGCTCATGCGGCAGAGCCTGCACCCATCCTCCTCTGCGATACGATGGACGGTACCGGCAACCCTCGTCCCGAAGGTGGTCCCGCACATGCTGTGGAAGCGCGGCACTCTCACGCCAGAACTCGCGGATCTCGTGTTCTCGTTCCTCCCGCTCGACCTCAGTGTCGCCGACGAGGACGACGTGCTCGTGTACTGGAAGGGCGAGACCTACAAGACGTGTGACGCCCGCTACATCGGGCGCGACGTCAGGGACTGCCATCCCGACGAGTCGATGGCCTGCCTCGAGGAGATCCTCCGTGCCTTCAAGGCCGGCGAGAAGGACGTGGCCGAGGGTTGGCACGAGGAGAAGGGCAAGTTCAAGCGCACGCGGTACTTCGCCCTGCGCGACCACGACCACACGTACCGCGGCATCCTCGAGGTCAACGAAGACGTGACGAGCGCCCGGGCGCTGGAGGGCGAGCAGGCCCTCCCCGGCTGGTGACCGGGCGCGTGGAGGTATGAGGAGATGACGACCATCGTCGCCGCTACCGGGGCCAGCGCCTGGCTCCTGCTGATCGGGGCGGCCATCGCAGGCATCGCGTTCGGAATGCTGCTCAACAGCTTCATCGGCGGCAAGAAGCGCAAGAAGTGACGCGCCGGGGACCTGCGCCCGCCGGCTGAGCCGGGCGCCCCCGAGCCGGCCCGCCCCTACCGCGCGCGAACGAACACGCCGCGCCGCCCGTCGAACGTGAGCAGCGTGAGCGTGACGGAGCGCGCGCGGCCGCCGCGGACGTCGAAGACGGCGGCCGTGCCGGACGCGGTGTCGCGCCACACGTCGCCGCTCCAGGGCACGTAGCGCAGCACCACGCCGCGACCCAGCCGTACCGGCCAGACCGTCTCCGGGACCCCGATCCACGGTGACCCGCCCGTAGTACCTGTCCGTGTACACGCCGGTGTAGACGCTCCGTGCGCGCGGAGCCGCCGCCCCGGCGGGCGGCGCGGGCGAGAGCTGCACGCCGCGCGCGGCGGCGGAGGTGTCGCCGGGCGCCGCGCGCCAGTCTCCCCCGGCCTCGGGCGCGGCTCCGCTCTCGGCGAGCACGGCCTGCTCGGCCGCCAGCCAGTCCTCCTGCGGCGCGCCGAGCACGGCGAAGTCGACCAGCGTGCGCGTGAGCGCCCTGCCCAACGCGAGGCCCTGCGGGTACGCGTTGGCGAGCACCACCACGGCCACGCCGTCGTGCGGGAGCAGGGCGACGACGGCGCTCGACCCGCTCGCGAGGCCGCCTTCGGCGCTCGCGACCAGCCGGCCGTCCACGGCGTACAGCAGCCAGCCCAGCCCCTCTGCGCGCGGCCCGCTCGGCGGCGCGTCGATGCCGGTCGCCGGCCGGAGCGTCTGCGCCAGCAGGCCGGCCGGCGTCACCCGCGTGCCGGCGAGGGCGCCGCCGTTCAGCTGCAGGCGCGCGAAGGCGATCACGTCGTCCAGGCTCGCGCTCACGCCGAGCGCGGGTGCGAACACGTCCTCGTCCGCCGGGTCCTGCGGCACCATGGACCCGCCCACCAGGCGGTGCGGCGTGGCGGTGTCCACGGCGCGGACAAAGCCGCGGTAGCCGAGTTCGGTCGAATCCGCCCCGAGCGGCTCGAGCACCCTGGTCTGCATCAACTGGGCCCACGACTGGCCGGTCGCGCGCTCGGCGGCGACGGCGGCGCCGGTGAAGAGGGCGTCCTGCGGCGCCCATGCGCCGCGGAAGTCGGCGACCGGCGGCAGGTAGCGCAGCCGGCGCAGGATCTCCCGGCGCGAGTAGCCGAACGCGCGCAGCTCCGTGCCGGCGTACGCCGGCAACCCGCTGCGCGCCGCCGTGAGGTCCCGGTAGGTCGCCGCGCGCGTCGCCCAGCGGTCCGCGAGCTTGAAGCCGCGCCACACGCGGCGTACCGGCTGGTCCCAGGCCAGCTCACCCTCGCCGGCCAGCGCGGCCAGCAGCGTGCTCGTCCAAGCGCGGGACGCCCCTCCGAGCTGGAAGAGCGTGTCGTCGTCCACCTGGTCGGCAGCGCCCATCTCCCGCAGGCCGAAGCAGCGCCGGTACATGACCGTGTCGCCGGCGACCACGGCGACGGCCGCGCCCGGCACGCCACTGCGCGCGACCATGCTCGCGGCGAACTGGTCGAACGCGGGCACGGCGGCCCTGACCGCGACCGCCGCCTGCACGCGTCGCGCGGCGGCCGCCACCGCGGCCGCGCGGCGCCCCTGCGGCGCCTCGGAGGGCGCGGCGGGCGACGGCGACGCCTCGGCCGACGGCGCGACCGCCGGCGGCAACGACGGCGACACCGGCGCGAGCGACGGGGCCGCTGAGGGCCAGGAGGACGGCGAGACCGACGGCGTGGCGGACGGCGAAGCCGACGGAGCGTAGGAGGACGCGGGCGTAGCGGAGGGAGAGGCGAGCGCCGAGGCGAGCAGCGCCGGTGAGTGTGCCGGCGCCGGTGAAGGCTGCCCGGCCACGCGGATGCCGCAGCCGGCCAGCAGCACCGCCGCGCCGGCCGCCGCGAGCACGCTCGCGCGCCACCCGGGTGTCACCCTCAGCCTCCTCACTGCTCCCCGAGTAGTTCGCCGCCGCTCGCCCGATACCCCCCGTTCGCGCCCGCGTCGGCGACGCAAAACGGTCATCGGCCGAGGGTGTAGACTGCCCGCACGAGGGGTCTCGGAGACGGGAGAAGACGATGCTCGGCTGCAGCACGGGCCACGCACAGAGCACGGCCGCCGGCAGCGCGAGGGGCGGCCTGCCGTGACGCCCCACGTCGAAGACCACGACCGCCACGACCTCCAGGCCTGCGTCGACGAGATCGACGCCGCACTCACCGACCTGCTCGAGGGCCGCGGCGTGCGCCTCGTACCGGAGTCCACCTGCTCTCCGGGGGCGCTCCCCCTGGTCCACACCGTCAACGCGTTCATGCGCGCGCTCGCCGAGATCCGCGAGTTCCTGCTCCCGCTGTCCAAAGGCGAGCTCTCGGCTCCGCTCCCCTCCCCGGGCAACCGCCTCGCCGCTCCGCTGGTCGAGATGCACGCGCACCTCAGCCGGCTCACGCGCCAGACGCAGGAGATCGCGCGGGGCGACTACTCGCAGCGCATCGACTTCATGGGCGAGTTCTCCGAGGCGTTCAACTCCATGGTCGTGCTGCTCGAGGAGCGGGAGCGCGCGCTCACCGACGAGATCGCGCGCCGTACCCAAGCAGAGGAGGACCTGCAGTGCGAGCGCGACCTGCTGGTCGCGCGGGCCGGTGGTCACGTTCCGCTGGGACGTCGAGCGATGAGGGCATGGTGCAGTACGTCTCTCCCAACATCAGCGCGTACGGCTATGCGCCGGAGGAGTTCACCAGCGGGCGCCGCACCTACGCCAGCATCGTCGACCCTGCCGACCTCGGCTGGATCAGGGACGAGGGCAACGACAAGTCCCGCACGGGGCTCGAGAACTGGGTGCAGGAGTACCGCATCGTCGACGCGGACGGCGAGGTCCACTGGATCCGGGACTTCACGCACGCGGTGCGCGACGACGACGGCGCCGTGACCGCCTACGAGGGGTACGTCATCGACGTCACGCCGCAGAAGGCCGCCGAGGCGGCGCTGCGGCAGCGCGAGGAGCAACTGCGCATGCTCTCGCTCACCGACGAGCTGACCGGCCTGTACAACCGGCGCGGCCTCTTCGCGCTGGGCGAACACACGCTGCGCATCGCGCGGCGCCGCGCTCGCGGGCTGGGCGTGATCTACGTGGACATCGACGGCCTGCAGGCGGTCAACGACCGCCTGGGGCACGCCCACGGCGACGAGACGCTGCGCACCGCCGCCGACCTCATCCGCGCCGGCGTCCGCGAGTCGGACGTGGTGGGGCGCGTGGGCGGCGACGAGTTCGTGATCCTGGTGGAGGACGAGGCCTCCGTCACGACCGACCTGGTGAAGCGGCTGCGCCGCCGCGCAGAACGGGTCGACGGCGGCAACGGCAAGCCAGTCAGGCTCTCGCTGAGCATCGGCGCCGTCGACTGGGAACCGGGCGACCACGCGACGCTGCAGGAGCTCATCGAGCGAGCCGGCCAGCGCATGTACGACGACAAGCGGGCGCGGCGGCCCTGAGGCGCCGCGACGCCGAGCGGGAGGACACCATGGAGAAGACGATGTCGAACGATGCGACGCGCACGGCCCCTGAGTCCGCCGTGGAGTGCATCCAGTGGTCGCCACGGATCGGCGCGGCGATGCTCGCGCGCCTGGCGGCGCGCGCGGCCGTCGCCCCGGGATGCCCCGTGACGCCGGTCGAGGCGCCGTTCACCGGTGAGGTGCTGGCGGAGGTGCCCCAGGGCGCGCCGGCCGACGTCGAGAGCGCCTGCGCAGCCGCGCGTGAGGCGCAGGCCGACTGGGCGGCGCGGCCGGTGGCGGAGCGCGCCGCCGTGCTCCTGCGCTACCACGACCTGGTGCTGGCCAACGCGCAGGAGATCCTCGACCTCATCCAGATCGAGAGCGGCAAGGCGCGCATCCACGCGTTCGAAGAGGTGCTGGACGTGGCCATCCAGGCGCGGTACTACGCCCATGCCGCCGCGGGCTTCCTGCGCGAGCAGCGTAGGCAGGGCGCGCTCCCGGTGCTCACCTCGACGCGCGTGTACCACAGGCCGCGGGGCGTCATCGGCATCGTCGCCCCCTGGAACTACCCGTTCACCCTGTCCATTGGAGACGTCCTGCCCGCCCTCGTGGCCGGCAACGGCGTCGTGCTCAAGCCCGACGCGCAGACGCCCCTCACCGCGCTGTGGGCGGCCGGGCTGTTGGAGGAGGCGGGGCTGCCCGCCGGCCTCCTGCAGGTGGTCACCGGCCGCGGATCCGAGCTCGGCACGCCCCTGGTCGACGCCGTCGACTACATGATGTTCACGGGCTCCACCGCCACCGGCCGCGTCGTCGCGGCGCAGTGCGGCGAGCGACTCAAGGACTGCTCGATGGAGCTGGGCGGCAAGAACGCGCTGCTGGTGCTCCCGGACGCCGCGCTCTGGCGGGCCGTTCCCGGCGCGCTCCAGGGCATCACGTCCAACAGCGGACAGCTCTGCATCAGCATCGAGCGCCTGTACGTGCACGACGCCATCTACGACCTCTTCGTGCCCCGGCTCGCCGAGCGCATGCGCGCGGTGCGGCTCGGCTCCAGCCTCACGTTCGCCGACGACATGGGGTCGCTCGCCAGCGCCGACCAGCTCGCCAAGATCGCCGCGCACGTGGACGACGCGGTGAGCAAGGGCGCCACGGTGCTCACCGGCGGCCGGCCGCGTCCCGACCTCGGCCCGTACTTCTACGAGCCCACGCTCCTCGAGGGCGTGACCGACGAGATGGAACTCTGCCGCGCCGAGACCTTCGGCCCCGTCGCGGCCGTGTACCGCTGCTCCTCGGTGGACGAGATGGTCGCGCGCGCCAACGACAGCGAGTACGGCCTCAACGCCAGCGTCTGGACGCGGGACGTCAAGGCGGGCCGGGAGGTCGCCCACCGGATCGAGACCGGCACGGTCAACGTCAACGAGGCCTACGCCGCCACGTGGGCCTCCGCGGCGCCGATGGGCGGCTGGAAGCAGATCTGGCCTCGAGCGGCGCCACGGCCGTCACGGCATCCTCAAGTACACCGACCCGCAGACGGTGTCGGTGGAGCGCGTGCTCAACATCGGCACGCCGCCGTTCCTGAGCCACGGCCAGTACGCGGCGGTGATGAAGACCGCGGTCGGGCTGCTCAAGCACGTACCCGGCATCAAGTGAGGAGGGCCCGGTGACCACCCTGCACAACAAGCACGTCCTCGTCACCGGCGGAGCGTGCGGCATCGGCCGGCTGCTCGTGCTCGGTTGCGCCCGCGTGGGCGCCGAGGTGACCATCTGGGACCTGGACGCGGAGGGCGCCGAGCGCGTCGCGCTGGAGGCCTCGGAGGCCGGCGCCTCGGCGGCGCACGCCTTCTCGTGCGACGTCGGCGACCGCGAGCAGGTGTACGCCCGCGCCGATGAGCTGCGCGCGGCGGCCGGCGACGTCGACGTGCTCGTCAACAACGCCGGCATCGTCAGCGGCAAGCCGCTGCTGGAGCTGGCGGACGACAAGATCGAGCGCACGTTCCGGGTCAACACGCTGGCGCTCTTCTGGACCACCAAGGCGTTCCTGCCGGGCATGAAGGCCCGCGGGAGCGGCCACGTCGTCACCGTGGCCTCCGCCGCGGGCCTCATCGGCACCGCACGCGAGACCGACTACGCGGCGAGCAAGTTCGCGGCCGTCGGCTTCAACGAGGCGCTGCGGCAGGAGCTGCGGCGCAGCGCGCCCGGGGTCAGGACCACCGTCGTCTGCCCCTACTACATCGACACCGGCATGTTCACAGGCGTGAAGACGCGGTTCCCCCTCCTGCTGCCCGTGCTCCGGGAGCAGGAGGTCGCCGACCGCGTCCTCAAAGCGGTGCGCCGCAACCAGGCCGTCGGTGCAGATGCCGTTCATGGTCAGCACGCTCCCGGCCATGCGGCTGCTGCCGGTGTGGGCCTTCGACCAGCTCGCCGACTTCTTCGGCCTCAACAACTGCATGGACGCGTTCACGGGGCGCACGACCGCGGGGGACGGCTGACCGCGTCGTGGGTCTGGGACGAGCGAGTCTGAGCTGAGGGAAGTGTGCGGGGGTCTAGAGACTGAACTCGTGGCGGCAGTACGTGTCGCCGCCGCTCAGCGCGTGCGTCTGGGTGTGCAGCGAGGAGTCGACGCCGAGCATGCCGCAGAGCATGTTGCGGTCGAACGCGCACACGACTTCGGGGTACTCCTGCGAGAGCTCGCGGTACACGCAGTTGTGCACCTCGATGACGGTGGTGCCGTTGCCGTTGGACGACAGGGTGGCGCCGTAGCCGGCGAGGTCCATCCAGTCCATGACGGCGCTCGGGGAGAGCCTGACCGGCGGCTGGATGCCGTCGCCGGCGAACTCGGCCGCGCTGTCTTCGCCGAACGCACGGCCCAGCGCGGCCGCGGTGGACGCGGCGACGTCCGGCTCGACGGTCTCGCTCACGAGCTTGCAGGAGCAGCCGCGCCAGGCGCTCGTAGCGGCGCGGCGGAAGCATGACCTCGAGGCGGGCGTCGGTGATGGCGTAGATCTTGGCGGGACGCCCCCCGCCGGCGCGGCGGCGCGTGGACGTGGACACCAGCCCGAGCTCGCCGAGCTTCTCCAGGTGGGCGCGGGCGACGGTGCGGTGCAGGCCGAAGACCTCGGCGACCTCGCTCGCCGACTGAGGACCGTCGCTGGAGCGCAGATGACGGTAGATGTTGCGCCGGGTGGGATCACCGAAGACGTCGGCCAGACGGCCCAGATACACGCCTTCTTTGTCGTACGTGGTCTCCACGTATGCGAACATATCGCACTTTCCTTCACAAGCCAATGCTTCCGATGCTCTTCAGGCACACAATGCGTCGCCGCTGGACAAACGCGGCACGAAACCGGGGGTCGTGACGCCCCCGAACGCCGGGAATCTCAGGGCGTTATGCTTGCCCCGCCCGCGGATATGCACCACTCACACCACGCGCCGCACAGGCGGCCGGCACTCGAGAGAGGAGCAGCGATGATCAAGATGAGGACGTTCGCGACGCCGATCAAGATCTTCGCCACCATGCGGGAGTTGCACGACCTCGACGCAGAGGTGCAGGCGTTCCTGCAGGAGGAGGGCGCCGACAAGGTGTACTCCGTGAGCGACAGCACCACGGTGGGCGAGAACGGGGAGACCATCGGGCTCATGCGCGCCGTCGCGTACCGCGTACCCGACTGATCCGGAGCGCGACCTGGCCGCAGAGAACGACATCGCCCTGGCGCGCGAGGCGCTCCGGCTGGAGCGTGAGGCGGTGGCCCGGTACGTGGATCACCCCGCCGCCTCCGCCGACCCGCGGCTCGTCAGCTACTGGGAGTCCTTGCGCCGCAACGAGGCGGAGCACCGCGAACTGCTCGCCGCGTGGCTTCGCCGGCACGGCGAGGACCCGGACCTGGAGGTCCCGGCGCGGGCCGACCTCACGGCCGCCGCACTCGACCCGCAAGCCACCGGGCGCCACCCGCTGAGGCTCGCGGACGGCGCCCGCGGGCAGGCCGGCGACCTGGCCGCGCTGCGCGGCGACTACGACTTCGAGGACGAGGCGGTGGTCATCTACGGCCAGTTCGCCTACCGGTCCGAGGACCGCGAGCTCATGGAGCTGTTCAAGGAGCTCGCGCGCAGCGAGTCCGGGCACCGCAACGGGCTCCGCCGCGTCGTCCGGAGCCTGCAGGAGGTTGCGAGGCCGGTGGTGCTCTTCTGTCCGCTCTGCGGATGGGAGATCGACTTCGGCCCCGTGCCGTCGGACGGGGCCGAGGCCAAGTGCCGCATGTGCCCGGGCCGGTTCAGGCTGCGCCTGGACGATCGTGGCGACTGGGCCCTCGAGAGGCTGGCGCCCTGACGTGGACGGCTTCTCGACATGACCACACGCGACCACGGCACCGGCCCCGCCGATCCCGTCCGGCCCGACCCGGTCCCGCCCGAGGCGCGGGCCGCCAACCTCGAGCTCTGGAACCACTGGACCAGGGTGCACGAGAAGAGCGCGTTCTACGACGTCGAGGGGTTCAAGGCCGGCGCCTCGTCGCTCTGGCCCCTGGAGCGCGACGAGCTCGGGCCCTTCGTCCACGAAGGCACCACACTGCTGCACCTGCAGTGCCACTTCGGGCTCGACACGCTCAGCTGGGCGCGTCTCGGCGCCGAGGTCGTGGGCCTCGACTTCAGCGACGAGGCCATCGCGCTGGCGCGGCGCCTGGCCGACGATGTCGGTCTGTCCGGCCGCGCCGAGTTCGTCTGCGCCGACCTCTACGACGCCTCCGCCCACCTCGGCGAGCGTCTGTTCGACGTGGTCTTCGTCAGCTGGGGCGCTATCGAGTGGCTGCCGGACCTGGACCGCTGGGCGCAGATCGTCGCCCGCCACCTGCGCCCCGGCGGCATCTTCTACCTCGCGGAGCTGCACCCGTTCGCCACCGCGCTCGACGAGGTTCCGGGCGAGCACGACGTACACGTCAGGTACCGCCTGCTGCCGGCGCCCGACACCCCCGACGTGGACGCCGTGGAGGGCAGCTACGCCGACCGCGACGCCGACACCACCGGCCTCACCGCCTACGGCTGGCACCACAGCATCTCGGAGATCACCGGCGCACTCACGGCCGCCGGCCTGCGGCTGGAGCACCTGCACGAGTTCCCCACCTCCCCGGCGCCGTTCTGGGACTGGATGGTGCAGGACGACGACCGCTGGTGGTGGCTCCCGGACGGCAAGGGCGGCCTCCGCAACGACCTGCCGTTCAGTTTCTCCCTGCGGGCGAGCAAGGCGGCGGACGCGGCGAGCCGGGCCTCCGGGGAGGCCTGAGATGCTCGACGACTACCTCAAGGCCAACCTCGCGAGCTGGGACGAGGCCGTGGGCCTGCACGTCGGCTCGCAGCTCTACGACGTGCGCCGGGTTCAAGGCCGGCAAGACCTCGCTCAGCGAGATCGAGCTCGGCGAGCTCGGGCCCTTCGTCCACGAGGGCACCCGGCTGCTGCACCTGCAGTGTCACTTCGGGCTCGACACGCTGAGCTGGGCGCGCGAGGGGGCCGTCGTCACCGGCGCCGACTTCTCCGGCGAGGGGATCAGGACGGCGCGCGCGCTGGCCGCTGAAGTCGGCCTGTCCTCGCGCGCCACCTTCGTCCAGAGCGACATCGCCGGCCTGCCGGCCGCGCTCTCCGGCGCGTTCGACGTCGTGTTCACCTCGTGGGGCGTGCTGCTCTGGCTCGGCCGACCTGGAGCGCTGGGCGGAGGTCATCGACCACTTCCTCGCTCCCGGCGGTACGTTCTACATCGCCGAGTTCCACCCCTACGCGTTCCTGCTCGACGACAAGGCGACGCCCGACGCGCTGCGCATCGGCTACCCCTACTTCCAGTACGGCGAGCCGCAGCGGTTCGACGAGGACGGCGACTACGCCGACGCGCAGGCCAAGTTCGAGAACACGGTGACGTTCGAGTGGGCTGCACGGCTTCGGCGAGATCCTCGACCCGCTGCTGCGCCGCGGCCTGCGCCTGGACTTCCTCCACGAGCTGCCGTACACGGTGCCCGGCCTGCAGTTCGAGTTCCTCGAGAAGGACGAGCGGGGCATGCTGCGCGTCAAGGGCCGCCACGAGGACTTCCCTCTGACCTTCACGCTCAAGATGACCAAGGAGAACCGATGACCGGCGAGGACCGGCGGCCGCTGGGCGACAACGAGCTCCTCGCCATCCTCGAGGAGGCGATGGCCGACGAGCAGGCCGCGCAGGAGAAGTACCGGCGCGGCCTGGAGCGCTGCGCCGACCCCGAGGCCTGCGCCGTCTTCGAGCAGCTGCTGCACGAGGAGCTCGCGCACGAGCGCGTGCTGCAGGCGCGCTACGTGGAGGTCAAGAAGCGCATCGGCCTGCGCGGCGCCGGCAGGGACTGACACGGAGACTGACGGGCCTCCGCGCCGGCCCCGCAACATTTCTTCACACGCTCGAGTCTGGACGGCCTTGACCGCCCGCAGGCTCGAGCGTATTCTTTTTGTGCGCTTTCACAGTCAAAACTGATGAACAGCGTGTCCCGTCAGGGGGACAAAGGCCGGTGCTATCCCACCAGCACCGAGGCCCCTCGAAGGCGGCGCCACCCCTCCAGGCGCCGCCTTCGCTTATGCTCCGCTTCTGCTCCTTCGCCGCGCCGCCGCGCGCTCGGACCCGGGCGGCCAGCGCGCGGAGCAGCCCGGGCACGCCGGCGCGCGGCACCACCAGATCGGCGGCGTCCCGCACCGCCTGCGCCGCCTCCGCCACGGCCACGCCGAGGCCGGCCCAGCGCAGCATGTCCACGTCGTTCATGCCGTCGCCCAGGGTCACCACGTCCTCGCGGCGCACGCCGAGCCGCTCGCAGAGCCAGGCGAGGGCCGCGCTCTTGCTCACCGAGACGTCGGTGAACTCGATGTACTCGGGCTGGGAGCGCACCACGTAGAGCCGGCCGGCCCAGCGCTCCTGCAACCCCGGCAGGATCAGGTCCACGTCGTCCACGGCCGTGACCAGGACGAGCTTGGTCGGCGGCCGCCGCTGCACTTCGGCCTCCAGGTCGGGCACGCTGTCGATGCCGACCTCCACGTGCTCGGCGTAGCGCCGCGCCCACGGGGTGAGCTCCTCCACGTAGAGGTGGTCGTCGATGTACGCGTTGAGCTGGCGGTCCATGGCCCGCACGTGACGCACGACCTCGGCCGCCGCCGCGCCGTCCATGGGCGTGTGGCGCCACCACTCCCCCGTGCCGATGTCGGCCACGAGGGCGCCCTGGTAGCACACCACCGGGCCCTCCGTGACGCCGATGCGCGCGCCCACGCGCTGCACGCTCTGCAGCATGCGGCCGGTGCAGATGATGGTGCCGGCGCCGGCCGCGCGCACCTCCCCCAGCGCCTCCGGCAGTCCTGGGGCCCAGGTGACGGCACGGTCCACGAGGGTGCCGTCCAGGTCCGCCGCGACCAGGGACGGACGGAACTGCGGCGGGATGAGGTCCTCGCGGACGGGAGCGTCAGGACTCATGCGCACCCACCGGTCGGGTGCGGCCGGCCGGAGGTCAACGGGGTTGCCGTCATACGGGCCGCGGGAAAGGTCCTGATGTATCGCACAGCTCGATACGCGGAGAAGTGTGACACCCCAGCTACCACGGGGAGCCTTCTCACGAAGACCTGGTGATTCCCAGGTCTTCGTTTTGCATCAGGCCTTCCTCGCCGCCGTGCGCATCGACGTGACCACGAGGTCGAGGCTCGAGATCTCGATGCCCGCGACCTTGCGCATGTCGTCGCGGAACGCGTGCAGCACCGCTCCCTGCACGTCGCGGAGGTCGCAGACGGGGACGTCCGCCTCCACGCGCACGCTCCAGCCGGCGTCGTCCATGCTCACGGCGACCTCCCCGACGCTCGAGCCCGGCAGCATGGCCTCGAAGCGGCGCCGAAGCGCCTTGCGCAGCGCCGGGACGGAGAGCCTGGCGGTGCCGTCCTCGACGGCGAACTCGATGACCTGCGGGGGGACGGCCGGCTGTACCTGCCGGTAGGCGAAGACGATGAGCAGCACCGTGATCACGGTGACCACGGCCGCCGCGACGAAGGTCGCGGTGGACTGGCCCGCCGTGAGGTCGCTCCACCAGGCGGAGCCGTTCCACTTGACGTCGGCGTCCGTCGCGAGCGCCGCCTGGCGCACGAGGGCGGCGCCGCACAGCAGCAGCGAGACGATGCCGGCCACGACGGCGATGACGCGCGCGAGCGGGGTCACGGCAGGTACCTCACGAGCTGCGTGACGCGCAGCACGCGCACGCGGACGTCGGCAGCGCCCGAGCTCGGACTGCGTGAGACGGGCGACCTGGCGACGCGCGCCCTCTTCGACGGCGGCGCGCACGGCCTCGGGGTTCGGCCAGCGGCCGCGCCCAGATGCGCACCCGGCCGCGCAGCTCAGCGCCGCGCTGCCACAACTCGGCCTCCGCCCTCAGCACGTCAGGGTGCGCGCGGTTCGCCGCGGAGCAGACGAGCCGCTCCAGGTCCTCCTTGGGGACAGCACGCCGCCGTCACCAGCCGCCGACGCCAGCCACAGAGCGTCGGCATCGTGCCGCAGCACCATCCAGATGAGGCCGGCGAGCACGGCCATGGCGATGACCAGCAGCCAGGCGAGCAGAGAGTGTCCGCTGCTGGGTGTGATGTACGTGAACGGCGAGAACTGCCAGCCGGCGGCGACCGAGACGAGCCGGATGGCGAACAGCGCCGCGACGATGCCGCTGGCCAGCAGCAGCAGGAACGTCGCGAGACGGGTCATGGAGCCGGCCGCCGCTCCGGCGGGCCGGCGTCTCTCAGCCCGCGGCGCCAGGCTGGTCCTCCGGGAAGACGACGTCGGTGACCATGACGTTGACGGCGCGCACCGGCAGACCGGTGGTGGCCGTGACCTGGTCCGAGACCGCCTTGCGCACGGCCTCGGCGACGGCAGGGACGCTCGCCCCGAACACGATGCTCATGGTGATGTCGATATCGACGCCGCCCTCGCGCATGTCGACAGAGATGCCGGGCGTGCCCTTGTCTCCGCGCAGCCCCGCGAGCGCCCGGGCGCTGGTGCCGCCCAGGGCGTGGATGCCCTCGATGCCGCCGAGCGCCTTGAACGCGACCTTGGCGACCACGCTGTCGTTGATGGTGACGCCGCCTCCACTGGTGGGGGCTGCGTCAGGCCTGGGATCGCTCATGGCATTCCTCCCGTGGTGGATCGTCCGCGCGCTCGGCGAGCCGCAGTCGCGGCTCACCTCCCTACTGTACCTGCAGCGGCCTCTGGGGACGAACTGAGGGGACTCTCCGCGTCAGCCGCAGTTGGAGTAGCCGCAGGCCGGATCGCAGCAGACCGTGCAGCCGCCTTCGTGCCTGACGACGCCGCCGCAGTCCGGCACAGGCGCCCGCCGCGGCCTCGACCAGCGAGAGTTGCGGCTCCGGGGCGGAGTCGGCACGCGCGGCCGCACCGGCCACGTACCGCCGCTCGAGCGCCTTGCCGATGGCGTCGGCGCAGCTCAGCGTGGCGTTCGGGCCCATGCCGTACGGCACGTGGCAGCGGATGCCCTTGAGCTGCTCGACGACCTCCTGCGGAGACGCGCCCTTCTTGAGCGCCAGCGAGATGAGCCGGCCCAGCGCCTCGGTGTTGCTCGAGGCGCACCCGCCGGCCTTGCCCATGTTGGCGAAGACCTCGCGGGCGCCGTACTCGTCGTCGTTCATGATGACGAAGAGCTTGCCGCAGCCCGTGTCCATGCGCTGCGTCTCGCCGGTGAGCAGCTGCGGGCGCGAAGGCCGCGTGGTGGCGATGCCGCCGATGGCGGGATCGGGCTCCCGCTTCTTCTTGGTCTGGCCGACGTTGAGCACCTGCTCGTCGCGGCTGCCGTCGCGGTAGATGGTGACGCCCTTGCAGCCGGTGCGGAACGCCATGCGGTAGACGTTCTCGACGTCGTCGACGCGTGGCCTCGTTGGGGAAGTTGACGGTCTTGGACACGGCGTTGTCGGTGCTCTTCTGGAACGCCGACTGCAGCTTGATGTGCCACTCGGGCGTGATGTCGTGCGCGGTGGCGAAGACGCTGCTGCACGTCCGGCGGGGATGCCGTCCACGTGCCGCGCCGTGCCCACCTCGGCGATCTTCTTCATGAGCTCTTCGCTGAAGAAGCCGCGCTCGCGCGCCACCTCCTCGAAGTACGGGTGCCCCTCGACCATGCGGTCGTCGTCGAGCACGTTGGCGCGCACGTAGCTGAGCGCGAAGATCGGCTCGATGCCGCTGGAGCAGCCGGCGATGATGCTGATGGTGCCGGTGGGCGCGATGGTGGTGACGGTGGCGTTGCGCACGCGGGCGCCCTCGGGACGGTCGAAGATGGAGCCCTCGAAGTTGGGGAACACGCCCCGCTCGCGGGCGAGATCCTCGCTCTCGGCGCGCGCCTCGTCGTGGATGAAGCCCATGACCTCGGCGGCGAGGCGGCAGGCCTCCTCCGAGTCGTAGGGCACCTGCAGGCGCAGGAGCATGTCGGCGAAGCCCATGACGCCGAGGCCGATCTTGCGGTTGCCCTTGGTCATGGCTTCGATCTCCGGCAGCGGATACCGGTTGACGTCGATGACGTCGTCGAGGAAGCGGACGGCGGTGCGCACGATGCGCCCCAGCTCGCCGTAGTCGACGTGCCCGTCGGGGACGACGCGCGAGAGGTTGATCGAGCCCAGGTTGCAGCTCTCGTAGGGGAGCAGCGGCTGCTCGCCGCAGGGGTTGGTGCTCTCGATCTCGCCGAGCTGCGGCGTGGGGTTGTCCTCGTTGATGCGGTCGATGAAGACGATGCCGGGGTCGCCGTTCTTCCAGGCGAGGTTGACCATGTTCTTGAAGACCTTGCGCGCGTTGAGCTTCTGGACCGACTCGCCGGAGCGCGGGTTGACCAGCGCGTACTCCTCGTCGGCCTCGACGGCGCGCATGAACTCGTCGGTGACCGCCACCGAGATGTTGAAGTTGTTGAGGCGGTCGTCGTCCTGCTTGGCGCTGATGAAGTCGAGGATGTCCGGGTGGTCGACGCGCAGGATGCCCATGTTGGCGCCGCGGCGCGTGCCGCCCTGCTTGATGGTCTCGGTGGCGGCGTCGAACACGCTCATGAACGAGAGCGGGCCGCTGGAGACGCCCCTCGTGCTGTTCACGACGTCGTTGTGCGGGCGCACGCGCGAGAAGGAGAAGCCGGTGCCGCCGCCGCTCTTGTGGATGAGGGCGGTGTTCTTGATGGCCTCGAAGATGGACTCCATGGAGTCGCCCACGGGGAGGACGAAGCACGCGGAGAGCTGGCCGAGCTCGCGGCCGGCGTTCATGAGCGTGGGGCTGTTGGGAAGGAACTCCAGGCTCGTCATGAGCTGGTAGAAGGTCTCCTCCCACTCCTCGACGGGAGCCGCGGGGTTGTACAGGCGCTCGGCCTGGGCGATCGCCTTCGCGACGCGCCGGAACATCTCCTCGGGGGTCTCGAGCAGCCTCGCCGCTCTCGCCCTTCTTGAGGTAGCGGCGCTGCAGCACCTTGAGTGCGTTCGCCGAAAGCTCGATCACTGCCTTCCCCGTGTCAGTCATGCCCCGTTCTCCCCTGAGTAGTCACCGCGTGCGGTGTGGTGAAGATGATGTCGTCCATGAAGCTGGCTCTGCGGCGTCGATGCCCGGAAGCGGCTCCTCGCCGGGGAGCGGCTCGACGCCGGCGAGCTCCAGCCTGGCCAGCTCCTGCTGGAACTCCTCGATGTCCTCGAATTGCCGGTACACGGAGGCGAACCTGATGTACGCCACCTTGTCGATGTCGCGCAGGTGGCGCAGCGCCCGCTCCCCCACCATCCTGCTGGTGACCGGGCGCCCCGTGACGCGGCGCAGGTCGTTCTCGATGTCGTCGCAGGGCGCTCGAGGCGCTCGAGCGGGATGCCACGCTTCTCGCACGCGCGCAGCAGACCGTTGAGGACCTTCTGCCGCGTGAACAACTCTTCTCTGCCGTCGCTCTTGACCACCACGAGCGGTACCTCTTCGATGCGTTCGTACGTCGTGTAGCGCCGCTCGCACGCCAGGCATTCGCGCCGGCGCCGGATGGCGTCGCCGGCCTCGGAATCGCGCGAGTCGACGACTTTGCTCTCATCGCTGTTACAGAATGGACATCGCAAAGGAAACTCGCCTCACCACAAGATGTAGTGCCCCAGGCCAGTGCGGACACCACTATAGTGTATTCGCGCTCGCCCCGCAACCACCCTTTGCGTTGACGTTGCATGTCGATTTACGCTGGAGAACTCTCACCCTCTACCTGAGGGTATGAGTACGTGCTCTACGGCACTACGCGTAGCCCTCGCGATGCGGCCGGGATCCGGCGATCGGCACGCTAACAGAAGGGGCGGACGGAGCCCGGCGGACGGGCACGATATACTCAGCCCGATGAACGTCATCGTCCTCCCTACGTACAACGAGCGCGAGAACCTGCGCCACGCGCTCGGGCGCATCCGCGAGGTCGCCGACGGGCACGGCGTGCACCTGCACACGCTGATCGTCGACGACAACTCGCCGGACGGCACGGGGCAACTGGCGGACGAACTCGCGCGCGAGGTGCCGGACGTGAGCGTGCTGCACCGGGCCGGCAAGGAGGGCCTCGCCAAGGCGTACTTCGCCGGGTTCCGCGAGGCGCTCTCCCTGGGGGCCGAGCGCATCTTCGAGATGGACGCCGACCTCAGCCACGACGCCACCTACCTGCCGCACTTCCTGCGCTGCATCGACCAGGGCGCCGACGTGGTCCTGGGGTCGCGCTACGTCAAGGGCGGCGGCGTGGAGAACTGGAGCCTCTCGCGCAAGTTCATCAGCCGGGGCGGCTGCCTGTACGCCCAGGCCATCCTCGGCCTGCCGTACCACGACCTCACCGGCGGCTACAAGTGCTTCCGGCGGGAGGTACTCGAGGCCATCGACCTCGACACCGTCAACGCCAAGGGCTACGGCTTCCAGATCGAGATGACGTACCGCGCCCACAAGCTGGGCTTCAAGATCGTGGAACTGCCCATCATCTTCGTCGACCGCAAGGTGGGCGAGAGCAAGATGAGCGGCGACATCTTCACCGAGGCCCTGGTCAACGTGGTGAAGCTCCGGCTCAGCGGCGTGCCCACGCGGCAGCCCGCCTGAGGCCGCGGCCGAGCGACGAGGCCCTCCCCACCGTGACCCCCGCAGCGCAGGCCGGCGCCGGCCGAGAGACGAGCGCCGGCCGGACGACGACCCCGGGCGTGCTCGCCGTCGATGTCGGCGCCGGCACCAGCGACATCCTGCTCACGCGCCCCGGCCAGCCGCTGGAGAACGCCGTCAAGCTCGTGGTGCCCTCGGCGACCCAGGTGGTTGGAGCGCGCATCGCAGCGGCCACGGAGCGTGGCCAGACGGTCGTCTTCCGCGGGCCGGTGATGGGCGGGGGCGCCGTGACGCAGGCGATGAAGGCCCACCTCGCCGCCGGCCACCCGTTCGTGGCCACAGAGTCGGCCGCCGCGAGCTTCGCCGACGACCTCGACAGGGTGCGCGCCCTGGGCGCGCGGGTGGTCGGGGACGGCGCCGCGGACGAAGTGCTGCGGCGCCTGCCGCCGGACGCCGCCGCCGAGGTCGCCTCCGGCGACCTGGACGCGGCGTCGCTCACGCAGGCCCTGCGCCTGCTCGGCGTGGAGCCGGAGTTCGCCGCCGTGGCCGTGGCCGTGCAGGACCACGGCTACGCGCCGGGCTGTTCCAACCGCGTGCTCCGCTTCTCGCTGTGGGAGCAGGCGGTGGCCGCCGGCCGGCGGATCGGCGACCTCTTCTACGCACCCGCCGACGTGCCGCGCGCGCTCACGCGCCTGGGGCCGCCGCCGCGGCGGCCGAGACTCTCGCCGGCGATGTGCCGGTGCTCGCCGGCGACACGGGGCCGGCCGCCCTGTACGGCGCACTGCCCCAGGGCGTCGAGGACGCCGTGCTCGTCAACGTCGGCAACGGCCACACCGTGTGCCTGCTGGCGCTGCAGGGCCGCGTGGCCGGCGTGTTCGAGCACCACACCGTGTGCCTGGACCGCGCCGGCCTGGAGCAGCGGCTGCGCCGCTGGCTGGCCGGCGACCTCACGAGTGCGGAGGTCCGCGACGACCACGGGCACGGCGCCGTGCTCGCGGCGGGCGTGGCCGGGACCATCGTCGAACCCGACGCCCCCGGCGCCTGGAGCCTGCCGCTGATCGTCACCGGGCCGCGCCGCGACCTGCTCGCCGGCAGCGAGCTGCCGGCCGAGTTCGCGGCGCCCCACGGCGACATGATGCTCACCGGCTGCTTCGGCCTCCTGCGCGCGCTGCGGGAGCGGCACGAGGAGCTCGCGTGAGCCGGCCGGAGACACCCGCGTGAGCCGGCCGCTCTCGACCGGGCTGATCGTGCCCGTCGCGGAGGCGGCGGAGCTGCTCGCGCCGTGGGCCGGCCGCCTGCCGGCCGCGGCCCGCGCCCTGCCGCCGCACGTCACCGCGCTCTGGCCGTTCGTGCCGGTGGACGCTGTCGACGACCGTCTCGAGCGCCGCCTTGAGGACCTCCTGGCCGGCGTGCCGGCGTTCTCCTTCGCGCTCACGCGCGTGGCCGAACTCGCCGACGCCGCCGTGCTGCTGCCCGAACCGGCGGCGCCGTTCCGCGCCCTCACCCGGCTCATCTGGGACGAGTGGCCGGAGTGCCCGCCCTACGGCGGCGCGTTCGACGACATCGCGCCGCACGTGACGGTGGCGGTCGACCCTACGGCAGGAGAGCGCGAGACCGTCGAGGAGGCTCTCGCGCGGCGACTGCCGCTGCTGTGCCGCGCGACGGAGGTGACGCTGGTAGAGGAGACGCCGGCGGGCCCGCTGCGCGAGCGCCGGCGCTTCACGCTCGGCGCCTGACCCGGCGTCAGTCCTCGGCGGCCTCGTCCCAGAGCGCCTAGAGCGGCAACTCCCGACCCACGCCGAGCTCTCGCGCGCGGCGCAGCGCCAGCCCGGCGGTGACAACGTCCTCGAGCGCCATGCCGAGGTTGAGGCAGAACAGGCGCTCGTCGCCGCGTTCGCGGGCGGAGACGAGGCCGGCGGCCAGCTCGCCGAGGTCCCCGGCGATCTCGCCGGGGATGCCGGCGAGGCGCACGCCGGCCGCCTGCGTAGCCCGCACCGTGGCGGTGTCGTCGCAGAAGAAGCGGTCGCACTCAGCCATGGCCTCGCCGCTCCAGGCCGCGTCGTAGTCCAGAGCCACCGCGAGCACCCCGGGCCGGAGCAGGCCCGGGCCGAGCGGCGGCCGGATGTCGGCCGTCATGGTGATGGCGGTGACGACGACGTCGGCGCCGGCGACGACGTCCTCAGGAGCTGCCGCCACGGCGAAGTCGAGGCCGGGCAGCTCGCGGCCGAGCCCGGCGACGCAGTCTTCGGCCGCGGCGGGCACAGCGTCGTGGCAGCGCACGCGCGCCAGCCCGGGCAGCACGGCCGCAAGCGCGCGCACAGAGGCGCGGGCCTGCACGCCGCAGCCCAGCACGCCGAGCACCGCGGCGTCCGGTCGCGCGAGGTAGCGGGCGGCGACACCCACGCTCGCGCCGGTGCGCCAGGCCGTGATCGTCGCCGCGTCCATCACGGCCGACGGCAGCCCGGTCTCGGGGTCGCTGAGTACGACCAGACCGTTGGTGATCGGCAGGCCGCGCGCCGCGTTCTGCGGGAAGAGCGTGACCCACTTGGCGCCCAGGCCACCGTCGCCACCCAAGGTCGCCGCCATGACCTGGGAGTACGCGTCGCCCTCGCCGTGCAGGCTGAGCTTGGGCGGCATGACCACCTCACCCCTGCCCTTGGCGGCGCAGCCGGCGTCCACCACGTCCACCACCTCGAGCGGCGTCACGCCGAGCGCCTCGAGGTCGGCGCGCGACAGGTACAGCAGCGCGCCGGACGGCGGCCCGCCGGCGCAGGCGCTCATGCGGGCACTCCGGGAGTCGCGCCGACGGGCGCAGACCCGGCCGGCGGCAGGTCACGGACGGCCGGCACACCGGCCAGCGACGTGGCCTCGCGCACGGCGGCGAGGACGGCGCGGGCAAGCACCGTCGCCGCAGCCGCGCCGATCACCGTGACGTCGGCGCGCACACCCGTGGCGCAGGTCGCGAGCGCGAACACGGTGTCGCCGTCGAGCATGGTGTGCACCGGGTCGATGGCGCGCGCGAGGCCGTCGTGGGCCATGCGCGCGACCTTCGCCGCCTCTGGTTTGGTGAGCTCGGCATCGGTGGCCACGACCGCCAGGGTCGTGCTGCTGCCGACGCCGACCTCGGGCGGGTGCTCGAGCAGCCACTCGCTGGTGCGCACGAACCCGCCGCCGGGCAGGCGCGGCCCGGCGATCACGGCGCCGCTCGCCGGGTCCACCACGTCGCCGGCGGCGTTGACCGCCACCAGCGCGCCGACGGTGACGCCACCGGCCAGCCGCACGCTCGCCGAGCCGAGGCCGCCCTTGGTGGCGTGCTCGAACCCCGTTACCTTGCCCACGGTCGCGCCGGTGCCGGCGCCGACGGTGCCCTGCGGCACCGGATCTGTCGTCGCGGCCTCGCAGGCGGCCTCGCCGGCGGCCGCGTCCGGACGCACGTCCGGCCGCCCCACGGGGAGGTCGAAGAGCACGGCCGCGGGGACGATGGGCACGCGCAGCGGGCCCACCTCCACCCCGCGGCCGTGCGCCTCCAGCCAGCGCATCACGCCGGAGGCGGCGTCGAGGCCGAACGCGCTGCCGCCGCCGATGAGCACAGCGTGGACCTTCTGCACGGCGTTCACGGGGTCGAGGAGGTCGGTCTCGCGCGTGCCGGGCGCCGACCCGCGCACGTCCACGCCCGCGACCGCGCCGTCGCCGTCGCACAGCACCACGGTGCAGCCGGTGGCCGCGTCGAGGTCGGTCCAGTGACCTACGGAGAGGCCGGCGACGTCGGTCAGGCTCCCGCCCGTCAGCTCGGTCCCGTCGCGAACGACTCCCGGCATTGTTCCCTCCTCCGTACGATGTGGTAGAAGGATACCCGCAAGCCAAGGGGGGTCTCAGTGTCGGGCCACGCCAACGCGCTGCTGCAGCTCTTCCTCGCCTTCCTCGGCGCGCGCCTGCTCGGGCACCTCTTCCAGCGCCTCAAGCTGCCGGTGGTGGTCGGCGAGCTCGCCGCCGGGGCGATCCTGGGCCCCCAGCTCCTGAACCTCGTGCACTCCGGTGAGGTCATGGACGCGATGGCCGAGCTGGGCGTCATCATGCTGCTCTTCATGGCCGGCCTCGAGACCCACATGGCGGAACTGATGGAGACGCGCGTCGCGGCGGTCAAGGTGGCCGTGCTCGGCGCGACGCTCCCGTTCGTCGGCGGCGTGCTGATCGGCCTCCTGTTCGGCTGGAGCACCGGCTCGGCGCTGTTCATGGCGACGGCGCTCACCGCCACCTCCGTCGGCATCACCATCCGGGCGCTGCGCGAGCTGGGGCACTCCGAGCGTCGCGCCGTGCGCATCATCCTGGCCGCCGCCGTGCTCGACGACGTGCTCGGCCTCATCGTCCTCGTCGTCGTGAGCGGCTCCACCAGCGGCAACGTCGACGTGCTCAACCTCAGTCTGCTCATCGTCGAGGCCATCGCCTACGTCGGCCTCATCGGGTTCTTCGGCCCCCACCTCGTCATCCGCCTGCGCGACTGGCTCAAGGACCTGCACGTCTCCATCCTCTTCGAGATCGGCGTGGTCCTCACGCTGGCGCTTTCACTGCTCGCCGACTACATCGGTCTGGCGGCCATCGTCGGCGCCTTCATCGCCGGCCTCACCATGAGCGAGTTGCGCCAGCACACCGGCATCCAGAAGCGGTTCGAGCCGCTGGCCTGGTTCTTCACGCCGTTCTTCTTCGTGATGATGGGCACCTACCTGGACTTCGGCGCGTTCACGCAGCCCTCGGTGCTGCTCGCCGTCGCCGTGTTCACGCTGCTGGCGGTGGTGACCAAGTACCTCGGTGGGTCCTGGGGCGCGCGCAAGGAGGGCAAGCAGGTGGCGCGCGAGGTCGGCGTCGGCATGACCCCGCGCGGCGAGGTGGGCATCGTGGTGGCCGGCTTCGCCCTGGCGGAGGGAGCCATCGGCGACGACGTCTACGCCGCCATCCTGGGCATGGTGCTGGCGACGACCATCCTGGCGCCGTTCCTCATCAAGGCCGTGTTCGGGCGCGAGATCGAGTCCCACACGGCCGGCGACTCCGTCTGACGGCCCGCCCGGACGGCGACTCCGCCTGACGGCCGGCCCGTGCCCCGGCGCTCACTCGCGCGAGGGCGAGAGCCGGGCGCCGAGCAGCGCGATGCGCTCGTCGAGCGCGCGGGCGAGCGGCGCAGCGGCGGCGTCCGTCACCGCGCCGGCACGGCGCAGCGCGTCGAGCCTGCGGCGCTGCGCCACCAGCTCGCCGATGCGCTCCACGAGCCGGTCCGCCTCTCCGGCCGCCGGCTCGTCGGCCAGCGGCGGCAGGCCCTCGAGCAGGCTCGACTCGCCCTCGTCGAGCAGCCGCTCGAGGTCGCGCCGGCGCAGGCGGCCCACGACGCCGGCGTCCTCCAGCCGGTCCAGCTCCTCGTGCGCGCGCACGAAGCCGTCCAGCAGCACCTCCCGCTCCCTCTCCGCCGCCCCGCCGCCCTCGCCGGCCAGGCCGAGCCGGCGGGCGACCCACGGGATCGTGAGCCCCTGGACGAGCAGCGACAACAGGACCACGCCGAACGTCACCGTCACGAGGTCCTGCCGCCCCGCCAGCGCGGCCGGCACGCTGAGCACCAGCGCGAGGGCGATGGTCCCCCGCAGGCCGCCCCACACCAGGATGTGCTGCCAGCTCAGGGGTGGGCCGGCGCCGAACGCCCGCGCTATCAGCCCGAACCCGTACACCGTCACGGCGCGGGCCACGAGGACCACAGCGAAGGCGATGAGCACCGTGCCGACGTGCCGCAGGATGACCTCCAGGTGCACGCTCAGCCCGATGAGCAGGAAGATCAGCGAGTTGGCCACGAACGCCGCGTAGTCCCACACCGTGGTCAGCGTGACCCTGGTCACTGCGCTCATGGTGCGTCGACGTCCGAGGTTGCCCAGCACGATCGCGGCGGTCACGCACGCCACCACGCCCGACATCCCGAGCTCCTGGGCGAGCAGGAACGACCCGTAGGCGACGATCGTCGAGAGCGTGATCTCGATGATGTGGTCGTCGATGCGGCGGTGGATCCACGAGGCGCCGTAGCCGACCGCGAGGCCGACGGCGATGCCGCCGAGCGCCATCCAGAGGAACTGGCCCACGGCCCAGCCGGCCGAGAACGCACGACCGTCCACGACGACGGCGCCGACGACGGCGAACAGCACCGCGGCCCCGCCGTCGTTGAACAGGCTCTCGGCGTCGACCAGCGTCGTGAGCCTGGGCGAGACGCCGAGCTTGCGGAACAGCGCCACCACGCTCACGGGGTCGGTGGCGGCGATGAGCGCGCCGAAGAGGAGGGCGACGCCCCAGGCGAGGCCGCCGAGCAGATGCACCCCGGCGGCCGTGAGCGCGAACGCGACCAGCACGCCGGGCAGCGCCAGCGCGGCGATGCGCAGCCACTGGTCGCGCAGCAGCGTAGCCTCGAGCTGGTAGCCCGACTCGAACAGCAGGACGGGCAGGAACACGTAGAAGACGAGGTCGGACGACAGGCGCAGCGTGCCCCAGTGCATGGTGACGCCGATGACGAGCCCGACGAGCACCAGCCCGATGATGTACGGCACGCCGATGCGCCGGGCGACGACCGCCACGGCGGCGGCGATGATGAGCAGGAGGACGAGAGCCTGCTCGGTCCCGGCCGTCGACCCCACGAGTGAGGCGAGGACCATGGCCGAGCCCCCTCCGGCGCCGGGTACTAGAAGCGGCTGATGCCGAGCATGGCGTTCTTGAACGCCACCCTGGCCGCGTCGTCGTACACGGAGAACATCACGTGACGGAGCCCGGAGTTGGGGTGCTCCTTGAGGTAGGCCACCGTCTCCGCGACCATGAGGCTCGCGCACTGGTAGAGCGGGAACGAGCCCGCGCCGGTGCCGAACGCGGGCAGCGCCACCGACCGCGCGTGAGCGCGGTGCGCGGCCTCCAGCGACGAGCGCGTCGCGGCGGTGATGGAGCGCGAGTCCGCGTGGCCGCTCGGGTAGTCGTCCGAGATCGCGGTGTGGACGACCCAGCGGGCCTTGAGGTCGTGGCCGGTGGTGATGACGGCCTCGCCGACCTTGACCGGCCCCTGCAGCACGGCCTCCTTCTCCACGGCGTCGCCGCCGGTGCGCTTGATGGCCGCCGCCACGCCGTGGTCCATCCACATCTCGGTGGAGGCCGGCGCCACGAGCGCGTCCACCTCCAGCTGGGTGATGTCGCCGCTGGCGATCTCGAGCTTGGTCTTGCCCACTGACGTCTTCATGCGTCCTCCACTCTGCGCCCCGGCGCAGGGATACATTTCGTTCCCGGGAGTATACCTGCCGGGGGTAGACTGCGGCGGGGAGTGAGACCGTTCGGGAGCCTCGGAGGGGAAGCCACGAGCACCTACACAGCCTGGATCGCCGCCGCCTTCGTCATGACCGCGTTGTGGGCCCTGGTCGTGGTGGTGAACAAGAAGATCCTGGCGTCGGTGACGCCCGTCGCGGTCAACTTCTTCATCCGCCTGGTGGCCATCTGCGGCCTGCTCGTGATCACCGTGCCGCTCACCGTGTTCGGCCTCTGGGACAACGGCTTCGGCATCAACGCGGAGGCGGCGGGCTGGATAGCCCTCTCCGCCGTCGGCACGTGGGTGATCGCGTTCAACGCCTACTACTTCGCGCTGCGCGGCGAACGGGTCGCGGTGATCGCGCCGATCACCAGCACCGACCCCGTGTGGACGGCGTTCTTCGCCTGGATCATCGTCGGCGCCGCGTTCGGAGTCGCGACTCTCGCCGGCATGGCGGTGACCATGGCCGGCGTGGTGCTCATCTCGCGCTGGATGGACGACGGCGAGGACGCACCGGGATCGGAGCTGACCCGCGCGGCCACGCTCGCCGGCGCCGCCCACGGCGACGTGCTCCCCGCCGACCGCGCCCCGGACGGCCCCTCCGCCCCATCGGTCCGTCCCGCGCCGGCCGGCCGCACCCCGGCGTCCAAGGCCAAGCTCATCGGCCTGGCGGTGCTCACGGCCGCCGGCTGGGGACTCGGCCCGGTGCTCATCGACCTCGCCGCCGAGTCCTACGGCCGCGCCACGGCGACGATGATGCTCCTGAGCCAGGTGTGCGGCGCGCTGATGCTCGGCGGCCTGCTGCTGTGGCGCCGCCCCAGACTGACGGCGCGCCCGCTGACGCCGGCGGCGCGCCGCCACGTCATGTGGCTCATCGTGTTGGCCGGCATGCTCGAGGCGTCGGTGAGCGTGCTGTTCTACCTCACCATCGTCGAGCTGGGGCCGGTCCTGGCGATGCTGATCATGGCGACGACGCCGGTGTTCTCCATCGTCTTCGGCGTCGTCTTCCTGCGCGAGCATCCGGGCCTGCGCCTGACGCTGGCGGCGGTCGTCACCGTCGCCGGCGTGCTCATCGCCACCCTCGACGGCCTCCTCTAGGAGGTCGCAGTTCGGGCGCTCTGGATCCGGATACCCGGCGGGTATCCGTATCGCCGCCGTCACCCCTGCCGGCCCGCCTCATGTATCCCCGGCGGGTATCCGCCAATAGAGGCCGCCCACAGGGTGCAGGAGTGTGTGTGCCTGCCACCCTCCGCTCGCCGAACGCCGCCACCCGCCCGCCACCGCCGATCCGCCGCCACCCTCCGACCCTGACCGCTGCCGCCGGCAACACGGTGCAGCCCTCCTCTGAGAACGTAGACACGGAGTAGATACATTCCGGGCCACACACAGAGGCGAAGGCCCCGGATGTATCTACATCGGCTCTACAGTTGCAGAGCGCCCCTGCGGCACTTCGCCTGTCCCGGCGGAGCGGGCTCCGGCAAGCGCGAGGATGGCGGGCGCGGCGCTTCCGGCCGCCAAGATGCGCGAGGGGCGGGCGGCGCTTCCGGCCGCCCGCCCCTCGGCGGTACTCATCGTGCCCGGGGCCGCCGGTCGCGCGCGGCCGGGCGCGTCACTTGGACTTGCCGAACAGCCTCCGTCGCACGGCCGCCATCTTGAGCCACTGGATGCCCTCCGTCGGGTTCAGCTCCTTCGGGCAGGCCTCGATGCAGTTGGTGATGGTGTGGCAGCGGTAGGCCCCGCGCTCGTTGTCCCAGCGCGGCATGCGCTCCTTCTTGGCCTCGTCGCGCGAGTCGACCTCGAACCGGTACGCCTTGAGCAGCGCCGCGGGCCCGATGTAGTTGTCCTCGCCCCACACCGACGGGCAGCTGCTGTAGCAGGCGCCGCACAGGATGCAGTCGATGGGCATGTTGAGCTTGTGGCGGTCGGCCGGCGACTGCAGGATCTCCTTCGCCGGCTCCTGGCTGTGGCGGATCAGCCACGGCTGGATGTACTCGTACTTGGTGAAGAAGTCGTCCATGTCGCAGACCAGGTCCTTGACGAGCGGCATGTGCGGCAGCGGCTCGATGTGCACCTCTTCGGTGTGCAGGTGCAGGACGTTGGTCTGGCAGGCCAGCCGGTAGCGGCCGTTGATGTACATGGCGCACGAGCCGCAAATGGATGCACGGCAGCAGTAGCGGAACGAGAGCGAGCCGTCGAGCTGCTCCTGGATGTAGAAGAGGCCCTCGAGGACGGTGAGGCTCGTCTCGTACGGGACCTCGTACTGCTGGACGCGCGAGCTGCCCTTCTCGTCGCGCGCCGGGTCGTAGCGCTTGATGTGGAAGTTGACGGTGCGCATCAGTACTTCCGCTCCTGTGGCTCGAAGGGACCGAGGGTGACGGGCGCGTACTCGAGCCGCGGCCCCTCCGGGGTGTAGTACGCGAGCGTGTGCTTGAGCCACTGCTCGTCATCGCGCGCCGGGAAGTCGGTGCGTGAGTGCGACCCGCGCGACTCGGTGCGTGCGAGGGCGCCCTCGGCGACGCACAGGGAGAGGTCGACCATGCCCTCGAGCTCGAGCGTGCGCATGAGGTCGAGGTTGAACACGCCGCCGGCGTTGCGCAGACCGATCTTGCTGCAGCGCTCCTTGAGCCGGCGCAGGGTCTCGAGACCTGTGCGCATGACGCTGTCCTCGCGGAACACGCCGAAGTAGTCGCGCGTGGTGGCGATCATCTCGGCGCGGATGGCGTACGGGTCGGCCCCGTCCGCGCCGCGCGCCGCAAGCTCCTTGACGCGCGCTTCCATGGCCGTGACGGCGCCGGCCGCGGCCGGCGTGGGATCGCCGGCGGAGGCTCCGCCCTCGAGGTCGGCCACGACGGCCATGCCGGCGCGCCGCCCGAAGACGACGGTCTCGAGCAGCGAGTTGCCGCCGAGCCGGTTGGCGCCGTGCACGCTGACGCAGGCGCACTCGCCGGCCGCGTAGAGGCCCAGGAGCCTCGTGCGCCCGTCCACGTCGGTGTCGATGCCGCCCATGGTGTAGTGCTGGACCGGGCGGATCGGGATGGGCTCCTCGATGGGGTCGACGCCCTCGAAGTGGATGGCGATGTCGCGGATGCCGGGCAGCCGCTCGAGGATCTTCTCGGCGCCGAGGTGCCGCAGGTCGAGGTTCACGTAGTCGGCTCCGCCGATGCCGCGGCCCTCGTTGATCTCCGTGGTGATGGAGCGCGCGGTGATGTCGCGCGGCGCCAGCTCCATGGCCTTGGGCGCGTACCTGGCCATGAAGCGCTCGCCCTCGCCGTTGACGAGGTAGCCGCCCTCGCCCCGGCACGCCTCGCTCATGAGGATGTGCGAGGTGAGCAGGCCCGTGGGGTGGAACTGGATGAACTCCATGTCCTCCGCGGGCACTCCGGCCTGGTAGGCCATGGCCGCGCCGGCGCCGGTGCTGATGATGGCGTTGGTGGAGTTGCCGTAGATGCGGCCGGCGCCGCCCGTGGCCATGACCACGGCGTCGGCCGTGAAGGCGTGGAACCCGCCCTTGATCATGTCGTAGGCGACGACGCCGCGGCAGCGACCGTCGTCGACGATGAGCGAGGTGACGAAGACCTCGATGTACATCTTGACCTGACGCTCGTAGGCGCGCTCGACCAGCGTGTGCAGCAGGTAGTGGCCGGTCTTGTCGGCGCCGTAGCAGGTGCGCGGGTACCCGGCGCCGCCGAACGGCCGCTGGGCGATGCGCCCGTCGTCGAAGCGGCTGAACGGGCAGCCCCAGTGGTCCATCTCGAAGATGACGCCGGGGGCGTCCTTGGTCATCTGGATGGCGGTGTCCTGGTCGGCCAGGTAGTCCGAGCCCTTGACCGTGTCGAAGGCGTGCTTCTCGGGCGTGTCGTCGTGGGCGTCCGGGTGGTTGGCCAGCGCCGCGTTGATGCCGCCCTGCGCGGCGCTCGAGTGGCTGCGGCCGGGGTGGACCTGGCTGAGGACCGCCACGTCCAGCCCGTCCGCCTTGGCCTCCACGGCGGCGCGGAGCCCTGCGAGCCCGCCGCCGACCACGATCAGCTGATGGTGTGGCATGCCTCTCCCCCTCAGCTCACCCAGACCCAGAGGGCCCAGATGCCGTAGACGACAGCGATGATGCCGACGACCCAGAGGAACACGGCGAGCCCGCGACGGGCGCCCGTGCCCTTGAATCCGTAGTCCAGCACGACCATGCGCACCCCGTTGAGGGCGTGGTACACGACGGCCACCAGCAGCAGCACGTCGTTGACGAGCACGGCCGTCATGGCCAGCCGCTCGCCGATGTTCTCGTAGCTGAGCTGGCCGATGGCCACGAAGTGCGTGAGCACCAGGTGGACCATGATGGTGACGAGGATGACAACGGCGGTGACGCGCTGGCCCAGCCAGGGCCACATCCCGCCGGCGCTGCGATCGAGTGTCTCGGTCCTCACGTTCCCCTCCCTAGAAGATGAGGGGGATGGCCTTGTAGGCGAACCCCCACACCGCCGCGGCGGCGATCAGCATGCAGATCCAGAAGACGGCCTTGTGACGCTGGATGCCGATGCCGAAGTCCATCAGCAGGATGCGCACGCCGTTGAGCGCGTGGTACAGCACGGCGGCCACGAGGACCGAGTCGAGGAACACCAGGAACGGCTTGTCGAACGTCTCGAAGAAGCTGTTCAGCGTCCCCGCGCCGCTCACGCGACCCTGGGAGATGACCCAGATGTGGACGAACAGGTAGGCGGCCAGGACCAGCCCGCTGATGCGGAAGAGGATCCAGGCCCACATGCCGATGCCCTTCCACAACCCGGCGCCGACGTTGGCCGTCTCGCGCTCTTGTGCGCTCACGTTGAGCACCCCCTCCAAGGTTCAAGCTCCCGCCCGGGACGGACGGACAGGCTCCCACAGATTCGCAATCGTAGAACGACGGCGAAGGCCGGGCAATCGCCCCGTACCCGGCCTCACATATCGCATCGTGGTATAGCGATATCGTATAGAAGGCGAGGCCGCCGAGGCAAGCGTGACGGAGCGCTGCGACACCCGGCATCCCCCCTGGACCGGCGCCCACCGGACGACGGGCGTCAAACGTGGCAGGGCGGCCGGGGCTCCCGCCCCGGCCGCCCTGCCGACCTGCCTCCCGGCCTTCTACCGCAGAGTCACTTCACCTTGCTGATGTCGATGTTGAGCTGCTTGGTCTCGGTCAGCTCGTCGAAGCACCAGTCGCTGAGCTCGCGCCCCAGGCCGCTCTTCTTGACGCCGCCGAACGGCGAGAGCTGGTCCCAGCAGTTGTTCGTCTCGTTGATGAGCACAGTACCGCACTCGATGCCCTCGCCGAGCAGGAAGGCGGTGCGCAGACTGCTCGTGAAGGCGGCTCCCTGGAGTCCGTAGGGCGTCTCGTTGGCGATCCTCAGACACTCGTCCATGTCCTTGAACGTCATGATCGGCGCGACGGGGCCGAACGTCTCGTCGCGCGCCATGAGGAAGTCCGAGGTCACGCCGTCGACGACGGTCACCTCGGCGTACATGCCGTCGATGGTGCCGCCCATGAGGAACTTGCCGCCGCGTTGCTTCGCGTCGTCGAAGTGCGCCTGCACCTTCGCCACGTTGCTCGGGTTGTTGAGCGGGCCCATGTCGGTGCCCTCGTCGAGCGGATTACCGACCTTGACCTTCTTCGCCCGCGCCACCAGCTTCTCGACGAACTCGTCGTGCACAGCCTCGTGAACGAGGATGCGCTCGGACGCTGTGCAAACCTGGCCTGCGAGGTAGAAGCAGCCGGTGATGGTGGCCTCGACGGCCTCCTCGATGTTCGCGTCGTCCCACACCACGAGCGGCCCGTTGCCGCCGAGCTCGAGCATGAGCCGCTTGACGCCGGCGATCTGCGTGAGTCGCTCGCCGGTGCCCGTCTCGCCGGTGAAGTGGATGGCGGCCGTGCCGGGATTGCTGACCAATTCCTCCCCGACCACAGGGCCTGGACCGGTGACGATGTTGACGACGCCCTTCGGGAAGCCCGCCTCCTCGATGATCTCGGCGAGCATGAGCGCGCTGAACGGCGTCGTGCTCGCCGGCTTCATGACGACCGCGTCCCCGGCGGCCAGCGCATGGGTGAGCGCGATGTTGGGGATGTCGTGCGGCCAGTTCCACGGCGAGATGATGCCGATCACGCCCATCGGCTGGTGGATGACCAGGATGCGCTTGTTCAGCGTGTCTTCCTGGATGGACGGGTTGATCCTGCCGCGGTAGCGCTTGATGCCCTCGGCCGCCTCGATGAAGTGCGGCGCGGAGTAGTCCTCGATCTCGCTGCGCGCCTCGGTGATCGTCTTGCCGCATTCGCGGCAGAGCACGCGTGCGTCGTGCTCGAGGCGCCGGTACGCGATCTCGCTGGCCTTGAACAGCAGCTTGGCGCGCGCCGGGATGGAGAGAGCGGCCATCTCCTTCTGCGCCTTCTTGGCCGCCTCGATGGCCTTCTTGACGTCCGCGGTAGTGCCCTTGGGCACCGAACCGATGCGACTTCCATCGCCGGGAGACCAGACGTCGAAGCGCTCGCCGCTCTCCGATTCGACCCACTCGCCGCCGATGTACATCTTGTAGTCCATGGGTGGATCTGCCGGCGCGGCGTACGGCGTCGGGTATGGACCTACGGTCGTCGGCTCCACAGTTGCCATGCGTGTGCCTCCTCTGGTTACGTGCCGGGCAGCGCGTCGACCGTCATCGACTGAGGGCGGATGCGCCCATCTTGCGCTTGAGCCGCTCGACGCTGTTGATGGTGATGCCGAGCAGGTCCGCGATGCGCGCTTTGGCCTCGAGACCGCGCGCAAGCCCCGGCACGGCGGTGATGACGCCGATGTCGAGTTCCTCGCGCACGCCCCGCATGACCGTCGAGTCGCTGATGTCCCTCACGCTCAGGCCGAGCTTGTCTGCCACAAACCGCTTCGCCTCCGGCAACCTCATCTTGCGGGTCATCTGCATCCGGGCCACCAGATCTCCGGTGGTACGGATGCCGCCCATCGAGGAAGCCAGCGCGTGAGCAAGGCTCATCCCGCTGGGATCGCCTGTGCCCACCTACAAGCCGTCGACCTTGCCGATCATGATCATCGCCGCGCTGCAGCGCGTGACCACGTCGGCCGGCGGGAGCTCGAACATCGGCACGCCGCCCACGCCCATGCCCACGTTGGCGTGGACGGGGATCGTGGCCTCGGCGCTGACGGCCTTGATGAACGTGACCGCCCGCGCCAGGTTCCACGGCGTGCTCCGGCGCGTGTTGGTGTTGACCACGGGCCCGAACACGTGGGCCCCGGCCTTCTCCACCACCTTCAGTTGCTGGTGCGGCCACATCCCCGCGAGACGCTCGCCGTCGTAGGTGAGCTGCCCGTGGAAGCCGAGCACGCACTCCGCCGCCATGCCCACCTCGATGGAGACGTCGGTGTTCTTGGCCGTCCACTCGACCGCCTCGAGCGTGGCGAGGAACTCGCCGTCGCCCGTGGAGGCGGTGGTGTCGTAGTTGATGCCGTCCACGCCGACCTCGGCCATCTTGCCGGTCATCCAGATCACGTCGTCCCGGCAGGCCACCAAGGCCTCCTCGGTCGCCGCCCTGGCCTCGGCGATCTGGCCCTTGGGCATCAGGTCGGACGGGTTGGGGAACTGCCCGTCGGGCCGGTAGTACAGACCCAGGTTCGGCATGAAGCCGTAATAGACCGGGATGATGCAGTTGTGGAGCACGCCTTCGACGTTGGTCTGCTCCAGGGTGACGATGGGCTTGGCCGGCTTGACCGAGTAGTCGAAGTGGCCGACCTCCATGGTGTCGAAGCCGAAGGCCCGCTCGAACGTGCGGAACGCCTGCTCGCGGGAGAGCGGCAGGCCGACACCCGAGGAGAGCTGCGCCGAGTACAGCGAGTTGGTCGAGCCGTCCTTGGTCAGGACCGCCTCGTGCCCGCGCTCGACCCCCCAGATGCGCGTGGGGCTGGCGAACATCTCGACCAGGTAGTCGACCTCGTCGTTCTCGAGGACGGGGATCTTGCCCTTGCGGGCAGCGTCCGCCGAGCCGGTGACGATGTCCTCGCGGAGTTCCTCGAGCGTCAGCTCCACGCTGTAGCCGTCGCCCATGCGGGTCAGGATGTCGCTCATTCGCCCGCCTTCCCCGCGGTCTCCATCACCGCGGCGGCGGGCACGGAGACCGGCGCCTGGACGCGCTCGTACCCGCCCTTGCGCAGCGGCTTGATGACGAGCGCGGTGAGAACGCCGTAGACCACCGCCGCGGAGAGCAGCGACGGGATCGACGCGCTGATCCACTTGAACGCGGTCGCGTTGTGACTGACGTAGGTGACCGGGTCCAGCAGGTACCAATAGACGAAGAAGCCGACGGCCGTGGCGACGAACGCGGCCGGGTTGAAGCCGCCCCAGAAGTGATAACGGCTCGCGGGCGTGTAGTCGAACAGCGAGACCATGTCGAGCCGCTGGTGCCGGAAGAAGTAGTAGTCCGCGATCTGGATGCCGCAGATGGGCGCGAACACCAGGCCGAGGAAGTACATGTAGGTGAGGCTGTGGTCCATGAACCAGTTGGGCACGAACGCCGCGATGATCGCTACCGGCGCGAGCACGATGACGGTCGTCCACTTCCAGTTGAGGCGGTACTGCAGCGCGGGGATCTGCTTGAGCCCGATGCCGGTGGCGTACACGCCGACGATCGCGGTGCCGATGTTGGCCAGGGCGATGAAGACGACCGCGACGATGCCCATCCACAGGCCGGTGACCTTGACGAACGAGATGGACGGGTCGGGATCGCCGGTCGCGAGTCCGGCGTACAGCCCGATGAGCCCGATGACTCCGGTGATCATGCCGAGGCAGATCATCGAGGGCAGCAGGGCCTGCTTCACGCTCTTGCTCATGCGCATGATCCCGCCCATGTAGGGCCACCACGAGAGCACGGTCGCGACGAGGATCTCGAAGCCGAGCGTGTAGTCGAGGTGCAGGTCGCCGGACGCGTAGGCGGGCTCGCCAGCCGCGATCGTGTCCCAGCCGACCTGGGTGAGCAGCCTGAAGAGCACCACCAGGCCGGCGATCACGACGGCCACGGCGATCCAGATCGAGTTGTTGCGGACGGAATCCGCGCCTCCGATGACCAGGTAGAACACGTAGGCGATCGTGACGAGCGAGAGGATCACCGACACGCGGTACACCCAGTCCTCGCCGATGACGCCGCCGGCCGCGAGCACGTTGGCGGCGGCGCGGCCGAACAAGATGATCAGGATGCAGTTCCACCCCACGATCGAGGCGTACTGCGCGAAGATCCCGAACACGGATCCCTTGGTGCCGTACTGCGGCTTGCAGGCGGCGATGGTGTCGATGCCGTACTTGACGCTCACCGGCATCGCCGCCGCCGTGACGAAGTACATGCCCACCAGGGACCCGGCGATCATGGCGATGGTCCCCAGGCCGGCGGTCAGGTACCAGGACACCGCGCCGCCGATGGAGTAGCTCCACGCGGCGATACCGGCCGAGATCGTGACCGCGAAGATCCCGACGAGTCCCCAGTTGCGTTCTCCCGGCAGGACCGGCCAGCTGCCCTCCGCCGCTTCGCGGATGGCCGACCGCTCCATGCTGCTCGGTGCGTCAGGCATAGATCAACCACCCCCCGATCATCATGATCGCCGGGACGACGAGCCCGACCACTGCGAGGATGATCTGGTCGCGCGCGGTCGCCGGCTTCCCCTCGTACTCCGGGTCGCTGTTCACGAGTTCCAGTCGCGCCGCGAGCTCGCTCTTGAGATGGACGATCTCTTCATCTGTTGGCATGGCAGGGTCCCCCTTGTCAGTAGATGACGACTGACACCGCGGCGGGTCGCACCCGCCGCGTCAACGCCGTGTGCCTGTGCGAGACCTCCTTCATCGCCCCCTGGCAACGAGTCGAGTTTCATCCATCCGGAGGGATGAATCGCGGGACGCACGCTAGCACAGGCAGGTGACCATGACAAGGCTGGGGATCGAAGGTCCTGCGCGGGCGTACCGCACCGGAGGTGCGCTCAGCGGAGCACGGACTCCAGACAGAACCGGAAGGCCCGCAGCGTCGGCTCCGGGTCGTAGGCGGCGCCGTGGATCGAACTCTGGATGGCGATGCCGTCGATAGTGGCCGCTGCGAGCCGGCCCAACCCGGCGAGCGCCTCCCTGCGCTCGTCGTCGAGCGCGTCGAGGTCCAGCCACTCGGCGTTCCACTGGTACCAGACCTCGTAGAGGTACACGAGGCGCTTGCGCAGCGCCTTGTCGCGCAGAGCGTGTGGGAGGACGTCGAAGAACCCACCGAACGTGGCAGGCTCGACCGCGATGCGGCGCACGCTCCGGAAGAAGCTGTCCAGGCGCTCGTCGAGGGTGGGCTCGCCGGTGAGGTCGTGCGCCATGGACGCGCACTCATCGAGCACGATCTCGTCGACGAGCGCCTCGAGCAGCCCAGCCTTGCTGCCGAAGTGGTACCGCGTCGCCGCCTTGTTGACGCCGGCCTCAGCCGCGATGGCCTCGAGCGTGAGCGCGGAGAACCCCTTCTGGGCCAGCAGTTCCTTGGCGGCCTCGAGGATGCGCTGCGCCGTAGGATTCAGCGGCTCGACCGTCGTTTCCACGACGACGAGCGGTCGGCGGACAGCCACAGGACGACCCCTCAGGACATGACCGGCGCCCCGGCGGGACTCGCCGGGATTCATCCGGCCGGATGACTACAAGGGCAGTCTAACGCAGCCGTCGCGCCGGCGACAAGCGGGGCACGCGGCCGGAGGGTCCGCCGCAGTCCGGGCGCCGTCAGCGGCGGCGCTTGCGGCCGCCGCGCCGGGCGCGCGAGCGGCGGTCGACCACTCCGCGCGGCTGGATCCCGGCGGCCACCGCCGCCACGATGCGCGCCACGCGCAAACGTTCGAGCACCGCCAGCACGAGGTCGGCGACCGTCTTCGCGATCAGCAGGACGACCAGGCCGGCGAGCGCCGAGTGGAACACCCAGTACACGACGAGGGCGCCGGCCAGCACGCCGAACTGCAGAACGAAGAGGCGGCGGAGCGGCTCCGACACGACCGCCTCCGGCGGGACCACCTCGGCCTCGCCGCCGCGCACGAAGTCCCAGAGGTACGTGAGGATGCGCACCAGCACGAGGCCGGCCACCACGGCCCAGAACTGCCAGGTGACGAAGGGCGCGCCGGGCGCGACCGGAGCCTCGCCGCCCGGCTTGAGCAGCAGCCCGCCGAACACCATGTACGCGACGACGGCCTGGACGCCGACGACGATGAGGTAGGTCTTGATGAACTCGCGCACGAGCACTGCGTCGCGCGCGTCGGTGGCGGAGCCGGCGGCGAAGGAGGCGCGGGCGCGGAGCCAGGCCAGCACGCCGTCGGCCAGGCCGTCGATGACGCAGGCGATCACGACGGCCAGCACCGACCACTCGCCGGCCACGGCCGCCCACAGCACGGCGGCGTCGGCGAGCAGGATGAGCACGAAGCTCGGCGCGGCCCGGCCCAGCACGGCCGCACTGGGCACGCTCAGGGCTGCGTCGTCGGTGATGGTGTCGTCGGGCAAGGCTCTCCCCTCGTGCGGGCGCGCCGGAGACACCGGCGCGCTCCCCGGGTAGGGTATGGTGCGGCGGGACGCTGAGCAAGGCGGGCCGCCCGAGCCGACGCGCACGAGCAGCTCGCCCGGCGGCACTTCGTAGAGGCAGATGTTGAGCACCGCCTCTTCCACGGCCACCGGTCCCCGCCCTGCGCGGCATGAACCCGATGGGCGGACGGCGCGTACGGACGCCGGACGCGGGACGGGCCGGGGAGGTCCGTCCTCCCCGGCCCGTCACCGGCGCTCAGCTCGCCTGTGGCCCGCCGCCTACTTCTTGCGGCCGCTGCGGCCGCGGGCGGCGGTGGTCTTCTTGGCGCTGCCCTTGGGTTTGGCGGGCGTGGGCTTGGGCTTGACGGCCTTGTTTGCCGGCGCGGGCTTGCGTGCGGCCGGCTTCTTGGCGGCCGGCGCCTTCGTGCGGGCGGAGTCGCCGTTGGCCGTGACCGCCGCGGCGGCGCGGTTGCCTGCCTTGCGCCGCGCCTTCTCCAGCAGCTCGCCGGCCTCCTCGATGAGGTCGCCGGCCTCGATGAGCTCGGCGGCGCGCTGGTCGAGGCTGAGCCCCATGGCCGCCTGCCAGACCTGCTCGACCCGGTCCACCGGGATGAACGTCATGCCCTTGCGCAGCTCCTCCGGCACGTCCTCCAGGTCCGCCTCGTTGCGGCTCGGCAGGATCACGGTGGTGATGCCGGCGCGCTGCGCGGCCAGGGTCTTCTCCTTGAGGCCGCCGATGGGCAGCACCTGGCCGGTGAGCGTGACCTCGCCGGTCATGGCGACGTCGTTGCTGACCGGCATGCCGGTGACCAGCGAGCAGATGGCCGTGGCCATCGTGACGCCGGCGCTGGGGCCGTCCTTGGGGATGGCGCCGGCGGGCACGTGGATGTGGATGTCGTGCTTCTGGAAGTAGTCGTCGTCGAGGCCGAGCTCCGGCGAGTGTGTGCGCACGTAGCTCATCGCCGCCATCGCCGACTCCTTCATCACGTCGCCGAGCTGGCCGGTGACGGTGAGGTGACCGTTGCCGGGCATGGCCGTCGCCTCGATGAAGAGGATGTCGCCGCCCACCGGCGTCCAGGCGAGGCCGGTGGCCACGCCGGGGTCGCTGGTGCGCCGCTTGACGTCGCTGTAGGCGCGCGGCCGTCCGAGCAGGTCGTGCACGCGCTTGACGTTGACGGTGAAGCGCTTGCGGTTGCCGTTGGTGGCCTCCGCGACCTCACGGGCGAGCTTGCGGCAGACGGTGCCGATCTCGCGCTCGACGTTGCGCACGCCGGCCTCGCGCGTGTAGCTCGTGATGATCTCGACGATCGCGTCGTCCCGGAACGTGACCTGCCCCGGCTTGAGGCCGTTGGCCTCGACCTGGCGGGGCACCAGGTACTTCTTGGCGATGTGGAGCTTCTCCTCGATGGTGTAGCCGGCGAGGTTGATGATCTCCATGCGGTCGCGCAGCGGCCCCGGGATGGGCTCGAGCTGGTTGGCCGTGGTGATGAAGAGGACCCTGCTGAGGTCGAACGGCAGGTCCATGTAGTGGTCGCGGAACGTGACGTTCTGCTCCGGGTCCAGCACCTCGAGCATGGCGCTCGAGGGGTCGCCGCGCCAGTCCGCGCCCATCTTGTCGATCTCGTCGATCATGAACAGCGGGTTGTTGGTGCCGGCGTCCCGCATGGCGCGGACGATGATGCCGGGCATCGCTCCCACGTACGTGCGGCGATGCCCGCGGATCTCGGCCTCGTCGCGCACGCCGCCGACGCTGATGCGCTCGAACTTGCGGCCCATGGCCTCGGCGATGCTGTGGCCGAGGCTCGTCTTGCCCACGCCGGGCGGGCCGACGAAGCACAGGATCGGCCCGTGCAGGTCGTCCTTGAGCTTGCGCACCGCCAGGAACTCGAGGATGCGGTCCTTGACCTTCTCGAGGTCGTAGTGGTCGCGGTCGAGGATCTCGCGGGCGTGCGCCACGTCGAGGTTGTCCTCGCTGTGCACGTTCCAGGGCAGGGTGATGATCCAGTCCAGGTACGTGCGGATGACCGGATACTCGGCGCTCTGCGGCGAGATGTTGCTGAGGCGGTCCAGCTCCCGGCGGGCCGCCTTGTCGGCCTCCTCCGGGAGCGCCAGCTCCTCGACCTTCTGGCGCAGCTCGTTGATCTCCGCCTCTTGCTCGTCGGTCTCGCCCAGCTCCTGCTGGATCGCCCTGAGCTGCTGGCGCAGGAAGTACTCGCGCTGGCTCTTGTCGATCTCGCCGCGCACGTCGCTCTGGATCTTGGAGCCCAGCTCCAGCACGTCGAGCTCGCGCGTGAGGATGCCGATGAGCTTGCGCATGCGCGCCTCGACGTCGTCCTCCTCGAGCAGCGCCTGCTTGTCCTCCGCCTTGATGCGCATGGTGCTGGCGATGAGGAACGTGAGCGCCCCCGGCTCCTCGACGTTGGCCGCGGCCATCTCGAGCTCTTCGGGCAGGTACGGCACGAGCGCCACGATCTTGCTGAACACGCTGAGCAGGCTGGCGCGCAGCGCATCGGACTCGCGGGACTCGGTGGCGACGTCCTCGATCTTCTCCGTGCGCGCGACCAGGTACGGCTCCTCGCTCACGTACTCCTTGACGCGCACGCGCTGCAGGCCCTGCACCAGGATGCGCATGGTGCCGTCCGGCAGCTTGATCATCTTGTGCGCCAGGCCGACGGTGCCCACCGGGTACAGCAGGTCCGGCCCCGGCGTCTCGATCTCGGCGTCCTTGCTCGTCACCATGGCGAGCAGGCGGTCGCCGGCCAGCACGTCGTCGATGAGCTTGATGCTCCGCTCCTGGCCGATCGTGAGCGGGATCATCGTGTCGGGGAACACCACCGTGTCGCGCAGGGGAAGCACCGGCAGCACGGCCGGGATCTCCTGAGCGACGACCTCCTCGACCTTCACGTCGTTGGGATCGCTCATTCGTCACCTCCCCCGGTCTGGATATCTATCTTGCGGGCGCCGCCCTGCGGGGTCAGGGTGAGCCTGACCTCGAGGATGCCGGCCTCGTACGTCGCCGTGGTCACCTCAGGGTCCACGTCGACCATGAGGCGCACGCGGCGCTCGAACGGACCGTAGTCCATCTCCACCTGCTGGTAGACACGACCCTCCTTGGTCTGGAACGACCGCTCGCCGCGCACGACGAGCTCGCGCCGGTCGACGAGCAGCTCGATGTCGCTCATCACGACGCCCGCCAGGTCGAAGCGCACCACGATCTCGCGCGTGTCCTCCTCGAAGTAGGCGTCGGCGGCGGGACGGAAGCCCCGGCCGCTGTACTGCCTGGTGGCGATCACGCACGAGTCGTTGAATGCGCGCAGGACCTCGTTGTGAAGCTTCTCAACATCCACGGGGTGACTCCTCTGCGCAGGGGCTCCGGCCGGGCGGCTTGCCGCGGCGCCGGAGCACACTCTTCCGGGAACTCGTCAGGGACCTACCCGGTTCGTACCGCAGCGTAACGACGCACGCCGCAAGCGTGCAAGCCGCGGCCGGGAGACGGCCGCGCGGCCGGCCGGCCGGTTCGCCCGGTCTCCCCGTGCATCCGTCGTCGCCGCGGCGTAGGATTATCGCGTGCAGCTGGCGTTCACCACGGTCGATGAGTTCCACTGCCTGCTCGAGCAGGCCGGCGAAGCCCTCGACTACCGCGAGGTGTGGCCGCGCCTCTTCCCCGTCGTCAACTGCCCTCCGGACCTCATGCGCAAGCTCGTCGCCGACATCGTCGAGGGCGACGAGCGCTTCGCGTGGGAGAGCGACGTGCACGTTGGGCTCGCGGCCTGGCGCGCCACCCGCCGCGACCTCGCCGACGTCGCCTTCACCGTGGTCGACATCGAGACCACCGGCGCCACCCCCGGCTTCTGCAAGATCACCGAGATCGGCGCCGTGCGCGTGGAGGGCGGGCGCGAGGTCGCCCAGTTCTCCGCGCTCGTGAACCCCGGCATGCGCATCCCGGCCATGATCACCGGCATCACCGGCATCGACGACGAGACGGTGGCCGGCGCGCCGCCGATCGAGGTCGTGCTGCCCAAGTTCGTCGACTTCTCGGCGCACTCCGTGCTGGTCGCGCACAACGCGCCGTTCGACCTCGGGTTCCTCGACTACGAGCTCGGCCGGCTGCGCGGGCAGACGTTCCCGCGGCCCGCGCTCGACACCCTGCGCATGGCGCGCAAGCTCTGCCCGCAGCAGAAGTGCTCACTGAGCGCCCTCGCCTACCGCTTCGACACCCGGGTCAAGCCCGTGCACCGCGCGCTGCACGACGCACAGGCCACGGGCGAACTGCTCCTGCTGTTCCTCTCCTGGCTGCAGGAGCAGGGCATGAACACGCTCGAGGAGGTCGCGCGCTTCTGCGAGCCGGGCACGCGCCGCAACTACCACAAGATCTCGTTCACGGAGAAGATCCCGACGTCGCCGGGCGTGTACATCATGCGCGACGCCAAGGGGGCGCCGCTCTACATCGGCAAGGCCGAGAACCTGCGGCGCCGCACGCGCGACCACTTCCTGCAGCGGCAGGCGTTCCACGCCCGCCAGGCGCTGGAACTGCTGGAGCGCATCGACGTCGTCGAGACGGGGTCGGAGTTCGGCGCTCTGCTGCTCGAGAGCAGGCTCATCGGCAAACACCGGCCGCCGTACAACTCGCAGGGCACCCGCGCCGGCAGCTACCACTACGTCAAGCTCAGCGCCGAGGAGTACCCACGCCTGTACGCCACGCCCAACCTTCGTGACGACGGCTCGTACTACGCCGGGCCGTTCCGCAAGGCCTCCCTGGCCCGGCGCTTCGTCGACACCGTCAACGGCGCCTACCCGCTGCGTACCTGCGCGCACCTGCCCAAGGACGGCCGCGACCACGCCTGCCAGCGCGCCGGCACCGGGGCCTGCCTCTCACCCTGCAAGCGCACGCTCAACGGCGAGTACACGGCGATCGTCGACGAGGTGCGCCGCGTGCTCGAGGGCCAGGGCGACGCGCTCGACGCGCGCCTGGTCGAGCGCCAGCAGGCGTTCGTCAAGACGCTGGCGTTCGAGCAGGCGGCCCGCCTGCAGAACCAGCGCGAGACGCTCGAGCGCGTGCTGCGCACCGTGCGCCGCCTGCGCGCGGCCGAGCATGACGACCTCGTGCTCGCCTACCCGGCGCACCGGCGCGGCTGGGTCGCGCTCTGGGGCGTGCGCGGCGGGCGCGTCGCCGTCGAGCGCGAGGTCGGCCGCGGGGCGTTCGGCGAGCAGTCCGCGCAGGCGTTCCTCGCCGAACTCAGCGCGGCCGAGCGGCCGCGTCCGCCGCTGCCGGCGGCCGCCATCGACGAGGTGCTGCTGGTCCACTCCTGGGTCGAGGCCCACCGGGCGGCTCCCAACGTGGTGGACCTGCGCAAGTTCTTCGCGGGCGGCGAGGACACTGCGTCCGCCGCCGCCCGTCTGCTCGCCGTCGTGCGGCTCGCCGCCACCGAGCCCGATGCCCCGGCCGGGCCCGCGGCCACGGACGCGTCACCGACTGGGGCGTGAGTCTCCGCGACGCCGCGGAGACGAGATCGACCCCGTCCCCGACCCGCGCGGCCCGGGGGGCGAGGCGCACGCCGCGGCCGGCGGCCAGTCCCGCAGAGGCCGGGAGGGTGGTGTGCTCCGGGGGGTCGGCGCCTTCGATGGCACCTCGATGGCACCTCCGATGGCACCTCGATAGCACCTGGATGGCACCATCCGAGGCTCCGACCCCCGGACCGACAGTACCCTCCCAGCCGCGAGGGGCTCAAAGGCGGTCCCGCCCGCGTCGCGAGGAGCATCTCTCGGCGGCGAGCGGCTTGCCTGCGCCCGCGCCGCTCGCAGGATGTATCGCAGGGTGCGGCCAACGTCTGAACGCCGGAGGGGGCGGGCGCCTCAGGCGCCCGCCCCCTCCGGTACCACTCGTGTGCCCGGGGCCCGCTCCCGCGGCCCGGGCCCACTCAGCCTGCGGTCAGTCCTCCTCAGACGCCGGCTTGCGCCGGATCACGATGACGACCACCACGATCGCCAGCACCACGACGGCGGCGATGACGGCGACGATGACGCCGGTGTTGCTGCCGCTCTCCGTGGTGGCCTCGGCCACCTTGGGCTGGATGCTGATGAAGTTGGCGTATCCCCCGTTACCGAACGGCGGCAGCAGCGTGTTGCCGTTCGGGCTCGGGATCTGGATGTAGCCGTCCCACTTGGCCGTGTTGTAGGCCTCGAAGTCGGGCGCGTAGTCGGTGACGATGTACGGGGACTCCTCGTACAGGATCTGCTGCATCCTGTCGATGATCACCTTGCGCTTGGCGGGGTCGAGTTCCTGGCCCTGCTGGTCGTACAGCTGGTCGTACTCGGCGCTCCACCAGCAGGTCTCGTTCCAGTTCTCGATCTGACTCTTGGTCATGTAGCTCAGCATGGAGCCCGGGTCGTAGTCGAGGTACCAGCCCCACAGGAACATGTCGAAGTCCGGGGTGAAGGTGTCGCCCTCGTAGTTGAGCTCACGGTCGCCGAGCGTCGCCTCGTCCATGACCTCGAGGTTGACCTTGATGCCCACGTCGCCGAACCAGCCGGCGACGAGCTTGCCGGTCATCTGGCTCTGCGCCGACTCCTCGCGCGCGATCAGGCCGAGCTCGATGTCCTTGCCCTTGTACTCGCGGATGCCGTTGCCGTCCGAGTCCGTGTAGCCTGCCGCCTCGAGCAACTGCTTGGCCTTCTCGGGGTCGAACTTGTAGGCCGTCTCCGCCGGGGGCTCCCAGTGCCAGTCCGGGTCCGTGTAGTAGTTCGGCGGGATGATGGTGGTGCCGGGCGTGGTGGTGCCGCCCCAGACCAGCGAGACGATCTTGTCGCGGTCCACGGCCCAGTTGACGGCCTGGCGGAACTTGACGTCCTTCAGCACCGGGTGGCCCTTGCTCGGACCGTCGTAGCAGTTGAACCCGAGGTCGTCGAAGCCGTCGACGGTGATCGCCCGGGAGGTGATGTTGGGATCGGTCTTGAGCTGCTTCATCTGCGTGGCCGTGAGGTCGACGCCGCCGTCGATGGTGCCGGCGATGATGTCCTGCAGCAGGGTGTCGTTGTTGGTGTAGGCCATGAAGTAGATCTCTTGGATCTTGGGCTTGGGACCCCACCAGGTCGGGTTGGCGACCAGCTTGACGTGCGAGGTCTTCTTCCACTCCTCGGCCTTGAACGGGCCGGAACCGACGTAGGGCGGGTTGTTGGTGTACTTGCCGCTCGCCGCCTGCTTGGGGTCGACCTTGGACCAGATGTGCTCGGGCAGGATCGGCACCCAGTGACGGATCATGTCGGGCTTGGGCTTGCTGCAGGTGAACTGCACCGTGTAGTCGTCCAGCGCCGTGGCTTCTTTGATGAGGCGCGTGTACGCGGTGAGGTTCTCCATCTCGTTCTTGATGATGTAGTTGTAGGTGAACGCGACGTCCTTGGCCGTGAGCGGCACGCCGTCGGACCACTTGGCGTTCTGGCGGAGCGTGAACGTCCAGACGAGGCCGTCGTCGCTGACGGTCCAGTCGGTGGCGAGGCCGGTGGAGTTCTCGCCCTTCATCGGCGAGAGGGTGGCCGGGTCGTACCCCACCAGCGAGTCGTAGGTGAGGTACCAGATCTCGAAGGCCGGCGCGTTGTAGCCCACGAAGGGGCTGAGGTTGTCCGGCTCGCGCGTCCAGCCGACGCGGTACACCACCTTGTCGGCGCCGGCGGCCGGTGCGGATGAACCGGCGGCTGGGCTCTCCGAGCCCATCGCCTCCATCGCCCAGACGAGGCCGAAGATGCACACGAAGGCAGCTAAGACGAGGACGAGGAATGGTCGGACACGTACGTGCTGGTTCACGGTACCCCCCTTTTGGACCGTTCATTACCAGCGCACCGAGCGGCGCTCCCCCGCGCGCGATGACGCTGTGCCCATCCTGCCACAAGCTGGGCGTGTGTCCAACTCCGACCCGGCGACGACGAGGGAACGTCCGCGCGGCTACGATGAGGCTTGCGACGGAACGGGAACGTTGCCGGGCAGAGAGCGCAGCACGACCGACGGGAGGCAAGACGTGGAGACCACACGCGTCACCATCGCGAGGAGCGAGTACGACGCCGTCATCTTCGACCTGGACGGCGTCGTCACCCAGACCGCGGCGGTGCACGCGGCCGCCTGGAAGCGCCTCTTCGACGAGTACCTCCGGGAGCGGGCGGCGCGCGCCGGCGATCCCTTCCGCCCGTTCGACCTCGACGCCGACTACGCGCGCTACGTGGACGGCAAGCCGCGCTACGACGGCGTGCGCGACTTCCTCGCCTCGCGCGGCATCGGACTGCCCATGGGCGACCCGTCGGACCCGCCGGAGCGCGAGACCGTCTGCGGCCTCGGCAACCGCAAGAACGACCTCTTCAACGCCGAGGTGCGCGAGCACGGCGTCAAGACCTACCCCTCCACCGTGGAGCTCATCAAGCACCTGCACGAGGCCGGGATCCACGTGGGCCTCATGTCCTCGAGCAAGAACACGGCCATGGTGCTGGACGTGACCGGCACCACCGACCTGTTCGAGGTGCGCGTGGACGGCGTGGTGGCGGAGGAGGTCGGGCTCCCGGGCAAGCCCGACCCGGCGATGTACCTGGAGACGGCGCGCCGCCTGGGCGTGGACGCGGCGCGCTCCGTGGTGGTCGAGGACGCGCTCTCCGGCGTGGAGGCCGGACGCCGCGGCGAGTTCGGCCTCGTCATCGGCGTCGACCGGCTCGGCCAGGCCGCCGCGCTCAGCGAGCACGGCGCCGACGTGGTGGTGGACGACCTCGCCGAGGTGAGCGTCTCGGCCTGACGCTGCGACTCCTCGCGCGGGCTCCGGAAGCCCTCCGCTCCGGCCGGCTCTACCCGGCAGCAGCCCGCAGGGAGTATGTGTGTCTGGGGGTCGGAGCCTTGTCCGGCGCCGTATGTGGTGCCGGATAAGGCTCCGACAGAGGCTCCGACCCCCAGAGCGCATACCTCCCTGCGCCGCGCCGACCCCGGGCCACGCCGCCGCAGTCCCCCCTTTCCGTCCGACGTTTACACGAACATATGTTCGTGTTACGCTCATTGCCCCCGCAGCACCGTCCATCCGCACGTCAGGAGCCCCACATGCCGAGCGGCGGAGCCACCTCCGGAGACAGACCCAGCGACCGCCTCACCGGCGCCGCCCGGGCTCGTGCCGGCCGCCCGGGCCCCAACGGCGAGGCCGTGCCGGTCGCCGTGAGCTGGGACGAGCGGGCGCGGCGCCCGGTCGCCTTCGTCTGGCGCCGCCGCCGCTACCAGGTCGAGCGCGTGCTCGAGACGTGGGTCCTCGAGACCGGCTGGTGGAAGGACGAGGGCCACGTCAGCCGCTCGTACTGGCGGGTGCGCGCCGGCGGCCGCGTCGTCGACCTGCGCTACGACCGCCTCAGCAAGGCGTGGGCGCTCGAGCGGGAGCTCGGATGACCATGTCCCGGAGGCCACGGTGAGCTTCGTCCACCTGCACCTGCACACCACGTTCTCGTTCGGCGACGGCGCCTGCCGCATCAACGAGGTGGTCATGCGCGCCGCCGAGCTCGGCATGCCGGCGCTGGCCGTCACCGACCACGAGGGGCTGTACGGCGCCGTGCGCTTCTACCAGGCGTGCAAGGCGGCCGGCATCAAGCCCATCGTCGGCGTGGAGCTCACGGTCGAGCCGGCGGTCGGGCCCGGCGGCCGGATCTGGGAGCCGGGCGCGGACGACGGCGCGGCGGCCTCGTCCGCGCCCGCCGCCGCCGCCGCGCCGCCGATCCCGCCGCGGCGGCCGCGCTGGGCGCGCTGGGCGCATCCTCGGACGGGGCAGGCGCCGCGAGAGCGGCCGCGCTCGCGCCGGACGGCCGCATCGCCCACCTCAAGGCGGCGGCCACGGTGCCGCCCTCCGCCGCCCGCGCCTCCGGCGCCGGCGGGTACCACCTGGTGCTGCTCGCCAAGGACTACGCCGGCTGGAGCAACCTGTGCCGCATCATCAGCGCCGCCCACCTCGAGCACCCGGGCGAGCCTCCGCTGGCCCGGCTCGCCACGCTCGCCGAGCACGGCGGCCACCTCGTCGCGCTCAGCGGCTGCCGCCGCGGCGAGGTCTGGTCGCGGCTGCTCGCCGGCGACAAGGCCGGCGCCCGCGCCGCGGCCTCCGTCTTCCGCGGCATCTTCGGCCGCGAGTACTTCATCGAGCTGCAGCACGAGCTGCTGCCGGACTCGGACGCCTCGCTGCGCGCCCTCGACCTCCTCGCCCACGAGCTGCGCATCCCCACCGTCGCCACCGGCGACGTCCACTACACGGTCAAGGCCGACGCCGGCCTGCACGACGTGCTCGCCGCCGAGGCCGCCAACCAGCCGCTGCCCAACCCGCTGGGGCGCAAGAACGCCGAGCTCTACCTCAAAGGCCCCGGGCAGATGCACCGCCTGTTCCAGCGCTACCCGGAGGCCTACGCCAACGCCGAGCGCATCGCCGCGCGCTGCAACCTCGACCTCGGGCTCGGCAGGCTCCTCTTCCCCGCCTACCCGCTGCCGCCGGGCGAGACCGCCTTCTCCCTGCTCTGGAAGCGCTGCTTCGAGGGCGCCGCCGAGCGCTACCGGCCGCTCACCGCCGAGGTCACGGCGCGGCTCGAGCGCGAGCTCAAGGTCGTCGAGGAGCTCGGCTTCGCCGAGTACTTCCTCGCCGTGCGCGACATCGTCGAGTTCGCCCTGGGCCGCGGCATCTACTACTCCGGCCGCGGCTCCGCCGGCAACAGCATCGTCAGCTACGTGCTGCGCATCACCGACGCCGACCCCATCGAGCACGAGTTGCTCTTCGAGCGCTTCCTCAACCCGGCGCGCCGCGAGATGCCGGACGTGGACATCGACTTCTGCTCGGCGCGCCGCGACGAGGTCATCCAGTACATCTACGAGCGCTTCGGCCACGACAAGGTCGCCATGGTCGCCACCGTCAACACGGTGCGCGCGCCGTCGGCGGTGCGCATCGTCAGCCGCGCGTTCGGGTTCACGCCGGACGAGATCAACCGCCTCTCGCGCAAGGTGCCGTGGGGCAGCGCGGCCAAGCTCGGGGAGATGCTCGCCGAGCGCCCCGAGCTCGCCGGCCACGAGTTCCAGCACCCGCACTACCGCCGCCTGGTCGACGTCGCCGAGCGGCTGTCCGGCTTCCCCGCCCACCTCGGCACGCACCTGGGCGGGTTCATCCTCTCGCGCGACCCGCTCACCGACCGCGTGCCGCTGCAGTGGGCGGCCAAGGGCGTGGTGGTGGCCCAGTTCGACAAGGACGACGTCGAGACGCTGGGCCTCGTCAAGATGGACATCCTCGCGCTCAAGATGCACTCCGCCATCGCCGAGGCGGTGCGGCGCATCGAGGCGCGCACCGGCGAGCACGTCAGCGCCTGGGAGCTCCCGCGCGACGACCCCAAGGTGTACGAGCTCGTCCGCTCGGCGCGCACGGTCGGGCTGTTCCAGCTCGAGAGCTCGGGGCAGCGCAACCTGGCCACGCGCCTGCAGGAGCGCGACTTCGAGGACGTCATCGCCGCCATCTCGCTGTTCCGGCCGGGCCCGCTGCAGGCCGACATGATCGCGCCGTTCATCAGGCGGCGGCACGGGCGCGAGCCCGTCGTCGTGGCGCACCCGGCCATGGAGCGCATCCTGCGCCGCACCTACGGGGTCATCGTCTACCAGGAGCAGGTCATCGAGGTGGCCTCGGCGGTCGCGGGCTTCAGCCTCGCCGAGGCCGACCTGCTGCGCCGCACCATGACCCACGAGCGCTCCATGGAGGAGATGGACGCCATCGGCCGCAACTTCGTCGAGAAGGCGATGGCGCGCGGCGCCTCACAGGAGGTCGCGGACGAGGTCTTCCGCCAGCTCCGCGGGTTCGCCGCCTACGGCTTCAACAAGGCGCACGCCGCCTGCTTCGCCATCGTCTGCAACGCCTCGGCCTGGCTCAAGGCGCACTACCCGGCCGAGTTCTACGCCGGCATCCTCAACAACCAGCCCATGGGGTTCTACTCGCCGCGGGTGGTGCTCAACGACGCGCGGCGGTTCGGGCTCGCGGTGCTGCCGCTCGACGTCAACCTCAGCGGCGAGTGGTTCGAGGTGGAGCGGGACGGCACGGCGCTGCGCGTCGGGCTGGCGTACGTCAAGGAGATGAGCGCGGCCGCGCGCCGGGCCATCGTCGAGGCGCGCGGCGACCGGCCCGGCGAGCTGCCCCGGCCGGCCCGCCGCGCCCGTACACCTCGCTGGCCGACTTCGTCGCGCGCACGCGGGTCAGCCGCGAGATCGCGGAGAACCTCGCGCGCCTCGGCGCCTTCGACGCGCTCGGCGTGCGCCGCGAGGAGCTGGTCGCGCAGGTGCCGCTGCTGTACGCCGGCGCACGCTCCGCGTCCCACGCGCCGGCCGGCACGGCCGGCGACGACGGCCTCGACCAGCCGCGCCTCGCGCTCGACGAGCAGTTCGGCCCGCTCAGCTTCCTGCCCGACTGGCCGGCCGAGCGGCGCGCCGCCATCGAGCTCGAGCTGCTCGGCCTCAACGTCGGCGCCCACCCGCTGCACTTCGTGCGCGACGAGATCAAGGCGCTCGGGGTCACGCCCATGGCGCGGCTGCCCGAGCTCCGCCACGGCCGCCGCGTGCGCCTCGCCGGCGTGCTCGAGCGCGCCCAGATGCCCTGGATCCGCAGCGGCCACCGCACCATGTTCCTCACGCTCGAGGACGAGACCGAGCTCGGCCAGGTGGTGGTCTTCAACGACGTCTACCTCAAGTACGGCAAGGTGCTCAAGGACGCGGTGTACCTGCTGGTGGAGGGCGAGCTGCAGAACGACGAGGAGCACGGGCTCGCGGTGGTGGCGCACCGCATCAGCGACCTGCTGCGCGCCGTCGGCCGCGGCGAGGCCCGCGGCCGGGACGGCGGTCGCGGACGGCCGGCCGGCGGCGCTCCGGCCACGGCGGGCCCGGCCGCCGGCGGGGGCTCCGTCCCCGGCGGCCTCACCACCCGGCGGCCCGACGCCTGGGAGCTCCCGGCCGTGGAGCCGCGCACGCGGCCGGGTCGCACCGGCTGACACGCCGGGTCGAGGCGACTCCGTCGTGAGCGCCGTGGGTGAGTCTTCAGAGCCAGGTCTGCACGGCATCCAGGCCGAGAGCGACGGCCACGGTGAGGACGGTCGTCCAGAGTGCGGCCCCGGCCCCCAGCCAGAACACCAGACGCCGGCGCGCCCCGCCGAGAGCGACGCCGATCGCCGCCGCCAGAGGCGCCCCGAGCAGGAGCGGCGCGAGCAGACCCCAGCCGATCACGCCGTACCGGTCCCACAGCGCCCGCAGCCGGCCGCCCTCGCGCGCGCCCCCGTGCCCAAAACGGTCCACGAGCCACGTCCGCAAGCGGTCTCCCGCGACCACGACCACCGTGATCCCCACGAGAGCGCCCCCGAGCGTGGCCACCCACACGGACAGCGCCGGGAGCCCCATCGCGATGCCCGCGGGCACAGCGGCCCACAGTTCGACGATGGCGATCGCGGCGACGCCGAGGAACTGGAGAACGGCGTCCACCGTCAGAACACGGCGACCTGGATGACGATCTCGTCGCCGGCCCGGCCCTTGGTGCCGGCCACCGGGTCCTGGCCCACCACGTCGCCGGGCATCTCGCCCCAGCCGGCCACGTAGTCCACGCTCACCACGAACCCCTCATCCTCGAGCTGCGCCTGGGCGTCGCCCTGCGAGAGGCCGACCACGTCGGGCACGTAGACCTTGGGCGGCCCGCTGCTCACCCAGAACGTCACCGTATCTCCCCGCTGCACCGTCTTGCCGGCGGCCGGCTTCTGCCGGAACACCTGCCCCTTGGGCACGCTCTCCGAGGCGGACCGATGGCTCTTGTAGGTGAGCGACGCGCCCTCGAGCGTGTCCTTGGCCGCCGTGGCGGTCGAGCCCGAGAGGTCGGGCGCAGGCAGGTGGAGCGGACCGCGACTCACCCAGAGGTCCACCTTGACGCCGTCGTCCACGCGCTGGCCGCCGCGCGGGGCCTGGCGAGCGACCTCGCCCTCGGCGTACCTGTCGGCCCACACGTAGTGCAGCGCCGGCTTGAGACCCTCGTCGCGCAGCGCCTGGACGGCGTCGGTGCGCCGCTCGCCGACGAGGCTCGGGACCGTGGTGCCGGGCGCCAGCCAGGTGATGTAGGCGACCCAACCGGCCGCGGCCACCACCAGCACGAGCAGCGCGAGCAGCAGGTACCGCCGGATCCGGCGTCGCGGACGCGGGCGGACGGTCGTCGCGGGCTCGGCGGAGTGATACCTGGTAGGGGCCTCCGCCACGACGACAGTGACCAGCGGCTCGCCGCCGGCGGCAGCCGCCGCTGGGGCGGGCGGCGCGACGGCAGGCGGAGCAGGGGCTTGCGGAGCGGGTGTGACCGCGGCCCGCGCGGGCGCCGGAGGAGCGGCGACCGCGCCCAGCACGGACGCTCCCGCCGCCGCGCCGGCGCCGGCGGCCGCGGCCACACCGGCGGCCGCGAGCGTACCGTGGCCGGCGCCCTCGCCCACCGCGACGCTCGCGCCGCGGTCGTTCCGCGCCGGCCGCCGCGCCTTGCGCAGCGCGGCCGCGAACTCTTCGGCGTCCTGGAACCTGTCCGACGGGTCCTTGCTCAGCGCGCGCATCACCGTCGCCGCGAGCGCCTCCGACACCGCCGGCGTGAGCGTGCGCGGGTTCGGCGGGGCCGCCTGCACGTGCTGCATGGCCACGGCCACGTCGGACTCGCCCTTGAACGGCACGCGCCCGGTGAGCATCTCGTAGAGCACCACGCCGAGGCTGTAGAGGTCGGACCGCTCGTCCGCCGGCCGGCCCTGGGCCTGCTCCGGCGAGAGGTAGGAGGACGTGCCCATCATGGCTCCGGTGCGCGTCAGCGCGGAGTCGCCCATGCGTGCGATGCCGAAGTCGGTGACCACCACGCGCCCGTCCTCCGCCAGCATGACGTTGTACGAGGTCACGTCGCGGTGGACGATGTGGCGCGCGTGCGCCGCGCCGAGCGCTGAGAGCACCGCGAGCGCGACGGCCACGGCCTCGTCCGGCGGGAGCGCGCCGTCGCGGCGCAGACGCTGCTTGAGCGACTCGCCGGCCACGTACTCCATGGCGATGTAGGTGACGCCGTCGGCGCTGCCGCGGTCGTACACGGCCACGATGCTGGAGTGGTTGAGGCTGGCCGCCGCCTGCGCCTCGATGCGGAACCGCTCGACGAACTCGTCGTCGGCGGCCAGGCGCGCCTTGAGCACCTTGACGGCGACCCGGCGGCTGAGCCGCTCGTCCTCCGCCAGGTAGACGTCGGCCATCCCTCCGCTCCCGAGCGGGGAGATGATGCGATACCGGCCGGCGAGCAGGGTCGGGACGCCGGCGGCGTCTGGGTCGCGGTGCTGATCGTTCATCGGTCGTGAGTCGTGGCAGGCGAAGGTCGCGCCGGCGGAAGCGCGACCCACAGGAGACGCACGACCCGCCGGCAAGGTGCGCCGTCCAAGTGTAGAGGAAGCCGCATCAGCCCGCCTGCCGTTCCACCAGGATCTGCAGCGCCTCCAGTTCGTCCTTCTCGAACCAGAGGAGGTCGCAGCGCACGCAGTGGTCGATCTCCACCGCGTACTCGTAGCTGTAGTGGCGCCGCATCATCGGCGCGGCGCACGCAGGGCAGGGGACGAGCGCAACGCCGGCCTTGCCGCGGGCGAGCACGGCGGCGCGGCGCAGGCTGTCGCCGGACGCCGTGACGAGCTCGGCCACCCGGCGCTGGTCGTCGGAGAAGCCGGCTTCGCGGCGCGCCAGCAGCTTGCCCACCTGCGCGGTCGTCACGAGCCGGCCGCCACAGCGGTCGCAGGTCACGATGTCGATGCCCTCGTAGGGCGTGCGCACGAGGCCGGCGCCGCAGGCCGGGCAGCTCGTGCCTGCCGAGACCGGACCGCGCGGCGGCGAGCGGCGCCGCGACCAGCCGAGCGCCGAGCGCCGCACCAGGCGGCGTGGCGCCGAGCGCCGGCGCCGCAGGACGCTGCGCGGGCGGCGCCGGCGCCCAGTGCTCCCGGCGCTCGAAGTCCTCGCCGGCCTGGGCCGCCTGCCGCTCGAACTCGCCCGGGGACACGTGCGCGACGCCGAGCAGCATCCGGATGCGGGCCTCGAGGGGCGGGTGGGTGTCGCGCCAGGCGACGTTGGGCCAGCCCAGGCTGCCGGTGGCGCGGATGCACAGCGGGCCGAGCCCCTCGGGGATGTAGCCGGCCCCGCCGGGGTGGCGCGAGACCACACGCAGGGCCTCGGCCAGCGCCAGCGGGTCGCGCGTGTACCGCACCGCCGCCAGGTCGGCCTGCCACTCACGCTGGCGGCTGATGGCCGCGTTGACCACCGACGCCGCCAGCTGCATCACCCAGAGCCAGCCCCGCAACGGCACCATGACGACGAGGGCCGACCCTGCCCTCCGTGTCCGCCGTCGCGTCCGTGGCGCCGTCGATGCGCTCCATGAGCGACGAGTAGATGCCGAACAGCAGGCACGACACGGTGACGGTCACGTAGCTGCCGGACAGGATGTGCGCGAACTCGTGCGCCACCACCGCCTGCAGTTGCTGCCGCGAGAGCCTGGCCAGCGCGCCCTCGGTCACCCCGATGACCCCGGCGCCGTGGAGGTCGCTGAACGCGAACGCGTTGAGGCCCACGGTGCGCACCGTGACGCACTCGATGCGCGGAGCGCCGGTGGCGATGCGCATCTCCTCGACGATGTTGGCGAGCCGCTCGTGGTAGCGGTCGCCCGGGTCGAGCGGCCGGCAGTGCATGGCCTTCAGCAGCCGGCCGCGGGCGCCGATCTGGGCGAGGCCCCAGTACACGAGCGAGAGCGCGAGGGCGGCGCCGAGGACGATCGCGACGCCGAGCGGAGTGAACAGCCAGGTCACGATCACCGGCTCGGGGAGCGCGAGGTACAGGACGACGGTCACGATGAGACAGCCCACCCACGCGCTCACGAACGCGAGGACCAGCAGCAGCCCGAAGAGCAGCCAGATGCGCCAGCGCTTCTCCCGTTCGACCTCGAACAGGGTGCGCCGCGGCGTCTCCGTCACCCGTGCCTCCGCCAAATCTGGCCCTTCACATTGCTTAACACTACGGGGGTGGTTTCAACTGTCGGGGTGGTGGTAATATACCGTCTGCGTAGCGGAGTCCCCCTCCACACACCCCTCCCCTACGCAAGGTACCTCCAGGTACCACCCCATGGCTCCTTTCACAAGCCCCCCTCCCCGGGGGGCTGCCAGGAAACTGGTGCACGAGGCGGCGCTCCCCGGCGCCGCCTCTGTGCGTACGGGGTCGGTTCGACGCCGTGCCGACCCGAGCAGGCTCGGGTCCGGACGGCTCTGCTCTCTAGAGCAGGCCGGAGGCGACGAGGAAGTTCTCGGTGATGCGGCGGCAGAACGCCGGATAGCCGGCCAGCCGCTCGTCGGTCTCCCGCTGCAACTGCTCGGCGAACTCCGGCCCCAGGTGCTTCTGCTCCTTGACGGCGTCGCGCACCCAGTGCGGCGCCATCTCGGCGTCCACCTCGGGGTGGAACTGCGTGCCCCAGGCCCTGCCGCCGGCGCGGAACACCTGCACGCCGTCGCCGCACGTGGCCACGAGGTGAGAGGTCGGCGAGATCTTGCACGAGTAGGCGTGCCAGTTGAACGCCGTGAACGGAGACGAGATGCCGTGCAGCAGCGGGTCGTCGGCGACCTTCTCGATGCTGGTCCAGCCGACCTCGGGGCGCTTGCGCCTGTAGGCCGCGCCGCCGGCGGCGATGGCGAGCAGCTGCGCGCCGAGGCAGATGCCCCACACCGGCGCGCCCTCGTGGACCATGCGCCGCATGAGGTGGATCTCGTCGGCGAGGAACGGATACTGGCGCTCCTGGTCGACGTGCATGGCGCCGCCGAGACTGATCAGACCCGCCGTGTCGTGCGGACCGGCCGGCAGCGTCTCGTTGAGGTCGACCCGGCACACCTCGAACGGCACCCCGAGCTCCTCGAGCGCCACGGCGATGCTGCCGGGCGGGTCGTCGGGCTCGTGCTGGACGATGGTCAGCGGCTTCTGGGGCATGGGCGGCTCCTGCTCGACTGTTGCTGCGAGTATACCGCGAGCGCGAAGCGGCCTTGCCCGCGCATCCGGGCCTCTGCGAGACTGGGGCCATGAGCGGCAGCATCCCCACGCATGGCCCCCTCGACCCCGCCACCGGGGCGCCGATCGTCGAGATCGTCTCGGCCGGCAACGAGGTGCTCATCGGCGACGTGCTCGACACCAACACCAACTGGCTGTGCACGCGCGTGACGGCCCTCGGCGGGCTGGTGCGCCGCACGGTGATGCTGCGCGACGACGTGGACGCGATCGGCGCCGAGCTGCGCAGCTGCCTCGGCCGCGTGCCCGCCCTCGTCTTCACGGTCGGCGGGCTCGGGCCCACCAGCGACGACCGCACGCTCGAGGGCGTCGCTCTGGGCCTCGGGGTCCCGCTGGAGCTGCACCCCGAGGCCGAGCGCATGGTCGCGGCCAAGTACCAGGAGTTCTTCGCGGCCGGCTACGTGCCGTTCCCGGAGCTCAACGAGAACCGCCGCAAGATGGCGCGGCTGCCCGCCGGCGCGGAGCCGCTCGTCAACCCCATCGGCGGCGCCCCGGGCGTGCTCTGCCGCAGCGGCGTGACGCGCGTCGTCTCGCTGCCCGGCGTGCCCGGAGAGCTCAAGGCGATCGTCGACGAGTCGCTCGGGCCGCTGGTCGCCGAGGTGTTCGGCGACGCGCGCTACGAGGAGCGCTCGCTCGAGGTGGAGCTGCAGGACGAGTCGGCCATCGCCGACATCCTGCGCGCCGCCGAGGAGCAGCACCCGGCGGTGTACGTCAAGTCGCGCGCCAAGGTGCTGGGCAGCACGCGCGTCATCAAGGTCACGCTGAGCGGGCGCGGCGAGAGCGAAGCCGCCGTCGCCGCGCTCCTGGCGCCGGCGGCGGACCAGCTGCTGGCGCAGATCGCCGCCGCCGGGTTCTCCGTCCGGCCCGCGCCGCCCGACGAGCCGGGCGCGGGCGACTGAGGGCGGCTCGCCGAGGGGCCGCCACCGCCCGGTCTGGGACGCCTGGGCAGTGGACTCCAGGGAGTGGTGTCTCGCGGGACGCTCTGAAGACGGATAGCCGTCGGTGGGTTCCACCGGTCGATGCAACACCAGCTATGGTCTTGCTTCGACAGGGAGGTGGCTGGATGGCTCGCAGAAGGCGATGGAACCACGACGCCGGAGCAGAGGCGCGAGCTGTGGTCGCGTTGGCAGGCCGGCGAGTCGTTCTGCGCGATCGGGCGGGCATTGGGCACCGAGTGGGGTCCCGTCCGGTGCGTCGTCGTGTCGAGTGCCGGCTTCGCACCGCCTGCCCCGCCGGCGCTCGCCTCGGGTGCTCTCCCTCCTCGAGCGTGGGAGGTCTCGCGCGGACTGGCCGACGTCGCTTCGCTGCTGGAGGTCGCGAGGCGCCTCGGGCGGGCGCCCTCGACGGTCAGCCGCGAGGTGGCCCGCCATGGCGGGCGCCGGCGCTATCGGGCGACCCGCGCCGACGAGCACGCCTGGCGCCGCGCCCTGCGCCCCAAGCCCTGCAAGCTGGCCGCCGAGCCGCGGCTGCGGGCGCTCGTCGCCGCCAGGCTCGCCGACGACTGGTCGCCGGGCAGATCTCCGGCTGGCCTGCGCGCACCTACGCAGGAGAGCAGGCTCTGCAGGTGTCCACCGAGACGATCTACCGCAGCCTCTTCGTCCAGGCCCGCGGCGTGCTCCGCAAGGAGCTCACCGCGCACCTGCGCACCGGCGCACGCATGCGCCAAGCGAAGAAGGGCGGCCGCAGAGGGCAGGGCCGCGGCTGCATCGTGGACGCGGTCTCGATCCGCGAGCGCCCGCCCGAGGTCGCCGACCGCGCCGTCGGCTATCCATTTCGCGGACCTGACCGCCAGAAGAGCCCAGAGGGATAGCCGCCGGCTATCCGCAGACAGAGGGCTGGAGCACCAGGTCTGCCCGCCCACCGGCGCGGCTATTCTTCTTCCCTGCCGCTCGTCCAGGACGCGTCGTGGCCGACGAGCCGTCGGCGCTCTTCGAGGTCGGCGCGTCGGCGCCTGAACACCGGCCTCATGACCAGAGCGGTAGCGCCCCCGACGATGATCGCGACGATCAGCCACAGCCAGCCGCCGGTCCGGAACAGGAACCAGCCCACCAGGCCGACGACCACGGCGACCACGATCGCCACGAACACGAGGTCGAGCGGAACCTCCGCCCGATCCCGGCATGAACGCGGACTCACGTCGCCTCCCTTCGGGCCGCGCCCGGCGCGGCCAGTCGAGACTAGTCCAGGTGGTCCTCGATGAAGTGCGTGTTGACGTCGCCCGCCACGAACAGCGGGTGGTCGATCACCAGGCGGTGGAACGGGATCACCGTCTTGACGCCGTCCACCAGGAACTCGTCCAGCGCCCAGCGCGAGCGCGCGAGGCACTCCTCGCGGTCGCGCCCCCACACGATGAGCTTGCCCAGCAGGCTGTCGTAGAACGGCGGCACCAGGTAGCCCTGGTAGACGTGGCTGTCGAGGCGGACCCACGGTCCGCCCGGCGGGATCCACTGCGTGACCACGCCGGGCGAGGGCATGAAGTTCTCGGCCGGGTCCTCCGCGTTGATGCGGAACTCGATGGCGTGACCCTCGATGCGGATGTCGTCCTGCTGCAGCGGCAGGCCCTCGCCGGCGGCGATGCGGATGCCGGTCTTGACGATGTCCACGCCGCTCACCATCTCGGTGACGCAGTGCTCGACCTGCACGCGCGTGTTCATCTCCATGAAGTAGAAGCTGCCGTCGCTGTCGAGCAGGAACTCGACGGTGCCGGCGCCCTCGTAGTGCGCGGCGATGGCGGCGGCCACGGCCGCCTGGCCCATCTGCGCCCGGAGCTCGGGGCTCACCGCCGGCGACGGCGCCTCCTCGATGAGCTTCTGGTGGCGCCGCTGGATGCTGCAGTCGCGCTCGCCGAGGTGGATGCCGTGGCCCTTGCCGTCGGCGAGCACCTGGATCTCGATGTGGCGCGGGGCGCCGATGTACTTCTCGACGTAGACGGCGCCGTTGCCGAACGCCGCCTCGGCCTCGGCCTGGGCCTGGCGCACGGCGCCGGCCAGCTCGGAGGCCTCGGTGGCGATGCGGATGCCCTTGCCGCCGCCGCCCGCCGACGCCTTGATCATCACCGGCAGGCCGATGTCGCGCGCGACCACCTCGGCCTCGGCGGCGCTCTCGATGATGCCCTCGGAGCCCGGGGTGATGGGCACGCCGGCGGCGGTCATCGTCGCCCGCGCCTGCGCCTTGTCGCCCATGAGCTCGATGCTCTCCGGCGACGGGCCGATGAACTTGATGCCCTGGTCGCGGCACAGGCGGCTGAACTCGGCGCGCTCGGCCAGGAACCCGTAGCCCGGGTGGATGGCCTCGGCGCCGGTCTGCTGGGCCGCCTGGATGAGCGCCGGCATGACCAGGTAGCTCTGTGCGGCCGGCGCCGGGCCGATGCACACGGCCTCGTCGGCGTATCTGACGTGCAGGCACTCGGCGTCGGCCTCGCTGTACACCGCCACGCTCCCCACGCCGAGCTCGCGGCAGGCGCGGATGATGCGGATGGCGATCTCGCCGCGGTTGGCGATGAGGATCTTGCTGAACACGGGCGCTCCCTTGCGTCTTTGAGGCCGACAGTATAGCCGACGCCCGCCCGCGGAGGCGGCGCCGCCCGGGCCCGCCGGGTACGTCCGGCCAGGCAACGCTTTGGCCGGCGCCGCCCTCAAGGGCGACCCCTGCCTGCCGATAGGCAGGGGTGAGACCGGGTAGGACTCTGATAACTCACCGGACTGAGTCTGGTCCGGCATCTCATCCTCTCTCTCAGCCGGGCCGGTCTCCTTCGTAAGACGCCGGACTGCCCGCATCCGGTGAAGGCCCCCGCCGGCCCGGCACTTTTCTCCTCGCGATGTCGTCCACCTTGACCATGCTCGGAGGGCCTTCTGCCGGCCTGCCGATGCGCTAGACTGTGGGCCACGAGCGGGCGGGAGGTCACTTGTGCCGACGTTGTCCACGAAGACTCTGGCGATCATCGACGACGACACCGAGCTGCTGGCGGAACTCGCCGCCGCGCTCGGCGCCGGCTACCGCGTCACCACCAATCTCGGCGACCCCGGCACCTTCCGGCTGCTGCAGGAGGATCCTCCGGCGGCCATCGTCCTCGACCTCGACCTCGTCACCTTCGACGCCTTCGAGCTCCTCGGCCTCATCAGCGGCGACCCGGAGCTGCGCCAGGTCCCGGTGCTCGTCCTCTCGTCGGCCAGCGACTTCGCCACCTTCGAGCACGCGCACCGCGCCGGCGCCGCCGAGTACGTCACCAAGCCGTTCGCGCCCGACGAGCTGCGGCCCAGGATCGACGCGCTGCTCGACGGCAAGAGGCGGCGCGGCAACGGTCGCCTCAAGCTGGGCGACCTGCTGGTCGCCAGCGGCCTGGTCACACAGGCCCAGCTGAACGACGCCCTCGGCCACCAGAACGAGAGCGGCGGACGGCTCGGCGACCTCCTGGTCGCCCAGGGGCTCGTCACCGAGCACGACATCATCGCCGCCGTCGCCGGCCAGATGCACATCGGCGTCGTCGACCTCTCGCAGACCTCGCCGCAGCCGGCGGCGCTCGGCCTGCTGCCGCGCGACTTCATCGTGCGGCGCCGGCTCATGCCCATCAGCCTCGACGACAACGGCAGCCTCGAGCTCGCCATGACCAACCCGCTCGACGTCATCTCCATCGACGAGGTGGGCATGCGCACCAAGCGGCGCGTGGTCCCGCTCATCTGCACGGAGAACGGGTTCGACGAGGCCGTGGCCATCTACTTCAGCTCGCGGGGCAAGCTCAAGGACGCCCGCGACGAGGGCGAGGAGGTCGATGAGGGCAGCGGCATCGTCGACGCCGACATCATCGAGATCGTCGACTCCCTGCTCACCGACGCCGCCAGCATGCACGCCTCGGACATCCACCTCGAGCCGGCGGAGGACGCGCTCCGCGTGCGCTGCCGCATCGACGGCGTGCTGCACGAGTTGCGCGAGTTCCCCAAGGAGCTGCAGGCCGGCATCATCAGCCGCATCAAGATCATGGGCAACCTCAACATCGCCGAGCGGCGGCTGCCGCAGGACGGCCGCACGAGCTTCGAGCTGTCGAGCGGAGAGGGCATCGACCTGCGCCTCGCCTCCATCCCCAGCATGTACGGCGAGAACATCACCATCCGTATCCTCGAGGTCTCGGCGCTGCCGCCCACGCTCGCCACGCTCGGCCTGGTCGGAGACAACCTCAAGCGCTTCGAGGAGGCCCTCAAGGCCCCGGAGGGCGGCATCGTCATCGTCGGCCCCACGGGCTCCGGCAAGTCCACCACCCTGTACACCACGCTCGAGCTCATCAAGACGCCCCAGCGCAAGGTCTACACGGTCGAGGACCCCATCGAGCGCAAGATCGAGGGCATCATCCAGAGCGAGGTCAAACCGGCCATCGGCCTCACGTTCGCGCAGGCCCTGCGCGCGCTCGTGCGCGCCGACCCGGACGTCATCATGGTCGGCGAGATCCGCGACCTCGAGACCGCCAAGATGGCGGCCGACTCCGCCATCACCGGCCACCAGGTGTTCAGCACCCTGCACACCAACGACGCCTCGTCCGCCGTCAACCGGCTCGTCGAGATGGGCGTGCCGCGCTACCTCGTCGCCGCCGCCTGGCGCTGCTTCGTCGCCCAGCGGCTGGTCCGCCGGCTCTGCCCCAGCTGCCGCCGCGAGGTCAGCATGACCGATGCCCGCTGGCTCGAGCTCGGCCTCGGTCCGCCCCCCAGAAAGCGCTTCAAGACCTGGGAGCCGGTGGGCTGCGCCAAGTGCTTCGGCACCGGCTACCGCGGCCGCGTCGGCCTGTACGAGGTGCTGACGGTCGACGACGAGATCCGCGACCTCGTGGCCACGGGCGGCAGCGTGCTCGAGATCCAGCGTGCCGCCCGCGCCAAGGGGGTCGCGTCGCTGCGTGAGGACGGCATCGCCAAGGTCCTCGAGGGCAGCACCAGCTACCTCGAACTGCTCCGCGTCACCATCTGAGCCCAGGCCACGCGGCGCGCGCGTCACTCGGCGGTGATCCTGCCTTCGTTCACGCCCATGGCGCAGGTGAACGTGTAGGTACCCGGGCTCGAGCGCACCCAGAGGGAACACCACCCGTCCGGTGCTGCTCAGGTCACCCTTGAGCCCGAGCTCGGGGAACTCCGGCTGGCCGAGGCAGTCCTCGGCCCAGCCGGTGAACACGACCTTGACGGGCACGCCCGCGCGCACGGTGAAGCGGTTCGGCCGGTAGTAGCCACCCTCGAGACCCACCTCGAGCAGCTGCACGCCGTCCTCGAGCCGCGTGACGCCCGCGACGGCCGGGGCCGGCGCGCCCTTGTCCACCCAGCAGCTGGTGCAGGTCTGCGGAGGGCCGCTGGGTGACGCGGCGGCCACCGGGCTTCCAGCCGCCGATGGGCCCTCCACCGCCTTCAGGTCTCCGGCGCCCGTCAGGGCCCTGGTGATCAGCACGACCGCCGGCGCGGCGACCGCGATCACGACCACGAGCAGGAGCACGTCACGGACCCACGTCCGCCGCTCCGTCACGGCTCCTCCCCCGCTCCGGCAGAGGGCTACGGCGTGACGTAGAAGTACCTCGTGGCGGACGACGACACCTTCTTGCCCTTGCGGTACTGGATGGCCTGCACACCGTGATCGCCCTTCATGGGGATCGTGATGGTGACCGAGTACTTGGTGCTGCTGGAATTCCGCGCCGAGAGCTTGGCCCAGTAGGTGTCCATGACGCCCCAGTCGTCTCCGTACTTCATCCAGAGGATGATCTTGACGGTGGCGCGGTTGGACTTGGTCGACTTGGGCTTGATGTAGCCGGACGCTGTGAACGGCCTGTCCTTCTTGGGCGCGTTGGACAGCACCGGTTTGCTCGTGGTGTAGGTGATCCTGGCGCCGGCCACCGCGGCGGCGCACGCCAGCAGCGCCGCCACCAGCAGCACCATGAGGACTCCCGTCAGGGACTTGCGCATGTGGTCTCCCTCCCTACTGGACGACGATGGTTCCGTGATGGCACTGCGGCCCCATCCAGCACTCCCACTCGTAAGAGCCCGCAGCCAGACCGGCCGTGTGCCACGTCACGTGCGGATCCGCGGCCGAGTAGGACACCGTCTTGGTGAGGTCACTCGGCGTGGTGAAGTGGATGGTCCGCCAGCACATCATCCGGGCGCCGCTGAAGACCAGGTCCGAGCGGCGTGCCGGCCGCGACCACCGTCTGGGAGTCCAGAGGATCCGAATCGATGGCCACGTCGGCGGCGTCGTCGACCACGAGCTTGCCGTAGTGGCAGGCGTCCATCCAGCACTTCCAGTCGTAGCTGCCGGGGACCAGGCCGTCGGTGTGCCACACGAGCGGGTTGGCGCTCGTCTGCGAGAAGATGCGGGTGGTGAACGCGATGCTGCGGGCGCAGCCCCCCATGTCCCCGGAGCTGACCTCGCCGAACGAGAGGTCCGCCGGCAGATACGGCAGCGCGTGCGTGTCCGCGTGCGAGACCTTGTCGATGTCGATCTGCTGGCGACGACCAGGACAGCCGGTGCCGTACTTGGGCATCCCGTCGCGCATCCAGTCGTAGCGGCCGGGTTCCAGGCCGTCGGTGTGCCAGATGAGCCCGGCGGCGTCGACCTTCTCGAAGTCGCCCCAGATGAAGTGCGCCGCGCCGTTCAGCGGCTTCCCGTCCACCAGCGGAGCGGCCCAGTCGGCCGGCGTGGTGAAGACGACGTCGAGCGGCGTGTCCGGGGGCACGATGGTCTCTGCGAGATCCGGCGCCAGCCACCCATTCACGTTGGAGTCGATGGTGACACGCCGGGCCACGTCGAACGCGGCGAGCGCGGACCTGGCGACCAGCCTGCCGGCGCGGTAGTGCAAGGCCCTCACGGCGTATCTGCCGTCTGCGGGGACGGTGAGCTGCCGCGAGTAGGCGGTGCCGGACTTGCCGGCGACGAGCCTGGCGCGGTAGGTGCCCGTCGTCTCCCAGCGCCCGTTCGAGAACGTGGAGAGCGCGACCCTGACGGCCGTCCGGGAATCCGCCGTCGCCTTCGGCCGCACCGTGCCGGACACGGTGAAGGGGACCGCCGCGACCGGCGTCGCAGAGAACATGGGTTTGGTCACGCTGGGCGCGACGCCGGCGTCGACGACGGCGGGCAAGGCCGCCGAGACCGCCAGGATCATCGCGGCCGACAACAAAAGGTACCAGCGCCTGGACATGCATCCTCCTTCACGCCCCCACCCCGGGGCCTCTGAGAGTCCGCGTGAACGACCTGACGGACGCCACGTGGACCTTGGCAACACCATGCACATAGTAATGGCTCTCCGCAACCGGCTCTGACCGGATACCGTTGCCACCCGGCGATCTCCGTCATGGCAGGAGGTGCGGTAGCCGCTCCTGACAACGCAGGCCGTCACGTCTAGACGCGTGTTCTATGCGCTCCCGCGCACCGCCGCCCGACACTATGGGCAAGGAGACCGGAAGACTCTGAGAGAGAGATTTCCCAGTCGACTTCGACATTGGCCGGCGGCGCGAAGCGGGGGCTCGCGCCGTCGGCCTGCGTGTGCCATCCGCCCCCCGGTCCGCGCGCACTTGCTGAGGCTGCCCGCGGGCTCGATCGTCAGGCTCGCGCGGCCGGGCCGGCCGCTCGCCGGAGTCAGGCCGGCCGGTCGTCGATGACGCGCTTGGCCTTGCCCTCGCTGCGCTCGAGCGTGCCCGGCTCCACGAGCTTGACCTTGGGCCGGACGAGGAGCGCCGAGCGCAGTTCTTCGGTGACCCGGCGCTCGAACGCCCGCAGGTCGTCCATCCAGCCGTCGAACAGGCCGTCCGTGACCTCCACGTGCACCTCGAACGTGTCCAGGCCGGCCGGCGAACGCCCCAGCACGATCTGGTAGAACGGCTCCACGCCCTCGATCTGGAAGAGCACGCTCTCCACGTGCGAGGGGAAGATGTTGACGCCGCTGATGATGAACATGTCGTCGGTGCGGCCCACGACCTTGCCCATGCGCGCGGTGGTGCGCCCGCAGGCGCAGGGCTCGCGCGTGAGCGTGGTGAGGTCGCGGGTGCGGTAGCGCAGCACCGGTGAGCACTCGCGGGTGAGGGCGGTGACCACGAGCTCGCCGATCTCGCCCTCGCCCACCGGCTCGCCGGTGACCGGGTCGAGGCACTCGGCGATGAAGTGGTCCTCGGAGATGTGCATGCCGGCGCGACACTCGCACTCGCCGGCCACGCCCGGCCCGGTGAGCTCGGTGAGCCCGTAGTTGTCGGTGGCCACCATCGGCAGCCGGGCCTCGATCTGCCGGCGCATCTCCTCGCTGCAGGTCTCGGCGCCGAACATGCCGAGCCGGAGCTTGAGCTCCTCGGGCGCGACGCCGTGCTTCTGCAGCACCTCGCCGATGTACAGCGCGTAGGACGGCGTGGCGATCAGGATGGTGGTGCCGAAGTCCTGCATGAGCTTGATCTGCCGGGAGGTGTTGCCGGCGCTGATGGGCAGCACGGCCACGCCGGCCTTCTGCAGCCCGTAGTGCAGGCCGAACCCGCCGGTGAACATGCCGTAGCCGAACGCGACCTGGGCGATGTCGCCGCTGTGCGCGCCCGCCGCCACCGCGAGGCGGCACACGAGCTCGGTCCAGGTGTCGAGGTCGGCGCGCGTGTAGCCTCCGACCACGGCCTTGCCGGTGGTGCCGGACGACGAGTGGATCTCGACCACCTCAGTCAAGAGGCACGGCGAACAGCCCGTAGGGGTAGGCGTCGCGGAAGTCGTTCTTCTCGGTGAACGGCAGGCTCCTGAGGTCGTCGAGACCGGCGACGTCGCCGGGCGCGAACCCCGCCTCGTCCAGCGCCGAGCGGTAGAACGGGACCTTGTCGTACACGCGCTCGAGCATCGGCTGCAGGCGCTCGGACTGCAGCGCCTCGATGCGCTCGCGGTCCATGGTCTCGTGCTGCGGGTCCCAGATGGCCATCGTGATCTCACTTCCTCGCTGCCGTTCCGCGGCAATCATACCGGGCGTGCAGGAGGTCGCTTCGGCATACCCCTGGGGGTACCATCTGTTTGAGCTCGGGAACACAATCAGCGAGGCTGCTGTAGGCTCGACTTCCCGGACGACCACGGAGACTTGATGAGCGACCACGAGACCACCGTCGAACTGCCGGTGACCGGCATGACCTGCGCGAGTTGCGTCGCGAGGGTCGAGCGCGCCATCGGCAAGGCGGAGGGCGTCGACAAGGCCAACGTCAACCTCGCCACCGAGAAGGCGACCGTGACCTTCGACCCCGGCGAGGTGTCGACCGGAGACCTGGTGGCGGTCATCGAGGGCGCCGGCTACGGCGTGGTGACCGCGCAGGAGACCATCCCCATCATCGGCATGACCTGCGCGAGCTGCGTGGGCCGGGTGGAGAAGGCTCTGCGCACCCCGCCCGGCGTGCTCAAAGCCGACGTCAACCTGGCCACCGAGAAGGCCACCGTGCACTACATCCCTGGTCAGGCGAGCTACCAGGACCTCGTGGCGGCCGTGCGCGGCGCCGGCTACGACGTCGTGGAGCCGGCGCCGGGCACCGGCGAGGAGGCCGTGGAGGCGGCGGTGGACGCGGAAGAGGCCGCCCGCGCCGCCGCCTACCGCAAGCTCAAGACCAAGGTCATCGCCGGCTTCGTGCTGAGCATCATCATCTTCGCCGGCACCATGCAGATGGAGTGGTTCACCTTCCTGCCCGAGTGGATGCACAACGGCTACCTGCTCTGGGCGCTGGCAAGCGTCGTGCAGTTCTGGGTGGGGTGGCAGTTCTACACCACCGCCTGGTCCGCGCTGAAGCACGGCACGACGACCATGAACACGCTGGTCGCCATGGGCTCGTCGGCGGCCTACATCTACAGTGTGATCGGCGTGCTCTTCCCCAGCCTGTTCGAGCATCAGGGGATGAGCGTGCCGATGTACTTCGACTCGGCCGCGTTCATCATCACGCTCATCCTGCTCGGGCGGCTGCTCGAGGCGCGCGCCAAGGGGCAGACCGGGGCCGCCATCAAGGCCCTCATCGGCCTGCAGCCCAAGACCGCGCGCGTGGTCCGCGACGGGGCGGAGACCGACGTGCCGGTCGCCCAGGTGCTGGTGGGCGACCTCGTCGTCGTGCGCCCCGGCGAGAAGGTCCCCGTGGACGGCGTGCTGGAGGAGGGCGGCTCGGCGGTGGACGAGAGCATGCTCACCGGCGAGCCCATCCCGGTCGGCAAGCACGCCGGCGACGAGGTGATCGGCGCCACGATGAACACCACCGGGTCGTTCACGTTCCGCGCGACCAAGGTCGGCAGCGAGACCGCCCTGGCCCAGATCGTGCGCCTCGTGGAGCAGGCCCAGGGCTCCAAGCCGCCCATCGCGCGCCTGGCCGACGTGATCGCCGCGTGGTTCGTGCCGGCCGTCATCGTCATCGCCACCGTCACGCTCGTCGTGTGGCTGGTGTTCGGCCCCTCCCCGGCGCTCAACTACGCGCTGCTCAACTTCGTCGCCGTGCTGGTCATCGCGTGCCCGTGCGCGCTCGGCCTGGCGACGCCGACGGCGATCATGGTCGGCACCGGCAAGGGCGCCGAGAACGGCGTGCTCATCCGCGACGGCGCGGCGCTGGAGACGGCGCACAAGCTGGACGTGGTGGTGCTGGACAAGACCGGCACCATCACCGAGGGCAAGCCGCGCGTGACCGACGTCGTGCTGTTCGGCTCCGGCCACGGCGTGCACCGCATCGACGGGCAGGCCCTGGACAACTCCGGGTTGCTGCGCCTGGTGGCCGGCGCCGAGCGCGGCAGCGAGCACCCGCTCGCCGTGGCGATCCTGGCCGCCGCCGAAGAGCGCGGCCTGCAGGTGCCGGCGTCGACCGGGTTCGAGGCCATCGCCGGCCACGGTATCCGCGCGCAGGTCGAAGGCCACACCGTGGTGGCCGGCAACGAGCGCCTGGCCGGCCACGCCGGCGACGAGGCCTCCAAGCTCGCCGGCGAGGGCAAGACGGTCGTCACCATCATGGTGGACGACGAGCCGGTCGGGGCGATCGCCATCGCCGACACGGTCAAGCCGAGCTCGGCGGCGGCGGTGAGCCGCCTCAGGCAGCTCGGCCTCGACGTCGTGATGCTCACCGGCGACCAGGCGGCGACGGCGCAGGCCATCGCCGCCCAGGTGGGCATCGGCAAGGTGATCGCCGAGGTGCTGCCGGAGCAGAAGGCCGCCGAGGTGGCGGCCCTGCAGGCGGACGGCCGCCGCGTGGCCATGGTCGGCGACGGCATCAACGACGCCCCGGCGCTCGCGCAGGCCGACGTCGGCATCGCCATCGGCACCGGCACCGACGTCGCCATGGAGGCGAGCGACGTGACGCTCATGTCGGGCGACGTGGGCGGCGTGGCCACGGCCGTGGAGCTCTCGCGAGCGACGATCCGCACCGTCAAGCAGAACCTGTTCTGGGCGTTCGCCTACAACGTCGCGCTCATCCCGCTGGCGGCCGGCGTGTTCTACCCGGCGTTCGGGATCCTGCTCAACCCCATCTACGCAGCCGCGGCGATGGGCCTGAGCAGCGTCACCGTGGTGACCAACAGCCTGCGGCTGCGCCGGTTCCGCGCGAACTGACCCCGTACGCGACGAGAGGGGCGGTCCTGACTCACGGAACCGCCCCTCCCGGGTGGCGAAGGTACGCTGTCGGATGATCCGTTCATCGTCTGCCTGGGGTCACTTGCGGCGCTTGCCGTAGCGATCCTCCTGCTTCACCTTCGTCCTGTTGAAGTTCACAGGTCCCATGGTCTCACCTCCTCCTCGCTTAGCGGTTTGCACTCCTGAGGGTCACCGGATGGCCGCGAAAATAAACGCTGCTTGTGACGTACTGCACGAATCTTCAAACGGACGGAACCCTCCCGGCACGCGCCAATTGGGACAACATCGACAGCGAATTCCGTTCGCCGCGTCCATTGTGGCCGTCGACTCCCCGATGCGACGATGGGACGGTCGGGGGACCACCGCACTCCGCATCCCTCCCAGTCCGACGTCAAGGGGTCACATGCTCCACGTGCTCGACCGCCACGCCATCGGCCAGATCCTGCGCACCAAAGAAGTCGACGCCTGGGGCGTCGCCGCCAACGACCCGCGCCTGCCGGGCGCCCCCGAGTACCCCACGGCCATCTCGATCCTCATGCGGCTGGACCCGCTGGTGGTGCGCGGGCTCACCCACGGGCCCACCCAGGACTACCAGCAGGAGTACCAGCGCGTGAACGTGGCGCTCGACGACGCCACCGGGATCCTGGTGGACGTGCTCACCGTCCACGGGCACACGGCCGAGCGCGTGCCGGCCACCTACGACGGCGCCAACGGGTCCTCGGTGTTCCCGCACAAGACCGCCGCCACGGTCGCCGGCCTCGGCTGGATCGGCAAGACGGCGCTGTTCATCTCGCCCCAGTTCGGACCGGCGGTCCGGCTGGCCACCGTGTTCACCGACCTCGGCCTGCCGGCCGGCGAGCCGGTCACGGAGAGCGCCTGCGGCACTTGCCGCGCGTGCGTGGACGCGTGCCCGGCCGGCTGCGGCCGCGACGTCACATGGCGGCCGGGCATGGCGCGCGAACTGCTGTTCGACGCCGCCGCCTGCCGCCACCAGATGGCGCAGTTCACCGCCGTCGAGAAGCAGATCTGCGGCATCTGCATCGCCGCCTGCCCCTACACCTCGCACCACTGACGCCGACTCCGTTGCGCGTGTCCTGAGCTCGTGCTAGGCTCGCTTCCTTACTGAAAAAGGTTTTCACTTTCAGAAAGGGAGCCGACCCGTGAGTTTCGACGCCGCGCAGGTCTCCGCCGCGCTCGCCGAGCGAGGCCTGCGCCTCACCCGGCAGCGACGCGCGGTGCTGGAGGCCATCGCCACCGCGCCCTCCAGCCTCAGCGCGACGCAGGTGTACGACGCCGCGCGTGCGGAGTGCCCGGAGCTCGGACTCACCACCGTCTACCGCACGCTCGAGGTCCTCACCGAGGTCGGCGCCCTGCGCAGGGTGCACGGCCGGGACCACTGCGAGAGCTTCGTCCCGGCCAGCGCCGAACACGGCCACACCGTGGTGTGCAGCGGCTGCGGCCGCGTCACCGAGTTCACCGCCTGCGACATGCGCGGCATCGCCGACGCCGCGGCGCAGGAGACGGGCTACAGCATCACCGGCCACTTCCTGCAGCTGAGCGGGCTGTGCGCGGGGTGCGCCGCCGCCCGCGGCGGGAGCGGCGCATGAAGGGGCGCGGCGCCACCGCACTCCTCGCCGCCGCGCTGCTCGCGCTCGTCGCCGTGCTGGGCGCCGGCTGCGGCGCCGCCTCCGGCGGCGCCTCCTCCGGCGCCCTCGACGTCGTCGCCAGCACCTCGTTCCTCGCCGACATCGCCCAGAACGTGGCCGGCGACCGCTTCCAGGTGCAGTCGCTCGTCCCCCGCGGCACCGACCCGCACGGGTTCGAGCCCACGCCTTCCGACCTCAAGGACGTCGCCGGCGCCGACCTCGTCATCGTCAACGGCGCCGGCCTCGAGGGCCCGCTGCTCAGCACGCTGCACAACGCGGTGGGCGACGTACCGGTCGTCGACGCCTCCGCCGGGCTCACCACGCGCACGCCGCAGCCGGGCGAGCCCGCCCTCGCCTCGGGAGAGCAGGACCCGCACTTCTGGCTCGACCCCGAGCTGGTCAAGACCTACGTCAAGAACATCGCGGCGGCGTTCTCCAAGGCCGACCCGGCCGGCGCCGCCACCTACGAGGCCAACGCCGCCGCCTACGACAAGAAGCTCGACGAGCTCGACGCCTGGATCAAGGCGCAGGTCGCGCAGATCCCGGAGGCCGACCGCAAGCTCGTCACCGACCACGTGAGCCAGGGGTACTTCGCCGACCGCTACGGGTTCACCGTGGTCGGCACCGTCCTGCCGAACGCGACCACCGGCGACTCGCCCACGGCCCGCCAGCTCAGCGACCTCACGCACAAGATCGAGGAGACGGGCGCCAAGGCCATCTTCGTGGACGCCGGCGAGAACCCGCAGCTCGCCGAGCAGATCGGCGCCGAGACGGGGGCCAAGGTCGTCACCGGCCTGCTCGACCACTCGCTCACGCCGCCCGGCGGTCCCGCGCCCACCTACATCGACATGATGAAGTACGACACGCGGCTGATCGTGGAGGCGCTCAAGTGAGCGTGACCGCCGCGGCCGCGGCCTGCCTCACGCTCGAGAACGTCACCGTGACCTACGACGGCAAGGCCGTGCTGCGGGACGTGACGCTCAGCGTGCCGCACGGAGCGCAGGTGGCGATCGTGGGGCCCGAACGGCGCCGGCAAGTCCACCCTGTTCAAGGCGCTGGTCGGCCTCCTCCCCGTGCGCAGCGGCGTGGCGCTCCTGCGCGACCGCGAGCCGGGCAAGCACGGGGACACCATCGCGTACGTGCCCCAGCGGGAGGAGATCGACTGGGGCTTTCCCGTCACCGTGCACGACGTGGTCATGATGGGCCGCTACGGCCAGTTGGGCTGGTTCAGGCGGCCCGGGGCGGCCGACCGCGAGGTGGTGGCGCGCAGCCTGGACGAGCTCGGCATCGCCGAGCTCGAGAAGCGCGCCATCGGCGAGCTCAGCGGCGGCCAGCAGCAGCGCGTGTTCCTCGCGCGGGCGCTCGCCCAGGAGCCGCACGTGCTCCTGCTGGACGAGCCCTTCACCGGCGTGGACGTCGGCGCGCGCGAGGCGCTGCTCGACTTGCTCGACGGCCTGCGGGGCAAGGGCATCACCGTGCTGGTCAGCACGCACGACATGGAGACCGCGGCGCAGCGCTTCGAGCTCGTCGCGCTGCTGAACGGGCGGCTGATCGCCTACGGCGCGCCGCCCGACGTCTTCACCCCCGAGCACCTCAGCGAGGCCTTCGGCGGGCAGGCGCTGTTCGTGGGCGGCATGGTGGTCATCGACCAGTGCTGCCCCGGCCACGTGGGCGACGGCGAGGAGCACCGCCACAGCCACGAGCCGCACGATCACGACCAGCACACCGAGCCGCGATGATCTCCTGGCTCACCGACCCGTTCACGCTCGAGTTCATGCAGCGGGCGCTGCTCGCCTCGGTCATCGTCGGCGTGCTCTGCTCGGTGATCGGCACGTTCGTCGTGCTCCGCGCCATGGCGTTCCTGGGCGACGCCCTGGCCCACGCCATCCTCCCCGGCGTCGCCATCGCCTACCTGCTCGGCGCCAACCTGCTGCTGGGCGCGCTGGTGGCCGCGGTCCTGGTGGCCGTCGGCATCGGCCTGTTCTCGCGCCGCGGCGGCGTGAAGGAGGACACGGCCATCGGCATCCTCTTCGCCGCGGCCCTCGCCCTCGGCGTGCTGCTCATGAGCACGGTGCGCTCCTACGCCAGCGACCTCACCCACATCCTGTTCGGCAACGTCCTCGGCGTCAGCGTGGGCGACCTGTGGCTCACCGGCATCCTCGCCGTGGTGGTGCTGACGGTGCTCATCCTGTTCTTCAAGGAGTTCCAGCTCGCCTCGTTCGACCCCGTGCTGGCGCACATGCTCGGCAAGCGGCCGGAGACGCTGCGGTTCGCCATGCTGATCCTGCTGGCGCTCACCATCGTCGTCGGGCTGCAGACGGTGGGCGTGGGGCTGGTGGCCGCCATGCTGGTCACTCCCGCGGCCACCGCGTACCTGCTCACGCGGCGCCTGGCGGCGATGATGGTCGTGAGCGCGGTCGTCGGCGCCTTCTCCAGCGTCGCCGGCCTGTACGCGAGCTACTACCTGGACGTGGCGTCCGGGGCGGCGGTCGTGCTGGTGGCCACCGCCGCCTTCGTGCTGGCGTACTTCTTCGCCCCGCGGCGCGGCCTGCTCGCCCGCAGGGCGATGCGCCGCGCCACCTGACGCCGTCCACCCGCATCCCCGGAGTCGCCCCGTTTCGGCCTCGGCCAACGTGTGAAATAGTCGAAGCAGAGACCACACCACGAGGAGGGACACGATGCCGACGACGCTCGTTCTGGGCTACGACGGATCCGACTGCGGCAAGAAGGCGCTCGCGCACACCATCGAGATCGCCAGACACCTCGACGACGGTGAGGTGTTCGTCGTCAGCGCGTTCGAGTTCACGATCGGCTACGTCCCGGTGGGCATGACCGACTCTCCGATCATGATGAGCGCGGAGTACGACCAGCACGTCGACCTCGTCAAGGCAGCCTGCGACCAGCAGGTCGCGGAGGCCACCGCGCAGCTCGCGACGGCCGGGGTGCCGGCCTCCGGAGAGGCGCGCGAAGGCAGGCCGGTGGACGTGCTGCTCGAGGCGGCGCGGGAGAAGCAGGCCGCCGCCATCGTCGTCGGCAGCCACGGCGAGGGCGCCATGTCGGCCGCGTTCCTCGGCTCGACCGCGCTCAAGCTCCTGCACCACAGCGACATCCCCGTGCTGGTGGTGCCGCGGCACGACAAGAAGTAGCCGGCGCGGCCGGTCCGGACCGGGAGGCGATCAGTGGAGAAGTGGCGCAAGCCGGACGAGGAGCTCGTCAGGCTGCTCGACGAGACCATCGGCGGCCTCGAGTTCGACGGGCCCGTGGACTTCCGGCCCATGTTCGGCTGCCCTGCCTACTTCACCGGCGGCAACCTCTTCGCCGGCGTGTGGCAGGAGACGGTGATGCTGCGCCTGGACGAGGACGGCCGGGCCCAGGTCACCGCCGCCGGCGGGCGTCCGTTCGAACCCATGCCCGGTCGCGCGATGAAGGAGTACGTAGCGCTGCCGCCGGCCATGGTCGCCGACCGCGACCTCGCGCGCGCGTGGGTGCGCAAGGCGGCGCAGTACGCAGCGTCGCTGCCGCCCAAAGAGAAGAAGCCGCGCAAGAAGAAGTCGTAGGCGCGGCCGGCCCGGGCTCAGCGCCCGCGAAGCTGCTGCAGGAGCACGACCGCCGACGAGGCGTCGAACGCGTGCAGCTCGCCGCCGCGGGTCTGGCGCCCCCAGTCCTGGTCCATGAGCCCACGGCCGTCACGGTGCGACCACGCCGCCTCGCCGTTGCCGGCCATCCAGTCCTCGTACTCTCGCGTGGTGTCGTGCCGCAGGTAGTCGCCGGCGTAGCGCGCCAGGATCCCCTTGAACCCCCCGCCGTCGCCGCCGGCGCCCTCGTCGGGAAGCACGCCGCCCGCACCCAGGTGGTCGCGCGCGTACCCGAGCGCGCCGCGAGCGTCGTCCCAGAACTTCGGGTCGCCGGTGGCGCGCGAGAGGAGCCGCGCGGCGCCGGCGAACGTGCCCTGGTTGTACGTGTAGGTCGCCCTGTCCACGACCGCGTTCCCGTCCTCGTCGCGGTAGACGTGGTCGTACACCGCGCCGGTCCCTTCGTCGTAGAGGTGCGTGCGCGCCCACGCGAAGATCCGGGTGGCTTTGCGCAGGTACGAGGCCTCGTGCAGTGACTGGGAGAGCCGCAGCGCGGCGATCGCGGCCGGTGCGTTGACGCAGGCGTTCTTCTCGGCCCGGTCGGTGGTCCACCAGAGGCCGCCGCCGAAGTCGGCGCTCCAGCCGCGCGCGTAGGCGGCGTCGAAGTTGCGTCTGGCGAGGTCACGGAGCCGCGTGTCGCCGGTCAAGCGGTAGGCGCGCTCGAAGGCGAGCACCATCCACATGATGTCGTCGTTGTAGCGGCGCCCGGTCCACCGGGCGCCCCAGCGGTACGAGACGCCGCGGGCGAGCTCCGACACCATGCGCCGGTACGACGCCGGCGCCGGAGCGTTCCGCGGCGTCCTCCACCATCTCGATCATCTCCGCCGTGCGCCAGAACGCGGCGAAGCGGGTGCGCGAGGCGGTCGTCGTGCGGAAGAACCCACGGCCGTCGCGCACCACGTAGAAGCTGCGGTCGAAGGCGTCGATGGCGGCGTCGGCGCGCGCCGCCGTGACGCGCCGCAGCGGGGACGGCGACGGGCTCGGCTGGATGGAAGCCGCGGAGGCCGCGCGCGGACGGCGGGGAGGCGGCGTGGCTGCGCCGGCCGCCCTCCCCGGCGTCATGGACGCGGTCAGCGCCACCACCCCGAGCAACACGGGCACGGCGAGCAGGACGAGTCGGGATGGGTGCTGACGCGAGCGCAATGAGCCTCCGCGCTGGCCGGCCGGAGCGGCCATGGTAGAGACCGCGTCCGCACCCTGTAAACCCGCACGAGGCAGTACGAGGAAGCCATCGGGGGGATACTAGGACCTACGTCCGTCACGGAAGGAGACCTGTAGTGGACACCCTCATCGAGAAGCTCGACTTCATCGCCGTGCCCTCCACCGACGCCGAGCGCTCGCGCGCGTTCTACCTGGACACGCTCGGCCTGCGCCCCGACCCCAAAGGTCACTACGAGTTCTGGGTCGGCCAGACGTGCTTCGGCATCTGGGAGCCTGCGAAGGTGGGCAGGGAGTTCGCGCCGCAGACCACCGCACAGCTCGCCCTGCACGTCGCGGACATCGCCGCGGCGAGGGCGGAGCTCGAGGCGAAGGGCGTCACGTTCTACGGCGAGACCTACGACACCGGCGTGTGCTACATGGCGTTCTTCGCCGACCCGGACGGCAACGCGCTCATGCTGCACCACCGGTACAAGCCGCGGCCCTGAGCCGTCTCGCTACCTCCGCTGCTGCTGCGGCTGCCCGGGCGTCGGGTTGGGCTGCGACGGCTTCACCGGCACCGGCGTGATACCGGCGAGGTCGCCGATCACGTTGACCAGGTCCCCGTCCGCCGGGACGATGATCTTGGCGTTCTGCCAGAACGCCTTCTCCACGGTCTCGAGCTTGCGCAGCACCTGGGCGTTGCCGACGAAGTACTTCTCGGCCGCCTCGTTGACCAGCTGGATGGCCTGCGCCTCGCCCTCGGCGGCCAGGACCTTGGCCTGCTTGATGCCCTCGGCCTTCTTGATCTCGGCGCGGCGCTGACCGTCGGCCTGCGTCTCGGTGGCGGTGGCGTAGTCGACGGCGGCGATCTTCTCGTTCTCGGCCTTGACGACCTTGTTCATGGTCTCCTGCACGTCCGCCGGCGGGTCGATCTCCTTGAGCTCCGTGCGCAGGATCTCGAGCCCCCAGTTGGCGGTCTCGGTGCGGAGCGTGGTGCGCAGCTCCTCGTTGATGCGGCCGCGCTCGCTGTTGGCCGACTTGAGGCTCAGGGTGCCGATGATGTTACGCAGCGTGGTGCGCGCCAGCTGCACGATCTGGATCTGGTAGTTGGTGACGTTGTACTGCGACGCCTTGACGCTCTCCTCGTCGGGCTTGACCTTGAGGTAGACCTGCGCGTCAACGCGGGCGTTGAGGTTGTCGTTGGTGATGATGGTCTGCGGCGTGGCGTCGACGAGGATCTCGCGGATGTCCACCTGGTACATGCGCTCGACGCCGAAGGGGATGGTGAGGTGGATGCCCGGCCCGCAGAACCGGTCGTACTTGCCCAGCCGTTCGACGAGGGCCCGGTGTGTGGGGCGCACGATGCGGATGCCGGAGAGCACCCCGACGATGATGATGAACAGGATGACCGCGACGACGATGAGGATTGCCCAACCGCCCATGACGACCCCTTTCTGCGGCGCGGTGAGCGACCGGCGGCCGCGCGCGCACGATGAAGTTCACACCCCCGATGATAGGGCTTGGCCGCGGAAAGACAAGGTCGACGCGGCACGCCTGAGGCGAGCCTACAGGCCGAGCAGCTCCGGCAGGTCGAGGATGGAGTCGACGACGAGGTCGGGCGTACCTGAGGCACGGGCCAGCTGGTCCTCCCGGAACTTGCCCGTGCGCACGAGCACGCCCGTGACGCCCACGGCCTGGGCGGCGAGCACGTCGTTCTCCACGTCGTCGCCGACCATGGCGACCCGCTCGGCCGGCAGGCCGAGCGCATCCAGACCGGCGCGGAACGAACCGGGAGCCGGCTTGCCGAGCACGACGGCCTCGAGCCCAGTGGCGGCCTCGAGGCCCAGCAGGTAGGCCCCGGCGTCCAGCTTCTCGCCCCTCCGGGTCATCCAGAACAGGTTGCGGTGCATGGCCACCAGCTCGGCTCCGCCGCGCAGCAGGCCCAGCACGGTGTTGAAGCTCTCGAAGTGGAAGGACTCGTCGGCGCCGGAGACCAGCACCACGTCCGGCGCCTCGTCCGCTCCCACGAGCTCGACGCCCGCGAGGTCGTCCGCCTGCGCGTCGCCGAGCAGGAACACGCGCCCGTCCGGACGTTCCGTGCGCAGCCAAGCCGCCGCCAGCACCGAAGCCGTGAGGATCTCATCGTCGGCGAACGGGAACCCGGCCTCGCGGAGCACCACTCCGAACCTGGCCTGCGGCAGCGCCGTGGTGTTGGTGACCACGCGCAAGGGCACGCCGGCGGCGTGCAGGCGCGTCACCGCGTCCGCGGCGCCGGGCAGCGGCGTCCAGGAGACGCCGAGCACGCCGTCCATGTCCAGCAGCAGGCCCTGGATGTGGTCGAGGCTCACGACCGGAGCCTAGCGCAGAGCGAGGCGGAGCCGCTACCTTCTTGCGCTCGCGTGCGCCGTCGCGCTCCCGGGTGCAGCCCTCGACCGCTCCGCCGCCCCGGGCTACACTCGCCCCGTCGACGTGTCCCCCGCGGCCGGAGCTAGACAGGACCCCCATGGACGACCACCGGCGTCACCTCTCGATCGGCAAGTTCGCCAGCCTGACCGGCATCTCGGCCAACACCTTGCGGCGGTACGACCGTCTCGGCCTGCTCTCCCCCGCCGTCACCGATCCGGACACCGCGTACCGCCTCTACGACGTCGAGCAACTCGACACCGGGATCCTCATACGTCTGCTGCGCGACATCGACGTGCCACTCGACGACGTGCGCCGCCTTGTCCGCTCCCCGGAGACCGGCGCCCTGGAGGAGGCGCTGCTCGAGCACCGGGAGCGGATGCTGGCACGGCGGGACGGACTCGAGCAGATCCTCGCGCGCATCGACGCGGTGCTGCGCGAGCACCGCGGGTTGCTGCCCTACGAGGTCGACGTGGTGCACCTGCGGGAGACCTGGGTGGTCAGCAAGCGGATCACGACGTCGCGGGCGAAGCTGGACGACGTCATCGGCGCATTCGTCACCGAACTCGCCGAGCACCTCGCCGCCGCCGGCTGCGAGCCCGCCGGTCGCGAGTTCGTCCTCTACCACAACGCGCTCCAGTGGTACCAGGGGCTCGACATGGAGGCGTGCCTGCCCGTGGAACGGGGCGTCGCGGCGGCGGTGGGCGCGCGGCGACTCCCGGCCTCCTCCGCCCTCCAGACCATCTACCGGGGCCCGTGGGACGACATCTGGCAGGCCTACGCGGCAATGCTTGCGCGCATGTCGCGCAAAGGATACGAGACCAGCGGGCCGGTGCGGGAGACCTATCTGATCGACGAGCGCGACACCGACGACCCCGCCGGCTACATGACGGAGATCACCTGGCCGGCCATCCGCAGGTCGCGAGCCGGCGCCGGCGCTTGACCTTCGCCCCGGGCGAAGGTCCACCCTGTCGGCACCGCACGTTTGAGGGACGAAGGGGGGGTCCTGTGAACGAGGATCTGTGCTACCTGCCGGCCGCGGAGGCGCTCGACCTGTTCTCGAGGCACGAGCTCTCGCCCGTCGAGCTGATGCAGGCCACCATCCGGCGCATCGAAGCCGTGGACGACACCGTCAACGCCCTACCCACCCGCTTCTTCGAGGAGGCGCTGGAGCAGGCACGCGCAGCCGAGGCCCGGTACGCGGGCCGGGGCGGTGAGCCGCGACCCCTCGAAGGCCTGCCGGTCGCGGTCAAGGACGAGGTCGAGGTCGCGGGGCAACTCGTCACGGAGGGCTCGCTGCTCTTCAAGGACCACGTCGCCGACCGCACGGCCGCCTGCATTCAGCGCATCATCGACGCGGGCGGCATCATCCACGCGCGCTCGGCGACGCCTGAGTTCTGCTGCGCGGCGATCACGCACTCGCGCATCTGGGGCGTGACGCGCAACCCCTGGAACCCGGACTGGAGCCCCGGCGGCTCATCGGGTGGCTCCGGCGCGGCGCTCGCGGCGGGCATGGCGACCCTCGCGACGGGCTCGGACATCGGCGGCTCGATCCGCATCCCCGCCTCGTTCAGCGGCGTCGTCGGCTTCAAGCCGCCCTACGGCCGCGTCCCGCAGGACCCGCCCTTCAACCTCGACCACTACTGCCACGACGGGCCGATGGCGCGGACGGTCGAGGACTGCCGCCTGCTGGAGAACGTGATGGCGGGGCCGCACCCGGACGACATCGTCTCACTGCGGCCCAAGCTGGACATCCCTGCCCCCGCGGACGGCGTCGAGGGCTGGCGGATCGCTGTCAGCGATGACCTCGGGGGCTTCGAGGTGGACGACGAGGTGCGCAGGAACCTCGACGAGGCAGCCGGCACGTTCCGCTCCCTCGGCGCCTCCGTCGAGCCGGCGCCCATGCGCCTGGACATGGACGACGTGCGCGAGGCGGCCCGCGCCCACTTCGCCACCATCTTCGGCAGCCTCGTCGCCGAAGCCCTGCCCGAGCATCGCGACTTCATGACGCCCTACGCCATCGAGTTCGCGGAGGACTCGCGGCGACCCACCATCGGCTACTACCGCGGGCTCGAGATCGAGAGCGCGGTGTACGCGGCCGTGGCGCCGACCCTGGAGAGCCACGACGTGCTCATCGCGCCGGTCTTCGGCCTGCCGGGACTCGGCGCCGACTACGCCGACTACGATGTCGAGGTCATGTACAAGCGCGGCATGACGCTCATCTTCAACATGTGCAGCCGCTGCCCCGTGCTGGTCGTCCCGTGCGGCCGCTCTGCCGAGGGTCTGCCCATGGGCATCCAGATCGTCGGCCGCACCTACGACGACCTCAGCGTCTTCCGCGCCGCCGCGGCCTTCGCGGCGGCGCGTCCCTGGTACGACACGCCCGAGCGGCGTCCGACCCTCGAAGGGAGCCCGGCATGAGATCCGCCGCCCACGTCCGTCTGCTGCTCCTGGTCCTGGCCGTGGTCCTGCCGGCCAGCCTCGTCCTCGGCCTCGCCACGGCGAGAGCCGACAGCCCGTCCGCGGCGGCCAGCTCCGCCCCGGTGACGCTCCGCATCGGCTGGACCACAGAGCCCGACAACCTCAACCCGTTCATCGGCTGGCAGAACCCGACCTACGAGATCTGGTCCCTCAACTACGACTTCCTCTTCGGCTTCGGGGAGAACGGGGGCGAGCCCACGCTCGACCTGGCGCGCGAGTTCCCCACGGAGGAGAACGGCGGCATCTCGGCCGACGGCAAAGTATGGACCATCAAGCTCCGCACCGGCGTGAAGTGGTCCGACGGGCAGCCGATGACGGCCGACGACGTGGCCTTCACCTACAACTACGTCGTCAAGAACCGCATGCTGAACATGGCGGTCACCACGGTCGGAATCATCGGCGCCAAGGCCATCGCGCCGGACGTCGTGCAGATCATGTGCTCCCGCCCCAAGGCCGACATGGAGCACATCTTCCTGCCCATCCTGCCCAAGCACGTCTGGGAGAAGGTCGCGCCCAAGGCGGCGCAGACGAGCTACGAGAACACGCCGCCGATCGTCGGCACCGGCCCGTTCATCACCACCCAGTTCAAGAAGGGCGGGTTCGTGAAGCTGGAGCGCAACCCCAACTACTGGGGCAAGCGTCCCGCCCTCGACCAGATCCTCTTCCTCTACTACACCAACGCCGACTCGATGACCGTGGACCTCAAGTCCGGCAATATCGACGCGGCCTGGGGCATCCCGGAGGCGCAGTTCGACTCGCTGCAGTCGGTGCCGGCCCTCAAGTCCGTGGCCTACAACTTCTTCAATTGGGACTACCTCTCACTGAACTGCTTCGAGGGCAAGTCACTGGGCAACCCCGTCCTCAAGGATTGGAAGTTCCGCAACGCGCTCAACTATGCGGTCGACCGCCAGAAGCTCTGCGACATCGCCTACGCCGGCAAGGCGGCGCCCGGCACCACGATCCTCCCGCCCGACACCTGGAAGGACCCCGACTACCACTGGCAGCCCGCCGCCGGCGAGCTCTACTCCTTCGACCTCGCCAAAGCCGGGCAGCTGCTCGACGCCGCCGGCTACAAGCTGGGAGCTGACGGCGCACGCGAGTACCAGGGCAAGCCCATCAAGCTCCGCCTGTGGACGACGACCGAGTCGCCCCAGAACCAGACGGCGGTCAAGCTCATCGCAGGCTGGTTCCAGAAGCTGGGCCTCAAGATCGAGTTGTCGGTACTCGACCCGGGCGCCCTGCAGGCCCGCGTCTGGAACTTCTCCGGCAACGACTACATCCCGGACTTCGACATGTACGTGTGGGACTGGGCCGGCTACGGCGACCCCGGCCAGACCCTCTCAGCGGAGATCACGGCTCAGATCGGCAACACGAACGAGCCCTGCTGGTCGAACGCGGAGTATGACCGGCTCAACGGCGAGCAGGCCTCGGCCCTGGATCCGGAGGCGCGCAAGAACTACATCTGGCAGATGCAGCAGATCATGTACGAGCAGACGCCCTGGGTCGTGCTCACGTACCCGCAGTACCTGCAGGCGTACAACACCCAGAAGTGGACGGGCTGGACGCAGATGATGCAGGGCAAGGGGCCGGCCTTCTTCACGACCGGCAACGTCACCTCGTATCTCAACCTGCAGCCGGTGAAGGCGGAGACGGCGGGCGACGGCACGGGCGTGTGGGTGGCCGTGGTCGTGGGTGTCGCCGTGGCGGCGCTCGTGATCGTGTGGCTGCTCATCCGGCGCAGGCGGCCGCGAGCGGAAGAGGGCTGAGGCGCAGGGGCGGTGGCGGGGGCGCTGGTCGCCCCAGCCGCCGCCCGCTGCACGTCAGGCGGCCCCTCAGCTCTCGGCGCCTCGCTCCTGGTTCTCGAGCCTCGGCCGCAGGCTCCACCTGGTCTCGGCAGGAGCGGCCGCGGGACGCGGGAGGGCCAGCGCTAGCCCGGCCACGCCGAGCGGCAGCAGGGCGAGCGCGTACATCACCCATCTCGGCCCCGCGGCGTCGCCGAGGAGGCCGAGGCCGTAGAGCACCACGCCGGCAACGGCGGTGCAGAACCCGTTCAGCAGGCCGGCCGCCAGCCCCATGCGCGCCGGCAGGTACTCCTGCCCCATCACGATGGAGAGGCTGAAGTTGGCCTCCATCGCGAGCCCTGCGGCGGCGGCCACCGGCAGCATCGCCACGTAGCCCAGGCTCGGCAGCAGGAGGATCGCCGGCACCAGCACGAGCGCCGGCACGACCAGCACCAGACGGCGGCTGTAGCGGTACGCCACGACGCCGCCGAGCAGCATGCCCACGGCGCCGGCGCCCATCAGCACGCTCGCCAGGATGTTCGCGGCCGACGGGCTGGTGTCCCGCACCTGCACCAGGTACACCGGCAGGTAGACGAGCAGCCCCGTGGCGATGGCGCTCGAGAGGGCGAACATGGCGAGCAGCAGGCCGAAGGGGCGCCACTCCGACCGCCCGCCGGACCCGGGCGGCGCGGCGCGTCTCCTCCGGAGCGCTCAGCGCGGATGCGCCTCAAGGCCACGGCCAGCGCCACGGCCGCCACGAGCGGCACGGCGCCCACGAGAACGGTGCCGCCGAGCCCGAGGACGGCCAGCACGGCGGCCACCACGAGCGGCCCCAGCATGTAGCCGACGCCGCCTCCCACCGAGAAGAGGCCCATCCTCGCCTCGACCCGCCCGCTCGCCGTGCCACGGGCAAGTCGCGAGCCCTCCGGATGGTAGGCGGCCACGCCGGCCATGCACACGACCACGGCGGCGAGGGTCGCGGGGAACTGCGTCGTCAGCCCCGCGACCCCGATGCCCACTCCGGCGAGGACCAGGCCCAGGGGCAGCATCCAGCGCGCCTCCCTGGCGTCCCCGTGCACCCCGAACAGCGGCTGGCAGGCGCCGTTGGTGACGTTCGCCACCAGGGCGAACGTGCCCACGGCCGCGAACGTGTAGTGGCGCTCCGCCACCAGGAACGGCAGCAGCGCGAAGAGCGCGCCGGCTGCCAGGTCCACGCAGCTGTGCCCGAAGATGAGGACGGCGAGCGTCCGGGACCTTCCTCCGGCGCGCGACCCGCTCACGACGCCGCCGCCCCCCTCCCCGCCTCGTCCAGCGCCACCTTGGCTGCCGCCCGCTGCTTCACGGGGTCCAGCCCGAGGGTGACGATCGCCGCGACGAGGGCGAACCCGCAGCCGATGAAGAACGGCACCTGGTAGCCCACGTAGTTCAGGATCAAGCCGGCCGCCACGGGCACCACGATCGCCGTCGCGTGCAGCAGCGTGACTCCCATCGCGAGGCTGGGGGCGATGTCCTGTGGCACGGCGATCTTGCGCAGGTACGTCGCCGCGCCGATCGCCGAGAACGGCGCGATGAAGCTGTAGATCACGTAGAAGACGCAAGCGAGCCACACGTTGCCCATCAGCGCGTAGCCGGCGAGCGCGAAGATGTAGGCCACGTTGATCGCGGAGAGCGTGCGGCGCTCCCCGTGGCGGTCGATCATCCGCCCGGCCCACGGCGAGAACGCCATGGCCACCACGGTCGAGACGATCACGACCAGCGAGACCGCCGACACCCCCATCCCGAAGCGGCTCACCAGCACCCACAGCCCGAACGAGAAGAACAGCTGCTGCCGCGCCCCGTCCAGCACGTTGAGCACGTAGTAGTAGCGGTAGTCGCGCTTGACGACGAAGCGCTGCCGCGGCATCTGCGCCTTGATGAGCTTGCCCTCGTGCAGGTGCGGGAACCCGATGATGGCCACGGCGCCCAGCAGCGCGATGAGGCCGCAGGCCACGTAGACCTCGTGGTAGAGGTCCGGCCACTTGAGGAAGAGGACGAGCACGGCGGCCATGCCCACCAGGGCGCCGGCCTGCCCGATGCCGGCCATGTTGCCCAGGATGCGCCCGCTGTGCCGCTCCTCCGAGAGGCTCATGCCCAGCGAGACCTGCGTCTGCAGCACGGTGTGGAACCCCAGGCTCCCCAGCACCACCCAGGGGAGGACGGTGGAGAAGCTCGTGGCGAGCGCGTACCCCGCGACCCCCACGCCGAGCACCACCAAGGCAAGAGCAGTGAGGCGCTGCTGCGAGACGCGGTACAGCAGCGCCGTGATGAAGATCAGCAGCAGCCCCGGGATCTCGCGGATGGCCGTGATGTAGCCGAACTGCGGCCCCGTGAAGTGCAGCACGTCGGCGAAGTAGTTGGTGGTGACGGCGTTGCTGGTGTTCATCGCGAGGCCGAACGCGAGCGTCATCGCCGCCAGCAGGATGTACCCACGCCCCGCCGGGTCGTGCCACGCCTTGAACCGCTCTCTCACGCCGTTCTCCCGTGCCTCGGACGATCTGTCGACGTGAGGAGCCCTCTGCGCCGCCACGCACACGACAACCATACCGGGCATCGCCGCGGAGGGCACGACCGAGGCGGCCCTGGCACGCCCGTCTGGAGACCTCGACCCCTTGCCCCGACTAAGGCGCGGGCGTAGGCTCGGCGCGGACTTCCGTCCACCCAGCCCGAGCGACGGCCTCTCATGGGGACGAACTCGTGTTGACTTGAACGGTAAGTTCGTATACGAACTCTTATACGTACAAGGGTCAGACGTTGCGTCCGCGGGATGCCTCGTCTGATCGCGCTCCGGGCGTCGCCTCTACCTGGAGCCGAGCCAGAGGGATGCCATGGAAGAGCAACTCGAGAGCCTTCTGAACCGCATTCGCAGCGAGGGGGTCGAGCGCGCCGAGGCGGAGGCCGCGGCGATCCTCGAGCAGGCCGAAGAACGCGCCCGCCGTATGGTCCAGGACGCCGAGGCGGAGTGCGCTCGTCTGCGCAAGAAGGCAGAGGAAGACGCCGCGGCCAGCAAGGACCGCGGCGAACAGGCCCTCGCCCACGCCGCCCGGGACTTCCTGCTCTCGCTCCAGGCCGGCATCGAGGCCGTCCTGCGCGAGACGCTCCGCGAGTCGGTCGCAGAGGCCCTCACGCCGGACGTCATGGCGGGCATCCTCACGCGCCTGGCAGAGGCCTACGCGGCCCACGACATGAACGAGAGCCGTGTGGACGTGCTCCTCTCGCCCGAGGATCGCGACGCCGTCGGCGCCCTCGTCATGGAGAAGTACCGCGGCCTGGTCCGCCAGGGGCTCACGCTCCACACCGACGAGCGGCTGGACGGCGGCTTCAAGGTCTCGTTCGTCGAGTCGCACCTGTACCACGATTTCAGCGTCGAGGCGCTCGCCGAGGCGCTCGCCCCGGTGCTCAAGCCGCCGCTGAGCGACATGGTCCGGCGAGCCGCGGAGCAGAGCTGACGTGGAGTACGTGTACCTCGTCGCGAGCCTGCCGCGACTCGACCTCACCTCCCCGCCCGGCCTCACCTCCCAGATGCTGCTCGCCTCGTCGGCGGGCGTGCTGCGCGGCGACCACTGGGAGGACCTCCGCGCAATCCTCGAGGACCGGCTGTGGGACGTGCGGGCGCCTGAGATGCGGCCCTACCTGGACCGCGAGACGCAGCTCCGCAACGCCCTGGCCGCACTGCGCGCCGGGCGCGCCGGCGCGGCCTACGACCGCGGCGCGCACCGCCACGGTGACTACGACGCGCGCTGCGACGCCGTCGCCGCACAGGCCATGGAGCTCGCCGAGCCGCTCGCCCGCGAGCTCCTGCTGGACAGGTTCCGCTGGGGGCTCCTGGACGAGCTGGCGGGCCCGGCGCCCTACGGCGTGCCGGCCGCGCTCGGTTACGGCGTCAAGCTGCGGCTCACCGAGAAGTGGGCCGCGCTGGACGCCGCTGACGGCCTGGGCATCGCCGACAGGCTGGCCGACGAAGCTCTCGTGGGGATCACGCTGTGAGCGGCCGCACCGGCCGCGTCATGGGTGTGAGCGGCAACCTCGTCACCGTCGAGTTCGACACCGCCGTGAGCCAGAACGAGGTCGCCTACGTGCGCCTCGGCGACATCCGGCTCATCGCGGAGGTCATCCGCGTGCGCGGCCGCTACGCCGACATGCAGGTGTTCGAGAGCACCGCCGGCATCACGGTCGGCGACTCGGTGGAGTTCGTCGGCGAGATGCTCTCGGTGGAGCTCGGGCCCGGCCTGCTGGCGCAGGTCTACGACGGCCTGCAGAACCCGCTGCACGTCATCGCCGAGCGCCACGGGTTCTTCCTGCCGCGCGGCGAGGAGACCGAGGCGCTGCCGCGCGACCAGGTGTGGGAGTTCACGCCGCGCGCCGCCGCCGGCGACCTGGTGCGCGCGGGCGGCACCCTCGGCGTGGTGCCTGAGGGCATCTTCGAGCACCGCGTGCAGGTCGCCGTTCGGGCTGGAGGGCGCGGCGGAGGTGCTGGAGGTCGCCGCCGCCGGCGAGTACACCGTCACCGACAGGATCGCCCGCCTGCGCACGGCCGCGGGCGACGAGGTCGACGTCAGCATGCTCCAGCGCTGGCCGGTCAAGCGGCCCATCCGCTGCTACGCCGAGCGGCTGCGCCCCACCGAGCAGCTCGTCACCAAGATGCGCATCCTCGACACGTTCTTCCCGGTGGCCAAGGGCGGCACCTACTGCATCCCGGGGCCGTTCGGCGCCGGCAAGACCGTGCTGCAGCAGCTGGTCAGCCGGCACGCCGACGTGGACGTCGTCATCATCGCGGCGTGCGGCGAGCGCGCCGGCGAGGTGGTGGAGACCCTGCGCGAGTTCCCGGTGCTCACCGACCCGCGCACGGGCCGCAGCCTCATGGAGCGCACCGTGATCATCTGCAACACCAGCTCCATGCCGGTGGCGGCCCGCGAGGCGTCCGTGTACACGGCCGTGACCATCGCCGAGTACTACCGGCAGATGGGCCTGCACGCGCTGCTGCTCGCCGACTCCACCTCGCGCTGGGCGCAGGCGCTGCGCGAGATGTCGGGCCGCCTGGAGGAGATCCCCGGCGAGGAGGCGTTCCCGGCGTACCTGGAGTCCGTCATCGCCGCGTTCTACGAGCGTGCCGGCGCCGTGCGCCTCCACGACGGCACCATCGGCTCCGTCACCATCGGCGGCACCGTGAGCCCGGCCGGCGGCGACTTCGAGGAGCCGGTCACACAGTCCACGCTCAAGGTCGTCGGCGCGTTCCACGGCCTCTCGCGGCAGCGCTCGGACGCGCGCCGCTACCCCGCCATCGACCCGCTCGAGAGCTGGAGCAAGTACGGCAGCATCGTGCCCGGCGCCGGAGCTCGCACAGGCCCGCCGCGTGCTCGCCAAGGGGCACGAGGTGCAGGAGATGATGAAGGTCGTCGAGGAGGAGGGCACGGCGATGGCCGACTTCGTCGTCTACCTCAAGGCGGAGTTCATCGACTCCGTGTACCTGCAGCAGGACGCGTTCGACCCGGTGGACGGCGCGTCCTCGGCCGAGCGCCAGAGGCACGTGTTCGCCGTGATCTCGCGCATCCTCTCGGCCGACCTCGGGTTCGCCGACAAGGACGCCGCGCGGTCGTTCTTCCAGACGCTCACGCAGGCGACCAGGGACTGGAACCGCGCGGCGATGGACGAAGCCGCCTTCGCCGCCGCCGAGGAGCGCGTCGCCGGCCTGCTCGATGAGGTGACGGCGCATGCGTAAGGTCTACCAGGAGATCTCGCAGATCGCCGGCAACGTCATCACGGTGCAGGCCACCGGTGTGGGCAACCAGGAGCTGGCGACCGTGGACGCACCCGGCTTCTCGTCGCTGGCGCAGGTCATCCGCCTGGAGGGCGACCAGGTCACCATGCAGGTCTTCTCCGGCACACGCGGCGTGCCGACCGACGCCGAGGTGTGCTTCATCGGGCGCGCCGCCGAGACCCCGTTCTCGGACGCGCTGCTCGGGCGCGTGTTCACCGGCGGCGGCGTGCCGCGCGACCACGGCCCCTCGCTGGACGACGACCTCATCCCCATCGTGGGGCCGCCGGTCAATCCCGCGCGCCGCGTCATCCCGCAGGACGATGATCCGCACCGGCATCCCGATGATCGACGTGTTCAACAGCCTGGTGGAGTCGCAGAAGCTGCCGATCTTCTCGGTGGCGGGCGAGCCGTACAACGAGCTGCTCGCCCGCATCGCCCTCAACGCCGAGGTGGACGTCATCGTGCTCGGCGGCATGGGCCTCAAGTACGACGACTACCTCTACTTCCGCGACACCCTCGAGGAGGCCGGCGCCCTCTCGCACGCCATCATGTACGTGCACACCGCGGCCGACCCGGTGGTCGAGTGCCTGCTGGTGCCCGACACCTGCCTCGCCGTGGCCGAGCGCTTCGCGCTGGCCGGCGAGCGCGTGCTGGTGCTGCTCACCGACATGACCAACTTCGCCGACGCGCTCAAAGAAGTGGCCGTGACGATGGAGCAGATCCCGTCCACGCGCGGCTACCCGGGCGACCTGTACAGCCAGCTGGCCGCGCGCTACGAGAAGGCCGTGGACTTCGAGGGCGCCGGGTCCGTCACCGTCCTCGCCGTCACCACCATGCCGGGCGACGACGTGACGCACCCCATCCCCGACAACACGGGCTACATCACCGAGGGGCAGTTCTACCTGCGCAACGGCCGCATCGAGCCGTTCGGGTCGCTCAGCCGGCTCAAGCAGCAGGTCAACGCGCGCACGCGCGACGACCACCGGACCATCATGAACACCATGATCCAGCTGTACGCGGCGTCCAAGGAGAGCCAGGAGAAGCAGTCCATGGGCTTCCGCATGAGCGCCTGGGACGAGAAGCTCCTCAAGTACGGCGAGCTGTTCGAGACGCGCATGATGGACCTCGCCGTCACCATCCCGCTGGAGGAGGCGCTCGACCTCGGGTGGACGATCCTCTCTGAGTGCTTCGAGCCTCCGGAGACCGGCATCCCCACCAAGCTGGTCGAGCAGTTCTGGCCGGCGACGTGAGGCATGGCCAAGCTCAAGAAGACCAAGAACGAGCTCAAGTCGCAGCGCGAGGCGCTGCGCCGCTACGAGCGCTTCCTCCCCACGCTGGAGCTCAAGAAGCAGCAGCTCCAGCGTGAGATCCGGCGCGCCGAGGCCGAGCTCCGGCGCGCCAGGGAGCGCAGGGACGAGCTGCTGGCGGGCCTGCGGCCGTGGGCCGGGCTCCTGACCACACTGCCCGGCCTCGAGAGCTACATCCGGCTCAAGGGACTCGACCTCGACTGGGTCAACGTCGCCGGGGTCAACGTGCCGGTGCTCGCCGGCGGCGACTTCGATCTGCAGACCGTCGACTACTTCGCCACACCCGTGTGGCTCGACGACGCGATCGCCGTGCTCGTCGAGCTCGTCCGCCTGCGCGCCGACATCCACGTGCTGGAGCGCCGGCGCGAGCTGCTCGGCGAGGAGCTGCGGCTCACCTCCCAGCGGGTCAACCTGTTCGAGAAGGTCATGATCCCTCGCGCGCACGACAACATCCGCATCATCCGCATCGCCCTGGGCGACGCCCAGACGGCGGCCGTGGCCCGCGCCAAGCTCGCCAAGAGCAAGAACGCAGAGCATCCTGACCGGGAAGACGGGCGGCTCATGATCGTCCGCATGAAGAAGCTGACGGTGCTGTGTCTCACGTCCGACCGTGACGAAGCGCTCGGCGCCCTGCGGGACCTCGGCGTGGTGCACGTGACCGACCGCCGGCCGCCGGCGGGCGACGACCTCGACGCCCTGCGCAGCCGTCTGGCCGCCACGCAGCGGGCGCTGTCGGGGCTGCCGAAGAAGGCGGCCAAGGATGCCGGCGAGACGCGCGCGGACGCCGAGCCGGCCGACAGCGGAGACGTGGTCGCGGACGTGCTCGCGCTGCTCGACCTCCGCGACGCGCTCGAGCGGCGCGGCGACGAACTGCGCAGAGAGCTCGACCGGTACGCCGGGTTCGGCGCGTTCGACCTCGAGGAGGTGCGCGGAGCTCGAGCGGGCGGGCGTGTGGACGGCCCTCGCCGTCGCGCCGCCCGGCGAGCACCTGACTGCGCCCGACGGCGTGGTGCTCACGGAGCTCCGGCGCGACCGCACCGGCCTCTACGCGGTGCTGACCGGCACCGGCCCCCGGCCGGAGCCGTTCCCCGACCTCGGGGGCCACCACGAGATCGTCCCGTGGCCGGCGCGCCAGCTGGGCGAAGCCCGCGAAGAGCTCGCCGACTGCGAGGCCGGACTCGTCACCACCGCCGAGCGGATCGAACGGCTGGCGCCGGCCCGCGCGGCCGTCACCGCGCTCGCGCAAGAGGCTGCGGAGGACACGCGCTTCCTGGAGGTCCTCACCGGCATGGAGGAGGCCGGCGAGGTCGCCCTGCTCTCCGGGTACCTTCCGGCGCCGGAGCAGGACACCGTGCGGGAGGCTGCCGCCGCGCACGGCTGGGGCCTGCTGTTCGACGACCCCGAACCGGGCGAGGACGTCCCCGTCCTGCTCAAGCAGTCCCGCTGGGTCCAGCCGGTGCGCACGGTGTTCGACTTCCTGCACATCTACCCGGGCTACTGGGAGAACGACGTCGGCTGGATCTTCCTGCCGTTCTTCAGCATCTTCTTCGCGATGATCGTCGGGGACGCCGGCTACGCCGTGCTCCTGCTCATCGCGACGGTCGTCCTCCAGCGGCGCCTCAAGAAGGTCCCCGCGCACGTGTTCCACATGATGTACATCGTGGGGTTCGCCACCCTGGTCTGGGGCGTGATGAACGGCAGCTACTTCGGCATCCCCACGCTCCCTCCGTTCCTGGAGTCCCTGGAGGTCCCCTGGGTGCAGGACCGCGACAACGTCATCGACCTGTGCTTCTTCATCGGCGCGGTGCACCTCTCGTTCGCGCACGTCTGGAACGCGGTGACCTGCGTGCGCGACAAGACCTGGAGCAAGCTCCTCGCGCAGGCCGGATGGCTGGTGGTGGTGTGGTCGATGTTCTTCCTGGCGCGGCAGACCGTGCTGAGCCGCGCCGTCCCGAGCTTCCTGCTCTGGGCGCTGCTCACCGGGATCCTGCTCATCGCCCTCTTCATGAAGACCCCGCGGGAGTTCAAGGAGAGCTGGATCGACCACGCCCTGCTCCCGCTCACCATGGTCAGCAGCTTCGTGGACATCCTGTCGTACATCCGCCTGTTCGCGGTGGGCTACGCCTCGGTCGCGGTGCTGGCCGCGTTCAACGAGATGGCGTCGTCCATCGGGTTCGACAGCGTGCTCACGGCGGTCGCGGCGAGCCTCCTGCTGCTGTTCGCCAACGCGCTCAACATCGTGCTCGCGGGGCTCGGCGTGCTCGTCCACGCCGTGCGCCTCAACACGCTCGAGTTCTCCACACACAAGGGCCTGGCCTGGCAGGGCTACAGGCTGTACTCACCGTTCGGCAAGCGGGGTGAAACGGCATGAAGCCACGTGGGTCGGTCAACCGGAAGAAGGGGTTTCGATGAGTCCAGAAGCTGCAGCGGAACTGGGGCGCGCCGGCGCCGTGGCGGCGATGGCGTTCGCGGCGGTCGGGTCCGGGCTCGGCGCCTACCTCGGCGGCGCCGGCGCCGTCGGCGCCTGGAAGAAGCTGATCGCGCAGGGCAAGCCGGCGTCGTTCACGCTGTTCACCTTCGTGGGCGCCCCGCTCTCGCAGACGATCTACGGCATGATCCTGATGATCACGATCACCGGCAAGGCGGACGAAGGCTACAACCCGTGGGCGCTGCTCGGGGTGGGCATCGCCGCCGGCATCGGCATGGGAGCCTCGGCCTACGGCCAGGGCAAGGTCGGGGCCTACTGCGCCGACGCGCTCGCCGACACCGGCCAGGGGTTCAGCAACTACCTGGCCGTCATCGGCATCGTGGAGACGGTCGCGATCTTCGTGCTGGTCTTCTCGCTGCTCGCGCTCGGCTGAGCGCGAGTGACGACGAAGGGGGCCGCGGCGCACGCGCCGCGGCCCCCTTTCGTCGTTCTCCTTTGGGCAGGCTCCCGTGCGCCGCCCCAGCCAGGCTCCTCCCGCCCCTCAGTCCACCTCCGCTGCCTCTCCAGGCCGGCCTCGATCCAGGCCGACCCTTCGGCGCGGCCGGTTCCCGGCACGGCAAGGGCCCTCCTTCCCGGCCCCGTAGCGGAAGGAGGGCCCTGCCCAGGGGAACCCTGTGTCGTCGCGAGGCTTACATCGGTCCTGCCACCACGAGACTCGGCAGGAACGTGGTGATCCACGGGACGAAGATGATCAGCAGCAGGAAGATGACCATCGCGTAGATGAACGGCATGACGCCCTTGAAGATGGTGTACATGGGCACGTCCCTGTGCATGCCGGCCAGCGAGAACACCACCACGCCCACCGGCGGGGTGATACATCCCAGCATGATGCACAGCACCACGATCACGCCCAGTTGCAGCGGGTCGAACCCCAGTTCCAACAGGATGCCGTAGAAGATCGGCAGCGTGATGATCATCGCCGACCAGATGTCCATGAGCATGCCCAGGATGATCCACAGGATGCACACCAGGATGATCACGATGTAGCCGTTGAGGTTGGCGTTCAGGATCAGGTCGGAGAGCGTCTGCGGCAACTCCGTGGTGGTGATGAAGTAACTGAAGTACCGCGCGCCCATGATGAGCAGCAGGATCATGGCGGACGTCTTCGTCGACTCCACCAGAGACCCCCCAAGCTTCTTCCACGTGAGTTGCCTGTAGAAGAGGCTCACGACGATCATCGCGACCGTACCCACGGCGCCGGCCTCCTGCGGCGTGAAGACGCCGCCCATGAGGCCGCCCATCACGAGCAGGAACACTGCGACGATGCCGATCAGCCCCTTGAGCGAGGCCAGCCTGACCTTCAGGGTCTGGGGCTCGTGCTTGGAGGACAGGCTCGGGTCCCGTTTGCACCAGATGGCGATGGTCACCATGAACATCGCGGTGAGGATGATGCCGGGGAGGATGCCCGAGACGAAGAGGTTGGCGATGTTGTTCTCGGTGATGAAGCCGTACACCACGAAGGCCGCGCTCGGCGGGATGAGGATGCCGAGGTTGCCGCCGGCGGCGATAGAGCCGAACGACAGCTTGTCGTCGTAGCCGAGCTTGCGCATCGACGGCAGGGCGGCCTTGTTCATCGTGACCGCGGTGGCGATGTTGTCACCGCATACCGCGCCGAACGCGGCGCACGCGCCCACCGTGGCCATGGCCAGCCCCCCGCGCAGGTGCCCCAGCCACTTGTCGAAGGTCTCGAACGCGGCGGCGATGACGCCGCCCGCCCCCGCGATGACGCCCATCAGCACGAACAACGGGATGACGACCAGGATCGGCGAGGTGGACACCTCGTAGATCGTCCCCGCCAGGGTCGACTCGGCGGCCGGAAGACCTCTCGTCAGGATGAAGCCCACGAAGCCGCCGATCATCATCGACAGACCGACGTGGAGCTTGAGGAACATGAGCCCGAAGAAGACGCCCGCGCCGATGATGCCGCAGGCCCACAGCGGAAGCGTACTCATGGCTGCCTCAGTTCGCCGAGGGCGCGCAGCAGCCGGACCACGTAGATGGGGACCAGGGTGAGGATCCCGAAGGCGATCAGGTAGGCGAACGGATACTTGGGGAGCTCCAGCACGCCGGGCGTGGTCTCGTTGCGCTCGAAGAGCTTGCCGGCGTACACCATCAGCTCGTAGAACGCCACGCTGAGGATCGCGGCGGCGAGCGCGTAGATGAACGGAGCGATGACGGCCTGCGCCTTCTTCGAGAACCTCTTGATGAGGATGTCGACGGTCATCTTCTCGTGGCCCAGGTGCTCCAGGCCGAGGACCGTGGCGGTCATGATCAGCAGCGACATCTCGATGATGTCCCCGGAGCCCTCCAGCGGAGAGTTGAAGAACCGCCGCGCGATGACCGAGTAGAACATCGCCACGACCAGCGCAGCCAAGGTGGCGGCCCCGACCCACGCGATCGGCCTGTAGATCTTCGCGAGGAGGGCCTCGAATGAGTCGGCGAACCGCACCAGCCCCGAGGCCGGCGCCGCGGCTCCACCTTCCGGTCGTCCATGTTCGTTCATAAGCGTCCCTTCACTGCTGTGTGCGACGGCCGGCCCCGGCATGGACTGGGTCGGGGCCGGCCGTCATCACAGTCGCTTACTGGGCGTACGTCGCGTTCTGCGCGGCGATGAAGTCGATGACATCCTGGCCGGTGGCCGGGTCGGACAGCTGGTCGATCCACTTCTGGACGACCGGCGCGGTGGCGGACTTCCACGTGTCCGTCTCCGCCGGCGTCAGCACGTAGATCGGCGGATTGCCCATGCCCTTGTCGGCGCCCTCGAGGCCAGCCTTCTCGCCCTTCGTCTCCACGGCGTTGGCCGCGGAGTACTTGGCCGACCCCTCCTGCCCGCTCACGCCCATGATCTGGTCCTGGACGGTCTTCGGCATGGAGTTCCAGACGTCCTTGTTCATCGCGATGACCCAACAGCGATAGAACAGGTTCGCCTCGGTCGTGTACTTGGTGAAGTCCTTGGCCATGGCCAGGATCAGCGAGTAGCTGAGGAAGGCGCCGTCGGCCATGCCACGCTCCAGCGACGTGGAGAGGTCGCCGGTACCGATCTCCACCGGGGTCGCGCCGAACGCCTCGATCATCCAGGTCTCGATCCTGCCGCCGGACCGCATGCGCGTGCCCTCGAACTTGCTGACGTCGCCCTTGATCTCCACGTTGCCGCGGTACTGGGCGGGCGCGATGACCGTCACGGCCAGGACCTGCACGTCCTTCCACTCGTCCTGGGCCTTCTGGGTGACGACGTCGTAGAACGTCTTGGCGGCCGTGACCTCGTCCGGGAACTGATACGGCAGCGAGCCGACTTCCGAGATCGGGAACACGCCCGGGTTGAACTCAGGCTCGATCAGGGCGACGTCGGACGTGCCCGAGAGCAGGGCGTCCCACTGCTGCTCTTCCTTGACCAGCGAGTTCTCGGCGTAGTGCGTCATCTTGACGCGGCCGTCGGTGGCGGCGGTGACTTCCTCCGACCACGGCACCAGGTACGCCGGCACCAGGCTCGCGCGCTCAGGTGTCGGATACGAGAACTTGAGGTCCCAGGTCTGGCCCGTGTCTGCCACGGCCGACGCGGACGCGGTGTCCGTGGTGGTTCCGCTGTCGCCGCCGCAGGCGGCGAGCACCATCATCAGGCATACCACCAGCACCAGAGCCAGCGCGATGCCCCACTTGGTCTTGCTCATTTCACTCCCCCTCCGTGCTCTGACTTCCTTGCCATTACGAAGCTCTGCACTTCTGCTTCTGCTTCTGCTCTGACTCCCCCTCGGCGGTGACCTGACCTCCTCCTCAGTCCTCCTCCTGCTGATTCTCCGGCTGGTTGGGCTCCGGGACGAAACTGAGCTGCCACTCCGGGATACCGAGGTGCTCCATGGTGCGGCTGCGCAGTCGCCACAGGTACTGGGTGAGGCGCTCTCTCTGCTTCTTGGTGAGCGCCGTGAAGATCTTCTTGTCGGTCTCGTTGTGCAGTGACTGGCGGAACACGTCCATGCCCTGATCGGTGAGGCTGACCTCGACCTTGGACCGGCCGGTGCCCTTGTGCCGCTGCACCAGGCCGTCCTTCTCCATGCGGGCGAGCATCTCCGTGACCGAATGGAGCTCGCGGAACAGGTCCCGGGCGATGTCGACCGGAGTGGACCTGCCGCCGTTGTTCTGGATGATGGCGAGGATGGCGCGGCGCTCGTTGCTGATGCCGTACCGCGCGTACTCGAGCTCTCGCGCCCGCAGGATGGCATCCTTTGTCTGGGCGATGAGCGCCCACAGCATGAAGAACTCGTCGGAGGCTGAGCGAGCGTCCTCATCGGTCACTGCGCCCTCCCATCGCCCGCCTTCTACGGTGCGTTCCGCCACGCGCGAGACCTTGCTTTCTGACGTCGGTTTCATGTGCGTATGCGAGTTCGTATACGAAGTTGTCGCATACTAGCTCTCCGCAAGCTGCAGAGTCAAGGGTCCGCCGGCCTGCCGCGTCATGAAGTCATCCCTCACCCCAGCTCGTTGCCGGCGATGATGACGCTGACGGTGGCGGACCCGGGCTCCCCGCCCTGGTTGTGGGTCAGGCCGAGGCGCGGGTCCTTGACCTGCCGAGGCCCGGCCTTCTCCTGCAGCTGCTTGTAGACCTCGTAGAGCATGCGCAGGCCGGTCGCGCCGATGGGGTGGCCGAAGCACTTGAGGCCCCCGTCGGTGTTCACCGGCAGCTCGCCCCCGAGGGCGAACGTCCCCGCCTCGATGTCCTCGCCGGCGCGCCCGCGCGGACTGAACTGCAGGTCCTCCATGATCGTGAGCTCGGTGATGGAGAAGCAGTCGTGCACCTCGGCGACGCTGATCTCCTTGCGCGGGTCCTTGACGCCGGCCTCGGCGTACGCCGCCTGGCCGCCGCGCAACGTCTCTTCCACGTGCGCGAGGTCGTAGACCTGGCTGAGCCAGCCCTCGCGCGGGCCCTGGCAGATCTGCGCGGCCTTGATGTAGATGGGGTCCGGGCGGAAGTTCTTGGCCAGGTCCGCCCGGGTGATGATGGCGGCGGCCGCGCCGTCGCTCACGCCGCAGCAGTCGAACAGGCCGAGCGGCCAGGCGATCATCGGCGCCTTGACGGCCTGCTCCAGCGTGATCTCGCGCTGGAAGTGCGCCTTGGGGTTGAGCGAGCCGTTGTGGTGGTTCTTGACGGCGATCTGCCCGAGGAGTTCCTTGCCGTCGTCGTACTCGAGCCCGTACTTGGCGAAGTAGGCCGGTGGCCATCATCGCGAAGCCTGCCGCCGGCGTCTGCGTGGTGAGGCGGTAGCTCCACGTGGCGACCGGGCGCGTCTGCGGCAGCCCGGAGTAGCCCGAAGTCCTTGAGCTTCTCGGCGCCGACGGCGAGCACGATGTCGTACTGGCCGGCGGCCACCGCGTAGCAGGCGTTCCTGATGGCCTCGGAGCCCGTCGCGCACGCGTTCTCCACGTGGGTGACGGGGATGTAGGCGAGCTTGAGCGGCGCGGCCAGGATCTGGCCGGTGTGGCCGGCGAACACCGTGCCCCACCACGCCGCCTGGATGTCGTCCGGACCGATGCCGGCGTCCTCGAACGCCTCGTAGGCGGCGTCGATGATCATGTCCTCGAGGCTCTGGCCCCAGTTCTCGCCGAACTTGACGCAGCCCATGCCGACGATCGCGACTCTGTCCTTGATGCCCTGCACGGTCACACCTCGGTCCCGGTCTGCCGGCACCTGACCGGCTGGCACTTCCACCAGTAGTTGTAGACGCCGTTGACGTAGTAGAGACGGCGGAACGACATCTCGAGAGGCATGCCGACGGCCACCTCGTCCGGGTCGCGGTCGGTCATGTCGCACATGATGCGACCGCCGCCCTCGAAGTCGACGAAGGTCACGGTGACCGGCGTGTCCAGGGTCTCCATCACGTAGTCGTGCGAGAAGGAGAAGAGCCTGGCCGGCACGTCGGTGAACCGGTACGGCTCCATCTGGTCCTTGGTGTGGCAGGTGACGCACACGCGCTGCGGCGGGTACTGCGGCGTGCCGCAGTGCAGGCACCTGGTGCCCGTGAGCCGCATCTCCCAGGGCACCTCGCGCCACTGGGCCGCCGGCGACGGCATGCGCTCCTCGACGGGCGGGCGCGCGGCCGGCTGGATCGGCAGCAGCCCGCGCCAGCGCAGGTACTGCTCGTAGTTCCGCAGCTCGCGCCGGGACTCGATGTGCCCGCGCACGCCGCGGCACGCAGGCACGGAGGCCACGCGGTCCGTGGTCTCCAGGACGGCGGTGTCGCAGCCGTTGCCGTAGCAGGCCAGGAGGATCGTCTCGCCGCCGCGGGACTGCTCCAGCGCCGCGACGAGGCTGAGCAGGCTCGCGGCGCAGCCCGTGTCGCCCACCGACGCGTGCAGCACGTCGTTGACCTGGGTCTGCTCGTCGAAGCGCAGCTTCTTCGGCGACGCGCCCACCTGGCGCACGTTGGGGGCGTTGAAGGCGAAGTGCGCCACGTCGGCGGCGGCCAGCCCGTACTTCTCGAGCGCCGCCGCCACGCTGTGGACCAGGACGTCGGCGTAGCCCTCGTCCATCGAGAAGCGGTCCTCCGCAGTGCGCACGAAGGTGTCCTGGTCCGAGCGCCAGGTGTCCTGGATCTCCCAGTAGCGGCTGTCGAAGTGCGTGACCTCGGCGAGGGCCTCGCCGCGGCCGACCAGCAGCGCCACGGCGCCGTCCCCGAAGTTCATCTCGCCGGGGCCGGCCGGGGTACCCGAGGCGGGTGTCGGCGGCGCAGACCAGCACGCTCTCGGCGCTGCCGCTCGCCACGGCGTCCAGCGCCGCCTTGAGCGCGTTGGTGCCGCAGCGCAGAGAGCCGCCGAAGTCCATGGTCGACCGCGTCCGGCGGCAACTCCAGGACGGAGGCGATGGTCGCCGCCGACTGCTTCTCCTTGTAGGGGGCCGTGGTGGAGGCGAAGTAGACGCCCCCGACCGCCGCGCGGTCCACGCCCTTGAGACAGTCCCGCGCGGCGGCCACCGCCATGGTGAGGCTGTCCTCGTCGTAGCTCGCGACGGCACGTTCTCCCGGGGCCGCCCGCCGCCCCACGCCCGCGCTATCTCCGCCCGGCTGAGCCGGAACAGCGGGATGTACGCTCCGTACGATCGGATCCCAGGCATTCCTGTCCCTACTTCTCCAGCACGATCTCGCCGAGGTAGATGTCCTTGCGGGTCTTGGCCGTCAGGGTCGCGGCGGCGTAGCCCGGGGCCTCGACGGTGACCGTGTAGGTCGCCGCGTCCGCCAGCCCCTCGAACTCGAAGTCGCCGAAGCCGTTGGTCTTCATGGTCCGGCTGCCGCCGTCGCCGGTGAGGACCACGTCGATGCCGTCGCGACCTCGTCCACGTCGCCGTAGATGACGGTGCCGGCCACGAACTTCTTGGGCAGGCTCCTGTACGTGACCTTCTCGCCCATCGCGTACTCGGGGCGCATGACCTCGGTGCCGGCCGCCACCAGAGCGGCGACCTTGCTGCTGGGGTCGTCCAGGTCGCCGAACACCAGCGCGCCGCTCGGGCACGACTCGACGCAGCGGGGCTCCGGGTCGCCCTTGTCCAGCAGGTGCGCGCACAGGGTGCACTTCTGCGCCAGCTGGAGCTCCTCGTTCCACTCGATCTGGCGATACGGGCAGAGACCCACCAGGCCCTTGTTGCCCTTGGCCTTCTCCGGGTCGATGAGCACGATGCCGTCCGGGCGCCGGTAGATGGCCCCGGTCTGGTCCAGCGTCACGCAGGCGGCCGAGTCGCAGTGCGAGCACATCACGGGCACGTGGTCCACCTTGACGTGCGGGTACTGGCCGCGCTCGATCTCGTTGACCTTCATCCAGTTCATGCCGCTCATGGGCTGAGCGGCGGAGTAGCCGGGGTAGTCGTTGCCGGCGTACTCGTCGCGGCAGGTGAGGAAGCAGTTGTAGCACCCCACACACGTGTTGACGTCGATCACCATCCCATATCGGGTCACTGCTCAGGCCTCCCACTTGCGGACTTCGACGAGATAGGACATGTTGGCCTCGCCGCAGGCGTTCTTGCTGGTGTAGCGGGACGGGGACAGCAGGTTGACGCAGCCGCCCCTGTCGATGCTGTCGGCGTTGCCGGGCTCCAGCGGGTCGTACTTGGCGCCCGCCTGGTAGGAGTGGAGCAGGCCCGGGCGGCAGCGCTCGGTCACCAGGGCCACCCCGAGCACCCTGGCGCGGTCGTTGTAGACCATGACGATGTCGCCGTCCTTGATGCCCCGGGCCTCGGCGTCGCCCGGGTTCAGGCGCATCGGCCAGTAGGCGTAGCCGTCCTTGATGATGCGGTGCTGCCGGATGTCGTCGAGCCACTGGATCTTGTTGTCCTGATGCGTGTGGTACGAGAACTTGGCGTGCGGCGTCATGATGATCAGCGGGTACTTGTCCACGAGACCCTCGGTCTCGTGCCCCTCGTACAGCGGGATGTAGCGCGGCATGATCGGCCGCTCCTCGTCGTCCGGGAAGTACTGCTCGAGGATCGTGCGCTTGAACTCGATCTTGCCGCTCGGGGTCGCCATCTCGGTGGCGTGCTCGGTGTCGGCCAGCGGGTTGAACCTGTCGGGCGTGTCGACCGGGCGTCCCTCGTAGTACCACTGGTTGGAGATGGTGGGCTCGTAGTCGTCGGGCACGGAGGGCACGACGAAGTAGCCCTTCTTCTTGAAGTCCTCGTAGCTGATGTGCTTGGGCAGGTCGGTGATCGCGAAGACCTTCTTGATCCAGTCCTCTTCGGAGTTGCCCTCGGTGTACTCCTCCAGGAACCCCAGGCGCTCGGCCAGCTCGCAGTAGATCTGGTAGTCGGGCTTGGACTCCCACAGGGGCTCGATGCACTTCTGCTGGTACATGAGGATGCGGTGGTTGCAGTTGACGTTGCCGTTGCCGTAGCCGCCCGGCTGCGCCCACTCGGAGATGTCCTGGTGCTCGAAGTTGGTGGAGGCCGGCAGGATCACGTCGCCGAACTTCGTCTCGCTCTGCCAGTGGCAGTCCTGCATGACCACGAACTCCAGCTTGGGCGACTGGTACATGCGCACCCACTTGCTGGTGTCGCTCATGGTGCTGATGAACGAGCCGCCGTGGCGGTGGATCATCCTGATCTCGGCGCCGCCCGGACCGGGCTCGGGGTACTCCATCTTCTTGAACTGCTGCTCGGGGTACTGCACGCAGAAGCCCTCGCCGAGCCACTCGATGTGACCGTCGAGGATGGCCTCCGGCAGGCTCAGCCGGTACACCCGCTGGGTGACCGAGTTGCGGTCGGGGAAGGTGGGCTGCTCGGCCACCAGGCCGAAGACGTCCCAGCCGCAGTCGGAGTAGCCGGCGCTCTTGAAGCGCATGTCCAGGGGGGCGCCGTGCGCGGTGCCGCCCCAGATGTTGACCC